>CAWFUV010000031.1:0-104289 GCA_963819045.1 uncultured Chitinophagaceae bacterium | reverse complement strand
ACGTGGCAATTTTTGCGATGCAAAATTTGTTTTCAGGCTGCGGGAAGATAATGCTGCGGCAAGCTCACGTGAATCCCGCGATGTGAAAAGCGCTTTCGGCTGCTGGAGGAAGACACGCATGGATGGCGTGACTACCTTTGCTAGCGGGAGATCGCGGCAGCCTTGAGGAACTCGGACTATGACGAAGATCGGAAGATCAAAGCGGGCACGATGGAAGATAAGTTTCGTCACACTCCGTCAACGACCCGCTGGTTCCCGGGCGAGGCGTCTGGACCACCCTCGTCTGACTGGTGAATTGTTTCCTTGCGACCATTGCGGTCGCGGTGGGCCTTCGGATTTTCCTAACGAGTGATCGGTCGCCGTCCGCGCTGGAGAAAGACTTCAACCTCTCGGGAAAACTCGTGCCCTGGATTTGCACGACGGCTATTTCCAGATTCGCGAATGGCGTGCGGGCACAGGAACCTCTTGACGGCCCGGTCGGAAAACTGGGAGGTTGAGCGCCTCCCGAGTGACAAGGGAGGACCCGCGCCGACCCGGGCGCGGGTCCTCCACTGGCCCGAATGTTGGTCGGGAATAATTCTGCAAAAGTCGGGAGCATGCCGGACGCCAGCGCGGCCTGAAACGCGCCCATGAAGAAACTGAGCACAATAGTGACGGTCGCTCCTATCGGCGCGAGCAAATAGATGGCGACATCCCCGCTTGCAGCAACAGAAACGCTATCAACGCTGGGCGTCGGCCGAGCCGGTCAGCCATCCACCCGAAAAAGAACGGCCCAACAAGAGAGCCGTCGTTCCGCAAGCGACATCGTCAGATGATTCAATGGTCCACTGCCTTCGCCGACAGAATGCCCGTCTGCCCATAAAACTCCTGCAGCGCGAACGCTTCGCGCTCCGCTGCGCACGCGTACGCCGCGATCCAGCATCGAGAAGACCCAGATGCCCGCGAACGCGAGCGGCACGGAAACCAGCGCGGGATTGTCGAGGAACACGAGCGCGTGCGCCTGATGCAGCACGTCGACCCATACCGACTTCGAGAACAGCGTCAGCAGCACCGCGCGAAACCAGCCCGAGACTGCCGCCCGACGACCGCGCCGCGCGTCGTCATGCCGCGCCAGAAAATCGACGATACCAGCACCGGGAAATTCGCACTCGCCGCGACGGCCGCCACGAGGCCGACCAGGAACGCCACGTTGACATGCTCGAAGAGAATGCCGAGCCCGATCGCGATGATGCTCAGCATCGAGCGTCGAGATGCGCGAGATGCGCATCTCGCGTGCTTCGTTCGCCTTTGCCGCGCGCGAGCCAGCAAGCGTAGAGATCGTGCGACACCGTGGTCGCGCCGGAGAGCGTCGAGTCCCGCGACGACCGCGAGGATCGTCGCGAAGGTCACGGCGGCGATGAAGCCGTAGAACAGGTTGCCGCCCACCGCCTGCGCCAGTTTCACGGCGACCATGTTCGAGCCGCCGAGCAGGTCGCGCGTGAGGTTGAAGTGGCCGTCGGCGCCGGCCTTGAAGAACTCGGGATGCTGCGCGAGCAGCGCGATCGCCGAGAAGCCGATGATGAAGGTCAGCAGATAGAAGTAGCCGATGAAACCCGTCGCGACGAACACGGACTTGCGCGCCTCCTTCGCGTCGGGCACGGTGAAGAAGCGCATCAGGATATGCGGGAAGCCCGCCGTGCCGAACATCAGCGCGATGCCGAGCGAGAGCGCGTTGAGCGGATCCTTCAGCAGCTTGCCCGGTCCCATGATGCTGAGCGCGCCGGGATGAACGTCCACGGCGCGGCGAAACATCTCCTCCGGACTGAAGCCGAATTGCGCGAGCGCGGTGACCGCCATGAAGGTCGCGCCGCACAGCAGCAGCACGGCCTTGATGATCTGCACCCAGGTGGTCGCGGTCATGCCGCCGAAGAACACGTAGACCACCATCAGCGCGCCGACGATGACTTCCGCCATCCAGTACTGCAAGCCGAACAGCAACTGGATCAGCTTGCCCGCGCCGACCATCTGCACGACCAGATAGAAGATCACGACGACGAGCGACGTGCTGGCCGTCAGCAGGCGGATCGGCGCCTGCTCGAAGCGGTAGGCGACCACATCGACGAACGTGAACTTGCCGAGATTGCGCAAGGGTTCGGCGAGCAGGAACATCACGAACGGCCAGCCGACCAGAAAGCCGATCGAATAGATCAGGCCGTCGAAGCCGAACACGAACACCATGCCGGAGAGACCCAGGAACGATGCCGCGGACATGTAGTCCCCGGCGATGGCGAGCCCGTTCTGAAAGCCGGAGATGCCGCCGCCCGCGCTGTAGAAGTCCTTGGTCGTGCGGGTCCTGCGCGATGCCCAGCGCGTGATGCCGAGCGTGACGAGCACGAACAGCAGGAACATGCCGATCGCGACGGGATTCAGTTCGACATGATCCGGCACCGGGCCTTCGATGGAGGAAGCGTGAGCGAGCGCGGCCATCGAGGCGAGGCCCGCGCTCGACAAGAAGGCGAACGAGTTTCATCGATCAGTCTCCTTGCCGGGCGTTGGCGAGCAGCGCGCTCATCGAGCGGATCGAGCGTGCGGTTCGCGCGCAGCACATACCAGCCGGTCAGGCCCACCGCGATCAGGATGATGCCGACGCCCGCGACGATGCCGATGCTCGTCGTGGCGCCCGCATACAGCGGACGCGCCAGCACTTGCGGCGCGAGCGCGACGAACAGGATGAAGCCGTAGTAGGTGAGGATCATCAGCGCGGTCAGCGTGAAGCTGAAGCGGCGGCGTGACGCGACGAGCCGCCTGTACGCGGGGCTTGCCTTGATTGAATCGATATGGGTCTGCTGCATGTCTTTGTCTCCTGCCTTGTTACTCGTTACCTGCTGACGTCGCTTTGGCGACGAATGGAATGAGCTTTGGCGGCTCGATGCACGGCCTCTCGGGCTGTTTTCAACAGCGCTTCTTATTGAACGGGCGCGGGCCGCCGCGTCTCGGTGCGGTCGGCACGCAGATAGTGGTTATCCCACTTCGCTCACCAGCTCCGGCACGACCGTGAACAGGTCGCCGACGAGGCCGTAGTCGGCGACGCCGAAGATCGGCGCTTCCGCGTCCTTGTTGATCGCGACGATGACCTTCGAGTCCTTCATGCCGGCCAGAGTGCTGGATCGCGCCCGAGATGCCGACCGCGACATACAGCTGCGGCGCGACGATCTTGCCGGTCTGTCCGACCTGGTAGTCGTTCGGCACGAAGCCCGCATCGACTGCTGCGCGCGATGCGCCGAGCGCCGCGCCGAGCTTGTCGGCCAGCGGTTCGAGCACCTTCGTGTAGTTCTCGCCGTTGCCCAGACCGCGACCGCCGGACACGATGATCGTCGCCGACGTCAGTTCCGGACGGTCCAGCTTCGTAAGCTCGCGGCTCACGAACTGCGAGATGCCTGCGTCCGCTGCCGCTTCGATCTTCTCCACCGATGCGCTGCCGCCTTCGGCCGCCACCGGATCGAAACCCGTCGAGCGCACGGTGATGACCTTGATCGGATCGCTCGATTGCACGGTCGCGATTGCGTTGCCCGCGTAGATCGGGCGCTCGAACGTGTCTGCGGAATCGACTGCGGTGATGTCGCTGATCTGCGCGACGTCCAGATGCGCCGCGATGCGCGGTGCGATGTTCTTACCGTAAGCCGTCGCCGGCGCCAGGATATGCGAATAATCCTTCGCGATATTCAGCACCGTGCCTTCGACGTTCTCAGCCAGGCCATCGGCGAGTTGCGGCGCATCGGCGAGCAGGACTTTCGATACGCCTGCGATTTTCGCGGCTTGCATCCGCTGCGGCTTGCGCGTTCGAACCTGCGACCAGCACGTGAATATCGCCACCGATCTTCGTCGCAGCAGCGACCGTGTTCAGCGTCGCCGCCTTGGTCGATGCGTTGTCGTGTTCTGCAATTACCAGAATCGTCATGCTTGTCTCCTCTTACAGCACCTTGGCTTCGGTCTTGAGCTTCTCGACCAGCGTCTTCACGTCCGGCACCATCACGCCGGCGGAGCGCTTGGGCGGCTCGGCGACTTTCAGCGTCTTCAGACGCGGCGTCACGTCGACGCCAAGATCAGCGGGCTTCACGTTTCCAGCGGCTTCTTCTTGGCCTTCATGATGTTCGGGCAGCGTCACGTAGCGCGGCTCGTTCAGGCGCAAGTCGGTGGTGATCACGGCGGGCAACTTCAGTGACAGTGTTTCCGAACCGCCATCGACTTCGCGCGACACCGTGGCTTTGCCGTCGGCGACCACGACTTTCGATGCAAACGTCGCTTGCGGCAGCCCAGCCAACGCGGCGAGCATCTGACCGGTCTGATTCGAGTCGTCGTCGATGGCCTGCTTGCCGAGGATGACGAGTTGAGGCTGCTCCTTATCCACCAGCGCCTTCAGAATCTTCGCCACCGCCAGCGGCTGCAATTCCTCAGTCGATTCGACCAGAATGCCGCGATCCGCGCCGATCGCCATCGCCGTGCGCAGCGTCTCCTGACATTGCGTCACGCCGCACGACACGGCGACGACTTCAGTCGCCACCCCCGCTTCATTTCAGCCGCACCGCCTCTTCAACAGCGATCTCATCGAACGGATTCATCGACATCTTCACGTTCGCGATATCGACGCCGCTGCCATCCGATTTCACGCGGACCTTCACGTTGTAGTCGACCACGCTTTTCACTGGCACCAAGTACTTTCACCTCGCTCTCCTTGATCGATGATCAACGCCGACAGACCGATGCGGCGTCCATGACCATGTTCAATGACAGCCACGCGCGCCAGCGCCTGCCGCATGTCGCTTTCGAACCGGCTTACGATGTCGGCAAGCGGTTCGATCCGATCGACGAACGCCAGCGATGCCCTGCCGAGAGCAGGCCCTTCGACCAGTCGCCCGTGACGTACGCATTGCGGCCGATCTTGCCCGCCACCATCGGCATCAGGTCCTGAATGGTCACATCCGGGTTCCGCGCCTCGAGCGCTTTGACGGCTTCCGTGGTCTCGTTGCGCAGCGTCCGCACGGTGTTGCGCACCGACTGCATGCACAGATCCGTATCTGTCGGTCCGGCTTCCACCAGCCGGCGCTTGTAGTCGTCATGCGCCCAGATCTCCTCGGCCACGGCGAAGCGCGTGCCGACGACCACGCCCGAGGCGCCCATCGCGAGCGCCGCGGCGAGCTGCGAGCCGCGCCCGATGCCGCCGCCGATGAGGTAGGGAATGTCCAGTTGGCTTTCGGCCCACGCGGCATTGACGAACGACCCCACCATGTCGAGCCCCGGATGTCCGCCGCATTCGGCACCGACGATCGCGACCGCATCGACGCCGACCGACGCCGCCTTGACCGCGAACCGCACCGCCGGCACCTTGTGCAGCACCTTCACGCCGGCCTGCTTCAGAAGCGGCATGAATTCCTCCGGATTGCGCCCGGAGGTCTCGACGAACTTCACGCCTTCATCGACGATGAGTTCGAACACGTCCCGCGTCTTCTCGCCGGAACGAGCTTCGGCAGCATCGAGACGTTGACGCCGAACGGGCCGCCTTCGCACAGGTCGCGGCAGCGCCGGATTTCCGCGCGCAGCGCTGCGGCTCGGGAAAGCTCGCCGCCGTGATGAAGCCGATGATGCCGGCGCGCGACGCGGCGGCGACATAGTCCGCATCGGCGAGCCACATCAGGCCGCCGGCGACGATGGGCAGGCGCGTGCCGAAGAGTTCGGTGACCTCACTGATAAAATCTGGGTATGTAGTAATAGGCGTAAGCGCCGATGATGTAAAAAGCCACAAGAAGTTTGAACAGAAGTTCGGACTTCCCTTCCCGCTGATTGCAGACGAAGACCAGAAAATTGTGAATGAATATGGGGTATGGGGCGAAAAACAGATGTTTGGCAAGAAATATTTGGGCATCATACGTACTACGTTTTTGATTGATGAAAACGGGATTATCAAGAAAATAATTGAAAAGCCGGATACGGAGAATCATACGCAGCAGGTGATGGAAGCGTGGAACGCTTAGAAATATCTACAGCATCTGGCAGAGAAAGAAGGAAAAACATTCAAGCAGGTCTCTTTGACCTGCTTTTTTCTTGCAAAGTGCTATGGATATGAAAATATTTAATAATACCATAATGCACTTAGCTCGACTTTGCATTTTGAACTATGAAGAAGTAAAAAGAAAGAACCTTCCATTGGCAAGGAAAGCAGCTAACTTTATAGTGACAAAACTCAAAGCAGATGCAAACGATGCCTACAGAAGGTTCAACTGTAATATTAGCATTTAGAACCTTATTTTCCAAAAAAGTATTTGAGCATGTCAAAGTGCTGCTCATGGGTGCCCTGCTGAGTGTAGGCAGGCATACGGTCTGTGCTGCCCTGCGCTTCTGTGGCTTGGCCAAGGAACCCAACTTTCACAAATACCATCGTATCTTAAGCCTGGTTCACTGGTCTGCTCTGAAAGCCTCCGGATCCTGCTGCACTCAGTGCTGGCGTGTTTTACCACCCCTGGGGAGCCGTTGGTCGTAGGCATCGATGAGACCATTGAACGCAGAACCGGGGCTAAGATCAAGACCAAAGGCATCTACCGTGACCCGGTGCGTTCCTCACAAAACTACCTGGTCAAATGCAGCGGACTGCGCTGGATGTGTATGATGCTGCTATGCCGGGTATCCTGGGCTGACCGCATCTGGGCCTTGCCTTTTCTGAGTGTACTGGCTCCTTCAGAGCACTACTGTACGCAGCAGGGCAAACGTCATAAGAAGATTACGCAGTGGGCCCGCCAGATGATCCTGCTGCTCAGGCGCTGGCTGCCCGACCGGGTATTAATCATCGTGGCCGACAGCAGCTATGCCGTGCTGGAGCTATTGGAAGCCGTTCAGCATCAGGTCTGCTTTATTACCCGGCTGCAGCTGCGGGCAGCCCTGTATGATCCGGCTCCCACGAGAGGCGACCAGGACAAAGAGGACCTACTCCTAAAAAAGGAGCACCGCAGCCTAAGCTCAGCCAACGCCTGGAGCAGGAGGCTACTCAGTGGCAGTCGCTCACTATGGCACAGTGGTATGGGCAAAAGAACAAGCAGCTACTGGTGGCCACCGGTACAGCCCTGTGGTATCATGTGGGGGTTACTCCCATTGCTATCCGCTGGGTGCTGATCAAAGAGGAGACAGGCAAAAAGAAGCCGGAAGCCCTGCTGTGTACCGATGCAGCCCTGAGTAGCGAGCAGATCCTGGAGTATTTCAGCAGGCGCTGGACGGTGGAAGTGACCCTGGAAGAGTCGAGAGCGCACCTGGGGGTAGAAACCCAAAGGCAGTGGAGTGATGAGGCAATTGCCCGCACCACCCCGGTGCTGCTGGGATTGTTCAGTATAGTAACACTGTGGGCAGATCAACTCTATAAGCAGCAGGTATTGCACATGGAGCAGACCGCCTGGTACCATAAGCAACATATTACCTTTTCAGATGCCATTGCTGCCGTCAGAAGCTCTATGTACAAACAAGCAAATAATGAGACATGTACTCCAAACAAGGATATGATATTAATTCCAAAGCAGCTCTGGGAGCAGCTTACAACCTTGATTACAAGGGCTGCTTAATTGCTAAAGTCCAGCTTAGTACAGTGTCAACTAAATAAGTTTTTGCTTAGAACAAATCTATTCTAGAAGCTGTGAACACCGCAGATGGTTTAGGTGCAATCTCTTACATATAATTCATGTCTTACCTTTTTCTCTGAAAGAAAAAGGTAACCAAAAAGTTATGAATAGAATAATGATTATTCAATGGTATTCATGAGATCGCTTCGCTAAGTTCAAGCACGGCATGATCGCTCTGCGCATCCGTGCATGCCAGCGCCTCCCCATTGCCGAAGGGGCAGCTTTATTATTGAGTAGCACTGTTGGGCTAACATGGTGCTACTCCTTATTTGACAGGTATTTAATGATTAGGCTTGTTGCCTTTGGCCTTAAACTTTGAACAGCATAGTCGTACTTAGCGGAAAACCGAAAGGTAGATACGTAGCTCATTGTAGCCTGGTGGATTTATGTTTTCCAGTGAGGAATATACTCTTTAAACTAGTTTCTATTAGCAAAGCTTGATTTATTTGATAGTAGATGCTTATTGTACATTTATTTAGTGGACAGCGTACTTAGATTAAAATATTGTAGTCTGTTAATTTGTATAGTTATTCCCCTGCACACCATTTGCTGATAAGGACTGCTCTTACAACTGCTCTTTACCCATTCTATACTAAAAAGACGTAGGATATACGGCTCAGATACGGCTTAGATACGGTGGAGGTACGGCTTAGGTACCAAGATGACAGTTTACAGATGGGAGATGATAGATAAGCTTACATGCATCTTTGGAAAGGATGAGCCAGGATTTACCATGGCTATCCATGAACTATCCATGACTTTAATACGGCTTAGATACGGGAGAGATAAGGCTTTACTACCAATAATTAAAAGCTTACTCTACAGTAGATACAAACAGGAAGCCCAGCTTTGGAGAATGTATACCAGGTTGCCTTATTGAAAGTGGAGAACAGTTGCCTTGATTGTCTGAGTAGTATTTATTCATCAGTCACCGATTGTATTCCCAGGCAATAGCTCCGGAGATTCAATTATCGCTCTTCCGGAACATAACATGCGGTACAGGTGCAGCTGTTGCCTATTATACTGTATAACTTATATTGATATGACTGAGGGGTTACAAGTGGGCGGTAGTCATCATTGAAGAAGTGGGCCGGAATTCACTTTTCCTAATCTACTACTTAACGTATCCGTAACATTCTATCGGAATGACAAAGGATAAATTGCAACAATATTGGTGAGGTGAATAATGAATGTTTATAAACCTATTCTGCTTATACTTCTTTTATCCGCTGTTTGTTTACATACTTTTAGTCAACATGTAATGCTGTCTTTTACAATTTCGAGTGCTGAAGATGTGCGGATACCTAATGCTACTATTATACTGAACGAACAGAAATATAAGGCAGATTCATTGGGTAGTGCTATTATAGAAATATCTCCGGGGTATTATAATATCAATGTTTCCTCTGTTAATCATTTTGCATATTCTACAAGCTTAACTATTACTAAGGACACCAACATTGCTGTTGTATTGCGGTTAAGAGAAAGTTTGCTCCGCAACGTGACTGTTATCTCCAGCCGTAATGTTGTTCGCAACCAGATGGGCGTACAGAGTATCAGCGGTGTTCAGTTGCGCAAACTTCCTGTGATCTTTGGAGAAGTGGATCCGCTCAAGACCATCACTTTGCTGCCAGGTGTAAAGAGCGGGGGAGAGGCGAGCGCAGGGATTTATGTAAGGGGTGGAGGACCAGATGAAAACCTTGTTTTGCTGGATGGAATCCCTGTTTATAATCCCAATCATTTATTGGGTTTTTTCAGCATTTTTAATGGTGACGCCATTAATAATGTAGAGGTAATAAAAGGCGGCATACCTGCAGAGTATGGTGGTAGATTAAGCAGTGTGATAGCCATAGATACCAGGGATGGTAATAAGGATTCTATTAAAGGCAGCGGTGGTATTGGACTGATATCAAGCCGCCTCTCGCTGGAAGGTCCCATTATAAAAGGAAAATCCTCTTTCATCATCAGTGCACGCCGTACTTATATAGACCAGGTAGGCAGAGTAGTAGCGAAGAAACGTATTGGTGATAACGGATATTTCTTCTATGATATAAATGCAAAAGCGGACTACACCATTGATAAAAGGAATCAATTACAGTTTACGCTCTACTCTGGCCGTGACCGATTCTCTTTTAGAGACAAGAATAACCCGGACATGCTTTTCAGTGTTTGGTGGGGAAATACTTTGGCCGGGCTTGCATGGAAGCAACAGATCAATAAAAGGCTCAGGCATGAAACAGGCGTTTATTTCAACCTCTTTGATCTTGATAGTCATTTTGACTATAGTGCCAGCAAATTTTTATTTGCTTCAGGCTTGCAGGATGTGCAGGCGAAAACTGATTGGAATTACAATGCTAATAACTGGCTCCATTTCAAGTGGGGACTACAGTATATTGTTCATCGCTTTACACCGGGTGCAGGAAGTATTACCAATGGTGTGCAGGATTTTAAATCGCAAATAGTTGATCAGCATGCGCGGGAAGCAGCAGCTTATATCAGTGCCAATGCCAACATCACTCCCAATTTAAATATAATTGCAGGACTTCGCTACAGCTACTTTAACCAGGTGGGACCAACAGAAAGAGTGCTATACGGTGCGGATGGTGTGCCTACAGGACTAATAGAACGATTTGCAAAAGGAGAGAGCATTGCAAAATACTATTACCCAGAGCCTCGTATTAATTTGTTATATAAGTTAAATAGTACCTCCAGCATCAAAGCTTCTTATACCCGTACCATCCAATACCTGCATTTAGCAACCACAAGTGGTGCTACTTTTCCAAGTGATCTATGGGTACCCAGCAGCAAACTGCTAAAGCCATCCAATGCAGAGCAGGTTGCCCTTGGCTACTTCAAGAACTTCCGCAATAATGTATGGGAAATGAGTGTGGAGACTTATTATAAGGTAATGAATAATGAGCTGGAGTTTAAGCCGGGTGCACAATTATTACTCAACCAAAACCTCGAAGGCGAAATGATATTCGGTTCTGGTAAAGCATATGGATTGGAGTTGTTTGTGCAAAAGAAAGTGGGAAGGCTCACGGGCTGGGTTGGTTATACTTTAAGCCGTGCCGAACGGACTTTTCCTCAATTGAACGGAGGCAAGCCTTTTCCTTACCGTTATGACAGAACGCATGATCTGAGCATTGTTGCGAACTATAAGCTTAGTAAAAAGTGGGAAGGATCTGCTGTATTTGTATATGGTACAGGCAATGCAATTACTTTACCTACCGGGCGTTTTACGTACTATGCAGGCTATAATTTTCAGGACCAAACTCCCATTTTCACTAATGTGGATCAATATGATAAAGTGAATGCTTATCGTATGCCTTCGTATAACCGGTTGGATATTGCTTTTACTTATACTCCCAAGCCCGAAAGTACGAAGCGGTTTAAGAGTAGCTGGAACTTTGGGGTGTATAATGTGTATAACCGGGCTAATCCTTATTTTATATACTTTGACGTGAATGAAGATGAACGGGCAGTGAGAGGTAAGATGGCATATTTGTTTCCTATTGTGCCGAGCGTTACCTGGAACTTTAGTTTTTAACCACAGAGAACATGAGCTTATGGAGGTTTCGCTCTTCACCGCTGAGAACGAGGTTTATGGAGGTTTCGCAGAGGTATTCTTACTGTATGGATGGAACTATTAATCAAATAACCGAATGAGAGCTAGCGTTTATAGAGGTTTTGCAGAGAGTGGCTTTAATACTATGAGTAGCAGACTATGTTCTGGCATAGCTGCACTTCTTTTTATTGTTCTCTTTACATCGTGTGAGAAGAACTTTAATATTAAAGTGAGTGGCAATACTCCAAAGCTGGTAGTAGAGGCTTATATCAACAATGAAATGCGAGCGTACAATTATATTATTTTAAGCCGGAGTGTTGATTATTTGTCTCCTAATATTGAAAGCACGCCTGTAACAGATGCAAGCATAACAATAACTGAGGGGGAGCGTGCCGGAGATGGATATAACTGGGATGCAAACAAAAAGGTGCAACTGTCATCTTTAAATATTCCAGGTGTTCCAAATGAGTTGGCCAATATTTACTTCGATCCTCGTTTGCTTACAGATTCATCCAGTGCTTTAATAGGTAAACCTGGTAAAAGTTATTTACTGGAGATAAGCGAAGGTGGAAATCAATATTCCGCTGTTACAACGTTACTTCCACCGGTGCCAATTGATAGCTTAACAATAGGCTATGGCTATACGGATGAAGATGACAGCAGTATATATAAACTGCGCATTACCAACAACTACCAAGACCCGGATACCTTAGGAAATACACAATTGTACTTTTATCACTCTTATAAAGATGGGTTCAACTTTGGCTGGGGCTCTTTTGGTGGAAACCGAAATAACAGCTTTGGGACTGATGAGCTTACTAATGGTCAGTATATCCGGTTGACGCATCCACGTGGTTTTGTGGCAGGGGATACAGTAGCGTATCATATGGCAAGTGTTACACGGGATGTATATGATTTTTGGGTGTCTTTTAATAATGCCAGGAATAATGGTGGTCCATTTGCTACACCGGTGACATTGGCTACTAATATAATCGGGCAAGATGTGACGGGGTGTTTTTGCGGGTTTAGTTTGAGTTCGAGGTTGGTGGTGGTGAAGTAGGAGGCTTTCTTATCGCAATCTACCTCGTCAGCTTCCTGAATTTAACAGCTTAAATATTTACATCCGTGCCTATCTGTCTGCAGCATTCTGTGCGTGTAACGTGTGAGACATATTTCAAAATTGTGAGCCGTATATCTAATACCAGATTCAAATAGGTAGCCTGATACCAGTTACCGGTTGCCGGTTACGAGCTGTAAGTTTCGGGCAGTGCATATAATACTACCCAATTGAAAATAGTGTAAATCCTACATCTCCCTATCTTTACACCCCAACAAAACAAATAACGGTTGAACCGCAGACATTTTATCCAACTAAGCAGCGCATCCTTAGCATCTTTGCTCGTTACCAATTACATTAAGGCAGAAGGCACTACTTCCATTATCCTCCAAATGCCCGATAGTATAAAAATCCTTTCAGGGGATGATTATGTTGCTTTACAATCATCCGACAAGCAAACATGGAGGTATAAAGATGTGGTGGTGCAACTCAAACAAGCCGGTAAAGCCATTTCCGTATTCATCCAGTCGCCAATACTCACCCTTAAAGAAGTGCAACTCCAATGGCAATATGCCACACCAAAAGCAGCTACCATTATGGGGGACGCGTGGGAGCGTACTTATGGTGACATTAGCTGGCAGACTGTTGCAGTAACCAAAAAGCTACCCTGGTATTGTGTGGCACATGATGATAATAATACCATTTGCTTTGGTGTAAAAACAGGCTGCAACTGCCATTTGTTACTGGCGTGTTAGCTGATAACAATTTATCAATTAAATCTGGATACAAGAAACGGTGGGAATGGTGTGCAACTCGGCAACAGAATGTTGACATGCGGCAGAAATTGTTACTACAAAAAACGAAGGCAATGAAAATGCATTTGCAACAGTTCGCCGGTTTTGTAAACAAATGTGCGACAAGCCAAGAACAGTAGCACAACCTGTATATGGCATCAATGATTGGTATTTTGCTTATGGAAATAATTCGGCTGATCTGATACTACAACATACTTCGTTGCTTGCACCGCTTGCAACCAATACCATCAACAAACCTTTTTCTGTTATTGATGATGGCTGGGCTAACGGGTACGATTATTCAAAACCAAATGAAAAATTTGGTGACATGCAAAAGCTTGCCGGTGAAATAAAAAAGCTTGGTATGCGCCCCGGGTTTTGGACAAGACCTTTGCTTGCCAAACCCGGTGAAGAAAAAGAGTTTATTAGCCCCCAATTTTCTAAATAATAATAAAGATGACGGTGCAGTGCTGGACCCAACTATTGAAGAAAACATTGAGTATATAAAAAACATGATTGCTTTGTATAAGCAATGGGGTTTTGAAATGGTGAAGCATGATTATTCAACCTTTGATATTTTCAGCAAATGGGGCTTTGAGATGGAGGAGAAACTGACAGAACCCGGCTGGCATTTTAATGATAACTCTAAAACGAATGCAGAGATCATTTTGCATTTATATAAGGTCTATCCGCGAAGCGGCAGGGGATATGTATTTGATTGGTTGCAATACCATAAGTCATTTGTCTGCAGGACTGTTTGAACTGAACCGCATTGGTGATGATACGAGCGGAAAAGAATGGGCACGCACCAAAAAGATGGGCGTGAATACAATGGGGTTCAGCATGGTGCAGCATAAAACCTTTTATGAAGCGGATGGAGATTGTGTAGGATTGACCACTGCCATTCCCTGGAACAAGAACAAACAATGGATGCAGTTGCTGGCACAAAGCAGCGCACCCTTATTTATATCCGCACAGCCCGATGCAGTAGGCGCAGAACAAAAAGCATTTATCAAACAATGTTTCACCGATGCTTCCAAACCTCAGCCAATTGCTGAACCGCTGGACTGGCTTACGAATCCTTTCCCGGCAGTATGGAAACTGGACGGGCAAAAGGTACATTTTGACTGGGATTGATTAGTAGCTATTTATTATATTCTTTACTGTCCCGATAATATTTAGTTTGCTTAAAGCCTTATAAAAAGCTGCGAGCTTCGAGCGGAGCATATTATAACCTATATATGTCCGCAGGATCCTTCGGACTACCAAACTGGAAATGGTATTATAATTATATTATTATTACTAAATATCTACCAGTGCATTGTTTATAGTTACCAATACTTTATGTAAATCGAAAGGCTTTTTGATAAAACCATCAGCACCACAGGTCAGCAGGTCTGAATTCATAACAGAAGTGGAAGAAAACAGGTATATTGGATTTGGATACTGGTGATGCCGCCTTAATTCGATGCACAGTATTCTTCCATCCTTAAACTCTGCCAACCGTACATCCAGCAGAATAAAATCTGGTGTAATAATGTTTAGGGCTTCAATCAAATCTCTTGAATTGTTGAATGTATATACCTGATAGCCATGTTGTGTTAGCCAAAAGTCCAATGTAAACAAAATATCATCAATGTCATCAAGGATGAAAATAGAAGCCATATGTTCATAGATTAACGGGTCATAAAGTTAAATAAAGCACAATTCCATCAAATTAAAATTTTAAAATGAATCAGCAAATCCGGCAAAGTGGAATAGCAACAGCTTTATTACTCTATCGTTTAGTACCATATATAAAACGAGTACATAAAATACTCAGTATATTCTCTTTTTGAAACTGTTTTGTCCAACATTGAAACGGTCTGCTAAACTGCAATACACGTAACTTTCTTATAATGAATAAATTAGACTTTCGGCATTCCAATTGTCAAATATATAATCGTTCAACCTTAAGTCAATAAACGTTCAGCCTTATCCCGTAAAGAACAGTTTAAAATCCTAAACTTACAAGCGGAGCTGCTTCATGTAGCTCCGCTTTTTTTATGCAAACAAAAAGAGGTTGATAGGCAACCGCTCATTAATAACTCTTGTGGTCTTGTCGGGACTTGTTAAACAAACAATGCAAAATCTGGAGTTATCATTACTGCTATCTCATAATACAAGGTACAAGAAACAGACAGGGAGCTGCAAGCCTAAAGGTGCAAGTGAAAAGCTAAGAACTATGAGTTGTGAGTTTGGAGCAAATAACGGGCATGAGTAGAGTGGGAATATGAGAAGCCTACTTCACTTTTTCCAATACTGTAGTAGCTGTTGCTAGTCTTTGAGCTAAATCTGTAGTTGTTCCATGCTGGTACATCTCTTTAAGTATGTCCATTTCTGTTACACCCACCTTGCTATTTTTCCTCTTTGCTTCCAAATCGTTGGCAAAGCGCATCACATTTTTATGCGACACTTCCATATTGCATTGCCTTAAAACTGTATCCATTAATTGCTTTACATTTCTTGCATCCGGCCTTCCTTTAAAAGCAGCCGCGATAGTATCATAGGCTCCTATACCTGGTTCAGGTGATATGGGATAATTACCTAATGAACTGCCGGCATCTGTTACACTTGAATCCATTGGGGGATGTATAGTTGTGGCGGTATCTGTATTAGAACTGTTATTAGAGGTTTGATTATTACAAGCAATGAAGAGACAGGGAAGAAGTAAAGCGATTGTTGTTAATTTCATAGGTGATTTATTGGAACTAAAATTAAATAAATACAGTAATTCTACAGGTAATTTTAGCTAAAATAATTAATTCATAAAAGTGATACTATCCTATTGGTCAGAAATATAATGGCATTGCAGGGTTCTACTTATACCAGATTCAAATAAGCAGGCAGATACCAGAGAAGCCCCCAACACCTAAAGGGCAGTAAGGCAAATGCCCCCATCCCCTAAAGGGGGGTAAAGGCAAGTTCAAAGTAAGGAGCGTTTGAATACCGAGGAAATAGGGAGGAGAGTAGGTATAAGTTAAGTATAACTTAGGTATAAGTTAGGTATAACTTAAGTATAACTCTGGTCGTTGCAGGATTGAGAAGGACGGACCGCTGTTAATTCAAATGAATGTAACTGCGTATTGGCGGCATGGCGCTATGGATGCCACCACTTGTTTTAATATAACAACAATCCTCTCACTTCATCTCTTTATGTAAAAAAGGTAGTGTCTTTTTATGTGCCTTTTCCTGCTTATCTATTTCTACTGCCGCACTTATCAAGGATAAGTGCGTAAATGCCTGCGGAAAATTGCCCAAATGCTCCCCACGCATCCCGATCTGCTCCGAATACAAGCCCAGATGATTTGCATAGCCCAGCATTTTTTCAAAATGCTCTCTTGCCTTTTCCAACTTGCCACTTAATGCAAGGCATTCTACATGCCAAAAAGAGCAGATGGTAAATGTGCCTTCCTTGCCTTTCAATCCATCCACTTCATCATTCGATTCACGATAGCGGTATAACAATACATCGGAGCGCAGGTCCTTGTCGATTGCATCCATCGTCAACTGCCATTTATCAGAGAGCGGAGAAATAACATTTAACATTGGCATCAGCAACGCACTTGCATCTATAACAGATGAACCTTTAGACTGTACAAAGGATTGCTTTTCATCATTCCAGAAATTGTTGTAGATGTCCTGGTAAATGTCATTGCGTACTGTTCGCCATTTCATAAAATCATAAGGGAATGAAAAATGATCGGCTATCTTTATAGCTCTGTCCATAGCCACCCAGCACATCATTCTTGAAAATAAGAACTCTCTTTCTTCACCTCTTACTTCCCATATACTACAGTCTGGCTTGCCCCAATTGTCTGTTACGTAATCAATATATTCCACTATTATTTTCCAGTATTCATAAGTAAGGTCGCCCCCATGTATCACATAGATATAAATAGTTTCCAACAGTTCCCCATAAATGTCCATTTGCGTTTGCTGATGCGCTGCATTACCGATGCGTACAGGTTTGGAAGATCTATAACCATCCATGTAGTTGAGTTCATACTCCTTCATGTCTGTATTACCATCTACTGCAAACATCAGTTGCAATTCTTTATCGGTACTTTGTTTCCTAACCCATTCTAAAAAAGCTTTTGCTTCTTCCATAAAGCCAAGTTCCAAAAAGGCGTGCATGGAGAATGCCGCATCTCTTATCCATGTATAGCGGTAATCCCAGTTGCGCTCACCACCAATCGTCTCCGGTAAACTAAAAGTTGCAGCCGCGACTATAGAGCCGTATTGCCTGGAAAACAGGAGCTTCAAAGCCAATGCAGAACGGGTTACTTCTTCGCGCCAGCGTCCCTTATAAGTACAGTTAGCCAGCCAGCTTTGCCAGTACTTTATTGTTTCCTGGTAAGAGTTGTTTACATAATCAGCAAGGTTTCCCTTAACCTCTTCCCCGCTCTCTTGTGCATTGAGAACAACAGAAGTACATTCCCCTTCTGTTAAAGTAAAAGAAGATGTTACATCCTGTCCTTCCACCTTAAGCGGACAATCACTATACAATTTAAATGACGGCTGGTCGCCTTTACAGGGTATAAATTCTACAGCATCTTTGTGCTCTTGTATCCTATGGTCTGAACCGGCATAATTAAAGCGAGGTGAGCAGCGCATGTTATATTTTATCCTGCCTCTTATAGTAGCTATTTTGCGGATGATGGTGCAACTTTGATCCTTCTGAACAGGCATAAAGTCTATTACTTCTGCAATACCCTGTTCTGCAAAAAAACGAGTTACCAATACATTCGTATCGGGGAGGTACAACTGTTTAGTAACCATATTATCCATTTCGGGACATACTAAAAAACTCCCGCCTTTATCGGCATCCAGCAGCTTGCAAAAAATGGTAGGAGAGTCGAAGCGGGTATATGACAGAAAGTCAATTGAGCCTCCTAACGATACTAAGGCTACTGTATTAAGGTTACCGATAACTCCGTAGTTTTCTATTGGTGGATAACGTACACCAGATGGTTGTTGATTCATAGTAAAGGACATCTCTTCTTTAATCCTCAAATGGCTTTCATAAAGCATAATTTATTATCAATCCTTATTACCCAACAGCAGCGCTACTACACCAACTGCTAATGCACCGGTTGCTATTCTCATTGCGGTGCGGTGCGTGCCTGCCCAAAGTGTGAAGCTTTTATTGGCAGCTATATCTTTAAAGTTTCCATGTGCGCCACGGTCTTCATGTACGGGCTCCCACACATTATTCTTTGTATCCGGTGGTGCTTTTTCGTTGGTCTGCTGCCCATCGATACCACTCCTGGACAATACCCAATCGGCATACCAGGGTGCTATTTTATTACCTATGATCGCTTCGTAGGTAGGATAACCTATCCACAGTTCGCGGCGTGGATGAGCTGCGGCGTACACAATACCTCTTGCAGCAACTTCGGGCTGATATACTTTACCCATCGGGCGAGGTTTGTTAGGTAACTTGCTAAGCACCCAGCCAAACTGGGTGGTGTTCATTGCAGGCAGTTGCACCATACAGATCTTTACATTGCTTTTATCATGCAACAATTCAGTGCGCAATGAATCGAACATGCCTTGTATGCCGTGTTTTGAGCCACAATAAGCACTCTGTAATGGAATGCCTCTGTATGCTAAAGCAGAACCAACAAAAACGATGACACCTCTATCCCTCGGCAACATTCTTTTTAATGCAGACATGGCACCATATGCCTGCCCCAGGTAAGTAACTTCTGTTATGCGCCGGAACTCTTCAGGCTTTATTTCCTTAAAAGGCGCAAACACACTATTCATTGCATTGTTTACCCACACATCAATAGGTCCAAATTCTCTCTCCGCCTGTTCGGCTGCTGCTTCCACTGCAGCAGGGTCGGCTACATCGGTAGGTATGCACAAGGCTTTACCTCCGTATTGTTCAACTTCCCTTTTGGTACCGTCCAACTGTTCTTGTCCTCTTGCCAGCAGCACTATTTTTGCGCCTTGCTTTGCAAATTCCCATGCTGTTGCCCTCCCTACACCAGCACTTGCACCGGTGATAACAATTACTTTGTCTTTAAAAGTCTGGTTATTCATACTTTATGTTTATTTAGAATCCATCTGTTGTTATGGTAACTGCATTATCTTCAAAAAAGCTGCCATTGATATATTGGGATGCAGTATTGGAGTGAATGCTAATGCCCCGACCCCTAAAAGGGAGAATATAGCCCCAGCCCTAAACGGGAGTGGGTATGATAGGGAGTATATAGGTTACATAGGTTGACGGGTTTACAGACCTTGCCTGTGGGTTAGGCAGGTTTAGGAGGCAGAAAGTTTAAGAACAGGTAAAGGCAAATGCCCCCGACCCCTGAAGGGGAGTAAAGGCAAGTTCAAGGTAAGGGGCGTTTGTATACGGAGTAACGGGTAGATAACTGAGCGTTGATCAGGTGTTAATATGGAGAAACATAGGAGGAGATAGGGAAGAGATTCGGTATAAGTTAGGTATAAGTTAAGTATAACTTAGGTATAAGTTAAGTATAACTCCGTATGTTCCATTAGCGGGAATAAGACAAACTCAGCCAGTGAAAATCCTAATTCCATCCCGAACTCACATTAATTTATTAGTCATTATAGACAGGGCAATATAGATATCAATTTTGCTCATGTAAGTACTTGTATATCAATAAGTCACATGCTTAAAAACGCTTTGTTAATCCATGCAGACAGCCGTGTAATCCGTGTGCTATTTCTTGTAAAACCCCTGCTCCTGTTGTATCTTTGTAAGATGCAATTAGCCTCTAATTTATTGGAAAACGCAGTAAACGAATTTGCAAAACTGCCCGGCATTGGCAAGAAAACAGCACTTCGTTTAGTACTTCATTTATTGAAACAGGATACCGCCGAAGTAGCGCATTTTGGCGAGACGATCACCAAGATGCGAACCGATATACAGTTCTGCCATCGCTGCGGCAATGTGAGTGATGCTGCAATATGCAGTATCTGCGCTAACACATTACGTCACCAGCGCCTGATATGCGTGGTAGAAAACATCCGCGATGTGATAGCTATTGAAAACACCCAGCAGTTCAGTGGTACCTATCATGTATTAGGCGGTATTATTTCACCGCTGGATGGTGTTGGACCAGAACAATTAAATATTGAGTCTTTAATCAATCGCATCCAGACTGAAGAGACCGAAGAACTCATCTTTGCCCTCAACCCTAATATACAGGGGGATACTACTATCTACTACATACAGAAAAAGATACAGCAGTTACCATGCAAGATCACCACTATTGCCCGTGGTATTGCCTTTGGAGGCGAGCTGGAATATGCCGATGAACTGACGCTGGCACGCAGTTTAACCAACCGTTTGCCGGTAGGTAGCTATATTTCCAACAGATAACCTATCTTTGCGCCCGCAGGTAGATTTGTTTATTGTTCGACCTGTACAAAAATCTGAACTAATAAACGCCAAGAAACTCCTTCACTTTCAGGTTTCCCATACGTTTATAGCAGTTTTTTGAACCACAGAGACACGAAGGCACTACGGTGCACAGAGGTTCTGTGTAGTCATTTGTACACATTAATAATGTAGAGGTATGGAAATTCTATTAGACTCTCCTTTAGAGAAAAATCGCTCACGCTCCCCTTTAGGGGCCGGGGAATCCGGGGGCGCCATTCGCTCCGCTTTGCAGGAACGCATTTTGGTGATTGATGGTGCGATGGGCACTATGATCCAGCAGTATAGGCTCACGGAGGCGGATTATCGTGGTGAACGCTTTAAGCACTGGCATACCGATGTGAAAGGCAATAATGACCTGCTCTGCCTTACGCAGCCAGAGATCATCAAAGCTATTCACAAGGAATACCTGGCTGCCGGTGCAGATATTATTGAAACCAATACGTTCTCCAGCACATCTATTGCGCAGTCAGATTATGATATGCAATCTTTAGCATATGAACTGAACGTAGCTGCTGCAAAATGTGCAAGAGCAGCTATTGAGGAATATAATCTGTCAACTGTCAACAAGCAACCCTCAACTCCAAAGTTCATTGCAGGCGCTATTGGCCCCATGAATAAAACATTGTCCCTTTCGCCGGATGTAAACAATCCGGGCTATCGCGCAGTAACGTTTGATGAAGTTGCAAACGCTTATTATGAGCAGGTAAAAGGATTGGTAGATGGTGGTGTTGATTTACTATTGGTAGAAACCATTTTTGATACACTCAATGCTAAAGCAGCCATTTACGCTATTAAAAAGTACTTCCGCGATACTAAGCAACCACCACTTCCCATTATGATCAGCGGTACTATTACGGATGCCAGCGGAAGAACATTAAGTGGTCAAACGCTGGAAGCATTTTATGTATCGGTAATGCATGCAAGGCCATTGAGTGTGGGACTTAATTGTGCATTAGGCGCACAGGAAATGCGTAGTCATATTGAAGAGCTAAGCAGTATTGCTGCTTGTTATACATCAGCATATCCCAATGCAGGCTTACCTAATGCTATGGGTGAATATGACGAACAGCCGCACCAGACAGCACACTTTATAGAGGAGTGGGCTAAAGAAGGATTCGTAAATATTGTAGGTGGCTGCTGTGGCACCACCCCCGATCATATAAGGCATATTGCAGAGAGTGTAAAGCGTATAACGCCGCGAAAGTTGCCGGTGGTGGAGGAAGTGCTTTTATAACCACAGAGACACTATGACACAGAGCGGCACAGAGTATTTTCCTTTAAGCGATAGAGAATCAATTAGGTAAAATTGTAGTTGATATAGCTTTCCTATTGCACAAATCTCTTGGTCCGGGATTGCTGGAAAGCGTTTATGAAAAATGCTTTTGTTATGAATTACAACAGAGGGGTATTCCATTCTTACGACAGCAACAAGTACCTATTTTCTACAAAGAGCTATTTTTAGAAGATGCCTTGCGCCTCGATATTTTAGTAGATAAATTATTAATTATTGAATTAAAAGCACAAGAAAATTACCATCCAGTTTGGGAAGCTCAATTGCTAAGTTATTTAAGGCTTTCCGGCAAGCGGATCGGTTATGTTATCAATTTTCATGTGCCTTTAATGAAAGATGGATTTAAAAGATTAATTATATAATTACGTTGTGCCACTCTGTGCCTCCGTGCCTTTGTGGTTCAAAAAACAGATATGAGTATTATCAAACCTTACCTACGACTAAGCGGGTTAGAGCCCTTAACCATAAGACCCGAAACAAACTTCATCAATATTGGTGAGCGTACCAATGTAACAGGTAGTAAGAAGTTTGCCAGGCTGATCAGAGAGAACAAATATGAAGAAGCGCTGAGCGTAGCACGTCAGCAGGTAGAAAGCGGTGCCCAGGTATTAGATGTGAACATGGATGATGCCCTGCTGGATGGCGTGCAGGCAATGACCACCTTTATCAATCTATTGCAAAGCGAACCCGATATTGCCAGGATCCCGATAATGATAGACTCTTCCAAATTCTCGATTATTGAGGCGGGGCTGAAATGTGTGCAGGGAAAGTGCATTGTGAACTCCATCTCCATGAAAGAAGGTGTGGAGAAGTTTATAGAGCAGGCATATATCTGCCAGAGTTTTGGAGCGGCTGTGGTGGTGATGGCATTTGATGAGCAAGGACAAGCAGATACCTTTGAACGCCGCGTAAATATTTGTACCAAAGCTTATGATATACTGGTAAACGAGGTAGGCTTTGCACCGCAGGACATCATTTTCGACCCTAATATTTTTGCCATTGCAACCGGCATTGAAGAACATAATAACTACGCTGTAGATTTTATAGAAGCCACCCGAATCATTAAACAAAGAATGCCACTGGCAAAGGTGAGTGGCGGTGTAAGTAATATTTCTTTCTCTTTCAGAGGTAATGAAACTGTGCGGGAAGCAATGCATAGTGTGTTCTTGTACTATGCTATTAAAGCGGGTATGGACATGGGCATTGTAAATGCCGGACAATTGGTGGTGTATGATGAAATAGAACCGGAATTAAGAGCACTTGTGCGAAGATGTTATCTTAAACCGCAACAACACTAACAACGAAGCTACCGAAAAGCTTATCCAGTTTGCCGAAACTGTAAAAGCAAAGGGCAAAGAAGTAAAGAAAGATGATGCCTGGCGCAATACTTCTGTTGAAGAACGTCTGAAGCATGCGCTGGTAAATGGTATTACTGATTACATAGATGCCGATACAGAAGAAGCACGACTGAAATATCCTAAGCCTTTAGAGGTAATTGAAGGTCCGCTGATGGATGGAATGAATGTGGTAGGTGACCTGTTTGGCTCCGGTAAAATGTTTTTGCCGCAGGTAGTAAAGAGCGCCCGCGTGATGAAGAAAAGTGTAGCATGGCTAACCCCTTTTATAGAAGAAGAAAAGAAGAACAATCCTGCTGCACAGCAAGGTGGTGCAGCCAAAGTATTGCTGGCAACTGTAAAAGGTGATGTGCACGATATTGGTAAAAACATTGTAGGCGTAGTGCTTGCTTGTAATGGATATGATATTATTGATCTGGGTGTAATGGTACCCACTGATAAGATATTGGACACGGCTATAAAAGAGAATGTAGATATTATTGGCTTAAGCGGATTGATCACTCCTTCGTTGGATGAAATGGTGCATGTGGCAAGAGAAATGAAGCGCCGCAATATGCAGCAGCCACTTTTGATTGGCGGTGCTACTACCAGCCGTATGCATACAGCCGTAAGGATTGCTCCTGAATATGATAATGGTATTGTGCATGTGCTGGATGCATCCGGAGTGTAACGGTAGCAGGCTCCTTATTGAACAAAGACCAAAAGGGTCCATTCCTAAATAATATCTCGGGCGAATATAAAAAGCTTCGGGAAGACTTTAGCAATAAACGTTCTGCAAAGCCTTATATCTCCTATGAAGAAGCCCAGGCAAATGCTGTGAAAATAGACTGGGAAAATTATCTTCCACCTACACCTGCATTCACCGGAACCAAGTCTTTTGAAGATTATGACTTAAACGAAATAAGAGCATACATAGACTGGGCTCCTTTTTTCATTGCATGGGAAATGGGTGGCAGGTTTCCGGACTTGCTGAAAGATGAAGTGATAGGTAAAGAAGCAACGAAGTTGTATAATGATGCTAATGCTTTATTAGATAGAATCATTGCTGAAAAATGGTTGACACCAAAAGCAGTCATTGGCTTTTACAAAGCAGAGAAACCTGCACCGGATACGGTTGTAGTGAAAAATGAAACGGAGGATATTCCACTTACAGTTCTTACGTCAGCAGGTAAAGAAAACAGCAACCGAACCGAATATTTCCCTTGCAGATTTTATTGCACCAAAGGAAACCAGTTTACAAGATTACATCGGTGCTTTTGCTGTTTCCATTCATGGTATAGAGCCGCATATCGAGAAGTTTCCAGCAGCAGCATGATGATTATAATAAGATCATGCTGCAGGTACTTGCAGACCGCCTTGCAGAAGCATTCACCGAATTACTACACAAAAAAGTACGTACTGAATATTGGGACTATGCCAATGATGAAAGCCTGACTAATGAAGAGTTGATTAAAGAAAAATATGTAGGCATCCGCCCAGCCCCCGGCTATCCTGCCTGCCCAGACCATACAGAGAAATATAAGCTGTTTCATCTGCTACATGCCTCAGAAAAAGCAGGCATTACATTGACAGAATCATTGGCTATGTACCCGGCAAGCTCCGTATGTGGCTGGTATTTCAGTCATCCCCAAAGCAGGTATTTTGGTATTGGCAGAATAAAAGAAGATCAGTACGAAGATTATAAACAGCGCAAAGGCTGGAGTGATGAAGAAGGAAGAAGATGGCTGAGGCCGGTGCTGGAGTGAGTTTTTAACCGCTAAGGCGCTAAGACGCAAAGTATACATGTACAAAATGAAGCTCCGAAGCTGTTTATCTCATAGCGTCTTTGCGGTTAAAACATTTTGCTTGCATTTGCGTCTTAGCGGTTCACAAGCTCTTTATACCTCCATCTGTAAAAGTAATTTTCTTTTGTTTATATAAGGTGCCTGTAGTCATTTTGAAAGTCTTCTTGCTCATGCCAAATGCCTTGTAAATATCGTCTGGGTCCGACTTATCGTGATACGGCAAAAAACCACCATTTTCTTGTAGCAGGCGCATTATTTTTTCGGTCTCCTCTTCTACCTTCTGGTAGCCAGGTTTGCCAGGCATTACGTCTATTTTATTATCAGGTCTAATCTTTTTAATATAGCCCTGCAGGCGATCACCAATCGCTACCTCTGTAAATACATCTCCGTAGTACAGCATGCCTGTATGCAATCCGTTGATGATAACACTATAGCCAATCTCTGTTTTGCGGAATACAAGCAATTCCACGGTGTCCCTTTCCTTTACAGTTAACTGTTCATTACTCAGTTGTTGTTCTATTCTTTCTGTCGCGGCTACGCGCCCTGTTTGTGCATCAATATAAATTTTCACGAGGTATTCGCCCCCTTTACGCATCACAGATGTCTGCTGCGATTTGGGTACAAAAATATCTTTCATCAATCCCCAATCCATAAAAGCACCTTGATGCGTTACATCCACTACTTTCAGTTTTACAATATCACCCACAACCCCTTTTGGCTGTTGAGTAGTAGCAATGAGGCGGTTATCAGAATCGTGATATATAAATACTTTTATTTCATCTCCCGATTTTATACGTGCAGGGGCAAAGCGTTTAGGCAATAAAATGCCTTCACTTCCATCATCAAGGTAAAAACCAAAGTCTGTCTTGCGGGCTACCTTGAGTGTATTGTATTGGCCAACTTGTATCATATTCAAAAAGGGTAGAACAAATAGGTTATTATTAGTTTGTTTTGCAATTTTTAAATTACCGCTTTATCAGTGCTTACGGCAGTACATCCACACTGCCTCTCTTACCCATTTCTATGATCCAGTCTTTACGCTTCAGCTCGAAGTTGGTGCCAAGATATAACCTGCGCACCTGCTCGTTGCCTGCCAGTTCTTCGGCAGTACCATGCTTAAAGATGCTGCCTTCTATCAAAAGGTAAGCGCGGTCGCAAATAGACAGTGTTTCGTTTACATTATGGTCGGTAATAAGGATACCTATGTTTTTATATTTCAATCGTGCTACTACACTTTGAATATCTTCCACCGCAATAGGGTCCACACCGGCAAATGGTTCATCCAGTAAAATAAATTTAGGGTCAACTGCCAAAGCACGGGCAATCTCGGTACGGCGGCGCTCACCACCACTAAGACTGTCCCCGTTATTTTTACGCACATGGTGCAGGTTAAATTCGTCCAGCAGTTCATCCAGTTTGTGGCTGCGTTCCGCTTTTGTGAGTTTGGTCATTTCCAGCACTGCCAGGATGTTATCTTCTACGGTCAGCTTACGGAATACCGATGCTTCCTGTGGCAGATAACCAATACCCATTGCGCACGTTTGTACATGGGCAATTTGGTAATATCGGTATCATTTAAAAATACCCTGCCTTCATCTGGTTTTATCAAACCCACCACCATGTAAAAAGTAGTGGTTTTACCGGCGCCATTTGGACCTAATAAACCTACAATTTCACCCTGCTCTACATTTACAGATACATGATTAACAACCGTGCGGCTTTTATATGTTTTTACAAGCTCCTTCGTGTGTATGGTAAGACTCAATGGATACTACTTTGCGCAAAAGTAAATGATAGTACACTGACGGCACAGTTTATAAGTATGGATTGTTTGGATATTAAGTTAAAACTTATATCCTCCTTAAAGAGGCTATCAGCAAAAGGGATATCAGATAAATGGTATCTGCTTGCCTGTTTAATGGGGTATCAAACCCCAACTTCCTCCTTACCTAAGCCCTGCCAAAGCCATGGTAAAGTCATGGTAAAGCCATGGTAAAGCCATGGATAGTTCATGGGAAGCGGCGCCAGAGCTCTAGGATTCTTCTGCCTGCGCCGTATATCCCTCGATGCTCCTATGTCTTTTCCAGTATTCATAAGGTTAAAAAATAGGTATAGGCAGTTTTCATTAACAGCAGGTGGTGTGGAGGGGATGTAAATGTACAGCAAAGAGGAAAAGCATGATTATTTGTTGTTTTTTAATAAACACTCACACATGAGTGCATATAATCCGTGCCATCAATGTTCTATGCCTTATCTTGCAACAATTTTTTGGAAATGAAGATCACCGAGCATATTCAGCAAGCAAAAGATACATTTGTTTCTTTTGAAGTATTGCCGCCATTAAAAGGCAAAAGCATTAATTCAATTTATGACCATCTTGATCCGCTGATGGAGTTTAAACCATCCTGGATAAATGTTACCTATCATCGCACCGAAACTGCTTTTAAAAAAAAGACAGATGGCAGTTTTGAAAAAGTGGAAGTGCGTAAACGCCCGGGCACTGTAGGCATTTGTGCCGCCATTATGAACCATTATAAAATTGATGCAGTGCCACATATTATTTGTGGTGGTTTTTCCAAACGTGAAACAGAAGATGCATTGATTGACTTGAATTTTTTAGGTATTGATAATGTACTGGTTATTCGTGGTGATGCGGAAAAAAATGCTGCTTCATTTGAGCCTGAACCCGATGGCAACCGTTATGCAACTGAATTGCTGAAACAAATTGTAAATCTCAACAGTGGAATTTATTTGGACGATGATATTCGCGATGGTGGTAAAACAAAATTCTGCATTGGTGTTGCCGGTTATCCTGAAAAACATTTTGAAGCACCTAACCCTGAAATTGATATGCAGCGCCTGAAAGAAAAAGTTTGATAGCGGCGCAGAATATATTATGACGCAAATGTTTTTTGATAACCAAAAGTTTTTTGACTTTGTAAGAAACCTGCCGCGACAATGGGTATTAATGTTCCTATTATTCCGGGCTTAAAACCAATTACAACCAAAAACAATTATCTGTGTTGCCACGTATTTTTCATGTGGATATTCCTACTGAATTATCGGAAGAAATAATACGCTGCAAAAGCGATGAAGATAGTGAAAAAGTAGGTACGGAATGGCTTGTACAGCAAAGTAAAGAATTAAAAAAATTTGGCGTGCCTGTGTTGCATTATTATACACTTGGAAAGTCCAGAACAATCTTTAATGTAGTGAAAGAGCTTGTCTGAACTGGATTTAGGGATGCTGAGGATAAACTGGGATAGGAATTCCAGAATGAATACATGCTATAAGAGGGATCGCCAGCCGTAGGCTGGCGATCCCTCTTATAGCTAACAAAATATGCTCTGCTCAAAACTCAAAGCTCGCATCTTCTTATCTACTTACCAGCTAATGTATATGCCTGGTTGGAGGCTGGACTATTTGCAAACAGCTTACCTGCCATTTTCTTATCATGTCCGTAAATATCTTTACGGAAGTTGAGCCTGTCATTATCATCTACCCAGGCAGTGAAATAGCCAATATATACACGCACCGGCTTATTCAGTGTTACCCATTTTTCATCCTGCAGGTGCATACAGCTATCTATTTTTTCAGGTGTCCATTCAGGTTTATCTCTTAACAGGTACTGCGCCAATGAATCCGGATATTGTACACGTATACAGCCGTGGCTAAAACTGCGGTTGGTAGCCGTAAAAAGGTCACGTTGAGGGGTATCGTGCAGGTATATGTCATAACTATTCGGGAATAGGAACTTTACATGCCCTAGCGAGTTGCTGTCACCGGGAAGCTGGCGTACTACCGGTAAGCCATTTTCTTGTCCGGTTATCTCCATACCGTGCTCAGCTAAATAGTTAGCGTTGCGTTCCATGCCGGGCACAATTTCTTTTTCTACAATACTCTTTGGCACATTCCAGTATGGACTAAATACAATATACTTGAGCTTGCCTGTAAAAAGAACTGTGCCGGTACCTGCTTTTCCTACAATCACATTCATATCAAACTGCTGTTTGGTTCCCTCATATACATGCAGTTTATACTCTGGAATGTTGACCATAATATAAGCTGAATCGGTTTCGGCAGGCATCCAACGGTCGCGCTCCAGGTTGATCAATAACTGTTTGATGCGACCAGCTATCGGGTAATTCAGTTCCTGCATAGTTGCCTTATTAAGGCTGCCGGTAGCTGGCAGTCCCATACGTGCCTGGAAAGACTGTATGGCATTTTTCAGACCATCATTATACTTACCGGTAGTATCTCCCGGCGGCATATCACCGAAGAGGTGTAAGCGGTGTTTTATGAGTGCAATTGTAGCAGTAGAATCGCCCATTTTAAATCCCTTGGCAGGCACATGAATTGAATCCCATGTGTCCTTATTCCTTATATTGTAATACTGTGTCAGTGCGGCCTGCAATTTTTTATATTGATTATTCAGCGGCAAAACTCTGTCTTCACCTTTGCCTCTATTGGCAACGGTTGAATCCAGCATGGTTGTAAAGTCTACCTTTTTGCCTGGTATAAACCAGCCTAACTCTTTGGTATTTATATCCGCAGCATCATATATTTTAGCCACATACATAAAGAATTGACCGGTGAGATACAACTCAGCTTGTAATGGGGATTTTTCTTCGTGTGCTGTAGAATCTGTTAAGAACCTATTGTATAAGCTCATCATTTTTTTATTGTACAAACTGCTATCATTAAGATCAGTAATGGTACTATTCAGCAGATTTACAAAGTTGATAGCCTGTTCGTCTAAGCCACTTGTATCAAACCAGGCATACTCATAATTTCTATACCTGTAAAAATCCTGGTATTGCTGCCCGTAAGCACTATACTCCGGATGATTGGCTAAGAAATCATTTAACTTATTACTGTCTAAAAAAAGATTGTTATAAGCATTGGCTGGCGTGATAGACTTGTCGATCTCAACTTCTTTCCTCTCTTGCTCTTGCTTTCGTTCTTGTTCTTTTTGCGTTTTACTTTTACAGGCAAATAAAAACAACACAAGCAGGGTTGAAATGGCTACAAAACTCTTCCTCATACTTTAATGATAATTTTAATGCGAATACATAAGCAAAGCAGATGCCACTACACCGGCAGTCTCAGTACGCAGCCTGGTATTGCCAAGACTTACCGGTTTGTAACCCTGTTGTAATGCTAAATCTATTTCGTTGCTGGTAAAATCACCTTCTGGACCAATGAGAATTTGTACCGCATTGTCTACAGACATTTTATTTATCAGTATCTTATCTTCTTCAGCTACACAATGCGCAATACGCTTATCCGTATAAGTGCTTGTAGTAATTACTTGCTGTATAGGAGTTAGCTGATGCAAAAGAGGCAGCCAGCATTGCTGGCTTTGCAGCATGGCTGCTACTATAATACCTTGCATTCGATCGTAGCGGAAGTGCTGGCGTTCCGTGCGGTCACACAAGAGTGGAACAATTTCCTGTACCCCTATCTCAGTAGCTTTTTCCAGGAACCATTCAAAGCGGCTGGCATTCTTCAACAGCGAAATGGCAATACATACCCTCTTTGCCTCTTGCTCCTTAAACCTTGTCTCTTGTACTGTTACTTCACAATGCCTTTTATCAGCCCTGGTGATGGCTGCTGTGTATAAATTACCCGTCCCATCCGTAAGCTGTAACTGCTCACCAGCATGCATGCGCAATACCTGTACGCAGTGGCGGCTGGTATCTTCGCTAAGGACAAAAGAAGTATTGGTGGAAGTAATGTTCGGCTCGTAGAAATAAGGTAGCTGCATCAAGATGGTGTATGATTTATTAATGAGTGCAAAAATAGATCATGATTATTCTGATAGGCAATAGTAAAAAACGCTGACAGGCTTCAGAACCCTGTCAGCGTTGTAGGAGAAATTAGATGTTGATTGTGATAATCCTAATGGTAAGACACTGCGTCTTTGGCGACTTGGCTGTAAACAGTGAGCATCTCTGCGACACCTCTGTTAACTCATGTTCTCTGCGGTGAACAGCGTAGCCTGCAGCCCCTCCTAAAATACATCATTACTCTCAAAACCCTCATCAAATTCCCCATTATTCATCTTGCTGCCCTTTTGAATAAAGAACCGTCCACTTTCATTGCCACCATTGTTGCCTGCACCTCCATCTGCTCCTGTAGGTGGTGCAGGCTTCCAATTACCACCACCTGGCAAACCGCCTCCAAAGTTGTTACCATCATCCCACTCTTCAAACTTTTGAATGTGCAGCAAGGCGCGCAGCTTTATTGTTTCAAGCGAACCGTTACGGTGCTTGGCTATACGGATGTGCGTTTCGCCACGGGTGCTTTCACCATTCTCATTAGCCATCTGCTCGTAGTATTCAGGACGATAGATAAACATTACCATGTCGGCATCCTGCTCGATAGCACCAGATTCACGCAAGTCACTCAACTGTGGCATCTTGCTTTCTTTACGCGTTTCTACCGCACGGCTTAACTGGCTAAGTGCGAGAATAGGAACCTGTAATTCTTTTGCCAGTGCCTTTAGATTACGGGAAATGGTACTGATTTCCTGCTCACGGTTGCCATTGCGGTCGCTGCTGCCACTCATAAGCTGCAGGTAATCTATGATAATGATCCCGACTTTATGCTTATGTACCAGGCGGCGTGCTTTTGCACGAAACTCAAAAATGTTAAGCGCTGCCGTATCATCTATATAAATGGGTGCCTGCTCAAGGCGTTTAATACCTTTGGCGTGCAGTTGCTGATACTCATAATCTTCCAGCCTGCCCCTGGAGATTTTCTCCATCATGATCTCACTTTCGGCAGACAGGATACGCTGCACCAACTGACCAGCACTCATTTCCAGGGAAAAAAATGCAACGGGCGTAGGCCTTGTTGGGTTCAATGCAGCATTGCGGGCAAGGTTGAGTGCGAATGCGGTTTTACCCACGGCAGGACGGGCAGCAAGAATAATTAAGTCTGTCTTTTGCCAGCCAAATGTAACACGATCGAGCGATGGGAAGCCGCTGGGCACACCGGATATATCTTCTGTTCTGGTACGTAGTTCGTCTATGCGGTTGATGGCTTGCGCAAGTGCGCTGCTCATCTCCTGGTAGTCGGTCTTTAAAAAGTTGTTGGTGATTTCAAATATCTTGCCTTCTGCATCATCCATCAAATCAAATACATCAGTGCTGTCTTCATAAGCATCACCAATGATCTCTCCGCTTATGCGTATGAGCTCTCGCTGAATGAACTTCTGCAATACAATACGGGCGTGGGTTTCAATATTGGCGCTGGATACTACCGAATTGGTTAGCTTGGTAATATAATATGGACCCCCTACCATATCCAGCTCTTCTTTCATTTTCAGTTCCTCAACCACTGTCAATAAGTCTATCGGCATTGATTTATCTGCCAGGCTTTTAAAGGCTCTGTAGATATGCTGATGAGCATCTATATAAAAACATTCAGGCTTTAAGATTTCAATGACAGTATCGAACGCTGTTTTCTCCAGCATGATAGCACCAAGCACTGCTTCTTCCAGTTCTTTGGCTTGTGGCGGCACTTTGCCATATACCATTGAGCTTACATCAATAGTAGGCTTTCTTCTGCTTTTGCGATCTTTGTTGAGGTTGAAGTCCACAGTCAATTCATTTAAAGGTTTGCAATAGTTAGCTTATACTTCAATGACTGTTGTGAATGAATAATTGTTGGATTATTACATTCAGCAGGTTAGTGGCGTATAAAGCAACAACGAATTTGAGGTGCAAAAACTTTAGAAAAAACTTTTTAGTTGTCAAAAGTCTTCCACATGCTATGCACACAGTTATGCACACATATAAGTGCTTGATGCACATAAATTTAGCAATTTTTCCACAAAACCAAAAAGTTGTGCTCCTTTGTGGGATACCTAATTAACAGTTGCGGTGCATAAAAAAATTGCCCTTATAATATAGAAATCAGTGTTTTTTAGTTTATAATATTTTAATTTCCTGATGCAAAAATTTTTAGCAGAGGTGGCTCTCACAGATGAGCACAGATGGTGTACTACTATTTTCACATACTGTATTCCCCTTACCTGCACAGCCTGCAGGCAAGGTCGTACATCATCAAAACAGCATTTTTATGATCAGCTTTACAAGCAAATTATCAGTATCGTCATTATTAAAACAGCATTTCCTCTCCCGGAACTCCCGGAGTTATACCTGAGTTATACTTAACTTATACCTGAGTTATACTTGAGTTATACCTAATCTCCTCCTGGGTAACATCATATCTCCTTCCAACCTAAGCCATATACAGCAGTAAGTGGCAATCCAAGGATCTCCCATGCCCATAGGATCCTGTAGAGAGTAAGTGACCTGTAGACTGCTAACTGGCTACCTGTTTAAGTCTGGTACAAGCATATACTCGGCAAAGGTTTACTTATCAGGCATAAAAAAGGCGTGCAAAGATGATTGCACGCCTCGAATTGTGGATACACTAATATTATTGCTTATGCTCTTCGTTATAGTTCTTCTCGGCTTCTTTTGCTTTTTCAAAATCAAGTACTACGCCGTTGATACAGTAGCGCAAGCCGGTAGGCTTTGGTCCATCATCAAACACATGACCTAAATGCGACTTGCAGCGCCCGCACATTACTTCGGTGCGACGCATGCCATAGCTGTTATCGGCTTCGTATATAATAGAACTCTTGCTGATAGGTTCGTAAAATGAGGGCCAGCCGCAACCACTTTCAAACTTGGTATCGCTGCGGAATAAAGGGTTGCCACATACTGCACAGTAGTAAGTGCCTATCTCATTGAATTCCTCGTACTTGCTGGTATATGGGCGCTCGGTGCCTTTTTCACGGGCAACTTGGTACACTTCGGGCGAAAGGACTTTTTTCCATTCGTCATTGCTCAGTGTTACTTTACTAGTATCTGTTTTTGAGAAGACGGGATTATTTGTATGATCCATGATCTGTTTGTTTTTAGTGTTTTCTGAGCAGCTTATGCTGGTGATATAGATGGCTGCGAGGATAAAAATACTATAGGCTGATTTCATTTTGTTCAATAATCATACTAAGATACGGAAAGGCATACCCGCATGGTAGTGAATGAAATTATAAGATTATGCAAAACTAGCTTGGGTGATATGTTCATTTGCAGTATTTTTGCCGCCCTTAAACAAAGGAAATCAGACTTCGTAGCTCAGTTGGTAGAGCAGCTGACTCTTAATCAGCGGGTCCAGAGTTCGAGTCTCTGCGAGGTCACCGGAATTTTAAATAAGAGGCTGCTTGTCAGCCTCTTATTTTATTTTTAGCCGACTTGGTTGGCTACTTTTAAAAAAGCTATCAATATTTACTCGCTGAGAGTATAAAAGGTGATATGCATCCCCTGTAAGAAATTATCACTGCAATTATCAATAAAACACTTATTTACATGCCTGCACTTAACTCAAATATGAAGATTATCTATTGGGAGTACAATGCAGACCTGCCTGGCTTTCTTACTCAGACAATTCCAACCTTGGCAATGAGATTAATTTATAGTAGCGTGACTGATAAAGTAACAGGTGTTTATTTCAAATGGAAATATTTTATGCAGTATGAAACAGATGTAGTCGTTCATAGCTATTTGGTATAAGATAGCACTTTCTACCGTCTTTGCCCTGTTAACCAGTTAACCAGTGTCTTCAAGAAGCTAACTCGCCAATTGTAAATACGCTTAAAGCCGCTGCCTGATTTTTTATTTGGACAGTAGTATAGAATACGGGCAAAGAAAAACATACTTATCTTATACATTATTAATTAAACACTTATAAAAGCAGTTAAAATGAAATTATAATAGGTAAGTTATTACATTCAGTAACCTATCAGTAAGTAATTTCGTTTGTTGAACTTAGGAATGTTAAATAATTTATTGTATGCCAAATCAGCAGGACTATTATAGGCTTTTTGAGGATAGCCCCACACCCATGTATATTTATGATAGTTCAGATTATCATTTTCTTACCGTTAATGAAGCAGCTTTAGCACAGTTTGGCTATACCAGAGATGAGTTTATGCAGCTAAATGCCATAGATATTCGCCCTGTAGAAGATGTAGAAAGATTTTGTGAGATTAATAAACAACTTCCCGAAAAGTATCATGATACAGGTCGGTGGAAGCACCAACACAGAAATGGGGAGGTTTTTTATGTGCATATCTATACTCGTCGCACTTTATTTGCTGGTGCAAATGCAGTTTTAGTGCTTGCTATCAATATTGATAATAAAGTAAAAACAGAAAATGCACTGGAAGAAAAGATCAGGGAAACAGAGAGCATTATGGATAGCATTACTGATTGTTTCTATGCCATTAACATGGATTGGGATTTCACCTATGTGAATAAGGAGTGTGAAAAAGTTTTCCAGCAAACAAGAGCAGAGCTAATAGGAAAAAATTCTTTAAGCCTTTTTCCGCAAGCTAAAGAATTGAAGTTTTACAATGAGTACAGCCGTGCTATGCGCGACCAGGTAAATGTTCATTTTGAGGAGTATGATCCGGTGTATAGCACCTGGGTATGTGTTAATGCTTATCCAAATGAAAAAGGATTGGCTGTTTATTTTACTGATATAACTGAAAAGAAAAAGATAGCAGAACAAATCTTCCGTGACCAGCAAAATCTAAGGGCAATCATCAACAATACCAAAGATTTCATTTGGTCTATGGATACGGACTATAAGATTATTTCTGCTAATTGTGCTTTTTGGGAAAGAATAGCATATATAACCGGTAAGCAAACTTTTGTAGTGATAGCTGAAGATTATGAACCAGCGTTATATGCAACCTGGCGAAAGTATTTTGAAAGAGCAATGGCAGGAGAGTCTTACAAAATTACATGGGAGAGTCAGTATAACGGAGCAATCATTTATGAAGATGTAAGTTTTAACCCTATCTACGACCGGGAAGGAAGCGTATGTGGCATCAGTTGTTTTTCAAGAGATATTACTGCAGAAAAAAAATATGAACAAAAGATTAAAAGGCAAAATGCTCAATTGCGTGAAATTGCCTGGAAACAATCTCACCAAGCACGTAGGTACGTTGCCAATATTTTAGGGTTGATGCAGTTGGTTGATGTTGAAAATATGGTTGATGATGAGTGTAAAAGCCATATGAAACTTCTTCAGACAGAAGCAGAAACTTTAGACGAAGTAATAAAAGAGATTACTGAATGCACATTGAAATTGGAATAGTTGTTCATTATTCAAAAGCTGCTGTTCCGGCTGCCTTTATTTTCATAGGAAATTTAATATAAAAAGTAATGATTTCTCCCTTCTTACCAGTACGGCATCAGCGCTATTTGCTGACAAACTTACATACATACAGAAAGTCTTTATTTACTATGGAAATATACTCTTTAAATGCGGCAGCAGTGGTTTAGACAAGAAGCCTTTCACAAGCGGATAACTTGCTGCGCGTGCTTCATCCATAGGATCTATTGAAGAGGTTAACATATATAACTTCATGGTTTCTTTTATTTTCTCATCAAGAATTATTAATCTGTCCAGAACATCCCATCCGGAAAGTTCAGGCATATTAATATCTAAGAAAACCAGCATATTTGATGCCTGCCTGGGATTTTGATTTAAAAGGTAATTGAGACCTTCTTTAGGCTTTTCAAAAGGGATGATTTTTACTGCTGTAACGTCTATAAACTTCATCAAAACTTTTTTAGCTATAATGTTGTGAACAGGATCATCATCAATCAATACTATCTGATCATAAAAAGAATTTAATGAAACCGTACTCATCACTTTAACTTTTAGATGAAAATACAATATTCACTTCTCATCTCAGTTTTTATTTACTCTTATCTAAATACATAAACGTTCTCAATCTTCAGTATGCACCTCTTTAGCTACCAGGCACACTCATCTTTTATCCTGCATGGGCATTGTTTCGCACTTGCTAAGATTTTATGCTTTTCCCTAACGCATACAAGCATGGTGGACATTACTTCCTGTACCTCAGACTTATTTATTCACCCTTTCTTTCAAATCGAGAGAGGCTTTTAGCTAGTAGAGCAGAAAAAAGCGGCATTTGAGATTTTTTGACAGTATTGCGTCAAGAAGCGGTCAGCTCGCAGATTTTATTCCTGCTTTGACCTTGCGTATAAAAACGAAGCATCCCTCTTATTCTGCTCATGAGTACTGTTTTATTAGCCACCGGAGAGTTGTTTAAGTACCCAACTTCTGCCTTTAATAGCTATTTAAACAACCGCTCTGCATTATCTCTTAATGGGAGGTCAGCTTCCAGCGTAATCAGGTGATTTGTTTAAACGGATTTTCCAGTAGGATGAAGAGGTTAAGTTGGGTAATTCTTATTCGGTATTTGTAGTAAAAGCAGCCTACAGATATAAAGTATCTTCCCGAAATCGGGAAATCTGCCGTTAATAGTAAATTATACAACCTTTTAACAATACAAAAGTGAAGGGCGGTCAACTCTTCACTTTTGTACAGAAGTTAGTACCCCTTTACAGGTGAAGCTTTTCTTTTTTCTCCAACAGTTCCTCTATTGTCTCGCGATACATCTCATCGGGTACGCAACAATCCACCGGGCACACAGCAGCGCATTGCGGCTCTTCGTGGAAGCCCTGGCATTCGGTACACTTGTTTGGTGATATATAATAAGTATCAACACTAACCGGGGTAAAACGCTGGTTAGCATCTGCTTCCTGCCCATTCATGAGCGTAAAGGAACCTTTTACACTGGTTCCATCGGCTATTGCCCATTCCGTACCGCCTTCATATATAGCATTGTTGGGGCATTCCGGCTCACAGGCACCGCAGTTGATACATTCGTCTGTTATCTTGATAGCCATATTATGTCTTAATTTATTAAATGTTTGAAACTACTTTTGCGGGTTCAAAAATAATGCTGAAAAATGAATGTAAGGCAACGAATTGATTTACTGGTGCGGCTGGGTGAGTATATGAAGAGTGATGCGGAAGCATGGCAGCAGGCAAAGCATATGGCTTACCTTCAGAACAAATGGTTTATCCCCGTATTTATAGAAACTGCAGTTGATAATATTGTTAAGGAATTTTTACAGGGAGACATACTGGAACAATTAGTTAAGCAATATGCTGTTGAAGACACTACATCAGCTATAAAAACCATTGGGGTAGTGATGGCGGGTAATATACCATTGGTGGGCTTTCACGATTTTGTTTGTGTGTTTATCAGTGGTAATAAATTAATGATAAAGCCCTCCTCCAAAGATGAGGTGTTGCTGAAGCATTTGGTTGGCAAGTTAATGGAATGGGACAGCGAAGTTGCCTCCTTTATCATTTTTGCAGAAATGCTTAAGAATTGTGATGCTTACATTGCCACCGGCAGCAATAATACCGGGCGGTACTTCGACTATTATTTTGCCAGGTACCCACATATTATCCGCAAAAACAGGACCTCTGTAGCGATCCTGGACGGTACAGAAACAAATGAGGAGATTGCATTATTAGCCAGTGATATTCAACTCTATTTTGGTCTTGGCTGCCGTAATGTGACCAGGTTATTCGTCCCTGATGGCTACAACTTTGTACCGCTGCTCGAAGCGTTGAAAACGTATGAGTATTTTATGGACTATAACAAGTACAAAAACAACTTCGATTATCAACTGGCCCTGCTGATTATGAGTAATAAGCATTATATGAATAATGATTCTATTATACTTACAGAGAATGCGGAATTGTTTGCGCCGGTAGCACAGTTAAACTATAGTTATTACAATTCAAAAGAGGAAACAGTAACCATATTGCAAAACAATAATGACGTACAGTGTATTGTAGGGCATGGCTTTACTCCTTTCGGGCAGGCACAGCAGCCATGTATCACCAACTTTGCCGACGGCGTGGATACGATGGAGTTCTTGATGAGCCTCAAGTAGGGGTGAAGATTGGATATGTAATATTGAAGATTATTATTGTAGTCGCCGTGGGGGTCTTCAACTCCTGGCTCGTGCAGCCAGGCCAATCCGCCGCGACTGTAAGAGATCATCCTTGCCTTAGGTAAAACCCCGACTATCTATTCATAGTCCTGAAAATAAAGAGGTGCCATACTATTTTCAATTAAATGGCCTTGTATCTATCATATAAAGCAAACTCCTTCGTGCCTTTATGTCTTCGTGGCTCATTTCACTATCTAAACAACCCCGCCGCAATGCCATCCGCGAGCAACTTACCGCTTGTAGTAAGCTGCAGGTGGTCATTTGCATATACAACACTACCCTGCACAATATATAGCTTCGCATCTTTGATGATAGCTTTACTATCCACTTCACTCCACTGTGTAGCTATACGGTTAAGCGAAATACCTTCCTGTGTACGCAGGGAGGTCATAATGTATTCATTGAGCTGTTGTACCGGTGTAAGCTGTTCAATCTCAAAAGGCACCTTGCCAAGACTCAGGCTTTGCATATACAAAGCATTATTGGCAATATTCCACTGCCGGCTACTACCGTTAAAAGAGTGTGCCGAAGGCCCTAGACCCAGGTAGGGTTTACCCTGCCAGTAACTGCTGTTGTGTCTGCTCTTGCAGCCCGGCTTTGCAAAGTTGGAAATCTCATAGTGCTCATAGCCTGCATCCTTCAGCCAACGTATCAGCAGCTCAAAATGCTCGCTTTGCTTATCTTCCTCCACATTGGGCATCTTCTTGTTTTCAATCATCTTATGCAACGCAGTATTGGGCTCTACGGTAAGCGCATAACAGGAGAGATGCGGAATACCAAGGTCAATAGCTTGCTGTACATTGAGTCGCCATTGCTCATTGGTAAGGGTAGGAGTGCCATAAATAAGATCTATTGTGATATTGGAAAAACCTGCCCGCTGAGCTAATACAATGCTTTGCAATGCCTGCTGTGCATTGTGCGCGCGGTTCATCCACTTTAAATCCTCATCATTAAAAGATTGTACACCAATACTCAGGCGATTGATGCCTGATGCTTTCCATGAGCGCAGGCGCTCTATATCAATATCATCAGGATTTGCCTCGAGTGTTATTTCTGCATCTTCAACAATCGTAAAGTTGTCCCTCAACTGCTGTATCAAGTATTGTAAGCTCGTTACAGAAAGCAAACTGGGTGTGCCGCCACCAAAATATATAGTAGCTACCGGTTCGTTGATATAATGCTTTCTTAACACAGCTTCTCCACCAATTGCCTGTACCATTTCGTTGATGTACCTTGTGCTGGCAGAAAAATGGAAATTGCAATAGTGACAGGCCTTTCTACAGAAAGGAATATGAATATAAATGCCCGCCATATACAGATATTACCCCTTATAAATTTGAATATTGGATGATGAAATTACGTGAATACATGCGTATAAAGGTATATGTATTCCTTTGCTTTTTTGTATGCATACAAGCCTCCGGACAAAGTTTGCAAAAATATTATACATTATATGTGCAACCTATAGATACAACACCTGCTTTTATAAAAGATTTAATGCTGCAGGAGCGTTTCCCTTCAGCAGCCGGTTGCCTGCAATACGCACAGCAACTGCCATCCCTGCTTGCTGCCAGGGGATATGTAGCAGCATCGGAGGATACTCTATGGCAGGATTCAACAGGGGTTACCGTAAAGTTATTTGTTGGAGAAAGATACACCTGGAGCAGCTTATATGCCGATAAGAAGACATGGGAGGTATTAAGTACTTTAGGCTATCATCAATCCTCTTTCAACAATAAACCATTTGACCCCGGTAAAGTAAGTATTATTTATAGTCAGTTATTGGATTACTACGAGAACAATGGTTATCCCTTTGCCAGCATGCACCTGGACAGTATTATGCTGCGCAATGGACTGGTAAGTGCTAAACTGCTCATAGATAGCGGTGAACTATATCATATAGACAGTATCAGCATCCACGGAAGAGCGAAGCTTACCCAGGATTTCATCCATCGCTATTTAGAGATTGCACCGCATGAGGTGTACAATGAGAAAAAGCTGCAGCAAATAAATCAGCGCCTTGCTGAACTAACCTACCTCCAACAGTCCCAACCCTGGGATATTATGATGCTGGGCAGCGGTGCTATTTTAAACCTCTACCTGCAGCCCAAACAAAGTAATCAGGTAGATGTGATTGTTGGCTTTTTGCCTGCTAATGATCAGGTGGGCGGCAAACTGCTGCTTACCGGTCAGGCAACTATCAATCTAAAGAATGCCTTTGGTACCGGCGAGACAATAGGGGGGGACTGGCAACAATTACAGTCTAAGTCACCCCGGCTTAACCTTCTTTTTAAACGTCCCTACCTTTTTCATTCACCATTAGGTATCAACTTCAATTTTGAACTGTATAAGAAAGACTCTTCCTATTTAAATATTAATGCTTTATTCGGGTTGGACTATGCCTTTTCGGCAAGGCAAACGGGCACCTTGTTTTTACAAACTACTTCCAGCCGCTTACTAAGTGTAGATACCAATGCCATCATTGCCAATAAAACGCTACCTGATGCCGGTGACATCAACACAGTCAGCCTCGGTTTACAGTACAGCTTCAGTAATACTAACTATGTATTCAATCCCCGCAGCGGTAATGATCTTTCTATAAGAATGAGTGCCGGAAAAAAAACTGTCAATAAAAATAATACGATCATTAGCATTAAAGATCCGGCTTTCAATTACAATGATTTATATGATACCATCAAACTTAAAAGCTACCAATTGCGTGTGCAGGCTACAGCAGCACACTATTTTCCCCTTGGCAGGCAAGCTACTTTGAAAACGGCTCTCAATAGCGGTTGGTACCAGAGCCAGTCTTATTACATCAACGAACTATTCCAGATTGGCGGCTACCGGCTGTTACGCGGCTTTAACGAAGAAAGCATTTATGCCGACCGTTATGCAGTAGGCACACTGGAGTACCGCTACCTGGTTGGGCAAAACTCTTACTTCTTTGCTTTCAGTGATGGTGGCTGGGCGCATTTCCAAAGCAATGACACTGCCTTTGCGCATAAGTACATTGGTATCGGCCTTGGACTTGCATTTGAAACCAAAACCGGTATTTTCAACATCAGCTATGCAATTGGTAAACAGGATGATATGAAGCTTGATATGCGGCAGTCTAAGATACATTTGGGGTTTGTGAGTTTATTTTGAGGAGGGTGCCTCAGGGATGACACGGATGGGTGCAGGTATTACCCTGTCAGGTTCTTGAGCCTGGATAATTAGGGGCGGATAAGGAGGAGATATGGAGCAAATACGGAGGAGATTAGGTATAACTTAAGTATAAGTTCGGTATAAGTTAAGTATAAGTTATCGGTATAGCTTCAAGTGTTTTAAGATAAGGAATAGGTGTTTTGATGGAATGAGGAAAGTGGAGATGTAGCTTATTAACGGTAAAATACAATTTCATTATGAAGTGTAAGGGAATTACCAAAAGCATAAACATACACTTTTATATTTATTCCGTTCCAAGTGAAGGTGGGTAATAGATATTTGGCAGAATAGAATGTTCATTGGACAAATTAAAGTTATAGGGGACTTTCTTTTTTTGGGTATTTGATTTCGTTTTTGGAGTATTATTGAGAATTGACATACCACATATAAGATAAGCATTTCAGATATTAAAAAACGATTCTAGTTAGGTTATGATTTATAATGAGTAATATATTTGAGCGAATTTTTTATAATGGTTAAAACCTTCGTATATTCAAACGTTGAACGCTATTAAATCAAGATGCACAAAAAGCCACAAAGCCTAATAATTGGACTCATTGCCATCGGATTTGCTATTTATTATATCACTAATGTCTATGAATTAATTGCCAAAACTTATTATGTTGATGAAGCCGGCCTTTATAGAATTGAAACATTTCATCTGTCCGGTAGCGCCCACGAAGAAACAAAAAATGCTGGCAGATATTCTTCTAAAAGTTATTTGGCATTTGAATCAACAAACGGATATTCATTTTCCATTGCCGACAACGTTTTTCTTGCTATAAAAAATAAACAAAAATTGGAGGATACACTCTCGTATCATGACATAAAATTTACCGTTTTCAGTAACAGGGAAAATTATAATAATTACCGAAGTCATAAAGAGCCTATCTTCTTAGAGGTATATCAAGTACAAATAGGGAACACAAAATATATAGATGTCTCTTTATTGAATAAGCTTTTAAAGGGGGACAGATTGCTGATAATGTTTTATACTCCTCTGACTATAATCTTTTTTGGAGTTTTACTATACAAAACAGGAGGTAATAACCCGTGGACAATCAGGAAGGTAAATTTGTTCGCAGTATGTTGCTTTTTAGTATTCATATTAATCCTTATCGGAGTAATTAAATTTTCGTAACAGCGTACAACACAAGGTTTGCTGCCATAGCGGGGCGACGAATGCCATTCAACAACAAATCTTTATTGAGTTTTAGTGGCTATATTTGGTCTGACGCAGCACGAAATGCCGCTCCGGCAGCAAGCCCGAGCCGCTTACCTCAATAGCGGCTAACGCAAGCCATTCAACAACAGTATTTCTATTGAACGATATAACTATATTTGAACTGACGAACCAAGATTGCCGTTATTTCCGGCAAGCAGTGGGGCGTTAGTGGTAAGCGTTTTACGACCATTTCCTATAATTTAGGTATTTTTGGGGAGTGAAAACATTGACGTTAAGCATACCAGACAATTTAGACTTGGATAATCGTGAAGCAGCCATGCTTTTAGCGACAAGACTCTATGAGCAAGGCAAACTTTCTTTAGGACAAGCTGCAGAACTGGCTGGTTACAGCAAGCGGACTTTTATGGAACTTTTAGGCAATTACAACGTATCTATTTTTAATTACGACGAGCAGGAACTGGAAAACGACATCCGCAATGCAGCCTATTATCATCTCTGACACATCCTGCTTTATCTTACTGGACAAAATAGAGCAATTGGATTTGCTTAAAAAGCTCTTTGGAGAAGTTGTTACCACAAGTACTATAGCAGCCGAGTTTGGAGAAGTTCTTCCTGAATGGATTCATATTCAAGAGCCAAACGACAAAAGGAATCAACTTGTTTTAGAAATATCACTTGACAAAGGAGAAGCGAGCGCGATTGCGTTGGCTATGGAAAAAGCGGACTGTTTGTTAATTATTGATGAACTGAAAGGACGAAAGCTGGCAAGACAATTAGGGTTGAACATAACAGGAACATTAGGTGTAATTACAGAAGCAAAAATCAAAGGACATATACCTTCTATTAGACCCTTGCTGGAGAAAATCAAGCAGACCAATTTTCGGTTGAGTGAATCATTGGAAAATGCAATCCTCAAGCAGGTAGGAGAATAACGCCTAACCGCTAACATTTGCTTGCCAAAATAGCGGCTGACGGAAGCAAATCAACTGTAGAATCCTATTAAACTAAACAACTATATTAGAGCAGACGGAACAGGAAGTGCCGCAACATCGGCAAGCAGTGGAGCCGTTAAACGTTACCTTTATAATACATCTTTGCTCTAATTTCTTTTAAACGCCTTTTAATTCCTGAAAACATGTTTTCTCCCCTTAATTCAACTGTCTTCGCATTACCTTTGCCCCCTTATTATGCTTAAGAAGTCGCTGATCCTGATCCTGCTTTTCTTTACCTTGAAAACATACGCACAAACCGATACATTACGCAGCCAGCCTGCAGATAATGCTGTTGTGAAACGTGACAGCTTTCGGGGAGAGGGATTACAAGTACATCCGGATAGCAATTCTGTTCCCCGGAATTCTTTGCCGGTGAAGCTGCCTGCAAAACATAAAGCACATACCCTTAGCTGGGGGGAGGATACAGCTTATAGGAAGCTGTACAGGAATTTATATCCTGCTGGCAAAGCGCACCCCGTTTTTATGATAACGAGTATGCGCCAATCCACCAACAAAGACGAATTATTTTATATATTGGCTGGGTTGTTGTTTCTGGTTGCCGTTATCCGCTCCGGTTTCCCTAAGTATTTTCATAGTATATTCCGGCTGTTTTTTCAATCTAATTACCGCCAGAAGCAATCCAGAGAGAGCCTGCTTCAGGACAATCTGCCTTCACTGTTGCTGAATATCGCCTTTTTGTTATCGGGCGGCTTCCTTATCGCAATGCTGGCTAAAAACTCGCCGCAGGTGGCACAATTCCCTTTCTGGCTGCTGTGGCTATATACATTTGGCACTTTATCTGTGATATATCTCATCAAATATTTGTTTATCAGCTTTTGCGGCTGGGCGTTCAATGTGCCGAAGTTTGCCTTCACTTATAATTTTATCGTTTTTTTAATTAACAAGGTCACGGGCATTTTTCTCTTGCCGTTATTAGCAATTATGGCTTTTTCAAGCGGACAAATGTACGAGGCTGCCGTAACTGTAGCCCTTGCGCTGGTACTGATCATGCTGCTGTACCGCTATATTGTAGCATTAAGCACGGTAGTAAAAAACTTGAATATAAGCGCAGTTCACTTTTTTATCTATCTTTGCGCTGTAGAAATACTTCCTTTATTAATTATTTATAAGTTATTGTTTATATTAATAAAGTGAACAATTTTAAGAACCCAACTTTTTCGAGGCGAATAGCATGTTTAAAAACGGGGTAAAAAACAACGGCGCTGTTAAAAAGAACAGCAAAAAGATTTTAATAACCCAGCCCAAACCAGAAAGCGATAAGTCTCCTTATTTTGATTTGGAAAAAAAGTACAATGTCGAGCTGTTTTTTCATCCCTTTATAAGGCTTGATGGCATACCTGCACGTGACTTCAGGAAGCAAAAGATAGATATTACCTCCTTTACAGCCATTATTTTCACCAGCCGCAATGCCATTGATCACTTCTTTAGGATGTGCGAGGAAATGAAAATAGTTGTAAATCAGGATAATAAATACTTCTGCATTACCGAGGCTGTGGCTTTGTACCTGCAAAAGTTTATTCTGTACCGTAAACGCAAGGTTTTTTACGGTGCTGATGGCACAAACAAAAGCTTGTTTGATGTAATTAACAAGCACAAGGAGAACGAGAAATTTTTGTATGTGTGCAGCGAAAACCAGCAGGACAACGACATCGTAAACCTGCTGAAGAAGAATACCTGCGAGTACCAGCTTGCCTTTATGTACCGCACTATCAGCAACGATATAAAGCCGGTAATGGAAGTACATACGTATGATGTAATTTGCTTTTTTACACCAAGCGGTATCCGGAGCCTGTTTGACAATTATCCCGATTATCAGCCGAACGGCACGTTAATAGGTGCTTTTGGCAGTAATACGCTGAAAACGGTAGAAGAAGTAGGCTTGAATGCCGAGATAAAAGCACCGGCACCACAATCGACCAGCATGGTTGCTGCACTGGATAAATACCTGGCACAAACGGAAGTTGTGGCTAAAAAGAAATAAACAAAAAACTGCCCCTTAAAAGTCTCAAACACATTTTTGCCATCATCACCTTTTAGCCGGGTTCTGTTTCTCGTACAGAATTTGCTGCTTCAATTTACTTTTTTATTCTAACCTGATGCAAACAACACATACCAATCGGCTCATAAATGAAGCCAGTCCTTACCTGTTGCAACATGCGCACAACCCGGTAGACTGGTATCCCTGGGGAGAGGAGGCATTGCAAAAAGCTAAAGCTGAAGATAAGCCGATACTGGTGAGTATTGGTTATGCAGCCTGTCACTGGTGCCATGTAATGGAGCGCGAAAGTTTTGAGAATGAAGAGACGGCTGCGCTGATGAACAAATATTATATAAATATAAAGATAGACAGAGAGGAACGTCCTGATCTTGACCACCTGTATATGGATGCGGTGCAGGCAATCAGTGGCGGGGGCGGCTGGCCATTGAATGTGTTTCTGACACCCGACCGTAAGCCCTTTTATGGGGGCACCTATTATCCGCCGGTAAGGGCCTTCAACCGTATGAGCTGGATCGAATTGCTTCATGCCATTCACGACATGTTTAGCCAAAAGCGCAATGAAGTAGAAGAACAGGCAGACAATCTGGTTCACCATTTAGCAACATCCAATATGCCGGGCTTGCAGCAGGAGCTAACGGATGGGGTTTTTAATGAAGATAACCTTGCATTAGCTGCAGATACCGCATTAAAACACGCTGATACAGAATGGGGAGGCTTTGGCAGTGCGCCTAAATTTCCGCAGACTTTTACTATTCAATATTTACTACGGCACTACTACTTTACCGGCAATGAGCCGGTAGCAAAGCAGGCATTGCTTAGTTTGGATAAGATGATTTTTGGCGGCATCAACGACCAGTTGGGCGGTGGCTTTGCCCGGTACAGTACCGATGCGCAATGGCTCGCACCACATTTTGAGAAAATGCTGTACGATAATGCTTTGCTGGTAAGTACTATTAGCGAAGCATACCAGCTTACGCAACAGCCACACTATGCTGATGCCGTCCGTAGCACACTGGCATTTGTAGAAAGGGAACTGACCGCCCCCGGCGGAGGCTTTTTTAGTGCACTGGATGCGGATAGTGAGGGAGTAGAAGGGAAATTCTACACCTGGAGCAAAGCGGAGATAGATGCTATACTTGGAGAGGACAGTAACTTGTTTTGCCAGGTGTACGACGTAAGCGAACGGGGCAACTGGGAGCATACCAATATCTTATGGATGCCCGCATATAACAGACCATTAAGCGATAACGAGAAAGTTATACTTGCCCGCTCCCGCAAAAAGTTATTTGCAGAAAGAGCAAAGCGCGTCCGTCCAATGCTGGATGATAAGATACTCCTGGGTTGGAATGCACTGATGATAACTGCTTGTTGCAAGGCGTATGCTGCTTTGGGGGATACTCATTTTTTGGAAATGGCAACTAATGCTATTCAATTTTTGGAAGCAAAATTGCAAAAAGATGACGAGTGGTTGCATAGCTGGAAAGAAAATAAAACCGCGCATGCAGCTTTTTTAGATGATTATGCTTATCTTGTTCAAGCATATATTCATTTGCAGGAAATAACAGGCAACAACAAATACTTATTGAAAGCCAAAACTTTAGCCGCTTATGTGCAGCAACATTTTTGGGATAGCGAATCCGGATTTTTCTTCTTTACACCTTATCACCAAAGCGATGTAGTAGTAAGAAAGAAAGATGTATATGATGGCGCAATGCCATCGGGCAACTCGGTAATGGCTGGAAACCTGTATTATTTAGCGCTCATATTTGATGAAAAAGAATGGCTGGAACAAAGCCGCAGAATGGTACAAAGTGTAGCAAATGCTATCACGAGTTATCCCACGTCGTTTGGCGTGTGGGCTGCGGTACTGCAAAACATGGTGCATGGTATGAATGAGATAGTAGTTACAGGCGCAAATGCAGCGCAAGCGTTGCCTGAATTACTTCAGCATTTTATACCAGATAAGATTGTGCAATCGGCATCTGAACCAGGAGGAGAGAACGTATTTAGCCTGTTGCAGGGCAAGGAAATAAAGCAGGAAACAGCTATTTACGTGTGTAAAAATAATACTTGTTTAGCACCGGTTAATACTGTGCCGGCAGCACTCGATCTTATCGGAAAACTATAAGACAGAAATTAAACCCTGGAATAGTTGTAATTAAAGATGTAATTTTTGCAATAAAGCAATAGTAATCTCGTTTCTCTAAAAGGATAATTGTGCCTGATTGGCTGATAATTATTGCTTATAAATAAAGTGCAATTTAAAAGAATTGTGCAGGAGATGTAGACCATCAAAGCAATATGGAATTTAATGTTTTAAGTAGAAATTATAGTCAAATTAAAAAATATTTAAGGCAATAAATCGATCTAACACCACGTTAAATTGTATTATTGCAATTGTTAATAAGGGAGCAATTAGTACGGAATTTATCAACTCTTGTAAGGTTTCAAAACCATCATAAATGAAAAATCGATTTTTCACCTATTTCATCTTAACCGCATTTGCTGCAGCCGCTTTTGGCTGTAGTAGCAAAGGAAAATCCAAAAGCGCTGTGCCCGACAATGGTCAATTAGTAGGTGTTGCGCCCTCTTCCCACGTCAGTATGGATAAACCCAAAGGGATGGTGTATATACCTGCCGGAACTTTCCATATGGGCCCAAGCGATGAGGACGTTAATTTCAATTACACCTCCCGCAATAAGGAGGTATCTATTAATGGCTTCTGGATGGATGCTACGGAAATAACCAACAACGAATACCGTCAGTTTGTGTACTGGACCAGGGATTCACTGGCTGCCGTAGAACTGGGATATATAAAATCTAGTGCTGATGGTGATACCGCTGTAGACTGGAAAAAAGCTGCAACTATCAAGTACGACAAAGCAAATATGGAAAAATTGTCTGCTTTGGTATTGGCGCCTGATAATCGCATATATGGCAGAATGGAACTGGATCCGGACAAGATGGTATACAACGTGCAAGGATATGACTTTAATGAAGCTGCTAAACGTGAGAATGCTAACCGTCCACGCAAAGATTTTATCTACCGTTACAACCAAAAAGTTTTCCCTGACACGCTGGTATGGATGAGAGATTTTTCTTATTCTTATAATGAGCCAATGGCAAAGCGTTATTTTTCTCATCCTGCTTTTGGCAACTATCCTGTAGTTGGAGTTAACTGGAAACAGGCAGTTGCTTTCTGTGCATGGAGAACGCATTACCTGAATGCTTTTAATGAAAAGAAGAAATATGCACAGGAGAGTGATTTCCGTCTTCCATCAGAAGCTGAATGGGAATATGCAGCCCGCGGTGGCCGCAGCCAGTCTATGTACCCTTGGGGTAACTATTATTTAAGAAATAAAAAGGGTTGCCTGTTGGCAAACTTTAAGCCTGGTCGTGGCAACTATCCTGAAGATGGAGGCTTTTATACTGTGCGTGCCGATGCCTATTGGCCTAATGATTTTGGACTATACAATATGGCAGGTAACGTAGCAGAGTGGACTGGTTCTTATTACTATGAAGGTTCCTACAACTTCCAGCACGATATGAACCCTGATGTGCGCTACAATGCAAAAGACACTGATCCTCCACGTATGAAACGCAAAGTGGTTCGCGGCGGTAGCTGGAAAGATGTTGGCTATTACCTGCAAACAAGCACCCGCACATACGAGTATCAAGACTCTGCAAAGTCTTATATTGGTTTCCGTTGTGTAATAGACTTACCAGCGCAATTAAGAAAATAAGACAATTTTATTTAATAAAGAACACAAGGTCTTAACATTTATTCCTGTAATCAAATCAATATCAAAAACAAATAACAAATGGCAGCTGCAATTCCTCCAAAAGTTAGTAGAATCGTTGACATATTTGTATCCATTGCTGCGGCAATCGTGATCATTGGAGCCCTGTTTAAAATTGAGCACTGGAAAGGTGCTGATGAAATGCTCATAGTAGGTTTAGGTACTGAAGCAGTCGTATTTGGCATATATGGTATATTGTACATGATGTACCCGGCTATAGACGACCACGAGGTTCATTTACCCGGTGCTGAAAAAGCTGCAGTAGCAGGCAACCCTGCTTTGAAGAGCATGGAAAAAATGCTGCAGGAAGCAGATATTACACCAGCTAATCTTTCCAAACTGAGCGCTGGTTTTCAAAAACTAGGTACTACAGTAGACAAGATGGGCGAGATAGGCGATGTAGTAAAAGCAACTGGTGACTATACTTCTAAAACAAAAGAAGCTACTGCTGCATTATCTACGGTAAAAGATGCTTATGCAACTTTTGCAAATTCAATGAATGCATTTAGCGGTGCTGCAGAAACTACTAAGGGCTTCCACAATCAGGTGCAGGTGCTTACCAAAAACCTGTCTTCGCTTAACACTATTTACGAGCTGGAGTTGCAGGAAAGCAATAACCATCTGAAAGCGTTAAATTCATTCTACGGACGTCTTAATGAAGCTTCACAGGCAATGCAAACCAGCGCTGAAGATGCTAAGCGTGCACAGACACAAATTGCTACACTTGCAATTAATCTTACCAAGCTCAATCAGGTATATGGTGGTATGCTTACTGCTATGCAGTTAAAGCCATAATGCTTTATAGGATTATATAAAGGAACAGGGGTTATCTTTTATTATAAAACCTGGTTTACTAAATATAATTGGTGAAAACAATATCAAATAAATAAAAGAAAATTTAGAATAACTAATGGCACTACCCAAAGAGCCACGGCAGAAAATGATTAACCTGATGTATTTGGTGCTTACAGCGCTGCTGGCACTAAATGTATCATCAGAAATATTGAATGCCTTCAGAACTGTAAATAATAGCTTGAATAATGCTACTGCCAATATTGAAGGAAAGAACATTCAAATGTTCAATTCTTTCGAGGATATGAAGAAAGATGAAGCAAGGAGAGTGCAGGCTGAAGAGTGGGAAGCAAAAGCAAATAAGGCAAAGGCTTTGGCAGATGGTATGAATAATTATATTGTAAATCTGCAGACTAGATTAAGGGATGAAGCAGATTACGATAAAGCAAAAGGTACTTACAACGAAGGTAGCCTTGAAGCAGCTACAAGGTTAATGGATGAAAAAGGCGAAGGGCCTAAACTGTTAGCTGAACTTACTAAGTATAAGGATGCCTTGTTAAAAATAGATCCGAAAATTACTGCAGAAGTAGGTAAGACTTTACCAATAGATTTATCTATGCCTAAAGTTCAGGATCAAACCAATAATACCTGGACTGCAGCTTACTTCCGTATGACTCCTGCTATTGCCGCTATGACCATTTTGAGCAAATTTCAGAATGATGTAAAGAATAGTGAGTCGCAGGTAGTAGAGTATTGCCTTTCCCGTGTAGGACGTGTAATATTTAACTACGACCAGTTCCAGGTAATTGCTAATGCCAGCGCCACTTACCTTATGCCTGGAGAAGACCTCTCCATTAATGCAGGTATAGGAGCATACAGCAGTAAGGCAACACCGAATGTTACAGTAAATGGAGCTTCTGCTGTTCGTACTCCGCAAGGTGATTATGAAGTAAAGACAAAAGCAGAAACAAGTCCGGGACAGTATGTAAAACATGTTGTGATTACCTATACAGATCCGAATGATGGTAAGGTAAAGACCGTAACAAAAGATATTAAGTATACTGTTGGTTCACCAACTGGTGCTACAGTAAGTGCCGATGCTGTAAAAGTGCTCTACATCGGTTTGGATAACCCCATTTCTGTAAGCGGTGGTAATGTAGGTGATGAGCGTATCGGATTTAATATGGATAATGGTTCCTTCACTAAAGATAAGCCAGGACATTATATTGTAAGACCCGGCAGACCAGGTACTGCAAACATTACTCTTACTATAGATGGCAAGCCACAGGTGTTTCCGTTCCGTGTGAAAAGTGTACCAGACCCGGTTGGTATGGTAGGTGCCAGCAAGGGTGGTCCTACAAGGGTTAATGATTTCAAGGCACAGGCAGGTGTACGTGCAGAGTTGGAAAACTTCGTATTTGAAGGTGTTCAATTTAATGTTACTGGTTACACCATCGTTTGCCAGGGTGCGGGCTTCTCTGAAGGGTTACAATTCAGACAGGTAAATGGTGCAACTTTCAATTCAGTAAGAGACCTGATTGAAAAATGCCGTCCAGGTAGTGCGGTTACTATTGACGAGATTAAGGTGACCGGCCCTGGTGGAAGTCGCACATTACCTCCTATTCAGTTCAATTTAAGACCTTAATATAAATCTTGTATGCAGGTAAAATATTTCAAAAGCTTAGCAGTATTGATACTAGTTATTACACTGGTTAATACTGGTATGGCTCAGCGTAAAAAGCAGGTTCGCAGTGGTAGTGCTTATGGCAATAGTGCTTACGGTAATACTAGTAATACCACCGCTGATACAACCAGGAAAGGGAATAATAACAAGTCGGGCTACGGCAATACTGGTAATACTGGTACTGGTTACGGTAATACCAATGCTGGTAATCAGTCCGGTTATGGCAATGCTGCACCAGCAAATAATGGTATAGATACCACCTTACCTTTTCAGGCTATACAATCTACCAGTGGTGGTTTGTTAGATTCTGTACGCCCTTCGCTGCGTGATGATGCTGCGGTTGAGAGAGATCTGGTGCTGGAGCGTACGCCTCTGGAATATCAAAACATACGCGAAGATGACGCGGTATTCCGGGTGCGTGTATGGCGTGAAATTGATACCCGCGAGAAATTGAACCTGCCATTCCGCTATGCAGCCGTAGAAGATAATGGTAGCCAGCGTTTCATTAGTATTCTTTTAAGAGCTATTAAGGATGGTAGTGTTACTGCCTTTAGTGCGGATGATGATCGTTTTACCACGCCTATTACGCCTGACCAGGCAATATCAGCTTTCGGTGGTGGTTTCGACACTTCGAAAGTATATGATATGCAGGGCAATGTGACCGGCTACCAGGTAAGAGCTAAAGCTGTAGAACCAGATTCTATTTACAAGTTCCGTTTGAAAGAAGAATGGATCTTTGACAAGAATACCAGCCGCATGTATGTTCGTATATTAGGTATTGCGCCTATTATTCCTGTCACCTTATCTAATGGTTTGAGACTCGAAAACAGTGACCATCCAACCTGGTGGATATATTATCCCGACCTTCGTCCTACACTCACTAAGTATCAGGCTTATAATCCTAAAAATATAGGTGCACGTATGACCTGGGATGAATTGTTTGAGAACCGTATGTTCAGCAGCTATATTACTAAGTCTTCAATGGACAATACCTTTGATCAGTCTATACGTGAATCCATCAAAGATCCTTTATTCAGGTTGTATGCAGGGGAGAACGTAAAAGATAAAATATTTAACTACGAGCAGTCACTCTGGTCTTACTAGAACGGAGATTTGGAGAGATTGTTTAGATTAATAAGATAAAAAGGTTCGGAGCTTTTAAAAGCTCCGAACCTTTTTGCTTTAAAATGAATAAATACCAGATCGTTGCGTTTTAACTCTTTGCAGTTGGGGCTTATCGTTCCCTAATATTATACTGTCATTGTTCTAGCAAAGTCTTTATTGTAATTACCCTTAATTCTCTCTATTGGTGGATTGTAATAGCCGAATTTTACTTGTGGAAACTCTTCATGAATTAGTTCCATCAATTGCTTTACACCCAGTATTTCGCTCATATCGGTTTGCCCCATCAGACCCAAATACCAATCGGGATCAATATTGAAGTTGCGCCACTGTATCATGTTCAAGTCTGTTTCTATGATCAGTTTACGTAATGCTTCATATTCCTCTAGGCTGTCAGTCATTCCGGGAAAAACAAAATAGTTAATGCTAGTCCAGCCGCCGTAGCCGCGTACTACTTTGAGACTTTCTACAATATCTTCAAACTGGTAATTATTTGGGCGGTAATACCTGGTATAGACGGATTTACGGGCAGAATTGGTACTTACACGAATACTGTTCAAACCAGCCTCACATAATGCTTTCACTGCATCAGGCTTTGAGCCGTTGGTATTGATGTTGATGCTGCCCTTGTCTGTATGTTTGCGTATCTCGATAATTGCCTCCCGAATGGTTTGCCACATCAGCAGGGGCTCCCCTTCGCAGCCCTGCCCGAAGCTGACAATGGGATAAGGTGCATGTAACAGGTGCGGTACAGTAAACTCAGTAATTTCTTCGGGGGTTGGCTTGAACTGCAGTCTGTCTTGTGTAGAAACAATCGTTTCTTCTTCAGGCTGAAAAGAAATACATCCGATACAATTGGCATTGCAAGCCGGCGAAGAGGGCACCGGGCATTCCCATCTGCCTAATGCAAAGTTCCTTGCAGCCGGGCAATGATAAGTATTACAGCAATTATTCATCAGGTGCTGTACCAAGCGGTTGTGCGGATAAGCCTGCAACAGGTGCGCTGCTCCGGATTGAATTTTGCTATCATCGTATCCCACACATTCCTGGCGGATATCCTGCTCTATCCGTACTGCCGGAACATAAAACTTATTATTATACCAGCCCGCAGCCGTATAGCAGAAAAGTGGGAGTGTAGGAGCATCAGGCTCGGACTCGTAAGCTGCCAAAAATAAACCGGTATGTGCCGGGGGTATAAAAGCGGCTACCGCCCAGCCTTTAGTACACAGGCGCATATTGCCTGTGCGGACATCTATGCCAATAGCTTTACGACCGGGTAATTCATACAAGTTGCCGCCATCAGGCAGTTCCATCCAGTCTTCCTCCGGTACCGGGAAGGCATCCCAGCCGGCGCGTCCAACGGCAAAGAGTGTTTCATCTTCAAAGATGCTGCCTTTGCCATCGGAGTACAATAAATATGGTGATTGTGTAAAAGACATGATAATTAGCTTACAGGAGCAATGACCGCTTCGCTTAGTTTTACACTGCAATACGCATTAAACTCTTTTTCAAGTGAAGGCGCTTACATCTGCTTCTGTTTCTTTTTGATAAATTTTATTATTCTTGAAATCAATTGTGATAATATCGTCTTTCAAAAGCATGTTATTAATTTCATGCCATTTGTATGATTTGGAGGGCAGGCTATTGAAGGTGATACCCGAGTCGTCTACTCCAATTTCTGCAGGAAACTTTACCTGCCTTTCTATTAAGACTCCTAATGCATATAGAGCGCCCATCCAATAATTATTTAATGGCTCTACAAACCAGCCAATTGCTGCTGCTGCCAAGGCTAACCGGTAGTATGGTACACGTTTCAGCCGGGGAGCAAATACAAGGGAATAGATACACCAAACTGTTATGAAGGAGCTTAAGACAGCGTACAAAATCGCTGCATTATGGTATGTCCTGGATGACCAGTGAGTCCATGCAGTATAAATAAATACAGCTAATGCCAGCATCAGCATTAACGTGCTAACTGCATTAGCACTTTTATAATCCGACTGCTTCACTGTAATAACATAGTTGTACCTGCTCATATCTTATTCTCTACTCTAAACTTTAAAATGAAAGCAAGTTACTTCAGCTCTGCCATCTTTTCCGGCACTTCATTCATATGCTCGCATTTTACCAAAAGGTTACAAAGTCGCCATAATAACCTGGCACCTACATTGGCATCTATGCAACCTTCGCCACTGCCTATTTCTACCAGGTCGAAGCCAATGATCTGCTTCCCTTGTTCTACCATTTTATTAAAGAGATATACTACCTGTGGGGCATCAAAGCCTCCAGGTACAGGAGTGCCGGTATTGGGGCACAGTTTGGGATCAAGACCGTCAATATCAAAGGATATATACACTTTATCGGGCAATTGACTAATGATTTCATCAGCAATCTCTTTCCAGTGTTCACCTTCATACATACGCTCTTTCACTTGCTGGTCGAGGTAAATGATAATCCGGTTATCGCTTTCCTGAACCCGGGTCCATTCTTCCTCACACAAGTCGCGAATACCTATTTGCACCAGGCGAGATACTTCCTGCACTTCTTTTAATACATTATACATAATGGAGGCATGCGAGTAAGTAAAGGCTTCGTATGCTTTCCGTAAATCGCAGTGCGCATCTATTTGCAGAATGCCAAATTCACCATGCTTTTCTGCCAGGGCTTTTATATATCCTAAAGGAATGCTATGATCGCCACCCAGCAAGCCAACCAGCTTGTTTGCATATAGCAGTTCCTTTGTCTGCTCATATACCCAGGTGTTCAGGAATTCACTTCCTTCATTTATCTCTCTCAGGCTTTTACTGATAAATTTATTTTGCCCAACATCATTGCCTTTAGTCATATAATCAATGTACAACTCGGCTTCCTTGCGGAGGTAATCGCTTTTCATTAATATCTTTCGATTCATTTCGCGCATAAAAAACCCTGCTTTCCAGCCATTAGGTACATTGAAGTCGAAAAGGTCTACCTGTAAAGCGGCCTTCAGTAGTGGTTCCGAACTCCGCGAAGTGCCTGCACCGGAACTTACTGTTACTTCCCATGGTACAGGGAGTATGATTACTTTGGCTTCTTCTTCGGTAAAGGGAAGGCCAAAGATGTTATTGTTAGGATTACCAGGTGCATTAGGATTAAAATGTTCCAAATCTGTCATACGTCACATTCATTAAAAATACTGCAAGATAAATAACAGAGAGTATATCCAATAAAGCGCCGGAATTATGATTATGCAAAAATTGTGAATTCCGGTTGTAATTGTTAAGCACATTAACTACCAGATGAGCATAGATTTACTTTTTTCTTTAGAGAAGAACGAGGATTGTAAGTACAATTATTATTATGTTATAATATATTTACACACCTGCACTTCCTGAGCTGCTAAAGGATACTTCTTATAATCATTAATTACCACCTGAATATTGAAAAAAAACGTAGGATCATCGAAGGATATACGGCTCAGATACGGCTTAGATATGACTGAGGTAGGGCTTAGATACTGAGAAAGCAAGGAAGTTTACAAGTTCACGAGTTTACGGGTTCACGCGTTCTCAGGATTAGGAGTTTGGACAAAAAGGTAAGGTTTAGAATTCAGGAAGAGGGATATGTATAGCATTTATAGGAAGGAAGCAGGTCTTTACTATGGCTTCTCATGAACTATCCATGACTTTACCATGGCTTTAGTATGGCTCAGGTAGGGAGAAGGCAGGGCTTTATGCCCTATTTATACCAGATTCAAACAGGTAGCCTGATACCAGTTACCGGTTGCAAGTTGCCGGATATGAACTGTGGGCTTTAGGTAAAGCATGTATGGTATAAAGCAGTTAACGGAAGCCGATTGGAACGATAATGGTGCTTGGAGACCTGCTTCTCCGCAGCATAGTGTTATATAGCTGGAATTCAACTATTTTAAGGCTTTTAATTACTTCGGCGCTTTCTTATAAATATACATTGCTACAAACACGAACACCAGATTGGGTATCCAGGCAGCTATATAAGGCGGCAGGTTGCCCTTGGTAGAGAAAATAGTAGAAAAACGGTCCATTATGATGAATGCAGCGGCAGTAACAAAGCCAAAAGCGAGGTGTACACCGCTACCACCACGGACTTTACGCCCTGCTACCATTGCTCCAATAAGGGTAAGGAGAATAACGGCTACCGGTGTAGCCATACGACGGTAATTTTCAATCTTTAGCTCATTAATTCCCTCAGCACCGCGACGTTCCTGTTGTACTATGTACTTACTCAATTCAGGGCTGGTGAGCACGTCCTTTGTATGATAATCATTGTTGAGGTCTATGGGACGAAAGTTAAAGTTCATTTCTTTTTTGGGCTCACTGGTGACTTTTTCCTTTAGTCCGTTGATGGTACGCTCATATACAGTTTCCAACCGCCATTTCTTAGTAGCTGTATCCCATTGCATGGTCCCCGCACGCATATTGTACACCAGTTGGTTGTTTTTTATTGTATGCATGAAAAAAGGTCCACCACGCTTTGTAAGCGTATCGTAGTTGATAACTCCTGCATAAGTAAAGGAGTCAACACGGAAATACCTGTTTACCTGCCGGTTGGAAAACACCGCATCTGATGGTGAATTATTATCAATGTATGTTGCCTCAAATACCAATCTTTTTACTTCGGCTTGTGGTATAACGTATGCGTTAGAAACTAATAATAAACCCGCCAGCAATAAACCACCAATAAAATATGGCAGCATGAGGCGGCGATAAGTAACGCCACCGGCAAGTATTGCGATAATCTCACTACGCCCTGCCAGTTTGGATGTAAAAAAGATAACTGCGATAAATACAAACAGCGGGAACAATAAAGCAATGATGTGGGGGATGAATGGAATATAATACTGGTTGACAATCTGCATAAAAGTTAAGCCAGACTTTACAAAATCGTCCGTCTTCTCGCTTACATCAACTACTACAGCAATAACTGTAAACAGAAAAATGGAGAAGAAAAAAGTAACCAGGAAATTTTTAATAATATACCAGTCGAGTATTTTCATTGTCAATTGTGAATGGTGAATTGTGAATGGTGAGTTGTCGGGGTAAGTATAAATCACTTATTTATTATAGGCAATTCTCTATTCACAAGTTTTTTCATTGCTTCAAAATTAGTTATAAACCTGTTGGTCTAATGTGAAAGATGGTTAGAGGCGTTGTTTCAATATAGGGACCATTGTATTTTTCCAGCTCATAAAGTCACCGGCTTCAATATGGCGCCGTGCCTCACCTACCAGCCATAGATAAAAAGCAAGGTTGTGAATGCTGGCAATTTGCAATCCTAATATTTCTTTTGCTTTTAAATAAGTGCCGCAAATATGCTTTGCTGTAATAGTTGCTTACTTCGCAATCAATTCCATCATCAATCGGTGAAAAATCTTTCTCCCATTTTTTATTGATCAATATTTATTACGCCATTGCTGGTAAACAACATTGCATTGCGGCCATTACGGGTTGGCATTACACAATCAAACATATCAACACCCAAAGCAATGCATTCCAAAATATTCCAGGGTGTGCCAACGCCCATTAAGTAACGCGGCTTATCGTATGGCAGATTATCGCAGCACAATTCACGTAATCTCATACATCTTTTCTGTCGGCTCGCCAACACTTAAGCCGCCAATAGCATTGCCTGTAGCTTCTTTGGAAGCAATGTATTCACAGGATGCTTCCGTCAGATCTTTGATAAGTGCCACCTTGCACAATGGGAAATAAATTTTGTGTGTAGCCATATTGATCTGTTGTTTCATTAAACCGTTCAAAGCACCTGTCGAGCCAGCGATGTGTAAGTTCCATGCGATCTTTTTGCATAATCATATTCACTGGGCTCCGGCGGGCATTCATCAAAAGCCATGATGATATCGCCGCCAATGACTGCTTTGAATATCCATTACCTTTTCAGGCGTAAACAAGTGTCTGCTGCCATCAATATGGCTTTGAAACAATGGCACCTTCTTCTGTCAGTTTCCTGTTGCTGCCAATGAAAAAACCTGGTAGCCGCCACTGTCGGTAAGTATAGGTTTATCCCATCCCATTAAATTTATGAAGTCCTCCTGCTGCTTCCATTATTTCCAGTGCCAGGGCGCAAGTACAAATGATAAGTATTGCCCAGAATGATCTGAGCTTTTACATCTTCATGCAATTGTTGTTGCGTAACTGCTTTTACACTGCCCACTGTGCCAACCGGCATAAATATGGGCGTAAGAATTTCTGCCATGATCGGTTGTGATCTTGCCTGTTCTTGCTTTGGAATTTGTATCTGTTGCTGTAATTGAAATTGTAAAGAAGCCATAGCGGCAAAGATGATGTATGATTAGTAAATAAAGGAAATGAAATACTAAAGTGTAGAAGTAAATAATGTAATAAGGTTTGGAGTTGTGTGGTGTTAGAGCGTGTTATTAAGGTAATAAGGTTTGGAACTGGATACTATCTATGTTGTACCCAGTCCCGCTAAAGATATAAACAGGTGCCATTAATAGAGCTAAATCTACAAATCTGTAGCATTAAATGTATCTCCCTGGTTAATATCCCCTGTATCAAATCCTTTTTTAAACCACCGTACCCGCTGTGCGGAAGTGCCATGTGTAAAAGCATCAGGCACTACATAACCTTGTGATTCTTTCTGTAGTCTATCGTCACCGATGGTGCTGGCTGCATTTAAAGCTTTTTCTATATCACCTTCCTGTATTACGCTTCTGTTAGGATCATTGGCTGCTTTTTGCTGTGCTTCATAATGTGCCCACACACCGGCAAAGAAATCAGCCTGCAACTCCAGCCGTACGGAGAGTGCATTTTGTTCTGTTTCGCTGACTCTGCCACGCTGTGCATCCACTTTATCGGTAATGCCCAATAAATGCTGTACATGGTGCCCTACTTCGTGAGCGATCACATACGCATCGGCAAAGTCGCCCCCTTCGGCACCAAAACGGTTCTGCAACTCTTCAAAAAAAGAAGCATCTAAGTACACTTTAGAATCGCCGGGACAGTAAAACGGACCAGTAGCCTGAGAGGCATTACCACAGGCGCTTTCGGTAACGCCGCTAAATAATACAAGATGCGGATCTTCATATTGGCGTCCCATTTTACTAAACAATTGACTCCATATGTCCTCTGTATCTGCCATTACAGTCCTTACGAAATGGGTTGTTTGGTCGTTAGCCGGTGCTGCTTGTTGTGTTGGTGCTTGTTGTGCTGAATTCGTATTTAGCACCTGATTGGGATTACCACCCAATAAATAAACGATCAAAGCAATAACCATTGTGCCTATTCCGCCACCTACAGCCATTCCACGTCCACCTATACCCCTGCGGTCTTCTACGTTATCGCTTTCTCTTCTGCCTTGCCAAAGCATAATTATTTTGTTTTAGAGAAATGAAAAATAAAAATGGATGCAGCAGCTTACTTTTCCCACTTATATCTCTTTCCACTGAGCCAAAGTGCCCATACCTCCTTTTAAAACTTGTATCTTGTGCTTGCGCTTTGTTTACTTAGTCTTAATCCTTATCCTTTAAACTTTGAATCTTATCTCTTCAATCTTGTTCCTTGCCTGTTAATCTTCCGGTTTATAGTTTACTTTATCATCATCTACAAACTCTTGCTGCTCGCGCGGATGATCATCATATTCTGTCAGCTTAGTAAATTGAGCATCCCCTACAGGAGCTTCGTCTGACAAGATAGAACTGTTTTCCTGACCCTCACGTACGGGATTGTCGGTATTAGTTACTTTATTGTCTTCGTCGTAGCTGTTTTCATTTACACCATTAACGACGCTATTTTTATTATTAGGATCTTGTGCAGGCATAATAAATAGTTTATATAAAGTAGATTGAAAAAACCATACCAAGAAGAAAGAGGACAACTGTTAAGGATTAGTTATCAAAGGAATAACAGATACAAGGCAAAGGAAACTCTCTTTATAGGTGGTCTGTTTCGAGGTGAGTATATCTTGATGGAACTGCCGCCCAATTTCCACATACTGAGAGTGCCCTGCAATTTTGCTGCGGGGCGCTATCTTATTACTCTTACTCAAACTTCAAATGCCTTACTGTAAGCCGGTTATTGATAAGCTGCTTAAGTGAATCAATACCAATTTTTAAATGCCGTTCTACATAGTAGGCGGTAATCATCTTATCGCTTTCCTCCGTTTTCACACCTTCGGGTTCCATCGGCTGGTCGCTTACCAGCAGGAGTGCCCCAGTAGGTATTTTATTGTAGAAACCAACGGTAAAAATGGTAGCTGTTTCCATATCAATTGCATATGCACGGACGCTACGGAGATAATTTTTAAACTTATCATCATGCTCCCAAATACGGCGGTTGGTAGTATATACCGTACCTGTCCAATAGTCCACCTCATATTCGCGGATGGTGGTAGAAATGGCTTTTTGCAGAGCAAAGGCAGGCAGTGCCGGAACTTCGGGTGGGAAGTAATCATTGCTGGTACCTTCACCACGGATAGCGGCAATAGGTAAAATAAGATCCCCCAATTTATTGCGCTTCTTCAGTCCGCCACATTTACCTAAGAACAATACAGCTTTAGGGTTAATTGCAGATAGTAAATCCATAATAGTAGCAGCACCGGCACTACCCATCCCGAAATTGATGATGGTAATGCCGCCTGCCGTGGCAGACTGATAGGGACGGTCTTTGCCTTTTACCTCTACCTCATTCCATTCTGCAAACATTTGAATGTAGTTGCTAAAATTGGTTAGTAAAATGTATTCCCCAAAATGTTCTAATGGTTGCCCGGTATATCGGGGTAACCAGTTGTGTACTATTTCTTCTTTTGTTTTCATCTTTTCTTTTTTTGCCACGAAAGCGCTAAGGCACTAAGTAATACATGGTATAAGCTACAAGCCTTACGCTACAAGTAAAAAGCTGCGAGCTATGAGCCTTGAGCTGGGAAGGCTTGTTGCCTGATTGAAATTAGTATTATTTGTAAAATACCTTTGCGTCTTCGCGTCTTTGCGGTATCACCTCAAAATAAATTCTGCAAATATACTGCCTCTCAAAGTTTAGCTTTGTTCTCATGCAGGCTATCCAATTTCCTTCATACGATTATAACATTCAACTGCAGGAAGGGAAGGAGTATATTTTTGATCCTGTACGAAAAAAATGGGTGCGCCTTACACCGGAAGAGTGGGTGCGGCAAAACATGATGCAGTATTTACTGCAGGTAAAAAAATACCCGGCTCCATTACTAGCTGTAGAGAAAGAAATACAACTGGGCGAACTGCGGAAACGCTGCGACATCGTGGTATATAAAGAGGCGCAGCCGTGGATGATCATAGAGTGTAAGGAAATGAGCGTGCCCTTGAGTGAGCAAGTGTTGATGCAGATAGTGCGATACAATATGGCATTTTCTTGTGCCTATCTAATCATTACAAATGGCAGCTATACCTGGGGGTGGCAGGTAGAGGGTGGGGGAGTGAAGGAGCTGACGGAACTGCCGGAGTGGTAAGAAAAGATTGGAGCGTGCTATACAAGTTTAATCTACTATTCTAATTTATAAGATCCCATAATTTACTTCTAACTCCAATGAGAGATAGTACCATTAAGACAATTTTACTTAGCATTTGCTGCGCTGTGCTCTTTTCTGCCGCTGCGCAAAAGCAGCCTGCAAACAAGTTTAAAGTCATTGCTTTTTACACTGCCAAACAAGACCTGGCGCACATCAGCTTTGTACACGAAGCCAATCAATGGTTTCCTAAGATGGCAGCGAAATATCATTTTACTTACGACTCTACCAACAACTGGAATAATTTGAATGATTCTTTTCTAAAGCAATACCAGGTAGTTATCTTTTTAGATACACGTCCTGATTCTTTACCACAAAGAATAGCTTTCGAAAAATATATGGAAGGAGGTGGTGCATGGATGGGCTTCCATTTTTCAGCATTTGCTCTTACCCCTTCAGCATACCCGCAGAATTGGGATTGGTATCACGATACATTCCTGGGAGCAGGGGAGTACAAGAGTAATACATGGCGACCTACTCAGGCTATACTAAGGGTGGAAGACAATACCCATCCTGCAACCCGGCACCTGGCTAAAACATTCACCACCGCACCTAATGAGTGGTATAGCTGGCAAAATGATTTACGTACTGATCCTGATATAAAAATACTTGCCTCAATTGATACCTCCAGTTTCCCCTTAGGTACCGGGCCAAAACCCAATGAGATATGGCACAGTGGTTACTACCCTGTTGTATGGACCAATACCAAATATAAGATGCTATACCTTAATATGGGGCATAATGATATGGATTATGAGCATCACACTAATCAACAACTTTCTTCTACATTTAGCAGTGCTGCACAGAATAAGTTAATCATAAATGGATTATTATGGCTAGGTAGCGGGCAGCACAAATAAATTGAAAGTGGCTTTGAAAATAATGCCATTTCAGCCGTGCTTTCCGTAGTTATTTTGGTATGACACCTTCAGCCATAAAGCAAAAAGTAAAAGTTTGAACTTTACAGTCAAATCTTAGGACTCTACAGCAAAGCCCTCCCTTCAGTCTAGCTATAGTTTTGCATTCGTAAATAATCGACTACTGAATACCTTGCTATGAACACAAAACACTTGCAAGGTCAGTCAGCTTTTTGCCGGAACTTTTATTTTAACTATATAAATCAATAAACATGAATCCTAACAAAGTATTATGGGAAAAAGGCGATTTCACCCGCATCGCCGAAACTATGCGTGAAAGCGGTGAAGCGTTAGTAGCAAATCTGGATATCACTAAAGGTCTTGATGTGCTCGATCTTGGTTCCGGTGATGGCACCACTGCCATACCCGAAGCAAAGCTTGGAGCCAATGTTTTAGCGGTGGATATTGCGGGAAACCTTGTAGAGGCCGGAAACGTCCGCGCAAAAGAGGAAGGACTTACAAACTGTACATTCCAGGTAGGGGATGCAACTGATTTGCAGGAACTGAAAGATGAATCATTTGATCTTGTTGTGAGCATCTTCGGTGCCATGTTTGCACCAAAGCCGTTTGATGTAGCCAGGGAAATGGTACGTGTTACCCGCCCGGGTGGACGCATAGTCATGGGCAATTGGATACCGGGCGATCCAACCCTTGTAGCGCAAATATTAAAAATAAGTTCTGCCTACACGCCACCGCCACCGGAAGGCTTTATCAGTCCAATGACTTGGGGTATCGAGAACAATGTAATTGAGCGTTTTGGTAATGCTGGCATTCCTAAAGAAAATATATCCTTCACCCGGGATACTTACACATTTAATGCTCCTTACTCACCTTCTGAATTTGTTTCTGTATTCAAAAACTTTTATGGACCAACCATGAATGCATTTGAAGCAGTCGGCAAGAACGGCAAGGCTGCCAATCTGCAGCATGAGTTAGAAGTATTGTTTAACAGTCAGAACAAGAGCACATCAGAGAATACCACATCTATTCCTGCCACTTACCTGCGGGTTACGGTTATGCGTTGAATAGGTGGGAGTATAGGGAGAGTGAACACTATTATCAAATATGACAATAGTGTTCACTCTTTCCCATGCTCGTATGTTTTGTAAGAGAATATTAAATGAACCCAATTGCTAATGCGACGGTACGGGCACATCCCTTATACCATCTAAACTCCCCTTCCCGAGCTTAGAAATGGCAGAGTTATACTTAACTTATACCTAACTTATACTTAAGTTATACCTAATTTCCTCCCTATTTCCTCCTAATGAACTCCCAATGTCCATCCAGGATACGCCATACCCGCCTTACTCACCTTTGGTGGCTGGAAGCTTCTCTGCAAGCTGGCTACCTATCTGAATATGCTTTAAGTTCGCACTCAAAGCTCACAGTATTTTACTTACAGCTTGTCACTTTAGGCTTGCAGCTTATACACTCTACCTTTTATAAAAAATATATTCCGTTAGTAAAGGCTCTATATTGCTATTCCTGAATTCCATTGCGATCTGCCCCCTGTGATAGGTAGAGTGGTTAATGATATGAAATAAAATATCCTTCACCGTATTCTCAAATGGTTGCCCTTTGAAATTGGCGTATCGGATGGATGTATCTAAATCAAACGAATCAATAATCCCGATAGATGAATCAAAATTGTCGTTATCAATATCCGTATATGTAGTAGGAGAGTGGATATCCCAGGGCTTAAACTCGCTATGTGCTGCTGTAATTCTGCTATTCCAAATGTGATGAACACTTAGAATATGGTTCAACAACTGTACTGACTTTTCCGAAAGCTTACCCGGGTGTTCATGGAAAGCGTCAATCAATGCTGTATTGCACTGATGGGTATATTCAAACAATTCTTTGAAGAACTCTTTCATAATGGTTGAGTTTTTAAACTTTACTATTTCATTTTACAAAAATATTCATCCACAAATGTCTGTAATAAGTTGCCTCTCAATTTTTTATGCCTGTGCTGGTCTTTTTCATCATCATTTTCCAATCGGGTAGCACACTATTTCTTCTCGCAGCTCATGGCTCAAAGCTCACAGCTTATCCGTACAACCACATATCTACCCAATTTACCACCTACACAATTATTCTGCTCTTTAGTATTTATTATATAGTCGTTGCACAAAAGGCAATGTAATTTTCGCATAGATTAATGAAAGAGCAGAGTATATAGCATAGTTGCTCTTCAAAGCCGGCAAGAAGAGCAGTTATGTACAAAGTGGCAAGTGCTTAAATAAGCCATAATGAAATGAACCGTTTTTAGCAAGCAGTCGTTCGTTCCTGCGGTAAAGACTTGTTTGAAATGACAAAAGTTACGTTAGATCTCAGGCATAATGATTAGTACAAAGGCTACTGTCATAAACAAGCATATTACAACAACCAGCAGAAAACAGAACTGGAGGAACTATTAGATGCACCTGGATCACAGGTGCGTCAAGAACTTCCCTTATGCCCTAATTACAGTTTATCTCCTTGCCGGTCTCGCAAGTACTTATCATCTCTTATAGCTGTTATTTCATGTTCAACAGTAACAACAATGGTATAGCAAGTTCCTTTATTCACCTTTTAAACTAAAAACCATGAAACGGTTATCATTTTTTGGACTATGTGGTGGTTTATTCCTGCTGCTATTTGCAGGCAATGTGCAGGCTCAGCAAAATGGTATTAAAACACTACCTGATGTTACTGTAACTTCTTCAGCTAATGTAAGCCAAAAGGTTTCTAATGCATTTCAGACTTATTTCAAAGATGCAGTCAGCCCAACCTGGTACAGGCTTAATAAAGATTATCTTGTAGAGTTCATTACGGGAGATATGAACAACAGAGCTTTATTCAAAAAGAATGGTGCTCTCATTTACCAGATCGGTTATGGGCATGAAACCAATCTGCCCAAAGACATCCGGAGGCTAATAAAATCCAATTATGTGGACTATGATATTAAGCAGGCAATCAATGTAAAAGAAGACAATCGGGATATCTGGGTTGTCAATCTGGAAGACGATAAAAAGCTAATTATCGCCAGAGTAGAAGATGATGCGTTGGAAGAAGTTGGCAATTATAATAAAAGCTATTGATAATATTTAATCGGTTAGCCCAATTATGTATTTGGCTCATCGCTCATGGCTTATAATAGCTTTCTGGTTTCATTCCCTGCAATTATCAAATAACATCTACATACAGTAGCTAAAAAACATTGCAGCAGTTGATCGTATTGTACATCAACTGCTGCAATGTCTTTTATAAGTACAGCAACATTCTTTACTGCCTCAACTCCCTTTTACTTCCACTGTAGTCTTACAAGCTGCTATGATGAGCTAAATGCAAAGCCGTTTTACATTTGCTATATAAAAGATTATTTATCAAAAAGAAATAATTATCCATCATACACCTGTGTTAGGAACAGTTTTGCCAGTCCCAAACAACTATTATCCAATCTATGTTGTTGGATGTGTATGTTTTGATTTCTTTAAAGCCTATTCGTTTATGTGCATTAAGAGAGCGGTTATTTGTTTTTGCTATTTCGGTAATAGCGAAATCGTATTTGCTGCCATAAAAACTTTTGTAAGTATCGTAGCATTTATCAAGAATACCCTGCCCTCTGAATGACTTGTCTATACAAACCTGTCCCACAACAATATAGTTGTAGTCTTTAATGGTTTTGTTTTTATAAAGTGTTTTATCAAACACTTCAAACATTGGAATTAAGATCGGAAAATCGTACCGTGATTGTTGTGTCATAGCCAGCAAATAACCAATTACGCTATCATTGTTTTTTGCAGTAATGTGTTTTTCTCGGTCATTGAGTTTTGAAAGTTGTTCATAGGTATGTGTTACTGTTACAAAACCCTGGCTTGCAATTTCGTTTACAGATAAGTTTATGGAGAGGTTAGCTCTTTGTAAATGGAGAATACCGATTAAATCTTCCTCTGTGTATGCTGTAGTAAAAGTTATCATAATGCTCTTCCTTTAAAATAACAACTTACGTTCAGTTGCTTGCTGAAGTAACATCTCATGACCCAGATTATTCCTGCTCGACATTGATAACTGACAGTGGTTTATTTGCTATCATTCCTCTTCGTCGTCCATCCCCCCCGAATAATCTGCATAAAATTCAGAATAAGTATCCGATAGAGCGTAGGGAAACCCCCAGCCCATACCTTCTGTTTTCCTGACAATTTCACCAGCCCGGTACATAAACTTTCCAAGCAGGTTCTCTTTTTTAATAAGTGTCAGCGCAGCATCATAGGTTGACTCTAAACTATTATAAAAGTTTTCGTCAATGTCGCCATAGTCTTTAGTGAATTGTACACCTGACTCCACATAAACCAGCATCAGGTCAGCCACCCGTTTGGGCGAAGGTCCAAACTTTTTAAAGTCGCTGATTGCTGCTTTCCCTTCTTTAAGATTAAATCCGAAGCCTCGTTTAGGGTAAAATGCTTCATATACTTTCGTCCGGTACTTTTCAAACAGTTCCTGCTCATTGGGGTTTAAATAATAGTCAAATAACTCCTTAACTGCTTTATTCTTTTTATATAAATCAGCTATCAGGTCAATAAGTGTATCCTTTTCAAGTTTTTTAAGCTCCTTCTTAATGTCGGATAGTCCCATATTAGGTTATTGGTTTCAGGCGTTTTACAAGTTGCTATAACATAGAACAGCTTTATGCAGTAGGTCTTTCACTTCTTTTAGGCAACTCCGTTGAATAATGGTTTACAGTCACAAGATAGTATATCAACTACTTTTTTTCCAAACCTGTATGATGCGGTGCCATCCTAATGAAAATAGTAGAGCATCTTTTTAGTCATCCTCCATGTATACACGCAGTGTATCAACTTACACAGCCTTAGCGCTTTATCTCCGCCGGATTGCGCATGAATATCATTCCAAACAGTATCATAAACACTAAATATATACTGGCTAATACCCAAATAACAGCAGGCAGACTTGTATTTTTCATTAGTCCTTTTATCAGGGTGATTCCGCCAATAAAGAAATGTGCAAAGTTGGCTATTGCTATAGGTCTGTTGTAAATACCACCTATAATACTTCCTTTAGCCATCCAGTTCAGCAGTGCAAATGCAAAATATAGAGCCCCCAGGATCTGAATGAATAACTGCAAAGTATTTGAGGCGCTGATATTAAGGTAAACCAATAGTTCATCTGTAAGAAAAATAAGAGTTAGTCCGATTATAGCAAGTATTATAGCACTTGCTGTCATAATTATTTTAGAATTCATTCTGTCTTTAAAGTTTTATGGAAGCAATTTCAGCCGACTTCATTGTTGAATCTGTTAGCTCAAATTAAAACCAAAGATATACAGAATAGCATGTGCTAAATAAGACAAGTAATCCAAAGCAGCCGCTCCTTCCTATCTTCCTCTCTTCTCCGCAAGGTCTCCATCAAAAGCTCCATGTGCTGCGTGAGCCATGGGACATTGCGGTGGTTACTCCAGGTGCACTTCTGCCATCAGATGAGTTATTCCACTGCTAGCAGACTATAATGCTACAGAGTACCTGTAAAATCTATATTCCGCTGGCTCTATAAAGGAGGTAACATTACCTGCTGCTTTTATTTATTAACTTTTTAAGTTCGGCTATTCAATATAACCCACCTTATTAAACTGTCAAGCACACGATAAAAATTAGGAGATGCGTCTATTCCCACTACTGGATAATACCGGGTTATACCTAAGTTATACTTAAGTTATACCTAACATATACCTAAGTTATACCTGATCTTCTCCATATCTTCTCCTACTGTACTCCTAAGTACCGTCCTGTATACTCCCTTTTTAAAGTTATACATACCGGTATCTGGAAACCAGTAACTGGTAACTCATTTCATTTGTACTCATCTGGGCAATTCATGAGAAACACCCTCACATCGTACATAAAATTCCTGCTTCCATTAAACCTTTAGCCCTCTATCCTTGTCTCAAATGCCTAAAAATTTGTTAGTAAATCAAAATTCTTACACCGCAATAGTTTCACGCATCCCAATTTTGAAATATATTGCATTACAAAATCTAGAAGTATGAAAAAAATTTTTGTTGCTGTGTGCGCGCTTGGTCTTGTTTCGTTCGCTCATGCGCAAACAGCACCGGCTACCACCAACTCTGCTGCAACTCAGCAACAGGATTTCGCTAAAGTGGTTGAGATATCAGATGTAGACCATGACTTGGGTAAAATACCCTTCGGAAAACCCGTTGAATACGAAGTAACCCTTAAGAACCTCAGCAGCGACAGTGTAAAACTCTTAAACGTACAGGCTGGTTGTGGTTGCACCACTCCAAAATGGGAACCTGGTCCTTATGCTCCGGGGCAAACATTTAAAATCAAGGTTGGTTTTAATGGTATGACCAAAGGTCAATTCTCCAAGTACGTAACGGTGTTCTTAACCAATGGCATGAGCAAGCAGATTAAGTTCCATGGTGAAACATTTGAAACACCTGATAATGCTGCTCCCGCAAATGGTGCAGTAGGACAGTTAAAGCCATCCGGCAGTAAATAATCTTTAAAACTGTAGTTATGAAATATCTATTGCTGATAGCTTTTATGGCTTGCGCTACCCTTTCCTTTGCACAGGATGCTCCTGTAAAGTTTCAGGAATTGAAGCACTCTTTTGGTAAAATAAAGAAGGACGTTCCGGTAACCACCGAGTTTAAGTTTACCAACGCTACTGGTAAGCCCCTTATTATAGAGGTAGCTACTGCCGAGTGCGGATGCACTACCCCTGAATATCCAAAAACACCTGTCATGGCTGGAAAAGAGTCCGCTATTAAAGTAACTTACAATGCCGCCAACGAAGGTCATTTTGAGAAAAAGGTAACTGTAAAGTTCGCCAAGTACGCTCAGCCTGTGATTCTGGAGATCAGCGGTGATGTACAAGGTAGCTAATAGCTTTTACCCCTAAGTCGCAAAGACGCAGAGTTGTATTAAAGTGTAATTCTAATAAGAACAGAAAATACAAGTAAAAGGTTCCGGAAGATTGACAATCCGGAACCTTTTTTATTGCTATAACAATCTAATCTGCTTGGTTCAAGAACCTGACAGGTTATAGACATCTATCCCACGCTTGCAATAGCACCAAAGAGATTTGTATAATAAAAAAGGTTCTGGTCTTTTCAAACAACCAGAACCTTTTCTTGTATAAAACCCTTCTTCTTAAAGATCAAAATAAATCTCTTTGCGTCTTCGTGCCTTAGCGGTAAACAATTACTCCACACCCTTTGCAAGCGTAGGAAGGGTATACAACGATTTGGATGCCGTTATGAATAAAGTATCCTTGTTCTTACCTCCAAAGCAAAGGTTAGCAGTCCACTTTTCAGGTACGTCAATATGAGCAATTTGTTTACCCTCTCTGTTAAATACAGTAATACCGTTGCCGGCGCAGTAGAGATTTCCCCTGTTATCTAAGGTTATCCCATCCGCCAGTTGCTTTACAAACAACTGGCGGTTACTTAACGTGCCATCTTTATTGATATCATATTTGTATATCAATTGTGCACCAATATCTACTACAAATAAATGCTTGCCATCGGGTGTGCCTACAACGCCATTGGGCTGTTTTAAGGTGCTGTCTGTAACAGACAGTGTCTTGCTATCCGGATGTAAATAGTAAACATACTGTCCGCCCAGTCCCGGATCAGGTTGTGTTCTATCCCAATAGTCGCGCTGGTAGTAAGGATCGGTTAAGTACATACCACCATTTGGATCTATCCACAAATCGTTTGGACCATTAAGTCTGTGTCCTTTAAAATCTGTCACCAACACAGTTACCTTACCATCCTTTGCAATAGACCACAATTGGTCATGCTCATCAGCACAGGTAACTAAGTTGTCATTTTTATCAAAGTACATCCCGTTCGACCGGCCTGTTTTATCCATGAAAACAGAAAGCTTTCCATCGGTACTGTACTTCCATATTTTATTATTGGGCTGGTCGGTAAAGAATACATTACCTTCTTTATCTGCTGATGCACCTTCGGTAAAAGAGAACTGGTCTGAAATAAGCTGCAACTTTGCCCCTGGGGCCAGAATGCTGTCATTCGACAAAGCCCCGCTATTCGTCTTTGTATCCTTTTCTTGTGTAAGCATATCCTTATGTGCCGTATGGCAAGACAAGACAGCAACAATTGTGCATAATACGAAGGGAGGGAGAAATAAGTGTTGCCGCCTGTTATCTGTGTTGTACTGCATATACTCTTCTTATGGTTGTTACACTGAGACTGTATTAAAAGTAAAATGAAAGCGCTGAGAATTGCTTAAACGAATATACTTCTTATCAGGTATATTAATAAAAAGAGGCTGTCTCTGATTTGAGACAGCCTCGGTTACGTATATACTTAGGCTTACCTAAACTGTACGTTCATAATAGCTCCGGTGCCTTCTGCATTATTTGTCTTTGGTGTAAATACAAAGTACAAGGTATGGAAAGCTCCATCTGTTACAGGCTGTACAGTAAGGTGCGCTGACGCTGTATTCATTGGAAGGCTACTTTTCGCGCCTCCTCCTCCGGTCTTATCGGGGGCTAATGTACCGGTACCAAGCACTTTACCGTTTTCATTATCCTCTCTTACCTCCACCGTATAATCAGTTGGGAAGGTCTTTTGGTAGCCACCCACCAAGTTGATAGCAGATACCCCACTCAGGTCAATACTATCCATGGCAAACCATCCTTTTTGTTTCGGCAGGATCATCATCTGATTACTGTTGTAATTGAAAGTTGTAAAGCCCTGCAATTTCTCTTTACCCGTAAACCTGACTGTACTGCTTGGCAGTGCAATTATCTTGCTACCGGTAAGTGCCTTCAGATTGCTGGCAGGTGTATTGGTATAACTGGCAGCAATTACCAGCGTCTGGCTGCCCTTTGCATCAGCCGGTGGGGTAACAGTGCCGGAAGAAGGTAAGGACTTCTGGATCGTCTCTTTCTTGCTTAAAGACAATACATAGGTGACAATTGTTTTCAAATCAGCATCTGAGGTATTGGGGTGTGCAGGCATGGCCTGGTCGCCCCATACACCGGCGCCGCCTTTCTTTATTTTGTTGATCAGGTAGTTCATGGCGTTCGGGTCTTTATCATACTTCTGAGCTACCTGTATGAAAGCGGGGCCAATAGATTTTTCTGCTTCTTTGTGGCAGGTCTTACAATCCATAGAGAACGCCAGGTTCTTGCCCGCCATCGTATTGCCCATGCCCATATTGTTGTTTCCTGCACGGTCAAAGCCTTCTACAAAGTTGGCTGATACATACAGGTTGGCAGCATTTTGGGCACCTTTATCCTGTACTTTAACGCTATATGGCACCGGTTTTCCTGGCAGGTAGAAGGATTTGTTACCACCAAGCTGGATGGCTACATCTGGTATTTCATTACCCGCATATACCGATACCACATTACTCTTAGTGGTTGCACCTTTATCATCTTTTGCTTCTAACTGTATATTGTAATCCCCTGCTGTGGTGAAGTTGAAATCTACAGATGGAGTTTTAGTCTCTACCACATTGCCATTACCCAATGTCCATTTGTAAGTGACTGGATCATGATCGGGATCTTTTACCTCTGCAGTGGCTTTTCCTTTAAAGGGCAGCGCACCGGCTGTTTTATCAACCTGTACCGCAGCAATTACCGGCGGACGGTTGCCACTATTGTAATCAATACGCGCCAGCCCCGCATCCTGGTTTCTCTGGAACCAGCCACTGCCATACTCCAGTATGTACAGCCTGCCATCGGGTCCCATCTCCATATCTATAGGTTCATTAAATTTAGTATGTTCCATAAAGGGCTCCAGCCTGTCAAAGTCTCCGTTGGGCGTGAGTGATACCGCCTTTATCCAGCCGCGCATCCATTCGTAGATAAAAACCTTTTTATTGTAGTAATCAGGATAACGTGTTTTCTCCGGATACATATCGGAATAATATGCAGGACCTGCCATCGCGGTTCTGCCACCACTTCCTACGGAGGGGAACTCGGCAGATTCATCATAAGGATACCAGATGAAAGCAGGGCTCAATGCTGGCAGATCTTGCAAGCCGGTATTATTGCGGGAATTGTTTACCGGGTGCTGCGGGTCAAATGCAGGTCCTGACTTACCTGTAGCATAATCGTACTCATGATAAGGATAGTTGTTGCCTACAAAGTAAGGCCAGCCAAAATTGCCTGCTTTCTTTGCCTGGTTTAACTCGTCATAACCGCGGGGGCCACGGGTATCCATGCTATCGGCACGTGCATCCGGACCTACTTCGCCCCAATACAAATAGCCATTCTTCTTATCTACTGAGATACGGTATGGATTACGGTCACCCATTACATAGATCTCAGGGCGGGTTTTATCAGTGCCTTTAGGGAACAGGTTACCTTCAGGAATGCCATAGGTACCGTCTTTATTGATCTTGATACGCAGGATCTTTCCTCTTAAATCATTGGTATTACCGGCACCACGGCGTGAATCAAATTGTTCATGCCCGGGACGGTCATCCAATGGACCATAAGAGTGTGTATTGTAGGGAGGATTACCTGGTTCATCAAATGGCGTGGAGTTGTCGCCGGCAGAAAGGAACAACTCATCATCTTTACCGAAAGCAATAGAACCGCCGGTATGACAACAAATTTCGCGTGTAGTTTTTACCTCCAAAACCACTTTCTCTGGTCTTATGATCTAAAGTGTCATTTTCGAATGTAAACCTTGACAAGCGGTCTACTGAAGAGTCCATCGGGCTATAGTAGATGTACACATAGTGATTGTGCGCAAAGTCGGGGTCAGCCTGGATGCCCAGCAACCCTTCTTCGGAGTTAACGCCCGGTGTATGCTGTGTTTTGTAATACACATCGAAAAAGCCTGCCTGCTTTACGCTGTTGGTGTTGCTTTTATACAACATCAGTTCGCCGCGGCGTTGAGCTACCAAAATATCCAGGCTGGGCAGAATAGCCATTTCGGTAGGTTCGAAGAAGGTAGCCTGCACCAGTTGTGTTTTGGTAAAGCGATCTTCCTCGGGTGCTCTTAAGGTGGTGGCTTTGGAATAGTTGAGTGCCTTGTTATCACCCATTGCATACCTGATACCAGCCATAATATGGCTTAGATAAGCAGGGTCGGTGAACGACTCTTCGGTATGTCCCAGTTCGGTGTACCAGGAACGTCCACCATCAAAGTCGTGGTACCATGCCATGGGGTGGTTAGCACCGTTGGTACCGCCGGTATAGGACTTTTTCATCAATGGTTACCAGCACGTGCAGGTCGCTGTCCAGGCTTTTATAGTTATACCATTCGTCTTTTCTTTTCCATTCAGCAGGTATGTTGCCGGTCATCGTAGTGTCTTTGTCCACTACATGGAGTACCGCCTCCTGCTGCTGAGGGTGCCCATTGAAGTAACCGCCTACCAGCCTGCCATACCAGTGCCAGTCGTAATTGGCATCGGCAGCGGCATGTATGCCTACAAAGCCGCCACCCGCCTGTATGTAGCGCTCCAGATCGGACTGCTCTTGTGCATTCAATAAATTGCCGGTAGTATGCATAAATACAAGGGCTGAATATTTCTTCAGGGTATCTTCCGTGATCATGGAAGCATCGGAAGTAGTGTCTACCTGGAAGTGGTTCTGAGCCCCGAGTTTTATAATGGCGTCCACACCATTGGGGATAGAACTGTGATGGAAACCGGCTGTTTTTGTAAATACCAGTACTCTTGGCTCGCCTTCTCTGTGGTTGCAACTATCTAATATAGCTGCAGATAAAAGGACAAGCATCAAACGAAAGAATGATTTCATTAGCATAGAATCGTAGAAATAATTGTTTGTGAAAACTGTATGTGCAAACGTATGTAAAGATTTGATGAGATGGATTATTGTAAAGTAATAATTTTCGGTACTATATTATTGAGAATATACGATGTTAGATGTACGATGTACGACCTTGCCTGTCGGCCAGGCAGGTGTGGAGTTTGATTTACGATATAAGATTTACGAATTAAGATTAAGGAGAAATAGCACCAACGTATATTTACAGCCTCTTCACCACATAGGATCATAGGGGCATAGGTTGGGCACATAATATAAAAGGTGAGTGATGTTTCTATATACAAATGATGACACTAACTGCTGTCGTAGACCACTTTTTAACCCCTGCTTTTAACCCCAACTATAATAACAAAGACGTAGGATGATCGAAGGATGAACGTAAGATGAACGTAGGATATACGGCTCAGATACGGCTTAGATAAGGAGGAGGTACCAAGATGCTAGTTGAAAGATGAGAGATGATAGATAGGCTCTGATTTATCTTTAATATGGAAGAGCCAAGGTTTAGCACCACTTTCCATGAACTATCCATGACTTTAGTATGGCTTTACTATGACTTTAGCATGGGGAAGGAGAGAAGGAGGCTTGCTTTAGTACCCCGATTCAGGCAGGTATCTGTTAATAATACCAGATTTAAATAGGTAGCATGATACCAGTTACCGGTTGCCAGTTGCCGGTAATGAGCTGTAAGTTTTGGGGAGTGCATATAATACTACCCAACAGAAAATAGTATAAATACCAGTTTGCAGGCATCTGTTGTATCGGCAGAGCAGTTGGCAGGGTATGCCTTTATCATTTACTTCGAGGTGCACTGGGCTAATACCTGTATGAACATGACAACGTTTCAACACGAAACAATTCACAAACGCATCGAAATCGAGTGAGAAATGCATTAGATTTATATCTGTTAACAGTTCAACATAATATGCCGACATTTACGAAACAACAGATCAAAGAAATTGCTGGACAACTGGGGCTGGGCTTCAGAGCCTTTTACCACAAGCAAACAGGCGAATTGGTTTTTGTGCCAAATGAGTTAAAGCTTTACGATATTGATACTTCAGCCTGGCAGGACCAACTTGATAAGCTAGATGAGCATTTTATGGACTATTGCGAAGTAGAAGCAATGGAAAGCAGGGACTCTTTTCAAGTAATGGAAGATTTTGCTGATCAAGTATCCGATAAAAGGCTGCAAAGCAAACTATATAATGCGTTAAGTAAAAAACATCCGTTTAAAGAATTTAAGTTTGTAATTGACAACTCAGGCGAGCACAGGCAAATATGGTTTGACTTCAAGGATAAACGATACTACGAGTGGACCGAACAACAACTAAAACGAAATGCCGCAAGGGATTAACGGAAAAACGACAACTACTAACAATGATTTCACCGGTGCTTTGTAACAGTTACAACATGAAGCCATTGAAGGAGACATACGGAGAAGAAAACAGCAGCACGTTTTGAGTAAACAAGGTAAAGGTTTGGTTTAATTTCTTTCCATTTTACGATAATATTATTGTGACTTTTTTACAGCCTTATATAATCGAAAAGAAAACATTTTATGAAATTTACAAAATTGGTTCCTAACGTTTTCTATGAAGACCTTCAAGATGGACTTAATCTTTTTGTTGACTGCTTAGAGTTTAGTGTTGGCTACAGTGATTTTGATTCGGAAAATCCATGTTGTGTAGTTCAAAAGGATATGTTGTCTGTATTCCTGTTTCAAAATAAAGAATTTGCTGACAAAGACCGACCGGAAATAAGACTTCACACGGACAACATTGAAGATGCTTATGCTAAAGTTGCCCAGACACATCCGCAATTCCTGCATCCAAATTTAAAGACCATTACACTTCGACCCTGGGGGGCTAAAGAATTTGCTTTGAGAGATAAAACAGATGTCTGTGTGATTATACAACAATGGAATTAAATTTAATAATGAATATAAGTATGCGGACAATACTTAGTACAGTGTTACATAACTATGTTTTAGTTTAGAACAAGTCTATTTGGGTGCTGTGAACACAGCAGATGTTTTAAGTACAAGTTTTTACAGATAGATCTAGTCTTTCTTTTTTCTCTTGAAAGAAAAAAGAAACAAAAAAGTTCAAGCACGGCATGATCGTTCCGTGCATCTTCTGAGATGCTTCCTATTCGCTCAGTGATCGCTCGTGCAGGCCAGCGCCGCCCCATTGCCTTAAGTGCAGCATCATGGTTGTATGTTCTGTTGGGCTAACATGGTGCTACTTGTTATGTGACAGGTAGTTGATGATAAGGTTGGTTGCCTTTGGCCTTACACTTAGAACAGCGGAGGCATACTTAGCAGCGATTGGAAAGGTGGATACGTAGCTCATTGCAGGTTAGATCAGTAGGATATTTAACCGAAACTTTTATAATTTATGTAACAGGGTACTTAGTACAGTGTCAACTAAATACATTTAGGATAGTGCAACCTGTTTTAAATGCTGGATACAGTTTAGTTATTGTAGGTGTACTTGCTGACAGCAAGTGGTTGTTTGTTACTTTTTGCTTGATCAAAAAGTAACCAAAAAATATGAATGAATCAATGTTTATTCAATGGTATTCATGAGATCGCTTCGATAGTTCAAGGCAAACCCGATCGCTCCGCGAGTTTATCTCGTTATTGTTTGTTTTTTAATGGACTCGATGAGACTTCGTGTTTGCCGGGCCAGCGCCTCCACATTGCCTAAGGTGCATCTTTATTACTGAGTGTAGTGTTTGGCTAACAAGAGTGCGGGTGTAAAGTGATGGATACAGTAGTGTTTGGGGCGTAGCCTTCGGCATCGGGTGGCAGACTGCGTACCCTTACTTAAGGGAAACGGAAGGTGGGGTGTAGTACATGGCTTACTTAATACGTTTAGAAGTAGTGGCTCCAGCCGGGACAGAAACAGCCCCGCAGAAATCTGAAGTAATTTAATAGACAACGTACTTAGTTTGCTGCAGTAACGACTGTAGCATATATGCTCAGCCAATAGAAAACAAGATGTATGGGAATGCAGAACATTGCAATTGATTTAAACCTATTATCAATGACTTTAAAGGCTTTACTGTTTTTATTTATAGGTTTTACTTATACAACCAGTTGTAGCAGTTCCAGGAAAATGAGTACGGCATTAGACCTGAATAATCTATCAGAAGTTGTACACTTCATTAATACTACAACTCCATGTGAGCAAATCTCCTATATTGAAGCAAATAAAGAACAAGTTATAGGGGATACAACTTTCGCCTCATTAATACTTTTAAATATAACGAAAGGGAGTAAAAGAAAGTTCTTTATGCCAGTGGCTAATGGTGATTCAATTGTTTCAACTCCATTTCAAACAGAAATTTTACAAGAGCAGCTTGACAGTATTAAGTTGGAATTGAAGTGTAAATAAAAGTGCATTTCAACTCAGGATGAAAATTGGCGGATGATAGATGACAGAAGGAGAAGCACTTACAAGTTTATAGTTAATGGTTTGGGATTTCACTACATCCACTATTCTGTAATGGGTATCTTCATCCAGATAATAAGTTAGGATAACATGTGCTGTACAAAATATTGGATGAGCTAACAGCTGTGAATGATAGAATAATTTGTTTAGCTTTAAAACCTAAATAGGATTTAGGGCTGCCAATGCCGCCACATTGCAAGCACTTTGAACAATAGTCAGAACCTTAAGCTGGATAGTTTTATAGCAAAGAGAATGGATACCTCTGGAGGATATGATAATTTTCTAATTATATAATTTTCCCCATATGCAACCTAACCTTGTTAGAAAGTTCAAAACTTCGGCATTGATCTGCTTATTTACATGCCTTGCCGGGGTGATGTATCAACTCATTAACGCAAACTACCTCGATTATAATAGTGTGTTGATTGGATTCCCCTTAGGCTTAGTCTTTTGCCTGCTGGAGTTATTTCTGCTTCCATTAGCTGAAATGCACTTCCGGCAATGGTCATTTACAAAAATTCTCCTATTCAAAACTGTATTGTACACCGCCATTATTTACGTAGTTACTGTTGTCTTAACAATCATAATCGGTTTGTTTGCAGGGAGTAAAATGAGTGAACTGCCGCCCTACCTGGTATCTCTGGAACACCTGGTATTAGTAGTTTATACGCTTATAATTTACGGTATGGTTATATTCCTCCTGCAAATCAACCATCTGCTTGGAGAAGGAATTTTATGGAAGTTCATTCTTGGCAAATACCATAAACCCAGGGAGGAGGAACGTATCTTCATGTTCCTTGATATGAAATCATCAACAACGATTGCAGAGCAACTGGGGCATGTACGGTTCTACACATTACTGAATGAGCTCTTCCACGAGATTTCACAACCGGTACTTCAAACAAAAGCAGAAATCTACCAATATGTTGGCGACGAGGTAATTCTTACATGGGAGATGGGGCATGGCCTTGAGAATTCGAATTGCCTGAAGGCTTTTTTCATGTTCCAGGAAAGCCTTGTCAGCAACGGTGATAATTACATCAAGGAATTTGGAGTAAAGCCGGAGTTTAAGGCTGGGCTGCATTTTGGAAAAGTGGTAAGTGCCCAGATAGGTGATCTGAAAAGGGAGATCGTATATAATGGTGATGTGCTAAATACGACATCAAGAATTCAGAATGAATGCAATAAATATCAGCGGAACTGCCTTATTTCCGGCATTCTTATGAACAGGCTCCAACAAATGAATGGCTTCCAATGGGAAAGGATAGCTGCTGTAACACTTCGTGGTAAGGAAACAGAACTGGAGTTGTTCAGTGTGATTGATGTCCATTCAAAATATTTCCTTCACCAGGTGGGGAGTAAGATGACAGATGACAGTTGACAGAAGGAGAAGAGCTTACAAGTTTATAGTTAATGGTTTGGGATTTCACTACATTCAGTATTCTGTAATACTATGCTTATACTAATACCTTGTTGTATTCATCATAGAAAATCATGAGAGGGAACAGTTAAATAGATTTGCCAAGCAACTTCACCTGTATATTTACACTATCTCTCTGTGCATACCGGCTCTGATACAAAGACTACTCTTTACCCCTATTTTTTACCCCCACTTACACAGAATAAGACGTAGGATGAACGGCTTTGATACGGCTCAGATACGGAGGAGGTACGGAGGAAGCAGGTAATTTTTTACCCAAAAAATACATGCAGGTGACTACCTGCTAATGACTACCCGCTGAATATTATCTGATGATATTAGAAATAGTATGATGATTAAGCAGAAGGACGTAAGGATAGGAGAGTAGTGCAATAACCCGGGTAGTGATATTAAATTGATTGTAGCAGGATATTCGCCTATTATGCAGCAAGCCTTTTTACAACTTTGCCAATTGTTAAGCCTTGCACCAATATGGAAAATAAAACAACAAAGTACGTTACTGATACAAACACACGGTTAGTCTCATTATACGGTAGCGATAATGCCAATGCTACAGAAATACCGCCCCGTAGGCCGCCCCAGGTTAATATAGCGATAGCATTTCTTTCGAAGGCCCTTCTTTGTTTTAATATTGCTATAGGCAGTGCTACAGAGAGGAAGCGCGCAGCTAATACAATAAGTATGGCTGCACAGCCTAACCATACCAGTGATTTGGTAAAAGGAATCACAAGCATTTCAAAGCCAATCAATAAGAACAATATGGCATTCATTACCTCATCAATCATCTCCCAAAACTTAGTCATATAATCACGTGTAATATCTGATGTGCCATATTCGAGACTTTGATTGCCGGTTACAATACCTGCGGCTACAATAGCCAGCGGACCACTGATGTGCAGGTAATTGGCGAGGGAATAGCCTCCCATCACTATTGCCAGTGTAATCAATACTTCAATGGTGTAATTATCTATGGATTTTAGTGCTAAAAAACCTGTGTACCCCAACAGTAATCCAAAAGCAACACCGCCGCACGCTTCTTTTAAAAAAAGCAAGATTATGCTGCCTGCAGATACATTGCTAATACCAATTCTCATTACTTCAGTGATAGTAGTAAACACTACTACAGCAACACCATCATTAAATAAACTCTCGCCTGTTATTTTCGTTTCGAGCGATTGGGGGATGTTGGCCTGTTTGAGGATACCTAATACTGCAATTGGGTCGGTTGGAGAAATTAAAGCACCAAAGAGTAGACAAGGAAGAAAATCAATTTGGATACCGAACCAGCCGGTTACCAGATACATCAGTATGCCAATAATGAAAGTAGAGAGTATAACCCCAACTGTAGCGAAAGTGATGACTGAAGCTCTTTCTTTCTGAAGTTTTTTTATATCAATGTGCATAGAACCAGCAAACAACAAAAAGCCAAGCATCACCTGCATGAGTGCAGTGTAAAAGTTGATATTCCTGATTATAAATTTAACATTATGGAAGAGTGTAGGATGTAAATAGCCTATGCCAATCACTATTAAAGAGGTAATTACTGATATAAGCATAATGCCAATAGTAGACGGCAACTTTATAAATCTAAAGTTGATATAGCCAAAAACAGCAGTTATTATTACTATGATAGTAATAAGATTGTATATTTCCAAGGTTGTGAATTTTCGTTCAGTTTACAATAAGATAATTTATTATTGATTATCAATTGCTTTAATAACTATTGCCAGGGAAAGAACTGTTCAACAATCTTACCAAGGTCCCTTTATATAGAAATGAAAAGGGAACCTGTATTTGTCAGATAATTACTTGGATGGCTTCATTAAACTTCGTATAGCTCCAACGGCAGTACATCAGGATCCTGGAAGAAGGTAAAACGTTTACCGGTGTATTCATCCACCCTTATGGGTTCTGTTTCCACTCCTTTAGAGTTGAGGTGCTGAACAGCAGCATCTAAGTTGGCTACAGCAAAAGCGAGGTGTCTTAATCCCTGGGCTTCTGGTTTGGAAGGACGTTGGGGTGGTTGCGGAAAGGAAAACAATTCTATTACGTAGTGGTCGCCAATAGCCAGATCGAGCTTGTAGGATTGCCGGCTTTCCCGGTAGACTTCCCGAATGATACTCAATCCTAATACTTCGGTATAGAAACGTTTTGAAGTTTCGTAATTGGAGCAAATGATAGCTATATGATGTATTGCCTGTAGGGGTGTGTTCATGGAGTCAAATGTAAGAGAAGGAATAATGTATTCCCAGATAGTCTTTATATTTTTCTCTATAGGTTGTTATCTTTAGCAGCATGAAATACCTGTTAGTTATTTGCTCCATTTTACTTGGTTTAGAGGCTTTTGCTCAGTCTTTTGCCGAAGATTCAGCGTATATACGGGATCATTATACTAAGAAAGAAACCCGCATTGCAATGCGTGATGGTGTGAAGTTGTTTACCAGTATTTATATTCCTAAAGACACTACACAACAATATCCTTTTTTACTACAGCGTACACCTTATTCGGTAGCCCCTTATGGAGAAAATAATTATAAGGTGCGCCTTGGTCCTAACCGGTTGTTCCTCCGAGATCAGTACATCTTTGTTTACCAGGATGTACGTGGAAGACATATGAGTGAAGGGCAATTTAAAGAGATGACGCCTGCTATTGATAATAAGAAAGACAGTACGCAGGTGGACGAAAGCAGCGATACATATGATACAGTGGATTGGCTGCTGAAGAACATCAGCCATAATAATGGTAAGGTGGGTATTTATGGTATTTCTTATCCGGGCTTTTATGCGTCTGCTTCTTTGCCAGATGCACATCCGGCTATTAAAGCTGTATCGCCCCAGGCTCCTGTAACAGATGAGTTTGAAGGAGATGATGCGTACCACCGGGGTGCTTTCTTCCTGATGGATAACTTTAGTTTCGAGAACTTTTTTGATGCGCCGAGGAGTGGACCAAGAGAAGAAAATCCACCTGTAGATTCTACGCTCAACATTACTGATGTGTATGATTTTTATTTAAAGACAGGCGCACTCCACCACTTCAATGATCTGTATTTTCATAATAAGGCCAAAATATGGAATGAATATCTGGAGCATAACACTAAAGATGAATATTGGCAGGCAAGAAATATTCGTCCGCACCTGAAAGATGTAAAGCCTGCTACCCTTGAAGTAGGTGGTTGGTTTGATGCGGAAGATATGTTTGGTGCATTGAATACATACAAAGCTATTGAGCAACAAAACCCTAACAATCAAAACTTTCTCGTAATGGCGTCCGTGGACGCATGGAGCCTGGGAAGCGCGCAGATGGGAACGTTTTGCAGGCTATAGTTTTGGTCAGGATTTGAATACAAAGTTTCAGCAATTAGAATTTAAATTCTTCAGCCATTACCTGAAAGGAAATATAGACTTCAATGCAGGTGAGGCAACCATCTTTGTAACAGGTAGCAACCAATGGGAGACATTTGATACATGGCCACCTAAAGACTTGACAAGTGCTACCTGGTGGTTGAATAATAATCATCAGTTGTTATTGCAAAAAGGCGCTGTGAAAGGAAAGGATGAATATGTTTCAGACCCGGCTAATCCTGTGCCTTATATTAACAAACGTAGCGATGACCGCCTTAATGAGTACATGGCAGCCGATCAAAGCTTTGCAGCTAAACGAAATGATGTAGTGTATTATCAAAGTGATGTGTTAGAAAAAGATATGACTGTACTTGGTCCCATAACTGCCAATCTGTATGTAAGCCTGAGTGGTACAGATGCTGACATTGTGGTGAAAGTGATAGATGTATTACCTGATAGTAATAATACCCAACAACTGGTGAGAGCAGAAGTATTGAGGGGTAAATTCAGGAATAGCTTTGTTAAGGCTGAACCATTTGTGCCAAACAAACCTACCCAGGTAAAGCTTGTGTTGAATGATGTAGCGCACACTTTTTTGAAAGGGCACCACATTATGATACAGGTACAAAGCAGTTGGTTCCCGTTGGTGGATAGGAACCCGCAACAGTTTATGAATATACCTACGGCAGAGGACAGTGATTATAAGAAAGAGCGTATTACTATTTTGCATGATGCGGCACATCCTTCAGTAATTGAGATGGCTGTGAGAGAGTAGTTTGGATCTACAATACATAGGCTGACGCTGGTATTTGCAACTGGGTTAGTTCAACCTTAATAGGGTAGACACGACAACGCTACCATTAAACTATTTTCCAACCCACATCATGAACTCAGCAACGGGCTCTCAAAGAGACGTCAAACGAGAATGCAGGTTGTGTAGTCCGCCTGTGATTATTATAGTGGCAAGCTATGCCTCTTCTGTGTCATTTCGCTATTTTGGTTGTCTCAGCTTAAGAACCCGGCAGCACAAACTACACCCTTTCATTATGGAAATCAACTGTGCCATTATTCAGATATCTTTAGCATTTACACCAATCCTCAGCTTTAGTTTGTTTAGGCATTACTTACCTCTTCATAAAAGTTAATTGTTTGTTGAGCTAGCAGCCTCCAATCTCTATTACTCATATCAAGAACCCGATTTCTTTTCTTTACTGACTCCAGCATGGTATCTTTCAATACCTTTTTATCTAAAACATCATAGGTATGTACCCAGCCATTTTCATATTCATCGGCAATTTCTCTAATAGCTGCAGTAGAAGGAAGTAGAACAGGTTTATTGAAAGATAAAGCTAACAAAGCACTCCCTGAATTGAGAATACCTTTAAATGGTAAGATGACCAGATCGGCTGCATTTAAATAAGTCTGTACATCTTTATCAGGTACAAACTGAATAATCAAATTTATATTAGAAGATGTAATTTGATTTCTTATTTCTTCGCCATATGCTTCATTTCCTTTACTTATTGCTCCCACAATAATCAACTGGAAGGATTCGCAATTTAACTCCTGAAAAACTTTTATTAATTGTTCAATACCCTTATAAGCTTTTATATTCCCAAAAAACAATCCTAAAATAGCACTTTCATTGATATGCAACTTAGCACGGGCAGTAAGTTGATTACTGTTATTTTCATAATGATCTTTATAATGTCCGTGTCTTATATATGCGTGTTTTCTCTTCTTTAAAGCAGGATATAACTCCTCTATAGTATCTTTTGTAAAGCTATTCATTACAATAAATCCATCAACCAAATGAGAGAAAATAAAGAAATGCAATTTTTGCATCAAAGGCCATCTCTTTTCATGAGGGCTCAAATTATGTACAGTCCATACAACTTTAGCACCTTTTATTTTCATAAAAAGCATCGATAAATTAAATCCAATAAAATACATTAAAGCTTTAATGAACCCCTTATTTAGCCCCGTACTTTCAGGCCAATGCACATGTACGATATTATATCTTCGACGGAGAATGTTCTTTAAAGAAAATTGATAAATGCACTCCTCACCCTTAATATTCTGAACTTCAGAGTAGAGCAGAGATAAATATGGGTTTGGTACTTCATGAAGAGCAGGAAATGATATTATTCTCATAAGAATCTGGTATGAATTTGTCTACTATTATTAACTAATATACAAACTGTATTTATTTTGAAATTAATCAGAGAAGTTGTTAAGAGGTTTCTCAAAGAAGGAGATACGAATGGATTGTCATTTTACTATAGTCTGGTCAGTTCCTCGTTACCCAAATCAGATAAAATAATAAGTGACTTTTGCAGTACCTGGCTTTCTATCCCAGAACATACATTTCTTAGATTTACTTAGGTAGCTATGTATCAAGTGGTAGTTCATAACTAAAAATTGCAGGATCAATCGTTGTTACTTTATAAGTTGACCCGATTATAATTATTGGTATACAGCAATATTTATATGCTCTTTACCATAAGCTTTTTTGCCTGCTGATAGCGTCTTTTTATAGTATTCCATTGCCTTTTTATATTGTTCCTTACTGAAAGAAACTGCTCCAAAAATATACATCTTATCGGAATATATACGTTTTTTTCTTCATAATTCTCTTTACTAGTTACCAATGCTTTTATATAATAGTCTATCGCCTTATCATGCTCTTTCATATTATCACTAACTGGTTAAGTATTCTGCCCATTAGATATAAGGGTAATAATCAATTCAATGTCAATAACCTCTATTGTTAAATACAGGCTTACATCCGTTATTCATCTGAAAAAGATGATCTGCCAATAGCATTTGTTAAAGAGTAGTTGCCAGCACGTACTACTGTACTAAAACCTATGTTCCTCTATACTCCCTCCCTACCAAAGTCATAGTAAACTCATGCTAAAGCCATGGATAGTTCATGGGGGGCTATGGTAAACCTTGGCTTCTCCTTATCAAAAGTACATTGAAGCCTGTCTGTCATCTCTTATCTGTGGACTGTTATCCTGGCACCTCTCCTCCGTATCTGAGCCGTATCTCCTTTGCTCATTCTACGTTTTTTTATATAAAGCTCACTCCACTGTCTTTTTTCCAATCTTCATCATGCATTCTTCTCCGCTACTTTTTCAGCCAGCTTTTCATCATCTATACCGTCGGGTATAAAGAAAATAATGGGAGGAATGGTATAGCAGATATAGGCGACATAAACATTTACATACGCCAAAGGAATAGCAATCATATACATGATGGTGCCAATTAAGGCTTTGGTTCTTGCCTTCAAAGACACACTGAAAATCTTGGCCGTTAATTCTCTGTTCTTGTCTTTGTGCACCAGATCTTTGCGGAGGCTGTAATGGCGCATTAGCAGGAATGCGGAGTTGGTAAGCAACATTACAATACCATATATTATGGCAGATATAGGGATGAACGGGTTGGCGCCCACTATAAATGTTGCAAAGGGAATCAAACTCAGCAAGAACAGGAATAAAAAGTTTTGCCAGAGCAACTGCTCATCTGTATGCCTGAGCAGGTGAAACATATGGTGATGATTGGTCCAGAATATTCCTACCATCATAAAACTGAAGGCGTAGGAAACCAGGTAAGGAACAAGCAGCAGTAATTTATTAATGGTTTCTGCACTGGTACTTTCCCGGGTAAGATTAGGCAGTTTAATTTCTATAACCATAATGGTAATAATAATAGCAATAACCCCATCACTGAATGTTTCTAATCGGGTGGTACTGATTTTCATAACAACAATAATATTTTGCCTGCCCTGTTTTGTTTACTAAATATAGCTGATTTATGGTTTGTAGGAAAACATGTTTACGTTATTGATATTCTTTAAGTTAAATATTTAGAGCTTCTTTTCTCCGGTATTTGGATATATTTCGTATATATTATTTGTTATGGTAAAGGTGGTCAAAAAGCATATATTGTATAACCTGCAAAAGATGCCAACATGAAGATATTGCTTACCGGTGTTACAGGGTACATTGCCCAACGGTTACTGCCTGTATTGCTTGAATACGGGCATGAAGTAGTATGCTGCGCAAGAGATAAAAACCGGTTTAAGTATAAATATCCAATTGGTAAAGTATCGGTAATCGAGGCTGACTTCCTGCGTATGGAGAGCCTGAAGGCTATCCCGGAGGATATAGATGTGGCTTATTATCTCATTCACTCTATGGCTACATCCACTGGCAATTTCGAGAAGATGGAAATGGAGTGTGCCGGCAACTTTAAGCAGCGGATACAGGAAACCAATGCTAAGCAGGTGATCTATTTAAGCGGTATTGTGAACGAAAGTCAACTATCAAAGCATTTATCATCGCGCAGGAATGTAGAAATGATCCTATCGAATGCTAAGTATGCGCTTACTACACTGAGGGCTGGCATTATAGTAGGCTCGGGTAGTGCATCGTTTGAGATCATTCGGGATTTGGTAGAGAAGCTCCCTGTCATGATCACGCCAATATGGTTGAAGACTAAATGCCAACCTATAGCAATCCGTAATATTTTAGAGTTTTTGAGTGGTGTGATCGGGAACGTAGAAACATACAATAAGAGCTATGATATTGGCGGTCCGGATATATTGAATTATAAAGAGATGCTGCTGAATTTTGCTAAGATAAGGGGACTAAAGCGGCGCATATTTGTAGTGCCGGTGATGACACCCAAAATTTCCTCTTACTGGTTGTATTTTGTAACTGCTACTTCGTTTCCATTGGCTCAGAACTTAGTGAACAGTATGAAAACAGAAGTGGTATGCAAGCCGAATAACTTAGCCCAAATACTCGGCATTACACTGATTGACTATAATACAGCTATACAGCTTGCTTTTGATAAAATAGAGCAAAACCAGGTTATCTCAAGCTGGAAAGATGCACAAACAAGCAATATTATTGTGCATGGCATCTCTCATTATATAGAAGTACCGGTGAACGGGTGTTTTAAAGATGTTCGCAGCAGGCGGTTAAGCAATAGTCAACGCTCATTAGACAAAATATGGAGCATAGGAGGGAAGAATGGCTGGTACTATGGCAACTGGTTGTGGGAACTACGTGGTTTTTTAGACCAACTGGTTGGTGGTGTAGGCATGCGCAGAGGACGTAGGAGTGATACAGATATCAAAGCAGGCGAAGCGTTGGATTTTTGGCGCGTACTGCTGGCAAGCCGGGAAGAAAAACGGTTGCTCTTATATGCAGAAATGAAACTGCCTGGTGAAGCATGGCTGGAGTTTAAGATAAATGACGATAATGAGTTAACACAAACGGCAACTTTCAGACCGTTGGGGGTGCTAGGACGATTGTATTGGTACAGTGTGCTGCCTTTTCATGGTTTTATCTTTAAGGGAATGATTAATGCGATTGCGAGGGGATGAGGACTTTTAAACTACAGAGGCACAAAGATCCAAAGTAGCACAGAGGTAGTATAACCATAAAGCCAAGGTTCGGAACTCCTTAAAAGCTCCGAACCTTAAATCAAATCAGCAATATCATTTTTAATCCCTTATATCCCAATAATCACCCCAAATCTCCGTCATATGTTCCCCTTCTTCAGCTCATCCACTGCATAATTAGCAGCCCTTGCTGTTAATGCCATAAAGGTAAGTGATGGATTTTGCGTGCTGGTGCTCGCCATGCAGGCACCATCTGTTACAAATACATTGCTGCAATTATGGAATTGATTATGTGCGTTAAGCAAGGATGTTTTAGGATCTTTTCCCATACGGCAGCCCCCCATTTCATGTATATCCAGTCCGGGTGCCTGGTGACTGTCATTTGGCTGGATGTTTTTGCAGCCTGCTTTATCAAACATTTCCTGTGCAACAGTTAAAAAGTCATTCATGCTTTTTACATCATTATCATCGTAATCAACAGAGGTGATCAATTGCGGAATACCCCATGCATCTACCTTGTCTTTGCTTAAACGCACATGATTTGTTTCTTTTGGAATGGTCTCCCCCTGCATCATAATGCTTACATACCAATCGCCTGCTTCGCTGATAGCATCCTTATATTCACCGCCAATCCCATCGGCATAAGCACGACCTCTGCCTGCACCAAAAAACACCATATAGCCACGCAGAAAGTCAGTTTCCTGCTTGTGTACATTGCGGAAGTTGGGCATCATGGGCTGGGTTGGTCTGCGCCCGTAATAATAGCTGTCTGCAGGTCCATCATATGTGGCGCCTACAGTGCCGCGATAGTTGTGAAAAGCAACATATTTACCCAGTAAACCATTATCGTTACCCAAGCCATTAGGAAAGCGGGAGGAAGTAGAATTAAGTAAAATGAGATTACTGTTGAGGCAGGCTGCATTTACAAAGATCACCTTTGCATAATACTCGGTTGCTTTTTTAGTATGCGCATCTATCACGCGAACACCGGTAGCTTTTCCTTTTTTATCATCGTAAATAATAGAGTGTACTACGCTGCCAGGCTGAATGGTCAGATTACCTGTTTTTAAAGCCCAGGGAATAGTAGAAGCATTGGAACTAAAGTATCCGCCAAACGGGCAGCCACGCTCGCAAAGGCTGCGTGCCTGGCATTGAGTACGACCTTGCTGTATATGCACTTCTTTAGGCTGGGTAAGGTGTGCACAGCGTCCTTGTACAACAAAGCGGTCTTTATAATTCGTTTTGATTTTTTCTGTTAACGCTTTTTCTACCACATTCATTTCCCAGGGAGGCAAAAACTCACCATCAGGCAATGTATCCACGCCATCTTTATTGCCGCTGATGCCTGCAAATGCTTCCACGTGCGAGTACCAGGGCGCAATGTCTTCGTAGCGGATTGGCCAATCCACTGCATAGCCATCACGGGCAGGACCTTCAAAGTCGTACTTGCTCCAGCGCTGTGTTTGCCGCGCCCAAAGCAGGGACTTGCCACCTACCTGGTAGCCGCGGATCCAATCATATGGCTTCTCCTGTATGTAAGGATGCTCGTTATCTTTTACAAAGAAATGTTGAGTCGCTTCGGTGAAGGCATAACATCTCTTTACAACGGGGTTTTCTTCTTCCGTTTTTAATGGGATCCTTAAATGATGCGGAAACTCCCAGGGGCTTTAGTGGCTGTTGGATAATCTTTGATATGTACTACATTCTCACCACGCTCGAGCATGAGCGTCTTTAAACCACGGTCGCACAACTCTTTGGCGGCCCAGCCTCCGCTAATACCGCTGCCAATAACAATAGCATCATACGTGTTTTTATCAATGCCGCCTGCATTGATGTAAATATGGGAAGAATCGCCTGGCATAACAACTTGATAATAATATGTTATTCAAATATATAAGTTTCAGGAGAATATTGTATATGCAATATGCCTTTTATCCAAATTTCTATTAAGTACACTGTTACCGAACTAAGTTTATAAATAAGAGCTACCAAACATATGTGCATTACAATTGAGAGCTAACCATCCCAAAACATTCACACTAAGAAGCAGCAACCACTTAGCCTGCAATAAGCTACGTATCCACCTTTCCAATCTCTGCTAAGTATGCCTCCGCTGTTCTAAGTGTAAGGCCAAAGGCAACCAACCTAATCATCAAACACCTGTCAGTTAGCAAGTAGCACCATGTTAGCCCAACAGTACCACCCAGTAATAAAGCTGCACCTCAGGCAATGGGGCGGCGCTGGCCCGGCAAACACGAAGTCTCATCGAGTCCATTAAAAAACAAACAATAACGAGATAAATGCGCGGAGCGATCAGGTTTGCTTGATTTTTTGGTTACCTTTTTTATCAAGAAAAAAGGTAAAAGAAAGAACTATCTGTAAGAGATTATACTTAAAACATCTGCTGTGTTCACAGCACCCCAATAGACTTGTTCTAAACTAAAATATAATTATGTAACAATGTATTAAGTAGCAACCTCCTGCTAACTATTCAACCTCCTCCTTTCCATCCTTGAACACCCGGTGTTATACCTAAGTTATACTTAAGTTATACCTAACTTATACCTAACTTATACTTAATCTAAGCTTTATTTCCGCTATATCTCCTGCCGGGTAAAGCGCTACTAAAGCTATACCTAAGCTGTATACCAGTAACGGGCTACTCATAATTAATTGCTGTTAACCTGCTTAAATTTGATATTACACTTCATTGTAAGGTATCATGCCTTATAAATAGAAGTTAAATACGCATGAATAAAAATCCTGGGCTTTGTGAGCCATTATTTTAAAAACAATCTATTGCCTGCACAACTAACAGGCAGGTCATTTAATTTTAACCACTAAAAGCAAAGGAATGGCTGTTAAAATTTTACGCACGCACAAGCGCATTGCCATGGTGGCACACGACCATAAAAAGCAAGAACTGATAAACTGGGCTGTAAAGAATAAAGCCATATTAGCAAGGCATGAACTGATCGCAACCGGCACTACTGGGCGGCTATTGGAAGAAGCTTTGGATGTCCCTGTTCGGCAAATGCTGAGTGGCCCTTTAGGTGGCGACCAGCAGATGGGGGCCATGATAGCAGGTGGTGCTATAGATATGATGATATTCTTTTGGGACCCAATGGAAGCGCAACCGCATGATAGTGATGTAAAAGCCCTCCTGCGCCTTGGTGTAGTATGGAATATACCCATGGCTTGTTGTGAAGCCACAGCCGATTTTATCCTGACCTCACCGTATATGCACGGTGAGTACCAGGCCAGCATACCTGACTATAACGATTACTTAAATCGTCTTATAAAAGAAGAGAATAGCATAAAGTGATGCTCCGTATTATTTAGTTGGTTAAGTTTGAACCTTTATTGCGTATTATCTGTTGTCTTTTATTTACTTCATTTATAAAACTAATAACTTATGTCTTTTGAAGTTTCAGTTGCAGGAAATGCAGGTGAAGAAAGAATTATGTTGAAAGAATTTTTTACGGGCACACAGGCAGAAATTTATGCGTTTGGTGCCTTGTTGAATTCATTCTGCTTGAAGCGTGACGATAAAATAGTGAATGCAGTGTATGCTTATAAAAGCGTGGGAGATGCAAAGAAAAACCTCAAACCTATGTTTCAGGGAGCTAAGCTAAGTCCTTTTGTGTGCCGTATGCGCGATGGCAAATACACGTTTAGAAATGAGAAGCACCATGTTGAGAAGTACTACCTGAAGCAGGATGCCATTCATGGATTGATATTCGATAAGTACTTTAGCATAAAGGAAAAAGGTGCTACTGAAACATACGCTTATGTAACCCTGGCTTATGAGTACCGCCTGGAAGATAAAGGTTTTCCGTTTGTATATAATACCGAGGTGACTTATCGCCTGGAAGGCAATAACTACCTGAGTGTAACTACTGTTATTACTAATGAATCAAGTCATGATATGCCCTTAAGCGATGGCTGGCACCCATACTTTCATTTAGGCGATACTATTAACACTTTGTCCCTGCAGTTTCGCAGTACACATAAAGTAGTGTTCGATGACCGCCTGCTGCCTACCGGATCATATGAGCCATACACACGCTTTAATGAGCCGCAGACATTAGGAGATACACAGTTGGATAACTGCTTTGTATTGAGTGATGATTTTTCTCAGCCGGCATGTATACTGCGCGATGAGAAAGCCAATCTCCAATTGAATATTATACCAGATGCAAGCTATCCATATTTGCAGGTTTATACGCCCGATAATCGCCGGGGTATAGCAATAGAAAACCTAAGCAGTCCGCCGGATGCATTTAATAATGCGATGCATTTAATTATTATGAAGCCCGGTGAGAAAGCTCAATTTACTACTGCTTATCAATTGCAGTGGTTGCGATAGGAAAACGGGGAGGAGTCTTTTTAAGTTGAATTAACGCTGACAGGATTTCAAACCTTGGTAGCGTTATGTATACACCAAATAATAAAGCCACAGCATAAACTGTGGCTTTATTATTTTATATAATACCATGCTCAGTTAGGTAGCATAATATGCTTTACCCGAAGTTCGCAGTTCATGCCCGGCAACTGGCAACCGGCAACTGGTATTAGCTAACCTGATTGAATCTGGAACAAGACTATTTCTTTACTTCAATTTGCCTTGCAGATAGCTGACCTCTTCATCTGTACTAGCCGGTGCATTGCCTGCTGTTTTCAGGTCTTGCTTATATCGGAGTAATGACTGTAATTGTGCTTCCATATCCTCAGCGAGTTTAGGCACAAACATAGCAACACGGTTTTTCAAAGTCACCGCTGCATCTACTCCTTTCTTAAAATGGGCTACATCTTCCACTTTGCGCAGGTACAACACTAAATTGCTATACATATCAATTTTGTCCATCGGCTCTGCATTAGTAAATCTGTTATAGACCGTATCAAAGTCTGCATCAGTTTTAGTAAGGTAGGAGAGCGATTCTACTGCACCTTCCAATCTTCCTTTCGCATCTTTCGAAAGAGTGGGTAACAGAGTTAACGCTTTTGACTGATCAATCTCCAGCAAAGCTTCTAAAGCAGCACCTGCAACACTATAGGAAGAATCTTTAGTGTTTGTTATAAAGAAGTCTTCATCTGTTTTTCTTTTCAATGCGCCCAAAACGTCAATTGCTGCGGCACGGTTAGGGCGGTGGGCATCTGTACGTGCAATGGCTTCAATGGTTGGTATCATTTCAGGTGATGGCTTTACTACTTTGATAATCTCTAAAGCAGTATTACGGATGTCATAAAAAGGATCTTTCAATGCAGTACTGAGCAGGCTCATGGCGCCCGTAGTATCACTATGCTGGGCAGCATATTGCAATGCCTCTATTTTATCCACGTAATTGCCGGCATGATTGTATTGAAATACATATTCCGGCATTGTTTTATTGTCTTGCTTTTCAGCCAATAAATATTTATCCGCATCTACATTGATCAAATCAGGTCTGGATGCTGCAGGAAAATAAAACGTATCTACACTGTCTTTCATCCATACATTATAGCGTGTCTTATTGTTACCATTGTACATATCTATTGCAAAAGGTAATTGAAATACAGTGTCCTGCTGCTGTACCTGTTTCATATACACCTTGGCAGTCTTACTGTTAGCATCATAATCGTAGCTGATGTTTAGCATTGGATTACCGTGACCAAAATACCATTGGTTGAAAAACCAGTTTAAATCTTCTCCGCTTACTTTCTCAAGAGCTTCACGTAAGTTATGAGCCTCAGCATTGCCATATTGGTAGGTGGTGAGGTATAGATTCAATCCTTTAAAGAAGGCGCTATCACCCAGGTAATGGCGCAGCATGTTGAGGATGCGCCCTCCCTTGTTGTAGCTTACTACATCGAACATGTCCTCCTGGCTTTTATAATAAAAGCGAACGAGATTTTTATTACCGGCCTGCGGCATATTCAAGTACTGCTGCATGTCTTCGTAATTCTTTCTTTCACCTTCTTCTTTGCCGTATTTATGCTCGCGCCACAGTACTTCTGAGTAGTTGGCAAAGCTTTCATTCAGGGTAAGGTTGCTCCAGCTTTCACACGTTACTAAGTCTCCAAACCATTGGTGAAACAATTCATGGGATACATAATCTTCATATTTGTTACCATCAACCAACTGTCTTGCATTTTGCTGTACCGCATCAGTATGTAATGTGGCGGTGGTATTTTCCATAGCGCCACTTACATAATCACGGCCCGTCATCTGCGAATACTTTTGCCAGGGGAAATCGTAATGCAACAAGGTAGAGTAGAACTGTATCATTTCCGGTGTTAAGCCAAATATCTTGCGGGCTACCGGCGCATATTCTTTTTCTACATAGTAGTTTACTTCTTTATCGCGCCACTTGTCTTTAATAACGGCATAATCACCTACACCCATAAAGAACAAATAAGGACTGTGCGGCTTATCCATTTTCCAGGTGTCGGTGCGGGTGCCATCGCTGTTTGTCTTTTGACTAACCAATAAACCATTAGAAAGCGTAACATACTTGGCAGGTACTGTCATAGTAATTTCTTCCGTTGTTTTCTGGTTTGTTTCATCTATAGTCGGGAACCAAACAGAGTTCGAGGACGTTTCACCTTGTGTCCATATTTCAGTTGGTTTACCTTTTTCAGTTCCTTTAGGATTGATGAAGTATAAACCTTTAGCATCTGTTATCGCAGCGCTGCCTTCCACCTTCAATTCATTGGGCTTGGAAGTATAATCTACATATACCGTGTAGCTTTCCGTAGCCTTGTAGGTCCTGTCTAATCTTATGTTCAGCTTCAGGCTGTCGTAAGTGTACTTAAGTGGAGTGTTTTTACCATTCTTTGTCAATGCCACTGCATTGATGTTCATGCCTTTTGCATCCAAAGTGAGCGAATCGGCAGGGTAAAAATGCGGGTGTAAGGTTAACCATGCTTTACCGTACAGGTATGCTTTGTCATAGTCAAATCTTACATCCAGCCTGGTGTTGGTAATATCGTTTACTTTCGGTGCAGATGCGCGGTATGTTTTTTTCCATGAATTATCTTGCTGCTGATTGCCAAAATGCTGAGCATGGGCTGCCATAGAAAAGAGCAGGAGTGCAGCTATAAATGTTTTCTTCATCTATTCAATATATGTAAAGAACGCAAAAGTAGATTGTGAATATAGGAAAGAAAACTTTTTTGGATAAAAGATTGACAATGGTTTGTTAAGTATACTGCTCTGTATTAAATCAACTTATGATGAAGGTTAGCCTTCTAAAAAGGCGATTAATGCCTTTAATTCTTCTTCTTTGTTGAAGGTAACTTTATTATCTTTTAAATACTGCTCTATTGCATTTTGCTTTTTCCCAAAGAGCTTGATAATATTCTTCTTATTTGCCGGCAGGAAATGGTTGTAGGTGTCTCCGATGTAATAAGTTGTTTGTTTTATAATAGTTACTTCTTGGCTTTCTGTAAGGTTAGTAACCCTGCCCTGCAAACTGACTGATTTAACGGTAGTAATGGAAGAAGTAGAAGAATACTGATCATAAGCGCCAGCTTTTTTTACATCAGCCATTGCCAGAGCCTCTCTCTTTGCAAGCTTTGCTGTGTTATTGCCGTTGATTAACTGCATGTATGCCTTGTCGTAAAAGAAAGTATCGTTACCGATAGTTATGTACTTAATGGTTGCTTCATTTGCAACTGCAAGCGTGTCTCCTTTGGGTGCAATGAACTGCATTTCTTCCGTGAGTAGATTATAATCCAGTAGTGCATTTGATCTTGTTCCATCTCTGAAACATACAGTCCCATCAGTAAATTTGGGATAATGAAATTTTACATTGGGGGCGAGTGCGGTATTAATGTTTTCTCCCTGTTTAACAGTCCATCTTTCTAGTTGTGTGTAGGCAGAATAGCTCCATAGCATTACTGCAAAAAAGGCAAGCATACAATTCTTCATAGTAAGAAAGTTGGGCTATTCCAAATTTACTAAAAAGAGATTAAAAGCGTTGTGGTTTTTTGTATAAAGAAGCTGAGTATGCTAATTAAATGGTCGCGGCCGGGTAGCGGGTGCGACGGGTCCGGGCCGTCGTCGTGGCCGCCCCAGCCCCCAGTCGATCAGGAAGACCTCGTCGCCGCGGAGCATCACGTTCGCGGGCTTGACGTCGCGGTGTATCACCTGACCCTGGTGGGCCCGGGACAGGGCCCGGCTGACCTTCAGGAGGATCCGCAGGTCATCCTCGGCGAACGGGTTGCGTGGATCCCATTTCCGGCCGTCGATGAGCTTCTCGGCCAGGTAGGTCGGGGCGTCGGCGTCGGGGCCGAGCAGGTAGATCGGTGGTATGCTCTGGTGATCGAGCATGGCCTGGATCCGCCCCTCGTCAAACAGCCGCCGCGCCCCGGCAGCGTGCCGCACGCCCTTCAGCGCCATGGTCTCGGCGGCAGCTTCGCTGGGCGGCCTCCACGACGATCTTCTGACCGGCCTCCTTCACCGGGCGCACGACGCGGAACTCGTCCTGGAGGCGGATCGTGGCACCGGATTCAACGGCCCGGGCTCCGGCCGGCGGGTCGCGGGTGTGGTCTCGGGTTCGGGCTCCGGGTCGAGGGAGGCTGGTTCCTTCCGCCCGGCGGCGTCGATGATCTCGGTCCAGACGCGGAAGGCCCGAGCCGGGGCGGAGCCATCGGTTGCGAACAGCCGGCGAATCCGGCTCGAAGGCCGAGAACCGCTTCAGGTAATTCTCGAGCAGGTCGGCCTTGCTACGCGTGGTGTGCTTCTCGATGGCGGCCAGCGCCACGACGACCTCCGTCGATGCCTTGAGCTTGGGGTGGTCCCTGGCATACGCCTCCAGGTGGGCTTCGACCGGAATGATCTGCCCGGCCCGGCGGCGGTGGAGATAATCGACGACGACCAGTTCGGGGAAGCAGTCGCCGGGATCGTCGTCGTACCGTGCGGCGAACTCGCGGACGTCGGGGGGCCGGCCCGCCTTCCAGGGCGGCCTTGAACTGGGCCACGGCCTCGATCCATGCCGGGGGGACGTGCGTCTCGGTCTTGTCGGACATCGCTCTGCTCCGGGTTTCATTCGAGGTCGCCGTGCCGCAACGGACGTCAACGGCTCGCCAGGTGCTGGTACGCTGCCAGCTCGGTCTTGAGCCGCTCGCGGATGCGAACCATTTCCATCCGGATCTTGCCCGGGGACTGTCCCATCTGTTTGCCGAGCTGCTCCGAGGAGACCCCCTCCAGATACGCCTGCGCGAGAGGTAGAACTCGTCCGGGTGGAAGATTTCCTCCAGGACGTCCCGGAATTTCGCGACGGCAGATTCCCACTCCCGGCCCATCGCCTCGGTGTGCGGGCCCGGCCCATCTGCGGCGGGTTCGACGACGGCGGCCGGCGCCTCCGAATCACCGGGACGGCCAAGTGCCTGCTCCTTCACCGAGTGGCGGAGCCGCCGGTAGAACCGGACCATGCTCAGGAACTTCCTGAGCGTCATCTTCCCCAGCAGATCGACGAACTCCGCCTCGGAACGGAGCTGAACGCGGCCCGTCCTGAACCGGACCAGCTCGACGAGGACCGCCTGCTGGATGTCCTGCGAGTCGAACTTGCGGTGCGCCGACGGCCCGAGATGGGAGCTGGCGAGCCTGCGGATGTAGTCCTGGAACTGGGCGAGCAGGGCGTTGATGCCCTCGCGTCCTGCGCCCTGGCGGCGTCGATCAATCGTTTGAGCTCTTCGAACCTTTCGGGATGGGCCGCTGGCATCGTCCTGTCCTGTCCTTCAGCCTCGGAGTCGGGAATGGAGCCCGTCCAATCTAAAACGACGGACCCCACGCGATCGAACGAAAAAAGTTCGCGTTCGGCCCACCGACCCGCGTCGTTCTCATCCGTGGCGGTTGCTGTTCAGCCGGACCCGTCCAGGCGGCGGGCCTCCCCTGATCAGCCCGTGTGTTCGGCTCGCGACGCCATGACGTTCCCTAGGTGCTCCGTCCTCGTGTTGAGCGGAGCGAAGCGGGCGGGTGTATCCCTGCTCGACCTCGGTGAGCTTCCGACCCCTTCATCCGAGAGTGGGCGGCGAGGCCGGGAGGCTTCATCGGCCCGGAACCCGGTCAAGACGGGAGGTATGACAAGCATGCGACGAATTCGTGGACGGATGCTGGTCCGCACCCTGGTGCTTGGGCTTCTGGCCCTCTCTCCGGCCCTGCTCTACCTGCCCTCGGCCCGGGCCAAGCTGGCGCCGGCCGGTCCCAAGGCCGGCCCCGGGGCCTGCACACGGTGCTCCTGCGATCACTACTGGTTCGGCTGCGGGAATGCCTGCTGCAACTCCTCGTGCCGCCACCAGTGGGGAGACCATAAGTTCTAACCGAATCCTGGTGCGACGCGTCGGGTGTCGTTCTGACGACGAGCCCGGTCGGGCGAACGAGGGATCGATGGATCATCCCGATCCACGCCCGACCCGTTCCGGTCGCATCTCCAGGGCGTCCTGCCCGTTCGGCGGGCCCCAGAAGGATGCCTCCAGGACGTTCGATTCCCTCCCGTTTGTCGTTTCCCGGGCTGAGGTGACAGGAAGCCGCGTCGTAGCCGCGTCATCACCCACCCGCAACCCGGAAGGGGCAAGCAAACCGGGTTGCGATTCAATTCACGACAGTCTCACGAGGGCAAAATGACAAACTCACGAGCAGTCATCACCATCTCCGCCTTCCTCCTCGCAGGAGCCGTATTCGCCGATCGAGCCCACGCCCAGAGCTCGCACGAGTTGCGACGAATGGCCCAGGATGCGCGGCGTGGTGCGGAATCCGCCAGGAGGATCTCCGAGGACAGGGATAACTCCCTCATCCTCCAGCTCCAGGCCAACGAGAATGCGAGGAAGTACGACGACATGGCGGTCAGGTACGAAGAGATGGCCGACCAGGTACAACGTCGGGAGTCCCAGGCGTATTCCCCCCGGCCCGCCTACCAGCAGCCGACGCCGGTCTACTACTACCAGCAGCCGACACGTCACGCGCCCGTCAAGTACCCGCCGAAGAACGGCTCCTCGAAGACTGGTGCCTGGATCTTCATCGTTCTTTTTGTATCATTCATTATTTGGCGTGCATGCCATGGGGGAAGAGTTGTGATGCAATGCAGGTCAGGGAGGGAAGACGGCGTTCCCTCCCCTGACCAGGACCGGGGGCAGGCAACGTGACGATCGTGCCACCCGCGAAGCCCTGCCTGCGGACTGGACTCAGCCCCCAGGAGGACACCGGGGGGGTGCATATCCTCCGGCTAGGACGTGCACTCCTGGAACCAACGCGGATCGCGGAACGTTAGTTCTTGTCCGTTTGAGATCCCAGGGCCGGGTTCCGTCCCGCGCATTCCCGACCTACAATGGATCCGGCTCAATCGCGGGACCGACATGGTGTCGGGCCCCGGCGGGGCCAGGTTGCGCGAATAGGGCCGGTCGGCGAATCGACGAGGGACGATCATGAGCGGGCTCCTGGCTGGCGGCGGCGGTCCTCCTGGCGGCGGAACCGATCCGGGTGAGCGAGACCCTGGCCCGGGCCGCCTTCGGGCAGCCAGTAGACGCCCACTTCGCCGAGTGGGATCGCGATCACGACGGGTCCCTGTCGTTCCTGGAGACCAGCGGCTGGTCCCCGACATGACGATCCGCGACGAGGCCGCCGCGGCGCTGGCGGCGATCCACCTGGCCCAGCGCAGCGAGCTGGGCCGGCCCCGTGCTCGGCCGTTCGGCGCTGCTGGCGGCCCCGAGCCCGGGGGTGCGACGCGGCCCTTCCACCGACCGGCCTACTACCGGGTCAGCCTGGCCCACATCCACGCGACCAACCGGGCCCTGTTCGCCGCCGGCACGCCGCACCTGAACGACCTGCACCAGGGGCTGCTGGGCGACTGCTACTTCGTGGCGACCCTGGGGCTCTCGTCGCCGCGACCCGGCCGAGGTGAGGCGGATCGTCCAGGAGGGTCCGACGGCACTTTCGACGTCCTTTTCCCGGACGGCGAGCCGGTCCGGGTCGCCAAGTCTCCGACACCGAGATCGCGCTGGGCTCGTATCGGCCGGCGGTCAGGGGCTCTGGCTCAACGTGCTGGAGAAGGCCTACGGTCAGCTCGCGGCCGCGCTGTCGCGCGGCAGATCTTCGAGGACGCGATCGACGCGCCTGGGCAAGGCGGGCACGCCACGGGGGCCCTGCGCTGTTCACCGGCAGCGACGCGGCGGTCCTGCGGTTCCGGGCCGAGGACGCGCCGATGATCTCCAGCGACCGCCGCGTCGCCGCGTTCCTCCCCATGACCCGCAACCTGATCCGTACAACCTCCCAGCGCCGGCTCACCTGCTGCGAGACCACCGAGGCCGCGGTCCCCCCGGGGATGGCCAAGTGCATCTGTACGCGGTCCTCGGCTTCGACCCGGCGACCGAACTCGTCCACGTCTGGAACCCCGGGAAACAATTCGAGCCCGCGGGGGCGCCCGGCCCGGAGTCGGGCTACCCGACCCGGGACGGACACTTCTACGTCCCGCTGGGGGACTTCATCCGGATCTTCGATCGGTGATCTACGAGACCAACCGGCCGGAAATCCTCGAGTGATCCGACCCCGGCGGTGTTCCTCGCAGAGGTGCCGGATTGAATTGCCCATGCGGCCAGCGAGTGGTTTTCCCCCCCCTCGGACACCCCCCAACCCCGCCCTTCCCGCAAAGGGGGGGACACAGGAGTGGATCGGGGATGTTTATACAACGACCCGCGAAAGGGCCAAAAACCCGAGACGGGTGCCAGGATGCCGGGTACCCTCTCCTCTCACCCTGCAAGGGTGACACATCACAGCCCGGGGTCGCGCAGCGCACCCCGGGACGGACCGAGGGGAACCCGGAATCCTTGGCTTTTCCGGCGAACCCCAACGGGGTTCCACACGGCGGCCCCCGGTTGTGGAACCCCCGTGGGGTTCGGGGTACCTGGGGCTGGGATCCCTGGGGTGCGGCCCGGGATTCCCGGGGTGCGCTGCGCGACCCTGGGCTGTGTTGTGCCACCCGTTCCGGGTGGAGGACCACTCCGTTTCGTGGCGGTCTCCTCGATTCCGTTGTTTCTAGCCCAATGGCGGGTCGTTGTTTTTCTCCTCCCCCCTTGCGAAGGGGGGGTTTTTTGGGGGTGGGTGCTCGCTGATCCGCAAGTTCAACCCCGTCGTGAAGTGCTCAGCCGATCGGCACGAGCTGGGTGATCGCGTCCTGGACTGCTTCATCTTGATCGGCTTGGCCAGGACGACGAGGCGGTCGTCGGTCGGCAGCTTGTCCTTGAGGGCGACTGGCGCGGGCCGAGCAGGACGAGGGCGGCGAGGTCGTGGCCGTCCTCGTGGGCCTTGCTCGTGCATGTCGAGGAAGGCGTCGAGCGCCTCGGGGCCGAGGCCGTCGACGTCGAAGATCACGGCGTCGGGGGGCTGCTCGCGGTAGCGCTCGGCGGCGCGCTCGGCGTCGCCGACGAGGAGGACGCGATAGCCCATCTTCGAGAGGGTCTTGCGGAAGGCGTCCTGGATCTCCTCCTGGCTCTCGACGCAGAGGACGTTCTTGGGCAGCAGCCGCGACCGCGCTGCGCCGCCGCCGTTGCGGGTCGCGGACGTCGGTTTCGCCCGCGCCGACGGCGGCCGACGTCGGCTTGGGCGTCGTCGTCGCAGCGAGTGGACGAAGACCGCCTGCTCGTCGAACGTCGAAGTCGTCGACCTCGGCCGCGTGACCGCCGGCGACTTCCTTGCTTCTCGTAGGCCTCGAGGTCGTCGATCACCTCGTCCATCGTCTGGTAGCGGGCCTTGAGGTCGACCTTCATCATCTTCTCGATGATCCGGCACAGCTCGGGGTCGGGGGCGTAGCGGTGCTCGCTCAGCGGCTTGATGCGCCGAAGCTCCGCTTGAGCATCTTGGCGAGCATGTCCTTGGTCTCGGTCTCGGGCATCGGCGAGCTGGCCGGTGAGCATCTGGTAGAAGACGCAGCCGAGGAAGAAGATGTCGGACCGCGGGTCCCCCTTCGGGCTGCCGCAGGTCCGCTCCAGGGCCGAGTAGTCGACGGTCCGCTGGCTTGAGCGACGCGGCCTTCTTGCTCGTCGCCCTCGATCGTCGCCAGGCCGAAGTCGACGAGCTTGGCCTCGCCGTTGGTGGCGATCAGGATGTTCGTCCCCTTGATGTCGCGGTGGGTCACGCCCTGGTCGATGCGAGTACTTCAGCCCGTGCGCCAGGCCGAGCATCAGCGGCAGCGCCTCCGTCGGCGTCGAGCCGGCTGCGGATCTTGAGGAAGTCGCGGAGGTTCGACCCCTCGACGTACTCCATGATCATGTAGTGCTGCTTGTCCTGCTCGCCGTAGTCGATGATCCGGACGATGTTGGGGTGGCCGGAGCTTCATGCCCGCCTCGGCCTCCTTGTTGAACCGCTCGACGGCCTCGGGGTCGGTGACGAACCGGTTGCGGAGCACCTTGATGGCGACCGGCTCGCCGGTCTCGGCATCTGCTCGCCGCGGTAGACGCGGGCGAAGGTCCCCTCGGCGAGGTGGAAGAGGACCTTGCAGCCGCCGAAGAAGAAGCCGGCGGTGTCCCCCTTCTTGAGCCGTTCGACCTGCCAGCTCGTCAGCAGCCCCTTGCGGAGCAGGACGCGGCAGATCGCGTCGAGCTCCCGGTCCTCGGCGTCGGCCCGGGCCTCGCGGGCCTGTTCGCGGGTGATCAGGCCGAGCAGGACGGCGTGGTCGAGCAGTGAGGCGGCGTCGAGTGGAGCCATGGGCCTGGTTCCTGATCCGA
>CAWFUV010000030.1:0-47597 GCA_963819045.1 uncultured Chitinophagaceae bacterium | reverse complement strand
CATTAGCCTCCTCGCGACGGCGTAATTCCTCTTCATACAACCGGCTTTTTAGCATCTTTAGCGCCAATTCTCTGTTTTCACCTTGTGTGCGGCTTTGCTGGCATTCCACTATTATGCCACTTGGTATGTGTTTAAGGCGTACTGCAGTTTCTACCTTGTTTACATTTTGTCCCCCCTTACCGCCACTCCGGTAGAACTCCCACTCCAGGTCAGCAGGATTCACTTCTATTGCTATGGTCTCATCTATTAAGGGATACACAAATACCGAAGCAAAAGAAGTATGCCTGCGGGCATTGCTGTCAAAAGGAGAAATGCGTACAAGCCGATGCACCCCGCTCTCTGCTTTCAAAAAGCCATAAGCAAATGGACCATCAAACTGCAGCGTAGCGGTTTTAATGCCGGCTCCATCACCTTCCTGGAAGTCTAGTTCAGTTACTTTCCAGCCCTGCTTTTCACCATACATACGGTACATGCGCAGGAGCATTTCTGCCCAGTCCTGGCTTTCAGTGCCACCTGCACCAGGGTTTATCTGGAGCACGGCTGGCAGTTCATCCTCAGGCTGGTTGAGTGTACTTTTAAACTCTGCATCCTCCAAGGATCTGTAAGGCTTTGTCATAAGCAGCCTTTGTTTCCTCTTCGGTAGCATCGCCACTCTTCCAAAAGTCGAACAGTACAGCAAAGTCTTCCACATCAGTTTCTACCTGCTTGTACAGCTTTATCCAAAACTCATTCACCTTAATTTCCTTCATGATTGCAGTGGCACGCCTGTTATCATCCCAAAAGCCGGGCGAAAGCGAAAGACGGCGGTCGTTTTCTATTTTTTCATTACGGTTATCGTAGTCAAAGAAACCTCCTTAAGACCATCAGACGGTCTCGCATCATCTTGATTTGTTCTTGTGTCATAGTGCGCGAAGATAAAATAAATGAAGTGATTACAGTGTTTACTACTACATACGATTATGCATCTTTATAAATCATTTGATATTCTTTAGAGAAAATCAATTCAGGGGTCTTCACCTGTATATAGCCGGCACCTGGCGGAAAAGCTAATTTAAAGTAATTATCGACCTTAATAGACAATTTGTTCTCCAATAAGATTTACTTTTGGCTTTCAAAGAGTTATACCTTTAGTGATATGAACAGTAATTTGGTACTTGTAAAATACAATACTTACTTTTAAACACTAAAACTGCCTGTTGTATGAAAATACTCTGCATTGGTGAAGCCTTAATTGATATGATTTGTACTGATAAAGGTAAAAAGCTGAGTGACGGACAAAACTTTTTAAAAAAACCTGGCGGAGCACCAGCCAATGTAGCGGCCGCAATTGCTGCATTGGGTGGCGAAGTAGAACTGGCTGCAAAAGTAGGTGCCGACCCATTTGGTGCACATTTAAAAGAAGTAATGGACGAATTTGGTGTAGGTACCCGCTGGATGTGGCAGGATGACAAGCATTTTACCACATTTGCTTTTGTATCACTGATGCATAGTGGCGAACGGGATTTCTATTTCAACAGGGGTGCCGATGCAGAACTAAGTGTAGAAGATATCGAGCAAATAGATGTAAAGCAGTTTGCGATTGTACATTTTGGCTCTGCCACTGCATTTTTACCCGGACCATTGCAACAAAGCTATTTCAACCTCATGCATAAATGTGCGGAAGAAGGCATATTCATTTCCTTTGACCCTAACTACCGCCATCTTCTTTTTAAGGATAATATTCCGGCTTTTATACAACTATCCCGACTATTCCTGCGCAAGTGCCAGTTTTTCAAAGTGAGTGACGAGGAAGCCATTTTACTAACCGGAACGAGTACATTGGATGAAGCGGTTGATAGTTTACTGGAAAAAACAAGTGCCGTATTTGCCATTACCTTAGGGAAATTAGGCACTTTGTTGGGTATAAACGGGCAAACGACTATTATCCCAAGCATACCCATTACCCCGGTAGATACCACCGGTGCCGGGGATGCATTTGTAGGTGCGGTGTTATATCAATTAGCGCAATCCCGCAAGCCTGCAGAGAAAACCCCGGAAGAATGGCAAGACATTATCCAACAGGCTAATAAAGCCGGTGCACGTACCTGCGAATACATGGGCGCTATGGAAGCCTTTAAGCACCTGAGTAGCGATATTTTCAAGTGATGGGTAGAATGTACATTCTTCATAATTTTGGTATCACTTAAATAAGTGTACAAACCCACTTGCCTCTGCAGGAGGATTTAGATTGCAGGCACAGTTATTAAGTATAATGTTAGACCTATCTTTCCGGCAGGCAGATGTACGATATATGATATGTTGGTGTACTGCTGTATATTTATAACCCTGCATACTACTTGCTGCTAAGACTACTGTTTATCCCTGTTTTTATCCCCTCTTATACTCAAAAAGACGTAGGACGTACGGCTCAGGTACGACTTAGATACGGCTAGCCTGGTAGGAGACATGGCTTTGACATGAACTATCCATGACTTTAGCATGGCTTTACTATGACTTTGGTGCGGAGGAGGTATTTTATAAAATAAACTGTATGGTCTCCTTCCATCATTTTTGCAAAACTTTTCAGCTATGATATATACGCTTGCTGCGGTTTGTTAGTTTAACAAAAATGTAGCAGGCAAAAACAGTTTTGTTTAAAACTATCCGGCAGTGCTTTGCCGCCTTATATTTATTTTTATCGCATAAATGGAGGTTGTAAAGAAAATTCTAAAAATACTGGGGCGTATATTGCTTGGATTACTAGGCTTTATACTGCTCCTGTGGCTGCTGATACAAACATCGCCAGTGCAGAATTTTATTGTAGGCAAATTAACGAAGCAACTTTCTGAGGACTTAAAAACTGAAGTGAAGATTGGCCATGTAAATCTTTCATTGTTTGATAAGGTTAACCTTGAAGATGTACTGATAAGAGACCTGAAAAAAGATACTTTGCTGAGTGCCGGCGCTATAAAAGTGCGGCTCACCGACTGGTTTTTTGTAAGAGACAAAATTGTTCTGAAATATATAGGTCTCGAAAATGCCAATATATTACTCCACCGGAGAGATTCTGTATGGAATTACCAATTTATAGTAGATCATTTTACATCACCTCCTGATACATCCAAGCATCAGCAGCAACAAGGCAGTATTAAATTAAGCCTCGAAAAAATAGATTTTAAGAATGTCAACTTTATTCAAAATGATGAATGGGTAGGGCAGAAAATGCAAATAAAAACCGGCAGTATGCTGGTGGATGCAGATACGGTTGACTTTGATAGCAGCATTTTTAAGATCAATTCTATTGAACTGGATAAACCATTATTTGCACTATATGACTTTAATGGATTTCGCCCGGACAGCCTGCGCAAAGTATACCCGGATACCGGTATGTATTATAATGCAGGTGATATTCTGGTACAGGTAAAAAATATAAAGCTTACGAATGGCAGCTTTGTTAGTGAACGGCAGGACCCTAAGCCTGTAAATACCTATTTCGACGGCTTACATATTCATATAAATAAACTTAACGGCAGTGTAGAGAATCTTCTGTTTAAGAAAGACACGATCACTGCCAACGTCAATCTTGCTGCAGTAGAACGTTCGGGATTTCAGCTTAAGAAACTTAAGACCAACTTCAGGCTTACCCCACAGATCATGGAATTCCGGCAGCTTGACCTGCGTACCCCTGAGAGCCGCATTGGCGATTATTATGCCATGAAATTTAACGACTTCAACAAAGACATGAATGAATATGTTGACAGTGTAACTATGGATGCCCGCTTTAGAAATTCGGTGGTAAGCACTAATGATATTGCCTATTTTGCTCCTGCACTTGCCAACTGGAAGAGGAGAGGTGATATCAGTGGTCATTTTTATGGCACAGTTACCAATTTTTCTATTCCTGACTTATTTATACGCAGCAGTACTGATATGTATGCCACAGGCAATCTTACCATGAAAGGATTGCCGGATATCGAACATACGATCATTCATTTTACTGAAGGAAAGGTCCAGATGTCGTATAACGACTTAGCTGCTATTGTTCCACCTGTGAAAGACATCACTACACCTAACCTGGCAGCATTAGGACAGATCCGTTTTGGAGGCAACTTTGATGGTACTATATACGACTTTACTACGAATGGCAACTTCAGCACAAGTCTGGGCGGGTTGTACGCCAATTTAAGACTGCAATTTCCCTCTGCAGGTGAACCCAAATACAACGGTAGTCTGATCACTCAACAATTCAATCTTGGAAAGTTTTTAGATATTGGTAGTATTGGGCAAGTAAGTTTTAATGGTAAAGTGGCAGGCAGCAGTTTTGATGTAAGTAAGATAAGAACGAGCTTAAATGGTACATTCAGCCAGTTTGGATTTAATGACTACAACTACTCCAATATCAATATTAACGGTACTATACAAAAGCGTTTTTTTACCGGAGACTTTAAAGCCAGTGACCCTAATTTCGACTTTACCTCTAATATAGAGATAGACCTTACGCATCCAAAACCACACTTTAATATATTGGGAGACCTTGTAAAAAGCGATCTTAAAGCTTTGCATTTTACCAATCAAAACTTTCAGCTCACAGGCCTGTTCGATCTTAACTTTGAAGGAAGAGATATTGATGAGTTCCAGGGGAATGCAAAGCTTCTGAATGCAATATTGCAGCATGATTCTACACGCCTGAGCTTTGATTCATTAACAGTAAGGTCTTATACAGATAGTGCGCTGCACAAGGCTTTATTTATACAAAGCAATGAGTTCGATGCAATGGTTTCGGGACAATACAACATTCTCGATTTGCCTAACAGTTTTCAGGCTTTCCTGAGCCATTATTATCCTTCTTATATCTCTGCACCAAAATCAACACCTAAAGGACAAGATTTTTTTGTAACGGTGAATACAAGGGAATTCAGCAATTATGCACAAGTAATAGATGCGAAGCTCTCGGGTTTAAATAATGTCCAGTTTACCGGAAGCATAAATACCCAGGATTCTGGCAAACTGCTTTTTACTGCTTTTGTGCCTGACTTTAAATATGCCAATTTCAGTATTACCAATGCAGCTATGCACGGCACCGGCGACTTCAATAGTGTAAATTTTAGTGGTAATGTAGATACGGTAAGAATTAGCGACAGCACTTATTTCCCTGGCTCTAAATTAAAAATCATTTCGCAGAATGACCATTCTGTTGTAAATATTATTACCAGTGCCAATAACACCCTGAACGAAGCAAGACTGAATGCCGATATTTATACATTACCAGATGGTGTACGCATCAATTTTCAACCTTCTTCCTTTGTAATTAATGAAAAGAAATGGGATTTAGAAAAGCAGGGGGAAATCATTATCCGTAAGCAGTATGCGTCTGCACAGAATGTAAAGTTTGTACAGGGCTTTCAAGAGATAACAGTAGAGACTGATAAGGATGCCGTGGGCGAAGAAGGTAACAACCTTGTTGTAAAAATGAAGGATGTAAGTATTGGCGACTTTACGCCTATTTTTACTACTGAGCCGCGCATGGAAGGCGTTGCTAATGGTACTATCCACCTGCATGATTTCTACGGTAACTTCAATGCTGAGGCCGACATCAGAGCCGACCAGTTCAGGTTAGAGGATGACTCTGTTGGGCTAGTAGATATGGCAGCACAATACTATAGTAACAGCGGTAAGATAACCTTCAATGCAAAGTCGGATAATGAAGCATACAACTTTGCCATTAACGGCGCTTATGATCTTAAGGACAGTAGCAGCAATGCTTTAAATACGGTGTTGCACCTGAACCGGACAAAGATTGGGATTGTCAATATGTTCCTAAGCGGGCTTTTCAGTGATATAGCTGGCTATGCCACCGGCGACTTAACAGTAAAAGGTAAAGGGACTTCTATTGACTTATTAGGCACAATAGCTGTAGAGGATGCCGGCATTACAGTTGATTATACTCAAGTGCGCTATCATATTGACTCAGCATTATTCAAGTTTAAAGAAGGGGTAATAGATTTTGGGCAGTTTAGAGTGAAAGATGAGTATAACAATACAGGAATTGTGAAGGGCAAACTATATGAGCGTGCATTTAATAATATGCAGTTTGATTTTGATATGCAGACTGATAAGCTCTTACTGTTGAATACCACAGCAAAAGACAATAACCAATTTTATGGTAAAGCAATAGGCAGAGCCACCCTAAGTCTGAAAGGACCAGAAGAAAATATGAAGATGAGCATTACCGGGGCAGTGAATGATACTACGCATATCTATATTCCTACTGATAACAGCAGCAAGTCCAGTGCTGCCGACTTTATTGTATTTAAACAGCATGGTACTGAAATACCTGCTACTCCAGGAGCTACAAGTAACTTGAGTATTGACCTTGACCTTACTGCTAATAACCAGGCACAAATAGATGTGATATTGGATGCTTTAACAGGCGATGTAATAAAGGCAACCGGGGATGGACGCCTGCAAATAAAAGTGCCGGCAAACGGGGATATGACCATGAAAGGCAGGTACAATATTGAAAGTGGAAAATATGATTTTAACTTTCAGTCTTTCCTGCGCAAGCCATTTGAACTGATCGGAGGCAGCTATATAGAATGGAATGGCGACCCATACAATGCCAACATACATATAGATGCACGATATGTAGCCGAGCACGTGAGTATCAATGATTTGATCAGCAATCAAAACACTGCACAAAACAGCTTTTTTAATTCTTCTATCAGAGGTTATCGGGGAGATGTGTATGTGATTGCTGAGTTGAGAGGCAAGTTGAGCCAGCCTGATATTAACTTCCGCTTAGATTTTCCGTTTGGTAGTGTTATAAAAAATGATAATGATTTTGCCTTATTTCTCAACCGTTTGCAAAGTGACAAGGCAGAAATGCTGAAGCAGGTAACTTACCTGATAGTGTTTGGAGCTTTTGCACCTTATGGAGAAGCACGTACTGCTACTACTGCTTATTCTTTGGGGTTAAATACTATATCACAAAAGCTAACTGCCGAAATCAATAAAATTGTATCAAACTTACTATTTAAAGTAACTGGCGACAGGAGCTGGCAGTTGGATATAAGTGCTAACACGTATAGCAGTTCCAGTTTCTTGGGGACCAATGCAACAAATAATACCTTAGACCGGCAATCATTCAACTTTAAGATCAACAAAAGCCTGCTTAATGGTAATGTAATATTAAGCTTTGGCAGCGACTTTGATTTTGGCTTATCAAGCAACTACTAATGTATATGGTGGCAGTTTTCAGTGGCTGCCCGATATTTCTGCCCAGTTTATCCTTTCAAAAGACCGGAAGTTACGTGCAATTATTTTCAACCGCAGTAGCCTTGACGCATTCGCAAGTTGGTAGTTACCTAGGCCTGGGCAGGCGCAACCGGCAAGGTGTGAGCTTGTCTTATACCTTTAACCCGGAAAAGCAGATGGATTTGGATAAGGACTCGGGAAAGGATTCAACTGATAAAAACTCAGGGAAGGACTCGACTGATAAAGCTTTCCGCAGGTAGCACTGATGAAATAAGATAAAAGCTACAAGATACAAGATTATAAGGAATAAGGAATAGCCAAAAAGCTACAACTCCAGGAATAAAAGCTATGAACTTTGAGCACCGGGCATGTTGTGCTATTTGATTGAATGTAATATTATAGCCTTCGGTTCAATCTATCCGCAGGTCACTAACTCTGTGAGATTCTACGAATGTTCACTGCTATCTGTGAGAAACAAAAGACTTCATCTCCTTACAATAGCCCTTTGCAGTTATGGATGCCTGCGCTGCAAAATCTTCACCCCCGGAAGCATATATTACAGCACGACTAACATTTACCAGTAAGCCAATCTCCTTATTAATGCCATGCTCACTTACTTCCTGTAAGCTGCCGCCCTGGGTGCCAACACCAGGAACCAAGAGGAAGTTATCAGGCACGATCCGACGTATAGCAGCCAATTCTGCTGCACGGGTAGCACCGGCTACAAACATAAGGTTATCAGGAGTACCCCATGTGCTTACTTTTTCCAGTACCATCTCGTATAAACGGTGTAACGGCTGGTCTTTTTCCTGCTCTTCTTCATCCACCTCTTCCGTATATATTTTTAAATGGTGTTTGGATACTTCGGTGTGTACTTCCTTTCTTTTGTGTGTACGGGATACATGCAGCAGCTCAAAGTCCTGTGCGCCGGCATTAGAAGTAAGACCTAAAACAATTGCAAATTTATTGTCGTACTCCAGGAAAGGTCGCACACTGTCTTCACCCATGTACGGGTTAATGGTTACTGCATCAAAAGGCAGGGTTTCGAAAAAGGTTTTGGCGTATTGTGCTGAGGTGTTACCAATATCTCCGCGCTTAGCATCAGCTATTTTAAAGTGCGTTGATGGGATATATTGCACCGTTTGTTCCATAGCTTCCCAGCCCTTTACCCCCTGGGCCTCGTAAAAAGCAGTATTTATTTTATAGCTTACACAAAAGTCTTGAGTAGCATCAATGACTGCTTTATTAAACTGAAAAACTGCATCGGGCTTATCTTTCAGATGCTGAGGAAGCCTGGTAACATCTGTATCTAGACCAATGCATAAGTAGTTTTCTTTTTGGTGTATTTGCTGGATTAGCTCGCTCCTGTTCATAGGACAAAGTTAGAACAGGAATAGTTTAATAACAGAGACAGACTCATATTAATAAAATTTAGCCACCTACACTTGAACACAAATGATTGAAAGATAAGTAGTTAATGAACAGTAATACAAATAATTTCAATCTTATCAGATTGTTGGTTTGATAGTTGAAGCTGTGTCTAAGCCAATTAAATTATATAATTCCTTCAGCAATATAATTATCACTTAAATCTTTAGTAAATGGATGTAACCCAGAAAAGGCCACAAGAAATAGAAATATGGGGAGGTTTGGAATGTACAATTAACAGAGTTGGAGACGACTATTTTGATCAAATGGAATTTTCAGGACATTATGAAAGAGGAATCTACGACATCAATCTAATTGCCACTTTAGGTATTAAAATGCTTCGGTATCCTATATTATGGGAGAGAAGCATACATAATTACGAACAGCACTGGTACTTTGTAAAAAAGAGTCTGAATCAAATGTATAAGCATGGGATAACACCTATTGCCGGCTTAGTACATCATGGCAGCGGTCCCAGGCATGTAAACTTTTTTGACGGTAGCTTTGAAAATGGACTGGCAGCTTACGCAAAAACAGTAGCCCAAAGATTTCCATGGCTTGAATATTACACCCCGGTAAATGAGCCTTTAACCACTGCACGCTTTTGCGGCTTATATGGTCATTGGTATCCGCACGGGAAGGATGATTATAGCTTTTATAAGATATTGCTGAGTGAATGCCGGGCAACAGTTATGGCTATGAAGGCAATCAGATCTGTTAACCCATCTGCCAAGCTGATTCAAACAGAAGACTTAGGTAAATGCTACAGTACGCCATTGCTGTCTTACCAGGCACACTTTGAAAACCAGCGGCGGTGGCTCTCTTACGACCTGCTGTGCGGCAAAGTAAACAAGGAACATTATATGTGGGGGGAGCTAATAAAGGTTGGTATTACACAAGAAGAGATTTTGTACTTCGCTGACAATCCTTGTGTTCCTGATATTGCCGGTTTTAATTATTATATTACCTCGGAGAGATTCCTAAGCGAACACCTATCCCATTTTCCCGAACATTATCAGGGTAGCAATTTGTTTCACAGATACGCAGATGTTGCAATAGATTTAGTGAGAATGGAAGAACCGTGCGGCCCAGGGGTACTGTTGAAAGAAGCATGGGAGCATTTGCAATTGCCTTTAGCTATTACGGAATGCCACCTGAATGGGCATTGTGAGCACCAGACTGAATGGATTAATTATGTATTGCATGCTATCAAACGGGTGAAAAAAGAGGGAGTGGATATACGGGCATTAACGATATGGGCACTGTTTGGATCTTATGGATGGAATTGCCTGGTTACTAAACCTTATGGATGTTATGAGCAGGGAGTATTTAATGTTTCTTCGGGATTCCCGCAACCTACTGCTTTAGCAACAGCGGTGCAGGATCTGGTACGGTATAAGGAGCACCGGCATGTGGAGTTGGATAGGGAGGTGTTGTTAGTACCGACTCCCTAAAGGGAAATAGAGGAGTAGGTGTCCCCAACCCCTAAAGGAAAGTATGTAGCCCAACCCTGAGCGAACAGGCAGACATGAAGTATGCAGTAAGTTGATAAGGAGTCAATATAGAGGAGACAGGGAGTAGATTAGGTGTAAGTTCAGTATAACTTAAGTATAAGTTAAGTATAACTCAGGTATAGCTCAAGGGCTGTATAAGTTTGGGAACCGGGGTTTGGGGCTTAATGATTTATTTTCTATTAAAAGTGGTATAACTAGTTTGACTAACGCCTTTTCTAAAAAGAAGGAGAATCATTGCTATGCTATTTTGCTGCACTTTGTGCTACTTCGCATCAGATTTGCGCATATCTTTCGCCCTATCAAAAGTTGCTAAACAACTATCCAGCGGTTGACCTTGACTATAAATGCAGTCGCAGAAAATTTCACAAGCCGCGGGGTTTTTGCTGGAAGCACATTGATTTCTGCACTCTTCTTCAGAGTTGCCCGGCACGATCTCATATAAATAGAAAGTACCAATAATGATAATGGCTAAGAATGCGAAGCAACCTCCAAAAAATATGATCCGAAGGCGCTTACCCAAGGGCTTTTTTAATACATGAGGATCTGTTTTAGGCTGCTTAAATGGCAAAATGTGTTTTAAACGGTCATAGTCCCAAATCAATAAAAACAAGCTTGCCAATAACATCATCGTGACGCCCCGGGTACCGTCAAAGCGGGTAGCATAAGTCAGCACACAAATATTGAGCGATGATGGGAAAATACATCAGTGCACCAAGAAGGGAAGTTCGCGGGATCAGTAATAATATAGCTGTTATAATTTGAGCAATTCCAATAAAGGTATAGTAATAGCCTGTTAGATATAAGGCATCGAAGTAATGTCCTAAAGGATTATTGGATGGCAGGCCACGGGCAAACCGTTCACCTATAATTTTTATGTAGCCTGCCAGAAGAAAGCTCGCTGCCAGGGCGATGCGACAAAAAACAGCAAAGCCCTTAAACCACTTGTCAGACTTTGCCTCATAGTATATTTCTTCCATTCTATTCATAACTGTATACTAATGACTTAACGCCGAATCTTTTTGGGATTTAGTCCAAATTCCAGAAATAGCTAATAGCGGTGTATTCGAACCCGCTAAAAATCATGTTTTTTACGAATGTTTATTTTACTTATAAGATAATAGAGAACCAATGCTATGACAGTCCAGTATAAAGCACAGGCAAACGCGCGAATCGGGGGTGCAGGGTCCGGATCGTTGAATATTGGTGACAAGGGTCCTACCAAAACAATTTTTACAGGATATAAAATTGCAGCTAAGTTTCTCTTCCAGGCTATTGGTGAGTCAGTTCCCGGGAACCACGTCCGTTTACGACAGGTCCCAAAAGTAAATTAGAAATAAACTGAAAGGCAAACGCCGAAACGAGGAAGATAATAACAAATTTTGTTCTTGAAATCTTCATACTATTGAGTTCTTGTAATTGCTGGAAAGTACTTTGCAATACAAAGTTAATGATGATTACGTTATATTTCGTAATAATTTAAGGAAATCTTTAAGCGAGACACTACCCAAAGAGGGATGGCAGATGTGTACTTTGTGCAACCACTGCAATGCCCCATGGCTAACAACAGGAAGTTATTGATGGAGACCTTGCGGAGTGAGGGAGGGTAAGAATGATTTGATCATACTGACGGTCACGCTGTAATTTGTTAATTCTATAGCAATCAAATCAAAAACTTCCTATGGTGAATACCCAGCACGACCCAAAAGGTTTTAGTTTTATGACCTTATTAAAGTATTATTTGGCATGAATCAAAGGCTGAAAGAATTATCTGATCAATTGGAAGGAGAACTGTATTTGGATGAAACCATGAAAATCCTATATGCTACTGATGCATCGGCATACAGGGAAATTCCTTTAGCAGTTGCGATACCAAAATCAGTAGCCGATCTGAAAAAACTGATTGCTTTTGCCCGTGCAAATCATACTTCATTGATCCCAAGAACCGCAGGCACTTCACTTGCCGGGCAGGTAGTTGGAAACGGAATTGTCGTGGACGTGTCTAAAAATTTTACCCAGATTATTGAACTGAATAAAGAAGAGCATTGGGTGCGTGTTCAACCCGGGGTTATCCGTGATGAATTGAATATGTTTTTAAAACCATATGGTTTATTCTTTGGCCCGGAAACTTCTACAGCCAACCGGGCCATGATGGGCGGAATGGTGGGAAATAATTCCTGCGGCTCCAATTCTATTGTTTACAGAAGTACGAGGGAACATTTGCTGGAAGTGAATGCATTGTTAAGTGATGGAAGTGAAACAGTATTTAAAGCACTTGACATAGAAGAATTTCATGAAAAATGTGAAGGCAATAATCTTGAAGCCAATATTTATAAAACTGTAAGAAGCCTTCTTAAGTAATTATGATAACCAGGTTGAAATAAGAAAAGAATTTCCAAAGAAAACTGTTGAAAGAAGAAATACCGGTTATGCTGTTGATGTATTATTGGATTCTGCTCCATTTACTGCAGGCGGAGAAGATTTTAATTTTTGCAAACTGATAGCGGGCTCTGAAGGAACACTCGCATTTATAACAGAAATAAAATTAAATGTAGTTCCGCTGCCCCCAAAAGAAACAGGTTTGCTTTGTGTTCATTTTAATTCGATTGACGAATCATTAAGGGCTAACCTTATCGCTTTAAAATATAAACCCAGCGCAAGTGAATTGATCGATCATTATATTTTGGAATGTACTAAAGACAATATTGAACAAAGCAAGAACCGGTTTTTTGTAAAAGGAGATCCGGGAGCAATTTTGGTTATTGAATTTACCGCGGCCAACAGGGAGGATATTATAGCAAAAGCCGCCGACTGTGAAACTGAAATGCGCGCCGCGGGATTGGGATATCATTTCCCTTTATTATTTGGAGAAGATACCAAAAAAATATGGACACTGCGAAAAGCGGGGCTTGGCTTATTAGGTAATTTACCCGGTGATGAAAAAGCAGTGCCGGTAATTGAAGATACTGCTGTAGATGCAGCCGACCTTCCGGCTTATATAGCCGAATTTAATAAGATATTGAAAAAATATGATCTGCATGCTGTGCATTATGCACATGCAGGTTCGGGAGAAATACACCTTCGCCCGATCATTAATTTGAAAACAGTGGAAGGCAATCATCTATTCAGAACTATTGCAGAAGAAATAGCAACACTGGTAAAAAAATATAATGGCTCTTTAAGTGGCGAACATGGCGATGGAAGATTGCGGGGAGAATTCATCAGGCAAATGGTAGGTGAAAAAAATTATGAATTATTAAAAACCATTAAACGCACCTGGGATCCGGAAAATATTTTTAATCCTAATAAGATCGTTGATACGCCTTCGATGAATACCATGTTGCGGTATACACCCGGGCAAAAAACACCTGCTTTTAATACCGTATTCCGGTATACCAACCAGGATGTATTGCAACATGCAGAACAATGCAATGGCTCGGGTGATTGCCGGAAAACGCATTTATCCGGCGGAACCATGTGCCCTTCTTTTATGGCTACAAAAAATGAAAAAGATACTACCCGTGCAAGGGCAAATATTTTACGCGAGTTTCTTACCAATTCAGAAAAGATCAACCGCTTTGATCATAAAGAGATTTATGAAGTAATGGATCTGTGCCTCAGTTGTAAAGGATGTAAATCAGAATGCCCTTCCAATGTTGATGTGGCCAAATTAAAAGCAGAGTTCCTTCAGCAATATTATGATGCCAATGGTGTTCCTTTCCGGTCAAAGCTGATCGCCAATTTTAATAAGTCTGCAAAATTGGGAGCATTATTTCCGGGGATGTATAATTTTATGATGACTACTCCGCCGGTTAGCAATATCATTAAACGCATTTCGGTTTTGCAGTGCAACGATCTATGCCAACCTTGTATAAAACAACTTTGAAGAACTGGTATAGGAAAAGAAAACAAACATACACAGGAACAATAAACAAAATGACAAGCAAAAAAGTCTATCTATTCTGCGATGAGTTTACCAATTTCAATGATACTGAAATTGGTATCAAGGCAATTCTTTTATTGGAAAAACTGGGTTATGAAGTGATTATTCCTTAGCATGAAGAAAGCGGCAGAGCATGGTTGTCCAAAGGATTGATAAGAGACGCCAAAAAAATAGCTAACAAAAATATATCATTATTAAGTAAACTAGTAAATGCAGAAACACCCTTTGATCGGCATAGAACCTAGTGCCATCCTGACTTTCAGGGATGAATATATTGACCTGGCTGATGATGAAAATTTTGCTGCAGCAAAGCAACTTGCAAAAAATGTTTTTTTAATAGATGAATTTATTGCCGCTGAAATTGAAAAAGGAAACATCAACAAGGACTTGTTTACAAAAGAAAAACGATTGATCAAATTGCATGGGCATTGCCAGCAAAAAGCTTTATCATCTGTAGCACCTTCTGTAAAAATGATGTCATTGCCCGAAAATTATTCCGTTGAAACAATTGCCTTCAGGCTGCTGTGGAATGGCCGGATCATTTGGTTATGAAAAAGAACATTATGACCTTTCAATGAAGATCGGCGAACTGGTTTTATTACCTGCTGTCCGCAGCCAGGCGGATGATGTTATCATTGCTGCACCCGGAACAAGTTGCCGCCACCAGATAAAAGATGGAACGGGAAGAAAAGCACTGCACCCCATTGAAGTTTTGTATGATGCATTAAAGTGATTGAAGAATTAAGGGCTGTCAACGCAATTTCTCCAGGCGGGTACGCAGGAGGCTATGGTATGAAATATTGCCGAGAAGAGGGATATGCTATAACAAACGGGCTATAGTATTGCGGTAAAGAGAAGGAGTTATAGGTATTTTTATTCATATAAATGATTTAACACCAACTAACAATGTTTACTTTTGAAGAAAGTGAATTATGCAACGAATTTTGAATGACACACAATTAGAAATTCTAAAATTGTTTAATAGTCAACAATCTGAAGAAGATTTAAAGGAATTGAAATCATTACTAACTACCTATCTGGCTGATAAAATAGTAAGAGAAGCAGATGTCGCTTTTGAAGAAAAGCATTATCCTGAAAACATCTTTGAAAAGTGGAAAAGTGAACATTTCCGCAAAACTCACAGCTCATGATTGTTGTTATTGACTGCAATGTGCTTGTGATGTGCCTTACATCGAGATCAAACTATCATCTCATTTACCAAGCGCTGGTTTATCAGCAATATCAACTGGTAATTACAACGGACATTTTGTTTGAATATGAAGAAATTATTCAGGCTAAATACAATATTAAAACAGCTAATAACCTTACAACCTTACTGACGGAACTTCCAAATGTTACATTTATCAACAATTACTACCGATGGAATTTGATAGAAGCTGATCCTGATGATAACAAATATTGCGATTGCGCTATTGCCGGAAAAGCTGATTATATCGTATCAGAAGACAAACATTTCAATATTTTGAAAAGTATTGATTTTCCGAAATTAACTGTTATCTCTATTGACGATTTTGTAGAAACACTTAAAACAATGCCTTAATTCTTTCACTCCTTAAACTCATCCTAATTCATCAACAAAAATCCTCCCCACTGCTCTTTTGCTTCTAATTTTGCGCAAAATTGTAAAAGCATGAGTGCTGTTTTGGAGAAAAGCATCCTTACGGTAGAACACGTAGAAACACTTAAACGCATTGTGGGTGAGCAGTTTGTATTTGAGGATGAAGAAAGCCTGCGCAATTATGGTCATGATGAAACGGAACATTTGCTGTACTTGCCTGAAGTGGTGGTAAAGCCACGTACGGCGGAAGAAATCAGCGAGATTATGAAGACTGTGCAATGAATATTGTATTCCCGTTACGCCACGTGGAGGCGGCACCGGGCTGAGTGGTGGCGCTTTGCCGCATTTGGGCGGTGTACTGATTTCCATGGAGCGTTTTAATAGCATTCTGGATATAGATGAACGCAACCTGCAGGTAACTACCGAGCCGGGCGTGATTACAGAAGTATTGCAAAATGCCGTAAAAGAAAAAGGGTTGTTTTATCCTCCGGACCCAAGCAGCCGCGGCAGTTGTTTTATCGGCGGCAATATTGCCGAAAACAGCGGTGGACCTAAAGCAGTGAAATATGGCGTAGTAAAAGATTATGTACTGAACCTGGAAATGGTGTTGCCTACGGGCGAAATCATCTGGACAGGTGCTAATGTGCTTAAGAATTCAACCGGTTATAACCTTACACAACTTATAGTAGGAAGTGAGGGAACACTGGGTATTGTTACCAAGATCGTATTAAAACTCATTCCCCACCCGGCACATGATCTGCTGATGCTTGTGCCTTTTGCTTCACTGGAAAAAGCCAGTGAAGCGGTGAGTGCCATCTTCCGCGCGGGCTTTACCCCCAGTGCTATGGAACTGGTAGAGATAGATGCATTGAAAATTGTAAGCAACATGGTGGACAGCCATGCCGTACCGGTAAATGATGATATAGCAGCACATCTGATCATGGAAGTGGATGGTAATAATATAGACCAGCTGATGAGCGAAATGGAAGCCATTGCCAACCTGCTGATGAAGTATGAAGCCGGTGAAATATTTTTTGCAGATGATGCACAGCAAAAAGCCGAACTTTGGAAGTTGCGCCGCCTTACGGCAGAAGCAGTAAAGCATGGCCGGCTATACTATTGAAGAAGATACGGTGGTACCACGTGCAGAACTGCCTGCCTTAATAAAAGGAGTAAAAGAACTGGGCAGAAAATACAACTTTAAGGCAGTATGTTATGGACATGCCGGTGATGGCAACCTGCATATCCGCATTAAAAAAGAAGGTACTGAAATCAGCCTGGGTGATGAAGAAATGAATAGTGCATTGCGCGCCCTGTTTGAACTGGTGTATAGTCTTGGCGGCACCATCAGTGGGGAGCATGGCATTGGGTTGATCCAGAAAAGCTATATGGATATTGTGTTTGATGAAACCAACCTGCGCCTGATGCGTGGGATTAAAAAGGCATTTGATCCTAACAATATTTTAAATGCAGGTAAAATTTTTGATGCCGAGTAAGGATTTAAGTTTGCATTAAAAATATATGATGATGAAGAAGTTATATATCCTTGCTGCAGGTCTGCTCATGAGTTTGATTGGCTTTTCGCAGGAGCAAAATAATGACAGCAACAGCAATGATTATGGGGAGTTGAAGGGGGGCTTTAAGCAGGAAAATATCTTTCTTGGTGGTAGCCTCAGTCTTGGTTTCGGTTCAGGGCAATTAACAATTGGCGGATCCCCGGAAATCGGTTATTCGTTCAATCAATGGCTGGATGCCGGACTTGGGTTAAATCTTATTTATACCTCTATAGCCAGTAATACTATTTATAACCCTACTGATACTAAACTAAGGCAACTGAATTATGGCGGCGGACCTTTTTTCAGGGTATATCCTGTTCAGTTTTTATTTATACAAGGACAGTTTGAACAAAACTGGACCAAGGTGAAAGAAATACAAGACATCTATAGTTATAAGCAAACTGTAACAGCTTCCAGTCTGATAGCCGGCTTAGGCTATACACAACGTGCAGTAGGGCAGGGCAGCTATTATTTTATGATAGGTTTAGACCTTTTGAAAGATCCCCATTCTCCTTATCTTGCTATGAATAGTGTAGGACAGTTGGTAGCACAACCTATTATCCGTGCAGGTATTAACTTTTACCTAAAGCCATCTAAGCAAGCAGGGCGCGAACGGCGCTATCAGGATAATCACACACTGTAAGCATTTCCTGCCAGGGCGTGTATAAAAAGCCCTGGTTGTGCATCTCTATCAATTGACTGATCAAATGGTTATAAAATCCTGCTGTGTTCAGCAGGATTATTTTTTTATCGTGAATGGTGAGGTTATTCCAGGTCATCATTTCAAATAATTCGTCCATTGTGCCTGCTCCGCCAGGTAGTATGATTGCAGCATCTGCCAGGCTGAAGAGCAGTTTTTTGCGCTGGTGCATATCTTCTGTGATGTGCATGGCAGTAAGATTGTCGTGAGCAGCTTCCTTGTCTATCAATAACTGTGGCATTACGCCTGTTACCTTTCCACCAGCATTAATGACTTCGTTAGCTACTATACCCATCAAACCGTTGTTTCCTCCCCCATATACAAGCTGAATATTATGTTGCACCAATAAAGCACCCAATTCTTTTGCATGTTGCTGAAATAATGGATTGTATCCCAATTTTGAACCGCAGAAAATAGTAACGGATGAATACATGAATGGTCTTTTTGAAAGGACAATATTAAGTGTGTTGAAGATTATAGCGTCCTATTTCGAAATATTTTTAGGTTATATCATTTAGAACAAAGTCTTAACATTGCTGTTCTGTTCACCGCAGAGAATAGGAGTAAATAGAGGTTTCGCAGAGTTGGAGATAAGCGCTTTACCGCTGAGAATATGAGTAAATGGAGGTTTCGCAGAGTGTATTTTCTATTTGATATGATACCAAATTTAAATTGGTAGGCAGATACCAGTCCACAGGGTCTCCGAAGGAGTCAGTGACCTGCGGATTTCCGGTTAGTGGTATGTATAGCTTAGCGTGGTAGTATATAGAACGTATATCCAGAGTATATACCGGGGAGATAGGGAGGAGATTAGGTATAAGTTAGGTGTAACTTAAGTATAACTTAGGTATAAGTTAAGTATAACTCAGGTATAAGTCTGAATGTTCCGAGATGGAGAAGGTGTATTTTGAAGTACTTTAGCCTTAAGTAAAGAGCTCATTATATATTATCCTTTGTATTCGAAAATGGTATTAGTTATACACACAAGCAAAACTATTATATCTCTGCGAAAACTCCATTTACTCTTCGTCTCTGTGATGAAATAAAGAAAATCTAATTTTACAACAATCATTATGTCTTCTTTTTTATTGCTTTCGATAGTTGTTGTCTACTTTTTGGTATTGCTGGCAGTTGCCTGGTACACCAGCCGCAATGCCAATAATGATTCCTTTTTTATAGGTAACCGTAATAGTAACTGGATGCTGGTTGCTTTTGGAATGATTGGCACTTCGCTGAGTGGGGTAACGTTTGTAAGTGTGCCGGGTAAAGTGGGAACTGCAAGCTTTGGTTATTTCCAGGTAGTGATTGGTTACTTTATCGGTTACTTTATTGTGGCGTATGTTTTATTGCCTATATACTACCGCCTTAATCTTACTTCCATTTATAATTATTTATATAAGCGGTTTGGATTAACAGCCTACAAAACAGGTGCTTTATTCTTTATCATATCACGCACCATTGGAGCTACTGCAAGGCTTTATTTAGTAATAAATGTGCTGCAGATATTTATTCTTAACAGCATTGGAGTGCCTTTTTGGCTTACTACACTTATTATTTTGCTAATGATATTGTTATATACGTTTGAAGGTGGTGTAAAGACTATAGTGTTTACAGATACTTTACAAACCACATTTATGCTTCTGGGTTTGATTGTATGTGTCATTTGTATTTTAAACAGCCTGCATCTATCCTTACCATCCTCATGGCATATAATGAGCAATAAAGGCTATACGCAAATCTTCAATACTGATGTAAAAAGTGGCGGCTTTTGGTTAAAACAAATAATAGGCGGAGCTTTTATTACTGTTGGTATGACTGGCCTTGACCAGGAAATGATGCAGAAGAACATCAGTGTAAAAACATTAGGTGATTCACAAAAGAATATGGTGACCTTTTGTACTATTATGGTATTGGTGAATTTACTGTTCTTAGTACTGGGGGGCTTATTATATTTATTTGCTGCGCAAAATAATCTACAATTGAAAGGTGATGACTTATTTCCAGCGATTGCTTTAGGTACCGGAAGAAGCACTCTTTTTTTCCCACCTTATGTAGCTGTAATATTTGTAATCGCATTAATATCAGCTCTCTTTCCCAGTGCAGATGGTGCTATTACTGCTATTACCTCCTCGTTTTGCATAGATATGCTTGGTCTTAAAAGAAATAGTAACAGAACAGAGCAGCAAGAAAAACGCACCAGAATGACGGTGCATTTAACATTTACTGTTATTTTCTTTTTGTGTGTTTTAATTTTTAAATGGATAAACGATAAGTCTATTATTGATATCATACTAACTGTGGCTGGTTATACGTATGGTCCCCTGCTTGGGTTATTTGGATTTGGAATACTAACCAAGAGGGTGATCAGCAGAGGTGCTTCAGTAGTTATTATCAGCTTGCTTACACCGGTTATCAGTTATTTATTAAGTGCTAATGCAGCTAAATGGTTTAATGGTTACCAGATAGGCGTAGAACTGATTTTAATCAATGGGTTACTCACGTTTGCAGGTTTATATATGATATCGCATAAACTAAATAATATTGCTGTGCAGGGTAGTTTCTCACAGATGGAACGGTTGGGCACAGATGAAAGGAAATAAATGTTAATTGTGAATGGTCAATTATGAATTGTGAATGTTGGGGTGGTAGGATAGCTTATTTATTCTTGTTGACCATACTTTCGAGACACTTTTACATAAAATTTCTATTTATTCTATTATAAAATTTTAAGCTATGGAGTTAGTCAATCCTTTAGCAGAAAAATATGCACAACAGTTCACGACACCAATGAATGAGGTGCTGCATAATATCCATCTTAAAAGTGAGCAGCACAGCCAGGCACACATGCTTAGCAGCGAGGTGCAGGGTAGTTTACTTTCTTTTATAAGCCAAATATTAAAGCCAAAATATATATTGGAGATAGGAACTTTTACAGGCTACAGTGCCTTATGCCTGTGCACAGGGTTGCAACCCGGAGGTGAGTTACACACAATTGAGCTTAGAGAAGCCGATGCAGCGACAGCTTCAGCAAATTTTAAACTGGCTGAAAAGGAGAATCAGATACATTTGCATATAGGTGACGCGGAGGACATTATCCCAACTCTGAACTACCAATGGGATATAGTATTTATTGATGCAGATAAAACAAGCTATATTACATACTACGAATTAGCTGTTGAACGTTTAAAGGAACAAGGTATTATTATAGCAGACAATGTTTTGTTTCATGGTCAGGTGCTTGAAGAGAAGGTAACAAACAAAAGTGCTAAAGCTATTCAAGCTTTTAATGAACATGTGGCAACCGACCAGCGAACAGAACAAGTGTTACTTACAGTACGCGACGGATTGCTATTTATAAAAAAGAAACACACCGCTACGATCCAATAATATAAGTTGTAGTGTGTTAATGAAAACCAAGAAGCCTCTCATGAAAAGAATTTGTTTATTTGTATTCGCTACCATAGGGGTTATCTATGGCCATAGCCAAACTAACAACAATGTTCAGGATTATATAAGTACTTACAAAGAGCTTGCCATTAGTGAAGAAATAAGAACCGGCGTGCCTGCAGCTATTACCCTGGCTCAAGGTATTTTGGAGACAGAAGCAGGACAAAGCGACCTGGTAAAAGCATCCCATAATCATTTTGGTATCAAGTGTAAAAGTGAATGGACAGGCGCCACAGTATATCATGATGATGATGAAAAAGGCGAATGTTTCCGCAGTTATAACAATGCAGAAGAATCGTATCGCGACCATTCCGACTTTTTAAAGAACCGTCCTAATTATGCCTTCCTTTTCAATCTAGACCCGACGGACTATGAAGGTTGGGCAAAAGGGCTTAAAAAGGCCGGCTACGCTACCAGCAATGTATATGGTCAAATGCTTGTTAAGATAATAGTAACCAACCATTTGCAGGATTATACTTTATTGGCTATTCAGCGTCAGCAAAATGGTAATATACAACCACAACTCGCCGCTAACCTTTCTACAGACAACAACGGACAGGAAGAAAGTTATGTAACTGCTGCATCTGTACAGCCAGTAACTGTGAAGGCGGCACAGACTACTATTCAGGCGCCAACAGCGTTGTATCCTGCCGGTATTTTTGAAATCAATCAAACCAAAGTAATTTTTGCTGAAGCCGGTACTTCACTTTTTGCATTGGCAAGCAATTATAAAATTGCTTATCCTAAGCTGCTGGAGTTTAACGATATGAAGGCAAAGGAGATTCTGGATAAAGGTCAATTAATTTATTTAGCAAAAAAACAGAAGAAAGGCAAGAGTCCTTACCATGTGGTACTTGCCGGTGAAACACTGCATGATATTGCACAAACAGAGGGTGTACGCATTGAAAGCCTTATCGAATACAATCATGTAAGTGAGAACAATGTATTAGAAACCGGAGCAAAAGTGTACCTGCAACCAGTCGTTGGTATTACAGCAATGTCTAAATAAACAGTGATAAGATCAGTTTTTAATTAAAGTCTTCCATAATTTGTATGCAATTGGTGCAGGTTCGCGACAAACAATTTGAGCCCTATTTATCAGAAGCTGTTATTCTGGAAAAAGTAAAAGGACTTGCAGCACACTTAAGTAAAGATTATGAAGGTAAAAAACCTTTGCTGATTGCAATACTAAACGGGTCTTTCATTTTTGCTGCCGATCTATTCAGGCATATCACTATTGATGCAGAGATTAGTTTTATTAAGCTGGCTTCTTACAAAGGCACTCGCTCATCTGGCCATGTAATTACGGCTATCGGACTTGATACCGATGTTACCGGCAGGCATGTAATTGTAATAGAAGATATTATTGATACTGGTAAAACGTTAACTGCTTTTTTGCCACAATTATACAATCAGCAGCCCGCATCCCTAAAGGTAGCAGTGCTGTTGCATAAACCTGACACAACAGTATATCCTATCACTATTGACTACTGCTGCTTTTCTATTCCCAACAAGTTTGTTGTTGGCTATGGACTTGATTATGACGGATTTGGGCGTAACCTGCCGGAAATATACCAACTTCACGCAAAATAAGTATATCGTAAAATTACTATTACTTTGTACTAACAAACTGCTGCTTATTGAAATTTGTAATTGCCATATTATGCTGCTGGTGCTGCCTGCAGACAAACGCACAATATTATCTCAGGGGAGAAGTAAAAGATAATCAGGGGAGGCTTTTACCTAATGTAAAGATACTATTAGTATCAAAGGGTAGTTATGTTTTTTACACCGGAGCAGCAGGCAGCTTTGGTATACCAGTTTCCAAAAGAGAAGACAGCATTACGTTAAACCTTGATGGTTACCAGGCACTTGGACTTTGGATTGAAACCTCTAAATACCAGACTTTTGTTTTACAACCACTTAATACATATGTCACCAGTGCTTCGGGGCTGATGTCTTTTACCCAAAACTTATTTAGCAGCTATGCTGCTAAAACAGTAATTAATGGCGCCGAGACCTATAACGCATTAATAGAAAACAATTTTGTAAACACCAAACAAGCTACAGAAACAGGCCTATCGCTTAACATTAACTGTGCTTCGTACAGTAATATCCGGCGGTTTTTAAACATGGGAAATACTGTACCACCTGATGGTGTACGCATAGAAGAAATGCTCAATTATTTCGACCTGAATACGGTAAAGCAAGATGTAAACAACAATACATCCTTTCTTTGTAAAACACAGCTTACATCCTGCCCCTGGAATAATAATAACCAATTGCTATTTATACAATTGCAAGCGCCAAGGCTCAACCTCAAAGCTATTCCACCAACGCATCTTACCTTCCTGATTGATGTGTCAGGCTCTATGGATAAAGATAACAGGTTGCCCCTGGTACAGCATGCTTTTAAAATGCTGGTGCAAAACCTTCGGCAACAGGATACTGTAGCTATTGTAACCTATGGAGGTTATGTTGGCATTGCACTGCAGCCTACAAGCGGTGAGGAGAAAAATAAAATAATTAATGTAATTGACAGTCTTACTGCCAGTGGCGATACTCCGGGCTCGCAAGCTATACAAACTGCCTATCGTGTAGCTGGAAAAATGTATAGTGCAAATGCAAACAACCGCGTAATACTAGCCACCGACGGAGACTTTAATGTAGGTCAAACATCGGAAAAAGAGTTGCAGAATATAGTAGCTGCACATAAGCAAAGCGGGATATATCTTACCTGTCTCGGTATTGGTATGGGCAATTATAAAGACAGTAAACTTGAAGCACTGGCTACCAATGGTAACGGCAACTTTGCTTATATAGATAATCTGCAGGAAGCAGAAAGAACCCTAATGACCGAATTTACAAAGAACATGTATGCCGTGGCTAATGATGCTTTTCTTACTGTTATGTTCGATAAGAATGCAGTAAGTGCTTACAGACTGATAGGTTTTGATAATAGAAAAGATGACTTAGTGGCCGGCACTGCTACCATTGAAGGAGGAGAGATTGGTAGTGGCCATACCCTAATGGCAATATTTGAGATTGTTCCTGCAACATCTACAGTTGGCAGCGGGAGTAATATAGCTACATTGCAACTACGTTACAAACAACCTCAAACAGCAATAGAGCAACAGCAACATTTTGATGTGCCACAAAATTTTACTCCATTAAATAATGCAGATTCTTCGCTTCGCTTTGCAACAAGCATTGCTATGTTTGGCAGTTTACTAAAGAACTCTGTTTTTGCCAGCAACTACACATGGGATGATGTAAAAACAATGGCACTTTCAGGGCTTAATACAAATAATGTACTGGAACAGGAATTTGTAACACTGATAGGCAAAGCAAAAAAGATATACGCTGTTGTAAATGATAAGAAAAAGAAAAACAAACTACTATAACGCCTTACAATCTTCTGAATCCTGCCTGTTATTTGCTGTTGTACTTTTGCTATTTGTATAAAATAACAGTATGACAAAGTTAAGTGTAAACATTAATAAAATAGCAACACTACGTAATAGCCGCGGCGGCAACAATCCTGATGTAACAAAAGCAGCTATAGACGTGCAGCAGTTTGGTGCCGATGGTGTAACTGTGCATCCACGCCCTGATGAACGCCACATTCGCTATAGCGATGTGTACGCGATTAAGGAAATTATCACTACGGAGTTTAATATAGAAGGGAATTGCAGTGAGCAAAAGTTTGTTGATCTTGTTTTGTCAGTTAAACCGGATCAGGTGACGCTGGTACCTGATGCATTAGGGCAAATCACTAGTGACCATGGTTGGGATACGATTACTCACAAAGAGTATCTTACTAATATAATCCACGTCTTTAAGAATGAGGGTATCCGTGTAAGCATTTTCGTGGATCCGGTAGTGGAAATGGTAGAAGGAGCTGCTGCAACCGGCACCGACAGAATTGAATTATATACCGAAGGCTATGCAACCGGTTATGCTAATAATGAAAAAGAGAAAGCAATAGCGCCTTATGTTGCTGCGGCTGAAAAGGCAAAGGAACTAGGACTGGGCCTTAATGCTGGTCACGATCTGGATTTACACAACTTAGCTTACTTCAGTAAGCATATTTCCTGGCTGGATGAGGTTTCTATTGGCCATGCGCTTATTTGTGATGCTTTATACCTGGGACTGGAAAATGCAGTGCAGTTGTACAAGAGACAGTTGAACCAAAAGTAATACCGGGTCTCCATTAAGATGCCATTACAGATGATAATTGAATGAACAAACGGCGCTAGCCAAAGTGTACTTTGGCTAACGCCGTTAATTTTATAGGTAAACTACTTTCTCACCTTTAAACCGTAAACTTAATCCCCTGTGCCAATGGCAAGTCGTTGCCCCAATTAATAGTATTTGTTTGCCTGCGCATATAAGCCTTCCAGGCATCCGAGCCACTCTCGCGACCCCCGCCGGTTTCCTTTTCACCCCCAAATGCGCCTCCTATCTCAGCACCGCTGGTGCCTATGTTTACGTTGGCAATGCCACAGTCACTTCCCCTGTTGGACAGAAACAGTTCGGCTTCGCGCATATTTAACGTAAATATGGAAGATGATAAACCCTGGGGAACACTGTTTTGCTTGGCAATTGCCTCTTCAATATTGTCATACTTCATAAGATAAAGTATTGGAGCAAAGGTTTCGTGTTGCACTATTTGCCAATTGTTTTGTACTTCGGCTACGCAAGGTCTTACATAGCAACCACTTTCGTAACCCTCACCTTGTAGTACCCCGCCCTCTACTATAAAGTTTCCTCCTTGTTGCTTACACGCTTCTATGGCTTGTTGGTACATCTCTACTGCTCCTTTATCTATTAATGGTCCAACATGGTTGGTAGCCTCCAAAGGATTGCCAATGCGCAATTGTTGATAAGCCACTTATGATCTTTTCTTTAAAAGAATCATATACTGAGGATGAATAATCAACCGGCGGGTAGTAGTGCAACGTTGACCTGCAGTACCTACAGCACCGAATACGCATCCTATCAAAGCCATATCTAGATCGGCATCCTTAGAAATGATAATCGCATTGTTACCTCCCAATTCCAGGATGGTTTTACCCAATCTTGCCGCAACACATGCAGCTACGGATTTTCCCATGCGAGTAGAGCCGGTAGCAGATACAAGCGCTACATGCTCATCTTGCAAAGCCATTCTCCAACATCCTGCTTACCTTGTATCAGGCAACTTACGCCTTCGGGCACATCATTCTTTTCAAATACTTCCGCAACAATATGTTGGCAGGCAACTGCACATAGTGGAGTTTTTTCGCTTGGCTTCCAGATACACACATTGCCACAGACCCATGCCAGAGCAGCGTTCCAGCTCCATACCGCTACAGGAAAGTTAAAGGCTGATATAATCCCAACAATACCTAACGGATGCCATTGCTCATACATGCGGTGGTCAGGCCTTTCACTTTGCATAGTTAGCCCGTACAACTGGCGGGAAAGTCCAACGGCAAAATCACAGATGTCTATCATTTCCTGCACCTCCCCTAAACCTTCCTGCAGGCTTTTTCCCATTTCGTAGCTTACCAGCCTGCCCAACGGCTCTTTCTTCTTACGCAGTTCCTCCGCTATTTGCCGCACTATTTCGCCACGCTTTGGTGCTGGTACGATACGCCATTTTTCAAAGGCTTCCTGCGCCTTTGCCGCAACTTGCTGGTAAGAAACAGCATCACAAGCCTTTATACTCCCTATGAGTTTTCCATCTACGGGCGAGAAGGATTGAATGGTTTCTCCGCTGCTTTCGATCCATTGCTTACCAGTGGAAACGCCTTTACTTTCTGATGTGATTTGTAGTTGCTCCAATATTTCTTTCATATAGACACTTGAGAAATGCAATATACCAAAGTAAAAGAGACAAGCTACAAGTGGCAAGGAACAGGAATCAGACCTTAACTTGTCCCATCATTTTTATTATTGATCTCCGGAGCCTTCAGAGCTATACTTAACATATAATGCAAATCAAGGGTTGGAAAGTGATGTATGATTTTGCTTATCGGCCAGGTTTGTTTTGGGTGTGAATGGATTTGCATAGGCATTGGGAGTGCTTTAGCACCGCTTATCCATGAACTATCCATGGCTTTGCCAGGACTTTGCTATGGCTTTACCATGGCTTTGGTATGTTTCAGCAAGGAAGTTAGCAGGGCTTGAGGTGTGCCTATGATGTCCCTATAAATAGAGGTAAGCTATTTAGTTGATCTTATAGTTGTTCAGAAGGTGCTTTTTGTCAACATGGGGAAGAACAGGAAGTGTTATTGCCTTGTATAGCAGCCAGTTTGTAAGAATATCACCTGACCACCCCCTGCCTGATGCTCTATTTTACAAAATTCCAACCCTTGATTAGCATATATACTGAACTTATACTGAACTTATACCGAACCTCCTCCCTATCTCCGTCGTATCTGCGCCGTATCTCCTCCGTATCTTGCCCTTTTTAACTTGCCCCAGGAATCTTTACGCTTGCTCTTAAACCTTGAAACTTGTCTCTTGTAAATATTCGCCTGCTTGCATTGTATTGGACAAGTTAAGGATGAGACTGGGATACCAGAGAGTATATGGATGTAGATGATAAGTATAGAAGATTATGTTAAAGCCTTGAAAAAGCGCGAGCAAAATCTACTGTTTTTTAATTCTTTTTAAGTCATATTCCATATTTACATTATGTAAGAGAGCATAGTACAAGGTTATATCTTAATTTCGCCACGTTTTTAAAATAAATTGCATAAAAGCAGTTAGGAATTTAATTAGCTGACAAAGAAAAAGGAGTTTATAAATTCTCTTTTTAACCGCAATGCTAATAAGCAAAGCCTAAAAGAACAATAAGCTAATTATTCAAATAAATGCCTGTTAAATATCCAACCAGCAATATTTTTAGCCTTGAAAAACTACTATTATTTGGATGAGACAAATTAAAATTGCGACCATTGGTCTTGGTTATGTAGGACTGCCGTTAACAACAGAATTCGCGAAGAAATATGCTGTTATTGGTTTTGATATAAACGAGAACAGGGTAAAAGATCTGCGTGAAGGGAACGACTTTACTTTGGAAGTGTGCAGTGAACAACTGAAGGAGGTATTAAAAAAGGAAAATGATGATGCCACCGGGATGTTTGTTACTAACTGTATGGATGAATTGCATACTGCTAATTTTTTCATCATCACCGTTCCTACACCTGTTGATAAATATAACCGTCCTGATCTTACGCCCCTGATCAAGGCCAGCACAACCGTTGGCAGGTGTCTTAAAAAAGGGGATATAGTAGTATATGAATCTACTGTTTACCCGGGTGTAACAGAGGACGAGTGTGTACCCATTCTTGAAAGAGAATCAGGACTTCAGTTTAATAAAGACTTCTTTGCAGGTTATTCGCCCGAGCGTATCAATCCGGGAGATAAAGAACACACGGTAACCAGGATAAAGAAAATAACTTCGGGCTCTACTCCGGAAGTTGCTAAAGTGGTCAATGATGTATATGCCAGTATCATTGTTGCCGGCACCCACCTGGCTCCATCCATTAAAGTAGCAGAGGCTGCAAAGGTGATAGAGAATGCCCAGCGTGATATTAACATTGCTTTCATGAATGAGCTTGCGAAGATCTTCCATCATCTTGGTCTTGATACCAGTGAAGTATTAGCCGCAGCCGGCACCAAGTGGAATTTCCTTCCATTTAAACCCGGGTTGGTGGGTGGTCACTGCATTGGGGTAGATCCTTATTATCTCGCGCAGAAAGCAATGGAAGTTGGTTATCACCCTGAGATCATTTTAGCTGGCCGTCGTCTTAACGATAGTATGGGTAGCTATGTAGCTGATGAAGTAATAAAGCTATTGGTAAAGAAAGGAATGCAGGTAGTGGGCAGCAAAGCATTGGTACTGGGCATTACCTTCAAGGAGAACTGTCCTGATGTAAGGAATACCAAAGTAGTGGATATCATCAAGCACTTACAGGATTACCATATTAATGTAGATGTATATGACCCGTGGGCAAATCCTGAGGAAGTACATCATGAATATGGTATCACCAGTATGCAGGAACTGCCTGAGGGGTGCTGCTATGATGCAGTAGTACTTGCGGTAGCACATAAGGAGTTCAGCTATGAGCTGATAAAGAATAGCTGCAAAGAGCCAAGTGTGCTATTTGATGTTAAAGCAGTACTGGATAAAGAGTTAGTAGACGCGCGACTTTAAAAGAATAAATACATGTTTGAGCAAGCTTTCCATACCAGGGATATAAGCAACAATGCCTTTTTAGTGACCGGCGGTGCAGGTTTTATAGGGTCGAATATTGTTGAATACCTGATTAAATATAATGCAGGCAAAGTAAGGGTCTTAGATAACTTTAGTACAGGGTCTATTGCCAACTTAGTGGATTATACAGGCTTATCTAACTTTGAATTGATAGAAGGCGATATACGTGATGCCGATGTTTGCCGCAATGCAGCAAAAGACATAGAGTTTGTATCGCACCAGGCTGCTTTAGGCTCGGTGCCGCGCTCAATAAATGATCCCATTACCAGCAACGATGTAAATGTGGGTGGTTTTGTAAACATGCTGGTAGCAGCGAGGGATGCAGGGGTAAAGCGAATGGTGTATGCAGCAAGTTCCAGCACTTATGGTGATCATCCGGCTTTACCAAAAAAAGAAGAGCATATAGGTAAGCCATTATCACCCTACGCAGTTACCAAGCTGGTTAATGAGCTATATGCGGATGTGTTTTCCCGTGTTTATAATTTCCATACTATCGGACTAAGATACTTCAATGTATTTGGTCCCAAACAAAACCCGAATGGGCCATATGCTGCTGTCATTCCTTTATTTATAGAAGCGGGGCTAAACGGCAAATGTCCATTCATCAATGGTGATGGAGAAACAAGCCGTGATTTCACCTTTGTTGAGAATGCAGTACAGGCAAATATCCGGACATTATTAGCCGAAACCATCGCACAGCATGAAGTTATAAATATTGCCTATGGCGAGCGAGTGACATTGAACCAGTTATGGAAGTACATTGCTGAATATACAGGTAATAACAATGCACCAGTTTATCGGGAAACAAGGAAGGGTGACGTCAAGCATAGCCTTGCTGATATTTCCAAGGCAGAAAAGCTGATAGGCTATCACCCTGAAATAGATGTACTAAGGGGGCTGCAACAGACTGTAAAGTGGTATGCGAATGCAGTAATGAATAAGAACAATGAAGTTATATCTAAATAGGCAGTGTTACAGATAAGTTACTGGTTTCTAATAAATGACTTATGGTTTCGGCGGGTGAGTACACCCGCCGATCTCTTTTAAACCACTTTGCCATAGAAGTGTTAAACGTCAACAATTATAATTAAAGAGACTATTAAAACTCCCGGTTTCATCGTATTAATATTCTTTAAGTACAACTAACGATTAATTTTGAAACTTATAATATAGAATAATGAAACCGGTTCAGGTAATTCTTTGTGTTTTAATACTATGCTTTACTGCTTGTCAGACTCCTGCACAGGAAGGTAAACCAATACAATTCAAGTATGATAAGGTGCAAAAAGATGGAGCAGTTACTTTGTCTTTGAAAGCCCTGATTCAACCGGGTGTAAAACTTTATTCTATACAAAAGACTTCAGAAGATGCACCTTATTCCTCTATAAGTTTTGACAGCACAGCAAATCAATATTTGAAGGATAGTGTAGAAGAAAAAGGTAAAGTGCAAACTGAAACTGATACTACATTTCATGCCCAAGTGAAGTATTATACTGACTCTGTTGTATGGCTTCAAAGAGTAAAGGCAGCAGATAGTGCCGTATTAAAAGGCACTATCAGTTATATGTACAAAAAGGGAGATGAATACGTGCCAAAGGAGGAACCTTTTAAATTTTATATTCAACCATCTAATAAGTAATGCTGCTATATCTGTGCCAGCGCAAGCTACTAATATTAAACACTCATTGTGGATCATCTTTCTCTCAGCATTTGGCAGTGGGTTGGTAGCCTTATTTACACCTTGTATTTTCTCTATGATCCCGGTAACAGTGAGCTTTTTTACCAAGCGTAGCAAAACAAGGAGCCAGGGAATCAAAAATGCATTCATATACTCGCTGTCTATTATTGTAATCTTTACATTAGTTGGCTTCCTGGTATCACTGATCTTTGGTCCGGCAGCATTGAATAACCTGGCTACCAACTGGATTGCCAACCTAATATTCTTCGCACTGTTTTTCATCTTTGGTATTTCTTTCCTGGGCGCATTTGAAATAACACTGCCAGCAAGTTGGTCCACACAAGCCGATACCAAGGCGGGTATGCATAATGTGGCAGGCATCTTCTTTATGGCGCTTACGCTGGTGATTGTTTCTTTCTCCTGCACAGGTCCGGTAATTGGTCCATTGCTGGTACTGGCTTTTAATGGCAGTTTTTATGGTCCGCTGGTAGGAATGTTTGGTTTTTCTTTCGCGCTGGCACTGCCCTTTGCCTTATTTGCATTGTTCCCTGGAATGCTCAATGTATTGGGAAGATCGGGTGGCTGGCTGAATGCAGTGAAGGTTACCTTAGGCTTTATAGAACTGGCATTGGCATTGAAGTTCTTATCGAATGCTGATCTATCGAAAGCCTGGCGACTGCTGGACAGAGAAGTATTTTTGAGTTTATGGATTGTGATTTTTGCACTGTTGGGTTTTTATTTGTTAGGTAAGATCAAATTCCACCATGATACTGAACTGCCGGCAAATGATTCGGGACTGCCTTATATAAGTATTCCACGATTGATGTTTGCTATTGTTGTTTTCACTTTTGTTGTGTATATGGTACCAGGTTTGTGGGGTGCTCCGCTTAAAAGCCATCAGTGCCTTTGTGCCACCGATGGGCACACAGGATTTTAATGCTTCCGGAGGAGCAATTAAATGCGTGTTAGCTATACCTCTGCACAAAACAGCAATACACCACATCCAGTGAAGTATGTGGATAGAATGAAGATATATGAGCCGGAAGTGGTAACCAAATATGGTATGGAGATTTACTACGACTACAAGGAAGCACTCGCGGCTGCTAATGCAGAGCATAAGCCATTGATGCTTGACTTTACAGGGATCAATTGTGTAAATTGCCGGAAGATGGAAGGGCAGGTGTGGAGCAACCCGGAGGTGATGAAGAGGCTGAAAGAAGACTTTGTGATTGTATCGTCTATATGTAGATGTGCAGAATATTGACTTACCGGAAGGTGAACAATATTTCTCCAAGGCATTGAATAAGCAAGTAGAAACTTTAGGGGATTTAAATACAGACCGGCAGGTTACCTACTATAAAGCTAATACACAGCCATTTTATTTCTTTCTTGATGGCAATGAAAAAAGGTTAGTGGAGGATGGTTATGGATATGACCCTTCGGTAGAGAAGTTTATCAGCTTGCTGGATAATGTGAAGGGGAAGTATGGTCAAAAGAGATTGTGATTTTATGAATGGTGAGTGGTGGATTAATCACCATAAGTTCTGTTTATATATAGCATCACTGAATAAGTACAACCCTGCCCCTGCCTGCTGCTAATGATTACTTTTACTTTTGTTTATTACTCCTAAAATACTACAAAGGACGTAGGATATACGGCTTAGATACGGAGGAGGTATAGCTGTAGCATCGCTTTACCATGAACTATCCATGGCTTTGCCATGACTTTGATACGACTTAGGTACGGAGGAGGTACGGCTTAGCTATGACGTTTCCTCAAATACGTACAAACAGGTGTGCGATTGCGTACACCTCTTTTTGTTTTTGGCAGATAATAACTTCATTATTAATAGATTATTGTAGTGGCACGTCCGTTGAATCCAATTCCTTGAGAATAAATCTGTAAAGCCGGCACTTGCCTGCTTATGTCTTTACATACATTATCCAAATTCCGGAAATTATGCTTACAAACTATTTTAAAATCGCATGGAGAGGTTTACAGAGGAATAAAATGTCTTCATTGATCAACCTCCTTGGTCTTACTGTTGGGCTTGGCGAGCGTTATATTCATTTTGATATGGATACAAAACGAATTAAGCTATGATGCTTATAATAAAAATGCTGACAGGACCTACCGTATAAGCCGGGAGTTTTTGAATTCAGATGGCAGTACCAATCTTCATTTGGCGGCTATTGCATTGCCTTTTGAGCCCTTATATCAAGGAAAGCTTTCCGGAAGTAGAAACCATTACCCGTTTCTTGCAGGATAATGATGTAATACATGTTGGGGAAAACAAGTTTATAGAAGATAAGATTATCTGGAGCGAAGCCAACTTTTTCGATGTGTTTACCAATACTTTCGTTAAGGGAGATGAACGAACTGCGTTAAAAGAGCCCAATAGTGTAGTGATAACACAAGAAATGGCTAAGAAGTATTTCAAAAACAAAGATGCGCTTAACCAAACCATTTACTATAGTGACAAGCTAATACCTTTAAAAGTAACAGGAATAGTAGCAGGTATGCCAGGTAATGCGCACTTCCATTATGACTTTGCTATTTCATTTATCACCCTGGAGCAGTTTATACCTAAAGAGGAATATACCAACGGTTGGGGAGGTAATAACTATTTTACCTATATCGTGTTGAAGAAGAATGCCAATCCCCAAATGCTGGAAGCAAAGTTCCCCGTGTTTTTAGATAAGATGATGCCTATTGGAGACAATGGCGCAAAGGGAAGTAAGGGGAATAAGCTGCATTTGCAAAAGATCACCAATATTCACCTGCATTCGCATCTGATGGGGGAGGCAAGCATTAACAGCGATATAAAATATGTGTACATCTTTGGCTGCATAGCATTCTTTATACTGTTAATTGCCTGTATTAATTATATGAATCTCGCTTCGGCATTGGCGCTCACACGCCTGAAAGAAGTAGGAGTGCGTAAGGTAATAGGCGCCAAACGCAGTCAATTGTTTGCCCAGTTTTTTACTGAGTCCAGTTTAATTATAGTTATGGCATTAGTATTTTCTATTACTACAGTGATACTGTTGATGCCTGCATTTGAAAACTTTAATGAAACGACTTATACGTTCTCTATACAACAGTATGTGTTATTTGGTATTGGCATAGTGGTGCTGCTGGTGGGTACGGTGTTGCTTGCAGGCAGCTATCCATCGTTGTATATTTCCAGCTTCAGACCAGTGGCTATTTTGAAGGGTACTTTTGGCAAAAGCAACACTAAGATTTCCTTACGCAAAGTGCTTGTGGTATTCCAGTTTACAATATCTATCTCGCTTATTGTGGCAGTACTTATTGTCAGTAAGCAATTAAGTTATATGCAAAATGCCGGGCTGGGCTTTGATAAAAACTGGCTGATTACATTACCCGTAAACGACTCTATCAAGAACAATTTTGAAACGGTAAAGAATATGTTGCTGCGCAACAGTAATATCAAAAATGCTACGTTCTCCAGCCGCATTCCTTCCGGGCAGTTGCTGGATGAACAAGGGGCTATGCTTGAGATAAACGGTGGTATGCAGCAGATAAGCTTCCGGCTATCATGTATATTTACTGATTTTGACTACCTGAAGACCTTTGGTATGCAGATAGCAGCCGGAAGAGATTTCTCCAAGGATATGCCTACCGATTCTACCAATGCTTTTATAATTAATGAGGCAGCCGTGCGTGCAGCCGGGTGGTTATCTGACAAGGATGCTATCAACAAGCAAATTGTATACGCTGGCAGAAAAGGACGGATTGTTGGTGTAGTGAAGGATTTTAACTTTGAATCGCTGGAAAAGCCTATTACCCCAATAGTGTTTTATATTACTCCTTTTGCAAGACGTGTTTTCTCTATTCGTTTGACAGGTAATAACCTGCAACCAACAATACAGTATGTACAAAATGTATGGCAGCAGTTTGCACCCAATATGGACTTTAATTATACTTTCCTTGATGACAGGCTGCATGACTTATATAAGGCAGAGCAAAAACTGAATACGATATATATTCTGTTTGCTGCTATTGCTATCTTTATCGCCTGCTTAGGGTTGTTTGGACTGGCAACTTTCACAGCGCAGCAACGTACAAAAGAGATAGGCATCCGTAAAGTGTTGGGAGCTTCAGCAATGGGAATTACTTCATTGATATCTAAAGACTTTATCAAGCTCGTAATATTAGCTTTGATCATTGCTACGCCGATTGCATGGTGGGCTATGAGTCAATGGCTACAAAACTTTGCATTTCATATCCACATAAATGCAGGCACCTTTTTATCGGCAGGAGTGTTAGCTATTGTTATAGCGTTGATCACGATTAGCTTTCAGGCTGTAAGAGCAGCTTTTGCTAATCCAGTGAAGAGTTTAAGGAGTGAATAGGACCTTACCCCCTAACCCCTCTCCAGTGGAGAGGGGAACTGAGTAGGCGAGTAATGAATTATCAATTGTGAATGGTGAATAGTGTGAGTAGTGGGTGCAGAATATTCTTAACTGACTATTCACTACTCACAAAAGCTATTTTCCTGGTGTAGTTGGTCTTACTTCTATTTTGCTGGGTAGGGTACGTGGGTGCATTTTTAAGAGGTTTGCAACCATTTGACCGATGTCTTCAGGTTGGATCTTCCATGCGTCGGCATCGTTAGGTGTGTGATTGTTGAAATGTGTAGCTACTGAGCCTGGCATGATGGTCGTGACTTTAACACCATATTGCCGAAGGTCGAGCATGATAGCTTGTGTAAAGCCTACCAGGCCAAACTTACTGGCATTGTATGCCGAACCATTTGCAAAGAAGTTTGTACCTGCAAGGCTGGCAATGGTGATAATATAACCTTGAGTTTTCTTTAATGCATCTATACTTGCTTTTACACTGTGGAATACGCCGGTAAGATTGGTATCAATGGTGTTTTTCCAGTCTTCTTCGGTGAGGTCTTCAATAGAAGCGAAATGTCCGACGCCTGCATTAGCAACCAGGACATCCAGCTTTCCAAAGTGGTCTGTTACGGCTTTAACTGCTTCTATTTCTGATTGCAATGAACTCACATCCGATTCTAAAGGCAGTACTCTGGATTCATCTTCGCTTAATGATCTGGCAGCTTCCTGCGCTGCCTTTAATTGACGGCTTGTGATAGCTACTTTCATTCCATTTTCCAATAACACCTGTGCTATGCCATATCCTATTCCCTTGCTGCCTCCGGTAATGTAGGCTACTTTGTCTTGCAATTGATTGCTCATAATGATAGTTTTTACAGCTAACTTAGAATTGGATATTGATTATGCAAAAACTGTGCATAGTTACTAACAATCACTACCGGTGCAATTATTCCATTTCTTATTTTCACCTGATCTAAGGAAGGAAAGGTATATAGAGGAATGTAGTAGAAGATTCTGCACAAAGGGAAGTGAAGTAAGTGTATGAAGTGAATTCTTTAAAATAATTTCCTAAGCAACTATGTATTCCACCTCGTTATTATTCCGAATAGCCAAGACCATTGCAGTTGCAGCCATTGGGCTGTTGTCCTTTCTTATTGTCATTAATAACACAACAGATTACTTTACCAACTACGTTTTTGTTGAACATGTAATGAAAATGGATACCACCTTCCCCTCAAGTCAGGTACATTACAGAAGTCTTGGTAGCCCATTCATTTATCATGCAGGATACTGTTTCATTATTCTCATGGAAGCTGTGATGGCTTCTTGTTGTTTAAGAGGAGCGTGGCAAATGTTGAAGAATATAAAGAGTAATGCCATTGCTTTCCATGCATCTAAAAATTGGGCAGTCGCAGGAATCACTATTGGAATTGTTATCTGGTTTTTGGGATTTGAAGTAGTGGGCGGAGAATGGTTTGCTATGTGGCAAAGCACTACATGGAACGGATTGGCGGCAGCAGAAAGGATTGTAAGTTTTCTTGTGCTTACATTGATTCTGTTGCATTTTAAAGATGAGTAGAGATATTAACTTGCTAACAACTCACACTAAAACTTAAACAAATCATTATGAACAATACCGAACAGAACAAGCAAAATGCTGTAGCCTTTTACGATCTCATGTTCAATCAATGCCGCCCCAAAGAAGCTATAGAACAATATATTGGTGATATGTACATTCAGCACAACCCGCATGTGGGTGATGGTAAGGAATCTTTCATAGAATATTTTAAACAGATGGCGGCAGAGTACCCCGGTAAAAGAGTAGAGTTTAAAAGGACTATTGCTGAAGGCAACCTTGTAGTGCTGCACTGTTACCAACACTGGCCAACTGATAAAGACTATGCAGGCATAGACATCTTCCGCTTTGATGACAATGGTAAAATTGTAGAACATTGGGATGTGCTGCAGGTAATACCAGATACATCTGCAAATAGCAACACAATGTTTTAAGTTAATTCTGCAGGTTGCTCACTACTTCCTAAGCTTTATCCTCAGTACCAGATCATCAGCGGTCACATACAAGGTATCTTTCGATGCACTGAATGAACAATTGGAGGTAAAACGGTTATATACTTTTATTAAGCCTAATAGCTTACCTGTTGGAGAGATAATATTGATACCATCCGGACCAGCTCCAAAGATATTTCCATACTTATCTATCTTCATTCCATCGGGTCCTTGCTTTTGTGTAGCCTTTTGTTTTAGGGGCAAAGCATCCAGCAACACACCCCCGCTTTTAATATTGCCATGATCATCTAAATGAAAAGCATACCATGCTGGCTTCTGCTCATCGCTGCTGGCGATGTAGAGGATTTGCTCATCAGGAGAAAAAGCAATGCCATTAGGTCTCGGAATTGAGTCAATCAACAGGCTTAATTTGCCATCAGTGCTAATCTTGTACACACCTTCCATCTGCAACTCTCTTGCTGGATCATTGGCTCCTTTGGGTAAGCCATATATTGGATCGGTAAAGTAAATATTGTTCTTACTATCTGTTACCAGGTCGTTAGGACTGTTGAAGCGTTTGCCTTGATAGTTGGTAGCCAGAGCTATAAAGTCAGGCTTGGGTGCATCCAGGGAAGTGTTTAAACGTGCTACCTGCCGGTTCCCTGATTGGCAAAGCAGTAACCTGTCCATTCTGTCCAGTGTCAAGCCATTAGAGCCAATCTCCCCTTCTTTCGGGCTGCTGCCAGTATAGCCTGAATGTTGTAAATAAACATGTGGTGTATCCCCTTCTTTCCATTGGTATATCATGTTTTCCGGCACATCAGAGAACAAGAGCATCTTATTTGCCTCTATCCATACCGGACCTTCTGACCAGTTGTATCCTTTACCTATCACTTCTATGCTTGCATTAGAGTCAATGATGTTAGCCGCACTACTGTCGTACCACTCCACCTTGCCAATAAGGCTGTCTTGATGTTGCGCTTGTTGCATAGAGGTGTTATTATCAGATGGGTTATTACAACTTTGGATAAGCAATAGTATGGTTATGTATGCAAGCAGTTTCACCAGATGGAGTTTTAGGTTTATAATGGTGGTTAAATGTAATAATATTTTGGGGTGTAGCAGTTACATTCAACAATTACACTTTGAGTTTGTCCAGCTCTTGATTTACAGCAAAGTACAGATGCCTCCCATAATCTGCCGACTAAATCCTTGTGTTGGTTATTCTTATATGAACTCCATCTACTCCCCCGGATGATATTCCCGCTCGACATGCTTCATTACGTCTTCTTTATAAAACAACACATCCTTAAACTTACCATTAATATACATCTCTGCCTGGTCGAGGTAATGAGGAGATTGCGGATCAAATGACTGTCCGCCTGTGATAATGGTTTTTGCTTTGATCTTCTTCCCAAACTCTACACAGGCAATGAACGAGTTGCCATACAATCCATAGCGTTTATTTGTATTTGGAAAACGCTTTGAGCCAAACGCAGGAATAGAACCAAAAGTAGAGGCTGCCATGCCCACACCCATGCTGGGTTTGGCATCATCAAATACCCCATCAGCAGGGCGTTGATAACGGTTTACATTTCCCCATGCAATGCGCCATGTACCAAAACGATTGGTAAGATCAGCAAGTGTTTCAGATAAAAGACCCAATCTTTCCTGTGCAGTGGTGTGTTGTATAGCTGACCTTAATTGTTCTACTGCATGAGTAGCATTATAAGGATTGGTAACAGGTGGTAGCTTTTGCAAAAAGCGATAGCCAAATTCTATAGCTATGGTGGAGGCAACAGAAGTATCGGATGAAGACTTATTCCATCTATTTAATAATGCAATTGCTTCGCCTAATGATTGCTTCAACGAATCGTTTTGGGCTAAAGCATCATAATCCTTTACCAGGGCAGGTATCAAATCATCAAATGCGGCGAGATAATGATTATAGCCTATGTTATTAATCATGCTTTCAACAGTCATATTATTGGCATTGCTTAATAATCGCGCTGCAGTAATGCCCCGATAGTTTTGACCATCCGGCGCCATGTAAATGGGATAATCTTGTGGATGTGGACTGCTCTTACCAGATACGGTAAACGGTGTGGCATTACAGTTTTGAATAAAACCAGTTGCAGGATTGTACACATGTACCGTAGAATCAAGCGCATAAATACCTTTCCAGTCACTTCCAGAAGTACTGCCATCAACCGGTAAGCTATAATCGTATTTGGTACTGCGGCGAGGAACAAAATTGCCATGCCAGTAAGCAATATTGCCTTTGTAATCGGCAAATACTGTGTTGTCAGATGTATTGGAGCGTAGGTTCATCACTTGCTTAAACGCTTCAAAGCCTTTGGCTTTGGTACGCAGCCACGATTGCTCTAATGCTTTAAGCGAGCGGTTATTCTCACGCAGGCTAAGCCATTGTCCATCACGGCTGCCCATTACTGGTCCATGTATAGTAGCATAAGTAGTGAATGTTTGTACTCCAAAGCCGTTCTCTTTTTTATAGCGGATGGTGACTGTTTTTGCAGTAACCGGCATCAGTTTATCATCATATTGTGTGTACAATGCATCGCCCTGCTTCACCGTTTTCTCTGTAAACAGATCTGCCACATCTGCTTCGCCGGAGGTGTGCATCCAGCCGCAGAATTGATTAAAGCCCTGGAAAACAAAAAAGGTTCCCCAGGTCACAGCTCCATACGCATTTAAACCTTCATCACTAACCATCTGTACTTCCGAACGGAAGTAAAAAGTAACATGTGGATTGATGTATAGAATAGCATTTTTATCAGCCGTTCTGGAGGGTGCAACAGCAAAGCCATTCGAGCCCATGGGATCGTTGTTGATATAAGGATTTTCTTTTTCTCTGAAAGCCATACTGCTGTCTTTTGCAGGATATAAGGCTTTCATATCGTTCACCGATATGCCACCATCCTGCGTGGCAGAAATGCTGCCATTGGTACGCAACAGGGCATACCAGGGCTCAAAATGTGTGAGTACTGCAGGCTTTACTTCCGGATGTTTATAGAGGTAATAGTTCACGCCATCGGCTGTGGCATCCAGCAACTTCTTCAACCATGCAGGGCTACTGTTGTAATCCCTTATCGCAGCAGCGGTATCGTATATCAAGCGCATTTCCAGGTCATCGTACAAGCGGCTTTCTCCATATACTTCCGATAAACGACCCAACATTTCCAGGTTATTCTCTTCTACACTCTTAAAGCTTTCTTCGCATTGTGCATACAATAATCCAAATACCGCATCTGCATCGGTCTTACCGTAGATATGCGGCACGCCCCAGTTGTCGCGGATAATGGTTACGCGTTGTGCTTCGGCTTTATATCGTTCTATTTCTGTGAGAGAGGATTGCTGGGAAAAAGAAAGTAGTGGAAGTAAAAGGAGGAGGAATAACAGGCTTCTATCAATTCGATTCATGTGTTCAAAGTAAATGAAACCTTTTAAGAAAAAGGAGGGTTATTTATCACAGATCACCAGCGCCCTGGGCGTGGCGGGCGCTGAGGAGCACAGATGAATATAAGATGTAGAAAGTGAGTTAACGAGTTAACGAGTTTGTTAGAAAATTTAAAGACTAAATGTTTAAAGTTTAAGGATACATAGGGGATAGATACGGCGCAGACAAGGAGTAAATAGGGAATTACTAAGAAGGAGATATGAAGGAGATAGGGAGGATATGAGGTGTGTCGATTTTGACGGACAGTAGAGTCTCTTAGGTGTTATAAAGATAATAGTTGTTTTCGTAGTTAACGGGACATTCATAATTCAGAGCAGAATGCCTTCTTTTAGTGTTGTAATACATCTCTATGTACTCAAAGATCTCTGTATGGGCATCCTGCAGATTGTCAAAAGCACCTCCCTGTAACAACTCTGCTTTAAAGCGACTGAAACAGGACTCCATAAAAGCATTGTCATAGCAATTCGCTCTTCGGCTCATGCTCTGCTGCGGCAAACGGATCAGGGCTCTGAACTGATTGCCTCCATACTGTCCACCCCGGTCGGAGTGAATGATCAGCTCTGTGGACACCTTGCGGCTGTGCAGGGCTTTTTTCAGCGAGGCGATCACCAGCTCTTCTTTCATATTATCGTCCAACTGCCAGCCGATGATCCTTCTGGAATACAGGTCCATCCATACACTCAGATACCCGTAAGTGCCGCCTGCCAAAGGAATATAGGTAATATCGCCTACCCACACCTCATCGGGCTGCTGTGGCGCTCTGCGCTCCAGCAGCAGATTGGGACAGATCGGATAGCTGTGCCGGCTGTCGGTGGTCTTTGGCACAAAGCTGCGGGGCTGAATGGCGCTCAACCCATGCTCATTCATGATTTTACGTATCGTATGTCTGCCTGCTTTGCCCATGGATGTAGCTTTCAGTTCGGCGGCGATGCGGCGCGCTCCATAGCGCCTGCGGTGCTGCTCAAAGATGGTGATGATCTGCTGTTCTAATCGCTTTTTGTTTGTCCCGGCAGCCTGTTGCTTCCAGCTATAGTAAGCACTGCGGCTTACCCCGAGCAGCTGGCACAACAGCTCTACGGGATAGTGAGCTGCCTGCAGTTCAATAAAGCCATAGCGTTGCTTCAGGTCTGCCGGCTGAAAATGGCTAAGGCTTTTTTTAAAATCTCTCTCTCCAGCTCCAGTTGCTGAATACGTCTGTGTAAAGTGAGCATCTCTTCAGCAGCAGCAGCAGTGTTCATAGGGGGGTACCCCCACTATGAACGCTGCTGCTGCGGCTGCCGCCGGTCCACCGGGCTGTTGTTGCTGGCTGGCCGCGCTCTTCCATCGATAGATGATGTTTTCTCCAATGCCCAGGCTCTGGGCGACTTCACTGACGGGACGTCCGTTGTAAATCATTTCTAATACTTCCTGCTTGAAGGAAGCATCATACTTGCGGCGCTTTACGCATCCTGCTGCTGTGTTTTGCTCTTTCATTGTTCTGCTAATTTAAGCAACTCCACTGTCCGTACAGGTATAAGTTAAGTATAACTTAGGTATAAGTTAGGTATAACTTAAGTATAACTCTGATTTGTCTAAAATCAGGAAGGAGGAAATTATGGGATTTACGATATATGGCCTGCTTATGTCAACAGGCAAGATCAGGATGTACGATTTTGGTAAGCCATTTACGAGGTCAGATCCAGAATGTATAATTTAGGGTAGGGACCGCCAGCAATAGAAGGCGGCGGCAACGTTAAACGTATGTAGGATGTATAATTTAGGGTAGGGACAGGTCGCGACCTGTCCCTACATGGGAACGAATCATCCATTGAAATCAAATCATTTTCACAGATACTATACATAGTCAGCTTATTTGATTTTGTATAATCTTCTTGTTTGCGACCTCCCTATTTAAAACAGAATTTTGAGCACGTATCTAAAAACTAAACTGTGATACATTTATTAGATTACATTCGATTTAAATATTCCATTCCATCCAATCTCACCATTATGAAACTGCTTCTTTCTATTCCCTTGCTTTTTTGTTGGGTGCTTTGCTTTGCACAAACAGATTCTCTTTATCTCTTAAAGCCCGACCGTGTATTTGATGGCGAAACGATGCATAACGGCTGGGTGGTATTGATCAAGGGTAATAAAATAGAGGAAGTAGGTGCAATGAACTTCAAACTGCCTGATAATACAAGAGTTATTGACCTGAAAGGCAGTACGCTATTACCTGGTTTGATAGAAGGACACTCACACTTGTTCCTGCACCCATATAACGAAGTGCAATGGAATGACCAGGTGCTTACGGAAAGCCGTGCAGAACGTACTGCCAGAGCTGTTATGCATGCACAGGCTACTTTAATGGCTGGCTTTACTACAGAACGGGATCTGGGTACCGAAGGTGCTATGTATGACGATGCCGGATTAAAAGAGGCAATTGAAAAAGGAGTAGTTCCCGGACCAAGATTAATTGTTGCAACAAGAGCCATTGTTGCTAAAGGCAGTTATGGACCCAACCTGCATAATGCAGACATTAGTTTACCTCAAGGTGCGGCAGAAGTTGCAAATGAAGATGAGATGGCAAATGAAGTACGTACACAAATTAGTAAAGGTGCTGATGTGATAAAGCTTTATGCTGATTACCGCTGGGGAAAAGATGGCGAGGCAATGCCTACCTTCAGCATTGCAGAAATGGAAATGGCCACCAACATTGCGCATAGCAGTGGCAGGGAAACAGTAGCACATGCCACCACCAAAGAAGGTATGCGCCGGGCAGCAATAGCAGGTGTTTCTACTATTGAACATGGTGATGGGGGTGACGACGAAGTATTTGCATTGATGAAGAAAAAAGGGGTAGCCTATTGTCCTACACTCGCAGCCACTGAGGCTTATGCCCAGTACAGAGGCTGGCGGAAAGGTACTGATCCGGAACCAGCATCAGTAGCTGCAAAGCGTAAAGCTTTTCAGATAGCACTGAAAAGTGGGGTTGCCATTTGCATGGGAGGCGATGTAGGAGTGTTTACGCATGGAGATAATGCCCGTGAAATGGAACTGATGGTAGAGTATGGCATGAAACCCTTGAATGTATTACGCTCTGCTACCTCCATCAACGCGAAAGCATTTGGTTATAATGATAAAGTAGGTAGTATAAAAAAGGGTATGCTGGCAGACATAATTATGGTGAGTGGCGATCCCTCTGCCAATATCCATGCAGTACGTAATGTGTGGTTTGTAATGAAGGATGGAAAGATTTATAAGGAGTAGGAGTAGTGTTTTATAGAAGTTCACTCTCTGATTTTTATTATACCCACTCATATAAACAAAAACAATCTTCTGTACTTTTACCCCTAAGCTTTCTTATTATCTCAAGCTATTCCGATGAAACATCTGTTACTGTTATTCTTTTCATTTTTATTATTATTAAAGTCCAATGCACAACAAACACAAAAGCCCCCTTTACATGGCAGGCATTGGATGGCAGTTACAGGCAAGCCTTTGGCTGCCGAAGCTGGTGCTAAAATATTTGAGCGCGGCGGCAATGCAGTAGATGCAGCCTGTGGCATGTTGGCATCCGTTTGCACCATGTGGGATGTATTAAGCTGGGGTGGCGAAACACAGGCTTTGATATACAATCCAAAGACCAAAAAAGTAATTGCTATCAATGCTTTAGGAATGGCGCCTACCGGTGCCACCGTTGATTTCTTTAAAGGTAAAGGATACAGTTTCCCACCAGAATATGGGCCATTAGCTGCAGTAACCCCCGGAACACCCGGTGGACTTTGCCTCATGCTGGCTAACTATGGCACTATGAGTTTGAAAGAAGTACTGCAACCTGCCATGGAGATGGCTGCTGGCTACCCTATAGAAGCGCAAACAGCCAACAGCATGGAGAGCAATAAGAAGATGCTAAAAGAATGGCCATACAGCAAAGCCGTATTTCTTCCACACCTTGGTGAGCAACGTGAAGCTCCTGAAGCAGGAGAAATATTCGTACAAAAGGACCTGTTGAATACCCTGACCAAAATGGTAGAAGCAGAACAGCAGGCACTGCGCCAGCATAAGAGCCGTAAAGAAGCGATCATGTCAGCTTACGACCGCTTTTATAAAGGTGATATTGCAAAGGAGTTTGTTCGTGGCTGCCAGGAGCAGGGCGGACTGATAACTATGGAAGACTTAGCCAAATGGAAGCCGGTAGAAGAGGAGCCCATGCATGTAAACTACAAGGGAATAGAAGTATATAAACTACAGCCATGGACACAAGGACCAATGATGCTGCAGAGCCTTAATATTCTGGAGAACTTTGATTTGAAGGGCATGGGGTATAATTCTGCACCATATATCCATACGCTTTACCAAACAATGAATCTGGCTTTTGCTGATAGAGATTTTTATTATGGTGATCCTTACTTTACCAATCCTCCTATAAAAGGTTTGTTGAGTAAAGCGTATGCTAAAGAAAGAGCAAAGCAGATTGATATGAATAAGAATGATCCTGCTGTAGTCCCGGGTGATCCTTATCCTTACCAGGGAGCAACTAACCCTTTTACTGCATTGTTGCAGGAAAGAGCTACATTGACTGATACTGGCGCTATCAAAAAAGGTAATCGCTTTTTGCCAAAGCACGATACAACCGGCTTTTTAAATAATCATGGATAACAACAGCACGCTTGCAATCAATACAAGTAATACACCGGACAGCTTGTATATGGATAGGCTTTGGCGCGGCACTACCAGTATGAAGCTGCCGACAGCAGGATGGATGGGTAGTATCTGTTACACCCAGCGGTGGATGGCTGCCTGCATGTATTGCAGGACATACCGGTGTAGGTATGAGTCAGCGCATGCAAAGCTTTGTACTTGATTCAGTGATGGATCCTTTTAATGTGGTACAGCCTGGTAAACGTCCAAGGGTAACGCTCACCCCTTCGCTGGCAATTAAAGATGACAAGCCTTACTTAGCTTTTGCAGTACAGGGTGGTGATACGCAAGACCAAAACCTGTTGCAGTTCTTTTTGAATGTTGCCGAGTTTGGGATGACGGTGCAACAAGCTACAGAAGCACCAAATTCAACACCAATCAACTCTGGCTATCGCTGGGTGGTACACAGATAGCAGACCGCAAACCCATACCAGGTAGTATATTGGTAGATAGTGCTACCTCACAGACAGTGAAGCAGCAGTTCAGAATATGGGTTATAAACTAAGCTTCGGCACACGCACCAGCGGACCTATCAATGCAATTTATTTTGACTGGAAACATGGCACGCTATGGGGCGGCAGCAGTAATAACGGGGAAGATTATGGTATTGGGTGGTAAATATTTAAAGCTAGAAGCTTAAGACTGCAAGTTGCAAGCCTCTACGCTGTGAGCAGAGAGCATGCCGTGCTATCTAACTTAATTTGGGATAATACATTCTTTTGGTAATAATGGCATCTGATTGCCGATTAATGAAAAAGCTATTGTAGAAGGTGCAATCTTTGTACAATAGCTTTCTTTAGTATTACTCACTGGTTATCAAGACGGGATTTTCGTTACAGAATAGTTCAAGAAGAGAAATTCCAAACTATTAACTATAAATTGCAGTAAGTACATATACCAATTTCAATCAGGTAACATTATATACTTTGCTCATGGTCGAAGCTCTTGCATCTTGCTTCTTGTCTCTTGTTCATTACCCCTTGTATCTTATCTCTTCTGTCATCCGTCATCTATCAACTATCATCTTGATCCGTCTTGCAATAAAGGAATAGTAAAGTAAAAAGTAGAGCCTTTGTCAACTTCGCTTTCTACCCAAATACGACCATCGTGCCGCTGCACGATCTCAGCACTTAAGTACAAGCCAATCCCAAAGCCTGAAACCATTGGCGCATGGTTGTTTTCAACACGGTAATAGCGCTCAAACAGCCGGTCAATGTCTTGTGATGGTATGCCTATCCCTTCATCTTTTACACTTATTTGAACTTCTCTTTCCATATGTTGGCAGGCTATTTCAATTTGTTTGCCGGCGCTGGAGTACTTTATAGCATTGCTGATAAGGTTAATGAGTACTTGTCCTATTTTCTCATAATCAGCGTGTATAATAAGGGGTTTACATGCCTTGAAATGAACAGTATGGCCATGAGAGTTAATAGACATTTCCTCTACTACAATCTTCACCAGTTCTTCTATGTCAAAGGTCTTTTTATCAAGATGTATTTTACCAGCTTCAAGGCGCGATACATTAAGGAAGCTGTTGATCATATTCGTCATCTTGTTTACCTGTGTATTTGCTTTGTTGATGATGTTTGTAGTAAAAGCATCGTCATTTTGCTTTGCTTTAATAGTAAGCATTTGCACATATGCTTTAATAGATGTGAGCGGTGTTTTTAACTCATGGCTTACCATCGCGATAAAGTCGTTCTTGCGGATGTCATCC
>CAWFUV010000029.1:0-185266 GCA_963819045.1 uncultured Chitinophagaceae bacterium | reverse complement strand
CTATTGAGCAAATGAATATTGCCAATGCACAGATACACCTTACCGATTCGCAAAGAGTTATTACCCAAAAGCAGGTAAATGCAGGAGCCATGCCGCCACTGAATGTAGCACAGTTGGAATCGCAACTGGCATTAGACAGCAGTAATTATATTACTACTGTTAGTACTATGGAAAGTAACAAGCTACAGATGATTGCCTTACTCAATTTAGATGCCTCGCAACCTTTTGAAGTAAGCTTGCCTGATGTTAATAAAATACCACTTCCACCACTCAGCGAATTAGAGCCTGCCGAGTTGCTTGAAATAGCAAAAGGTACTCAGCCATTACAACAAGTAGATTCATTAAGAATAATTGCAGGTAAGTATAGTGTAAAAGCTGCCAAAAGCACAATGTATCCAACCCTATCAGCCTCAGCCTCACTATCTACTAACTATTCAAGTAATTTTCCCGAACTTGTTGGAAGTGTTTCTCACGTTATAAATAATAACATAGGTAGCGTTAATGTTGATGGCAAAGATTATCCAGTGTACAGACAAGATACTGTTAACATTCCCCAATTTAGCAAGGCGCCTTATTTCCGACAGGTTGGTAATGTTAATTTTGGTCAGTTTATTGGTGTTCAATTGAATGTTCCTATCTTCAATGGTAGACAGGCACGCACTAACTACGAACGGGCAAAGCTGAACTTAGAAAGTTATAAGCTGCAGCTTGCATTGGATAATCAGACACTACAACAGAATATTTATACTGCACGTGCCAACGCCGAAGCTTCCATTCAAAAATACAGTGCTAACAGGAAAGCTGCTGCTTATGCACAATATGCGTATGACTTATCCAAAAAAAGATATGAGATTGGAATGCTTTCAACCAGTGAATACCTGATAGTGCAAAACAATCTGGAAACAGCAAAGGTCAATGAGGCATCGGCTTTTTACGACTATATCTTTCGTATCAAACTGCTCGAATTTTATAAGTTTGGCAAAGTCCAGTTATAACCCCGCAATATTTACTATATTAAAGCAAACTATATTATGAGCAAAAAATTAAAATGGATTATTGGGATATTGTTAATATTAATTGTGCTACTTGTTGTTTTAAGTAAAGCAGGGGTTTTAGGTAAAGATGAAGGCACTAAAGTTACAGCCGAAAAAGCCGGTATACATCTACTATTACTGAAACAGTAACAGCCACCGGGAAAGTTTTTCCGGAAATAGAAGTAAAAGTAAGCCCTGATATTTCAGGTGAAATTGTAGAGCTGAATGTTGAAGAAGGCGATACGGTACATCGCGGCCAGGTGCTTGCAAAAATTTATGCTGATATATATGCATCACAAAGAGATGAAGCTGCTGCAGTGGTATCTCAATCGCAGGCACAGGTTACTAACTCGCAAGCGCAGTTAGGCGCATTAAAAGCTACCTTAGATCAAACAGCAATCTGCTTATAAACGTCAGAAAACATTGCTTGATCAGAAAGTAATTTCCCAGGCAGAGTTTGAAACCGCGCAACAGGCTTATGTATCTGCAAAAGCAAATTATCTTGCCGCACAGACAGGCATTACAAGCTAACCAGGCAAATGTGCAAAATGCATTGGCAGGATTAACACGTGCCAATAAAGATGTTGGCCGCGCAACTATTACTAGCCCCTATGGATGGTGTAATAAGTTTATTAAGCTGTAAAAAATGGTGAACGTGTTGCCGGTAACAGTTTTAATGTAGGTACAGAAATGATGCGCATTGCCGATTTAAACAGCATTGAAGTACAGGTTGATGTTGGTGAAAATGATATTCCTAAAGTTAAAGCTCGGCGACAGTGCCAATAGTGGAAATTGATGCTTACAACAATCGTAAATTTAAAGGCGTATGTGTATAAAATTGCCAACCCTGACTCACCGCTTTCATCATCTCATCGGTCATCATCAACTTCAGTTACAAATTATGAAGTGCATATAAGGTTGTTGCCTTAACGTTATGCTGATCTGATTGGGAAAGGGAAAGCCCTTTCCTTTCCGTCCCAATATGACTGCAAGCGCTGATATTCAAACCCAAACAGAAGATAATGTATTGAGTGTGCCGTTGAATGCAGTTACAACACGCGATAAAAATAACAACAGCACACAAAAAACTGATGATAATAATAACAACAGCAATAATAATAATAACACCACTGCTACCAGTGACGACATCAATGAAGTGGTATTTGTAGTCCAGAAAGATGGTACCGTTAAGCAGCATATTGTAAAGACAGGCATACAGGATTTGAACAATATTCAAGTACTTAGTGGCATCAATGCTGGTGATGATGTAATCACTGGTCCTTACGATGCAGTAAGCAAAGACCTGAAAGATGGTGCTAAAGTAAAAGTAGTCTCCAAAGACCAGTTGGTACAAGGGAGTAAGAAGTAATAATTCTCAGAGATTATATAATTGCATTCCGCCATCTCTACAGCGCTGTAGAGATGGCGGCTTTTTAATAGCTTAATCCCACCGAATGCGCTGTCAGCAGAAGCAAAACATTTCCGCCTGAATGACGCAGTCGGGCACAGGAGCACCATTATTATTCAATCTTCAGTTTAATTATTTACCTTACAATCACGTTTAACTGTTATCAACTACATATGCCACAGCGCTATATTGCCCATTTCGATCTGGATTCTTTCTTCGTAAGTGTAGAGGTACTGCAAAACCCTGCGTTGAAGGACAAGCCGGTAATTGTAGGTGGCAGTCGCGAAAGGGGAGTAGTGGCTGCTGCCAGCTATGCAGCACGTAAGTACGGTGTGCATAGTGCTATGCCTATGTCAAAAGCTTTACAACTTTGTCCGGATGCTATTGTGGTAAAAGGAACACGTGGTGCCTACAGCCACTACTCAAGATTTGTTACTGAGATCATTGCTGCCAAAGCACCCCTTTTTCAAAAGGCTTCTATTGATGAGTTCTATATTGATCTCACTGGTATGGATAAGTTCCTGGATGTTTATCAATGGACAATCGATCTGCGGCAGGAAATTATAGATAAGACCAAACTGCCCATTTCTTTTGGCTTGGCATCCAATAAACTGGTTGCTAAAATTGCTACCGACGAAGCTAAGCCCAATGGCTATCTGTTTATCCGGCCTGGCATGGAAAAAGCTTTCTTAGGTCAGCTTACAGTAAATAAAATACCCGGCGTTGGCAAGCAAACCTTTGCTGCATTGAAGGCATTGAATATTCACTACATTAAAGATATTCTGAACTATTCTCCTGAAGCGTTGGAAGAACATCTTGGTAAGTATGGTGCCGAGCTCTGGCAAAAAGCTAATGGCTGGCATGATAGTGAGGTAACCAATGAGCACGAAGCAAAATCTATATCTACTGAAAACACTTTCCATGAGTTTAGTGCGGATATAAATTTCTTATTAAGTGAGCTCGTACGCATGACTGAGAAAGTGGCACATGAGCTACGGCAAGATGAAAAACTTACCGGTTGTATAGCCGTAAAAATCCGCTATCCCGACTTTGAAACCACTTCGCGACAGGTAAGTATTGATTACACCTTTAAAGACGATGAGTTGATTGAAGCAGCCAAGCAATTATTCCACCAGTTATATCGTAAAGGGCAGCCGGTACGTTTACTCGGTGTGCGCCTGAGTGATTTAACATCTCATGCTATGCAAGGCAGTTTGTTTGAAGACAACGATAAAAAGGCTAACCTATACAAAGCCATAGATGCTGTAAAGAATAAGTACGGCAACCCGGCTCTGCAAAAAGGAAGGGCAATTAGAAAGGGTAATTAAGCAGTAGTCTCATATAAATAGCTGCTAATTGTAAGTAATATCAATCTATTCCCCATTCATATTTGACAATTCACAACTCGCACTATTCTATCTTCTTTTATTCAGGGTCATCCTGATAAACAAACCCCATGTTTCTTTGTCTTTAGAAAACTCTCCGGTTTCCATCCACTGCCCTTGTTCATTCAAATTTGCTTTATAGCGCGTATAGCCTCCGTTCTCATTAGATATGTATTCGAATGAATTCTCACCTACTTTAAATGTTGTTTCATCATAACTATCACCTGGATTGCGCCATGTTCTCCAGCGGTATTGTTTTTCTTTCACGTTATAAGAAACAACACCAAAGGAGTTATATACAAGCTTCATTTTATTGGTAGCAGAATCCATAGCAGAACCACGTGCAGATAGCGAAAAAATAGTTCCATCGAGCATTGGTGTAATTATTTCCTGAACGTAAGTAACCTGTTTTTGTCCTTCTATTGTGACTTCACTTTGACCGGTCCATCTACCAACCAGCCATTTAAGTTGCTCCATGGCAGCTTGCTGTGTCTGTGCTTTTGTTTCCTGGCTAAAAGAGGCCGTAATAAGATAGAATAAACTAATCAGCAATAAAGCTGTTTTTTTCATAGGAGAAAATTGTTTGCTTATAATCAGCAAATTAAATGCTACAAACCTAATACAGTGTCAACTCAATACGTTTACCATACCGCAGCAGCGATCTGCATTATCTTTCCGGTGTATATTTATGCCCTTGCACATTATCTGCTGCCAAACGCTACCTGTTTACTCCTGCTTTTACCACTGATATACTAAAAAGACGAAGGGTATGTGGCTCAATTACCCCTTAGATAGTGAAGATGTACGGAGAAAGGAGGGCATTGGCACCGCTTTCTCATGAACTATCCATGACTTTAGTATGGCTTTGCCATGACTTTGGTATGGCTTAGGTGCGGAGGAAATATAGAGGAACATTAGTTTTAATACTGCGGCACCTACAGGCAACCAGCGGCTCTTTGAGGAGGATGATGAATATCAGCCTGTATATATCAATGACGTTATTGGCATTGAAACTGATTAGTACCATCTAATTTAGTTGCCAGAATACTTAATACATTGTCAACTCAATAAGTTTAGCTTAGAACAAATCTATTCTAGTAGCTGTGAACACCGCAGATGGTTTAGGTGCAATCTCTTACAAATGCTTGTTGTATTTACCTTTTTTCTTGATAAAAAAGGTAACCAAAAAATATGAATGGAATGGATATCTTTTCAATGGTATTCATGAAATCGCTTCGCTAGTTATTTCGTGAATAATTAAATTTTTATAGGTCTCAATGAGCCGCGTTGCGGGTTCAAGCACGGCATGATCGCTCCGCGCATTACTTCGTGAATAATGTTTTTTTATTGGTCTCAGTGAGAATAGTTACTTCGTGAATAATGTTTTTTATTGGTCTCAGTGAGAATAGTTCGTGCAGGCCAGCGCCGCCCCACTGCCGAAGGTGCAGCATCATGGTTGTATGTTCTGTTGGGCTAACATGGTGCTACTTGTTCACTGACAGGTAACCGATAAATAGGTTAGTTGCCTTTGGCCTTACACTTTGAACAGCGGAGGCATACTTAGCAGAGATTGGAAAGGTGGATACGTAGCTCATTGCAGGTTGGAGAATTTATTTTTTCTGTGGGAACGATATGCTTTAGGTTAACTTCTATTAGGGAAGTTTGATTTATTTGATAGCAGATGTTTATTGTAAATTTATTTACTTGACAATGTACTTAATACATTGTTACATTAATATGTTTAGTGTAAAGTGTTTAAATGCTGTATACATCTAGGGTATTGTAAATGTACCTGCTTACAGATAGTTCTTGTCTTGCTTTTTTCTCTTGAAAAAAAAAGCAACAAAAAAGTTCAAGGCAAACCCGATCGCTCCGCGCGTTTTGCCGGGCCAGCGCCTCCCCATTGCCTAAGGGGCAGCTTTATTACTGGGTGGCACTGTTGGGCTAACATGGTGCTGCTTGTTAATGGACAGGTATTTGATGAACAGGTTGGTTGCCTTTGGCCTTAAACTTTGAACAGCGTAGTCTTACTTAACGGAAAACCGAAAGGTAGATACGTAGCTCATTGCAGGCTAAGTCATTGCTGTTTTTAGTGCAAGCATAGGTGATTGTTAGGCTCTAATCTGTGAAGCCTACCTATGTAATAGCAGATCTTTAGTATCAACTTATTTATGTAACAGTGTACTTAATATAGATGCAATGGGGCTAGAAGTAACATTTTGGCTCAATTCGGTTTACCGTATAGCGACAAGCACATTACTAAATACAATAATCTCCGCAGAGCCTGGTTTATGGCGTGGAGATTATTGTAAAAGTGAGTATTGTTAAAACTTAATAGCGGGTAGCAATACTATCCGCACGGTCAAAGTGCATTTGGAGCTTTGGTAAAGTAGTATCCGCAAAATTCTTGAGATCTTTATTATTGCCATTGCTTCCTTCATTATTAAACAGCTGGATTGTAGCCTGATGATCTACTACCTGCCCATGAATATACGCAGAGTCAAAGGCTCTGCCAGACAGTGTGGCCAGTTTTGCAGCTTCTGCCAGATGTGCGGGATCCAAAGAATCTTTCGCTGTAAGGCCATATCTCGCCGCTATGTTCCTAAGGCTTGCTTGAGCTAATGTATGATCCATGATCATCATATTTGCAAAATTAAGAATGGCTGTGTCTGTAGATTTCGTTATTGCAAGTTGAGCAACATTTATCTCCGCTGTGTCGCCAATACTTGCCTGTACTACAAACACTGAATCTGTGCTATTCACAATGTTACTGGTATCAGTATTGCCGTCATTGTTACTACATGCACAAAAGCTTACTACTGCCAGTAGCCCTGTTAGAGCCATTAGTGTTACTTTCATAGGTTGTTTATTTTAGTAGATTAAAAAAAATCGTAAAGAGTGCATCATACAATAACATGCCAGTTATTAAATTTTATGTTTAAAAAGTTTAGCAATTGACAATGTTCCAAAAGGTATTGTCTTAATTAGATTCATTAACAGTGCATTAGCAAAGACACATTTCTGTCAAAAAAGTGAAAGTTTTCTATTAGTCCACTTTTTTTGTAGGGAATTGTTACTTTTACAGTCTGAACTACATTTTAAAAACAAAACAGCATATAACTATGAGTTTACGTTTAGGCGATATCGCTCCAAACTTCCAGGTAAAGACATCTATTGGAGACTTAGATTTTTATGAGTATCTCGGCAATAGCTGGGGTGTATTATTCTCGCATCCTGCTGATTATACACCTGTATGTACTACAGAGTTAGGTCGTACGGCTGCATTAAAGGATGAATTTGCAAAGCGTAACGTAAAAGTATTAGCTGTAAGTGTAGACCCACTGGACAAACACCTGGGATGGATCAATGATATCAACGAAACACAAAATGTTAGCGTTGATTTCCCGCTTATTGCTGACGAAGACCGTCAGGTAGCTAATTTGTACGGGATGATTCATCCAAATTCATCTGAGAACTTTACTGTTCGTTCCTTGTTTGTAATCGGGCCTGATAAAAAGATAAAGTTAACGATCACCTATCCTGCTTCTACAGGAAGAAACTTTGTTGAAGTACTGCGGGTAATTGATTCCCTGCAGCTTACTGCAAACCACAGCGTGGCTACTCCGGCTGACTGGAAGCATGGTGAAGATGTTATTATCACACCGGCTGTAAAAACAGAGGATGCCTACGAGAAGTTTCCAAAGGGTGTTAAAATAGTTAAACCATATTTAAGATATACACCTCAGCCAAACGTTGACTAAATATATCTAAGATCTTGCGCTCCATGCGCAGGGTTTTAGAAACAAGTTAGCCCACCAGCCGGCAGGGTATTTGAAAAAAGAAGAGTAAGAATAATTCTATGGAGCATTTGAATATATTAGAAGAGTTTGCAACCGAGCATAGTATAGAAGATACACTTGCTTATTTTGCACGTCTGTTCCCTGGTGCTGTAAAGTTTTCAAGCTCGCTTGGGCAGGAAGATCAGGTGGTTACTGATATCATCTGGCGTAATAAAATAGATGTCGAAATCTTCACACTTGATACTGGTCGCTTGTTCCCTGAAACCTACGACTTGATTGAGCGTACGGGGTATAGGTACAATAAGGAACTCAAAGTATATTTTCCACAGGCTGAAGTGGTGCAGCAGTTGGTACAACAAAATGGTATTAATGGCTTTTACCATTCTGTAGAAAATAGAATCTCTTGCTGCGGGGTGCGCAAGATAGAACCGCTCAACCGCGCCCTGCAGGGTACCAAAATATGGGTGACAGGTATTCGCAGTGAGCAAAGCGAAAACCGCAAAACCATGCCATTAGTAGAGTGGAATGAAGAGCGCCAGCTATATAAATTCAATCCATTGCTCCATTGGACTTATGACGAAGTACTCAACTACATCAAAGAATATCATGTACCTTACAATAAGCTGCACGATAAAGGTTTCATAAGCATAGGTTGTGCGCCTTGCACCCGTGCTATTGAACCCGGCGAAGATCCGCGTGCAGGCAGGTGGTGGTGGGAAGCTTCTAAGAAAGAATGCGGGCTGCACGTATCTACAATAAAGAAATAATCTGAACCGCGATGGTGTGGGATTTATAGGATGAGTGGGGATTAAGATCGCATTAGTTAATTATAATCCGGCTTTACATTAGCGGATAAATAAAAAGGGGAACTATTGATAGTTCCCCTTTTTATTTATCTATTCTCAGTTCAGACTATTTACTTGCCGTAGCCATTTTCTCCATAAATAAATACTGATCACGGTGCTCCTCTGTGGCTGCTCCAGTGTTTACATCAATATGCATTACAATGGCTGCTTTATTTTTCTCCACTGGCTGCCAATTGGGTACGCCTAATCCGTTAGGGTTACCAGTTGTTATAAAGTTGGCAAAGAATGCCTGCATGATCTGGGAAACTTCAAAATCCTCCGGCTGCCAGTCATACGCACGGTTGGTGGCCAAATTGCCTAAAGCGTATTCAATTTCAGCAGAGTGAACAGCCCCGGTGGCCGGTGGGGGAGGAGGTGTTTTGGTAGCAGAACTATCCCTGATAATGCCACCAGCTAAGCCTGCTACAGCATTGCCCATTTCTGCTCTCATTTTAGGGCGTGGGCGTGCATACATATAGCGATATACAGGTTTATTACTGGTTTGTGCTTGCAGATCGCTCCAGCGCCATGTGCTGTAGCCTATAAACTGATCGCTTGCCAACTTGGTAGCGACTGCCGTTACATCTGCATCTGAAGTTACATTATAAGCTGCTAATACATCCTGCGCCTTATCACCAAACCTTTTCTGAACGGCTTTTGTATAATTCTCCACAGTAGGTGCATCATTACCTAATAAAGCCTGAGCACTCCCTTCCTGGGAGTTCCAGCCAACCAACAGCGGCACTTTAGCCTGCTCGCCAGCTTTGTAGATATCTGTTGGTGACTTAGGGAAGAAGTAACCATCTACCACAACCGGAAAACGACCAAAGCCTTGTTTGGAAGTAGCTTGCAGTAATTGCTCGGCAGGGATAGCGCGCAGTTCGGCTAATGATTTAGCATTTAGTGCACTATCGGCAAACCGTATACCCATTTTCTCTCCATCTGTTAATGAGGCGGTAGGTGTAAGACCGAGTAAGGAGCCACTTTCTCCAATAGCGCCATTGATGATATTCCTGGAAAGGGGAGAAGCCATTTGTGCACTTACAGAAAAGGAGCCGGCAGATTCTCCGGCTATTGTAATCTTCTTAGGATCACCTCCAAAAGCAGCAATATTTTGCTGTACCCATTGTATAGCCGCACTTTGATCAAGCAGTCCCTGATTGCCAGAAGCATGGTGAGGAGATTCTTTGGTTAATTCGGGATGGGAGAAAAAGCCAAATACGGAAAGGCGGTAATTTACCGTAACAGCTACTATACCTCTGCGTGCTATGCTTTCACCATCATAGCGCGGCTCCGAACCGTCACCCGCTACAAAACCACCACCGTAAAAATATACCATGACAGGCAGGTGTTCATTACCAGCTTTGGAGGGTGTCCATACATTCAGGTACAGGCAATCTTCACTCACACCATCGGAGCGGAAGTTCATATCGCCAAAGAGTGGTAACTGCATGGCACGTGGACCAAAATGATCAGCTTTGCGAACGCCAGTCCAGTTTTGTACCGGTTGTGGCTCGCGCCAACGCAAATTACCAACTGGCGGGGCAGCATACGGAACACCTTTGAACTCGCGAATACCCGATACATTTACACCTTCCAGCATGCCATTAGCAACTTTTGCGCGGGGTGGCACATTATCGTCATTTAATTGAGCAAATATCATTGTACAAAATAGAACAGCAGGTAAGAATAGCCATAGTGTTTTTATCATGCAAACAATTAATTAGGGATGATGAATATTAAGTCGGTACTAAACTAATAAAAACTGCAAAGTACAAAACCTCTAAAGAAAAATAAACGGTGTACGATTTTATTTATCCGGTAAAAGTGCAATCTCTTGCTTTGCCATTTATTTTGATGAAAGTAATTTTACCACTTTTAAAATCTATGAAAACATTAGTAAAAAACTTCGCGCCAGTACTTTTCTCTTTATGTATTCTGATTGGATGTAGCCATAAAATGGCTTCGCAACAGAGTAGCACCAGACCATTTGCAAAAGGTGCCGATATAAGCTGGCTACCACAAATGGAAGCCACCGGCTATAAGTTTTACAATGATAGCGGGGTGCAGGAAGACTGTTTTAGAATCATGAAAGACCATGGCATTAACACTATCCGTTTGCGTACATGGGTTAACCCCTCAAACGACCCGGCAAGCGGACATTGTGGTAAGGATGAAACCGTAGCTATGGCGGTGCGTGCCCAACAATGGGGCATGCGCGTGATGATTGACTTCCACTATAGTGATAGTTGGGCAGATCCTGGCAAGCAAAAGAAACCTGCCGCATGGGAGGGGCATCCGTTTCCACAATTGCTTACAGATGTGTACAGCTATACATTGGATGTAATGGAGGCGCTAAAAAAAGCAGGCATTACTCCGGAGTGGGTGCAGGTAGGTAATGAAACAGCGGGAGGTATGATCTATCCTGAAGGAAGTACGAAGCATTGGGACAGCCTGGCGCAGTTAATCAACCAAGGCTATGCTGCCGTAAAAAAAGTAAGCCCCACCACCAAAGTAATATTGCATGTTGACCAGGGGCAATGATAACCAGCGGTTCCGTACCTGGTTTGACAGTGCTACGGCACACCATGCTAATTTTGATGTAATAGGTATGTCTTACTATCCTTACTGGCTTGAAGGCAATCCTGACTACACGCTTTCTATAGATGATTTGGGCAACAATTTAAAAGACATGGCTGCGCGATATGGCAAAGAAGTAATGGTAGTAGAAGTGGGTGGCGAAGACTTTAAAGTGCAAAATACTTATGATATGCTGATAGCTGTGATGCAAAAAGTAAAAGCTGTACCCGATGGCAAGGGACTAGGCGTTATTTACTGGGAACCTGAAGGCGCCCGGAGCTGGAGCAAATATGGCTTAAGTGCGTGGGGTGCTAATGGGAGACCAACTAAAGCATTGGACGCTTTTTTGGTGGAGTAAAAAGAAGCCCCAGCCCTAAAGGGAGCAGGAAGGAGATATAGAGTAAGTAGGTAGTTGATGACGAGTTAATAGGGAAGAAACAGGGAGGAGATTCGGTATAAGTTCAGTATAACTTCAGTATAAGTTCAGTATAAGATAAGTATAACCTGGGTATATGACAGGTATTGATCGGACTATTTAACAACGGGAATGAGAATTCTATGGGATAGAAGGGGCGTTCAAATAGAAAGCCCTTGGGGAGAGTGGTTGTAAATATTAAACTACAGCTTTGGGGAATGTTACCAAATAAAAAAGCTGCCCCTTTGTGAGAGGCAGCTTTCTTGCTATTTTAAGCCTTGTCCAGCGCTTGTATTATATCCTCGATAATATCATCTGCATGTTCTAAGCCAACCGAGATTCTTATCAACCCGGGGGTTATACCCACGGCAAGTCTCTCCTCTTCGGTAAGCTTGGAATGGGTAGTGCTTGCCGGGTGTGAAGCAATACTGCGCGAGTCACCCAGATTGGGTGTTAAAGAAAGCAGTTCCAGACCATCCATAAACCTTCTGCCAGCTTCGATACCACCTTTTATTTCAAAGCATAAAATTCCGCCACCTGCCTGCATCTGCCTGATGGCAATCTCATATTGCGGATGGCTGGGAAGAAAAGGATATTTTACCCAGACCACTTTATTATGCTTTTCCAAAGCCTGCGCTATTTTCATGGCGTTTTCGCAATGGCGCTGAAGGCGTACGTCCAGTGTTTCAAGGCTTTTGCTTAATACCCAGGCATTAAACGCCGACATGGTTGGACCGGTATTGCGGCAAAAGAGATAGATCTCTCTTATTAAATCTTTATTACCAACAACAACACCGCCCAACACACGACCTTGACCGTCAATCCATTTGGTAGCCGAATGCACTACTAAGTGCGCACCATAGGCGATTGGTTGTTGCAGAATAGGGGTAGCAAAACAATTATCCACGTTCAAAATAATATTGTGCTGCCTGGCAAATTGCCCTGCCCACTCCAAGTCTATAATTTCCAATTGCGGATTGGTAGGTGTTTCCAGGTATATCATTTTGGTGTTAGGCTTTACTGCCTTTTCCCATGCTTCCTTATCATTTGCAGGTACCAAGGTGTATTCAATGCCATAACGCGGAAAATACTTAGTAACAATTGTAAATGTGCTGCCAAATACCGAGCTGCAACACAATAAATGGTCGCCGGCTTTCAGCAAAGCAATCATACTTGCATAAACTGCTGCCATGCCAGATGCAGTAGCAAAGCCTGCTTCAGCACTTTCCAGTGCAACCATTTTATTTACAAATTCATCTACTGTCGGGTTGCTGTAACGGCTGTATATATTGGAATCGTTTTCTTCCGTAAAAGCGCCACGCATCGTTTCTGCGTCTTCAAACGTAAAGCTGCTGGTGAGATACAAAGGTGCTGAGTGCTCCATCTGCTGCGTCTTAGGTAAACGCAGTCTTATAGCTTTTGTTTGCGGATGCCAGTTCTTATTATCCATACTTTGTTGTGAGTTGTGAATTGTGAGTTTGTGAATGATAAATGGTGAGTTGTGAGTGAAAGCTTTCCTTACACTTCAACTTTCACCTCTTACAATCATGCTGTTTGCATAACTGCATTATCATTCACCAACACCTTATATTGTATATTGGCACCGGCAGCCCGTAACGTTGCCGCTACGCTGCAATATTTTTCTATAGACAGATCAGCAGCACGCTGTGCTTTGGCAGGCTCTACATCACCATATATATGGAATTCTACTTCAATCTCTTTCCATAAAGAAGGCTCTTTGTCCTTTTCACGCTCGCCGCGTACGACCATTTTATAGTCAGTAAGGTTTTGACGTTGCTTATTTAATATTTTAACCACATCTATAGCACTGCAGCCTGCCAGCCCCATTAGCAACAACTGCATAGGGCGTGCGCCATAATTGTTGCCGCCTGTCTCGGGGCTTGTATCCATTTGCACCCGATGGCCATTGGCATCTGTTGTTACAAATCCATAATCAAGCTGCTCGCGTGTGAGTTCTATTGTTATCATATAAAACCAGAATTTGGTGTGCGAAGGTAGGTATTTAGCAATATCTATGTTTTCCTGTGCAGTAGCTGCGTTGCTTTTGGGCTCTTTTTTACAAATGTTTGATACTATAGGTCTTTTAGAAATAGGCTTTACCACCGCTTCCCATGGACTATCCATGGCTTTGCCATGACTTTAACATGGCTTTGCTATGGCTAAGATGGGGAGAAGGTTTGGCTTTATTATCCAAATAATCTTTAAATAGAATAGTTTGTTTAATAGAGTTGTTGTAAGTAGAAATGGTGATGAATAGAGGATTGTATATAGCTTTTAAATCTAACTATTAGGATGTGGTCATCTACATACGTTTAAGGTAGTGTCACCTGGTTTACATGCTATATACCTCTAAGGTGTTGTAAGTGTACTTGCTGATAGTTATTTCTTGTCTTTCTTTTTTCTTCGCGCCTTGCGCGACAGGCATTGAAAGAAAAAAGAAACAAAAAAGTTCAAGGCAAACCCGATCGCTCCGCGCGTTTATCTCGTTATTGTTTGTCTTTTATTGGTCTCGATGAGACTTCGTGTTTGCCAGGCCAACGCCTCCACACTGCCTAAAAGGGATTTTAGTATTAGAGTGTACAGTTGGGCTAACAAGAGTGCATCAGTGATATTGATAGATACGGAACAGGTGAGGTGAGGTGCCTTCGGCATCGGGTGGCAAGCAACGTAGTCTTACTTAAGGTAAACGGAAGGAGGAATGTAGTACATTGATAATACCATACCTTTTAGTCTTATCAGGGCGTTCAGATAAAACTGATCTGCTAACTAATTTACAATTTAGCATAAGCCATTGATAGTCTGTTCGCAACAGCTCTAATAGTTAATTAGGGAAATAATATTTAACAGCATAATCTAAACCGATTTGATAGCATACATCAATTGCTAAGATTGTAGCGAATTTGTTTTAATAACCACGCCGTTATGAGTGAATGAAGGTTATTAAAAGGTGGTTAGAATTCATTCGTATTGAACACATTTTAAAAAGATTCAAGCTCGACGATGACTGCTTCAAGGTCAATTTAGTCCGCTTCACCTATTTGGTACTTGGAAGCCGGTAGATGCAGGGGATAATTTTACGAGACCAATTTCAAAAATTAAACTTTCAATCAATGGAAAAGAGTAAAACTATTCTTGCAAGTACAATGGTAGCAGGAGCTTTTGTTGCACAAAGCACATTAGGTAATGCCCAAATGGCATCGCCTGACACTGCCGTATCCAGTGAAGCAATCCGCCCTTTCCAGGTACATGTTCCGGAGGCAGAACTCATGGATTTGCGCAAACGTATATTGGCAACAAAGTGGCCTGACCGCGAAACAGTCACGGATGAAACGCAAGGTGTGCAGTTTGCCACCATGCAGAAACTCGCGAAGTATTGGGCGTCGGACTATAATTGGCGCAAGTGCGAGGCGAAACTAAATGCCCTGCCGCAATTCATAACGACGATTGATGGGCTCGACATTCATTTCATCCATGTTCGTTCGAAACATCCGAATGCGCTGCCGATGATCATCACACATGGCTGGCCCGGCTCAATCATCGAGCAGTTGAAGATCATCGGCCCGCTCACTGATCCTACTGCCTATGGAGGAAAGGCTGAAGACGCTTTTGACGTGGTTATACCGTCCCTTCCTGGCCATGGCTTTTCGGGCAAGCCAACTACTACCGGTTGGGATCCTCAGCACATAGCCCGAGCCTGGACCGTGCTGATGAAGCGACTGGGATACAAGCGATTTGTGGCTCAAGGGGGTGATTGGGGCAATGCCGTTACGGAGCAGATGGCTCTGCAGGCACCTCCGGAATTGATTGGAATCCATACAAACATGCCTGCCACTATTCCATCTGATATCGCAAAGGCACTCCAGTTTGGCGAACCGCCGCCCTCTAACCTCTCAGTTGACGAAAGACGTGCGTGGGATCAGCTTGACTTTTTCTACAAGCATGGCTTAGGTTACGCTCAAGAAATGACGAACCGTCCCCAGACGCTGTACGCGATTGAGGATTCACCTGTAGGCCTCGCTGCCTGGATGCTCGACCATGACGCTGCCAGTTACGCACTCATCGCACGCGTCTTCGATGGTCAGACTGAAGGCCTCACGCGAGACGACATCCTTGACAATGTCACGCTCTATTGGTTGACGAACACTGCAGTTTCTTCGGCCCGTCTCTATTGGGAAAGTAAGCTTGCCTTCTTTGCCCCGAAGGGCATCAACATTCCGACTGCGGTGAGCGTCTTTCCAGACGAGATATATGCAGCTCCGAAAAGCTGGGCAGAGCACGCTTATCCCAAACTTATCTATTTCAATAAGCTGGATAAGGGCGGTCACTTTGCAGCCTGGGAGCAGCCCCAGGTTTTTACTGAAGAACTCCGCGCAGCTTTTAAATCACTTCGTTAACTAAAAGGCTTGCTATAGTTTGAGACGGGACGTGGTCTTAGATTACGTCCCATTTGATGCGCTTTCCGGTAGGAATTAATTCCTATTTCAAAAACATGATTTAAAAGTAAAATGTCGAAGGAAATAAAATATAACCGGCGCGGCTTTTTAAGCATGGCAGCAATGACTTTGGGTGCCACAGAGTTTGCATTGATTGGATTAGTGAATGCACAGTTTACTAATCAAAAACAGACAGCGGTTATGAACAGTAAGAATGAAACAAAGATGCCATTCGGACCAATAAAACAGATTGAAGCTGGTTTGCTGAATGTAGGATATGTTGAAGCCGGACCTTTAAACGGCACTCCGGTAATTCTTCTGCATGGTTGGCCTTATGATATTTACAGCTATGCAGAGGTGGCACCTCTTTTGGTATCGGCGGGCTACCGGGTAATAGTCCCATATCTGCGAGGATATGGCACAACCCGCTTTCTCTCCGATCAAACGTTCAGGAACGGTCAGCAATCTGCACTTGCCATTGACATCATTGATCTTATGGATGCTCTTAAAATAACGAAAGCCATCCTCGCCGGCTTTGACTGGGGAGCACGAACAGCAGATATTATGGCTGCACTTTGGCCGGAGCGTTGCAAAGCCTTAGTGTCGGTAAGCGGTTACCTGATAGGCAACCAGAATGCTGGTAAGCTCCCGTTGCCTCCGGGCAGTGAGCTCCAATGGTGGTATCAATATTATTTTGCCACTGAACGTGGTCGAATGGGCTATGACAAATACAGGCACGACTTTGCAAGGCTCATCTGGCAGCTTGCTTCACCAAAGTGGAACTTTGACGAAAGCACATTCAGCCAATCGGCAGCATCGTTCGACAATCCGGATCATGTAGCAATTGTAATTCATAATTACCGGTGGCGACTTGGGCTGGCAGATGGTGAGCCCCGGTATGACGCTTTGGAAAAGCAACTTGCCGAAGGACCAGTTATCACCGTGCCCACGATCACTCTGGAAGGTGATGCTAATGGAGCACCACATCCGGAAAGCAGTTCTTATACAAAGAAATTTTCTGGAAGGTATGCACACAAGATCATCACAGGAGGAGTAGGACATAATCTGCCACAGGAAGCGCCAAAAGCCTTTGCTGAAGCAGTAATTGAGGTAGATGGCTATTCGAAGTGATCCCGAAGGTTGTAGCATTTATGGCAAGCTGGAATATTTTCCCGAAAAACATAGAAGCAATGGCTAATGAAGTTGTGTATGCTATTAGTTAGCCCAGCAATATTGCTGTAAACGATATAATGCTTAGGATAACAGGAAAGACAGTTAAAATCTAAAGTCCGCATTATCAAATGGATTGTGCACTAATTGATGCCCTTCAAAGAGACTGTATAACGCATCGCATATACTCCAATGCTCTTTTAAAAAGATTACCTGTTTTCAAGCCACCGCAAGAAATTTCTTGCTTTTTCTTTTGAAACAAGCTGTTTCTCTGTGCCGGGAATAATCAGCATCACTAATAGTTTCCGGGCAAAGTAGTGCTCCACTTCTTTTACAGCGTCGAAATTGATCAGGTATTGCCTGTTTAACCTGAAAAATTGCAGGTCTGATAAAAGATGTTGGATTTGTTCCAATGAGTAGTCCACTGAATACTCTTGCCTGTCAAAACACACCATTACTGTAGATTCATATTTAATGTAGAAGAAAGCAATATTTTCAGTAGAGATAATTTTATACTTATTGTGCCTGAAGACAAGAAAGCTCTTTTTGCCTGTTCTAATGATAGGCTCTGGAATAAAACTGCTTTCATGAGTTACGAATGAAGGCTGAGTGTCTATATTGAAACTATAATCGTTAGTTTTAGAAAGACATTCCATATTAATGATTTTAGGTGGTGATTTATATAAATCTCTTGACTAAATGTTTATTTTAGTCATTTAGTCCAATAAAGTTATGACTTACATAAAGTTAGCGTTAAAATCTCTTGAGAATAATAATGAAAATGGTTATAGAAATATATGGTCAGTTCTGCTGAGCACCGAATCAATTATAACTATACTTATCTGGCAGATCATTTTGAAACAATCAACCATGAATAACTATCCAGGAGAATGAGCGGGATTATATATTTAGTGTACTGAGAAAATGCAGCACCAAAATATGGGGTATAGGCTGAGCAGCCGAACTATTAAATGTTCCACCATCTACATTGAAGTCCAAAATGAAAAAGCCGGGTATTCTAAAAGAAAGTTTTTGGTAATTCTGTAGAGACTAGTGCTCCGGGTCCGCTGATTAATGGCCATTCAGCTTTATTTCAAACAACGCTGGCCAGCGTTTGCCGGTAACATATAAAGCGTTTTTAGTACTATCGTAAGCAATACCATTAAGAACGTCTTCACCGGGATCATTAAGTGTAATGCCGCTGTTTTGCACCAGGTTGCCCATATCTAATTGTCCAACTACTTTACCGCTCTGCGGGTCTATTTTAAGGATTGTATTCTCAAACCAGACATTAGAATAAATAAATCCATTTACATACTCCAGCTCGTTTATCTTACCAACCGGACCATAATTATTGATAACACTTATGGTGTTTTCAATTTTAAAGTTATCCGGATTTACATAGTATAAATTACTGCTGCCGGTACTAATGATAAGGTGTTTGCCATCTGTAGTCATGCCCCAACCTTCGTACGGCCAGGTGAATTCCTGTTCTTTTTTTAATGTGGCTAAATCATATACGTATACTTTATGCTGCTGATAGGTAAGCTGGTAAATCTTGCCTTTTAAAATGGCAATACCTTCCCCAAAATCTGATGGCTGCATTTTATACTCCTGTACAACTTTGCCATCGTTAAGGTCTGTTTTTACCAACTTACTTTGATCTTCCAGTCCGGTACTTTCGTACAGGTGATTATTGTACCATATCAATCCCTCCGTAAAGAAAGTGGTATCATGCGGATACATCTTAACTACCGAATAATTGATAGCAGGAGGAGGCGGGTTGCTGTTATCTTCAACAGAAGTATTCTCGTTATTAGTATTGTTACTATTGCACGCAACAAAAAGCAATATGGAAAGGGCTGCCAGAATTTTTTTCATACACTATAATGCGCAGCAAATGTAACAATGCAAGTATTAAAAGAATGTTGGAAATTTTCTATACCATACTTAAAGTCTCTGCTTACAGCTTCTTCTGTCAACTATTAACAGTTATCTGTCTTCAGCTTGATTTTTTATGTGCAATGTTGTCCTCTTTTTTTACTTCCTTTATCTTCTTCCTCTTAGCAGCTAGCATGTATATGCTTAAATTCAATTCATACCCTATCAGGAGCATCAGAGAATTGAGAAAAATAAGTAACATAATGATGATCAGCGAACCAATTGAGCCATATACTTTGTTATAGTTGGAGATATTTTGCACCCAGTAAGAAAAGAGCGAAGTAATAAAAATCATGAGCACGGCAGCAATAACAGCACCGGGCGTAAACAAATTGCGCTTAATGGTATAAGAAGGAGCATATTTATAAATATAGCCGATAGCGTACACAAACAAAAAGAAACCTACCAATAGCCGTGAATTCTGGATAAGTGATCTTACAGTTTGATTATGGATGTGGAGCCACGACATGATTTTGCCAAAAATATAGCCTTGCCCTGCTGAGATAAGAACAGTGCCGATAATGAGCCCGATAAGCATACTGATTAAGCGGATAGCCCGTAGTCTCTTTTTGAGGAAATTAGTTTTTCTTTTTTCGGATAGCGAGCGGTCAAAAGCACGGATTACACCCATCATGGCATTGGATGCTGTAAAGACTACCAGCAAAAAGCCAATGGAAATAAGACCTGAAGTATTATTTTTAAAGAAATCATTTAAAAGCTGTACCAACACTTGTTTAGTATCGGTGTTTGGCGTAAAGTCTCTTACAAAACGCAGCAGTTCTTTATATACTTCATTTGAACCCGGAACAATCGGAACAAGCGTACACAAAAAAAGTAAAATAGCAGGTATCGCCATTACCAGGTTGAAGGAGATGGCTGCTGCACGAAGATTTAAGCCATGTTGTTTTATTTGTGCTGACAGGGTTTGAAATACATCATATAAACAGATACCCTGAAAACCGGGTAGCGTGTGCCGTTTGCTCCATCCCCGTATAAATGAAATGGGACCCAAAGTAAATATGATGCGCTCCAGTTTTATCACAAAAATCTATTGTGCTTTTTGCTGTGCGGCTACACGTTCGTTCAACGCCTGTTGGTACTGTTTTGCGTATTGTTCATGCTCGGCATACGTACTGCTGAAATGATGATAGCCGCTGAAATCACTTCTCGCTACAAAGAAAAGATAATTAGTGGTAGGTGCATCCAATACTGCGTTAATCGTTTTTTCTGATGGTGTACAAATAGGTCCGGGCGGCAAACCTGTGTTTTTATACGTATTGTATGGAGATACCACCTGCAAATGCCCGTACAGAATCCGTTTTAGTCCAAAATCTTTCAGTGCAAATTTAATAGTCGGGTCTGCGCCTAAGGGCATACCTTTTTTATAACGATTGATATATACACTGGCAATATCGCCTTTCTCATCGTTTTTATTGGTCTCTTCTTCTACAATGGAGGCTAACGTGTATACCTGCTCTGGGGTGAAGCCCATATTAGTAGCTTTAGTAAGGTGGTTATCCTCATGCCAGAATTTGTCTTTCTCTTTAGCAAGGCGCTGCAATATCTTTTTTACCGGGGTGGTCCAGTTAAGAATATAAGTATCCGGAATAATCAGCGTCATCAATGTATTGGTATCTACATCCAACGTTTTTAGAGAGTCATTGCTGGTCAGATATTGTAAGGCACGTACCGAATCAGTAGAGAAGTTTTTGCCAATTAATCTTGCCAGATCATTGGGAGTACGCAGTTTATTGATCACCAGCCGGGAAGGTGCCTGCACATTATTGCGTAGCCTGCGGGCAATGTCTATCAGGCTTTCGCCCTTTTCTATTTCAAAGCGACCCGGCTTTACTCTGTCCCATACATTCATACGGTTGGCAATTATATTGAACAGCCAAACGTTCTTAATAAAATTACTATCTTCCAATTGCCGCTGGATCTGCTGCTTTGGCGGAAAAGAATCATAAGCATATAAGTATTTTGATCTAGTGTCGAAAGTAGTAGCGTTGCCAAAAGTCATCCAGGCAAGAATGCATCCCGCGACTACGATTAAAACAAACAGAATAAGAATTATTTTTTTCATGCTATAAATAACAGCAAATAACAGGCAGCAAAACTAAAGTTTACTCCTTTGTATTATAATATTTATAATCAAAATAATGAATGTAATTTCTGCGCTCCACTTCCTGCAAGTGATCTTTTGACTAAGAGTCCTGGTTATAAGTATGGGATAATAATGTAAATAAGTTACCCTGGTAATCACTGCTCTCAATATTCACAATTGACAACCAAACATCTACAATTTGCCATAAATAGATCGCCATACTGGCTCTGGCAAAAAGGAGCTGGCATCGCCACCGTGGCGTATCACGTCTCTCACCAGTGTAGAGGCTACTGAAGTAAATTGTGGCGCGCAGGTAAGAAAAATGGTTTCAATATTATGATCCAGACTGCGGTTCATGTCCGCAATAACTTTTTCATACTCAAAATCACTTACATAACGTATGCCGCGGAGTATATAAGTGGCGTTCACACTTTTACAACAGGCAACAGTAAGCCCTTCATATATCAAAGCATCTATACGTGGCTCGCCTTTATAGATTTCTTTTATCCATTCCAGCCGCTGCTCTTCACTATACATGGGTTGCTTATTGGCATTTTTACCAATGCCAATATATATCTTATCAAACAAATTAAGACTGCGGTTAATAATATCCAGGTGTCCTAAAGTAACAGGATCGAAAGTGCCCGGAAATAAACAGATACGAGACATATAATAGATTGTGACTATGCGAATTGTCAATTGGTGAATTTGTGAAAGTGCGTAGTTGATCAAGTATGTAAGATTGTAAGTACGAATCTTTTAGATCATACGGTTTTACTTCCAATCTATGCTTTCAAACGCTCTTCTAAAAGTCAGGGTGGCTCTCAATCTCTATCTGCCAACAGGTACAAAACAGCCATACGAACTGCTACACCATTTTCCACCTGGTTGAGAATAATAGAATGTGGCCCATTAGCTACGTCGCTGTCCAGTTCTACCCCTCTGTTAATTGGTCCGGGATGCATGATCACAATTTCTTTGTTGAGACTGTCCAGCATTTTTTTGTTGATACCATAAGCCAGGCTATACTCGCGCAAAGAAGAAAATAATGGCTGATTCATGCGCTCCAGTTGTATGCGTAGTACATTGGCCACATCGCACCATTGCAATGCCTTTTTTACATTGTATTCAACACGTACATCCAGGGCTTCGCAGATGTATTTTGGAATAAGTGTAGGCGGTCCGGCAACAGTTACTTCGGCACCCATTTTAGTAAGCAGGTAAATATTGCTGAGTGCTACGCGGCTGTGCATAATATCACCAATGATAGCCACTTTCAAACCTTCGAGTGAACGGTTGAGCCTTTCCTGCATAGAATAAGCATCCAGCAGTGCCTGCGTAGGGTGTTCATTTATACCATCACCAGCATTGATAATAGCTGCCGGTATATGCTTCGCCAGAAAGTGCGGCGCTCCGCTGGCACTATGGCGCATCACTACCATATCCACCTTCATGCTCAATATGTTATTTACCGTATCGAGCAATGTTTCTCCCTTGGAAACAGATGATGCACTGGCAGTGAAATTGAGCGAATCGGCAGACAGACGTTTTTCTGCCAGCTCGAAAGACATGCGTGTGCGTGTAGAGTTCTCAAAGAATAAATTCACAACTGTTACATCACGTAGTGAAGGAACTTTCTTAACGGGTCGCTGTAAAACTTCTTTAAACTGCGTAGCGGTAGATAAAATAAGCGCTATATCTTCTTTGGCAAGATCTTTAATGCCCAGCAGATGTGGCTTGGATAGTTTCATTAAAGGCAAGATAAATGATAGGAGCAAAAGATAATTACAGGATTCAGTTACTTTATTCACATCGCTGAATACCAGTAACAGGTATCCGGTATCTTGTAACTACATTAAAACGACTTCATCCACATTATGCTTCTCCTTCCAACGTACCATAACCTTTTGTGATTGGAAAGTATCTATGGTACGGCCAACATAATCTGCTTGGATAGGTAGTTCACGGCTAAAGCGACGGTCTATCAGCACACACAACTGCACTGTAGCAGGACGCCCAAAATCCTGCAGGGCATCCAGGGCAGCACGAATCGTTCTGCCGGTCCACAATACATCATCAATAATAACTACCTGTTTGTTTTCGATGCTAAATGGAATATCGGTGGCATTTGCAATATGTAGATTTTTGCGCACATCATCGCGGTAAAAAGTAATGTCCAGTTTCCCGTAATGAATAGAGGTTGTGTTTACCAGGCTTTTTAGTTCATGCACAATCCTGTCGCTCAGGTAAATACCGCGTGGCTGAATGCCAATGAGCACCGTTTGCTGCAAGCCTAAGTGATTCTCTAATATCTGGTGCGCCAGCCGCTTTACACTAAGTGCCACCTGCTGTTCAGTTAATATTGATTTCAAACCTTTGTAGATTTTTGGGATAAAAGTAGCGTAAACAATGCCAATGTACAAACCCTTTATTAGCAGGGATGAGTATAGGACCATAGGTGATCTGCTATCCGACTGAATAGCTTTTGATAAGTTTAACTCGCTTCGGTAACTGTGTACTTCATTGACTTTGTTCCTGAACTTGCTGAGTTAAGAAGTAGATGCATCCATAACTATTTGATGAAAAGGATAGGAGAGTGCGATGTTCATAATTGCCTGTTGTATATTTACAACTCTGCTTCTTAACCACATAGGCACACAGGCACATAGACCGGACACATAGTATGAGACCTGTGTGAAATGCAGTTTCTATAGGTTGATCATTACACTACTTGCTGCCTAAGGGTTCTGTTTACCTCTGTATTTTACTCCTGATATACTGTAAAAAGACGTAGGATGAACGTAGCATATACGGCTTTGGTAGGGAGAAGTACCCCGGAAGCTCCCGAGCTATAGCTAAGTTATACTTAAGTTATACCTAACATATACTTAAGTTATACCTAATTTCCTCCTATGTAACTCCTCATCTTCTCCCATGCTACTCCTTATCTGTCCTGCTCACCTGTATGGGCTATGGCTTCTCTTATAGTTGGGTACCTATTTGAATCTGGTATAAGATACGGCTCAGGTATGGTCTATCCAGGGTGGAAGTACGGCTTTAGCACCTTGTAGCGCCAAAGGCAGAACTGTGGCGCTAAAGGCGCCATGGCTTTCCATGAACTATCCATTACTTTACTATGGCTTTGGTAGGACTTAGGTAAAAAGGAAGTATGGAGGAATATGTGCTTTAATACCTCATATGGCTACCCCTTCCTAATTATCTCCACCCATAACCTATTATTGTGTGTTTGCCATCAGACATTGCGGAAGGAGCAGGTGTATGCTGAAATAAGTATTGCTCCCTCTTTCATTCTCTTCATCTTTCCCGCATGCCTGTATGGAGAACTGGTCGCGGTGAGATGACTACTCTGATGGCGGAGGTGCACTTAGCACAGCCGCCCGCAATGTCCCCTGGCTAACGCACAGGAGGCTATTGAAAGAGACATTTCGGAGAAGGAACACTTCCCTGAGTTGGGTAAAACAGGTAGTGTCCCCGTTTGAAAATGCTCCTTCATTGGATCAGGCATTTAGATTTCAAACCGGAACACTACCTGTATTTTGTTGTACTCAGGTCAATTAGTTGTTTTAACTAATTTCAGGGTCACTATTTCTTTACCCTGCACAACCTGGGCTATATAGGTACCCGGAAAATAGTTGGCTCCCAGGCGTATGGTGCCTGTGCCTTTTGTAGCAATATTGGTTTTTTCTTCCATTATCCTTCCTGCAATATCAAATACTTTTATTACGATCTGTTCATTGCTCTGGCTGTTTATTTCCAATACAAAGTAGTTAGTTGACGGATTAGGCATCACCCGTACTGCAAGCTTCGGCACAGTCGGCTGGTAACCAGCACCTGCTCCCGGATTAATATCAAGGGCGTCACTGTACTGCAAATGAGCCCCGGACTTCTTTACCGTAACTTTTGTAGTGCAGGTTGACATGTTTCCGCTTACATCGGTTGCCTTCCAGGTGATCGTAGTAATACCCACATTGAGTTTTTTGCCTGCAAGTGAGGTATTGCTATAGGCAGTAACCGTGGCACCGCTTAGGCTGTAGAGTAAAGAGGGTGTGCAGCAGTTATCAGATGCACTGGCATTGAATTCGGTTCCAGATATGGTGTAGGTGGAGCCGCTTATCGTCTTTGTGGCATCCGGCTTACAGACAATAGCCGGACTTTGATTATCACTCACCTTTACCTGGAATGTTTTAGTGACGCATGTGCAGCTATTGGTAGCTGATACTGTTACAGTGGTTGTACCTACAGGGAATACATAAGGAGAGGTGATGGTACGGGTGCCGATCCTGTAAACAATGCCCGGGGCAGGCGTGCCTGTTACGGTTACATTGGAACCAAAGGCTATAGAGGCACTGCAGTTCTTTAAAGCCGCGTACACACTAATGTTGGCAGCAGTAACAACAGGTGCTTTAGCTGGTGTCGCAATGCCCGATCCTGCGGCACTGGTACAACCATTAACGGTTTGGGTGACCGTATAGGTGCCCCCTGTATATACGGTGATAGAGGAAGTTTTAGCACCTGTGCTCCATAATAAAGTTCCTGTAGCTGTGGTAGATAACCTGGAGGAGCCACAGTAGTTTGTTACAATTACACCAGGTGTGGAGGGCGCATTAGCCTGGGTAATGGTTACCGGGACTGTTGTTGTACAGGCCTGATTATCTTTAACGGTGATGGTATAGTTTCCTGGTGCCAGGGAACTGAATGTCCCGCTGGTATTGGAGAAGTCCGTTCCGTTTATACTGTAGCTGTAGGGAGATGTCCCTCCACCGGCTGCTACAGTTACCGAACCGGTACTATTACCATTGCAGCCTGCACTGGTTTGAGTTGTAATGTGTCCATTGATTGCTGAGTTTACCGTCACTACCACATTGTAAGGGACACTGCTGCAACTATTATTGCTGAGGGTGTACGCATAGGTGACATTCACCGGCGCCGTACTGGTGTTTTGCAGCGTTTCACTGATGCTTCCGGTACCATTGGCGGCTGCATTGGAAATACCGCTGACCGCATCCCTGCTCCAGTAGAAGGTCGTACCATCCAGCGAAGAAGTGGGGATATAACTAAAAATACTGTTGTTGCAAACAGGGGGAGGGGTAAGCGTACTGGTGAGTGTGGGCGATGGCTTCACAATAAAGGCTGCTGCAGCCGAGGTATCCGAGGAGTTACAACCTGTTACCACTACATAATAGTAGTTAGTGCCTGCTGTAGTAGTAGGAGGAGTATAGGCATTGGCAGTAGCATTAGTGATGAGGGTACCGTCCCTGTTGCTGTTAGTATTGTTGGCATACCACTGGTAAGAGAGGTTATCACCAGTGGTTGTGACAGAGAGTGGCGCAGGTGTTGCATTTTGACACACAGTCTCATCCTGTGGGGAGGCACTGATAGAAGCACGAGTAGTACCCTGGTACTCGTAAGCCCCCATATCAATGGTACGTACTTTTCTTTGATTGCCATCCAGATCGGTGGTAGTGCTGTTGGCAGCATCATTGCCGGCATCAATAGCCGGGGAACAGGTTTGCAGGTGCAGGTTGCCGTTAGCGGCATCCACAAACAGCGGGTCCTGGTTTTTGTTGCCGGTACCACTGTAGCCACCCTGCACTATGGAAGAAGTGACATTCGTAGTGAGGATGTCATCTTGGTTAGTAATCTCTTCCCCCTGATCTCCCCACAGAATGCAGTTGGTCAGCGTGGGGGAACAAGGATAAGCGTTAAACATTCCCCCGCCATCATAACTGGCACTATTCCCTGAGAAGCTGCAGTTAGTCAGTACGGGATTGGAAGAAATTAGATTACTCATTCCCCCGCCTGCACCAGCACTGTTACCTGAGAACCGGCAGTTGGTCAACACAGGATTGGAGTAATATTCATTACCCATTCCCCCGCCAAGAGTTGAAGCACTATTCTTGGAGAAGATGCAGTTGACCAGCGTGGGCGAGGAAGTATTGTTGTTATACATTCCCCCGCCATAACCGGCAGTACTATTCTCGGAGAAGCTGCAGTTAGTCAGCACGGGAGAAGATGAATTAATGTTACACATTCCCCCGCCTGTACTTGGAGCATTATTCATCGAGAAACTGCAGTTGGTGAGTGTTGGAGAAGAAGATTGATCGTTAAACATTCCCCCGCCAAAAGATGAAACACTATTCCCTGAGAAGCTGCAGTTGGTGAGCTTGGGAGAGGAAGAATTTTCGTTAAACATTCCCCCGCCCCCAGAAGCACTATTCCCTGAAAAGCTGCAGTTGGTCAGCGTTGGAGAAGATGAATTACCGTTGTACATGCCCCCTCCATTTGACTCTGCACTATTCCCCGAAAAAGTGCAGTTGCTCAGTGTAGGAGAGGAAGCATCGTTATACATTCCCCCGCCATAAGGTGGATCTGGGGAAATATCATTATCCATATTGCCACCTTTAATGGTAAAGCCATCCAGCACGGCTGTGCTGTTGGTACCACTGTTACCCCGCACCACATGATAGGCATTGTCTCCGTTATTGGCAAAGTTCGCACCATCATCCTGCAGCAAATCCCCGCTTAGAATAGTAACATTCGTCTGCCAGTTGCGCTGGGAAAGCTGGGATTCCCCTCCCGCAAAGCCGCCGTAAATGGCTACCCCATTCTTCAGCATGAAAGAAATGGTGCGGTCTGTACCGGTGGTAGGTGTGTAGGTGCCTGCTGCCACCCACACCTGGTCGCCACTTTGGGCTTCACTGAGCATTGCTTGCAAGTCACCGGACGCATTGCTCCAGGAGCTGCCATCGCCCGTGCCCCCTGCCTGTACATAATGAATGGATTGGGCAAACAGCAATTGGGTAATAACAAGGGTCAACAAGAGTAGTAATGATTTTTTCATAAACAGGTTTTATTGATTAGTATTAACAGAGAAGAGCACTGGTCAGCAGGCAGGTGCCGGGATGCACCTGAAAGTGCAAGAAGAGGTGTAAAGGTGGACATGCTATTTATTTAAAAGATTGGTGGAGAAGAGGGGGTTCAAAAAAGCAGAAAACAGGAAAGTGAACTTACCTCTTAAAAAAGAAGCAATTTAATTCCCGGGTACAGATAACAGCGTTTCAGGCCTATAGACAAAAGTGTAGACAAATTATAAGCCTATAATTAATAATAAGTTATAGCAGTAAGTTTCCCTCCCGGCTACGCCATCACGTAAGTAAATCTCCGGATTTTCCCGCCATTGTTAGTGATCTTCACCAACAACATATGAGTGATACTTTTTTCTTTAAAAATACCCCCTATCTGTTGCTGAAGAACACTAACCATAAGTGTTCGAAACATGAATTTTATAGCATTTACCTTCAATAATCAGACTTGGAGTTTGTCTTGCTGACCATGCCTTCGGCTTGGCAGGTGCAGGAAGCATCTGTGGATTGTATATTAATCACTCATTAACTCAGACTTTGATCTACAGTAAAGCACAGATCCTTCCTTCGTCAGGATGACAAAGGAAGCTTTGCTCGTTGAATTAAACTACAAAAAGGAGCAAACTATCATGTTTCGAACACTAATGGAACACTAACTGCGGCGAAAGAAAGCTATTCCATGTCCTTTTTTACAATTCAATTGATTGCAAAATTGCTTTTTATAACAGCATGAACTCCCTGGTGATCTTGCTAAGAATACTGAAATTAAATTTAGGAAAATGCACCACAAACTTCATTCTGGACACACGCTTAAACATCCAGAACAGTAAACTGAGCAGGCATTAATGAGTCGTCAGATAGGGGAACATTCCTCCGGTGAAGGTAAAGTCATCATTTTTTGGATCAAAATCTTCCCCTCGGTTGTCTGCAAGTTCGTGCCATTTAAGAAAACCTTCACCTTTATATGTGCTAAATTGTTCAAATACATAACTACGATTAAACAAGCCATCAGGGTTAATGATGTGACCTGGAGTATCGTCAATAAATAATATCTTACTTGCCTCTGTCGAGAATGGATAACCGCCGATACCCAAATTCCAATATACAAAGGTATAATCGCCAATACTATCGAATTTGTAGCCTCGTAAATAAGTTCCTGCATACTGGGGGTCATTATAAAAGTTGTCTTGCGCATACTCAACAGCCGTCATGTTAGATAGTTCCTCAAGAAAGTGATAATTCTCGTAGTACGTGCAACATTTCATTACCGCCAAATTCCAAAGTGACTTTTGAAAATTATTTTCCGCGGCATCCTTTAATTTGTTGTACTCATCACCGAGTCCCGGGAAATTCGAGGTCGCCAGGTCAGCAAGTTTATAAGTCTTGCCATTAAAAACAATATCGTTTTCCCAGGCTGCACTTAAGTTACTGTAATTATTGCCTGGGTCTACCAGATGACTTAGCAGGTCTTCTATTGCGTTTTGCATTGCCAGGTGCCCTAACTTAAAGTCTGCAAAAAAATCGTTTAAATTACTCGGCTTATCCTTCCCAAAGCCCCAGTCCTTAAGGGATGCAGCTACCAGGGCAAGTGCCGGCATAACCTCAGGATTTTCAGTTATGAGAGCTGCAGCTCCGATTATGGCAACACCTATGTCAATAAAAATGTCTACAATAAAGTTCGTCCAGTTCTCGTGGTTTGTAGTCGATCCTAAAGCATCAAATACTACATCTTCGTACTTACTGGTTAAGACATAAACATCTGTTGTCCAGGCACGCATACGTGTTAAATTGTCTGCCGCACTCTTTAAGTCATCCGGTGTTAATTCTACGCCGAGATTAGTCCCGGCCGCAGGAAGCAGATCTTCTGAGTTCATAGTAGGATTAGTCATAACAAAATTTTTAAATAAATGAAAGAATTTTTATTGTATGAAATCTATCGCGATTTTGGGTTTATAAAAAAATGGTTCAGAGCCAATAACTTTGAATCCGGGCGCCGGAAAACCACTGAACCATTAATCGGCTTACCCCTTCAGCGAGAGGCCGTAACGGTTTACCGGCTATGCCTCATTGAGGATGGTGCCTCTCCTGCTGATATTCAGCAGGACATCTGAAAAGATAGGCATCATTATTCAATTGATAATTACCCAAATTTCCCTTTGTTTCAACATAATATTTGCCATCCAAATGCAAGGGGATTGTCTTTGTCACTGAGAATTTGATTGTATTAACCATTTAGGCTTTTTTCTGGCGACTCAATCAAAATCTCAACGGCTCTGTTTCACAGCCTGAATAGCTTCGCGAATGATATTAAACAAGTCTTCTCCCTGTGCGCCAAAATTATCAAGATCCATAAGGTTGCAGGTAAGAACATAAGAAGCGTTCGTTTCGGGATGGTAGCGTATAATTGTCATATAAGCAGGATGTGCACCGTTGTGTCCATAACCAATGTCGGGAGGATTCATCTCGGTGCCTAATCCGTACATTACATGTTCCGTTTCATGTGTGGGTATACCCGTTATCATTTGCGCATGCAGATCGGCATTTAATATCGTGTTAGTGCCGTATAAATCGTTTGTCCACCTCACTAAATCGTCAGGAGTGGTAATCATATTGCCGTCTCCTACGATAAAAGAAATATTCTTTTTATCATACGCTGTTAACTGACCACTGTCTTTGAGCCAGCTCGTAACGTGAGGATCAGGTATGCTCTGGTCGGTACCGAGATAAGGAAAAGAGGTGTGATTCAGTTGCAGGGGCGTTGCAAATTCATCCTGCATGAACTGACCATAACGCTTGCCGGAAACTCTTTCGATAATAACGGCTAACATATGAAAACCCGTATTGGAATAATGAAAGGAGTCGCCAGGCTCAAAATAACTTAAGTGGTTTTCTGCAACTATATTAACCAGTTCAGGTATAGTGAATGTATGATCTTCCCCCTTTTTAGCCAGTGTATAATCAACGTATTTCTGACCGGCATAAGGCGCATTCACCGTATCAGGAACAGGATCGTTCGTTACATCAAAAACGCCGGCTCTGTGTTGCAATAAGAGCCGGATGGTGATTTTGTCTTTGTAAGGTATGGCATATCCGCTGGTGGCAGGAATATAAGGTTCATTGGTGCCCGGTATGTTAGCTGTGATCAGATCATCAATATTTAATTTACCCTCCTGATGGAGTTTAAGTATGCCTGCAGCCGTAAAAGTTTTAGTGTTACTCCCTGCTCTGAATTGAATATCTGCTCCATACGCTTCCGGAAAACCAGATGAGACGTATTCATTTGGATAACTGGTGAGGCTACCACCGCCTTTTAAATGGTTGTCCGCACTTTTTACATAAAGTCCAAAGCCAATATTCTTACCGGGAAACTTCGTCTGGTAGGCGGCTAAATGCTTATCAAGAATTTTCTGAAGGGTTACTTTTAATTTTTGATTACTAACATAATTGTCTTTTATTTTCTTTACGCAGCTGCTGTTAATAATAACCAGGCTGGTAATAAGGAGTAGTAAAAAATGTTTACGCATGGGTTTTATTTTAGAGTGGAAGTAAATAAATGGGTTTTGAATAAGCAGAAAATAGGAATGTCAGTTTATCCTTATTAAAGCAGCAATTTAATTTCAGGGTACATACTAAAGCGTTTTGCCCTATAGACAAAAATGTAGACAAATTCTAAGGCGCTGATTAGCAGATGATTTTTAATTGTAAGTTTCCTTCCTCTAAGCTGGTGCAGAGCAATCAATTGTACTTTTTTTACATTCCGTACTTTTCCCTTTTCGTTTTTTTCTATTTTTAATAAGCATGCTGTTATCGTTACCCTCACGCATTTTTAAAAATAAAGGTAAAGGCCTTGCCCTGTTATTCCTTGTTATGTACGGCAATGTATTACCGGCACAAACTGGATTCCTTGTTAAAGCGCCACCTCAACAGCGCTTACCCATTTTCTGGCAGTATTGCGATGAACACTTTATTTCAGACCAGGATTCAATTGTCACCTACCGGTTTCTTACCGCAGTAGCTAATACTGCCGATAGCTTAGGCGATCATCAACTTAAAAGCTATGCTTTGTATTTCCGCAGGTGTTACCATATCCTTTTCACTCATGGGTTTGAGCGGTATTTTCCACCGGGCGATCATAGCATTTTCACCATACTCGATAAGACAAAAGCCTGGGCACAGCAAGAAGGATATGCTGATATTGTGGCGTCGTGCGATCACTTCACCGGCCAGGTGTACTTCAGGGAAAACCATTATGGCCCTGCTTTTGAATACTTGCTGAGAGCACATGAAGCTTTTCAAAAGATCGGATACCAAAATGTGCCCTATGCATCAGGCTATCTCTATGAACTCGGGTCGGCATATTACCGGTTTGAAGAATGGGACAAGGCACTCGAAGCTTTTCTTGCTGCAAGCCGCTATCCTTTTTATATTTCCCGCGACGAAATAAATATCTATAATGCCATTGGACTTATTTATGCCAGGAAAAGGGATTGGAACAAAGCCACCCTTTTTTACCGCATAGCCATTGCTAAAGCAGCCACCTTCCACGATACTACCTGGGTGGGCATTGCCTCAGGCAGCCTGGGTACCGCTTTTCTGCAAAAAGGGCAAAATGATTCCGCCCTTTTTTATTACCGTATTAATTATTACTTCAACGGACAGGCGAATAGCGGAGCCCCGGAAGATGCTGCTTCTACCGCGCTTGGTATGGCAGATGCCTTTGTACAAAAGCGGCAGCCAGACAGCGCATTATATTATATACGTTCAGCAGAAAGGCTGGCACAAATAAACCCTATACCAGTTACTAACATGCTGGAGTTCCGAAAACGCTTTTTTACCATATTAATAGAACTACATAAAGCTAAAAAGGATTATCAAAGCGTTTCTGCCTTTTCGGACTCGTTAACCACCGTAAAAGACAGCTTGCAACAAATACTGGACGACAAAATACTGAGCCGTGCAACAGAGAAAGCCGAAGCGGAACGCTATGCAGCCAGGATGAAACTGATTGAAACTGAAGGGGAATTGAGCAGGCTGCGCTTTTACATTGCGATTATAGCCCTGCTTGCTGTTATCGCCACAGGTGCCCTGCTTTTTAACCGTTTTCGGATGCGCAAGCAACGCGAGGCAAAACTGGCCGAAAAAGAAAAACAGCTAATATCGATAGAAAAAATGCGGGCGGAAGAAAATCTTAAGCATGCCGAAGAATTGCTGACTGCCTATTTGACGACCATAAAAGAAAAGACTATACTAATAGAGAACCTGGATGCCGAGATGGAACACCTGAAACAATTAAATCATCCTGTCAATAGTTTTGAAGGCATAGCTGCTAATGTTGATGCGCTTGCTTCCAGCACCATTCTTACGGAGGAATGACTGGCGTCATTTTCGAAACTTATTCGAGCAGGTTTATCCCGGCTTTTTGTACCGCCTTAGAGAGAAGTTTTCTGATCTTTCGCCCGCTGAAATCCGGTTGCTGGTTTTGACAAGGCTGAAGTTATCCTCGCGCGAAATGGCGCATATGCTCGGCATTACGGTAGAAGCTATCAGGAAAACCCGGTACCGGGTGCGTAAAAAGCTTAACCTGGATGAAGAAAGTAAGCTGGAGGAACTGATCCTGCAGATTTAGGTAATTTCTTTTCTTTGCTGTAATGTTTCCATCAAGAGCTTCATATGCGTTAGCTATGGAACATTGCGGAGGGGAGCAGGTGTAAGTTGAAAAATGTGTTGCACCATTCTCTTTATCTTCCCCGCATGCCTGTACGAAGAGTCATTACCTTAACTTGTCCCGTAATTTTTATTTATTGATATCTGGAACCTTTAGAGCTATACCTAACTTATACTACTAACTTATACTTAAGTTATACCTAACATATACCTAAGTTATACCTGATCTGCTCCCTGTTTGCACCGTATCTCCGTCGTATCTCCTCCCTATCCGCTCGTATCCCGACCGTTGAAACCTGTTTCTTTTCTCTTGGAATATTCGTCCGCTTATATTTTATGGGACAAGTTAAGGAGTCATTACTGCAACATAAGGTGTTTACTTAATTACGTTTATCTGTACCATTGGATAAATCGTAAAACGTAATCCTGCCTAGCCGTCAGGCAAGGTCGCATATCGTAAATCCTAAATCCTCGTTTTATCACCTTGTTTGCAATTACTTAAATATCTTCAACCAAATTTTCGTAGTATGAAGAATATCATTCAATGGTTGCTTTGCCTTTTGCCGATAGCTGCCATGGCGCAGGAAAAAGGTGTACACTTTCAGCATGGGCTTAGCTGGGAGCAGGTACAGGCAAAAGCCAAGGCTGAGAAGAAGTATATTTTCATGGACTGCTTTGCCACCTGGTGCGGACCATGCAAATACATGAGTGCACAAATATTTCCACAGGAAACGGTAGGTGATTTGATGAATGCCAATTTTATTAATGTAAGTGTGCAGTTGGATTCAACTGACAATGATAGTGAAGAAGTAAAAAGCTGGTATGCTGCAGGCCATACTATTGCTACGGAATTTAAGGTAATGGCTTATCCCACCTTTTTGATTTTCGACCAGAATGGCAAGCTCGTTCACCGGATTGTTGGTGCTTCGCAAAGCGGAGATGAGTTTGTAGCTAAAGCCAAAGAAGCATTAGATCCTTCAAAGCAGTATTATCCCATGCTGGCTAAGTATAAAGCAGGACAAAGAGATTCAACCTTATTGTATAATCTTGCGATAGCGGCACTGCACGCATATGATGATGAAACCGGTCCGCAGGTAGTCAATGATTATTTAGCTACGCAAAATGATATTTATACTCCTAAGACACTAAACCTGTTGCAGAGCTTTACACAAAGCAGTAATGACAAGGGCTTTATAATTATGCTGCAGCATCCGGATAAAGTAGATGCAGTATTAGGTGAGGGTGTGGCAGAGAACCAGGTAAACCGGATTATCTTTTATGAAAATGTAGTGCCTGTATTATTCAACAAATATGCGCCTATTGCCGGAGAGCCCAACTGGAATAAATTAAAGGATAGTCTCCAGGCAAAATATCCCTCTAAAGCGGATGAAGTGCTGGCATACTCCAAAGTGCTTTTTTATCTCAACCGCCAGCAGTGGAATGATTTCGGTCCGGCCATCGTTGCTTACATGAAAAGCTATGGTAATAATGTTTCGCAAAGCGATCTGAATGAATATGCATGGGCCGTGTTCCAAAACTGCGGTGATGAAACCTGCCTGAAAAATGCGCTGGAATGGAGCAAGCGTTCTTTTGAGAAGGAGTCAAATCCTGCATATATGGATACGTACGCTAATTTGTTGTACCGTTTGGGACGTAAAGATGAGGCAATAGAGTGGGAGCAAAAGGCAGTGTCGCTGGTAACTGACGAGAACCAGAAGAAAGGTTATCAGCAAACTATAGAGAAAATGAAAGCTGGTGAGAAAACGTGGAATTAGGATTTTAACCGCGAAGACGCTAAGGCGCAAAGATTCATGAAGAAAATTATAGAAGTTTATTCTTACCTGCCTGTAGCTTATAGCTAACAGTTTGCAACCTTTTCGCTCGTAGCTTAAGGCTCAAAGCTTACAGCTTGCTTCTTGAAACTTGTATCTTGTATCTTGTCCTTTATCTTTGAGGATCTCAAAATTGAAGCATGAAAATATTAGTTTGTATAAGCAAAACACCGGATACTACATCAAAGATTGCTTTTAAAGAAAACAATACAAAGTTTGATGAGGCTGGTGTGCAGTGGATCATTAATCCGTATGACGAATGGTATTCGCTGGTGAGAGCTGTTGAGCTAAAGGAAAAAGATCCATCGGTATCTATCACGCTCATTCATGTAGGGCGCGCGGATAGTGATCCGATCATCCGTAAGGCACTGGCCTTAGGTGGAGATCAGGCTATCCGCATCAATGCACAGAGTGATGACACTTATTATGTAGCAGCACAAATAGCAGAAGTGGCAAGAGGGGGCGATTACGATTTAATATTCACCGGAAAGGAAACGATAGATTATAATTCATCTTCTGTTGGTGGAATGATAGCAGAATTGCTCGACATCCCTTATATATCGCTTGCAACTAAATTTGAGTTAAATGGTAATACAGCAGTTGTGACCCGTGAGCTGGAAAGTGGAGAAGAAGTGGACGAAGTAGCTTTGCCCGCAGTTGTAAGCTGTCAGAAAGGAGTAGCTGAGCAGCGCATTCCTAACATGCGCGGCATTATGGCATCACGTACCAAGCCATTGAAAGTAGAAGAACCTGCTGCGGCAGATACGCTTACCAAAATAGTGAGCTACGAATTGCCGCCTGCAAAAGCCGGTGTTAAAATGGTATCTGCTAATGATATGGCTGAACTGGTGCGCCTGCTGCACGAAGAAGCAAGAGTTATATAGAGTTCACGGAAAAGTAGTTAAGTTACAGATCTTTGCTCACGGATTGACAATTCATAATTCACAAATACAATAAATGTCCGTTCTCATATTCGTTGACCAATCTGAAGGTCAGATAAGAAAATCTTCTTTAGAAGCGCTTAGTTATGGCGTTGCATTAGCTAAACAATTAAGCACTTCTGCAAATGCGCTGGTGCTTGGTACACTTGCAAAAAGCGCAGCGGACCTTGGCAGCTATGGTGTAGCCAAAGTTTACCACGGTGAAAGTGATACTTTCAACACACTGGATTCACAGGCTTACACGGCTGCTATTGTGGAGGCTGCAGACAAAAGTAATGCAGAGGTGATTATTTTCCCGCACAACCAAACAGGGCGTGCCATAGCACCTCGTGTATCAGCAAAACTTAAAGCTGGTATGGTTGCAGGCGCGGTAGCTCTGCCTGATACAAGCAATGGTTTCGTAGTGCGCAAATCTGTTTTTTCCGGGAAAGCTTTTGCCAATGTAGCCATTACCTCAGCTGTAAAAGTGATTACTGTCAATCCAAACAGTTTCCGTATCCAGGAAACGGATCATGGAGCTGCACAGATAGAAAAGTTGGATACTACCAGTGCTAATGCGAAGGTAAAAGCAACAGCTGTCAATAAAGTACAGGGTGAAGTGCCGCTTACTGAAGCAGAAATTGTAGTAAGTGGAGGTCGTGGTTTGAAAGGTCCTGAAAACTGGGGTATCATCGAAGATTTAGCTCATTCACTGCATGCAGCCTTGGCATGCAGCCGTCCCGTAGCGGATGCACATTGGCGGCCGCACCATGAACATGTGGGACAAACAGGTATCCAGGTATCTCCAAACCTGTATATTGCCGTGGGGATCTCCGGTGCAATACAACATCTTGCCGGTGTAAACAGAAGTAAAGTAATGGTAGTGATCAATAAAGATGCTGAAGCGCCATTCTTCAAAGCTGCAGATTATGGGGTAGTGGGTGATTTGTTTGAAATAGTGCCAAAGCTTACGGAGGAGATAAAGAAGTTGAAAGGAGCTTAAACAACACTGAGGTGTTTTAGAATGTATGATAGCCCTTTTCCACCGCAGAGAATAAGAGTTTATTGAGGTTTCGCAGAGCCATTCTTTACATTAATTAGCATAGCCAACAATACCGATTCATTTTAAAACTCATGTAAGCGGCACTCTTTATGGGGTGCCGCTTATTTATTGCTTAAAATTTTCTTTAATATTATTATTTAGCCTAATAAAGAAGAAATTTGGGGACTAAACCAAAACAAGAATTTCCCCTGCAATGAAATGGTATTTAAAAGTCTTACAGAATTACGCCAGCTTTAATGGTCGTGCCCGCAGAAGTGAGTACTGGTATTTTGTACTCTTCAATATGATTATCTCTTTTTCCTTAGCCATTGTAGATTGGTACACAAATGTTCCGGTTTTACGAGGTCTGTATTCCCTTGTTATTTTACTGCCAAGCATAACAGTAGGTGTAAGAAGAATGCATGATGTAGGTAAGAGTGGCTGGTTTCTACTAATACCTATTTACAATTTGGTACTGGCTTGTACAGAAGGGATGAGTGGTGAAAACAAGTATGGGTTAGACCCAAAACAAGACATTCCAACTTTTGATTTTGAGCAGCCGGCAGCATAACAGTAGATATTAATTATTTTGAAGAAATAAACAATAGAAAGCAGTGTACGCACTGCCTTCTATTGTTTAAAACACTACCAAATACCCTTTTTAATCGGGCTGCCGGGCTTCTCCGCTAACTACTCACGGCTCATAGCCTTAACTTGTCCTATAAAGTATAAGCAGACGAATATTCTCAAGAGAAAGAGTAAAGATTCAAGGGGCAGGTTTGGATGGGCAAGATACGGAGGATATACGGCGCAGATACGACGGAGACAGGGAGGAAATTAAGTATAACTCAGGTATAAGTTAGGTATAACTTAAGTATAACTCAGGTATAGCTTTGAAGGTTCAGGAGATCAGATAATGAAAATATGGGACCAGTTAAGGTTCATAGCCCGCCGCTTTTTATTTATAGCCTGCCGCTTCTAAATAAATTAGGTATTCATTAAATTAATTCCAGTTATCATATCAATATCAGCATATTATCTTCATCCCGTTTTTAAACAATGAGGAACTGAATGAAAAAGTTACTATTACTGCTCTCTATCACCGGGTTAATTGCAGGATGTGCTACGCAAAAGAAATCTGCCAAAACACCGCTGCATACAGATGTCCGCGCAACGCCTACAGGTGATACCACCAGGCGATTACCACCGCAAAAAATAGGTGCACCCAAGCCATATAGTGAAGTTATTACCAGTAAAGCCATTAGCAAACCAGGCTTATTTACGGTACATAAAGTAGATGAAAAATGGTATTTTGAAATTCCGGACAGTTTGATGAACCGTGAAATCATTGCCATTACCCGCTATAGTAAAGTGCCGGGTGGAGCAGGGTTGTATGGGGGTGAACTCGCCAATCAACAAACAATTGACTGGGAAAAGGGGCCTAATAACAATGTTTTTCTGCGGGTTATTACTACCATTAATGTTGCTGATTCTTCCAATCAGATTTACAAAGCCGTTTCTAATTCAAACTTGAATCCGATTGCCGGAGTTTTCGATATTAAGGCATTTGGTAAGGATTCCAGCAGTGTAGTGATTGATGTAACTGATTTCTTCAGAGGTGATAACCAGGTAGTAAGTATCAATCCCTTTGATAAGCGCGCCTATAATTTATCCGGTCTCATCAGCGACCGTTCTTATATAGCTAATATCAACAGCTATCCAATCAATACTGAAGTGAAAACGGTGAAGACTTTTAATTCATCTCCCAGTTTTGGCGGTTTCGCCATGGGAGCGTTCCCTTCTACTAATTTTCCTGCCGCCAGTGCTGCAGGTGCAGTTACCTTAGAAATTAATAACTCTTTTGTTCTCCTGCCCAAAGTGCCTATGAGCAGGCGGATGTTCGACCCACGTGTAGGTTATTTTGCAGATGATTTCACGCGGTATGGTGATGACCAGCAAAAGGTAAAAAATGAGGTGTTTGTTGTACGCTGGCGGTTGGAACCAAAAGATGAGGATATGGATAAATGGAAGCGTGGCGAACTGGTAGAACCTAAAAAACCTATTATTTATTATATTGATCCGGCTACACCCAAAAAATGGCGCCCTTACCTGATAGCCGGTATAAACGACTGGCAAAAAGCTTTTGAAAAAGCAGGCTTTAAAAATGCAATCATAGGGAAGGAGTGGCCGGGTAATGATAGTAGTATGAGCCTGGAAGATGCACGTTTTTCAGTAGTTCGCTACTTTGCTTCGGACATTGAAAATGCGTATGGACCAAATGTACATGATCCTCGCAGTGGAGAAATCATTGAAAGTCATATTGGCTGGTATCATAATGTAATGAAACTGGTGCATGACTGGTACATGATACAAACTGCCGCTGTTGACCCGAAAGCCCGGAAGATGAAGTTTGATGACTCATTGATGGGGCAACTGATCCGTTTTGTATCCTCACATGAGATTGGCCATACACTTGGTTTGCGCCATAATATGGGTAGCAGCAGCACAACTCCGGTGGAATTGCTTCGCAATAAAGCCTGGGTAGAAGCACATGGTCATACTGCATCCATCATGGATTATGCACGCTTCAATTATGTTGCACAACCGGAAGACAGCATTTCTGAAGCCGGGTTATTCCCGCGCATTGGCGATTATGATAAATGGGCTATTCAGTGGGGCTATTCCTATACTGGTGCTAAAAATGAGGAAGAAGACAAAAAGATTGTAAATAAATGGATTGTGGACAGCTTAAAAGCTAACCCACGCTTATGGTTTGGAACGGAAGTCAATCCTTATGATCCGCACTCGCAAACAGAGGATCTAGGTAATGACAATATGAAGGCCAGTGCTTATGGCATTAAAAACCTGCAGCGCATACTGGTAAAATTACCTGAATGGACTAATGAAGAGGCAGATACATACGAGAATCTTGAGGATATGTACACGCAATTGACAATTGAGTACAATCGCTTTATGTTTCATGTGCTAAAAAACATAGGAGGTATTTACGAAGTGCCCAAGAGTGTTGAGCAAATCGGCAATGTATATTCTCCTACACCAAAAACAACACAAAAAGAAGCGATTACTTTCTTAAATAAACAGTTGTTTGAAACACCTGCATGGCTGTTAAACAGAGATATATTGAATAAGTTCAGCAATCCGGTGACTGCAGAGACAGTGGGGAATATTCAGACTAATGTCATCAACAGCCTTGTTTCTAACTCGCGCCTTAGCAGGATGGTGTATAGCAGTTACCGTTTTGGTGCTGCCGAAACTTACAGTCCTGATGATATGCTGACTGATGCAGAAAGTGGTATCTGGAGCGAACTGGCTACTAAAAAGCCAATTGATATGTACCGCCGCAATCTGCAGAAGGCGTATGTGGAAGCACTGATCAATTTGTTAACGCCATCTACCGGGATGATTACCATTAGTTTTGGTTCATCTTCAGGTATTGGCGGAGCTAGTGTAAAATCAAATGATGTAGTGTCTATTGCAAGAGCGCATTTGACAGCATTGCGCAGCAAAATACTGAGTGCAGCGCCAGGTACCAGTGATAAGCTGAGCAAATATCACTTGCAGGATGTAGCTGAAAGAATTAAGCAAGCATTGGAGCCAAAATAAGTTGTATTCTTTAGAATAAGAGCCTGCCTTTCAAATATGGGCAGGCTCTTGTGCTTTGTAGGCTTTTTTAATTGTCTCTACTTTATAAAATCATTTCCGTTTATCTATATTTTTTCACTTTACATTAATTAGACAATCCCGCCCAGTCCCAACTGCCAAACAAATTGTAAAAGAAAGTACTGCGTTAGAATTACTTTGTTAGCGTTCCTTTTTGCAATACCTTTGCCGACCTTAAAATTGTAGCCATGAATAACCGGAGAGCATTTGAAATTCCGTTTGTGGGTTTGAAGCCGGGCGTTCACGAGTTTCAGTACGAGATAGATGATAAGTTCTTTGCACCTTACGGCGAGCAGGATTTTACCAATGTACATGCACATGTTAAGTTGACATTGGATAAAAAGAATGGCTTTATGCTACTGAAGTTTGATATAGACGGAACTACAGATGCTGCCTGTGACCGTTGCGGTAATCCACTCACCCTGCGGCTTTGGGAGGAATTTAATATTGTGGTGAAGATGGTGGATGAACCACAGAAAATGAATGACCAGGAAGAGGATCCGGATGTATATTACATCAGCAAGACAGAAAGCCATTTATATGTGGCTGACTGGATTTACGAGTTCATTAACCTGAGCGTACCAACGCAAAAGTATTGTCCTGAAGATGCAGAAGGTAAAAGTACCTGCAATCCTGAAGTGCTGAAGAAGCTGGAGCAGATGGAAAATAGCGCAGAAAAAGGAGCTAATCCTGTATGGAAAGGATTAGATCAATTTAAAGATTTGCAATAAACATTTTTAGATATTTTAAAATTTTAGGTTATGCCAAATCCCAAACGGAGACATTCGCAACAACGTAGCGCTAAGCGCAGAACGCATTATAAAGCTGAAGAAGTAACACTGAGCAAAGACACTACTACCGGTGAATTGCACGTGCGCCACCGTGCACATGTGAGTGAAGGTAAACTGTACTACAAAGGAAAACTTGTAGCAGAAAAAGCACCACTGAAAGCCTAAGCAGGACACTTTTATTATTTCAGCAATTATTATTAGCTTGCCGGCTATGAATATTGGACTGGACATGATGGGCGGAGACTATGCCCCGCTTGAAGCCGTTAAAGGAATACAACAGTATTTGTCTGCCAATGCACAGCCGGCAACATTATTTTGTATAGGTGATGAGCAGCAGGTACAACCATTACTAATCGAACACAACCTCCCTGCAGATGCCATACGGCTCATCCATGCGCATGAAGTCATTGGTTATCATGAGCATCCTACTAAGGCGCTTAAAGAAAAGCAGCAATCTTCTATTGCCATTGGGTTTCATTTATTAGCCTCCGGCAAAATAGATGCTTTCCTGAGTGCAGGAAATACCGGCGCTATGCTGGTCGGCACTATGTACACTATCAAACCCATTGAGGGTGTTGTTCGTCCCACTATTTCAACCATCGTTCCTAAACTAAATGGCTCCACCGGACTACTGCTTGATGTAGGCTTAAATGCTGATTGCAAACCTGAACAATTGAACCAGTTTGCACTATTGGGTAGCCTATATGCACAGCATGTATTAGGAATTGATAACCCCCGGATAGGCTTGTTAAATGTAGGCGAAGAAGAAGGCAAAGGCAATTTACTGGCGCAGTCTACTTATCCATTATTAAAAGAGAATACATCCATTAACTTCATTGGCAATGTGGAAGGCAGGGATATATTCATGGATAAAGCGGATGTCGTGGTTTGTGATGGCTTTACCGGCAATGTAGTACTAAAGATGGCAGAATCTATCTACGATATTGCTGCTCACCGTAAGCTGGATAATGATGAATACCTACACCGTTTTCACTATGAGAATTATGGTGGTACACCTGTTTTAGGTGTAGCCAAACCTGTAATAATAGGTCATGGGATCAGCAATGCAACCGCCTTTAAGAATATGATAGTAGTAGCAGAGAAAATGCTGCAAACTAATTTTTGTGGTATGATAAAGCAGGCTTTTATGCAGGCTGTATAGCGTGTACGCCATAAATGGATAAATTGGTAGAAGTACTATAGAAGCATAAGAGTAAAAGATTTATAATAGAAAAGGACATGAAGTTTTTACATTTCATGTCCTTTTTTCATTAGCTATCCTTGCATTGGTAGCAAAGCTTACAATTTAAACTGATACGCATCTTCCACCTCTGTACCTGCAGGCATTTCAAAGATTGGCTTAATGTTTCCATCTTTCAAACCATACACCCAGCCATGTAAATGTGGTCGCTGCTCATTTTTCCAGGTTCGTTGAATGATAGATGTTCTGGCTAAATGTTTAACCTGCTCAATAACATTCAACTCAACAAGTCTGTCCGATTTCGCCTCTTTATCAGTAATTGCATCTAATTCCTTTCTGTAAATGTGATATACATCTTTGATGTTTCGCAACCACATATTCAGCACATGCTCATAGTCCACATTGCTTAATGCAGCATTGATACCGCCACAGCCATAATGACCGCATACAATTACATGCTTTACTTTCAAGTGGTTAACAGCATAATCCAAGACACTCAGCAGGTTTACATCAGTAGTGATAACCAGGTTAGCAACATTACGGTGAACAAATATTTCACCGGGTTGGGTATTGGTAATTTCATTGGCCGGTACACGGCTATCGCTGCAACCAATCCATAAGAACTCTGGCTTTTGAAGCTTTGCCAGACGTTCAAAATATTGTGGGTCGTCTTGTATCTTTTCTTTTGCCCAGGCTTTATTTTCAAGTAAAAGCTTTTCGTATGATTTCATGATATATAAATTAAACGGTTTCTAATTCTAATTCCTCATCTTTTACTTTGACCATCTGGTGTGAAGGTCGCATAGAACTCCTTTTTACTTCTACCTTAATGTTTTTTAATGATGCATGTTTATTAAAATCATTAATGACTTCTATTACATCTTTGTCTATAAAGTCTGCACGCATAATGTCTATCAACACATAAGAGTCTGCAGGTACTTTTTCCAGTTTGCTTTTAAGTAGTGGTTTGTTCAAGAAAGATACATCTTTTCTAAAGCGAAACAAATATCTGTTGTTATCATGCACCACCATGAGCGATGACTTGAAATTACTCCTAATTACAAAAAATAAACCTACAGCAATACCGATAACAATTCCCGTCAATAAGTCTGTGAAAATAATAACAGCTACAGTAGCTATGAAAGGAATAAACTGATCAAAGCCCTTTTTATACAGGCTTACAAAAATACCGGGCTTTGCCAATTTGTAACCGGTATAAATAAGGATCGCTGCTAGTGCCGACAACGGAATCAAATTAAGAATACCTGGAATGAGTGCTACGCAAAGCAGAAGCAGGATGCCGTGGAAGATGGTAGCCATCTTAGTTTTTGCACCCGCATTAATATTAGCGCTCGTACGTACTACCACTGAGGTAATGGGTAATCCGCCTATCATGCCTGAGACCAAATTACCAATTCCTTGTGCTTTCAACTCTCGGTTGGTGGGCGTTACACGGTTATAAGGATCGATGTTATCAGCTGCTTCTATGTTCAGCAAAGTTTCCAGGCTTGCTACGATAGCAATGGTCAATCCGGTTGTCCAAACAACAGGTAAATTAATAAAGCTGAAGTCGGGCAGTGTAAAGAAGGAGATGAATTCTCCTGTTGTTGCAGCTTTAGGAATGTTTACTAAATGCTCATCCTTTAGTATCATAGAAGAACCATTTTGTAAAAACTGGTTCATTATTACACCTACAACCACCACGATGAGTGGAGCTGGCACCAATTGGAAGAAACGACTTTTTGTATACAACACCTTTTCCCATAGAACATATACAACAAGGCAGACAACACCGATGATTGCCGCAAGTGGTGTAATGCGATGGATTGCACTTGTAATACTGCTAAAAGTATTGTTTTCATCGCCTTGCTCAAAAGTATAATCGCCTTCAAAGTCTTTGTCGTAACCTACCAGATGTGGTATCTGTTTTAAAATCAAGATAATACCAATAGCAGTAAGCATACCTTTGATTACACTGGAGGGTACATAATCGCCAAACACACCAGCTCTTATGAAACCGAAAATCATTTGTATGATACCAGCTATTACGACCGATAATAAGAATGCCTCATAAGACGGCATTTTGCCAATAGCAGTAACAACAATAGCAGTTAATCCGGCTGCTGGTCCGCTTACACTCAGTTGCGAACCGCTGAGACTACCAATTACAATACCGCCCACAATACCGGCAATCAAACCGGAAAATAGGGCGCTCCCGAGCCTAATGCAATACCCAGACATAAGGGTAATGCAACTAAGAATACTACTACAGATGCAGAAAGGTCTGCACCTGCACTATTTAAATACTTTTTCATAATGCCTGAATTTGGATAACGAAGTAGAAAGCCAAGGCTGCTTAAAGCAGCAGAAAAGGACAGGAATGGTATAGAATGATAATAGTATTAGCTACAATACTACTATTATGGCTAAACAGCAAGGATTCACTAGAGGTCCTGTTTGCTACTCAGCAATAAAAAGCCAATTGCCAGTACATTTATTATCAGTAACATTCTACACCAGGAAATCAGGCAAAGTTTGGTGGAGGGGTGTGTATTTCACCTGCATGTGGAAGTGGTAATGCAGTAGCAAAATGAATATAAGAAGTAGCGTTGGTATAAATATAATTTACTTGAGCAAAATCGTGTACGGGGTAAAATTCCTTTTTAAAGTCAAGCTTGCCTTTCATATCTTTTTCTACATCATCAGAAGCGTGAGGCAATTCCTCCTGTATTTGATTGCTGAACAGCAAACTACCCAACTGCTTTACAGGTAGTAGCTGAAACATCAGCACTACCAGGCAAAAGATTGATATGAAAGTTTTTAACTTCATTCGGAAGCGCAAAGTAACAAACCAAAATTTATAATTGATAATAGGAATAAAAGTTTAACAATAAAACCATAAGCTATAGACAATTGGCTGTTAGCTCCTGGTTATAAATAACGATGCATTAATAATATTATCGCAACTCATTAAAATAATAATGAAAAGTATTATACTTGAAAAGAAAAGCACGATGCGGAAACTTCGTGCTTTTATAATATTGCTTATACCTGCAGTATTCTAATTCAAGACAGAATTTTGCTTTTTCATCAATTCCTCGTCTTGTTTTACTTTTTGCTCCCAGGCCCATGCAGTACGCATCATATCTTTCAAATCATATTGTAATTTCCAGCCTAACTCATCTACTGCTAATTGGTTGTTTGCGTATATAGCTACAACATCGCCTGACCGGCGTGGACCAATTTTATAATTCAGTTTAACACCTGATACTTCTTCGAAAGCATGAATAGCTTCGAGTACCGTAACACCATTCCCGGTACCAAGATTGAATACATCGCAGTTCGTTTTATTGCGACCCTTTTCCAGATACTCCAGCGCCAGCGTGTGTGCGTGAGCAATGTCGCTTACATGAATGTAGTCGCGTATACAGGAGCCATCCCGGGTAGGATAATCATCACCCAAAACCTGCATTTGAGGCAACTTGCCAATTGCTGTTTGTGTAATAGCCGGCACCAGGTTTTGCGGCTTACCCAACGGCAGCTCACCAATTTGTATAGACGGATGAGCACCCACCGGATTGAAATACCTCAATAAAATAGCTTTGGTACCAGATACGCGCGCAAAGTCAGCCAGGATCTGTTCGCCCATTTGCTTGGTAGCGCCATAGGGCGATTCCGCTTTTTTTATAGGTGATTGCTCTGTTACAGGAATACTGTCGGGGTTGCCATATACGGTGCAGGAAGAGGAAAATACAAAACTGGGGATATTAAATTCCTTTACACATTTTAGGAGATTGATGAGTGAGTACAGGTTGTTCTCAAAGTACATCAATGGCTCTTCAACTGATTCACCTACTGATTTATATGCAGCAAAGTGAATGATACCAGTAATGTCTTCATTTTCCTGAAATACAGCCAGTGTTTCGTCCAAGTTTTTAAGATCAACTTTATAGTTCTTCAGCTTTTTACCGGTAAGTCTTTCTATTCCATCCAGCAGGTAAGTAGTAGAGCGGGAATTGTCGTCAATAGATATAACTTCATAGCCATTTTCTATTAAATCTACTACTGTATGTGATCCAATGTAGCCGCAGCCACCGGTAACCAGAATCTTTTGCATGGTTGATTTTTGATGGCCGCAAAATAAAGAAAAAGTTTGGTTGATAAGAGTTAGTTAACAGATGATTGATGACAGAGAAGCGGCTTCACAGATAATCGCATATTGCATATAACCAGAATTTGCAGGTTATAATTCTATACTGCAGTTCACCCATTCGGCGTCGAACTTTGCATTATACTTTTTATAGAAATTTATAGCTGGCACATTCCACTCCAGTACTTGCCAAACAATACCATTTAACTTCTTCTCTTTTGCCTCTTCTACAATTCTATCGAATAATAATTTACCTGCTCCTTTGCCACGTGCCTGCTCTGTTACCACAAAATCTTCGAGGTACATACGCTGTCCTTTCCAGGTGGAAAAGCGAATATAGTATAAGGCAAAGCCGATAACTATATTATTCTCTTCAGCAACAAATGCCCACCATACCGGCTTTTCGCCAAAGCCACTTTCTGTAAAATGCTCTAGTGTAACGGTTACCTCTTCCGGAGCGCGCTCGTAAACAGCGAGTTCTCTTACCAATTCCAAAATTTGGTTACAATCCTCCTTTTGTGCCCTGCGTATAGTAATGTTATTCATGGGGTAAAAATAAAAGCCTTTACTACAACTTGCAAGTGCTGTTGGAAAGCACCAATAGCTTAAAGTAAAGGCTTTTGAAAAAGACGAATGTTCTATTGCTCCAGCAACTTATACAACTCATCTAGTTTCGGAGATAATATAATTTCTGTTCTGCGGTTGGCAGCTCTGCCTTCAGGAGTAGAATTGGTAGCTATAGGATCGTAAGAACTATGCCCGGAAGCTATAACTCTTACCGGATCTACCTGGTAATCATTCGTCAATACTCTTACAATAGATGTTGCACGTGCCACGCTAAGTGCCCAGTTATCATCGTATTTGCCACGTATTGGGATGGAATCAGTATGTCCTTCTATATTTACTGAAATATCCGGGTTGACATTTAATACCTGTGCCAGCTTTGCAAGCGCCTGTTTTCCTTTAGGATTCACTACTGCACTTCCTGACGGAAACAACAAGCTTTCCTGAAGACTTACATATACACGCCCGTTCTTTTGAGATACCGTTAATTCATTGGAATTAAAGCCAACCAGCGCATCTGCCATGCGTTTTCTCAGTTCCTCGCTTTTTGCCCGCTGCTGGTCTATAAGTGCCTGTAATTGATTTAACCGTTGCTGCTGTTCACTTAGCTGTTGCTGACTTTGCTGCAATTGGCTGCCACTGTTTTGTGCTTCTTTTTCAGATTGGTTCAATTTGCTTTGCAGGTCGGAAATATTGCCTTGCAGTGTGGTAATTTGTGCCTGTAACTGATTAACTGTTTGCTGCAAATCATTTGCCTGGCTGGCTAATCTTGCACTATCACTTTTTGAATAACGCAGAGCAAGCTGAGAGTCTAAATATTTTTTCCTGGATACGCAGCTACTTAAAAGCAATACTGCTAACGCAACCGGTAATAACAATCTGAATGACAAGTTCTGCATGTACTGTGTTTTGATGTTTTTAGAACATAAAAATAGAATAAGTCTATTTGTATATAAATAATACATAGACCTACAATGCGCTGGTTATCTATACTGAATTGCAGCCAAAATAAACAACATAGATGCCAAATTGAAATTTATTAATTGGTTGTGGATATAAAAAAGAGTTACAGATGATGTAAAGATTACAGGAGTAGTTTGGACTTAGCATACGTGCGTATTGAGCTATGTTATCGGTTTTTGGCGGGGCTAGTGCGGAGTACATAAGGAATAGCTGACAATTTAGTAGGGAAGGAATAGGGAGGAGATTTGGTATAAGTTAAGTATAAGTTAGGTATAAGTTAGGTATAACTTAAGTATAAGTTAGGTATAGCTGGGGTTGTCCAGTATTGGAAAGGTTTGGAGTGCAGTTTTATTGGTGCCAGTTGACTAACCGGGTGCAGCATACAAAATTATTATGACAGAGGTTATAATACTTCCTTACTCATAATATGCTCTTGACTTTCAACTGCCGGTTTAATAACTCACCATTTTTGCTGCGTACAAGAACCGATATGGTTGTGTTAAGCGATTGCAGCATAGTCTTATATGCCTGTATGTTGCCACTGAAATTTTTATTCATGCCCAGAACAACATCACCTTCTTCAAACCCGGCTTTCTCTGCAGGTGAATCTTTCATTATATCTAATACGGTTACTTCATTATCAATCATATAAATGCCAAGTCCGGTATAAGCGTAGTCAAAAGAGTCTCTGAAACGGGTGTTGGGTTTTATATGTATTTCTTGTTGGCCATAATTCAGTATAACATTAAATCTGCGTAGTATGTCATTGCCAATCAGTCCAGCACTGGCTGGATAGGAGGTAGCATTGTATTCATCATCAAAAACATAAGTAGGTACTTTTTTAAAGCGGTAAGGACCTAATCTTACTTCCTTTATTACTGTAAGGTTCATTTCGGCTTTACCACCAAGCCCTTGTGCCTGCGTTCCAAACAGTTTTTTATTACTGTTCAGCACTGCACTGTCGTCAACAAAATTTTTAGATAACAGTAAACAAAGGCCCGCACCCATATCAAAGTAAAACTTAGAATTTACTGCTTTAGCATCTCTAACATATAAGTCCTGCATGGCTAATGTGCTAAATCTGGGTTTTAGCAAAGTGCCAGCATGCGGATATTTAATAGTGCCAGGGGTCAGCACTTCCATTTCCATTTTATCGTAATCAAGCTTAACAATGTAGCGCCTTAAAAAGCTATAGCCTATGATGCCGTCTATCTTTACACCATATACGCTGGTAAGAATGTCATAATTATTTACATGAAAATCTAAATTTTCTACTGTAAGTCCGGGCAGGTGCATTGTATGTCCGTAAGCAAAATCAACCATTCTGATACCTGCTATACCACGTATGGTTCTGTTGGTGTGTTGCAGTTTAATCCCTAATTCGCTGCACGTTGTAGAATCAAGGGAGATACCTCCACTGCCGGTATCCAGAATAAAATTGAGTGAATCATGGAGTGAATCCAGTGTTGCCTGTATAATTACAATACCGCCGGTAAGCATATCAAAAGGCATAGTTGTAAGATGCTTTCCACGCTGTGGTTGTTCCAGGTTTTGCTGCTGGGCACAGTTATATAACGGGAACAAGCAAAACACTGCTATTATATAAAACAATAAACTTTTCCGTATGGTTGCAAGCATAATTGATTGAAAGTGACTAATGAAGCTCAAGTTACGCTGCTTTTTGAGGCAGTGCAAACCGCTTATAGCAAATTTTTACCATACAGTTAGTTTGTTCACTGCTGTTTGCTGCAATAGAGCCAAGCAATAGACATTCAAACTTAATAAAAAGATGGTAATAGTAGTATTAACCATCCTAACTGTTTTTGTACTTTTTATTTATAATTTTAGCGTGTTATTTTCTCATTACAGAATCTTATTTTCAATAGTTATCTTTTACGCTTATAAGAAGCATGTCATTCGTGCAACTGTAATAAATGATTTTCAACATACATTTGCATTATAAAATAATTGGCTATGATCATTGATACCAAAGATGCCAATATTGGCTACGTTAAATCGGAAGTGCACAACAACATTAGTACCATCGAATTTTATCATCCGCAAGGCAACTCCTTACCATCCAATATTATAGCTGACCTGGCACATGAAATAGGTTATGCAGCCCACAATAAAGACATTCACGTTATTTTACTGCGTTCCGCCGGCAACGGCGCTTTTTGCGGTGGTGCTTCTTTTGATGAACTGCTGAGTATAGAAAATGAAAAGCAAGGTGCTAAGTTTTTCAGTGGCTTTGCTAACATTATCAATACTATGCGCAAATGCCCTAAGCTGATTGTGGCGCGCGTGCATGGAAAATGTGTAGGAGGGGGCGTTGGGCTTGCTGCTGCCGCTGATTATGCAATTGCACTGGAAGGTGCCGAGGTACGATTGAGTGAACTCTCTATTGGTATTGGTCCTTTTGTAGTAGGACCTGCTATTGAAAGAAAAATTGGAACCTCTGCTTTCAGCCAATTGGCTATTGATAGTGCCATGTGGCGCAATGGCGATTGGGCAAGAAGAAAAGGAATATATGCTGAATTGCATCCTACGCTTGAAAGTATGGAAGAATCTATTGCACGGCTCACCAACTCTCTCGCACATACCAGTATCGAAGCAATGGCAGAAATGAAAAGTATTTTCTGGCACGGTACCGACCATTGGGATACTTTGTTGCAGGAGCGCGCCATCCAATGTGGCAGGCTAGTAGTAAGCTCGACTACTAAAGAATACCTGAGAAGGTTTAAAGAGAAAAGGGCATGACGGAGATTTGGGGAGATTTTTGGGATTATCGGGATACTTGAATTAAAAGGATAGTTGATTTTAGCGCTAAGTTTTTTCCATAATAATCATAATATCATTTTCAAATTATCAGACTAATCGTTTAAATCGTATAAAATTTTAGTTCAGATTTCCATCCAATAATCTCCCTAAATCCCAATTCAAACTACTGCAGATCGCTCAACATTTTCCTGCCTTCTTCCTTTAAGGCAGCATCATCTGCTGTGCGTGTTGGCAGCTTTACCATTTTGTTGAGTACATCCATTTCCTGTGCAGGACGGTTTTTGTAGCCGTAGGCTTTGGCAAGATCGAGATAGTTTTGAACGAAATAAGGTGATAAAGTCCTGCATTTCTCCATATAGATAATGGCAGAGTCTATATCAGGCGTTGGTAAGCCTTTGCCATAGAATGCTTTTAGAGCAGTTTTCTTAAACCAGTTGAGTGCCAGCATTTCGTAGTGCCATTTGCCTTCAAGATAGTTTGCCATAGCATGGTTGCGATCTGCTGCCAGTGCTTTATCAGCATAGAGCTTCGTTAGCTTTACCTTCTCAATTATTTTCTTATTTTCTTCTTCAATAGAAGTCAGCTTGGCATAAGCCAATGCCTCTGCATACAATGCATCAGCACTGTTGCTGTCTACCACCATTGCTTTATCAGCGTACTGCTTAGCAATATAAAAGTAACCAGCTTTTGCCTCGTTATTTGCTTGTCTGTTGCCAATGCTGCTATTAAGCTCTACGCATTTTACAAGTGCAGCCATATTGGTGTCCTGCAGTGCTGCTATTTGTTGGTAAACAGTCAATGCTTCCGGCTCTTTAAACTGCTTCAGTAACGTATTAGCTTGTTGCTGTAAATCGGTTGTGGTAGTTTGCGCCTGTGCAAAAATTGCCAGTAACAAAGCTCCCGCCACTAAGAGTTTTTTCATGCTGTAAAGTACTGTTATCTATAATTATTGAGCACGAGGTAAGATTAGAAAAGTACAGTTTTGTTTAAATGTTAACACAACTTCTTTATCAATCATTATGTTGCCGCCTGGTAGTATAATGCACAGCTACACTACCCTGAAAGCCTACAATCGGGGGAGTAACTTTTTTAATAGCTACACTCACTTCATCAGCTAAGGCAAAGGTGTCTAATATGTCCTTAGCCATAGTTGTTGCAACTGCTTCCAGCAAATGCCTGGGTCTTAGCATATGCTTTTTTATCAGGTCATATACTGCCGTATAGTCTATGGTTTCATTTATATGGAGCACGGGCACTTTTGTTTCGCAGCGGCTTACCGATACATTCACTTCATACTTGCCACCAATAGTTGTTTCTTCTTCGTACAATCCATGATGGGCATAAAATTGTAGACCGGTTAAATGTATTGTAAGCATGTGTGCAAATATATCACAGCTATTTTGTTTGAAGTTGAAGGATAACTTACCTGCATTATCATACAATTTTCTTCTTTTTCTTAGGCTTATTTATAGAGTAAAATTGTAGAGATTAAATAATAGATTATTAGCTTAAATGATATTGAGGTTTTATTTATTATTGAACTAACTCTTGTAAAATCATTTAAGTGAAAACGACTGGAGAGTAAATGTGGAAAATATTTTGCTAAACATTTGATATTCATCAAAACTAAGATTATGAGAAGTTCAAGAATCCATTGGAAGACTTTGATTTTCCTATGCTCTTTTTTATTTGCAATACATGTGTTTGCACAAAATAATGTTCGGGGCATAGTAAAAGATGATACAGGAAGACCTTTAGTTGGCGCCTCGGTACAACCAAAAAGCGCTAAAAATGGTACGTTGACTGATGAGGCTGGCAGATACACTTTGAAGTTGCCAGCCGGTGCATACACTTTGGTAATTACGTATGTGGGTATGCAAAATGTAGAAGTGCCTATTGAAGTAGCTGCAGGAGACAATGCCGTTCCGGATGTAAGTCTTAAAGCCGGGGGAGCACTGCAGGAGGTAGTAGTATTAGGTTCACGTTCGTCAGTGATGCGGTCAAGTACCGAGACAGTAGCGCCAGTAGATGTAATATCTTCCAGAGACCTGATTGCTACCGGACGTACAGAGCCAACTCAAATGCTGAATGTGATTGCACCTTCGTTCAACTCTTCCAGACAAAACATTTCGGATGGCACAGACCATATAGACCCGGCAACACTGCGTGGTTTAGGACCTGACCAGGTACTGGTTTTATTAAATGGCAAACGCAGGCATAACCAGGCATTGATCAACGTGAATGGAACAATTGGCAGAGGCTCAGTGGGTACTGATTTAAATTCTATTCCACCATCAGCAATCGAAAAAATAGAAGTACTGCGCGATGGAGCTTCTTCGCAATATGGCTCCGATGCCATAGCAGGTGTTATTAATATTGACCTTAAAAAAGCAAAAGGCACTACCATTACCAGCCAGTTAGGTCAAAATTATGAAGGCGATGGTGAGGTGGCACAGATTGGTATTAATCATGGCTTTGTCTTTAAGAATAATGGATTTATCAATCTTTCAGGTGATTTCCGTTATCGCGGAGCAAGCAACCAGGCAGATACTTACCAGGGACCGGTATATGTAAACTGGAATGTTTCCCGAGCTTCCGGGCAATCAGATGCAGATTTTATTGCCCACAAAGTGGCATTGTACCGCCAGGATTCAGCATTGGTTACACAGAACAAATTTAGCAGAGAGCATAACCTGAGTGTAGGCAATTCGTTGCTGCGCAATGCGGGCTTTGTGGTAAATGCTGGTACAGACCTGGGTAAGAGTGGCAATACGGAATTCTATTTTACAGGAAGTGTAAACTACCGCAATGGTCAGTCACCAGGTAATTACCGGTATCCATATCAAACCAGCCAGGTAATTACAGAACTGTATCCAAATGGTTTTCTGCCGCAAATACATTCCGAAATATGGGACAGATCTGTAATAGCAGGGCTGCGGTTTATAACAGGTGGCTGGAAATGGGATATAAGTAATACTTACGGTGGCAATTCGTTCAGGTTTGATGTGAATAATTCTAACAACGCTTCGCAATACTTGTTAGGGGCTGCCGCACCTACTTCTTTTTATGCAGGTACAATAAAGTTTAACCAAAACACTGCAGATATTGATGTAACTAAAGATTTCGGCAAACAGGTTGGCTTGCAGTCTTTCAATGTAGCAGCAGGCGCAGAATATCGCCTGGATAATTACCAGATCATTGCAGGGGAAGAAGCTTCCTATAAAAACTATGATACGAGCAGTGTAAATAAAAGAGTAGGTGGCGCGCAGGTATTTCCCGGCTTCCAGCCTGCTAATGCAGTGGATAAAAGCCGTAATGTATTTGGCGTATATCTCGACCTGGAGTCTGACATTACCAAACAGCTACTGGTAGATGTGGCCGGAAGGTTTGAAAACTACAGTGACTTCGGCAACAACTTTGCAGGCAAATTTGCCTTCCGCTACAAGTTCGCAGATGCTTTTTCATTGCGCGGTTCTATCAGCAATGGCTTTAGGGCGCCTTCCATTCAACAGCGTTATTTCAGCACCGTATCTACTGTATTTGTAAGCCAGGGCGGGCAGTTGGTACCGCAGCAAACAGGCACGTTCCCCAATAACAGCAAGCTGGCACAGGACTTTGGTATTCCATCATTAACAGCAGAAAAATCAACCAACTATAGTGTTGGTGTTACTTCGCAGCCTGTACAAAACCTGGCAATTACTATCGATGGTTATTTTATAAGAATAGATGACCGTATAGTATTAACCGGTTCTTTTTCGCGTGCAACTAATTCCACTGTAAATGATTTATTGTCTGCTTATCCAGACGTTAACTCTGTACAATTTTTCACCAATGCGGTAAATACTGAAACAAAAGGTATAGATGCCGTTATAACTTACAAAGTAAACCACGTAGGCAGGGGTAACCTGGATCTATCTTTATCCGGCAATTTGAATAAAACAAATGTAGTAGGTGACGTAAAAGGTACCACAAAAATACCTGCCGATAGTGTAGGCAATGTGTTGTTCAGTCGCCAGGAACGTTCAAGATTGGAGCTTGCCCAGCCACGCAGCAAGTTTACGTTTGGGGTTACTTATCGCCTCGATAAGTTTAGTGCCAATGTAAGAGTTACTCATTACGGCAGGGTTTCTATCTATAATGCTTCTACCACTGCTTTGGATGAAACTTATTCACCAAAAGTAGTCACTGACCTTAATCTATCTTACAAGATCACAAAGGCTATCTCTATTGTTGCAGGAGCTAATAATATATTTGATGTTTATCCCGACAGGATACAACATACAGCCTATTCAACGCCATACAGTGCTGCTTCTCCCTTAGATAATTCTTCATTCGGCAGGCTCGATTACAGCCTTTCAGTTACGCAGTTTGGCTTTACCGGTGGGTATTATTTTGCTGGTATTAATGCAAGGTTTTAATGTTTGACTATATTATAAAAACAAAGGCTGCTTTATAAAGCAGCCTTTTAATTAATTTCTATTACTTAATCCATTAAAGCCTGATATACCAGTTGTTTAAACTTGGTATTAACTTCCCAGTGTGTTAATGGCGTTTGCTGCAGATAGATCTCACCAATTAAATGTTTCTTTGGGTCTGCCCAATAGGTGGTACTAAAAAAACCACCCCATGCAAATGAGCCTTCTGACCAGGCAGACTGTGCCTGCCCTGCAGCGGTAACTACTTCAAAGCCTAATCCAAATTTGTCTTTCCCTATATTCAGGTCGCCGATCTGGTTAGTAGTCATCATTTCAATCGTGCGTGGCGCCAGCAGGCGATGCCCGTTATACACGCCACCATTCAGCAGCATTTGCAAAAAGGTAGCATAATCTTTTACTGTAGAGCTCAACCCCGCACCGCCGGCAAAGTAGGTACCCTGTATTTTAGGATAATTAGAAGAGCCTATGGAACCTTTCTGGCTTTCCCATGTTACGCGCTGATGTTGCTTATCTTCAGTATAGGAAGTTACCAAACGATTGTATTTGTTCTCAGGCAAATAAAAATAAGTATCATTCATGCCAAGTGGCTGAAAGATGTGCTGCTGAAAAAACTGGTCGAGCGGCATACCGGATAAAATTTCTACCAAACGTCCTATTACATCCACGTTTAACCCGTATGTCCACTTTTCACCTGGCTGGTGTACCAGGGGCATAGTGCCGAGCTTATTCACCATATTCACCAGTTTCATTGTATCGTTTCCAAAGGCCGGATTAAATTGGGCTTTTGCATAGATGGCTTTCATTTGTGTGGAGCCGATAAGCGGGTAATCAATACCTGAAGTATGGGTTAACAGATCTCTGATAGTTACTTCGCGTTTAGCTGGTACAGTAGTATAAGAGCTGTCAGTTTCATTGAACTTATCCAATACTCTTTGATTAGCAAAGGCAGGAATGTATTTAGAAATAGGATCATCGAGTAAAAACTTACCTTCTTCGAACAACATCATTGCCGCAACGCTGGTAATAGCTTTTGTTTGCGATGCAATGCGAAAGATATTATCGGGTTGCATCTTTGTTTTACTCTCTACATCGGAGTATCCAAAGCCTTTATTATATACAATTTTACCATTTCTTGCAATGAATGCTACAGCACCTGCAATCCAGCCGCTATCTACAGCCTGTAGTATTACTTTGTCGATGCGCTGAAGGCGTTCATCAGAAAAATCAGCAGCAGAAGGAGCAGCGGGTTGTAGGGTTTGAGCAGTAGAGAAAAGATAATTTAGGATTAATAGCAGCAAGCATGATATTTTTTTCATTGTACAAGTTAATGATTGTTAGGTGACGAATATAAGAATTATGAATTGTCTGAACTGTGATTTTTAGGATATAGAGGGTTAGTGGGATAGGATAAGAGTATGGATGAACTACTTAGAACTAAAGTCTTCATAGATGTTGGTAGTGCTATGTATTAGAGGAGGTTTGAGGCGGATTGGGAGGAAATTGGGAGTTGCTGAGGAGTAAACAGGGAGGAGATCCGGTATAAGTTAGGTATAACTTAAGTATAAGTTAGGTATAACTTAGGTATAGCCCGGCTGTTTCAAGATTGGGAAGGGGCATTTTGGGATATTAATGTAGTTGTTTTCCATTCAGAATCATAATGTTTTGCAACGCTGCTTTGTTTTGTGGGCTTAACTTTGTACATATAAATCCTAAAAACCATGACAAAAATTGCTGTAGCTAAAGGAGATGGAATAGGTCCTGAAATTATGGACGCAGTGGTGCACATATTTAATGCTGCCAAAGTACCGCTGGAATACCAGGTGGTAGAAATGGGAAAGTGGGTGTTTGATAAAGGTTACAGCAATGGCATGACACCGGAAGCACAACGCACCATAGAAACATTAGGCATTTTGTTTAAAGGTCCAATGGAAACACCAAAAGGAAAAGGTGTAAAAAGTGTAAATGTAACTGCACGCAAAACCTGGAATACCTATGCTAATAACCGCGTATTTCAAACACTGCATGGTGTGGATACGGTGTTTAGCAAAGCCGGAATACCGATAGATATAACCATAGTGCGCGAAAACATAGAAGATACTTATGGCGGGGTGGAGCACATGTTAACACATGATGTAGCGCTCAGTCGCCGCCTGATTACACGTCCTGGCAGCGAGCAACTAATCCGTTATGCCTTTGAGATGGCGACTAAGAAACATGCACGCCGTATTACCTGCGGGCATAAAGCCAACATCATGAAGATAACAGATGGCTTGTTCCTTGATGTATTTTATGAAGTAGCTAAAGAGTATCCCGATCTGAAGGCTGATGATGTGATTGTTGATGATCTTTGTATGAAGCTGGTGACGCGTCCCGACATGTTTGATGTAGTGGTGCTTACCAACCTGCAAGGAGATATAGTAAGTGATTTGTGCGCTGGTTTAGTAGGAGGCTTAGGCTTTGCGCCCAGTGCCAATATCGGCGACCATATCTGCATATTTGAAGCAGTACATGGCACCGCACCTGATATTACCGGTAAGAACATTGCTAACCCAACCGCTTTATTGTTGAGCGGCATTGCTATGCTGCGGCATTTAGGTTTAATGGAAAGTGCAGCTACCATTGAAAATGCTTTGTTGTACACCTTAGAGCAAGGCGTTCATACCGGCGACTTTGGAAATAAAACTATAACAGCTTTAAATACCACCCAGTTTGCCGATGCTATCATCTCCAACTTCGGTAAAACGCCAGGGCAGGGAGCAAAGCCTGTCATATCAAATAAACCCGCCACACAAACCCTTTTCAAACTGGAAAGAAACGAGATGATGGAGTCTAAAGAAGAAGCACCGGAACTCATTGGTGGTGTAGATTTCTTTATAGAGAGTAATGAGCAACCTATTGCGATTGCCAATAAATGTATGCGTCATGCAGGCGTTAAGTTTAAGCTCGTTAATATCAGCAACCGTGGTACGCAGGTATGGCCAACCGGTTCAGTGTATACCAACTTAGTTAATCTGTATAATGCAAGGTTTGAAAGCCTTGATGACCGTCCGCTGAACCAACAGGACGTGTTAGGTTTGTACGTAAGTCTGAGCGGTGATTTTAAAATCTGTTCATCTGAACTATTGTTAAAGCTGGGAGAGAAGAAAGCCTATAGCCTGGCGCAGGGACAGTAGGGGAGAGATGACATTTGTTGGATGACTGTTGACAGAAGGACTATTGATGGTTGAAAGATGCCTGGTGGTAGGACATTGTTGCAATTTTCTAAGCCATCAGCCTTTTAAGTAATTCATCTTTGCGCCTGGTGGATACTTCAATTTCTGAACCGTCTGTTAGCAATACAATGCCTCCTTTTCCTTTGTTATAACTTTTTACATATATCAAATTGATCAGGTGCGAATTATGTACCCTGAAAAAGTTATACCCCCTCAGCAGTTCTTCAAATTCTTTGAGTGTTTTAGCAACTACTAACTTTTGTTTCCCTTTAAGGTGAATAGTGGTATAGTTTACATCGCTCTGGCACCTGATAATATCACTTACCTGAATAAACTCATAGCCATTCATGGTGGGAATAAGCACACGCTTGCCGGCATTGTTAAGATTGAAAAATAGCGTATCTAATTTTTGGGCTAATTCCTCTTTAGAGATTTTCACCTTTAGTTTTTCAATCGCCTGTTTTAGATCATCTATATCTATAGGCTTGAGCAGGTAATCTATAGCACTGAATTTAAAAGCTTGCACTGCATAGTTTTCATAGGCGGTGGTAAATATTACTTCAAAGTTGATGTCAGGTAATTGCTTTAATAGATCGAAGCCTGTTTTATCATTTATTTCTACATCAAGAAAAACAAGCTGCGGCTGTTGTTCACGAATAATCCTGGTACCCTCTTCTATGTTTTGAGCACTTTGCAGTAAGCAAATATTATGCTTACAACAGGTATCAATCAAGTGGGTAAGTCTGTCTATGCAATGCTTTTCATCATCTATGATAGTAGCTGTGATCATGTTATAAATCAGGTTCTTAATATGCTGTTTCAAAAGGGAGTGTTACTTCCGCACGCGTGCCTTGTATAAGATTATGTAACTCTACTTTCCCATTCGTTTTTTTCAGTCTGTTGATAATATTAATTCTATCTTGGGTTATCTTAGTGCCAAAGGATTTTCTTTCGGGTTGTTTTTCTTTTATTCCCGCATGTGGTTGAATACCTATGCCATTGTCTTCTACTACACAGTTCAACATGTCACCCTTTTTTTGTATATGCAGCATTATTTTCCCTCCTTGCTTTTTTGCAATGCCATGCAAAATGCTGTTTTCTAAAAAAGGCTGTAGGAGCGACGGTGGAATAAGGGTATTCTCTTTATCAATATCCTCATCTGTTTTTATTTCGTAAGAAAAGCCGTTTTGCAGGCGCATGCCTTCCAACTGCATATACAGCTCGAGGGTTTGCAATTCGTTGCTCAACAGTATTTCCTTATACTCGCTGTTTTCTAATATGCGGCGCATCAGCTTTGCAAACTTTGTTGTAAAGATGGTAGCAGTTTCAGTATCATGCTTATCAATATAGTCATTGATAGAATTGAGGGAATTGAAAATAAAATGCGGGTTCATCTGCGCTCGTAAAGCTTTCATCTCTGTTTCCGCAACCTGTACTTTTAGCACTGCTTCGTTTCTTTGTGTTTTAATATCACGGTTCCGCTTGTAAAAGAGAAAGCTGGCAAAACCTGCTATTGCTATAAAACCAGTGCCCGCCAACAGGGAGTTGTTGATTACTTTTTGCCTTTGAGTTTCGGCGTGAGCAAGAGCTTGTTGTTTATCTGTTACAGCTTTGATGCTGTCTTGAATTTTATTGAAGGCATATTGCATTTCGAGGCGGGTTATCTGCTGTTTTTTGTCATCATTGTTAATACTATCGTCCATTTGAACTGCCTCTTTACGCAGTTCTAACGCTTTTTGATAGTTTTTTTGTTTCTCATATAGGTTACTCAAATAATCCAAGGCTCTTGCCTGCCTGTCTAATGAGCCAATTTCTTTTGCTAATGCCAGACTTTGCTGTAAATAAGAAAGCGCCTGTTTGGGCTGTTCTTTAAAAGTTATAGAAGATTGGCTTGAAAGAAATTGAGATGTTCTTATATATGTATCACCTATTTCACCTAATAAGTAGGCAGTGGTGTTTTTATCACCCAGTTTTTGGGATAGCGATAAAGCTTTTTTATAATAGTCAATGGCATTCGGGTAGTTAGATATTTTTTTATAGATATCTCCTATGTTTCCAAGAGTAGCTGCTTCTGTTTGTACGTTACCAGCACCATTGCCAACTGATATGGCTTGCTGATAATAAGAGAGTGCTTGTTGATAGTCTTTTTTATCTGCCGATATTTGTCCCAATGCTGAAAGTAGGGTGGCTTCATCTCGCTTATTTCCTGTTTGAATACAATTGTTCAAAGCCTTTTGATAATACTCATGTGCTTTGTCGGTTTCTTTTAATTCTCTGTACGTTGAACCAGCCTCATAATAAACATTGGTAAGGCCCATTTTGTTATTCGATTTTTCGGCAAGATTGATAGCTTTCAAATCGTAGGTAAGTGCTTCTGGATAATTCGAGATGGCTCTGTATAACACGCTTACGTTAGAAATAGCCGCAAGAATTTGACCGGTATCTTTGATGCTCTCTGCTACGTGAAGATTTTTTGAATATGTGCTTAATGCACTTGCATAATCGGCAGTATAAAACTGAATAATACCAATGCTGTTTAAAGCGGAAAACACGCCATGTTCATAATCTTGCTTTTCAAATATTTGCAAAGCTGTTTTAAGCAACTGTAAAGCCGAATCATATTGACCTTCATTCATGTAATTGTTTCCTTTGCTGCTGATGAATTTTCCAAGTTCTAATTCATTTTTTAATTTCACCGCAAGGCGAATGCCTTCATTGCTTTTTACGATCCCTTCACCAGGATTGATAGACTGGTATGCCGTAGAAATGTTGTACAATAAATTCAGCCGCGCCGTATCTTCCTGCGGATGTTTTTTCAATTCATTCAGTAAAGAATCCAATTTCTTTTGCTGGGCAAAACTAATATGGGCAATGCAGCTAAAGCAGAGAAGGAATAAACATTTGTCATAGGGTAAGTTTTTAGGTTTGGGAAAGAATTTGAGGTGCCTGTATTACTAAATCTACTGAAAAGGTAAAGATTCCTGTTCAGATTTCCTGCCATTTCCTGCAAAAAATAAATCTCCTCCCGCAAATAATCAATATAGCTTGGCATGCCTTGCCAGGCTTTCTAAGTTTACAACTGATTTTAATAAACATCCTTCACCAGTAATTAAAACATTTTTTATGAAAAAGATTATCCTTTCTGCTTTCCTGTTCCTTCTTGTTGCAAATGCTTTTAATGCAGCTAAAGCCCAATCCTTTCAAAAAGGTACGAATGTATTAAGCCTTGGTTTAGGATTAGGAAGTTCCTTACCCAGCTATTCCGGTAGCAGTCAAACACCGGCTATCAGCGCCCAGTACGAAAGAGGTATTTGGGATATAGGTGGTCCCGGTGTGATAAGTCTTGGCGGTTATGTAGGCGATAAAAGCTACAAATATTCCGGCAAAGCTTCGGGCTATAGCTGGAGCGAAAAATGGAATTATACCATCGTAGGTGTCAGAAGTGCTTACCATTATACTGGTATCAGCAATAAAAAGATCGATGTATATGGCGGCATCATGCTGTCTGCCAACATTGTCAGCTATAAATATAAAGACAACGGTGGTTACAACAACGGGTATGCAAGCGCAGGCAACTATAATAGCGGTGCAGGCTTTACCGGGTTTGTTGGCGGGCGTTATTATTTTTCTAGCCACATTGCTGCAATGGCGGAACTTGGCTATGGCGTTTCTTACCTCACTTTAGGTGTATCTTTTAAATTCTGAACTCTTTGAAAACATTTCATGCGAATATGCATAATTGCTTATTAAAAAGGAAACTGCTTCACTGAGAAGCATGCTGTTTCCGCTTTTACATTACTACTTCCTATACAACTTGTTTCTTACAAAGGTTTATTCTTTCATTTTTCAACAAATAAAAGTTTAGTTATGAAAAAGACACAATTACTCTTTATAGCAGCTTTAATTGCTGCTGTTTTTATTACGCAACAAGCCAGCGCAAAAATCTGGCGGGTGAATAACAGATCAAATTATGATGGCGCTAATTTTTGGGGAGATAATTTTGGTGGAACACAAGGTTATCCGGTATTTGTCCAGATTAACCAGGCTGTAAGCCTGGCTTCCAGTGGAGATACAATATATGTAGAAGCATCGCCAATTCCGTATGCACATGCAGCACTTGACCGCAAAATAACTATCATTGGCTCAGGTTATTTTTTAAGCCAAAACCTTCATGTTTCTTCACTCACAGATAGTTCCCAGATTGGAGAGATAGATTTCAATACAGGCTCTGAGGGTTCACAGGTAATAGGAATGAGTAATGTTAGCTATGGAGTCGATCCTAATTTTATATTAATGTAAATGATATTACGCATTAAAAGATGCAATTTAAAATACTCGATTCATCTTGGTAGTAATTTAAGTGATGTATATCATTCTTGAAAATTTCTTTAATTCAGCAGGCGATGCAACTGCTCTTTATCCTAATGGGGCTGGATATGTTTATCCTACCGATCTTGTTTTCAACAATAATATCTGCAAGAAAACTTTGGTTTGGGGTGGGTCTATTTTCAATGTAACAACAATGTATTCGATGGTCCAGTAAATAATTAGACCTTCAGTTTACAACCAGTGAGTTTAAAAATAATATCTTAAAGCCTTTAAATGCTACCACTAATATTAATAACGGCACCAATTTAAATGTGTCCTATAATATCGGAACTTCAGCTACACAGTTTGGTACAAGCTAACAATAATATAGTAGTAGCCGCTATCAATACGCTCTTTGTTACTTCTTCTTCGCCTGATGGCAGTTATCAATTGAAGCTGGCTCTGTGCAGCCAACAGGGTTCTGATGGCACAGACCGTGGTGCATTTGGCGGGGTAGCAGTTTCCGATCGTTATACACTTTCGGGGTTGGCAGCCATACCTGTTATTTATTCCATCAGTACACCGGGTGCAACAGCAACTAATCTACCGGTAACTATACAGGCAAGAACCATAAAATAAACAGCTATGAAAACAATTTTAATCATGCTGTTTACAGCAATTAGCTTGTCTGTTTTCTCGCAGGATACTTCCGTTGTACAGTTGGAATATTTTTTTGATTCAGACATTGGTTTTGGTAAGAACAATATAGTAAATGTTACGCCTGCCCAGATGGATCTTTTCCTTTTACCGCAAATATTACCAATCTTGCCGTTGGCTATCACAAGCTGTATATCCGCACCAAAGACAGTAATGGCAAATGGAGCTTTACAGCAAGAAGAAATATTGAAGTGTTTGCATCGAAGCTAAAACAACCATTGATAAGCGGCGAATATTTTATAGATACAGATCCGGGCTTTGGCAACGGAACACCTATTACGATTACCACACCAGATTCTAGTTGTACTGCAAAATTTTGTAGCTGCAACTGCCGGCTTATCTGCAGGTTATCATAAACTGTATGGACGTGTTCTGGACAATAACGGAAAATGGAGCCTCACTTTTCGCCGCAATATAGAGATTTATAAAAGTGATACGCCCTACATTACTAAAGCCGAATATTTCTTTACCACTGACCAGGGATTTGGCAATTGCACTCCGGTAGTATTTGCTACTCCTTCTGCTGATGGCTCCTTTTCTTTCAATATTCCGCTCAATGAAATCCCCGCAGGGGCAGATACATTGTTTATAAGAGTACAGGATAGCAGCGGGAACAGATGGTCAATCACACAAATAAAAGATATTTCGGTAATACTGCCTCTTACGCTGGTCAGTTTTACTGCAATTAAGCAAAATACTACCGCACTACTCAAATGGCAAACTGTTAATGAAATAAATACTTCCCATTTCATTGTCCAGCGTAGTACAGATGGAGTAAGCTTTACAAATATTGGTAAAGTAGCTGCGGCCAATCTGGGCAAACAATCAAATACTTACTCGTTTACAGATGAGATAAGCGCTGTTAAAGCTGATAAAATCTATTACCGGTTGCAAATAGCAGATAACGATGGCAAAATTGCTTATAGCAGCATTACTTCTATTAACAACAATACTGAAAGCTATTTTACAGTTTTTCCAAACCCCGCAAGGGATATCCTTAATGTAAGTATCAAAGGCAGCGGGTATGCAGTTGCTATTAATATCTTTGATTTAAAGGGTGTAAAAGTAAAGTCACTGACAACGTTTGAAGGTCAGGTTCCGAAAATAAACATCAGTGATCTTATGCCCGGCATATATATTTTACAAGCTTATGATGGTAAGCAAATGCAAATCGCAAAATTTATAAAGCAGTAGCAATAGAAAATATTTAATAGCCCTTTACCAATAAAGCACTTGCAGGAATTATACCTGTTAAGTGCTTTATTAGCTATAATACGATTAGGTATTGCATTTTGATTAAAAGAAGAATAACCATTATAAAACAATAGTAAAGAGAAAGCACCATTGTTATTTACCTATGTCATCTGTCATCAATCAATTGCCATCTCTTTTCTACCTCCTCAATCCATCCAGCATTATGGTGATCATGTTTTCTTCTAAAGCCTCATCGCTGATCTTTTGCTTGCTGCGGTGCCAGCTTTCTATCCCGCTAATGGCATGCAGCATGATTAACACAGCCGTAGGTGAATCAATGTTCTTTATCTGACCTTGTTCGATTCCTGTTTCACGAGCGCTGCAAAACGCTTGCGGTAGTTGCGACGTTGCGTTTGGAAATTGGATAAGTAAGGTTCTGCAAGGTGCCGCCATTCACGGTCGCTAACATGCACCTCGGCATAGTTGTAAATCATTTGGTTGATCTGGAAGCGCAGCAAAGCTTCAATCTTATTGATGACAGGACTTTCAGTAGCCTCTATCTGGCTTAAGTGTTCCCAATAGCGGTTAGCTACTGCAAAGCAAATATCATGTAGCAGTTCTGTTTTTGACCGGATATGATTGTACAAACTGGCTGCTTCTACACCTACTCGTTCGGCAAGGTCGCGCATACTTGCCGCTTTATATCCTTTCTCTAAAAACAAGTTGGCAGCAGCCTGTACGATGACGTCTTTGCGGGAAATGTCTTTGTTGGTTTGTATGCGTGCCATACCGCAAAAGTAAAGATGATTATGTTGTGGGATAATGATTTTGCAGATGCTGCAGATAATCGGGTAGACAACCTCACTGCTTGTTAGAGATTAGGTGTGCCTCGTATGTACTGTTCAGGCACCTCAAACTTTTGGTTCAGTTAACCGACAAAAATCAGGTAGCGGAAAATGCAACAGCAACCAATTTATCTTCACTAATTTTACGTATGCGCCAACTTGCTGCAATAATGTTTTCCGACATGTCTGGTTATACTGCTCTGATGCAGCAAAACGAACAATTGGCAAAAGACAAGCGCGAAGGCTGAAGGAAGTTTTGGAAACTTCTGTTGCTGCTCACAATGGAAAAATTCTTCAATACTATGGTGATGGTGCTTTAAGCATTTTTAACAGCGCTATTGATGGAGTTAATTGTGCCGTGGAAATACAACAAACATTACAGCAGGAACCCAAAGTAGATCTGCGAATAGGTATCCATACCGGAGATATTTCAATAGAAGATGAAGCTATTTATGGCGATGGCGTTAACCTTGCATCAAGGATTGAATCCCTTGCTGTTCCGGGTTCCATTTTTATTTCAGAAAAAGTGTTTGATGAAATAAGAAACCAGGAAAACCTTACCGCCCGTGAAATGGGTTACTTTGAATTAAAGAATGTAATAAAGCCTGTCCGCATATTTGCTATTGATAACAAAGGCCTTGTTGTTCCTACCCGTGATGCACTAAAAGGAAAAACCAAACAGCCTGCTAATCGTCTTGCTGTGCTGCCTTTTGTAAACATGAGTGCCGATCCTGAAAATGAATACTTCAGTGATGGTATTACAGAAGAATTACTGAATGCACTTACTAAAGTAGATGGCCTTCAGGTAACCTCAAGAACCTCGGCCTTTGCTTTTAAAGGAAAGAATACTGATATACGTGAAATTGGCATACAGCTAAATGTAGACAGGATATTGGAAGGAAGTGTACGTAAAGCCGGAAACCGGGTACGCATTACGGCGCAGTTAATAAATGCAGCGGACGGATATCATATCTGGAGTGAAAATTATGACCGGAACCTTACCGATATATTTGAAGTGCAGGATGAGATCAGCAGTATTATAGCCAATAAGCTTCGTGAGAATTTGACTGCGAGAGAACATGAGGAAACACTGGTAAAAGCACCCACTCAAAATCTTGAGGCGTATACACTTTTTTTGAAAGGCTTACATTTTCATAATAAGATAACGCCCAATGATGCTAAAAAAGCGATAGAATGTTTTGAAAAAGCAATAACACTTGAACCGGATTATGCCCATGCTTACGCAATGGCTGCAGCAGGCTTATGCTTTTCTTGGAGCAACAGGACAAATGCAACCAAATGAAGCTTTTGAAATTGTGCATAGATACAGCGATAAAGCATTACAACTGGATAGTTCACTGGCAGCAGGATATGCGGCTAAGGGATGCGGCTTATTTGTTTTACGATTGGAAATGGAAACAGGCATATGATTCATTGCTAAAAGCTATAGAGCTAAATCCTGCTACAACCGACGCTTACCAGCTACTTTCTTTTTATTATCTGATCACAGGGCGAAAGAAAGAAGCTGTTGAAATTATGGAAAAAGCATTGCAGGTAGATCCACTATCTCCGATGGTTAACCAGTTCCTTGCAGAAGCTTACCTCAATGCCGGAAGAACCGATGATGCATTAAAACAAGTTGAATGGTTATTAGACATGTATCCGCAGATGCGGGTAGCATTGGAGTTAAAAGGCTGGTGCATCGGCGTAAAAGGAGATTGGAAGAAGGCAGCAGAAATATTTGAAGAAGTCCACCGATTAACAAAGCATCCATTAAAAGGACTTACACCATTAGGGTGTGCCTATGCCAAATTAGGAGAAGCCGAAAAAGCATTGGAATGTATTCGTAAGATAGAGCAACGGCAAGTTGAAGAACCGGGAATTGTATTGGATATAGACTTAGCAATGATCTGGTGGTCATTAGGAGAAAAAGACAAAGCTTTTCATCATTTATTTCAATGTGTTGAAAAAAGGATGGGGCCTGTAGCTATTCTTATTGATCACCCTATGTTCAAAGGAATGTCTGATGATCCCAGGTATCAATTATTAAAAGAAAAGCTGAACCTGGTTGAATACACTGAGTCTATTAGCAGAGCTAATAAGATTGTTGAGTAAGATATAAGAGTTAATGTAAATTTAAGTGTAATATTCTCCAACTTAGCTTTGGATCTAAGTTCTGTTAAAATCAAACGCTTTGGTAATCATTGCCATAATGTCGGTGCTCTTGTTGCCTAATCTTACCTGACTATTTCAGATGTATACTTTTCACTTGTAGTGACCAGGTCAAATTTTAGCAGGTAAAACAAATTCTTCTTTTCCCATCATGATAATCATTCCTTAATTCCCTGAATACCTCTTTTCCAAAACTAATTTTGTTAGTAAATTGCACCGTATGCGTTTTCAGATTAATGCACCTTACAAGCCTGATGGTGATCAGCCTACGGCTATTCAGCAATTAACAGAAGGAATTAACACTGGTGAAAAATACCAGACCTTATTGGGTGTTACCGGTAGCGGTAAGACTTTCACGATGGCGAATGTCATTCAGAATGTACAACGTCCAACATTGGTACTGACCCACAATAAAACACTGGTGGCACAGTTGTATGGCGAGTTTAGACAGTTTTTCCCGGAAAATGCGGTAGGCTATTTTGTAAGCTATTACGACTACTATCAGCCGGAGGCTTATATACCTGTTGCTGATAAATACATCGAGAAGGATTTAAGTATCAACCAAGAGTTGGATAAGTTGCGTCTGCAGGCTACTGCACAGTTGCTTACAGGCAGACGCGATGTGATTATTGTAGCCAGTGTAAGCTGTATTTATGGTATGGGTAATCCGACAGGAGTTTGAAAATGGGATTATACGCATCCGTAAAGGACAGGTCATCTCAAGGCAAGGCTTTTTACATGCGTTGGTCAGCTCCTTATACACCCGTACCCAGGATGAGTTTACAAGGGGTTATTTCAGGGTAAAAGGAGACACAGTGGATATTAACCTGCCTTATGCTGATTTTGGTTTACGTGTTACTTTTTTTGGTGATGAAATTGAAGATATAGAATCCATAGAAATCAGCAGTAACAAGCGTATCAGCAGGGTAGAGGATGCTACCATTTTTCCAGCTAATTTATACCTGGCACCAAAAGACATGCAGCAGCGCATTATATACGAGATACAGGACGAAATGCGCATGCAGGTGGAGTATTTTAAAAGTGTGGGCAAGCTATTAGAAGCGCAACGCATCAAAGAGCGCGTAGAATATGATCTGGAAATGATACGTGAACTTGGGTATTGTAATGGTATTGAGAACTACTCCCGCTTTTTTGACCGTCGCACGCCGGGCAGCCGGCCTTTCTGCTTGCTCGATTATTTCCCAAAAGACTTTATAACATCATTGACGAAAGCCATCAGACAGTGCCGCAGGTAGCAGGTATGTATGGCGGTGACAGAAGCCGTAAACTGGTACTGGTGGATTATGGTTTCCGCCTGCCAAGCGCTTTGGATAACCGTCCGCTCAACTTCCATGAGTTTGAAACCATGGTAGGACAAACAGTTTTTGTAAGTGCTACCCCCGGCGAGTATGAACTGGAGAAAACGGGTGGGGTAGTGGTAGAACAGGTAGTTCGTCCAACAGGCTTGCTAGATCCACCTATTGAAGTCCGCCCGAGCGTAAACCAGATTGATGACCTGCTGGACGAAATAGACAGGCGTGTAACTAAAGGCGACCGTGTGCTGGTAACTACGCTTACCAAGCGTATGGCGGAAGAAATGGATAAATACCTGGGGCGTATCAACATAAAAAGCAAATACATCCACAGCGATGTGGATACGCTGGAGCGTGTGGAAATACTACGCCAGTTACGCCTGGGTGAAATAGATGTATTGGTTGGTGTAAACCTGCTGCGTGAAGGTCTGGACTTGCCTGAAGTGTCACTGGTAGCAATATTGGATGCTGACAAAGAAGGCTTCCTGCGCAATGAACGCTCACTTACGCAAACAGCAGGACGTGCAGCCCGTAATGTGGATGGCTTTGTTATCTTTTATGCTGATAAGATAACCGATAGTATGCAGCGCACCATTGATGAAACTAATCGCCGCCGCGAAAAGCAGGTTGCCTATAATATGGAGCATGGTATAGTGCCTAAGACAGTAAAGAAGAGTATTGAGCAGGTAATGGCTCAAACCTCGGTACTGGATATAAAAGGTTATGATATAAGGAGCCCTTATGCGGTACAGGGTGATGAAGAAATTGTAAAGCCCTCTATAGCTGCCGAAGAGCAGACGGTGTATAAGACCATTCCGCAAATGGAAAAAGCAGTACAGCAAACTAAAAAGCAAATGGAAAAAGCTGCCCGTGATCTGGATTTCATTGAGGCGGCAAGGTTGCGTGATGAAATGTTCCGGCTACAGAAAGAATTGGATCTGATGAAAGCATAAATAATGTGCAAATGCTGTGTATAACCTGTGGATAATCATTAGTTTAGACTACATGCTTTCTTTACTTTGTAACATCAATAATATCAAATAATTATAAGGTGGTTTTCTATTAAACTTACTCGTTTTCAACGCTTTAGACTTTTATAAACGTTATGATTTATTTATAAAACTTAAACTAATGTTTTTAGTAAATAAGTTGTATATTTGGTTATTAATTTAAAATTTTAAAGTCAAGTAAGTTTATGGAAAAGTCTCCCTCAATTGTGAATCTGGCGAAAGCGTTGAAGCAGTTCCATTCAGGTATTGGCAAGATTACTAAAGACGCTACCAATCCTTTCTTCAACAGCAAGTATGCTACTCTTTCTACCATTCTGGATGCTATTAAGCAGCCTTTGCTGGATGCAGGGTTGTCTTTTACGCAGTTTCCTACAGGGCAGAATGGTTTAACTACTGTATTAATGCACGGCGAAAGCGGTGAATACATGCAGTGCGACTACTTTATGCAGCCGATTAAAAATGATCCTCAGGCACAAGGTAGTGTTATCTCTTATATGCGGCGTTATGCATTAGCAGCCGTGCTAGGCTTAAACCTGGACGAAGATGATGATGGTAACCGCGCTACCCATGGTGCTGCTACACCACAGGAAGCTGCTGTAAAAGCAACAACTATAGCTGAAAAACCATGGTTGGATAAGAATAGCAAAAAGTACGACCTGGTAGTTGAAAGATTGAAGAATAAAACGACTACATTAAGCCAGGTAGCGCAATTCTTCAAATTGAACAAAGAGGTGCGTGCCGAGTTGCAAAGCATTCTTAACGATGCTACTCCTGCCACTCCAGCATCTAACTAATACGATCGTTTAGATTTATTATACCTACAGCCGTTTAGCAAGTGACCAGCACTTGCTTTTTTATTGTCTGAACCGGGACTTGGGTGATGTTTGAGATTATTGAGATAAGGCAAAAAGAAATTAGTTTATACCAAATAGCTATCAAGTTGGGGAAAGAATAGTAACTTGAGGGATGAGCAATCGAGTAGCACTACAGGCGCATTTAAGTACTGAACACTGGATGTTATCCCCGACTTGATACCAAGTTGGTATTAATCATTATGAATTTAAGATTCTATACTTCCTAATCCTTTTGTATATAAGACTATTTAAAAATGTGCCCTGCTTCTATTGCAGACTTTTTAGCTAGGGGAAATGCCTCTATTATTCAATTCTTTCATTCTTACCCTCGTTACTGTATAATAACTTTTCAATTCTTGTATCAGGTATCAGCCAAATGGCAGCTACGGCAGCGTACAAAATCAAACTGATTGAAGGTGAGGTAAAGGATATAGTAATTCCGATTGCGTAAATAACATTGGAGAAAATGCCTTTTTTGTCACTACCTATTGCTCTGGCTAGCAGCGAATCTTTACCATGCAGGCGGATAAGCGTATGTAACAAAATATAGTAGGCAAAACCTGCCATGAATAAAACAAAACCATATAACGCCACCGGCCATACTGTAAAATGATTCTCACCCATCCAGCCGGTGGCAAAAGGTACCAGTGAAAGCCAAAACAGCAAGTGCATATTAGCCCACAATGTTCTGCCATTTACATGCTGAATTGTATGCAGCATATGATGATGGTTATTCCAGTAAATACCTATATTAATAAAGCTGAGCACATAGCTCAAAAAGATTGGAAGGTTAGGTTTTAGCGATGCTATGGTATCGCCGTGTGGCACCTTTATCTCAAGCACCATAATAGTAATGATAATAGCCAGTACGCCATCGCTGAATGCCTCCATACGTCCTTTGCCCATAAAGCAGTTTATATGCAATATAACGGTAAAAAGGAGTCAAATAAAGTGCAATGGCGTACTATCTGTAAAATACATACCCTTACTATACCACAAATTAAAAGAGAATTTATAGGTTAGCTCTGTTTTAATAGGTATGGTCTTAATGCTGTTATAACAAAAAGAATATACTTCTAACCTTCCAGGTTTTTTGCATTACTGGCCAAGTACAAGGCAAAGGCCGCAAGTGCTGTATCTTTCAAGAGGTTTACAAATGCAGCTTGTCGCATTTCGGCACCACCAGAATTCAGGTAATTGGGTAAATGTATAGTGAGTACGAAAATAATAAGCAAGAGCGCCAGTAAATAGCCTGCCAGTCTTACCTTCTTATGTAAAATGAATGCTATACCTGCTAATATGAAAGCTGTACCGGTAATATATATCCATATATTACCACCTGGCAGAAAGTCGGGAACAAAATTAACTAAGGTATTCGGACTTGTAAAATGGTACAGCCCAAAGGAAATAAGTACAATGCCTAAGATGATAACGGCGATGCGAGATACTAGATGATGTGTCTGTGTCATAGAGCAAGGCTTTAATATGATTAAGGTAGGTGCTTTTTTTAGTATTGCCAAATAAAAATGGACTACTGATTCATAGGAAAGAAAGTAAAGTAATCAGTGTGCATTAATGATTCAAAGAACTGTAGCGGCAACCTACATTCTTCTAAACTTCAACTATTTATACTGCAAAATCTATACTATAATTGAGTTCTGAAGTACAATTTTCTTTTTGTGAGTAATAGGAGATAGATTATGCACATATTACAGACTACCTGGCTTGCTACTATTAATTATTTAGAAGGAGATCATTGGTGCGGTGAGGTGAATAGACAGACTCTACTTTTATTGATAAGCATTACTGGCTATCTGAAATTTATAGCCAGCCTGCTGTACTTCCTCCATAAACTGACTAATACCAAGTTGCTGGCAATATAACAGTCCACAGGATATCACAGAGTCAGTGACCTGCGGATTGATAGTTTGATATTTTGCTGTATATACTTTTATGAAATGAAAATACTTATCCTGGTAACGGTTTGGTGTAAGAATACCATAGATACAGGGAAAATAGAAGAATAATGAATGTACTACTTCTTTAAACAATGCAATTTAAAGTATCTCATTCAACACTGGTACTTCACATATCCCAAAATTCCCGGTCAGAATCACTGTTAAGACTTTATTTCCGCTATTTCTCTATCTGTAAGTGAAGTCCAGTAGTTTAGATAGCTGTCTTCAGTAGCAGTACTGGTCTTTGGCATATCAACGGCTACCTGCCCAAAAGCCTGCAACAAAACAGGATAGGGTTTATAACCTGATACTAACACAGCAGGATAGCCTAAACGCCGGAACAATAAGGCTGGGAAACGGGTTATATTTTGAATCTGCACAATATGCATATCGTTACGAAAAGCCTCTAAACCATTTCCATTTACTAAGTCTTGTGCAAAGCGTTGTACATCAAATTGTGGTATTTCAACAGCCAATCGTTCTGCAACATCTACAAGTATTTCCTGCCTGCTAATATTGTTGCCATGCAGCATCAGACTTTCCCGTAATAAGCGCAAGTATCTTGCAGCAGCACCAGTTGATTGAAGCAGAGCACACTTGACTGCGATACAGGCAGGATATGAAGATACCGGTGGATCGGTATGCCAAATTGTGGTCTTCATAGGCATGCCCGATACATCGCTGGCCTGCATCCATAATGGTCCCATTTGTGCGGGACGATTAATGTTGTTGATGCTGTCTTCAAATGATGTCCAGTCGGGCAGTAAACCTCCCATTACATACTGTACGCTTATACTTCCTGCATACTCGTATTGCAATCTACGCCATTGCGGCTCCATAGCCCAGCTATAGCAGCACAACGGGTCGGTAAAGTAAGTGATAGAGACTTTGTCCTGCGGAGGTATTTCCAATTTTGTGTGTACCGGAGCAGCAATCATCTCCTTTAATCTTTCATTCATCAGCTGTAATAATAAAAACCGAAGGTATATAATTTACAAAAGGAAGCACTGCAATAAACAAGTACTTACTTATTTGCTGCAGTGCTTCATTGTTCAAGCACCATTGTATATTCACAATGCCTTATAAATTAAATCCTTACTCTGAATGTTGGCTCCATAATTTGGATCATTCCACTGTTGTGGCCCTACAGGCGCCATTTCTTTAATGTGTTTGCTGCGCATTTTGCCCAGTTTATCATTCATTTCCGATACCAGGTCATCAGTGCGTTCTGTGCCTGCAATTTGTTGTTTCAGCAAGCCATTAGTTTCCATTACATGCTGTATCGGGTCTTCAATGTACTGCCATGTTTCACCTAATTGGGTGCTTACACCCTGATTCCATGCGCCACGGATATTGTTACCATTTGACATGTTGAAATATAAATTACTGTAGCGTGGGTCGCTTTGCAAAATGGCAGGCGGGAAGTTGGGTTGTATAGTGCTGAGAGCTGCTTCAAACATCTGGTAATGTGCTACTTCCCTCGTCATTAGAAAGCGCAGTGTTTCTTTTACATATTCATCATCTGTAAATTGCATAAGGTATTCATATACAATCTTTGCACGCGATTCTGCACCCATGTCCGAACGCAGATCAACGGTTAAATCACCATTGGCATCACCATTAATATAAGCTGCTGTCCAGGGTACTCCCTGGCTGTTAGCCAGCATAGGTCCACCACCGCTGGATACTAAAAATTGCGGAGCAACCATTGCTTTATGTATAAAATCTTCTTTAGCCGACTTGCCGTTCAGTAGTTGCATAATCTCCGCTTTTTCGGAAGCCTCTTTCAAATCGCCGTTAATGCCGGTAAGCAGCATTTGAATAGTAGCCCCTACTATTTCCAGATGACTGAATTCTTCAGTAGCAATATCCATCAGCAAATCATACTTATCCGGGTGTGTCATGCGATTGCCGAATGCTTGTAAAAAATAACGCAGAGCAGCAGCCAGTTCTCCGTTGGCTCCGCCAAACTGTTCAAGCAGCATAGTTGCAAATGCCGGGTCAGGTTTAGACACGCGGGCATTGATACTGCAGGTCTTTTACATGGTAAAACATAGAATGTCATTTATTTAAGGTGAACAATAGTTCTTTAGCTCAAAAAGACATGCCACATCACCTATCATTTATATCTCTATAAAATAGTTATGCGTAATTGTTTAACAACAAGAAAAGGTTCGGTGAATGATAAAATAAATTTAGCAGATGTTTCTTGAGAGAGAATAAATAAGTGTTACTGCTGTGGTTATTATACCTCATGTAAAAAGATGAATGGACTCAAGTATTAATATTAGAGTTGTTGTAAGCAGAAATAGTAATGAATAGAGGATGGTATATAGCTTTTAATTCTAAACTATTAGTATAGTGTCATCTACATACGTTTAGGATAGTGTAATCTGGTTTATATGCTGTATGCTACTTAGGTGTTGTAAGTGTACTTGCTGACAGTTATTTCTTGTCTTGCTTTTTTCTCTTGAAAGAAAAAAGCAACAAAAAAGTTCAAGCACGGCATGATCGCTCCGCGCATCCGTGCATGCCAGCGCCTCCACACTGCCGAAGGTGCATCTTTATTATTGAGGTGTATTGTTTGGCTAACAAAAGTGATGTGCGGGATTGGCGGATGCGAGCAGTGAGGTGGTTGCCTTCGGCATCGGGTGGTAAACAGCGTAATCTTACTTAAGGTAAACGGAAGGTATAGTGTAGTACATTGTCAGCTCTATACCTTTTAGTCTTATCAGAGCGCTCAGGTAAAACTAATCTGCTAACCAGTTTTAAACTTAGCATAAGTCATTGATAGTCTGTTTGCAACAGCTCTATCATCGTTTAACGTGAGTTTGGGTGTGTAGAGATGCAAACGACCTATCAAATGAATTGGTTAATGTTACGATGGTAAAATACCGATTCAATAAAGTAGCAGATACCAATTGCCTGTTACTGGTGAGAGCAGGTATAGGGTAAACAGGGGATTACTGAGGAGTTGCATAGGTGTATATAGCAAGGAAATCAGGTATAAGTTAGGTATAACTTAAGTATAAGTTAGGTATAAGTTAGGTATAACTCTGAAGATTTCAATGTTGGGAATGAGGCAAACACAACCATAGAATGTTTAAATACACATACCGAACTATAATTATTTTAATGAAAGGGCATGACCGGAAGGATGATATGTGTGAATTAGTGCAATGTTTATGGCTGAAAAGTATTTCTGCTAAGGGCTCCGGCGAACTCGGAAGGTCGCTTATTGGTAATCTGGTAAAAAGCATTACTAAATGCCGATAAGCTACTATAACCGGTTTTATAAGCAATCTCACTCAGCGTTACATCTTTTTGCAACATCATGCCCACCGCTTTTACCACTCTCAATTGTTTAAGGTATTGCAGGAAAGAAATATTCATGGTTGTTTTGAATAATCTAGACAGGGTACGTTCACTAAAGCCAAATTGCCGGCTCACGTTAGTCAATGTAAGCGGTTCATCCACATGCGTATTCAAGTACTGCAGAATGGGCTGGATACGTTCATTCGTACTAGTAGGCAGCACAATAGGTAAAGCTTGTGTGCTCAACTGTGGCAGTATATTTTTAATGGCTGATAAGAATGCATAGTCTTTGTTGCTGGGTAAAATATGTCCATTCCAGCGTTCGGCGTACAATAACATTTCCTGCAGAAGATTAGTAACCGGATAAATACCCATGTGGCTGTAAAAAGGATTGTTCTTATCATCATAGGTATAAAAATATAAAGTGCGTATGGCAGTCATGGAGTAACGCACCTGTAAAAAGTGTTCTAAGTCTTTTGGTATCCAAATATAATGGCGGGCAGGTATCACATAGGTACTGTCTTTGATATGGACATAAGCAATGCCGCCTTCGACATACGTAAGCTGACCTTTGGCATGTTTGTGCACCGGAAAACGCCGTTCTGATTTCTCATGCAGTACGTAAACAGACCTGGGCTGTTTATCTATCTGCAGCAAATGATCATGTGTTGTAAGTGTCTCCATAAGTATGTCCGGAATCATCAAATTTTAGGCAATTTAGATAAAATAGCCCTGTGGGCGGTAACGTAATTTTGCAATGTCAATTATGAACTATTTATCTAAACAATTTTGTACCCTGCTGATAGGAATACTGGCTGTAACAGCCTCTATTGCACAGCCTGCAGCAACAGATACAACAGGAGCATTACCATTATCACTACCTGAAATATGGAGCAGGGCAGAGGCTTATAACAAAAGCATTCAACTGCAAAAACTACATGTACAAAGCAGTGAAGAAGAAATAAAAGATACAAAGGCGGAACGCTTGCCCGAGGTAAAAATTGGCGGTGAGTACGATTATGTAAGCAATATGCCTTTGTATGAAAACGGTATCTTCCATTCACCCACACAATATCCTGTGTTGCATACCTATTATAAGGTAGGGGGAGATGCCTATCTTAACCTGTATAATGGAAATAAGACCAACCTTAAAATTGCAGAGCAGGAAACCATCACGCAGTTAAGAAAAGAACAACAGAATCTTACCACATCTGATGTGAAGTTGCGGGCTGCTTCTTATTATCTCGATTTGCAACGCGGTACAATTTTCAAGGAATTAATGGAAAAGGATATTGCTGAACAGGAAAGACAATTGGAACATATTCGTCAATTGCTAAAGAATGGGGTGGTATTGAAAAGCGATGTGCTAAGGGCAGAACTGCAGTTATCGCGTCAGCGGCTTTCTTTAACAACCATTGAGAACGACATTGCCATTGCAAATCAAAAGTTGGACATCTTAATTGGTGAACCAGATAGTTTTAGCATTAGTCCTTTACAATTACCCAATACAGATTCACTTACCATACAATCGTACGAGGATTATTTAGCTACAGCAATGAGCAATTCATTTCAGCTTAAAATATCTAAGCAGCAAACAGAATTACGCCGCCTGCAGGTAAAGGATGCAAAGGCAAATGTGTCGCCCAGGTTAGGCGTGTTTGCAGAGTATAATTATGCTTATCCACAGATCCAGTTCTATCCTTATGCAGCTACTTTGTATGGGTTAGGCATGACAGGTGTACGAGCAAGTTTTCCCTTGTCAGGCTTATATCAAAACAAGCATAAAGTAACTGCTTCTGAAATAGAATATAGAAGCCAGGAGTTAGAACATGCAAATACGGAAGATGTTATCCGGCAGCAGGTAAGAGAAGCATACCTGCGCTACCAGGAAGCACTCAAGCGTATAGGCGTAGCAAGGACAAATGTGCAGCAAGCACTGGAAAATGCAAGAATTGTAAATAATACATACTTCAACCAATTATCACTTGTAACAGACCTGCTGGATGCAAATACACAGGTGTTGCAAACAAAGTTTGATTTAGCGGCTGCGCAAATTGCAGCACAGCTTCAGTACTATCAACTTCAAAATGCCATAGGAAATCTTTAGTCTTTATGAAAGCAGCAACTCAATATACAAAAACGGACAAACTCATTACCCGGATTACGGCATGGATAGCAGGCATTATAGCTGTTGGTCTTGCAGTATGGGGTGTTATATCGTTAATTGATTTATTTAAATACGAAGAAACAAACGATGCGCAGGTAGAGGAATATATTAATCCAATTACATCGCGTGTAGTAGGATATATTAAGGAAATCAGGTATGAAGAAAACCAGGATGTAAAGAAAGGAGATACCCTGCTGATTATTGATAATAGTGAATACCAACTGCAGCAGCAGGAAGCTGAAGCGGCTTTGACGAATGCAGAGGCGCAGGTTCAGGTGCTGCAAAGTAATGTGCAAACTACCAGCAAAGTATCAGATGTAAGTGAAGCACAGATTGCTGCAGCAAAAGCAAAGCTGGACCACCAACAGCAGGAGTACGACCGTTACAAACGATTGTATGATGTGGAATCTGCAACGCAGCAGCAACTGGAGAATGTAAGAGCAGCATTGGAGGTTGCAAAATCAGATTATCAATCTGCAGTAAACAACTATCAGGCTTCTTTATCAAAAATAAATGATACGCGTGTGCAGAAGGCGGTACTGGAAGCGGAAATCAAAAGAAGAGAAGCAGTGCTGAACAGAAATAAATTAGACGTTTCATATACTATAATTACTGCCCCTTACGATGGAAAGATGGGCAGAAGAACTATACAGGCAGGGCAATTAATCCAGGTAGGGCAAACACTTGCATACATAGTAGATATAGAAGCTGGCAAGTGGGTGATAGCTAACTTTAAGGAAACCCAGGTAGGCAAAATGCATGTAGGCGAAGCTGTAGAAGTAAAAGCAGATGCTTTTCCGGGTAAAACTTTTCATGGCACCATAGAGTCTTTATCTCCGGCAACAGGCTCCCGTTTTTCACTATTACCACCAGATAACTCAACCGGCAACTTTGTAAAGATTGTTCAGCGCATACCAGTACGCATACGGCTAACGGATAATAAAAATACAATTGACCCCTTGCGTGCAGGCATGAATGCCAATGTGGTTGTACGAAAAAATGAGAGGGGTAACAATGGTTAATAAGGTACCGGTATTTAAATCGTGGGTGCCCGAGTGGGTAATAAGAGCAGTCATTTTTATAGTGCTGCTCCCTTCTATGGCATTGTTTGGATTATCAACTGCTAATGGTTCCGTAGCTGCCGGCTATTACGGCATAGAGCCAGCCGATGTGCAGTATTCCATGATTATCTTTTATGCTGCAGTAGCCAGTTTCTTTGCGCTGGAGCGGCGTTTTTTCCAGTACATTATTACAAGGCAGTATCTGGTGATCATTACCATTATTCAAATCATTACTTCATTTGTATGTTTTAGAACGCACAACCTGCATGTACTGTTTATATTTCGCTTTCCTGCAGGGAATGGCCAACTGTGCTACTACCAGCATCTGCATTACTTTAATCTTTGGCCGGCTGCATAGTGAGCGGGCGAGAGAAATAGGCTATTCTGTTTTTTATTGCCTGTTGCTTTGTATTTCTCCGCTTACAACTATTGTTTCTGCACCTATACTTGATGCATTTAATTTCAATGTATTGTATAAGGGCATTATCTTTCTTTACCTGCCGGGTACAGTGTTGTTGTTCATTATTTTGAATAATGTACGGCTCAACAGGAAGTTTCCCCTTTACCAGTTGGATTTTGCAAGCTTTATTATTTATGCTGCAGTCTTGTGCCTTGTTGGTTATGTATTGGCTTATGGTCAGCAGTACGAGTGGTTTGGAGATAAACGTATTGTATATAGTGTGATAGCTATTATTTTGCTACTGGCGCTTCATATTCTCAGGCAGGCAAAAATGAAACGGCCTTATCTTACCCTTGAAGTATTTAAGTACCGCAATTATACAATAGGTGCAATACTCGTGTTTTTACTCTATATCTGCAGGGGCACAATGACCGTTACGACCACTTATTTCAGTTCAGTGTTAGGCATGGATCCTATACACGTTGGTTATACTATGATTCCTAACATTGTTGGTATTATACTCAGTATCATAGTTTCTTCCAGGCTGATTGTATTAAATAAGCCAATGCGTTTTATCTGGATGTCCGGCTTTTTGATGCTGCTTATCTTCCATGTATGGATGCACTTTTTATTCGCTGCACAGGCAGATGCACCTACTTATATTATACCCTTGTTTATACAAGGTGTAGGTGCGGGTATGCTGATGACCCCACTTATTGTCTTCATGGTGTCTTCTGTGCCTCCGCATCTTGGCAGCACAGCATCGGCTACAGGCGTTTTCTTTCGCTTTGTTGGCTTTTGTGGAAGTATTGCACTTATTAATTTCTTTCAGTTGTTTAGCAGGAGTGAACACTTCAACCGCTTTCAGCAGGAGGTAACCGATTTAAATCCTTTTCTTACCCAAAGGCTAACTGCCTATAAACAGGCTTTAGTCAGTCGTGGCATGCTGCCCGATGCAGCTTCACGTGCTGCAAATGGATTGCTCAGCCGCTATATAAGCGGGCAGGCGCAACTGCGTTTTGCAATGGATTATTACGATTTTATTAGCTGGGTAATTCTGATTATTATTCTCCTTATTGCACTCTATCCTTACGTCAACAGAACCAGTGTAAATGTAAAGCGCAACCAGCCCGCATCAGCAATGTATTGAGTTGAAAATGATTGCTATTATTCACCAGTATACTCAATAACTACTTCAGCATTCTCGTGCATATTGGCTCTGGTGGTTAACTCATATTTTTTATCACCTGCTCTTATACGCATCAATGCAGTATTCGGTGGTATGCTGCCTAAGTTTTCGGCAACCAATACTATATCATGACGGGCATGTTGTTTATCTGCCTTAATGCTATATTTTATGACTTCTTTGCCCAGTGTTTTATGACTTATCACTTCTTCATTGTTATCGTAAAGGGATACTATATCACCATCAATCTCGGCATCATCAAGCAGGATTACTTCTATATAAGGTGAAGAGATTTGCAGGGTTTGCTCTAGTTTGTTGATGCGTCCTCTGAATACTGAAGTGGGCGGAGCATCATTATTTAGCAATGAATTGCTTTCTGAATGATTATTCTGATATGGCATATCAGCACCACTTTGATATGTATTATTGATGTTTGTGTAAGACACCTGTACACTGCTGTATGCTGGCTTATAATAAAGTTTAGTCAACTGTTGCTTTATAAGCGTATCAAAGCCATCTAAATCTCTGTAATAAGTAATGGTTCCATTACATGTACTGTCACAGTCTTTTGTTGAGACCAGGAGGAATATTTTGTCATGCATCACATAGAGGCTGCAGGTACGTGCATCACATACCCCACAATTATTCCATTCATATCCAACACGATTACTATTCTTTTTATAGATCTGATCTCCCCGGTGAAACTGTGTACAGTTTTGCGTAAGTAAACCATTGCAGGCGTAGGTTACTCTTACAGCAGTATCTACAGCGAAAGAAGTGGTTTGTATTCCGGTAAAACTGCTGTCTGCAACTGCAGTTATCTCCAAAGTATTATTACACTTTACAGGTGGTACATGATAAGGTGTACCACTATCTTCTTTCCACAACCCTTCCATCCACGATATATTCTGACAAATAGAAATATTACTGTAAAGCATTAAATTGCACAGTAGTATTACTATTTTAATCAGTTTTATTGCTTGCATCCGCATTATAGTTTGGTGTATGTAATGTTGTAGTTACTTGCCTGCAAAGTATGATAAAGCGTTATGCTGTATGGTTAATTTTTCCTTTCTTACTTTTTGTAATATAATGCTGAGTACAAATATTCTTAATAAATACAGTTCCTGTTGATAAATAGGAAGATTAACCAGTACAAACAAGCCCCAATATTCACAATTCACCATTCACAATTGCCCATTAGCAATTCATCACAACTAATCCCGGTAAACTTTTTGGAGGATACTATATACCCAGTATTGCATTCATCATTATTCAATTAATCAACACTATGAAACTCCAGGAAGAACTGATAAAGAAGTTGAGTAAGACCTACGATCCATCTGCTATGCTGGATATGCGTTTCAGAGAAAAGGATATTGCCTTTAAAACAGATGAAAAGGGCAATCCCATTTTCATGTTTATTGGTAAAAGGAAAGAAGATGGTAATATTAAAGGTGAACGTTATGCACGCACACTCAAGTATGATAACGATGGGAATAAAATAAAAGACCATTGGGAATTGAAAGGTAAAGCAAGCTGATAATGTAAAACTGTTTGCAACTCAGGAATAATGCATTATAATTTGTGTCAATAAACTGCTTACCCAATAGCAGAAATTATCCGCTGATGAATAAGAAGTTATCTATTTGTTACATTGCGTTGCTCTGTATATTGTTTTCACAGGCAACAGCCCGGAATATTATAAATATTCATGTAACTTTTTTGCTTTCGGCACCCACATTATCAGCCGATACTGCGGTGTACATTACAGGTGGAACAGAACAATTGGGGCAATGGAATCCCGGGATAATACGAATGGAATATGCCGGTAATCACACATGGCGTAAAGCTCGTTACTTTATCTACCCCTTCGCTTGAATATAAGTACACCTTAGGCTCATGGCAGCACGAAGGTGCTAATGCACAAGGGCAATCGTTACCTAATTTCAATATTACTATTACTCACGATACCATTATCAGCGATACAATTCAGTATTGGACAAATGCTTCACCCCAAAAGACTGCTCAAAATACAATAACCGGCTTAGTACGTTATCATCATGCCATGCATGGTGATAGCCTTGCAGACCGTGATATAGTGGTATGGCTGCCGCCGGATTATAATATAGATACAGCCAGGCACTATCCTGTTATTTATATGCAGGACGGGCAGAATTTATTTGATGCTGCTACAAGCTCGTTTGGTGTGGAATGGCGGATGGATGAAATATGCGACAGCCTTATAAAAGTACATGCTATTTCACCGGCCATTGTGGTAGGTATTTACAATACGCCGCAGAGGTCTGAGGAATATGCACCTGGTAATAAAGGTACTGCCTACATGCACTTTATGGTCAAGACATTGAAACCTTTTATTGATTCGGTATATCGTACATTGCATAACAGTAAATACACTATGGTGGGTGGTTCTTCGTCTGGCGGTCTGATTGCTTTTATGCTGGCATGGCAATATCCACGGGTGTTTTCAAAGGCTATATGTATGTCCCCGGCATTAAAGATCAGCAACCTGGATTATGTAAAGGTAGTACAGGCATCTCCGGCAAAAAAGAAACACTTGCTGTTGTATATGGATGTGGGTGGCATAGGATTAGAATCAAGATTAGCTCCTGGCATACATGATATGGTAGCTGCCTTGCAGGCAAAGGGATATAAAGAAGGTCGTGATTTCATTTTGATTAACGACCCTGCGGCTCAACATAATGAAGCAGCCTGGTCTCAGCGCTTGCCGTATGCTTTAAAATGGTGTTGCTCTAAAATGTAATATGGTTGTTGTTCGGCTACGCATTATTCCTGTTGTGCAATGCAGATAACGATGTACACACAACTAACCTTTACAGCTACAATATCAGATAACACAAATAAGGTATTAATCGTATTGCTTTTTTCTCCATAAATAATACTATCACATGGCAAATGATACTCGCATCAAAATTTTATTACTCGATATAGGCGGGGTATTTCTTACTAATGGTTGGGGTACACAATCCCGTAAGGCTGCAGCCGAAAAATTCAATATAGACTTTGAGGAAATGAACGATAGGCATAAAATAGCTTTTGATGCCTACGAAACGGGAAAGCTGAGTCTCGATGATTACCTGCAGTTGATTGTTTTTTATCAAAAGAGAAGCTTCTCAAAAGAAGATTTCAAAGCATTTATGTTTGAACAATCACAACCATTACAACCGATGATTGATTGGATATGCCGGTTAAAACAATATTATAAATTAAAAACTGCTGCGGTGAACAATGAAGGAAGGGAGCTAAATGACTACCGGGTATCCAGGTTTAAGTTAGATCGCTTTATTGATGTGTTTGTGTCTTCCTCTTATGTGCACCTGCGCAAGCCAGATAAAGACATCTACAAGCTGGCAATGGATATTATGCTGGTGAAGCCCGAAGAATGCTTATATATTGACGACCGCCCCATCTTTACAGAAGTGGCAAAGAGCATTGGAATCAACTCTATTCGGCATGTTAACCTGGAACAAACAAAACAATGTTTGGATGAGTTTGGGTTGCATATGGATTAATGAGTCTCTCACAGATGACACAGATGCACACAGATGAAAATCGCCTGTACTTAATAGTGCTCATGGTGAACTTAATAGTATCTTTTAAACGATGCCTCTATGCTTACAACTGTATTTATCTGTATTCATCTGCCTGCAGGTCATTGGCTCAGTGAGACGCTGTGAGTACTATTCCGCTTCCATAATTTATTTCCAATCCAATGCCCCAAATAAGCACTGCCAATACCAATTGCAGCTCCACTCAATACCTGTGAAGGCGTGTGATAACCCCCATACATCCTCGAATACCCAACTGCACTTGCCCATACATAAGCTGGTACAGTAATGTACCATTTTTTGTATTGGATAGCCAGGCTTGTAGCAGTGGCAAAGGCAAGTGTACTATGCCCGGATGGAAATGCCCCGCCATGGTCTGGTTTCCTTACAAATATTTCGTAGGGATATTTATCTGCCGGGCGGGTTACGTTGAAACGTTTTTTTCAATGATTCTGAAATTATACTACTTATGCCAATTCCAATTACTGTTTCTATTGCATGATGTTGTGCCTGCTTATCTTTTTCTATCAACCCATAAGCAAAGGTGCCAACAGGAACAGCTATGGAAACTGCGTATGCACTACTGCTCACTCCCGACCAAAAATTAGAGGTAGGATACTGTGGATTTATGGATTTTAAAATATCAACATCAATGTTTTGAGCATTTCCTTTTAAAACAAAAAAGTAACAAGCTGTAAAAAGGAGAAAAAGAATTCTCTTCAAAGTTGTTGATAATTTCACAGGATAATTTTTTATGCTAAAGGTGGTAAAAATACAGTGCTGCCGGTAATCAACTATTAGTATAGCTCGTCAAATAATATAAGTAGAGTTAGAAACCTGTAGTTTGCCATATTGTCATTGTGCTATAAAAAGGAAACTTTCTAAAGTGTATCAACAGATTTATCAGATAGTATCAGTACCATCAATACCTTAAATGATCTCCTTCAACATATTAGAACACCTCGGGCTATACCTGACTTATAGCCGAGTTATACCTAACTTATACTTAAGTTATACCTAAGTTATACCTAACTTATACCTAATCTCCTCCCTATTTCCTCCTATTTAACTCCACAACTAACTTCTTACTAACTCTTTATCTGCTCCATACGTGATTGCTCCATCCTTTAAGCTTCAGCATACTAAGGTCAATACATTGAACAGGCGAATCTTCTCACTATTGAACGAAAAGTGCTTAGCTATATTTCATTACAAATGGTTAAAATGCTTTCATGTTTAATTATCCTGCAATACTTACTTTTGCCGCCAAACTTTTACACTAATGAGTAACAGAACATTTACTATGGTAAAGCCCGATGCTACACAAAAAGGACATACCGGTGGTATTATAGATATGATTTTAAAAGCAGGCTTTACCATTAAAGCAATGAAGTGGACAAAGCTAAGCAAAGAGCAGGCAGGTGCATTTTATGCTGTTCATAAAGAGCGTCCTTTCTATGGTGAGCTAGTTGAGTTTATGAGCAGTGGTCCGATTGTAGCAGCTATTCTGGAAAAAGACAATGCAGTAGCCGACTTCAGAAAGCTGATCGGCGCTACAGATCCGGCTAAAGCTGACGAAGGAACTGTCCGTAAACTGTATGCCTCTTCAGTAGGGGAAAATGCGGTACATGGCAGTGACAGTGACGAAAATGCAGCAATTGAAGGAAGCTTCTTCTTTTCGGCTTTAGAAACCTTTTAATAAATTACCTTTTTCATAGTATTAATTACCCTAACAAAACTTTGTATGCCTTCAATTTTTCTGTTGGCATAGTTTTTTGTACTTTTAAAATGTTTTTTAAGGGTTTAGGGTTGAAAAAAGGGGCACTGGTTTCCCAGAGCCCCTATTTTTTTGTAATACGGTCTATTTCGTCAGGAAATATTGTACAAGCTTCCACCTTTTCTGAATAACCTGTCAATTTTACTTTCTACAGCAGCGTCCTTCTCTACCGGCGGCGCATGATGTGGTTTGATGCGTGCATCTATAATTACATTGCTACAGCCCCAATGCTTGTTTCGCACAAAACTGTTTATGCCATGTATGTCATGCGAAGGATTACATCTCGTGAAGGTTACCCATAAGAAAATTGTTCAGTGTTTTAGCAGTAAATGGTGCGTCATCACATAAAATAATAAATGGTACTTCTTCAATTGCTGCAGTTTTATCTTTCAACTGTTCATCTAATAAAGTTATCTCTTCCTGTTGTTTCTGATAATCAGTAAAAGGTTTTAACTCAACACACACAACACCAGGCAGTGCTAATGTGGCATTTTTATATTGCTGCAATTCCTTCAACACGGCTGGTACTTCTGTAGCAAGCTTTCTTTTTATATCTCCATAAGCTGCAAAAACTACCTTACTGCCACTGTTAAGACCGCTGCCTGAGTAGTCGAGTGTATCTATTGTTGTATTTGTGTAAAAATGAATATCACGGTTTAGGTCTATGCGTGATAAGATGTAATGGAAAAAAGCTGCTATGTCATGTGCATGCACAGCATTGTTGTCATCGGCAGTTATAAATAAGAACTTGGCTAAGCTCAACTGTCCGGTTCCTAATATATGATTCGCAATGGTCAGCAACTCCGCTGGTTGTTTTACCGGTGCATAAGGTGTATAGCGTTCGCTGCCCACTGCTAACAATAATGGATGTACACCGGCAGCATCTACGGCATGTACCTCCTTCACACCTGGTATTTCATTGGGTATGGCATCACCTGTCATGTCATGTATCAATTGTCCAAAGCTTGTATCTTCCTGTGGCGGGCGACCTACTACGGTAAATGGCCAGATAGCATTGTTGCGCGCATATATTTTATGCACCTTCATTACCGGAAAAGGATGCCGCAAACTGTAATACCCAAGGTGGTCGCCAAAAGGCCCCTCTGGCTTGTTGTCACCTGCATGCACTTCACCCGTTATCACAAAATCAGCATCTGTACTGATGCAGTAGCCATCTCTGTACACATAACGAAATCTTCTGCCTGCCAGCACGCCTGCAAAAGTGAGTTCACTTAAACCCTCAGGCAATGGCATTACCGCAGCCAATGTATGCGCTGGTGGTCCGCCCACAAATACGCTCACTTTTAGTGGCTCGCCCTTCCTGTTTGCTTTGGTTTGATGTACACCAATACCACGGTGCAGTTGGTAATGCAGTCCTATTTCTTTATCGGGCACATACTCATTACCAGATAGTTGAATACGGTACATGCCAAGATTAGCATTCATCACACCAGGCTTGTCCATATCTTCGGTATATACCTGTGGTAAAGTGACAAAAGCACCTCCATCCATTTTCCAGTGATGGATTTGTGGCAATTGATGAATCTTTATTTCATTCTGCAATACAGGTTTGTTGATAGGATTTTTCAGGGGTAATGCATGTATTGCTCCCATAGCAACTCCGGCGTGTTTGATAGGTTGCTTAAGAGCTGCCATAGGGTTGTTTTTGAGTGCTATCAGCTTTTGTATGGTTTGATAAGTATCCCTGAAAATAAAGCGGCTTCTCTCCAGCGTACCAAAGATATTGGATGCTGCGCGATAGTTACAGCCCTTTACATGCTCAAACAACAAAGCCGGTCCTTTAGCCTCGTGCACCCGCAAATGAATGGCTGCCATCTCTAAATAAGGATCTACTTCTTCTTTCACGCGCACCAAATGCCCGTGCTTCTCCAGATCAATCAAACATGCTTCTAATGATTTGTACATACTAATTTCTTCTAATTGCAGATTATTCTGATATTATTTTCATAAGGACTCACAGCTGATAAAAGCTGATTATACTGATATTATTTACAGAGTCAATACATCAGTACAATCCCACCTGACTAATATCAGTTGGGCAGGAGTATATCATCAGGATACATCATTATCAAAAAACAACTGTAAACATATGCTGGTAATTATCACCAACCTTCATTGCCAGGCTGCCCGGTTCGTGACACATAGGCTGCTCACTAATCCTTATATCATTTGTGCCATGGAACCATTTCAGTACATCCGCTTTGATAGTGATATTACAGATAGCAGATGTATCCTGATAAGAAACTTCTGCCACGCTAACGTTAGCAGGCCGGGATGGTATTGTTAGAGTAATTTGTCTGCCTGCATTCTCTCCGCTTTTATACCCCCCTATATCATACGTAAATTGTCTTCCCGGCGTTTTTGCCACAGCAGAAGTGCCTTCTAATTTTGCCATGATATAGCCGGTATTCCATATCCAATACATGCCTTTAGCTGGGTCGAGGTCTCCCGTTTGTACTCCTGTTGTGTTGATAACGCTATCTACACCCAATAAAAAACGGATGCTGGTAATCGTTCCTTCCGGAGCAGTAAAGGAAAGTTGTTTGGTAATGCTATCCGTTTCATTCACTAAATGCGGAGCTATAGATGCTTTATATATACTGCTATCTGCATACTGTAATTGGATATTAGAGATATAATACTTGAAGGCTCTTATTGTAAAAGGCTCTCCAAAAGCATTGGTATAGCTGACACCAGTTTGTAAAGTAGAATCACCCGCCATGTTCTTAAAATGAAGATGTATAGTTTGCGTATGTGTTGTAAGCCTTTCTTTGCCTGTTTGAGACAAAGCCGTACACACAAGCATCATCCTGCATAACAACATCACAAGCTTCTTCATCAATAATCTCCTCTTCTTATTTTTTGGCGGCCTTCTTTTACCTGCGAAATCCTTTTCTTACTGTCTATTCGCTTCTCCTTAGCTGCTTTGCCAGGCTTGGTAGCAATACGGCTTTTCTTTTTCTCTAATGCATGTTGTACCAATGCATTCATCTTCTTAACCACTAACTGGCGATTGCCTAATTGCGTTCTCTCAGCTTGTGACTTTACCAGTAAAGCACCATCGGCAGTTATTTTATTAGCAAGCTTTTGTAAAAGGAGTGCCTTCTGTTCCTCATTTACGAGTTGAGATTGCGCTACTGCCCAGCGGCCTTCTACCATAGTCTCTACTTTATTAACGTTCTGTCCGCCCTTGCCGCCACTTCGTGCTGTTTGGAAATTTATTTCGGGTGTAATATCAATCTTCATTACTATTGTTGATTAGTGAAAAATGAGCAGAGTAACAATCAGGTTTACTTTCTCTCAGTAACAAATTACAAGGACAAAATTAAAGGTAACAATTAAGAGCTTATGCGTGCAGTAATACAAAGAGTATCGGAAGCAATGGTGAAGGTCAATGGAGAAATAACAGGGAGCATACAAAAAGGTTTGCTGGTATTGGTAGGTATCGAAGACGCCGATACAATAGAAGACATTCAATGGCTAAGTGGCAAGATTGTAAACATGCGCATTTTTGATGATGCCAATGGTGTAATGAATGTAAGTGTAAAAGATGTTGATGGAGGTATTCTGTTAGTGAGCCAGTTTACCCTACATGCCAGCACTAAAAAGGGTAACCGCCCTTCTTACATCCGCGCCTCCAAACCGCCCTATGCAATACCTATGTATGAGCAAATGATTGAGCAGTTGAGCACTGATTTAGGCAAAAGAGTACATACCGGCATCTTTGGCGCCGACATGAAGGTAAGCCTTCTCAATGATGGACCCGTGACGATTGTAATAGATACGAAGAATAGAGAGTAGCATTGTACTATGAACGTAGTCGCTTTCGTATAAAAGTGTTACTACGTTTTGCATGAGTGACGCCTATAATGAATATCTTTTCTTCCTCAATAATATACAATACCTTATAAGGAAACTTGGCTACCATGCACCTGCGAACAGAACTGTATACAAATGTATAATGGTGAGGATGGGACTGGATGTACTGTAATGTAGCTAAGAAGCTATCATAAAAGCGCTTTCCTAAACCCTTTGACCGATGTTCGTAATAACTAATTGCGTCCTCAACATCCAGGAAGACAACCGGCTTGATGATTAACTCATAAGCCATATTTGTCAGCAAAGTATTTCTTGAACATATCGAGGCTCATACCTTCATTTGGTTGCTCTTTATGTAGCTGCAGCCTTTCTTTTGCAAATTCTACTTCTTCATTTGTGACTGGCATCAATTCACTTTCAACACTACTCCAGAGTTCTTCAGCCAGGGCTATCTTCTCTGCAATGGGTAATGCAATTAACTCTTCTTTGTTATAAGACATAGCACAATATAATTTTCTATAAAAGTACACCTTATTATAGATTTAAATAACCTGTTATCAGCAAGCCATTATTGTACTGAAATACATTCTTACCATCCACTTGTCTGCCAAGCTGTAGTGTTTGGTTCAGGAAACCGCCTTCCAGCCGAAATGCTTTACTAAAGTTATAACCAACCATTACTGCAATACGGTTTTGGTCAAATACATTTTGTCCTACATTCTTACCAAAACCAATAAATATTTCGTCATATAGCGCTACATATGCCTTGCTCATTTTATCCAATGGTACCTCTATCCGGGGCATGAAGCGTATGCGATTGAGATAAGTAAAAAATCAGGGTCCTTATCTTCTTCACTGGAGTACACACCATTAAAGCGCTGTTCTAAACGTAGGCGGTTAGTCAGTTTTACTTTGCCTGCATTACTTGTTACAACAACTTGCTCATAAATACGGTGCTCAGGAAATGGTTTGCGAACGCTTGCTACAAAATGGTCGCTGTATGGAAAGGTTTTAATATATCCATAGCCAGCCTGTACACTTACCTGCGGATTTATTTTGTAAGTAAAGCCAAGCCTTAATAAGCTTTGCTGCCAATATTTAATGATATCAATTCTGCGCCATTGATACTCTATATGTCCACTGAATTTTTTTGTAATAGCCGGATCAATATTGATAGCATACCATCCAATAGTATTATGATCAGAGATGCGGTTTTGTGCGAATGAGGAAATAGAAATACAAAATATCTAAAACACAAGAGTAGCAGGTGCTTCATCATAGTAATTTCTTTACGTTTGGAGAGGGTGACAAAAGTAGTAGAAAACAAAAAAGGGAACATCCATCAAATGGATATTCCCTTTACGCAAAAAGGAAAAATATATTAACCTATAGCTACTCTTTTAAACTCGGTAACTCTTACATCTGCACCGGTGCTCTTTAAGTAGTCTGCAACAGATTTGCTGTTGTCTTTTACAAATGGCTGTGCCAGTAAAGTTTGTTCTTTAAAGAACGCATTCATTTTACCATCTGCAATCTTTGCGATCATTTCTGCAGGTTTGCCAGCCATCTTAGGATCTTGCTGGATCTGCTCAGTTACAATGGCTCTTTCGCGCTCAATTGTTTCAGCAGGTACTGATGTCGCATCTAACGGCTACCGGGTTCATTGCAGCAATTTGCATCGCTATATCTTTACCGGCTTCTGGTGCATGCTTCAGTTAAACCTACCAGTACACCCATACGGTTTGCACCATGAATATAAGAAGCAACATAAGGAGCTTCTACTCTTTCAAAACGGGTAATACCTATCTTTTCACCGATAGAAGCCAGCTTATCATTGATCAGGTCTGATACTTTGGCGCCATTGACAGTAACTTCGTTTAATTCTTCAGCACTTTTTACATTGTTGGCAATGGCAGCATCTGCAATGCTTTGTGCAAAGGCAACGAAGTCGGCATTTTTAGATACGAAATCTGTTTCGCAGCTAACGCATACAACGATACCTGTTTTATTATCGGCTGTTGTTTGTGCAATTACCACACCTTCTTTTGCTTCACGGTCGCTGCGCTTTGCAGCTACTTTCTGGCCTTGCTTGCGCAACCAGTCGATAGCTGCTTCAAAATCGCCATTGGTTTCTGTTAGTGCTTTGCGGCAATCCATCATACCGGCACCTGTTGCCTGGCGCAGCTTATTAATATCTGCTGCTGTTATTTGTACTTGTTGACATAATATGATATTTTTAAAGTTCCTGCTCCACCAAACGGCGGAGAGTTATAAAATTTATCATTTGTAATGCTAAAGAGGAATTAACATTATGTCTTTATTGCTTATAAACACAGAACCCAACTATTATAGCAGTTGGGATGTGTTGCGTATTTAGTTGACAGATGTTAATTGACAGTTGGCAGAAAATGTACTGTACTGTCATCCATCATCCAACATCAGTCATCTATAATACATTATCTGCGCGACCACCACCTTGTCCACCGCCACCACCTGGTCTGCGGCTTGCACCACCTGGTACACGGCGCTTAGGTTGGTACCACCAGCACCTGTCACCAGCGATCTGTCGCCACGGCCACGGCCGCCTTCTGCTTCAGCTTCTGCCTGCAGGCGGGCTGCTCTTCTTTTCTTCTTCGTTATCTACTTCTTCTACTTCTTCATCTTTAGCTGCCTGACGTTCTGCAAACCTTCTGCAATTGCAGCAGTGATATAGTTGGTGATGATAGCAATAGATTTGGTAGCATCATCATTGGCAGGGATAGCGAAGTCAACTTTGTTAGGATCGCTGTTGGTATCTACCATACCAAATGTAGTGATGCCAAGGCGCTTTGCTTCAGCAAGGCAATGTGCTCGTGGCCGATATCTACCATGAACAAAGCAGCCGGTACACGGCCCAGCTGGGCGATACCACCCAGTACTTTTTCCATTTTTTCTTTGTCGCGGGTCAATGTCAGGCGTTCTTTTTTGGTAACGCTTTCTCAGAGTACCGTCCTCCAGCATTTTTTCAATGCTCTGCATTTTCTTTACGCTCTTACGAACGGTGTTGAAGTTGGTAAGCATACCACCCAACCAGCGTTCAGTAACGAAAGGCATGTTTACCGTTTAGCGCATTCGGTTACGATTTCTTTTGCCTGTTTTTTAGTAGCAACGAACATGATCTTCTTACCGCTCTTGGCGATCTGCTTCATTGCAGCTGCAGCTTCCTGCAGGCCTTCAACAGTTTTGTTCAGGTCGATGATGTGAATGCCTTTCTTTTCAGCAAAGATGTAAGGCAACATCTTTGGATTCCACTTCTTCTTCAGGTGACCAAAGTGTACACCGGCTTCAAGTAATTGTTGCTGTAATGAAGTGATTTTTTCCATTTGTATTTGATTAGATTGTTATAGAATTAAGATGACTGTTGACTAGATGATAGTTGACAGAAAGATGAACAGAACTGTCATCAGCTCATCCAACATACTGTCATGCTTCATTAACGTTTGCTGAACTGGAAGCTTCGGCGGGCTTTCTTGTGACCGAATTTCTTACGTTCAACACTACGTGGATCGCGCTTCAGGTGACCGGCTGCTTTCAAAGCAGGGCGAAATTCAGGATTCACTTCAGCAAAGCACGGGCAATACCCAGTTTAGCATGCTTCTGCCTGGCCTTTTAGACCACCGCCCTGTGCATTGATCACTACATCAAACTTGTCTAACAGATTCAATGGTTTTCAATGGCGCTTCTACCTGGTTTTGCAGGTAAACCAGTGGAAAATATGTTTTGTAATCTTTGTCATTTACAGTGATCTTGCCATCCCCTTGCTAGGAATACACGGGTAACAGCTTCTTTACGGCGACCAACGGCATTTTTTTGTTTTTCCATTTATAATAGTTTATGCTAATAATTTAATTTTGTTAGCACTTTAGGGGCTGAGGCTTTAGAATTTTAATTCTTTTGGTTGTTGTGCAGTGTGCGGATGTGCCGTACCTGCATACACAAATAATTTCTTGATCATCTTGCGGCCCAGACGGTTTTTAGGCAACATGCCTTTTACAGCTCTTTCCATCACCACTTCAGGGCGACGGCTGAAGCAGGTCTTTTGCAATCTCTTCTTTTTTACCACCTGGGTAACCGGAAAAGTTGATGTACATTTTCTCTTCCATTTTGTTACCTGTAATACAACTTTGTCGGCATTGATAACAATGATGTAATCGCCGCAATCAACGTGCGGGGTATAGTAGGCCTTGTTCTTGCCGCGCAAAACCGCTGCAATCTTGGCACACATGCGTCCTACGGTTTGATTAGTACCGTCTACAACATACCAGTTACGTTGTACGGTAGCCGCATTCGCATGCTTGGTGGTGAAATGTAATTTGCTCATTATTGATAATTGTTATCCGGTGCTATCCCACCGGTTTTTTTAAAATGGCTGCAAAAGTAAGATAAATAAGGTGCAAAAAGAAAGGTTTTAAGGAATATTTTTGAACCGGGCTTTTATAAGCGGTTGATTTACAATAAATATTTTGCATGAATTTTTTAGAGGTGGCTCTCACAGATGACACAGATGGTCTCAGACGAGCTTTATCTAACTAATGTAAGAGTAGAAAGGTGCCCGTCATTCCGGAAACCTGTGGCGTCTTCAGCGCTATGCCAACACGCACTTGCATTACTTTGCGATCAGCGGCAGCCTTGTACGGAATCTGAAGGTAAAAGTTAATCAACCCTAATTTTTAGAAGACACTTAACCGCGAAGACGCAAAGACGCTAAGTAATCATCTCTTCGCGCCTTCGCGTCTTCGCGGTTTATGAGTTTTACCTTTCTGCCCGGCAATGAAATAAGCATAATAGTAACAGCTAAAGGCATCAAAATACACCAGATAATACAACTCTCAGCATAAGAGCAATGATGCACCTTTTGCATATACACGCAAAAGTCACACCCCGCCCAAAACAAGTCTATTTTGCCCCAATACTCGAATATACCCGCAATGCAGAGCAGTACACAATACGCAACGGTAACGAGGTAGTTGGATTTAAATTTCCTGTCCAATACCAAAGTCCACGTAATTGGAATGATCATGAAATAAATCCACAGGTTTACCGCACTGTACGAAAGTGCAAACTGCTGGATGGCTGATTGCTCGGTGCTGTGATGGATTTTTGGCAAGCTGTTGAGGGCGAAATGTGGCATTGGGTGCTTGAAGTTTTGGTTATTAATTTTTAGGGCTTTTTAACGTTACGTTAGTTGGTGCTTGTGAAGGTGAAATTTGTTACATGATTATCCGGAAGACATCACCATCCAGGCAGTTATTTTCTATATTTCTTTTTGGGATGCCTTTTAGCATGATGTATTGCACTGATAAAGATTTAATTCTTGTGTTTATTTACTTTGTAAACGATAATATATGGGAATGTTTCAATCAAGGCTTCCCTAAAATGTAGATCGTCTTTACTGCCAAATATTTCCGGATTGTTGGCAATAGATGCCATTCTTTTTCTTACCGCTTCTATAAATTTCTCACCTAAACCTTCCTGTTGCTCCTCATGCGGGGTATATGCTTCTATATATTCTTCGTCTGCCTTTGGATGTAAGCGGATTGTATAAGACATTATTTACGCTTTTTTACCTGGTAAGTCACTCTTGCCCTGTTTTCGGTTTCTTCCAAAGTGTAGGTAGGAATGCTATTGCTTTCATAAGCAGCAAAACGACTATTCAATTCTTTAATATATTCTTCACTGTACGCTTCATCCGGCAATTCCTGTGTAAAGGTTTTCATTACGGTGAGGATAGCTTGTTTTTGTGCATTGCTTAAAAGCGGTAAATAGTTGGTGATTGCAATATCAATATCAGTTGTCATAACCTAATAGTTAAAATTACAGGTGGTTGAGAGGGGATCTTCTCTATTGTAAAAGTATCAATTTTAAAACAATGTTGCCGGTACCGGCTATGCATTATTCGTAAGATCAAATAGCAAAGTATATGGAATATACGATTAAAACATTATAGCCATTCAGGAATCTGCTTGATCTGTTACCTGTAATGGCTATAAAATATTCCGGAGCATGCATTATCTTATCAGCATAGTGAGCAGGTTGCCGACGCCGACGGTTCGCCCGCTACTATCATAAGTAATATTTCTTGACTCATGATAGCTGCCAAGGAATTTGCCACCGCCATTATAAATGGATAGACTTGCACCTTCTTTGCGGATTTCGGCGATTACGCGACCCATGTTGTCGCGGAGGATCTGTTTGGACATGCTCGTTAGTTTTAGTTTTGGTTTTACATAAGAAAGGGTTTAGGGTTGAAAGTCCAAATGTAAAAAAACACCTATAAGTCTTTCCCAAATTGGTAAACAGATTGGTAATAAAATCAGATGTTACCAATATTACCAATCCACCGATCAAACCAATATTGTAAATCAAATACTTACATTTTAGCCGAATTCATAGACTTATTTTTACCATTACCAATTATATTTACCCCCATATTGCTCAAAAAGGGTACTGACTGCTATGTATAAAAGATGTTTTTGCTTCTGTATGGCTTTGGTATTTTGGAATATTACCTTTTCTCGGATAGATACACCACTTTCACCCATCCGCGCACTACTGCATACAAAGCAGCATGTAACTATCACCTGGCGGGATAATGCCTTCCCTTTAGCAGATACACCCTACAACCGGTTTCCGCAGCAGTTGTTAAAGACAAAGGAGGGCTTGTTCCTTTTTGTAAATGGCTCGGGCAGGCTATACCAGTTATTAGATAGCAGCAATACTGGCATACAGGCACAGCGTATAGATTCCACTTTTTACTCCGGCTATAACCTTGGCTCTTTTCCATTTGTATACCACGATTCTATTTACTCGCTTGGTGGCTATGGTATCTGGCGCATCAATGGGCAGTTGCGGGTATATGTTCCGCAGGCGCACTCATGGGATATTGTACCGCTCAACGACGAAATACCTGTATTGATGCAGGAGAACTATCATAACATGTTATGGTACAACGAGCAAGAGGCAAAACTATACATCGCCTATTCCATTGTAAGAAATCAGGCGGTAAAACACTCGACCTTAAACGAAACTGCCTTTGACTATACGGTTCGCTTTCTCGATTTAAAGACGAAAGACTGGCATGTAGCAGGTGAACTTAATGACTATTTCAAAGATAAAGTGGCAATGCTGCGGAATTTGGCTTTTACGCCATGGGGGCAGTTAGTTACTTTAGGTGATAAACTGCTTATTATAGACTATGCCCATAACAGGCTGCTCCGCATACAGGAAGCTGCCGAACTTGCCATACGTCCAATACTGTTTCAGCATCCCACCACCAATTTATTTTACTGCATCGACTCCACCTTATATTTTGGCAATATTGACGAAAACAGGCTGAGTTCACTCCGGTTGCATAGCAATAATTTTACGGATGCCGGTATTGCAGTTTATACTCTACCTGCTTCGCCCGTAATTAGCATTATAAAATGGATAGCAGGTGTTGGATTAGTATTGGGGTTGATATTTATAATATGGAAGAAAAGAAAAGGAAGTGCCATAACAATATATAGAACAGCAGATATAAATAAGACTACACCACAGGAAGCAGCAGCCGGTAATGAAGAAGAAAAAGAATCCACGAATGAAGAAATTGCTGTTGTTTTAACAGCCATACCAACCGTTCACTTTGACGATAAAGAATTGCGGTTGATTCAACTGATCCTTGATAATAACCGTAATGCCAAATTCACCACCATTGAAGAGGTAAATGCGGTATTGGGTTTAGCGAAAATCAACTATGATGCACAAAAGAACCAACGCAGTCTTACCATTAATTCCATTAATCAAAAATATGCCCTTTGGCAACAAACAACCGAAAAGCTGATTGAAAGCAAGCAGGCTGAAACGGATAAGCGTTCAAGAATTTATTGTATTGCGCCTGATAAAGAAGCTATTATAATGGAGTTATTGCGGGTAGATAGCTGAATTTCTTCAATCACTTAGGCATAGGATGTACATGCATGCATTACCCCACTTTTCAAGGTGGGGAGAGCAGCATATACTTGGAATGGGCTTAAGCCTAATATACCAATCCATTAGTTTACTGCTGCAACAGATGCTATTCAATGGTCATCAGGGAAATGTAGTAACTGTATAGGGGTAGTAAAGCCCTGTCTCCTCCCTGGCAAAGCCATAGCAAAGTCATGCTAAAGCCATGGCAAAGTCATGGATAGTTCATGGAAAGCCATGGTAAATCCTGGCTCATCCTTTTCAAAGATGCATGTAAGCTTATCTATCATCTCCCATCTGTCAACTGTCATCTTGGTACCTAAGCCGTACCTCCACCATATCTAAGCCGTATCTGAGTCGTATATCCTTCGTTCATCCTCGTCTTTTTCTGTATGGTTGGGGTAAATAACAGGAGGTAAACAGCAATTGTTACAGTTCTTATCCTATGTGCCTGCCCCGCAAAAGGCGGTGGTCCAATCTATGTCCCTATGAGCCTATGTGGTGAAGCGTGCAGGGTTGTAAATATACAGCAGCCATCCAGCTTACATCTACAATAAAGGATAATATTGTTCCCTATCTTCAATCAGCTAACACAATAGATGCTTACTCAAATAACAAGCACTGAGTTACACACAGAAAATGTGTTAATAATTTAGTGCTCCTTCGTGCTCTCCATGTCTTTGTGGTTCAAAAATCTTTCACTTTTACTTGCTAAAAATTTCCGCAAAAGTAGGCTACCTTTACCTCGCATATGGCAGCCACATCAAAACGCGGAATACAACTACAGAAATTCAACGAAATATACAACAGGCTGAATGCTGCACAAAAGCAGGCAGTGGATACTATTGAAGGTCCGGTAATGGTGATTGCCGGTCCTGGTACCGGCAAGACACAAATACTGGGTGCCCGCATTGGTAAGATATTACTGGAGACGGATACCCAGCCGGATAATATTCTTTGCCTTACCTATACCGATGCGGGCGTGATTGCTATGCGCAAGCGCTTGCTGTCTTTCATTGGTCCGGATGCCTACAAGGTGAATATTGGTACATTCCATGCGTTTTGTAATGATGTCATCCAGGAAAACCTGTCCCTTTTTGAAAAGACCTCCCTCGACCCGGTTACCGACCTGCAAAAGATAGAACTGTATAAGCAACTCATTGATAGTTTTGGTAAGAACCATCCCCTTAAGCGCTACCGTGGCGATGTGTATTACGAGATAAATAACCTGCAATCGCTTTTTAGTGCTATGAAGAGGGAAGGATGGAGTCCTGCCTATATCAATAGCCGGATAGATGCCTATATCAGCGACCTGCCTAACCGCGATGAGTATGTATGTAAACGTGCTACCGGAACTTTTAAGAAAGGAGATATCCGTACTGATAAGATATCCGATGAGTGTGAGAAGATGGAACGGCTGCGGGCTGCAGTGAATGAGTTTGATAACTTTCAAACACTCATGCTCAACCGTAAGTTGTACGACTTTGACGACATGATCAACTGGGTGATCAAAGTATTTGAAGAAAATGGGGAGTTGCTCAACCGCTACCAGGAACAGTACTTATATATCCTGGTGGATGAATTCCAGGATACCAGTGGTACGCAAAATAAGATAGTTGAGTTACTCATTAACTTTTGGGACAAGCCCAATGTGTTTGTCGTAGGCGATGACGACCAGAGTATCTATCGCTTCCAGGGCGCGAATGTGGAGAACATGCTTCGCTTTGCCGAAAGCTATAAAGAGGATTTGCTGAAGGTAGTTCTCATTGAGAACTATCGCAGTACCCAGCCTATTTTAGATATAAGTAGATCGGTTATCAGTCGCAACAATGAACGGTTGATAAAGCAACTGCCAGGGCTTAGCAAGGATTTGCTGGCGGCAAATACAAGCATCAATCATCTTACCCATTTACCAACGCTCAAAGAATACAATACACCCCGGGATGAAATGATTGGCTTAACGCTGGAAGTAGAAGCCCTGCTTCGCAAAGGTGCAAAGCCTAACTGTATTGGGATTATTTACCGCGAAAACAAATATGGTGATGAGCTAACTAAATACTTTAAACTGCGCGGCATACCACTTTATAGCCGGCGTAGTACTAACCTGCTCCATCAACCACTTGCACAACAGGTGATAAATGTATTGAAGTATCTCGCAGCCGAGCATGATATACCATATGAGGGCGATGAGATGCTGTTTGAGATACTGCACTACAACTGGTTTGGCATAGCCCCAATGGAGATAGCAAAGTTAAGTATGGAAGTAGCCGAACGGCAATACACGGCTAACAAGACCTCCATACGCAGATGGCTATATGATAAGGCAACGCAACCTCCGCGCGATTTGTTTACCAAACCTATGAGTGAGAAGCTGCAGAAGGCATCAGCGTTTTTGGAAAGCCTGGTAGCGGCGGTGCCTAACTGTACGCTGCAGCAGTTGCTGGAAAAACTGGTGCGCGAAAGTGGTGCGCTCCACTGTATTATGCAGAGCGGGGATAAGCACCAGCAGATGCAGATCATTACCGGCTTGTACGACTTTATAAAGGAAGAAACGAGCCGTAACCCCTTGCTCAACTTGCAGCAGTTGGTGAACATCTTCGACCTGATGGAAAAAGAGGGTATCTCTATGCCCCTGATACAGGTAAATGGCAGTGAGAAAGGCGTGAACCTGATGACAGCACATGGCAGTAAGGGACTGGAGTATGAATATATATTTATGGCTGGCTGCAATGCGGCAGGATGGGAGAAGAAGCGCAAGCCAAGAGATGGCTATGCCTTGCCCGACACGCTGTTCATGAGTATATCGGGGAATGCAGAAGAGGAGGAATTGAGGCGCTTGTTTTATGTGGCGCTTACCCGTGCGCAAAAGCATTTGACAGTATCTTATCCAATGGTGAAGAGTGATGGCAAGCCTACGGAGCCAAGCATGTTTATCGCTGAGATGCAGGAAGAGCAAACGTTGGAAACACAAATGGTGATGTTGACCGATGATGTGGTTACAGAGTTCCGTGCATTGGAGTTTGGAGTAGTGCAGGCACCTGAAATTGCAAGGATGGAAAGAGAAGTAATGCAGCCGATCATTGACCGTTTTGTGATGAATGTGTCGGCGTTGAACAACTACCTGCGCTGTCCGCTGGAGTTTTACTTCCGCAACCTGGTGAATATACCTTCACCGCGCAATGAAGCTGCGGAGTTTGGTTCTGCGGTGCATCATGCCTTGCAGCGGTTGTTTGAGCAGATGCAACGCTATAATGAGTTTCCTTCGGCGCACGCCTTAGTGCAGGACTTTGAGTGGTATATGTATCGCCACCGGGAGCTATTTACAAAAGAGCAGTTTGAGCGCCGGCTGGAATACGGGCAGGAGATTCTGACCAACTATTACAACAAATATGTAAATGCCTGGAATATCGTAGTAGCAATAGAGCGTAATATTAAAGGTGTGGTAGTAAATGGCATACCCTTAAAAGGTAAGATAGATAAGCTGGAATTCGATGGTACAGATGTGAATGTAGTGGACTACAAGACAGGAGACCTGGATTATGCACGTGCTAAGCTTTGCTTACCTAATGATAAAGAGCCAAACGGCGGCGACTACTGGCGGCAGGCGGTATTCTATAAAATATTACTAGACCATTATGCAGGCAGAAAATGGAATGCGGTAAGTTTTGAGTTTGACTTTATTGAGCCTGATAAAAAAGGAGAGTACCTGCGCAGGAAAGTTATAGTACAACCTGAAGATACCACCACCGTTACCCAACAAATTATTACTGTTTGGAACAAAATACAGCAGCACGACTTTTATACCGGCTGCGGCAAGCCCGATTGCCATTGGTGCAACTTTGTTAAGACGAATAATATGGCTGTTGCACTGCATGAGATAGAGCCGGTGATAGAGGAAGAGGTGAAGTATAATTAGGGGAAATAAACTGGTGATCTTCATTCAAACGCAAACTTTTTATCTTTAATGATATGGATCACTCCTCCTAAGTAATTCCTCAATAACACCCTATCTGCCATACTCCTCTTTAAGGGGTAGGGCTTCTCCCAAGGCAAACTTATCTTTGCGCAACTTAATCTTCATATGCATCATCAGCCAACAGCTATCATCATCGGTGCAGGTATTGCAGGCATTGCAAGCGCTATACGGCTTGCAGTGCAAGGTTTTGCAGTAACCGTGTTTGAGAAGAATAGCTATGCCGGAGGCAAGATCAATTACTTCGTAAAAGAAGGCTATTGCTTTGATGGCGGTCCAAGCCTGTTTACACAACCGCAACTAATAGAAGAATTGTTTGCATTGGCCGGTGAACCTATGGAAGATTATTTCAGTTATGAACCTGTACCCGTTGCCTGCACCTATTTCTATGAAGATGGAACTAGTGATAAACGGCTATGCAAATGCAGATAAGCTGGCGGAGGAACTGCATAACAAAGTAGGCGAAGATAAAGCTGCCGTAAAGCAATATTTGCAGCATGCAAAGCAACTGTATGAAACTACCGGCAGCATTTTCCTGAATTACTCGCTACATAAAATGAGTACTTTGCAGAAAGCTCCCATTATAAAAGCATTAATGAATACAAGGTCGGGCTAACTTGTTTTCTTCTTTTCATGCATTTAATAAAAACAGTTTTAAGCAAGCACATACAGTGCAGTTGTTCAACCGCTATGCTACTTACAATGGCAGCAATCCTTACCAGGCACCGGGTATGCTAAGCGTGATTCCACATCTGGAATATAACGAAGGAGTGTATTACCCAAAAGGCGGCATGATAAGCATTGCAAATGCACTATATCAATTAGCAGTGAAGAAAGGAGTGCAGTTTCATTTTGATACGCCTGTACAGCAAATCATTCATCACCAGAATAAAGCGCAGGGTGTAGTAGTTGATAACGAAAACCATCTTGCTGATGTAGTGGTAAGTAATATGGATGTGTATTTTACTTATAAAAAGCTGCTGAGTGATGAGCAAAGAGCAAAACACATTTTAAAGCAGGAGCGCAGCAGCAGTGCCTTTATTTTTTATTGGGGGATCAATAAAACATTTTCAGGAGTTAGGCTTACACAATATTTTTTTCAGCAATAATTACAAGGAAGAGTTCGATCACATCTTTAAGCTAAAGCAATTGTACAAGACCCTACGGTTTACATCAACATCACAAGTAAATGTGAGCCCGGCATACAGGCGCCACCGGGTAAAGAAAACTGGTTTGTAATGGTGAATGCGCCGGCAAATATTGGGCAGTACACCACTGAATGGCAGCAAGCAATTGAAGGAGAATATTCTTAGCTAAATTAAGCCGCCTATTACATGCAGATATTGAATCATTAATAGAAGTAGAAGCGATACTCAACCCTGTAATGATAGAAGCGAATACAGCTTCGTATATGGGTTCTTTGTATGGCACCAGTTCCAACAGTAGGATGGCTGCATTTCTTCGCCATCCCAATTTTAGTAATAAGCATTAGCAGGATTATATTTTGTTGGCGGCAGCGTGCATCCCGGCGGCGGCATACCACTGTGCCTGCGCAGTGCAAAAATTATGAGTGAAATGGTAGCGAATGACAAAAAGCCTGGAAGTATGCGCACTAAACAGCTATTTACGCTGCAACACATATGCACTTTTTATCGTATTGCTGTTTCATGTAAGCGGTGCTATTGGTATTTTGTTTACACCCTACAAAGACTGGTTTATACAAAATACACCCCTGAACCTTTTGATCATGGCATCGCTGCTTATCATTACGCAGCCACAAAAAAATCTTGCCTTCTTTTTGTTCTTTGCTATTGCATTTGCTACAGGTTTTACTGTAGAATGGATAGGCGTGCATACCAGGTTATTTGTTTGGCAATTACCACTATGGAAATGTATTAGGTAGCAAGTATGGGGATATACCCTTGCTAATAGGTATTAACTGGTTTATTATTATTTATTGCACAGGTGATCATTTCTGCAGAAGTTACACAACTGGAGCAACAGACAACTGGAGAACTATGCAGGCTGCGGTATAACCATCTGTACAACTTATTTCGTTTATTACAGATGGCGCATTGCTGGCTACTTTTTTCGACTTTGTCATGGAGCCGGTGGCTGTGAAGCTTGGCTTTTGGCAATGGCCGGGCAATGGCGATATACCGTTTTACAATTATGCCTGCTGGTTTGTCATCAGCCTGTTGTTATTACTGTTTTCAGGCTGCTGCCTTTCAAAAAGCATAACCGGTTGGCAGTACATTTGTTTATTATTCAGTTATTGTTTTTCTTATTATTAAGAACCTTTTTATGATGTGGCTGTTCTATATATTCATAACGCTGGCAACCTTCTTTGTAATGGAAGGGGCTACATGGCTGATACATAAATATGTGATGCACGGCTTTTTATGGTATCTGCACGAAGACCATCATAAAAAGTATCCCGGTTTTTTTGAAAAGAACGATGCGTTCTTTTTCATCTTCGCTATCCCAAGCTGGCTTTGTATTATGCTGGGCATGCAATCTGAGCATTATTGGGTAGTATGCATCGGTGCAGGCCTGGCGTTGTATGGCTTAGCTTATTTTTTAGTACATGACATTATTATTCATCAGCGTTTTAAATGGTTTACACGCAGTAACAGTCGCTATGTAAAAGTGATTCGATGGGCACACAAAATGCACCACAAGCACTTAGGAAAAGAGCATGGAGAAAGTTTTGGATTTTTGTTTGTTGCAAAAAAATACTGGAATAAAGTAAGACGTGATGAAATGCTGAAGAGGAATAACCGCGAAGATGCTAAGGCGCAAAGAAGTAAGTATTTGTAAGTAAATAAACTAATTACATTGTCCCCTAAATAACTTTACAATAAACATCTACTATCAAATAAATCAAGCTTCTCTAATAGAAGCTACTCAAAATAGAATTTTCACCACTGAAAAACATAAATCCCCCAACCTGCAATGAGCTACGTATCCACCTTTCCAATCTCTGCTAAGTATGCCTCCGCTGTTCTAAGTTTAATGCCAAAGGCAACCAGCCTAATCATTAAATACCTGTCAAATAAGGAGTAGCACCATGTTAGCCCAACAGTGCCACTCAATAATAAAGCTGCACCTCAGGCAATGGGGAGGCGCTGGCCTGCACGGATGCGCGGAGCGATCATGCCGTGCTTGAACTTTTTTGTTTCTTTTTTCTTTCAAGAGAAAAAAGAAAGACAAGAATTATATGTAAGAACTTGTACTTAAAACATCTGCTGTGTTCACAGCACCCACATAGTTTTGTTCTAAACTAAAACAAACTTAGTTGACACTGTAGTAAATACACTGACAACCAAATAAGTTAAAGTTGTAGATAGGTGTAAATGAAAACCTTAGGATAATAATGTGGTTGAATGCTAAAGCCAAACTCTGCCTTTGTCCTGCTTACAAAGGATGCATCTGATTCCCTCTGTCATCTCCATAGCGCCTTCATTCCTTCATGGCTCATTCCAATCCCAGCTTCCTATAGATCGTCTTCTTAGGCAATTCAATTATATCGCCCGGCTGCATCGTTCCTAATTCAAGATTCACTATTCTTTGCCTTATCAACCGTAATGTTGGGAAGCCCGCTTTAGCAGTCATTTTTCTTACCTGGCGGTTCTTGCCTTCCCGCAATATCATTTCTATCCAGGGTGCCGGAATCTCTTTTCTGAAGCGAATAGGCGGGTTACGTTCGGGCACTTGTACATCATCCTCTAGGCACTTAACTGTACAAGGTTTTGTTCTATACATTTTGCCATCCACGTTTATCTCAACACCTTGCGCTAATTGTCTGATTGCTTCATCCGTAATAGCGCCATCTACCTGCACCCAATATGCTCTTTCATGTTCAAAAGCAGGATTTAGTAAACGATGATTTAAGGTTGTATCATTGGTAAGAATCAGCAAGCCTTCACTGTCATAATCCAGCCTTCCAACAGCATACACATCCTTCGGAACATGGAAGAAATCAGCGAGTGTTTGTTGCTCCTGTTGCGAAGTGAATTGTGATAAAACAAGGTATGGTTTGTAGATGATGTAGTAATGTTTCATACAAATAAAAATCCCGCATCAGGTGCGGGATTTACTATGTAGATGGGTTAGTAAGTACCGGGAATAAAATTCCCAACACAATATTAAATATAGTTTTTACCAATGCAAAAAAAAATTACATCTTTTTTATACACAAATTTTAAAGTGGCATGTGAATTACGATGATTGCTTTGCATAGAGGATGCTGCCAACAAGTTATGGCTCTTCAATTCTATATCCATGCTGAAACTCTTTGCAGGCAAGCTTTCAGCATGATGCATGTAGAAACAATAAATGTTACACTGTGTAAGAAATACAATGTTGTTGTAAAAAATATTTTATACCAAACGCATCTTCATGCATGCGCTGTTATCTTTGATGTAAGTAAAATAAATAGCGAATGAAATTTCCTGCACCCTAACGATACAGTGGCTTGCCGGTTTGATAGATGCTGAAGTAATTGGTGATGCAGCTGCACAGGCAACCGGCATTAATGAAATTCACAAAGTAGAAGAAGGGGATGTAGTGTTTGTTGATCATCCAAAATATTATGATACCTGTCTGCAAAGTGCAGCTACACATATCATCATCAACACCAAAGATGTTACAGCTTCCGGAAGGCAAAAATTGCTGGTAACGGCGCAACCTTTTGAAGCCTATTTGAAGATCGTCAATCACTTCCGTCCATTTACACCGGCAACAAAGCTCATCAGTGATTCTGCGGTGATTGGTGAGGGAACAGTGATCATGCCCAATGTATTTATTGGTAAAGATGTAAAGATTGGAAACAACTGCATTATTCATGCGAATGTTACGATCAACGATTACACAGAGATTGGAAATAATGTAGTGATACAGGCAGGCACTGTAATAGGCAGCGATGCATTTTATTACAACACCAAAAAAGACCGTGAAGTATGGTACAAACGCATGCAGAGTTGTGGCAATGTGGTGATAGAAGATGATGTGGAGATAGGCGCAGGCTGCACCATTGACAGAGGTGTTACTGCATCTACACGCATCGGCAGAGGCACCAAGATGGATAATATGATACATATTGGTCACGATAGTAACATTGGTAAGAATTGTTTATTTGCAGCGCAAGTAGGCATTGCCGGTGCTGTAGAGATAGAAGATGGTGTAATACTTTGGGGGCAGGTAGGTGTAAGTAAAACATTAACTATCGGCGCTAATGCAATAGTCTTTGCGCAAAGTGGTGTGCCTGCTTCGCTGAAAGGTGGCAAGACTTACTTTGGTTCTCCTGCTGAAGAAGCAAGCGTGAAGAAGCGGGAATTTGTTTGGATAAAACGCATACCCGAGATGTGGGAGAAGCTGAAGAAAATAAATGACACCCCCAACCCCTAAAGGGGAGCTCTTTTTCAACCGCGAAGACGCGAAGACGCTAAGATTATGAAGAATAAAATAACAAAGGCTCCGGACATCTCAAGTCTGGAGCCTTTGTTATATGCTAAAGGATTTTAACAAATCTCTTGTTAAACTCTGTATTTCTTAGCGTCTTAGCGTCTTCGCGGTAGAAGATCCATGCTTACTACTCATATAGAAAGTCAACTCCCCGCCATTCATAATCTCACCATGCGTAATATATCTTCTGTCCAGCGGCTTGCCATTCAGCAACACCTTCTGCACATACACATTCTTATCGCTTTGGTTGATAGCTTTTATAGTGAATGTTTTACCATTTTCCAAGTGTTAATGTAGCAGCATCAACAGCCGGACTACCCAGCCAGTATTGGTCTGATGCAGGCGCAACAGGATAAAAGCCAAGCGTGCTGAAAATATACCAGGCACTCATTTGCCCGGCATCATCATTACCGCCTAAGCCATCCGGTGTGTTCTTGTATTGCATAGGCAATATCATGCGCACACGTTCCTGTGTTTTCCAGGGCTCATCAGTACAGTTGTACAGGTAAGCCACATGGTGCGAAGGCTCGTTGCCATGCACATAATTGCCAATGATGCCATCACGGGTAATATCTTCTGTTTCGGCAAAATATTTATCCGGCAGTTCCATGGTGAACAATGAATCAAGATGCGCTGTAAACTTCTTTTTGCCACCCATCATTGCTATTAAGGTATCCGGCGCCTGCGGCACATAGAAGCTATAGTTCCAGGCATTGCCTTCTATAAAACCCTCATCAATCGTGCGCAACGGATCAAACTCCTTTCTGAATTGTCCATCGCTCATTCTTGGGGCGCATAAAACCAATAGAAGCATCATATACATTTTTATAATTGTCTGAACGTTTCATGTATTCCTCATATACATCATTCTTGCCCAGCTTTTTTGCCGCCTGCGCAATACACCAGTCATCATATGCATACTCCAGTGTTGTGGATACAGAAGAGCCGCTTTTATCTTCCGGTATATAGCCTTTGTCTATATAATTGCCAATACCTTCATAGCTGCGGTGATTGGCGGTGGCGATACAGGCATCCAGTGCTTTGTTGGCATCAAATGGCGCATTGCCTTTTACAATAGCATCGCACATCACAGATACAGCATGGTAGCCCGTCATACACCAGTTCTCATTGGCAGAATTGCTCCATACAGGCAGCATGTGCTCAGCGCTTTGGTCATAATGCGCCAGCATGCTTTGCACCATATCGGCATTGCGCTTTGGCTGAATAATATTGAACAGCGGATGCAGGCCCGGTAAGTATCCCACAGAGAAAAAGTAGTATAGTTGGTAAATCCTTTTGCGGTATGCACATTTTGATCTAAGCCTTTATAAGTACCATCCGCATCCATATAAACAGTTGGATTGATGAAAGCATGATACATGGCCGTATAAAAGTTCTGTTTCTCTGCAAGGCTGTTCGTAGTGATAGCTATTTTGCTCAGTTCATGTTGCCAGAGCTGCTTGTCCCTGTTGCTTTACAGCCTCAAAATCCCATGCCGGGCACTTCGTTGCGAAGATTAGCCAATGCATTCGTCCGTGCTTACCGGCGATAAGGCAAACTTTATTTTGATCTTTTCCCCTTCATCTGTTTTAAAATCGAAATAAGCACGTATCTGTCTGCCTGCTATCTCAGGAAAATTTTGATTCTGATCGAATTTGCCCCAGAAGCCACGGTATGCTGTTTTCTTCGAATAATTCTTATTGCCATATTGATAAAAAGGCTTGGAGAATGTCATGGCAAAATATACTGTGCGCGTTCTGCCCCAGCCATTTGTCTGGCGATAACCCGTAACCAGCGTATCATTCTCTATACGCATAACAGTCCATACATTTTTATCCTCATAATTATAAATGCCATTCATCAGGTCTAGAATAATATGCGCACTATCACTTTTCGGAAAAGTATATTGATGAAAGCCCACGCGGGTGGTTGCCGTCAGTTCTGCAAGGATGTTGTAGCTATCCAGTTTTACTTTGTAATAATCCGCCTCAGCTATTTCATTTGCATGAGAGAAAATGCAGAACGAAAACCACTTGCAGGGCTTGCCTGTGTACCGGGGTTTAGTTTTAATGCGCCAACGGTAGGCATTATTAAAAAATCACCCAGGTCGCTATGGCCTGTACCGCTGAAATGTGTATGACTAAAGCCTACAATGGTTTTATCATCGTACTGGTAACCGGCGCAATATTTATAAACATCAGGATTGTATTTGCCGTTCATTTCATACGGAATAGTATCCGTATCAGGGCTTAGCTGCACCATACCGAAAGGAACTGTGGCACCGGGATAAGTATGTCCCATGCGTTGTGTGCCGATGATGGGCTTTACATATTGTACAAGATTTTCACCTGTTTTATTTTGTGCAGTGCACAGCGTTGCAACACCGCAGGAAAGCGCTAAGAGCAGATATCTTTTGGACATGAAGTTTTATTTACGTTCAGCAATTCTAAAAATTGCTAAAGTAAACTCAAATTCTACATCGTACATCACAAGGTCGAAACAGTTCTTGCTTGTATCTTAATCAGTAATTTATTTAAATCTGGTACTAACTATTCACAACGGCGCTTCCAGAGGTTCTTTACTTGAGCAATCCTCTTCTACCCAAAATTCCCCTTTTCTGATATTATACCAACCCCGAGCTATACCTGAGTTATACTTAACTTATACTCAACTTATACCTAACTTATACTTAACATATACCGAATCTCCTCCCCATCTCCTCCTGATAAGCTCCCGGTGTACACCCTGGATACTCCATATCTCTCTTCCTCCCCTCTGTAGGGCACAGACTTCTCTGGTAGCTGGATACCTGTTTAAATCTCGTATAATACTATTTTCAGTTGGGTAGTATTATATGAACTGCCCAAAACTTACAGCACATAACCGGCAACTGGCAACCGGTAACTGGTATCATGCTACCTGTTTAAATCTTGTATAAGATATGAGAGAAACTAAAGAAAATGTAGAAGCCTTAAGTTTTAGGGGAGGGGCACCCTGCCCCCCTGAAGAGGATAAATAAGAATGTGTTATAAATGCACAGAATCACCAGGATTAGATTACCACACATCTCCTTTGTGTCTTTGTGCTTTGGTGGCTCATAAGATCAGTTGACCACTTTATCGGCGCAGCAACTGCTGGCAAAGGCTTCCGGCTTGGCTTTAAAGGCGAAGCCCATACCCAGTATGTAGCCCATTGCTTCCTTCAAAGCATCGTTGCTTTTAAATTGCGGGTTGGTGTTGATGTCGGCATGCACTTCCATCTCTACACCATACTTAATAAATAAATCGCACAACTCATAGGCAATCTCAATGCTCTTGGCAACTTCTACCAGCATACGCTCCTTAATGTGGTACTGTTGCTTTGTCTTGTCATTGAAGATGTACATGAAGCCACCATTGTGTTGACGTAAAAAAACAATCACAGTAGCAAACTCTGTTTCTTCGCCTTTTACCTGGCTATCGGTACCGATACATACTTTAAGGCGCACTCCTTTTTCATGCTCTTTCCTTATGGTCTCTTCCACAGCATCTTTGATTGGTATGTTAATGCGCTCACCATTAAATTTTCTCCAACGCATAGAATAAAGTTTAAATGAAAATTACGTAGTATTAATAATATGCAGTATAGGGGAGTGTTATAATATTATAAACATTACGTGGATAAATAGCAGTTGTTATGTTTCCATAGTGTTACTATTATGATGTTTATGTTACGCGCAGCATCTTGATTAAACCATTGCACACGCTCCAATGTTTTACTTATAGTGTAGTAAAAGTAAGTGAATGCGTATAAAAACAAAGTATATAACTGCACATAAAACTTATCATTCAACACAGGTTCTTCAGCATACTGATAGTTTAACCACGCAAAAAGTATTGATTATTTATCAACACAATTTTCAATGCTTAATATTGTCCTGTACCCAGCATTACTAATGTACATGCATTCACTGGTTGAATGCCATTTTCCTTTGCAAGTCCCGCCAATTCAGCGTTTTCGGCACCCGGATTAAAAATAATACGTTTTGGATGCAGCGATAAAATGTAATCATAGAACTGCTTTTGATGCATAGGATTCAAGTACAATGTAACAGTATCCACATCATTCATTACAGGATATTCAGTTATGATTTGTATATCATCAATGAATCCCTTTTTTTTGCCTATAGCAACGATAGGATGATCGTAAGATTTTAATCGTCGTACTGCTAAAAAGCTATATCGCATTGGGCTATCCGATGCACCAAGCACTACGGTTTTTTTAGGTATATTTTGCATAATAAGTCTTTAAGATAATGCTGTTCAAGCATGAAGTTTGTAAATTATGAATTTAAAAAATACGCAAAAAATTTACCGGAATGTTTTTTGAATATACAAATGTGTTATAACTTTCAATTATTATTTACTAAACACCCATCACATGGCAAAGTCAACTAAAAAAGCAGCGACTAAGAAAGCGTCTGCTAAATCCGCAACAGGTAAAAAGGCGGCTACTTCTAAAGCAGTAACAAAGAAAGTAGCTACTAAAAAAGCATCTGCAAAGAAGGCTGCAGTTCCCGCTAAGAAAGGAGCTACTAAAAAAGCTGCTGCATCAACAAAGAAAGCTGCTTCAAAAGTGTCTGTGAAAAAAGTAGCAGCACCTAAAAAAGGAGCTACTAAAAAAGCAGCTGCAAAGAAGGTAGCAGCTGCTCCCAAGAAAGCAGCTACTAAAAAAGCAGCTGCAAAGAAGGCGGCAGCTGCTCCCAAGAAAGCAGCTACTAAAAAAGCATCGTCTAAAAAGGCTGGTACTGCACCAGCAGGGCAGGAAGACACCAACAAGGCCTCACAAACCGCTGACGTGCCGGTTAATGAATCTCCTTTGGAATCACCAGGTTCCGGAGCTGATACGAATGTGCCACCGGCTGAAACTCAGGAATAAAGTAAAGCATATAATTGCTGCTTCAGGCTGTCACAAACAATTTGCGACAGCCTTTTTGTTTTAATGAGAGTAATATGAATATTAAATCTATAACTGTATTTAATTGTATGATTAGTACATAGAAAGTCAACAATTCACACAGGTTTTATTCTATGTGTCTATCCTATGTGCCTATGATGCAATGTGGTGAATGGCAGCCAGTTAATTCATCTTGAATGGGACGATCATTTCAAAGGGAGGGATGTTTACAAGGAACATTGTTTTGGTATGCAGGTTTTCCATTTTATATTGCCCGTGCATACGTCCCATTTCGGTGCGCAGGTTGCAACCACTTACATATTGAAATTGTTTACCACTTTCTATTACCGGCTGTACGCCCACTACACCTTCGCCTTCCACCTCGCGGTTTTGTCCGTCGCTGTCGAGTATATACCACTTGCGTTGCAGCAGCTTTATGGAGAAAAGATTATGGTTTTCGATAGTGATACGATAGGCAAACATAAACTCATGATTGGCAGGATTGCTGTATTCTGCCTGATAAAAGGTTTCAACACTTACCTCTACACCTTCTGAGATTTTAGATACCATGAGTAATTAATATAATTGCTTAATATAATTGCTTGCTACATAAAGTTAATATAAGCGCAGCCGCTATGCAAAATTATTTATGCAACCATTGTACCCATTTATTGAATACACAAGTAATGCCTCATCAAAATGCATTGGTAGTTTATGTATCAAAAAAAGCAATCTGCATCATTTTTATCAGAAGCTTACACTATTATTCCGCAACACTTATCCCAATTCCCGGGAACTCGCAATACGGTTGACAATTGACAATTCACAAACTCACTAAAAATTATCCGCTTCTTATAATCATTTGCAACCACTTTAAAAAAAGAGCATTCATTTATTATTACCCTTTACTTTTGCTATTAGTGTAATTCATACAGACTTGTGCCGACGCTGGTTGCTAAATCATCTACTTAAAACAATCTTTTATCGCTATGAACCTGGTTGACTCTTTTGAAAAAATTCCGGTTGAAATATTTCCAAGTGCTAAAAGCGGCTCTCAAAGGGTGGCAGCCGAGATAGCTGCACTCATCAGGCTAAAACAGCAAAGCAACGCAAACTGTGTGCTGGGCTTAGCTACCGGTTCTACACCCATTAGTCTCTATGCCGAATTGGTACGCCTGCACAGGGAAGAAGGATTGAGTTTTAAAAACGTCATTACCTTCAACCTCGATGAATATTATCCTATAGACCAGGAAGCTTATCAAAGTTATTACAGCTTCATGCACCGTCATCTATTTGATCATATAGATATCAACCCCGGTAACACACATATTTTTAATGGTGAATTACCTAAAGAACAAATAAAACAACACTGCCTCAATTACGAGCAGATGATAGAGGAGGCAGGCGGTATAGACCTGCAGATATTAGGCATTGGTAACAATGGGCATATAGGTTTCAACGAACCCGGATCCTCTATTCATTCCAGGGCACGTGTAGTGGTGCTCGATAACAATACGAGATCAGTAAACGCCAAAGATTTTCAGAATATCACCCGCGTGCCGCGCCTTGCTATTACAATGGGTATTGCAACTATACTGGAAGCACGCCGTATTATACTCATGGCATGGGGCAATAAAGCTCCTATTGTAGTCCGCGCTGTAGAAGGCCATGTAGCCGAGCAGGTACCGGCAAGCATATTACAGCAGCATAACAACTGCGTGTTTGTAATAGACGAAAGTGCTGCTACCGAGCTCACCCGCATTAAACATCCATGGCAGACCGGTGCGGTAGAATGGACCAACCAGATGACGAAGCGTGCGGTGGTGGATATGGCCTTAAAACTGAAAAAGCCGGTACTGAGCCTTACCAGTTACGACTATAATGAAAATGGATTAGGTGAGTTGCTTGTTGAAAAAGGGGATGCTTACGAGATAAACCTGCAGGTATTTTATATGCTGCGTGATAGCATTACCGGCTGGCCAGGTGGGAAGCCCAATGCTTTTATACCGGCACATCCCGAGCGTAGTGTGCCATATCCAAAGCGCTGCTTAATATTCTCGCCACACCCGGATGATGACATTATTAGTATGGGAGGCACATTTATGCGCCTGCACGACCAGGGACATGAGGTACATGTTGCCTATCAAACCAGTGGTAACATTGCCGTGACGGACGAGTTTGTAACCCGCTTTGTAGATTTCGCTGCTAACTTTGAAGACCTTATTGGTAATGATTCTTCTAAAAGCAGGCATTTACTGGCAGAAGCCGAAGCTTTCCTTTCTGCAAAGAAGAAGAACCAAAGTGATACACCAACCATTCGTCAGATAAAGGGCTTAATACGCCGCAGCGAAGCAAAAGCTACCTGTAAATATGTGGGCCTGAATGATAACCAGATCCATTTCTTAAACCTGCCTTTCTATGAAACCGGCACCATTGAAAAGAAGCCGATGGGAGAGGAGGATATCCGTATAACAATGGACTTGCTGCAACAGGTAAAGCCTCATCAGATATACGCTGCCGGTGACCTTGCCGACCCACACGGTACACACAAGGTATGCCTGGATATTGTATTTGAAAGCCTGCGCCGCCTGAAGAAAGCGGGAGAAAACTGGATACCAGACTGCTGGGTATGGCTGTATAAAGGTGCCTGGCAGGAGTGGGATATTGCCGATATAGAAATGGCAATTCCAATGAGCCCAGACCAGGTGGTGAAAAAGCGTAATGGTATCTTCATCCATCAAAGCCAGAAAGATACGGTGCCTTTCCAGGGAACGGATAATCGCGAGTTCTGGCAGCGTGCCGAAGCCCGCAACAGTAATACCGCAGACTTGTATGCAGAATTAGGTATGACGAGATATGCTGCAATGGAAGCGTTTGTGAGATGGCATTATTAGAGACAATAATATTGTTAAACAAAGAGCGCCATGCTAATGCATGGCGCTCTTCCTTTGTGTTTTAACCAATATTTCGCCCTTTCCCGCCTTTATTGTTCCGTTTGTGTCTTAATATGTTCCAAAACCCTTTGATGTATTTTATGAACAATGTAGTCGCTCCAGATAGTCCAATAAAAACCTGGTCTTATTTTATTAATATACCAGGTTGTCCCTTCAAGCAATGTATGTCCATTTGAAAGTTGAGTCAATTTGAATTGTCCTTGCTTTGAAACCCAATACCCATGAAGATGATTTGGATGGATATCGTAAAAGCTTAGTTCCTTCATAGGTTCTGGTTGATTGGCTACTGAAAATTTTAATAGTCTTGGCTCATCCCATACTGTAATAGGCTCTACAAAACTTCCGGTTGTAAAATTGCAATGCCTTACAGCACCTACGCCTTTTCCTTCTATAGTTGCGTTGATTGGATATGCGATTCCAGTTTTAAAAACAAATTCTGTCGGGTCTTTAAGTTGTGGAAATGCAATTACATTCTTCCAAACCTGTTCTGGAGATGCATTAATTTCTACAGAAGTTGTTACAAAACGGAGTTCTTCTTTGAGCGGCTGTGTATTTTCAAAAGCCATAAATGCAGGAACAGATAGAAAAAGAAAAATGATTGTAACAGGCGTATTAGTGATTGTGTTTTTGATAATCTTGTAGCCAGCCAAATGTCCAAGCCACGTAAAAAATAATCCAACAGGCAATGCCATAATTAAACAGATAACGCCTTCCCACGCAAACATTAAAAGTCCTAAGCAAAATACAAGGAGTGTCAGTAGAGAAATATTAAAAAGTTCACGTTTTTCTTTATTGGTATTGTAACCATAAATCATAGTTGATGTTGCGCCTAACACAAACGGAAGCCAGATAAAAAGCCCACCTGCATAGTCACTTAAAACTTTTATTGCCAAAAAAGCGGAGGTCCAACAAATTAAACAAGTAATCCCTATAGCTATAATAGCCTTTCGATTAATTTTTCGTGTCCTTATAATTCTTTCTTCCATACTTTAGGATGTGTAATGCAGAATGGATGTTAACAGCTATTCCAAACTTCTCATACAAATGTATTATTCATTATAAATCAGCAACTAACCCATTTACTTTTTAAGTAGCAGTTAAGCTCATTTACTTGCTGTACCAATTTCTGTTATTGCTTACAGTCACTACTAAATCTAGGAGGAGATAGTAGGTTTATAGTAATAGTAACAAAAAAATAAAGCATCACGCTACCAGCATGATGCTTTTATTGGCTATCACATTTACCTTCTTCACCAAAATATTATCAAGCCTTTCTTTTATCTAATACAATTAATGCTATGCCAGCTACAACGGCTATACCACCTGCATAATTTGGCCAATTAATAGTATGCTTTTCTTTTTTGTTTATTTCCAAAGGTCCAACATCTACTACCTTTTCTTCTTTGGTAAAGCTGATGTTGGTGAAGATGAGCATTAGTACACCCACTATAATGAGAATAATACCAAATAATCGCATAAGGGAACTTTTAAAGGTTATTGTTTAATGAATAGTTATGTATATAAATAACTATTTAAATATCATGCCATTCTCCACTTATTTGGCTGTCAATATAAAGCTGCCTCATAGAATCTCTCTGATAGTACATATCTGCACAAATAAGTTGTAGGATTTTGCTGTTCATCTGTGCTCCTCTGCCCGCAGGTCACGGAATCTGTGAGTGTCTTCTGTGAAAAACCTACTGTATTATCGGTGAGAAACTACCGTGCAAACTTCAGCCGCATACCAGTATAAGACTCATTAAAATCACCTTCTTCGTACACCAGGTTGCCGTTTACAAAAGTGTGGGTGATGGTTGCGGGTATTACCGTTCCCTGCAGGGGGCTCCAGCCGCATTTATACAGAATATTCTCTGTATCTACAGTAAAAGATCGGGACCTATTAACCAGCACGAGATCGGCATAATAGCCTTCGCGTATATAGCCGCGGTCTTTTATGTTAAAGCATCTGGCTACTGCATGGCTCATTTTTTCCACTACTTTCTCAATGCTTATTTTTCCTTGTTGCACATAATACAGCATCAGCGATAGGGAGTGTTGCACTAATGGAAGTCCGGCATGCGCTTTTTCATACGGCTCATTCTTCTCGCGCCAGGTATGAGGAGCGTGGTCGGTGGCTATTACATCCAGCCGGTCGTCCAGCAGGGCTTCCCATAAAGCTGCTTTGTGGTTAGGTGCTTTGATAGCAGGATTGCATTTGATCAGGTTGCCCAACAGCGCATAATCATCTGCGGTAAAGTGCAGGTGATGTACACATACTTCTGCAGTTATGCGCTTGTCTTCCAGCGGCACCATATTGGTAAACAGTTGCAGTTCTTTGGTGGTGGTAATATGCAGAATGTGTAACCGGCTGTTGTGCTTCTTCGCAAATTGGATGGCTTTAAAGCTCCCTTCAAAACAAGCCTCTTCATTACGTATAACGGGGTGGTCTGATGGTTCTAATGTTTCCTTCTGGTTCTTCAGCCACTCCAGGTTTGCCTTAATAATACTTTCATCTTCGCAGTGCGTAGCAATGAGCAGTTCACTATCTCTGAATATCTTGTCCAATACCAAAGGATTATTTACCAGCAAATTGCCTGTGGAGGAGCCCATGAAAATCTTTATACCACATATGTCCTGTTTTTTATCATTGGTCCTCATCACCTCATCTATATTATCGTTAGAGGTGCCCATAAAGAATGAGTAGTTTGCCAGCGAAAACTCAGAAGCGGTTTTATATTTCTCTTCCAATAATTCTTGTGTGAGTGCAGGTGGGGCCGTATTGGGCATTTCCATAAAGGAGGTTACACCGCCTGCTACGGCTGCTTTGGCTTCGGTATAAATGGTGGCTTTGTGCGTTAATCCCGGCTCGCGAAAATGTACCTGGTCGTCAATTGCGCCAGGTAGCAAATACAGTCCGGAGGCATTGATCTCTGTTGCGGCATACGGCACATTTATTTGTCCATCTATTTTTTCAATACGATGGTTCCTTATCCATACATCGCCATGTGTGATGGTGCCATCATTTACAATGGCTGCGTTCTTTATGACATACTCCATAGGTGCAGTTTTGATGGGTGCAAGGTAAAGAAATGCTGACGGATGAAAGCCCCAAACCCCTTAAAGGGGAGTAAAGGCAAGTTCAAGGTAAGGGGCGTTTGTATATGGAGTAAATGGGAAGTTACCTGAGCGTTGATCAGGTGTTAGTATGGAGGAGATACGGTATAAGTTAAGTATAAGTTAAGTATAACTCAGGTATAAGTTAAGTATAACATAGGTATAGCTCTTGAAAAGGGAAGTTTCGGAGTGGAGAAGTGGGCGCTCAGGTGAAGAAACTTAGAGGGGGTTGCCGTAAACAATTAAAACCAGATGCAAATGGACTAACTGGTCTAAGCGTCAGGCCCCAAGGTGCAGGCACAGGAAACCTTTAGGCCTTCAAAGCATACCGTGCCCAGAGGACCCTTCGGGCTACTTAATTGAAAATAGTATAAGTACTAACTATTACAATTTGAATACGTCAAAGTATTTCAGACGGTGGACACAGGAGCCCGCGAGATATACTATGCGTTGTGTGGCAATCAGCTGCATTCCACCATCAGTGTTGGTCTAAGCTAAGCCTGTGCAAGGCGCCCAAACAACAGCACTGTCATATTGAACAGGAGGCATTTCGGGCCGTTAAACAATCCACAGGATACTGGGGATTAGTGCATGGATGGCACTTCTTGGTACGGTGTATCACTGCTAACAACATCTATCTGTACTGTATAGTATAAAACAAAAACAGCAGCCGAAGCTGCTGTTTTTGTTTTATCTGCAAGAAGAATCTATCATATGTCTTCTACAGCTTTACTGCCTTCAATACCTTTCGGTCCGATCCCTGCACTACTTCAATGATGTAAGTGCCTGATGCGAATTCTTGCCCAAACCGGTATGTTTGATAGGTAAATCCACTCATTTCTTTAATTATTCTTCCATATACATCCATAATCCTTACAGATACTTTTTCCTTGCTGTTTCCTTTAACAACCAGGTTAAAGTCACTTACACTCGGATCAGGACTCACAATTGCGTCCAATACGTCAGTGCTTGAACTGATAGAATTGCTTGTGAAGCTTTGGGTCCTGAAAGTGAGGAAACAAGATACAGATGATTCTGTAACACTGATCCCTGTTACAGTTTTGATACATCCTTTTGCATCCTTAACGGTAGCAGTATAAGTACCCGGAGACAGATTGGTGAAACTGTTGGAAGTTACAAAATGAACTCCATCTATACTGTAAGTAAACGGTGAGATCCCTCCGGTTATATTAACGGTAATAGTACCATTGTTAGCACCCTTACAGGTAACATTTGTTTTGCTTACAGTTGCAGTGAATGTGGTTTTTGCGACAACAATAAAATTCAAGGTGCCCACACATCCTTTTGCGTCTTTTACATACCCGTTATAAGTACCGGCAGCCAGATTGGTAAACGTACCGGAGGAAACAAAAGTAAATCCATTCAGACTGTAAGTATAAGGTGATGTACCTGCGCTTGCTGTCAGTGTTATTGCACCATCATTTGCGCAACTGCTGGCAGCCGTTTTGGTTGCACTTATAGTTACAGGAGCAAGTCTGGTAACAACAATATTTGATAAGCTCTGTATACATCCCTTTGCATCTTTTATGTATCCGGTATAAGTACCGGCAGCCAGATTAGTAAACGTGTTAGAGGAAACAAAAGTAGTTCCATTCATACTGTAGGTATAAGGGGATGCACCTCCGCCCGCATTGAGTATTATTGCACCGTTATTTGCACAACTACTTGCAGCCGTTATAGTTGCATTGATAGTTATAGAAGCAAGTTTAGTTACAACAATATTTGATAAACTCTGTATACATCCTCTCATATCTTTTACATATCCGGTATAAGTACCGGCAGCGAGACTTGTAAACGTACCAGAGGAAACAAAGGTTGTACCATTCAGGCTGTAAGTATACGGTGATCCACCACCGGTTGCAGTCAGGGCTATTGTACCATCATTTGCACAACTGCTGGCAACCGTTTTGGTTGCATTAATGGCTATAGCAGCAAGTTTAGTTACACTAATATTTGATAAGCTTTGTATACATCCTCTTGCATCTTTTACGTACCCGGTATAAGTACCGGCAGCCAGATTAGTAAACGTGTTAGAGGAAACAAAGGTAGTTCCATTCATACTGTAAGTATACGGTGATGCACCTCCACCCGCAGTAAGCGTTATATTACCATCATTTGCACAACTGCTGGCAGCCGTTATGGTTGCATTTACAGTTATCGAAGCAAGTTTAGTAACGACAATATTTAACAAACTGTCTTTACATCCGTTTGCATCTTTAGCCCAACCGGTGTAAGTACTGGCAGTAAGACCCGCCAAACTGTTGTTGGTTATGTAATCAACATTATTCAGGCTGTATGTAAACGGCGAGCTTCCACCGGTAACATTTAGCATTATAGCACCATCATTTGCACAACTGCTAGCGCTTGTTACATTCGAACTTATAGAAGTGAACCCGGCATTAACAGTAAGAACAGCCGCTATGGAATTTACTGAACCGGAAGTATTGGTACATACAGCACGGTATTGTTTACCGTTGTCTGCTGCAGCAGCAACAAATGTAAGAGTAGCCGTGGTGGCACCATTAATATCAGTCCAGGTAGTACCATTTATGCTTGATTGCCATTGTACAGTTGGGGCTGGATTACCTGCAGCAACAGTAAAGCTTGCATTAGTACCTGAGCATACTGTTTGTGATTGCGGTTGTGTAGTGATTGATATCGGAGTGGTGCCGGTAGAACAGCTAATAGAAATATCCTGTAAAGATGGTGTTACATTCATATCGGATGTCTGTAAATCAGCTTTATACTGAATATATCTTGAGCTTGCATGCACACTATCACCTGATGTGGTTACAGGAGCAAAAGCAGTCCAGCTACCATCAGGTACAGGTGTATTGCCTGTACGAACTGAAATACCTATGCTTGTACCGGTTAGTGTATCGGCACTCCAGCTAATGAGTCCCCAGTCTTTACGCTCACCGCCATCGAAAACACGTGATGTGTAAGTGCCTGATGTGGCATAAGGACTAACACGCATCCGGTCTACGGATAATGTACCATCGCCTGTATTAAAGTCACTTATCTGAATAAACATATTCTGACTAACGGTGAAGGAAAGCGTAGCTGCAGATGTCGTGCTGCCATCTACATACACTTCAAAGTTAGTAGCGTTCCATTGCAGGCGGAATCTGTGCGCTGATCCTATTAATCCTGCCCCGAAGCTTACTGAATTACCATCCGAATTTCTCAAAGACAGCGTACCGGCAGTGTTGCCTTGTCCAATGGTTATCCAGGGAGCATCATTTAATCCCTGGTCACCAGAGAAACCTATGTTCTGGAAGGTAGCAGCATTGAATGTCGCTGTAAAGTTTAAGGCTGAGCCTGGGCCAAAGCTGCTGTTGCTGTAGACATGTGTTCCGTCAACTGTAACAGAGCCGTTACTTACCGTGGTACCACTGCCACCAGGGGTGAAAACACCAGATCCCCATGCAGATGAAAGGGTAGTGCCTGAAAACTCATCATTCAGGGCTGGTTTCAGTATTACTGCTCCATCTCCTTCAAGTGATACTACAGTATTGGCATCGGTAGAGCCTGCGTTAAAGTCATTAGCAATGATATCATCAACACAAAGCGATGGTATCGTAAAGCTTAATGGTTCATTTGCTGCTACAGGTGCTGTAGTTGTATTAGCAGCAGTATCTGCTGAGGTTACCCGATAATAATAAGTAACACCCGGTGTTAAACCACTTAATGTAACAGTATGGTCAGTTACCGGATTTGCATCTGTAATATTTGAGGTTATAGAATCTTTATTATTACCGTAATCTACTCTTGAACTAGCTACTTCATTTGTTTTCCAGGTAATGGTAGCTGTACCATCGACATGAGGTTTTGCCACAACATTGCTGATAACAGGTGCTGTATGATCTACTTCATAAGTTGCTGCATAGGTACCTGAAGAAGCAGCGAAGAATGCATATTCAATGCCTTTGATTACTTCTTTTTTAATGATACTTACCGCTGCTCCGTCCTTTGTTATGGTTGTTAATTGACCGCTGTCTGCGGCAACCGGCAACATACATTGAAGATTGCGTGCACCTGTACCTGGTGTAATGGAGAAATTAAGTGTGTTATTACTCCATGTCATTGCACCAAAGGCAGAACTGTTGCGTCCATCCAGCCAGTCCAGCATTTGCTTAGCTGTTACAACAGGGACGCCTCTGGCTTTTGCGGAAGCAACTACTGCATTAGCACCAGGGTGATTCGCATAATCGAAGTGCATATTGGTAGTAAACACACCATAGTAGCCCTGCTGACCAATAGCCCTGTCCAACAGCGTATCACAGAATTGGGGGAATATCTCATCCGATTCATCCGGCATTTGTGTAACTGCCTGGTAGCAATCGATAAGGGTTCCGTCTTTCTTTGCGAAGCGCATAGGCATGCCCGAGCCGGTGAACAGGCCGGAACGGTTCTGTATCCATGGACCAGGCCAGTAATAGTAGTTAACATCCAATCTGATTCCATTGGCTGCTTCTACCTCCGGTACCGTACTCCAGTCGCTCCATGCAATACAATGGTTTCTATTGGTGGTAGGAACAGGTATACTCGGGAAGGCAGAGGTGAAAACAGACATCTGGTCTGTAATGAAGTTCTGGTAGCTGCCTGGTGTTACATCCGAACAGTTGGTGTTTACATGCAGTGCCACTTCAAAGCCAAGGTCACTATATTGCTTTGCCTGTATATCGGTGAAAGTAGAGCCTACATATAAATAGCCGGTAGAGCGGATACATTCCCAGTCATCCAAAGAGCAGCCTGCAGGACTTGATGAAATATCAATGTCAAAGCGGGGCTTCATGCCTGCATCCCCATGATCATCACCGGTCATTACCACGGCTGCTTTCAGACCTTTAGGCAAGAACCAGAACTTTGGTAATGGCTTACGATGCAGATTGCTTTTGAGGATGAGGTTAGCCAATAAGTGCTGCTGCTCATCCGCCTGCGGAATAGCAATCTTATTGAAGTCTACCCAGTCAGGGAAGAACTGGTCATCAGAGCGGATGGGGTCTATTTGTCCATCTCTTTTCTGGCCTGCCCATGCCGGATTACCTTGTCTTGTATAAACGACTGAACGTGCCAGGTCATACGTGAAGGCAATAGCCACACCGCCATTACTACCTACATTGCGTGTTGTTACCGCAGGGTTCTGCGTAGCAGTAGCAGCATTGGAATAAAGGGTTGCTATGCTGGTGGCGCCATTAAGCGTGTACAGATCAGCAGGTCCATGGTACTGAATGGACTGGTTAACGATGCCCTTACCTGCCACTGTGGAATTATCTACCAGCAGGTATTTATCACTTAACGAAGAACTACCATTACGGGTAATGCCCATCAGGGAAGCTAATTGCGCATCCGGTCTGAAGGAAATGAGTGTTCCGCCCGCGTTTGTCCAGTCGCTCAGCATCGTAACATTCGCTGCTGACAGCGGCATCTCTCCCAGTATCACTACATCGTACTGAGAAAGTACAGTGGAGGTGACCTGTGAAATATCCATGGCTTTAAACTCATTTAAGCCTTCCGCACGTAAGATCTCAACCGGGTAGCGGCTGAAAGGGTTGGAGGTACTGCTTACAACAAGAATAGGTCCGCCTGATCCTTCCGTTGGTGGTGGAGGAGGTGGCGCACCGGTATTAAAGCTAAAGCTATAATCATTTGCCAGTGCATTGCCGGCCACATCTTTAATGCGGGGATCTGTAGTGCCTCCCTTTACCTTAACAGTATAAGTACCTGAATAAGCAAGGGCTGATGGCGTTACGGTGGCTGTATGGGTACTGCTATTATAAGTAACAGTAGAAGATACGATTACGTTTGACCCGTTACGCAGCTCAATAGTAGAAGTATTCACGGTAGCTGCGTTCACTGCCTCGTTAAAGGTGATGTTGATAGCCGAACTAATATTCACACCACTAGCTCCATTGGAGGGAGAAGCAGAAAGAACAGTGGGTGGGGTATTGTCGGGTCCTACACTGGTATTGAATACCACATCTACCCAATAGTTGCTTGTTTGAAAATTATCAGCAGGGAAGGCCGGAGCAGCGGTGTATTTATAAATACCGTTTGGTCCGTCAGTTCCGTTTGCAAGAGCAGTAAGAGGGCCGTTGACTAGTGGTTGCGTAAAGAAGGGATCAGTGTAAGAGTAATCACCCGAACTACTGAAAACAGAAGCAATATAGGTAGTGTTCGCAGTAACAGCTACCGGGTTATCCAGCGTAGCTTCCTGCCATCCGGATGCACTCTCACTGTTAAAGCTAATGCTGCCAAGCAAAATGCCTGTGCTGCTCCATAAATGTCCCGAATGGGTGCCTGTAGTGCCTGCTCCTTTGTAGAAGCGGATAGCGGTAATATATCCATCCTGGCTTGCCTGGAACTTAAACCCAAGCTCAAGTGGCTGACCATCATTTTCTTTTGGTGTTGCAGGTGCGTCAGTAGGTTGGAAAACAGTGCAGGGGCAGGTTACCGATGCTGTTGTGACAGTTACTGTTTTCTGGTTAGAAGAAGTTTCACCAGCAACGCTTTCAAGGTTGCCTATATCATCTACGCTTCTGCTTTTGATGGTAACACTACCTGCGGTTGCAGGCGTCCAGCTATAAGTCCAGCTGCTGGTGCCTGTGGCCTGGTGCCAGGTGGTACCGCCATCTGTTGATACTTCAATGCCCGCCACTACACCTCCGCCCGCGTCTGTTGCGGTGCCCGTAATGGTTACTACTTTCCCTCTTGGTAAAGAATTGCCGTTATCGGGACTTGTAATAATAGAGGTGGGTGCTGTTTTATCGGTGGAAGCAGTGGCTGCTACCAGCCCATTCTGAAGTGTGCCTGGCTGAACCCCCATATCCGCAAACAGGTTTACTGTTGCCTGCTGCATAGCGGTATTAGGAGTAGAACCTCCACGGTCATGCGTGCCATCAAGCCCCCATGTCCATTGTACAGTACCGGCTCCAAATACAAGCGCACCGCTGCTATGGCGGTAAAGTGATAATTTGTGGGTATGCCCATCTAAATTGGTGCTGGACATGGTTATGCGCCCCGCAGGATAACTATCAAAATACTGCTCATAATCCCACTCATACCCCAGTGTGTTTGGGGTTAAACTGGCCGTCTGCCCGGCTCCCAGGGTGGCAACACTGGTGTTTCTCCAGAACCGCAGGTTCTTATAAGTGTCAGGTACTTGTATGGTACCTATGGTGCCATCCCAGCTGATCTGGCCTGAGAGGGTATTTTCTGGTCTGAAGGCATCATTAGCGCCATAAACAGCAGGATCGCCATCACGCCAGAGTCCGGTCCATACACCAGATGTAGGATCACATTTAGTATTACATTGATTCTCTCCTAAAGTACCTTCCTTATAGCAAACGAGCGTACGGTAAGGAGTGCTTGTTCCGGCAGTACTGTTTTCCCAGCGTGTTTTCCAGTAGCATTCATTACCACCAAAAAAAGCGAGGTGCACGCCGGCAGCACGGGCGTCTTCAACACTTTTGCGCTGTTCAGCAGACCAGTATTCGTCATGCCCTACAGACATATATACTTTATGGTTAAGGATTAAGTTGCCCCGGCGTGCTACGTCTACATCAGTAGTATAAGTTACGTCATAGCCGTTACTCTCAATCCAGCGAATCATGGGGTATTCAGAATTGAACAGCCAGTCCTCAGATTCTCCGCCTCCGCCTCCACCATTACGGGTAAGAAAAGGACGGTTATAACTCACTTTAGCGGCATGACCACCAGGGAAACTGGTGCTGCCTACATAAAGGCTGTTTCCGCCATAATTATTGTACGCCTGCCAGGTAGCATCGGATGATTGGAAAAAAAGATTGGAATGACTTGCATCATCTCTTACAATAAAAACAATATGACTTGCACCGCCATTACTTCTTTGCAAACGGGCGATGTAATAACCTGAAACAGCATTAGCCGGCACATCCCAATGTGCAGATTCCGACCAGTTGCCACAGTCAGTCAGTCCTGTGGAGGGATCATATAGGTCTGCAGGCTGAACTTGCGGCAGCGACGTTGTAATCACACCTGCGCCTACTTTCCGGGCACCATTCCCCCCGTAATAACCTAACCGGTAAATGTTAATAGTGTAACTGCTGGCATCAGTCTTAATTTTAAAATGTACCGTTTCGCCTTTGTTTACACTTATATCAGTGGCAAACCCCTGGATAGAGAGATCGCCTGCTCCGGAAATATCCCATTCAGAGGCAGGGTTCCCTGGCAGTTGGTTTTCTGTGATAATTGCATTTTGCGCATTAGCATAATTGACAATGCCAACAGTTAAAATTGAAAGGATTAAATTAATGATCCTTTTGGAGAATAAGCTTTTGTAAGTTTTCTTTTTAGCAAAGTGTTTTGGTTTAGTGCCGAGCAATGAATCAAGAGCCTTTTTCATATATGTGTAAAATTGTTGACAGCATGGCACAGCACTCCCTAACAGTGATTACTGTAAATTCAATATCCCATTGTCGCTAAATATTATTACTTAAAAATGTAGTACCTCTTTGTTTCTTTTTTGTAAAAAGCAGTTATTGCCGGGTGTACATGTAAGTGCAATAATAAATTGGATTTTATAGGTATAAGTTCAACTTTTAATCAGTTTAGGATGCCGTGTTTATAGTTTTGGTTTTTGATTGGCTTTGCTACCTGGATATATTTATCCAAAAGGTTAGATTTAAATGAATACTTTCTAATCGGTCACTTGATAAAAACGTAATTCAAGTTTAAAGATCAAATTTATTCAGTGCTTAAATCATTACTTTGAAATAATGTATCTCTATAATAATGCCAAATAGAATTATAGATTATTCTACTATGTAAAGATGAAACCTTTTAAGGAAAAAAGAAAGGGCTTCCCAAAAAAGGACATGCTTTTCCAAATATTGTAAAATAATGACTATTAGAAAGACCTTTCTCTTTGCTTTCTCCCTACCTGAGCCGTACTACCTACCTGAGCCGTATATCCTTCGATGATCCTACGTCCATCTTACATTCATCATTCGTCTTTGTAGTGTATTTGAGTAAAAAACAGGGTTAAGGAGTAGTCTTTAGCATCAGGTGGCATGTAGGGGGGGTAAATATACAGTGGCCTCGCCTATAGCACCATATCAACAAATATATTATCATCTACAATACCCCTCAAGGGGAAATGGGCTTGCTGGTTGTAACCTTTTTCCCTGTTAGTTACTCTATTGTTTATACATCAACATCTACAACCATGCAGTACATTACCATTGCCTTATTTGCCATAGCAGCAATTTTAGGAATAACGATTCTCGTTAACTGGCTTAATAAAAGAAATGCACCGAGAGGTGTGGTCTATTCGCATGGCATATTTGCAGCCATAGCATTGGTGCTGTTGATCGTGTACACAGTTAATCATCGTACAAATGCACCAACTATAAGCCTTATCTTATTTGTATTGGCAGCACTTGGAGGCTTTTATATGTTTATCAGGGATATGAACAAGAAAAACAGTCCTGTTGGAGTTGCCGTATTACATGCTTTACTGGCAGTAAGTGGTTTCGTAGCGTTGTTGATATTTGTATTTGCCTGAGTTTTAACTATACTATGGTAACAGTATTTAAACACCCGCTGCATATGATGCTCATTCATTTCCCTTCGGCTTTATTGCCAATGGATGTGGTATGTTATGCCATTTATTATTTTACAGGCAACACCTCATTTGTATTTGCATCTTTTTATGCTTTAGCAGGAGCAGTTGTTACCGGCTGGCTTTCTATTCTCTTTGGGTCTTTAGATATAATTAGCATAGCTCCTGAAAATAGACAGGCGATAAAAAAGGCATTACTGCATGGTGGCATCAATATTACCATCATTATTATTTATACGGTTATGGCCTGCAGTGTTTATAAAAGATTTCCACAATTACCTGTTGTTTCCACAACAATATTGGTAACTAAAGCTTTTTTAGTAACTTGTATGGTGATTGGTAACTACATAGGTGGCAGTTTGATTTTAAAACATAAAATTGGTATAGAAGAATAGTATGGATAATGTACTTAATGTTGCTGTTCAGTACACTAATGCGGAAGTAATAGCGCAAGTGCTGGCAGGTAATACTGCCTGTTTTGAACTACTGATACGCAGATTCAATGCACTGTTGTATAAAACAGGCAGGGCTTATGGATTTAACCATCAGGATACGGAAGACCTGATGCAGGAGACCTACATCAATGCCTATCAGCACTTGAAAAAGCTGGAACATCCTGCTGTATTTAAAACCTGGCTGATAAAGATAATGCTTCATCAGTGTTATCATAAAGCGCGAAAAGGAAGCTACAAATATGAACAGAACAATGATGCAGTTGTAAATAATAATACCAACTTCATGAACTTACCTTACAGTTATAATGATAGCGCAAGGGCATTTCTTAAAAAAGAATTGAACCAGGTGATTGAAAGCGCTTTGCAAAAACTACCTGAAGATTACCGGCTTACCTTTGCACTTAGAGAATTAGCTGGTCTATCGGTAAACGAAACAGCAGAGTTGATAAAAACAAGTCCTGTTAATGTGAAAGTAAGACTTAACCGTGCCAGGTTGATGTTGCGAAGGGAGATAGAACAGCTTTATTCAGTAGCTGACATTTATGAGTTCAACCTTGTTTACTGCGATAAGATTGTAGCTGCTGTAATGAGTAAGATAAAGGATATAAGAATGGAATAATAAGGCGTAAGACACAGATGAAGGAACACAAATAACACGGACTAAAGTACAGATTAATAGACTTTTATATCAATCAGTTTCATTGCTGCCTACCCTTTTAAGGTCCGAAGAGCTAATAAACATTTATTAAACTAAATACACTGTCAACTAAATAGCTTTACAATAAACATCTACTATCAAATAAATCAAGCCTCCCAAATAGAAGCTAACTTAAAGAGTATTCTCCCCCCGGTAAACATAAATCCTCCAACCTTCAGTGAGCTACGTATCCACCTTTCCAATCGCTGCTAAGTATGCCTCCGCTGTTCAAAGTATAAGGCCAAAGGCAACCAACCTCATCATTAAATATCCACCAATAATGTAGTACACTATGTTAGCCCAACATTGCCACCCAATATAAAGCTGCACCTTAGGCAATGGGGAGGCGCTGGCCTGCACGGATGCGCGGAGCGATCATGCCGTGCTTGAACTTTTTTGTTTCTTTTTTCTTTCAAGAGAAAAAAGAAAGACAAGAACTATCTGTAAGAACTTGTACTTAAAACATCTGCTGAGTTCACAGCACCCACAAAGTTTTGTTCTAAACTAAAACAAACTTAGTTGACACTGTACTGAGTACACTGTAACATAAATAAACTGAAGTAGTAGGTGAGTATAAATACTAATAGTATTTGCATTATGGCAAAGTTAAATTCTATAATCAAACACAGCCTTTGTCCTGCTGATGAAGGAGGCATCTGTGGGTAGTACATTGATCACCGTTTAATTATACTTTGATGTATGCCATAACTCTACAAATTATTTATGTTACATTGTACTAAGTGCTATGTTCTACAACATTTTTATGAATATTTAGATATTTCCACTCCTCCCATACCGCCATTCCCCAGCTTAAAACTGCATTAGAATACGCATAATAATAACCGTATATTCGTATTACCCTTTTTCTTTGCGTAATTACTAAAATCTAATATTAACCAATCGTGTTTATTAACCTTAAAAAACACATGCTCCTGCTGTGTTTGCTATTATCCGGTTATCTTTTTTCCAATGCTCAAATGGAAGTAAATCATGTGTCGCTAAAGGGTTTTAAAAAGAACGGCTTTGGCGCATTCTTAAACTTCAGTACACCGGTTTCCGAAGCTAATTATGTAACGCTTGAAGGTGGTTTGCAGTATTATATAAATGAGTATGATGAGGGCTTAGGCTTAATACCGGTATTAGCTGGTTATCGCCATACACTCAATGGCGGTGGAGCCGGGTTGTATGTAGAGCCCAATGCAGGGTATATGTTCGGATCTTCCAGCATAGAAGAGTATGATCCCAACGGTAATCCGGTACAGAATGGCAATGATGTCGCCCACATAAAAGTTGCTGGCCCTGCGGCAGGGGTGAGTGTGGGTTATCTTTTTGATCCAGCTGGAATTCAGTTCAATCTATCCCTGCGCTATGAGCATAGCTTTGGACCATATCCTGTCAACACCTTCGGCTTTCGCATTGCACACTCCTTCACCTTTGGCAGAAGAAAAAGTGATTATTAAATACGATACCCGCTTCCTTTTATTGCCAACCCATGGATGGTAGTAAAAGGGAGCTTGAAGCATTTGCTAAGCATGCATTTTTCTCTGAAGGGGGTACTTCACCAACAAATTACACAAGCTCCTGTATCGTAAAAATTAGTAACAACAGTGGCATAAGCATAAACAAGGCTTAAAAAATATTATTTCTTCCGGATATGGCTATTGGAGAATAAAATACTCCCTAACTATAACTTACATTGCCGTAAGTGCCAACACTCAGTCATTTGTACAACCGCATTAAGCTCTTATCTCAATCAAAAACATTATTTGGTATAAAATGGAGTGCGTTTTAATAAGTATTCGAGGGTATTTTTGTAAGCATCCCTGCCGCTCCAGAAAGACTTTTTGTTCTGGTTATACATAACCTCCCCTTTATCGTTGTAAACTTTCATATCAATTGTTGTTTCATAGTTTTGAGAAGTGGTTGAAGAAAAACTACCAGAACTACTTGTACTTTTGTTAGTTGACTTGTCATAGTCCTTTTTGCTTTTACTATCATAATTAGTGCTGCCATGAGTGCTTTCGTTAGTGCGGTTTTGCGATACCATGCCATCTATTATGTATTCTACACCTAAGGTTTTACAAATGTCATCCATAGTAAAGTTCATAATAGTAGCCTTGGTAATACCTGCCTGGTTCATCTTTACATTTGTATTACGAGGGATAACAATTGTGTATATACCGGAATGTTTGCTTAACATATCATAGCATTTATTTTGTACTTCTTCACTTACTTCTTGTGCTGTTACTTCCCCGTCTTTTAAAAAAGTGAATGGAAGAATAGCTACTTTGTTGCGCCTTTCTTCATCAGGAACTGTTTGCACATTAGGGCTGGATACAGCAGTGTTTGAAGCCGGTGTAGTTTGTTTAGCAAAATCCTGTACTCTGCCACTGGCAAAAGTGATCTTACTGATTTCCGACTTCTTAATATTATATACCAGCGTCTCACCAGTATACGTAAAACGTATAGCGCTGTCACCAATTTCCAGTACATTCCCTGAAAGCTCATCACCATTAATTTTTGTAACAACATCATGTTTTTTCTCAGCCTGGCTGATAGCTGAATAGTGAATCAAAACAATTGAAAGCAAGCATAAAAGACGGTTCATAGGGAAGTGTTATTTTAGTTAATGCATTAATGTCCTCGTAAAAATACAAATTATAATAAGTAATACCCTTCTTTTCCCCTCGTTAATGGAAGTATTCAAAAAGAAAATATAGTGGTCAAAAGCATATTTGAAAAATGGATGGATACTATAGTAATCAGGCAGGTTTAATATCAAACAGCATAAATCATAAATCGAAATCCGTAATTCGTATATCCTGAATCCCTGACTTTTCCCCCTTCCCTATATTGAAAAGCCCTGGCTATACCCTGGCTATACCCAGTTATACCTAACTTATACTTAACTTATACCTAACTTATACTTAACTTATACCATATCTCCTCCATACTAACACCTGATCAACGCTCAGGTAACTTGCCATTTACTCCATATACAAACGCCCCTTACCTTGAACTTGCCTTTACTCCCCTTTAGGGGCTGGGGGCATTCTCCCTTTAGGGGTTGGGGGCAAATGTTGTAAAACTTATAACGTAAAACGTAAATAATAAACCTTTCCACATTCGTACCTTTGCACCCGAAATTTTATTATACAGATGAATGATGTAGCAATAGCAAACGGGGTAAAACAAAAACCGGCAGTTGCGCTTACAGCAAAAGATTTTGCCACCGACCAGGAAGTACGCTGGTGCCCTGGCTGTGGTGATTATTCCATATTAGCACAGGTACAAAAGGTAATGCCTACCCTTGGCATTCCTAAAGAAGATATAGTCATTATCAGCGGTATCGGCTGCAGCAGCCGTTTTCCGTATTATATGAATACGTATGGCATGCACTCCATTCATGGCCGTGCTACGGCTATTGCGAGTGGCTTGAAAGCTACCCGCCCGGAGCTGAGCATATGGATCGTAACCGGCGATGGCGACTCGCCTGAGCATTGGCGGCAACCATACCATTCACCTACTGCGCCGCAATTTTGATGTGAATATCCTGATGTTCAACAACCAGATCTACGGTTTGACCAAAGGGCAATATTCACCCACATCCGAAGAACAAAAGGTAACCAAGAGCACCCCATATGGCAGCATTGACCATCCGTTCAACCCACTGGCTCTGGCAATGGGTGCCGACGCTACTTTTATTGCCCGCAGTATGGACCGCGATCCTAAGCACCTGCAGGCAATGTTACTGCGCAGCCATGCGCATAAGGGCGCTTCTTTCCTGGAGATCTATCAAAACTGCAACATCTTCAACGATGGCGCATTTGAAATATTTACTGAGAAAACTACTAAGCCGGAAGAAACCTTGTTCCTGGAGCAAGGTAAACCACTGGTGTTTGGCGCTACGGGACAGAAAGGCATTAAGCTGGATGGTTTGAAACCTGTAGTGGTAACTATTGGCGAAGAAGCAAGCCTGGACGACCTATGGATTCACGATGAAAAAGACTTTTACAAAGCACAGTTGCTCATCCGCATGTTCGACGATCCACGTGTAGAAGGACATTTCCCGCGTCCATTCGGGGTATTCTACGAAACTGGGCGCGCCTGCTACGAAGACGTAATGCGCCTGCAGATAGAAGAAACTGTCGCTACCAAAGGCAAAGGCGACTTGGACAAACTATTAAGAGGTAAAGAAGTGTGGGAGATTGCATAAAGCACAATAGCTAACCTTTTTCAATAATAAACATCCGGTTATCATTAGTTTGATGGCCGGATGTTTTGTTTTTCCTTCATTCCGTGCCCTTGCGCTATTAGACTGGCGCCTTTCTCGCAGGATGTCCGGAGATGATCCTTCGGAAGCGCCGAATAGCTATAATGTGGCAAAGCCTAAGGGCTTCAATATGAATAGCCGCAGCGTTGCCTGTAGCCGCGGCAGTACGCATAATCAGACGGCAATCCCTGAAGGTTGTTGAATTATTAGAAGCTGATTTCCTTGAGACATTAGCTTTTAAAACTAATAAATCTTACGACTATCTATTGGCTTACCAGGCATGCCAATCAGCCAGAATAAATTATTCTTTCTTAATAAAAATCTACCTTTACCTCTAAGGTAAATTGCTTTTACAAATCATTTAGCCCCGTCTATAGCTTCGTCTGGCATTATTCCGTTGCATCCTTCAGTATTTATTTCTATCGATCAATTGCTTGTTGCTTTTTATTAAAACCCCATTGTTAGCGCCTTCTGCATTCTCTATTTCCTTCATACTAAAATATGCCATATGACTAACGAACAAATCAACCAACTACAAACCAGCCTGCAAAGCAAGCTGATTACAAAAGAGGATACTGCCTATAATGATGCACGAAAAGTGTATAACGGAATGATAGATAAATATCCTGACGCTATAGCCACATGTAAAGATGTTGCAGATGTGATAGCCTGTGTAAACTTTGCAAGAGACAACAATATTTTATTATCGGTACGCGGTGGCGGACATAATGCCGCTGGTCTTGGCGTGGCAGACGGAGCGCTTGTTATAGACCTTTCTCCAATGAAAGGCATTCATATCGATCCGGTTGCAAAAACAGCCCTTGTACAGGGTGGCTGCCTGCTGAAAGAGCTTGATCATGCTACTCATGCTATTGGCATGGCAGTTCCTTCAGGTATTTTTGGAACAACGGGGGTTGCAGGACTAACACTTGGTGGCGGTCTTGGCTATCTTACAAGGCAATACGGTCTTGCTATAGACAACCTGCTGGAAGTAAGCGTTGTGCTGGCAAATGGCAGTTATGTAAAAGCCTCAGCTACTGAAAACCCTGATCTCTTTTGGGCGCTGCGGGGCGGCGGTGGCAACTTTGGCGTAGTGGTATCATTCCTGTTTAAACTACAGCCTGCCGATACGGTATATGGCGGACCTATAATGTACCCTATCAGCGAATCAAAAGAAGTGCTGACCTGGTATCGGGATTTTATACTCAACGCCCCTGAAGCCTTAAGTGGCTTTTTTGCCTTTCTCACCGTGCCTCCTTTTGCCCCTTTCCCGGAAGAATTACACCTGAAGAAAATGTGTTGTGTGGTATGGTGCTATAATGGTAATATGGACAATGCAGCAGAAACCTTTAAACCTGTCCGTGACTTTAAAACACCTGCTTTAGATTGGTGCGGACCTATTCCTTATCCGGCACTGCAAACGATGTTTGATGCACTGATGCCACCGGGATTACAATGGTACTGGAAGGCAGATTTTGTAGATGAGCTCAGCGAAAAAGCAATAGACCTGCATGTACAGCATGGAATGGAAATGCCTACACCGCTTTCAACCATGCACATGTATCCTGTTAATGGAGCAGCTTCTCGTATAGCCGCTGATGAGACTGCCTGGAACTATCGCAGCACAAACTGGGCTATGATTATTGCCGGCATAGACCCTGATCCAGATAATAGAAATGCTATTGTCAATTGGGCAAGAAACTACTGGTCTGATATGCATGCTTACTCTGCCGGTGGTGCTTATATCAACTTTATGATGGAAGAGGGCGAAGACAGAATAAAAGCTACCTATGGCAGCAATTACGATAAACTTGCAGCCATAAAAACGAAATATGATCCGGATAATCTTTTCAGGGTCAACCAGAATATTAAGCCTAAGCTGGATAATATAAAAGTGAAGGTAGTAAGCAGGGAAGAAGAAAAGAATATACAGAAAGAAGAAATATAGTGTAGCTCTAAAGTCATACAATGTAAAAGCTCCTGTAATCAGGAGCTTTTACATTGTAGTTGTGTTACAATGATTAGCTGGTCATTACAATAGATATTTAAAGTGATAAATAGAAATTAATTGAAATTGTACTCATTGATAGCCGGGTGGTGCACCTCCTGTTGTAGCAGCCAACAACAAACAACCGGCCTCATTAGTTAGATATCTTCTGATAGAAATATTTTTACAGCTATTCATAAAATTCCGGTAAAGAAAACTAATTTAGATAAGCCATATACTATTACAATAACCAATCAATCCACTTCACTTCCAAAAATTCAGTTCATGTATAAGATCAACGAAATAGCCCCGGATGTTTATCGTATTTCAGTATTTGTACCCGATATCCAACTGCAGTTTAATCATTTTCTGATTAAAGATGATGAACCTTTACTCTATCATGCCGGTTTAAAACAAATGTTCCCCCTGTTGCATGAAGCCGTTAAAACACTGATTGCCCCCAAACTACTGCGATGGATTGGTTATAGCCACTTTGAGGTAGATGAATGCGGCGCTTTAAACGACTGGCTGCAAGTTGCTCCCAATGCCAGACCAGTTTGCAGCGAAATAAGCGCTATAGTGAATATGTCTGATTTTGCCCTGCGCCCGGCCTTTGCTATGAAAACAAACGACGTTCTGCAAACAGGAAAGCGCAAGTTCCGTTTTATAACTACACCGCACCTGCCACATGGCTGGGATGCCGGAGTAATGTTTGAAGAAACAAATAGAACCTTACTTTGCTCCGACCTGTTTCATCAAAACGGAGATCTGGTTGCACTTACAGACAAAGACATATTAGAGGCACATAAGTCATCCATGCTGTTTTATGAAGCAGGTCCGCTTATGGAGTATACCCCTTATAACCATAGAACCAAACACATGCTCTATGAGTTGGCTGCCCTGCAGCCTGCAACATTAGCAACCATGCACGGCTCCTCTTTTTTTGGAGATTGCGAACAGGCATTAAGGGATTTAAATGAAGTAATGAGAGAAGTGTGGGGTAACCGGGATGAAAAGTTATCATGACAGGAAGCCAGGCTTTCTGAGTTTATGTTTTGGTTAATGGTAATCAGACTTCCATTGATACAGATTATCCTGTTCTGTAAGGTTTCTGACTTGTTTTTGGAAAAAAGTAAAAATTTGCCCCGCATAATTATCTTTATTGCGGAATATGCAACTGCAAGGAATACGAGACGATTGCTGCAGCTCCATACAACTATACAATTTAATTAAGTACACCAAAAAGCCATTTTTACATAAAACACTAACAACAAGCACATGCATCGAAGGATGAATAGTACAGGAGTAAAAGTATTAGGAGTTTGTATTTTTCTCTTCACCATTATCAATACCGTCTTGGCACAAGCACCGAAGACCATTGCAGTAGAAACCAAAGACAACGCGCTAGTATTACAAACCGATAAGGACAACCGGCTGAATATCGTCCATTTTGGAAAACGATTGAACAATGCGCAGGAATACGCCGCAGTAGTACAACAATATAATGGTAACCGGGATGGCATTAATGCTTACACTCCTGCCGGCACATTTAACCTTGCAGAGCCTGCAATAGAAGTAACGCATGCCGATGGCAACAATTCGCTGGAACTGAAATATGTATCGCATAATACTAAAAAGATAGATGATAATACTACCCTGACTTCGGTGGTATTAAGAGACCCGGTGTATGCGGTAGAGGTTACTCTTTTTTACAAAGCATGGAATAAGGAGAATGTAATAGAGCAATGGAGCACTATCAAAAATAATGAAAAGAAGCCAATTAAGCTGGAAAAATATGCGTCAGCCAACTTGTGTTTTAAAGCAAACGACTACTACCTGCTCCATTATCATGGCGACTGGGCACACGAAATGAACCCCGAAGAAGAACACCTGATGCATGGCATCAAAAGCATTGATACAAAACTGGGTACCCGTGCAGACCTGTTTGAGCCACCAACTTTCATGGTTTCATTCGACAAGCCTGCCACTGAAGATGATGGCAAGGTATTGCTGGGGCAGCTCGCATGGTCAGGCAACTTTAAGATTGACTGCGAAGTAGATCCTTATAATAATTTGCGCTTGATTGCAGGCATCAATCCGTATGCTTCAGAATACCAATTGGCTGCCGGGCAGGAGTTCCAAACACCTTCATTCATTTATACCTATTCCCAGCATGGCAAAGGCGAAGCAAGCCGCAACCTGCATCATTGGGCTACGCACTACCGCATTGTCAATGGAGAAGGCTCAAGGCTTACACTGCTCAATAACTGGGAGTCCACCTATTTTGATTTTGATGAAAACAAATTAGTTTCCTTATTTAAAGGTGCTAAAGACTTAGGTGTTGATCTGTTCTTGCTGGATGATGGCTGGTTTGGCAACAAGCATCCGCGCAATGGCGATACTGCCGGCTTGGGCGACTGGCAGGAGAACGTGCAGAAGCTGCCGCATGGCATAGGCTACCTGGTGAAAGAGGCACAGGCTGCAGGCGTAAAATTCGGTATTTGGGTAGAGCCTGAAATGGTGAACCCTAAAAGTGAACTGTATGAAAAGCATATAGACTGGGTAATCAGGCAGCCGCAACGCCCGGAAATTATTTCAGAAACCAATTGGTACTTGATCTCTCCAACCCCGAAGTGCAAAACTTTGTGTACGGCATCCTGGATTCTCTATTTAGCAAAAATCCCGGACTTGCTTATGTCAAATGGGATTGCAATGCGGTTTACTACAATGCTTATTCTGCTTACCTGCAAAAGCAAGGCTTACCACAGTCGCAACTATATGTAGCCTATGTAAAAGGCTTGTATAGTGTAATGCAAAGGTTTCGTACCAAATACCCCAATGTGCCGGTGATGCTTTGCAGTGGCGGTGGCGGACGCGTGGATTATGGTGCATTGCAATACTTTACCGAATACTGGCCCAGTGATAATACCGACCCGTTGGAACGCATTTTTATACAATGGGAATACTCTTACTTCTACCCGGCAATTGCCAGTTGCAACCATGTAACCGACTGGAGCAAAGTATCTATTAAGTTCAGGACCGATGTGGCTATGATGGGTAAACTGGGTTATGATGTGGATGTTAGCAAGTTGGAAAGTAAAGACTGGGAATTTAGTAAACATGCTGTTGCTACCTACGATAGTATAAAAGAAGTGATATGGCATGGCGATATGTACCACCTGGTAAATCCAAGGGAAAACAATATTGCCTCCCTGATGTATGTTGATACTGCTAAAAGCCGTGCAATAATGTTTACTTATCTGGTAACCAGCCGCTATGGACAAACAAGTACACCTTCACCCGTAAAGTTGAAAGGACTGGATGCTAACAAGCGTTACACCGTTCGTGAAATTAATCTGTATCCTGATACAAGATCTTCTGTAGATGGCTCGCAAACATACTCCGGCGATTTCTTAATGACTGTTGGCTTTAACCCGGATATGAGCCCGCGAAGGACCAGCGTGATCCTGGAGATTGATGAAGTGAAATAATTGTAGAATCAACTGACTACATAAAAACAAAAAGCCCTGTAACCATGATTTTACAGGGCTCTACTTCTTTTCCCCACAAAAAGAAGCATTACAACGGAACAAACTGTTTTATATACTTACGAGATTGGAGTTGTGGTGGTTTTTGTACCTCCAAAAATGTAAGAGCAGTAATTGCTGTAAAGCTTTAGGTAATAAGTTGTAGGATTTTAGCCTGTCCACTCCCACCTACACTGTATTGTGAGAATATATAATACAATTATGAACGTTCTAATAATAGATATTATATATCCTATTCTTAATTGAACATTAACCATTTACAATAGCCTCTCTTCCTGCTCACCTGAATTATTAATACATACTTCTATAAAAAAGGTTGATTGGTCTATTATCTGCTAACTAAAATATAAAACAGCATTTTTATTCGTTAATAAACTGTTCAAATTCTAAGTTTGAAGAATTATTAGCACCATATCAATTTTGAAGTCTTTATAAACATCCGACTATGAATCAAAAACCTGCTAACAGAATAACGGCAATGGTTTTAACCGTTTTTTTGTTCTGCTTATGCTCCGGTCTTTCCTCTTTTGCCCAGTTTTCTGTTGGCTTAGAAGGCGGTTATACCCACAATTATTTACAAACCAACAATGCTAACCGCGATTTTACCAATTATACACCCGGTAATGGCTTTAGTATTGGTATACCGGTGCAGTATAAAATTGCCGATTGGTTTGCAGTTGCTGCTGACCCCAGTTACATCCAGAAAAACTACAAGCAAGAGCGCACTAATTACTATGCCGGTACTTACCAGGTAAGTACTAACACCTATCTGCAACTACCTGTTATGGGACACTTTATGTTTGGCAGCGAAAAAATTCAGGGCTTCTTCAACCTTGGTGGTTATGTAGGTTATTGGCTTGCCGGTAATGTAAAAGGCAGAATGCCTAATGTGCTGGATCCGGTGGACAGTTCTACTGCTACTAATACCATCTATCTGGAAATGGCAAAGCCATACGATTACAATGAGAAATATACGTTTGACAGTCGTCGCGACAACCGGATAGAATTGGGATGGGTAGCCGGAGCAGGCGTCAGCTATGCTATTAATGACAAGTACAGCATATTTGCCGAAGGCAGAATGATGCAGTCTATTACTGATATGCAAAAGAATTACATGATAAATCAAACGCCCAGATACAACAGTACATATGGTGCCAACCTAGGTATTATGGTAAGCTTTGGAAATAACACATCAAACAATTACTAATCTCTACTCTACAAATCAGATCATATATGAATCGCAATAATTATTGGCTACTACCTGTTGTACTACTTATACTGCTTGTAAGTTCCTGCACAAAAGATATTCAGAATGTTAACAGTCCGGAGAATTATGTTGGCGGCTCTTTTAGTGACGTGTTTGAAGCATTCTGGACTGGCATGAATAATAACTATGTTTTTTGGGATGTTGACACTACCGACTGGGATGCTATGTACAGACGTTACCAGCCCCTGTTTGCCAACCTGAATGTAAATAATGCCAATGATCAAAAGAAATCTGTCAACTATTTCAGGCTGATGACACAAGGGCTTGTTGATTCACACTACAACCTGAATTTTGGACCCAATGCAATAGCCGACTCAAGCGTTAGCCCTTCTTATGGACGCAAGCAGGATACAATTCATCCGTTTGTGTTTTATGCTAACTATTCTCAAAACTATTTAGATAGTGGCTTTTTATATGGTGAAGATACTTCGACTGACCCAAGCGAATATCGCTTTGCTATGGCGGGCACAATCAACAAAAGTATTTTATATTTTAATTGTTATACGTTCGGGCTTAAGACTTCTTATGAAGCTTCTACTAACAATCCAATAAGGAAAGTACTTGATTACTTCTTTGCAAAGCTTTCGAATCCCTCGGGTTTAAAAGGTATTATTATAGATGTACGTGGCAACCCTGGCGGCGATGTGAGAGACCTTAATTTCCTGCTGGGCAGAATGGTCAGTTCACCGCTTACATTTGGTTATACCCGCTACAAAAATGGTAATGGCAGGCTCGATCATACACCATGGGCGCCGGCTATTATCACACCGCAACCAGGTGCCCAGGCTTTGAACATACCTGTTGTTGCGCTCGCAGATGCATGGAGTGTAAGCCTTGCCGAGCTAACTACTATGGCTATACATACAATGCCAAATGGTAAGTTTATTGGTGAGACTACCTGGGGTGCTAATGGTCCACTTACCACTACCAGTCAACCCTTTAACGGAGGACGGTTTACAGCAGCTAATTTCGTGGATGTTTACACCTCTGCGAGTGAGTTTAAGTATTTGAATGGTAATATTTATGAAGGCAAAGGGTTTCCGCCTGATATTGCTGTTCCTTATAATCCATCTTATTTGAGCCGGGGCCGTGATGCTACATTGGAAGCTGCGTATACTTATATTTCCCCATAATTATAAGAGATACTGCAATAAAAGTAAAAGGTGGGTCATATACAATGACCCACCTTTTACTTTTATTCCTCTGAACTAAGATTCTTATTTAATCTATCACCACCGTCTTTCAAACGGTCAAACATCGTTTCATCCAGGTCGTCTTCCGAAGCTTCTACGGTTCTGCTTTTACCAGGATCTACTTGTTCGTCGTGTTGTTTTTCTTCCGGTGTCTGCAGACTATTGTCTGTATCTAAATACATGGGTGTAAAGGATGCATCGCCTGCATTATCAGCGTCCGTTCTGTCCAGCCCCATTTCTTCCTTTTCCAGAAAATTAATGTGCTTGTCACGGTTTGCTTCGCCGGGTGCCTGCAGGTGGTTGTCCTGTTCGTTTTTATTTTGCCGGGTATCCATAGGCATTCTTTTTATTTATTAATAAACAGATTGCCAATATAGTGCCATTGGTTACCTGATGGCTTATATTACAAAATTGATAGGCTCCTCAAAATCTTTGCTGTCCTTTACTACGGTCTGGTGCTGATGATATACTATACTATGTGCCGGTATGCTCTGTGTGAGCCATGTATTACCACCAATAATGCTGTCGTGCCCAATGATAGTACTGCCACCTAAGATCGTGCTACCGGCATATATCACCACATTGTCCTGCACCGTTGGGTGACGCTTGCGGGAAGCATCTTCTTTGCGTACAGCCAGAGCCCCCAACGTAACGCCCTGGTATATTTTTACATTATTACCAATTACCGCCGTTTCGCCAATCACTACGCCAGTACCATGGTCTATAAAGAACGGAGAGCCTATAATAGCACCGGGATTGATATCTATACCTGTTTGGCTATGTGCCCACTCACTCATCATTCGGGGGAGGATTGGCACTTTCATCAAATATAAAGGGTGTGACAGACGGTGCACGGTGATAGCCTGGAAGCCCGGATAGCAAAGAATGATCTCCTCAATTGATGCAGCCGCAGGATCGAAGTCTAAAATCAATTGTGCATCTTTCAGAAGTACATCCTTGATATCATGCAGACTATCAAAGTACGTATTTACAATTTCATAATGCGGCAGTTGATCCTGTTTATCAACGAGTGATAACAACTTTTCCAGTTGCGACCTTAAAGAGTCCAATTGCTGTTCGTGATGCTGTAAAAAAGTCTGTGGTTCGTGTGCCATCTGGAAGAGATAATGAGAAAGCCCATCTATAAAATAATTCACCTGTTTTTTGGAGGGCAACGTATTCTTTAAAATAAAGCCGGGATATCGCATTGCATACAAATATTAAAGATAAGTGCAAAAGTACAATCGTAGAGGATTGCTATACAGCAGATAATTGTTAGATGACAGTTAACAGACAATTGAGCCCGGCAACTTCTATTTTCACCTCAGAGAGCAAGAGTAAATAGAGGTTTCGCAGAGTCATTTTAACTGTATGGATGGAATTATTACTCTAATAACCGGAGGAAACAAGAGTTTATAGAGGTTTGGCATCCCAATATCTCCACAAGAACCTGTGGTTTGCGGAGAGCTATTCTCTGCAAAACTCTGTTCTTTTCGCCTCTATGTTGTGAAAGAAAATCCTCCCATTATAATCATCATACATTAACAAACACAGCTTCTACATCTTTTGCTGATTTATGTTATAGGGTATTTCCGAATTATGAATTACGATCTGTGCCTGACGGTAAGGCAGGTTTGGGGAATAATATTTACGATGTCAGATGTGGGAGCAAGTTGGGTGATCTGGTATGTTGTTAAGTAAATAAGTTAGGGAACCCAAGGCTATAGCACCTTTTGTAGTGCTAAAGGCGACATGTCTTTCGCATGAACTATCCATGGCTTTGCCATGACTTTGCTATGGCTCTTGTATGGAGAAGATAGGTAGGAAGCTGGGCTTTAGTACTACATTCAAACAGGTGTGCAAGTTGCCGGATATAATACCAGATCCAGACAGGTAACATGAAATGAGCTGCATGACTGCAGCCAAGAAAAGTATTGCTGCAAGTGGGACAGTTGCAGTGCTGCTTATTCAGCTTCAGTTTCATTGTGGTGGAACGCAGATAAACAGCAGTAAGTAAACATCAACAATAAAATATTAATTTAGCTTCGGTATCGGCAGACACGGTGGTATTATCACGCCTGCAAGCAATACATCCGTTAGCCGCAATGCGTTTTGACACCCTAAACTTTACAAAGTAATACTTGAACTGTTATCTTCATGCTGACATTGACACAGCATGAAAGTTGAAAAATATCATTTAAAATCAGATAATACACTTACTTATTTTGAATTCATTAGTGTAGGTCCAAAAGGTCCAATACGAAAAATAATTGAATTTCAAGCTACCTCAACTCCAGGGCTCTATAATCTTGCTTTTGGTGACAAACATCCAGAAACAGGTGAAATAGATGATTTAGCAATCAGTAACAATGGTGACACACAAAAGGTGCTTGGCACTGTGGTTTCTGCATTATATGCATTCTTTGAAAGAAACCCCGAGGCTATTGTTTATGCGACAGGCAGTACACCAGCCAGAACGAGACTTTACAGAATAGGAATAACTAAGTTTTATGATGAAATACAAAACGACTTTTACTTGTACGGACAAATCGCTGACAAGCTATATATTTTTGAAACAGGAATAGTGTATGAAGGTTTTGTAGCCCAAAGAAAATTTGAGTAACTTGCAATTATGAAAACAGAAATAGAAAAGAAGATAGAAGAACTTAATAAAAGTAAAGTTCCAATCGTTGCTGTTGACCCATCTTTGAATAAATATCAAGGAAAAGTATTGTTCCCTAAAAAACTGGCATTAGCAGAAAAACAGCTCAAAGGAGTGAAATTGCCCGATATTAAGAAGCACCGCACTAACAAAAGTATTGCTGCAAACGGGGAAGACACGGCGCAGCATCCGCAATAGTAATTCTATTCAGCTTCAGTTCCGTCGTGACGGAACGCAGATAAGCAGCAGTAAGTAAACATCAGCAACAAACATTAATTTAGCTCCAGTATTGGCTGACAAGGCAATACTATTCCCGCCTGCAAGCAATACACTGAACGTTGGGCGTCATTGTAAAGCGACGCATTACTACTAATGGACAGACAACAATGAGCAATGACTTCTATTACAAATTCATCAAACCAGACAAGTCACTTGCTGACTTTGTAGAAAGTTTTGGGATGTTTTATAATCAATCAGAAGAAGCAAAAGAAGTTGTTGTAATGCCTGATGGAAGAATTGATCTGTTTTTTTTGCGATCTGCATCAAAGCCATTTCATGTTATACTTACAGGATTAGAAACTGCGCCTAAACAAAGAAGTATTCCGCCACAAACACTCTTCTTTGATATTAATTTTAAACCACTTGCCGTTGAATATATTTTACATACTACTATTGCTGATTCATTAAACAGAGCAAAAGATCTTCCGACAGACTTTTGGAATTTCAATGCTGATGATCTGAAAGATTTTGATGCGTTTTATAAGAAAGCATCACAAAAAATAACAGCACTTTTACCGGCAACAATAGATGAAAGAAAACGCAAGCTCTTTGAGTTGATCTATTCATCAAACGGCGAAATGAGCGTAAAAGAACTTTCGGAAAAAGTATTTTGGAGCAGCAGGCAAATCAACCGTTATTTCAATCAGCAATTCGGGCTTTCATTAAAAGCATATTGTAATATTTTTCGCTTCAGAGCATCATTAGAACATATTGCACAAGGAAAACTTTTTCCTGAACTCAACTTCACCGATCAAACCCATTTCATAAAAGAAATAAAAAGATTTTCAGGCGTAGCACCGAAAGAATTATCCAAAAACAAAAACGACCGATTTGTACTATTATCCGTGTTGAAGCAGAAATAGTTTTGCAATATCGTATAAACTAAATTTCAAAAAATGCTGATAGAAAATAAACCAATCGCCATTGTGGGCGGCGGCCCGGGTGGATTAACATTAGCAAGGCTTTTACAACTGAAAGGTGCAAACGTAAAAGTGTATGAAAGAGATTTTAATAAAGATGCCCGTGTGCATAGGCTCACCGCTTGATATGCATGAAGAATCGGGATTGGCGGCTTTACGCAAAGCAAATTTATTAGACGAGTTTAAAAAGAATTTTCGTCCCGGTGCAGATAGAATGATTATCGTAAATGAACAGTGCAGAAATATTTTTCAGCGACCACGAAACCAAACCTGATGAAGATTTTGGCAGTGAATATTTTCGTCCTGAAATAGACCGTGGCCCATTAAGAAATATGTTGCTGGAATCTTTACAACCAGGAACGGTTGTGTGGGACAGTCATTTTATTTCAATGGAAAAACAAAATGAAGGTTGGCTGTTGCATTTCAAAAACGGTTCATCTGCTTATGCAGATATTGTAATTGCTGCTGATGGCGCCAATTCTAAAATCCGTCCATACATCACAAATATCAAAGCTTTTTATTCAGGCATTACGATGCTTGAAGGCAATGTTCATGATGCAGAAAAAGCAACGCCTCATATTTATGCATTGGCTAAACGGCGGAAAAATAATGGCTTTCGGAAATGCAAAAGATTTATTGCTGCGGTCAAAAAGGCAATGGCGATTTGGGTTTTTATGCAAGCTTCAAAGCAGATGAAAACTGGGCTGCAAATAATGGCTTGGATTATTCTGATAAAACACAATTGCTGGCATGGTTTAAAAAAGAATATTCCGAATGGAGCAGTATTTGGTACGAACTGTTTGAAAATGCAGCAACACCTTTTATTCCACGTCCAATTTATTGTATGCCTTTAGATCAAACCTGGGAAGCCTTGCCCAACGTAACCATGCTTGGCGATGCCGCACATGTAATGCCGCCCTTTGCAGGAGAAGGCGCAAACATGGCTATGCTTGATGCTTTGGAATTGAGTGAATGTTTAACATCTGATAAATACAATACTTTGCAGGAAGCCATTTCTTTTTATGAAATAAATATGCGTAAAAGAGCAGCAATGGCAGCACAAGAATCGCTTGAAAATGGTGAGCGGATGCACTCGGAAGGTGCGTTGAATACGATGTTGGATTTCTTTAGCGGACACTAAAATGAACGCCGGCAAGGAGTATTTGCAATAGCAGGGGGTGCAGGAACGCCAAATGCTCTGCCATCGCAAATACTGGAACCTTACAGAAGCCTTGTAGGATACCAAAGGCATACCTAAGTGCTACTAAAGTAGTTGTATCATTTATTATATAATAATGAACGATGGAGGTGTTTACCGTATTGTTCCTTAATATTCTTCGTACATTTGCTGCCCTTTTTCTAAAACATTTGATTTGCAATCAGCTAAAGAAAACTTTAAGGTTCAGAAATGGATAACGCTGTTATCGGTGGTGTTGTTTATTGCAAAGATCATTGCTTATTATATCACGCATTCGTTAGCCATTCTTACTGATGCGCTGGAAAGCATTGTGAATGTAATTGCCGGTTTCATTGGTTTGTTTAGTTTATATATAGCAGCCAAGCCGAGGGATATAGGGCATCCTTACGGGCATGGCAAAGCTGAGTTTGTGTCTGCAGCAGTGGAAGGCTCTTTGATTGTGGCTGCGGGCATTTTGATACTGTATGAAACAATACAAAACTTTTTTGAAAATAAGCCAATAGGGGCGATAGATAAGGGTTTGATACTGGTAGGAATAACTGGCCTGGTTAATTATGTGGCTGGGTATATCTGTATCAAGATAGGAAGGCGTAATAAGTCGGTAGCCTTAGAATCGAGTGGTAAACATTTACAACTGGATACCTGGTCAACGCTTACGGTGATTGCAGGGTTAATTATTATTTTATATACTGGACAATACTGGGTGGACAGGTTAATCGCTATCATTTTATGCGGTGTTATATTCTATAATGGCTATCACATCATCCGTACCTCACTGGCTGGCATTATGGATGAGGCTGATATGAAGCTATTAAAACAGTTGGTACAATTGCTTAATGCAAACCGTAGTGAGAACTGGATAGATATTCATAACCTGCGGGTAATAAAATACGGTACTTTGCTGCACGCTGACTGCCACCTGACAGTGCCCTGGTATTTGAATATAAATGAAGCTCACGCGGAAATAGACCATTTGCGGGCGCTTATTACCAGTGAGTTTGGTGATACCTTTGAAATGTTTGTACATACGGATGGCTGTTTACCTCCTAAAACCTGTGCTATCTGTATCAAGCATGACTGCCCTGTGCGGCAGCATGTATTGGAAAAACGCCTGGAATGGACACTTGCCAACGTGCTGCTGAACGAAAAGCATACGTTGGAAACAAAACAGTTGGATGAGGCAAAGAAATAAGGGACAAGGAACAAGATACAAGAGATAAGATACAAGATACAAGGGGCAAGAATACAAGGAACAAGATACAAGGGACACGTAAAAGAAGGAGTTCTATCTGTCAACTGTCATCTCTTAATGCTCATCTACTTCTCTGCAATACCATAGGCAATGTAATGCCAATGCTGTGGTACTAATTTATTAAACAGCTTTTCGTCGGCTATAGCAAGCGTATTTCTTAATAATTCGCTGCTGCCGAAGAGGGATAAAAAGCCGGTGGTTTCTACATCGAGGGAAGAAAACTTTTTCATTAAAGTATTGATCTCATGTAAAGACAGATAGCGCCATTTGCCGCCCCATTGCTGAAATGTTTTCCTTAAAACTCCGTGCAGTGCAGATGCACGTAAATTCTCTGCAAACAAGAGTTTACCGCCGGGTTTTAGAGCTTTATATATTTCATTGATTGCTTGCTCCTGGAGGGCATAATTGTTATTTCTTCCAATGCCGCCTAATACCGATTTGAAAACAATTACATCAAAATAATCCTGGTACGGGATGCCGGTTGCATTAATTTCTTCATACTCAATTTTACCGGATACCTTATGCTTTGTATGTAGCTGTAGAGCCTCTTTGGGAATATTAATATCGGAGCAGATAACTTGTTTGCCTTTTAGTGCCAGCCACAGAGATAAGCCGCCTTCTCTTGCGCCAAGCTCTAAACAGGTATTGGCGGCAGACCAGTCTATTTTTTTGTCCCAAAAATGAATAGCCTTACTCCATGATTTAATATCCCACTGCACTATGTCGCGCATCAATTCTTTATCCATAGAACAGGGATAATGTTGATGCCCGAATGTAAACAGAATTTAGCAGGCAGCATTTTGTGAGCGTGTTTATTTATGCAGATATGTGATTAACTGCTGGAATACGGATGATAGGGATTGCATGCACGGATTACCAGGGATATGTATGGTAATTTATTATGCAAATAAGGATAAGAAATGATTGAACACGATGTGATGAATGGGAGTCATTCTAAATTTAGATATTTAATGATACAGTTGTAGCATGAACATTGAACTTTTTGCATTCAACCTTTTGTGAGCAAAAGCACTACATTCGCAGTGCAAAACTACATGCCATGCAAGCCTGGAAAGACTATTTAGACCAACACAAAGACCGTTTTTTAGATGAACTGCTACAACTATTGCGCATACCCAGTGTTAGCGCCCGCAGCGAGCATAAACAAGATATGATTGCCTGCGCTGAAGCGGTTAAGCAAAGGCTGGAAGAAGCCGGTGCAGATAACGTTACCATCTATCAAACGCCAGGTCACCCGGTAGTATTTGCAGAAAAAAGAGTAGATGCTAACAAGCCCACCGTGCTTGTATATGGACATTATGATGTGCAACCGCCTGATCCTTTAGAATTGTGGCACAGTGGCCCTTTTGAACCGGTGATAAAAGATGATAAAATATACGCCCGTGGTTCTGCCGATGACAAAGGGCAGTTTTATATGCATGTAAAAGCACTGGAAATATTTACTAAAACAAACTCACTGCCTGTTAATATTAAATTCTTAATAGAGGGCGAAGAGGAGATAGGCAGCCGTAACTTAGAAGACTTTGTAACAGCGCATAAGGACTTGCTCAAGGCTGATGTGGTACTTATTAGTGATACGTCTATGCTGAGCATGCAAAACCCCAGTATAGATGTGGGCGTGCGCGGCTTAAGCTATATAGAAGTGGAAGTAACCGGTCCTAACCGGGACTTGCATAGTGGTGTGTATGGTGGTGCGGTTGCTAACCCTATTACTATTTTAGCAAAGATGATTGCCTCCATGCACGACGAAAATAACCATATCACCATTCCACATTTTTATGATAGCGTGGTGGAATCTTCTGCAGAGGAAAGAGCTGAAATGGCCAAGGCTCCGTATGATGAGGAAGAATTTGAAAAAGACTTAGGTGTAAAAGAGCTGTGGGGTGAAAAAGGCTATACTACCAACGAACGCACCGGCATAAGACCTACACTGGAAGTAAATGGTATCTGGGGCGGCTATACCGGTGAAGGTGCAAAGACTGTATTGCCATCCAAGGCTTACGCAAAAATCAGTTGCCGTTTAGTTCCAAATCAGAAGCATCATGTAATTACTAAATTATTGATAGACCATTTGCAGAATATAGCACCAGATTATGTTACAGTAAAGGCGGAAGAACATCATGGCGGAGACCCATATTTAACGCCTATTGAGAGTATAGAATATAAAGCGGCTGCAAAGGCTTTTGAAACCACTTTTGGCAAGCCACCTATTCCGGTACGTGGGGGAGGAAGCATTCCTATTACTGCTTTGTTTGAAAGTGAACTGAATTGTAAAACTGTATTCCTGGGCTTTGGTTTGGACAGTGATAACCTGCACAGCCCGAATGAGAAGTTTGAGCTGCCTAATTTTTATAAAGGCATCGAGACCATTCCTTATTTTCATCAGTATTATGCTGAGATGAAGAGCTGATTTCTTTACCGCTGAGGCGCAAAGGAGTAACTCACAGAGTCTCGCATAGTCAGTGACCTGAGCACAGAGTAATAAAGGAGACTTTGGAGTTTTCTATCTTTGTGGTTATATTTACTTATACTGAAACTAATAAATCAATCCATATGCAAAAGTGGTTACTCTTATGTATGCTGATACCTGTTTTGTTTTCATGCAATTTGATAGGCGAAAGGGTAGAAGGTAATGGACAGTCGGCGAGCGAAAACAGGCAGGTAGATAACTTCAACAGTGTAGAATGTAATGGACCCATGAACATCATCTTACAAGACTCTCCTAATCCTGGCGTGAGAATAGAATGCGACCAGAATTTATTATCCTATATTACTACAGAAACGAGAGGTAAGACTTTGCACATTGATCAAAAACATGGATATAACCTTCGCTCACATAATCCAATGCGGGTGTATGTTTCTGCACCTGTATTTAATGAGGTAGAATTAGGGGGCAGTGGAGATATCACTACGCAAAGTGTGCTGGTGAACCCGGATAAAATGAGTTTAAGAATGAGTGGCTCGGGTAATATTACTGTGCAGGTAAATACACCTGAGCTCGAAAGCAGAATGAGTGGCAGTGGTGATATTAAACTGAGCGGTAGTGCAGACAGATGGGAAGCTTCTATAGCCGGCTCTGGTAATTTGTATTGCTTTGGGTTAAATACGCAAAGAGCAGACGTTACTATCAATGGCAGCGGGAATGCTGAGGTAATGGCTACTAAACAACTGAGTTTAAAGATAAATGGCTCCGGGGATATTAAGTATAAAGGAACTGCTAATGTAGATTCTCATATAAATGGGTCGGGGTCGGTTTCTAAGGTGGAGTAGGAGAGGGGAAAGTAAACAACCCTTATGTAATTATTAATTTGGGTCATTTAAAATAGCAACAAAATCTTCTTGATGTATAGGCATAGTCTGCGTGCTGCATCTACTTACCTATTTTTGCAGCTTATCCATAAAGTATCTTCCTATCAAATCTTTAATAGCTAATAAATCTTTATCAGATACATTATGACTATACAGCCTTAACAGCTCATCCTGAATATTGGTGAACTTTGTAGGGGGTGGAATATGGTCCGGTATGTTAGATTGCTCTATTTATCATGAACTGATTCGTTTACCGTAGTAATAATACAAAAAGCGGCGAGGATATCCTTCGCCGCTTTTTGTATTATTTTAAAACCTTATTATTTATACTGTTTTCTCTTCTACTACTGCTCCCTGCCTGGCTTTCGGCTTTCTGAAGATGGCATATATTTCAATCACCAGACCTAATAATATGGTAATAGGAGCTATGGTGATACGCGTTGTGCTGTACACCAGTTTGGGATCGAACTGATTGGGGTTTTCATTTCGTCCGCCACTCATCAGAAACATGCCCAGTGCTACTACAATAGCACCAATTGCCATCCATTTGTAGTTTTCTTTGGTAAACAAAGAGGTCAATGGTTGCCTGGCCTGTTTGGGTACAACTGTTCTAGGGGTAGATTTTGATGTAGTTGTAGCCCTGGTAGGAGTAGGCTGATATTTTCGTTTTATTTCTGCCATGGCAATATTTGTAGTTAAAGATGCAAGATTATGATAAAATTGATAAGATACAAGAAACAAGGTTCGAGCCACAAGTATTTAACAAGATAGAAGGAAATTGAAGGAGGAAGGGACAAGTTACAAGTACAAGCGTTAAGATACAAGAAATTGAGTACAAGCATTTGGAATTGGACAAGGGGAAAGTGAAAGGAGGCTGGTTGGAGTTTGGAGTGGTATTATACTTTTTAATTGTGATCTCTTTAGTGGCTGTTTGGGGCTTTACTTTAGGCAAAAGGGATTATCTACGTCCGCGGGGTGGACAGCTAAGCTGGAAAGCACTGGAAGTGCAGACCCCGCGGCGACAAAATATTTGAGAAGATGGAAAGAAAAAAGAATGGCTCCTGGTGAGGAGCCATTCTTTTTAATATAGGTCGTCTAGTTTCAGCTTCAAGTATTTAACTACACTGCGGTGTGTGCTTATCAATGAAATGCCTACTCCAATTACCAGCATGCCACCAAAAAGCATCAGATTGAGTTGCATGTCGTGAATGGCTTTCAATTGGGGGATCCATCTTTCTGCCCATTGGATCAATAAGAAAAGTAATACAATGGCTATGCCGCTGCTAATCAATCCATTCACTACTGCTCTTATATCCATGGGGCGGGTAATGAACTGCCGCGTTGCACCCACCATCTGCATTGTTTTTATTAAAAAGCGGTTGCTGAACATGGCAAGGCGTATTGTATTGTCAATAATTACAATTACAATAATGCCTAATATTACCGACACTACTAAAAACGCTATACCAAAGGTTTTCGTCTTTTCATTAACAGTATTTACCAGTGTTTGGGGATATTGAATATCACTTATCTGATCTGGATAAGCACCCATTAACTGGCTATTAATTTTTTGGAGGCTATCTTTTTCGAGGTAAGCCGCATTGGCATAAAAGTCAATGCTTTCAGGCAATGGATTATAGTCCAGTATCTTATCCCAGTCTTCATTGCCATCCTTATTCCACAGGGCTTTTGCTTTTTCCTTATCAATGTATTCCACCCTTTTGGCAAAAGGCTTTGCCGCAATAAACTGCTGTATTTGGTTAATAGTGTCTTTGTTCATGGTGCGCAGGTATGCACTGATGCGGATATCTTCTTTGAAAGAATTACCCACCTGTCTGAAGTTGAGGAATATCCAGCCCATTACGCCCAATAAAAACAGGATAAGTGATACCCCGATAATGCTGTACACATAGCTTGCTTTGCTGCGTTTTGAAGAACTTTTACCAAATTGCGCCATACGATATGATGTTTTTGAGGCTGGCAAATTTAGGGTTTCACCTACATTTGCACACATTCTTAACGCAGCTTTAATCAGCTTAGTATGTGGAGCCACAATGTACGGTATTAGATGTATGATGTACGATGTTGGATTTACGATATATGATAATTACGATTTACGATAGGGGAGTGGATAGGGGCAGTAAGGAGTATTTATGGGTTAGATGGGGAGTTACCCAAGTGGAGATAGGAAGGAGATTAGGTATAACATAGGTATAAGTTAGGTATAACTTAGGTATAAGTTAAGTATAACTCTGACGTGCCAGGATGGGAAAGAGGGATTTTGGATGATGATAGTACTCCTACCTAACTGACATACCTGCCTATCAGCCGACAGTCAGGCAGGGATATTTGGCTGATAAAGCTGATTATATGAATGGGGAGCTTGTGAACAATGAAGTTATAAACTTCAAAGAAAAGCCAGCGAAGTGGAACACCATAAGTGTTCAAAATATGGGTTAAAAGGTATTTACATTTTAAAATCAAACTTCGGGTTTGTCTTGCTGACCATGCTTTCGGCTTGGCAGGCTGCAGGAAGCCATCTGTGGACTAGAGATAAATCCCTCTTTGAGTTAGACTTTGACCTATGATTGAGCACAGATCACGCCTGTAGCGTGATAACAAAAGCATCATCGATTGCGGAATTAAACTGCTAAAATGCACAAGCTACCAGGTTTAGAACACTAATGGTGGAACACTTCGCTGAGTCGAGGTGAATAGACAGAAACGGTGGCTTAGGAGGTGTTGATGGATGGGGGAGGTAGGAAAATAAAAGGATGATGCAGTTTTTGGGGTTACATTATTGGATTACATGTATCATTTAAAATAGGGTTAAGTGTTACTTGGAGTCAGGAATGGAAGCATTTTTTAGAACATCATAATTCTAAAATGTTCGTGCTTTAGTATCCTTGCCTGCAGAAAAAGGCTTGAATAAAAATCATTAATAGTTAAAATGGAATATAATTTTAGAGCAATAGAGCAAAAATGGCAACAGTACTGGAATGAAACCGGTGCTTATAAAGTGAGTAATGAAAGTTCCAAGCCTAAGTACTATGTACTGGATATGTTTCCGTATCCAAGTGGTGCCGGGCTGCATGTGGGGCATCCGCTGGGTTATATTGCCTCGGATATTTTTGCCCGGTTTAAAAGGCTGAAAGGCTATAATGTATTGCACCCGATGGGCTACGATGCCTTTGGATTGCCTGCGGAGCAATATGCTATAGAGCATGGTGTACATCCGGCAATATCTACCAAAAAGAACATAGAAAACTTCAGGAGCCAGTTGGATAAAATAGGCTTCAGCTTTGACTGGAGTCGTGAAGTAAATACCAGTGAGCCCAAATACTATAAGTGGACGCAATGGATCTTTTTGCAATTATTTAAAAGCTGGTATAACCGGGATAGCAACAAAGCAGAATCCATTGAGACATTGATAGCCATTTTTGAAAAAGAAGGCAATAGATCGGTTAATTATTACGGTACTCCTGCATTTTCTGCCAAAGAATGGGTGGGCTTTTCCGAAAAAGAGCAGCAGGATATGCTAATGCAATACCGTCTTTGCTATTGCGGCTACGGCGAAGTAAACTGGTGCGAGGCATTGGGAACAGTACTGGCAAACGACGAAGTGGTAAACGGTGTAAGTGAGCGCGGCGGCTACCCGGTGGTAAAAAAGAAGTTGCGCCAATGGTATCTCCGCATTACAGAATACGCCGACCGTTTGTTGCTGGGGCTTGACAGGGTGGACTTTAGCGATGCTATGAAAGAAATGCAAAGCAACTGGATTGGTAAAAGCTATGGGGCTGAAATGGATTTTTCTATACGGAGCGACAAGTTTGCTACAGTGGAGGACCCGCAGCAGCGCAGATTGAAAGTGTACACTACAAGACCTGATACCATTTTTGGTGTTGACTTTATGGTGGTAGCGCCTGAGCATGAGTTGATAGAGGTACTCACTACTGATGAACAGCGTGCAGCCGTAGATGAATATTTGGCTTATGTAAAAAGCCGCAGTGAGCGTGAGCGCATGGCAGAGAAAAAGATCACCGGCGTGTTTACCGGCGGTTATGCTATCAATCCATTTAACAGCCGGCATATCCCTGTCTGGATATCTGAGTATGTGCTTGCAGGCTATGGTACCGGCGCTATTATGGCAGTGCCTTGCGGAGATGAGCGCGACTTTAAGTTTGCGAAGCACTTCAATATCCCAATTACTAATATTATTGGCGACTATTTTAATGGGGAAGAAGCCAATCCTACCAAAGATGCCATGCTGACCAACAGTGATTTCCTGGATGGTATGCTGATGCGTGATGCTATAAAAGTAGTGATTGACGATCTGGAAAACTCTGGTATAGGCAAGCGTAAAGTGAACTATAAAATGCGTGATGCGGCATTTAGCCGTCAGCGGTATTGGGGGGAGCCATTCCCGATTGTATGGAAGGATGGTATTGCCTATCCGCTGGATGAAAGTGAGCTGCCGCTGGAATTGCCATATGTGGAGAAGTATGGTGCGGGACCGGAAGGGGAAGGGACCGTTGGCGAATGTAAAGGAATGGGTGCTTGTTCAGGAGACCTCACCCCAACCCCTCTCCAGAGGAGAGGAGCAAGAACCCAAAAAGGGGGAAGGTCAAGTCTCTGGGGGCGAGGGGCAAAAAACTGAAGGCAAGGGACAAGTCTTTGGTGGAGGAGGGCAGGAACGTGGATACATTACCAATACTTTTGAGCAATGGAAAGGAGTGAAGGAGTATGGTAGAGAGAATAGAAGAAATGCAACTGAGGCAGAAAGTATTTTGTGGGAAGCGTTGCGTAACCGTCAACTTGAAGGTTTAAAGTTCAGAAGGCAGCATGCGGTTGCCGGCTTTATACCGGATTTTGTATGCCTTGAAAAAAAGCTGATTATAGAAATTGACGGTGCATATCATAATGAAGAGCAGCAGCAAACGTATGATACCCTGAGAACTGAATGGTTGCAGGAGCATGATTACCGAATATTGCGTTTTACTAATGAAGAGGTTATTCACTCATTATCATCTGTACTTAAAAAAATAGAGGAAGTTGCAATTTCTTCTGCATCTGCTCAGGAGAGGGAGATAGTGGGCGAGGTCGCCATGCGTGAAACCAATACTATGCCTGGGTATGCAGGTTCTTCGTGGTACTTTTTGCGCTATATGGATCCGCACAATGATGCCATCTTTTGCAATCGGGAAGCGAGCGATTACTGGAACCAGGTGGACTTGTATATTGGTGGAACAGAACATGCGGTAGGGCATTTGCTGTACAGCCGTATGTGGACGAAGTTCTTGTATGATATAGGATATATTGGTTTTGATGAGCCATATAAAAGGTTGCTGAACCAGGGGATGATACAGGGTAGCAGTAGGTTTGTGTATAGGGTAAGAGGCACTCAACAGTTTGTATCTGCAGGATTAGAAGGATCAATATGAAACAGATACAATACATGTAGATGTAAATATTGTTGATGGCGTTGAGTTAGATATAGATGGCATTTAAGAAATGGCGTAATGGCGAATATGCAAATGCAGAATTTATCTTAGAAGATGGCAAATACATCTGCGGAGTAGAAGTGGAGAAAATGTCCAAGTCAAAGTTCAACACGGTTAATCCAGATGATCTGGTAGAAAGATATGGCGCTGATACTTTCCGTATGTATGAAATGTTTTTAGGCCCGGTAGAGCAAAGCAAGCCATGGGATACTAAGGGCATTGAAGGGGTACACCGTTTTTTGAAGAAGCTATGGCGGTTGTTCTTTGATGAACTGAAGGGAAGAGTATGGAATGAAGAAAAGGCTACATCTGCTGAATTAAAAGCTTTACATAAAGCCATTCAAAAGATTGAGGAGGATACGGAGCGCTTTAGCTTTAATACTGCTGTAAGTGCTTTTATGGTGTGTGTAAATGACCTGGGTGATTTGAAATGCCATAAACGTGAAGTGCTGGAGCCATTGCTTATTTTGCTTACACCGTATGCACCGCATATAGCTGAAGAATTGTGGAAGCAGTTAGGTAATGAAAGCAGTGTTCTGGATGCATGTTATCCCAAACTGGAGGCAACAATATTTAGTAGAAGCTACTAAAGAATACCCGGTAAGTATTAATGGCAAAATGCGTACCTCGGTAGTGTTGCCTACGGATGTAGAACAGCAGCAGGCTGAGGAAGCTGTGATGAATAACGAAGTGGTGCAGAAGTGGACAGCGGGTAAGCAGGTGAAGAAGTTCATTTTTGTAAAGAACAAGATGGTGAATGTGGTGGTGTAAGCAGATATCAGATTTTAATCATCAATAGTTTCCCGGCTCAGGCTACAACAATCGAATGAGATAAGTACCAATAAAAGCCCGTGTCCTCAATGGTAGTTATCTTCAGTTGCTTGTGCAATTGTTACAATGAATTATCAAACTGTTCTAAGATCCTCTTATTTATTTGCTTACGCCGTTTGTCAAAAATCCATCCCCATTTATTAAAGTAGCGGATAATATTTTGGGTATGGATTTTTAGCATTTTAAAGTTTTTATAAGAGGCTGCTTCATATCCATGCATAATAGAAACATGCGGATAAAATATTGTTTTGAATTGCTCATTGATACGGCGCGAAAAGTCAATATCTTCTCCGTACATAAAGAAGCGTTCATCAAACATGCCGCATTGCTCTATACTTTCCCTACGAATTGCCATAAAACAGCCGGATAAAAAAGGCACTTCCATTATTTTATTATAACCGGTTAAACGCAGTTCAAATCTATCTCTTCGTGTTTTGGTCAGCCAGCCAGGTAAAAAACGTCTGACAAAAAGATCAGCCGGAGTAGGAAGAAGCTTACACAGATATTGAGTATCACCATTGTGATATATTATTTTAGGCATTACCAGGCCTACATCTGCATTGGCTTCCATGTATTTGCAAATAGCAGGAACAACATCTGGTGTAAATACAACATCCGGGTTTAATATAAAATGGTATTTGTATCCGGCTGCTAAGCTTTTTCGTATGGCTATATTATGAGCCGAACCATATCCTATATTTTTAGTGCTGTGTATATATTCTACCTTATTGTAATGGGCATATACTTCTGAGCTGTCCTTTATTGAATTATCAATTAAAAAGAGTGTGTTATTGCCAGGCACAGCAGAGAAGCTGTTGATGATATTAACGATATCTTCCACAGGCGAATTGTACAGTACAATTGAGGCTGATATTTTATACATGCTCTTCACTTTACCAATGTTCTTGAACTGTTTGGTACATTCAATGTGTTTCAATTAAAAGTACACTATTGGTTTAAAAAGTATTTTTAAGAGTATTATGATTATGTATTTAATTCTTCGTTTATCAGGTTATGAATAGAAGTTGCAGTTCTTTCCCATGTATATTTTTTCAGTAAATCCGGAAATTGGCTCTGATAAATACTTTTATTAATTTTAGATTCACTAAAAAGCGATAAGGCATTTGCAATTTCCTTTGTATCTAAAGGATTGACATAATAAACCGCATCGCCATATATTTCGGGTATAGCTGTTGTGTTTGATGCAATAGTAACGGTGTCATAAACAGCAGCTTCGTAAGGTGGCAAGCCCATACCTTCGTACAAGCTCACATATACATTTGCAATGCAGTGTGCATACAAATAACCAAGCATTGGAAGGCTTACATATTCCAGAAAGTGGATTTGTTCATCTCCACACTTCTCTTTTAATGTGTTATAATATGCATTGCTGGAGCCTACTATTATTAACAGGTCATCATTGTTCAGCAACTTCATTGCGGCTATTAATCTTTCTATGTTTTTGTGCTTGTAAGAAGCACCTACCGTAAGAAAAAACTTTTTGCCTGTAAGCCGTTCTACAATCCCTTTCTCTTTATCCGGAATATCGAAAGAAGTCAGCTTTTTTATATGATTGGCAGCGCTATTGATGACCTGTATCCTCTCAGGAGGTACCTTATAATACCTGATTACTTCTCCTTTTGTATATTCCGAAACAGTTATAATTTTCTTACACGATTTTATAATAGAAGGCATCAGGTATTTAAAATAAAAATATTGTGTCTTGTGCTGATCAGGGAACGACATACAAATTAAATCATGTATAGTTATGATCTGTTTTTTGATAAAAGGACTGCCGTGGCTTGAAAATGAAAAAACCAAATCGTATTTACGGGCGATACGAGGAAGAAAAAACATATTCCAGACAATACGATGCAGGGCCAAATTTTTCTTCAGGCCTGCTTCCAGCAAAGCTGGAAGTTTAATTGCTTTCACATTGCCGTTTTCTGTTAAGCCTTCAGAGGAGTAGGCATACATCTCATTATTGTCATTACCTGAACTTAGCTGTACAAGCTTTTTAAAACCTTCCTTAATCCATATACCAACGCCGGCTGTTTTCTTACTGTACATCGAACCATTTAATAAAACTTTCATTTGCCAATTATATCTCTTATACACTTTAGGTTAACAAAAATAGATTATGATCGAGATGGTGTTTTTGTAAATAGAATAGTTACATATAGTAGTAAAGATTGTGCTAGTGTTTGGCTCCTTACTCCATTTTGAATGTTTTTAATAAACATAAACGGATTTTTTTTATCGAAAATAGAAAGAAAGGTGTCCAGCTTATTTCTATATGCTGGATGTATGTCCTTATAGTATTTCTTTTTGAAAGTTAGTAGCATAACATATTTGGCTTTCGCTTCTGCAACGTTTTTTTTATTTACTACTATTCGCTGAAATCTCTTTTTCCATGAATTGTTATCATAATTGCCTGACACATTACTGCTATGCTGCCTGTATAAAACTGTTTTTTCCTTTAAATAAAAAAGTTTTCCAAATGCAGCTGCTATCAATGCGATCCAGTGATCGTGAAAACCTGCCTCAGGAGGAATGATCCCTACCTTATTAGCAAGTGCCCTGTTGATAATAGTAGTACAACCGTACACCGGGTTTTGTGCCAGCAAATGTGAAAAGCCAAAGTTTCTAATGGTATTGATTTCAAAATGTTTCTTAGACTCAATCACTTGCATCTTCTCATCTACATACTGAAAATTAGTAAACACCATGATTGGATACTCCTGTCCGTATTCCTTTTCCAATTCCCTCATTCTTGCATAGGTTACTTCTATTTTATCCGGTAGCCATCGGTCATCCTGGTCGCAAAACATAATGTAATGTGCATCTTGGGCAAATGTAAGCAGGGCATTAAAGTTTAAAACGCTGCCGAGGTTTGCACCCTTGTTTGGCAGTATGGTTATCTTTTCCGGATATTGTTGTTGATAGCTTGCTAAAATAGCAAGCGTACCATCAGTAGAATTATCATCTCTAATGATTAAATGCCAATTGGTATAAGTTTGATTTAATAAACTTTGTAGCTGCTCTTCAATATACTTTTCACCATTGTAGGTTGCAAGCAGTATGGTAATCGATTCATTCATTAGAAAGTTCACTTCAATATAAAATACTTCTATTATTTGACGCTACAGAAATAAAAGACTTGTAGTATAAAGATGAGATAACTTACTGATCATCCAATATTATATATAACAAAGCAGATTAATTGAAAATACTCAGTCAGACATTAATGAATGATTCACCACTGTTTCATGTCTCAATTGTTTTTAATTGCGTGTGTTAAAAAGTAATTATACAGCAATGCTTTAGCTATATTTATCACTTCATAAGCAATTACAGTTATTATTAAAAAGGCAACAAAGATTGCGCAAAACATATACAACATAGAACTAAATAAGAACGCATCTGTAATACAGGCAGGTACAAGGGTTGTGACTATACAAATAAATACGAAATAAAAGGCATTCTTGCAAACTGCTTTTTCAAAAAGATAAAATCTGACATATCCTAGAAAGGTGCCTATTATAAAAGATAGCATCCAGCCCCAATAAGGTCCCCAAAAAATAACGCTCAGCAAATTATGCCTGCCATTAGCTCCTGCATCATTTACACCAAATGCATACTCATATAAATCCATTCCTACAACAGATGGCCTGTCAGGAGAACCAAGCAGTCTGGCAACTGTACCATAGAAAGGATAAAGAATATAGCCAAAAGCGGTTTTCCTGGGCCCGTTTAACACATATCTGATAGCAGAATCATCATACCCAATAATAAATCCATCGCCACTCACTGCTATTCGTTGAAATAGTTTGGCTAGTGGTGAATCCTCAGCATAGCTTGGTATAGTACCAATTGTTAGAATAAGAATGATAGATAAGAAAAATAAAGCCAGGAAGGTAACGGGAATTTTCTTTTTAGGTTTATTCTCCAATTTGGCAAATTTATACTCTACTACTGCAAAAGCAGCAAAGAAAATAGCAAAGGAAGATTTGGAACCGGACATAAACATACTAAACAGGGCTATAAGGATGCAGAAGTAATCGAACAATGAAAGCTTTTTAAAGATCTTTCTCTTAATAAACATACAAACCGTAAAAATAGGGTTCATTGTATATAAAAGAAGAAACAATGCTCCATAATTATTATAAGCATTTACATGAGTAATACCTTCATCAGTTGAAAACAGAATTAGCCCCACCAATTTGATAGCTATAAATTGCAAGAGTATATAGCTGCTAAATACGATGGTAAAAAAAATGCGTAAGTAACCTTCCTGTGTTTTTGTGACTGCGATCCCACTGCCAATAGAAGCATTAACTGTAGTGGATTTATTAGCAAAATGCCTGATCAAAAATATAGCAGCAAATAATGCTATTTCGCAGGTAACGAAAGAAAACAGGTATTTTTTGTCCGGTGAGCCATAAACAAACATCACATACACACCTAATGCAGCCCCCGCATTGCTAATCAGCTCGATAGTAAAGGCATCGAAGATGTTGAATGATAATTTACGGTAAAAGGCAAAATAATAGAATGCAAGAAATAACAAAAAAATTACTGCTAGCTCCGTTTCATTATTCAATAATGTAAATATATAATCTGTAAATTCCATAATTACCTCAGCTTAGGAAATAGTAAACCTTTTACTTTTCGTAGATCAGTATTACCAACCAGTAACAGCTTCATTCTTTGCATTTTTAATAGCCAGCCGTACTTACTGCCAAAATATTGATTTATGAGCCTGGGTTTGTCCTTTAAAAATACCTTATCAGGATTGTTGAAGGTACTGCCCGTTTGAGCATATACTGCAACAATAAGTTCAATTCTTTTAAATTGGCCGTGTTGTGACCAAACTTTTAAATTATAATCCCAGTCGGCAAACTCTTTATATTTTAAGTTATAAGTAACCTTTTTGTATACCTCTTTTGGATAAAAGATTGCCTGGTGACAAATATTTTGCATTATTATTTTTTCTGTTGTAAATGCACCAAACCCCAATTCTTTAGTATCTTTTAACAGTACATCACCGTAATAAATGCTGTTAATGTCTGTTACAAAATTTGTAAATTCTTCAATAATTGTATCATTATGCAAGGTGTCATCACTTCCAAGAAAAATTAAAAAATCGCCAGTGGCCATCTGCTGTGCTTTATTCATGGCATCGTAGATACCTTTATCTGGCTCAGACTTTACTTTTATAAAATCATACTTGCCAGAATATTGTTTTATAATATCAAGAGTATTATCTTTTGATACCCCATCTACAATAACATACTCAATATTGCCGTAGGATTGTTTGACTACGCTCTCTATCGTTTCCGTTATAGTAGCGGCGCCATTAAATACTACTGTAGCAACAGTTACTTTTATATTATCAGCCATGTTACATTAAGATAATTTCTTTTACTGATATTTTGCGATTAGCTTTATCCATATGTTGGCTATAAGCATTATCCCAGGTATATCTTTTAGAAAATTCAATACCATTTTTTACATAATGTAAATAGGTATTAGCATCCGTTACAAGCAGTTCAATTTTGTTAGCAATTAATTGAGCATTTAATGGTTCAACGAAGATAGAATCAACACCATCCTGTAATATCTCTGTTGCACCAACACTATTACTAACAATTACAGGCAAACCACAACTCATTGCTTCAAATACAGCTAATCCCCAGCTTTGATCTACATTTACAAACATAAAAATATCAGCATTGGCGTGTAATTGTTTATAACTATCTTCTGATACCTGCCCCAGAACTTTCACTTCATTCTCAAGTTTATTTTTACTTATTAATTTTAAAATTTTATCAGCATATTCACGATCTAGATCTGTAGAGCCAATAATATTCAGCTCTATATGATATCCTTTATCCTTTAGTATTTTTACAACTTCAATCTGTGTTTCATAGTTCCTGTAAGGGAAAAAAACACCACTGGAAAGTAGATTTATTTTTCCGGCATTAAACCTTTCTAAAGAAAGCTGTATGTCTTTTTTTATGTCTATTGTTTCTATTCCACAATAAAACACTTCAGCATCCATGTTTAAACAATCCAGAACACGCTTTCTGTTTTTAGAAACATTCACAGCAATTGCTTTTACGAAATAACGGCTGCTAAACTGTAAATACCTTTTCCTTAATCTGCTCATGAAACTTGCCTTTTCCTTTTTATGAACACCCACTTGAAATACTTCTGGCAGATCATTTATTTGCCATATAATATTTCTATTATTTAAAAAGGGAAAATATAGCTCTAATCCTAAGTTGTGAACATTCAGCACCTTTATGCCTTTTAGCTCCCTTTTTACATTTAAAATAAACAGTAGTGTGTAATATATTTTCAATGGTAAAGAGTTGTGTGCCTTCTTCTTCTGAATGCACACGATATTACTTTTATAATGACTAAAGCCCTCATAAGTTTTGTTATAGTCCAGTTGTGTGGTAATTACTTTAAATGGCTTTTTATTAGCTGCTAAGTAGTTTAGAAGATATAAAAATTGCTTGTGTGTTCCCCCAACTATATCTAAATCTCTAATGTATAATCCTATCATAATTTAGTTAATTCAAAATAGCATTTGCTGTAAAAATGTATATGGCTCGATTGTTACTTCAACTTCAGCCTCATCACAGAATTAATAAAAGGATTTTTAAATATGCTTACTTGAGTTAACAAAAACGTTAAGCAATACACAGCAAAGCAGGTAAACAACAAGTAGGTTTCCTTTAAGTATCCTGACATTGCTTCATAAAGACCAACACATACTAAAAGACTGATTAAAATTTGAAGCAGCAAACTATAATCTACCGTTATTTTAACATATTTTCTGGCAGATAAAAAAACCATGATTAAAACTGTTAATTCTGCTAATACGCACGATATAGATGTGCCTATGTATGACAAAGAAGGTACTAAGGCAAAATTGAAGGCGAGGCTTACCAAAAGACCTCCAATCGTAGCATAAAATATATTTTTCTCCTTACCAATCGGCAATAAAAACTGTGTGCCTAAAACATTACATATTCCAATAATCAAAGGCACAAAACCAAGTATTTGCAACGTTTTATAGGATGCAACGTATTGTGGTCCTGCAAGCAAATTCAATATTTCTTTGGGACATAGCTGGCACATTGCAGCAAATGGTATTGTAAGTAAAAAGACAAGGCTATTAGATTTCTTTATCAATTCTTTTACTTGCTCGTCATCTCCATTGGCTACAAGATTAGATATACGTGATATCATTACCACTCCAATAGCTCCTCCCAGTGTCCAAAAGGCTTTAATAAACTTAAGTGGCACGCGTGTACATACTTACTTCGGATGGACTTTTAAGCATGCCCAGTATTATGCTGTCAAACAGTGTGTAAACACTTACTGAGAAGCTCATACTGAATAGCACCAGAAGTGGTTTAAAATGTCTGGCCATGTTTATTTTATTATTACTCCTTTTGTAAAAGTTCTTTAGAAAATACCAGAAGTTTACAGCTCCGTTAAGCATAATGCTCAGTACTGTTACTGAATAGTATGTAACATAATCTGTTGAAGTCCTTACTAAGCACAGTATGAGTATTGCTGTAATAACTTTAATAAAAATTGTCCGTTGTGCAATAAATTTAAACTTTTCAACCCCTTGGTAATACCATTCAATCATAAAAGAGTTAAACAGTATGTACAGGCATCCTATATAAATAAGAGGTGTTTCGGTACGGAGCTTAGGTACAAATATGGGAAGTAGGAGAAAAATAATTGAAAAAATAACGGATAAACCAATTTGTATTGTTACAAGCTCAATTGATAAACGGGAACACTCAACTGAGTCATCCTTTTTCTTAGCCACTTCTCTTATCCCATAATAAGGGATACCAACTGATGAAAAAATAATGAAATATTGTGTAAAAGCATCAATAAATGCTACCCTTCCATAATTAGCTGTCGACAATGTTCTGATTATATACGGGAAGATAATTACGGGAAATAATATAGTAGCTCCTGAGAGTATAAAATTACTGATCAGATTTTTCTTAACACTCATTAGCAAACCGGTTTTCTAATGCAGAATATAACTCTAAGCTTTTTTCTATACAGATATCCATATTGTAGTATTGCCATTCTCCAAACCTGCCAAGTGTATAAATACCTGCTTGAGATAAATAATCTTTTATAGCCGATGTCGAACAATTATAATTTTGGTCGAATACAACATAGGCGTGTTTCGAAACATGATAGCTAACTGGTCTTATTAAAAAATTGTCCTTCTTTCCATTTTCAACCATTTCTTCATATGATTTCTCGCCTACAGCTTCTGTGATGGAATAATAGTTCTTTGCAGGCCTGAAAAAATTGCCTATGTGTATATAACGGTGGAATAAACTGTCACTATCAGGTACATATGTCCATGTCTTATCAGTACCTTTTGTTTCCCACAACATGGTTGATACCTTGGTAAACTTGAGTTTATGTGCATGTTCCAAAATGTTAGTGGGAGTTTCTTGTATCAAAAATGGAATTATGTTTAGAGGAAGCGTACTTACCATTATATCATATTCCTTTTCATTATTGATCACCCATTTACCACTATTTTTATTAAAATGCAAGTTGTTGATCTCATAATTATAAGTTATGAATAAGCTCTTAGCTAAAGCTTCAATAAACGTGTTTTGGTTGTTTGAATTTGGATAGTAAAATGTACTGTGTGGCATTTTATCTTCTCCTTTACCTATCAGGCCTTCGAAAAAGGATTGTTTGTTAGGCATAGGTAATTTGCCTATTACCCAGTCAGGGCTCATATTTTTAGGCTCACAGTTCCATATTTTAGTATTATATGGAATTAGGTATTCCTCAGCCAGAGTATCTCCAAATTGATTACGAAACCACTGCTCCAGATTTGCAGATTGGATAGTACTATTAGCGTTTAAGAAGTCGCGTGTAATTCCTATAGCTAACTCAGGATCAAATGCATAAATCTGCTTTACTGCAAACTCTATTGGGTAAGATATTTGGTGCCCTTTAAATTGAATAGAAGCATTGCGTTGAACATTATGCCACTCTTCTTTTGCTAATACTTTATTAAATACAAACTCAAGTACTTCCTTGTTTTTCGAATTAAAACAGTGCCCGCCTGTTACATGATAAGCTATACCCTCCACCTCTCTTGTCCGTGCTATACCACCAGGTACACTATTTTTTTCTAAAACCTCAACCTCATGCTTTGCAGAAGCCAGTTTAGCAAAGCTTAATCCTGAAATGCCTGCACCTAGTACTCCTATCCTCATAATATATAATATATGGTTAGTTTAGCATATTTAAATACTTCTGTTGCTTGCTCTCATGAGAGAGAGGCTGCTCTTTAATTTTATAAACTGAATTTGCCCTACAAAAAATACTATTGTAAGAAAGCCACCCAAAACGGCAGCTATTACTGCACTTATCAATTTGCTAGGCTTTTTATCATCCAACGGCAATATTGGGCGGTCCAGCACCTGTATAAACGGCGTTCCTTTGCTTAGTTGGATTTTAGCAAGTTCCAGATTTTTGATTAGCTCTGCCAGTAAGGCATTATTCACTTGTAAGTTTATCTGCTGTCTTTGTACAGGTATCTGAGCGGCTCTTTTAGTAGGATTGATATTGATATCCTGGGTGGCGGCAATGTTAGACAAACTGCCTGAAACCCTACCGTTTATTGAATCTACCTTCGCCTGCAAAATATCTACATTCTCCTGTAGCTTAGATGTTTTAGTAGTAATGTATAATTTAGTTGCATTATCTACTAATGTCTCCATAAAGTATTTCACCCAATATTGATCTTTACCGCTAATGCTTATATCTACTATGGATAATCTTTTATCTGGTTTACTCACAGAAAGTTCAGGAGATATTTTCTTATACACCAGTTTAAGCGCACTGTCCTGTAACATACTGAACTTACTTCTGTCCTGGGAAAACTGAACATCTTTTAAAACAGAACCAGGCTCATTCCATGATTCTCTTAAGTTATATACATCCAGGTAATAGTCTACAAGGAGCTGACGCTTGTTGTTTATAACTACTGGCGTTAGTAAGGTTTGTTCAATTAAAGATCTTGTCTTTAAAAATTCAATTAAATTATCTCCCTCAAATGCATTATCTGTAGTGCTGATATCAATGCCTACCTGTTGCATTAACAGAGAGTAGGGATTGCTGCTACTATTAGTATTTGCAACAAAGGTCAGTTCTCCAAGATATTTATGATTTTGAAAATTTGCGTATAAAATGCCTAGGATACCAAATACTATCGGAACGATAATCAACCATTTCAACCGGGGTTTAATATATGCGTAATAGTCAAACACAGAGTTGTTCATTTCACCTGTAGTACTATTTTCAAAGGTAGTACTTCCGTTTGCGTTAAGTAGAACTGGTTGTTTTTCCATTATCTTATAGCGTATAGCGGGTTCATATTTTTATAGCGAGTTTATCAATGATACTGTCACCGCAGCTAACGATGCCACAGCACTTGTTATCCCTATTATTTCAGCTGTAGAAAGCCGCGTGTCTCTCTCTTGCCTGTTCTTTTGGCACAACCACTTCCGCTCCCGGCTCCATCGTCGGGCTACGTTTAAAGAATAAAAAGTGGCTTACTTTTCTTGCTTCTCCGTTTGGATACAGTACCAGGGTATTTTTCTTCTTGCTGTTAGGTGCATAGCCGCCTGCACGATCAATATAGTATTCCATGGATTTGCCTTTCTCGTACACCGAGATAGATGGATTATACACCTGTCCGCTCACTTTTACATTGTTATTAAGACGGTTTACTACCAGTACATCACCTGGCTTTAACACAACATCTTGTATTGATCCCGGATGTTCACTTAAAAAATTGAGGTCTAAAATAAACTTGTCATACGCACTCAGCATATCATTGGTAATATACACCTGTTTGTCATCACTGTTAGTAATAGACTCCAGGTGCCGCTTGCGATCTGCTTCAGTGGCATTATCTCTTAATCTTAGTAAATAAGCTGAGCCTGCATTGGCAGTAGGCAGCAAGCCACCACTACGGTTGATAAGCGAAGTAGCTGTTTCTGTTTTTGTTTGAAGTGAGTAACCGCCGGGATATAACACTTCACCATTTATAAAAGCCTCCTGCGGCAATATGAATGATGGATTGGTTTTTACCAGGATGCGGTCGTAAGGCTGCAGCCACACATTGCTACTGCCGCTGAAGAATGTTGTAGAATCGTACACCACTTCAATTGTCTGTGATATAGGTGCACTTTTATCGAACGGATCTGAATTCTTTATACGGCGCGAAATCTCTATTTTATTATCAGCGCCAATGGTCAGGCCACCTGCTTGCAAAATGGCATCCTGCAGCGTAAGGCTATCTATAAAAGGAATATTGCCCGGCTTGGCTACTGCACCATCTACTGTTACATCAAAGTTTTCGCGCAGCTCAAAAATAGATAAGATGTTAACCACATCTTCTCTTTGCAATACTATATTGGTTCTTCCCGCAAGCACATCGCCTACATTAAAATTCAAAGCCCTCGGTGTGTAATCACTTTGCAGGCGACGGATAAAGCCCTGCTTCAGATAAGCCTCTTCTTTTACTCCTCTTGCTTTTTCCAATAGATTTTTCAGCGTCAGGCCCGGAGTCAAGGCATAGTTGCCCGGTGCAAATACAGCCCCTCTTATTTGTACGCGGTTTTCGTAGCGGTCCTGTATAGTGTCTACTGTATATACATCGGCATTTTGCGGTATAAAGGTTGCAAACTCACTGCTTGCTATATCCACAATACGGCGCTGTGTTCCCACAATTTGTACGTCAGATATAAGGGAAGTCACTGCTTCGTCCGTAAAGCCCCCCGCATAATCTATAATATTCTGCAAGGTTTCACTCTTTGCTGCTTCAAAAATGCCAGGACGCTTAAATGCACCTTTCAATGTTACCCGCTTGGTATAGGTTGGTACACGAATAATGTCCTGATCTGCAAGTAAGATATTCCTGCTTAAGTCTCCGCTGTTCAAAAAGTTATATATATCCAAAGTATCCACTACCCGGTTATTACGTATCACTTCAATATTACGGAAAGAGCCCCTGTTGCTTGGTCCGCCTGAGGCATACAAAGCATTAAACACGGTAGCCAGCGATGGTAATGTATAGCTGCCAGGTTTTTTTACCTCGCCAATCAGCGTTACGCGTATGCTGCGGATGGCGCCAAGGCTGATATTTACCTTTGTTAAGCCTGTTCGTATATTGCTATATCCATTGGCTACCAGCTTGTCTTTGATGCGTTTTGAAGCCTCTTCAAATGTTAATCCTGCCACATATACTACACCTGCATTGGGTATGGTAATAAATCCTTCCGGATTTACTCTGAAGTGATTATTATATTCCTGGTAGCCGGAAATAACGACAACAATTTCATCATCAGGGCCGATAATATAGTTGACCGGCGTAGCAATACGCAAATTTGGCTCGAAAGTCAGGTTACTATTGCTAAAAATATCTGCACCATACAACTGCAACTGATTGGCATTTACATTAGAACTGTCTTTTAATTTCCTGCTCTTTGTAGAATCAGCAGCCAGTGTATCATTGCCATTGTAATTATAGTTACGGCCGTTATAATTATCATAATTACGGCCATTATCATTAACTTTTGTAGAGTCGTTGCTGTTGTTCTGGGCAGGTATTTTCTTATTAATACGTTCCTGTACTAAGGTAGCCTCCGATGGATTCATCCCTCTTGCTACAGCAAGCTCAAAGAACTGTCCGGGCTTATAGCCCGAAGCAGTCATTTGCTGTATAATTTGATCTAGTTGACCATCACTTATAGAAGATGATCTGATATTTGAAAAATTGGCAGGTAAGGTTTGGGCATACAACACATAAAAACAGGAAAACAGCAGAAGCCCTAAAAGAATGATTTTTTTCATAATAATATTAGCAAAGCCCAAGGCTTTAAAACATAATTGAAATAATAATGCCCCAGCTTGTACAAATACAAAGCAGCATTACAGCACTAATCAAAATATTTTAACGCAAGAACTTTGTACTGGTGTTTTAAACGTATTCTTTGTTTAAAAAGCGTGCAAATGTAGAAATTTTACGGCTTACTTGCACAGGTTGCAGCTTACCTGAATACGCGTTAAGGGCATTATAAACAAAACTTTATATTATCATTTTTATTATAAAAAACGGCTTTTTAAGTCTGAAGGCCCTTAGCTATACCTTTTTTATACCTAACTTATACTTAAGTTATACCTAAGTTATACTTAACTTATACCTGATCTCCTCCCTATCTCCGCTCTGTTATACTCCTTAGGAGTTCCTCATCAACTACATACCTACACCATAGGTGCGCCATACTCCCCTTTAAAGGGGGTTGGCTGGCTTTTCCAATATCTGCATACCTGTTTGAAGCTGGCATTAGATACGGCTTAGATAACAGCAGGCGGTGTTGTGGACCGGCAACCCGGGTGGACACCTGGGAAGAAAGTCCGATGGACCTCCCGGACTCAAAACGGTCTGGCAGGGCTATCAACAACTCTGTGCAGCCACCGGTAGGTATGAACTGATGAACAATGCAAAATTTGGGTATGGCACAGGTGCATGAAGCTATAAAAGGAAACATTGTGGTGAAGGAAAGATGGCATGGTTATTTGATTGGTAAGGCAAATAATTATTAATTATGGCAAACGAAACCAAAAAAGCATCAAAGGCAGGAAAGAATACTTACAAAGCAGGAATAGCTGAACATGATTCAATGCTGAAAGAATTTTTTGTAGATGAATTGAAAGACATCTATTGGGCAGAAAAACATATAGTAACTACGTTGCCAAAACTGAAGAAAGCCGCAACAAGCGAAGAGCTGCAACAAGCCTTTACAACTCATACAGAGCAATCCAAAGAACATGTGGCACGCTTGGAAAAAGTATTTGAGCTATTAGGCGAAAAAGCACAAGCAAAGAAGTGTGACGCAATGGCTGGTATCATCGAGGAAGGTACTGGCATTATCGAAGACACAGAAGACGGTACTGCTACACGCGATGTAGGATTGATATTGGCAGCACAAAAAGTAGAGCATTATGAAATCTCTACCTATGGCGGACTTGCACAGTTGGCTACCACGTTAGGTTTAACAGAAGTGGCTGATTTGTTGAAACAAACACTGGAAGAAGAAAAGCAGACTGACCACTTACTTACTGAAATAGCGGAGAGTAGTGTAAACTACGAAGCTGCACAGGAAGAAGAAAAATAATTAATCTTCCATAACAACGAAAAGACCAGCCTGAATGATCAGGCTGGTCTTTTCGTTTCACTACTTAAATAGATTGTTTTTCTAAATTTTAAATCCAGACTAATAGATCTGCCAGTAAGTACACTGTTACATAAATAAGTTGATACTAAAGATCTGCTATTACATAGGTAGGCTTCACAGATTAGAGCCTAACAATCACCTATGCTTGCACTAAAAACAGCAATGACTTAGCCTGCAATGAGCTACGTATCTACCTTTCGGTTTTCCGTTAAGTAAGACTACGCTGTTCAAAGTTTAAGGCCAAAGGCAACCAACCTGTTCATCAAATACCTGTCCAATAACAAGCAGCACCATGTTAGCCCAACAGGGCCACCCAGTAATAAAGCTGCCCCTTAGGCAATGGGGAGGCGCTGGCCCGGCAAAACGCGCGGAGCGATCGGGTTTGCCTTGAACTTTTTTGTTGCTTTTTTCTTTCAAGAGAAAAAAGCAAGACAAGAACTATCTGTAAGCAGGTACATTTACAATACCCTAGATGTATACAGCATTTAAACACTTTACACTAAACATATTAATGTAACAACGTAGTAAGAAGCATGATGCCCGTTGCTGCTGCCATATAGCCGCTCCCTGATCTGTTCCATGCTTAAATGCAGCTTTAACGCTACTCGCTTTCTCATACCCCAGGTTAATACTTTCCCCTCCTTGATAATTATTGGGTATAATTGTTCTCTGTGTCTCTGTGGTTAAAAACCATCACCATCATTAAACCAAATGCCTTTAGTTTGTATCCTGGAACACCAACACACTATGAGAAGACTTTTTATACTAATGCTATGTTTATGTGTTTATGCTACAACTAATGCACAAACAGTTAAGGCAGTAAACGACCCCGTAGAATACGTCAATACCCTAATGGGTACTGATTCCAGGCCATCTCTCTCCAATGGCAATACCTATCCAGCTATTGCTGTACCCTGGGGTATGAACTTCTGGACACCCCAAACCGGCAATATGGGCAGTGGCTGGCAGTACACCTACAATGCTGATAAAATAAAAGGCTTCAAGCAAACGCACCAGCCATCCCCATGGATGAATGATTATGGACAGTTTGCCATCATGCCCGTGACCGGCAAGGCAGTGTTTAAAGAAGATGACCGTGCAAGCTGGTTTTCGCACAAAGCCGAAGTAGCAAAGCCGTATTACTATAGCGTGTACTTAGCAGACCACAATGTAACTACCGAGATCACACCTACCGAACGTGCAGCACGTTTTCGCTTTACTTTTCCAAAAGAAGATAGTGCTTTTATAGTAGTAGACGCGTTTGATAAAGGCTCTTATATCAAAATAATTCCAAATGAGAATAAGATCATCGGTTACTCCACAAGGTATTCATCGGGCAAGCTTACCAATTTCAAAGATTACTTTGTAATGGAGTTCGACAAGCCTTTTACCGTTACCTACACCTGGCATGACAGTGTGCTGGAGAAAAGCCAACTGGAACTCCAGCAAAACCACGTGGGTGCACTGGTTGGTTTTAATATAACAACCAAAGGCGGGCAGGTAAACGTAAAAGTAGCTTCTTCGTTCATCAGTGCAGCACAGGCAGAACAGAACCTAAAGGAAATAGGTAATGATGATTTTGAAACAGTAGAGAGTAAAGCAAAGGCAAAGTGGAATAATGTACTTGGCAAGCTGGCAGTAGAAGGCAGCCGTATAGACCAGGTGCGAACTTTCTATTCCTGTTTATACCGCATGGTGCTTTTTCCCAATAAGCTATATGAGATAGATGCTAATGGCAATCCTGTGCACTGGAGTCCTTATAACGGACAGGTATTGCCGGGTTATATGTTTGCCGGTACCGGCTTTTGGGACACCTTCAGAGCCTTATATCCATTCCTCAATCTGATGTTCCCTTCTATTAACAAGGAGATGCAAATGGGGTTGATTAACGATTATAAAGAAGGAGGCTTTTTGCCCGAGTGGAGCAGTCCGGGTTATGCCAATGTAATGGTGGGTAATAACTCTGCTTCAATAGTATCAGATGCCTACATCAAAGGCTTGCGCGGTTATGACATCAATACATTGTATGAAGCCTTGGTGCATGGAGCCAATAACGAAGGTCCGGAGGGTACCGGCAGAACGGGTGTGGCTTATTACAACAAACTCGGCTATGTGCCTTATGATGTGAAGATCAGAGAGAATGCAGCCCGCACATTGGAATATGCTTATGACGACTTTACTATTTATCAGTTAGCAAAAGCCTTGCACCGCCCGCAGGCAGAGATTGATGTATTTGCAAAGCGTTGCCAGAACTACCGCAATTTGTTCGACTCCTCCCATAACCTCATGCGTGGTAGGAATGAAGACGGCAGCTTTGCAACACCGTTCAATCCCTTCAAGTGGGGCGATGCCTTCACAGAAGGCAATAGCTGGCATTACTCGTGGAGTGTATTTCATGATATACAAGGCTTGATAAACCTGATGGGTGGCAGGCAAACATTTGTAAACATGCTCGATTCCATCTTCAAAATGCCACCTGTTTTTGATGATAGCTACTACGGTGTAGTGATACATGAAATACGCGAGATGCAGATAGCCAATATGGGGCAGTATGCACATGGTAACCAGCCTATACAGCACATGCTGTACTTGTACAACTACGCCGGTGAGCCTTGGAAAACACAGTACTGGGTACGCGAGGTAATAAATCGTCTGTACAAAGCTACCCCTGATGGCTACTGTGGCGATGAAGACAATGGGCAAACCTCTGCCTGGTATGTGTTTTCGGTATTGGGTTTTTATCCCGTATGCCCTACGACCGATCAGTATGTGCTGGGTGCGCCATTATTTAATAAAGTAACACTTACCCTGGATAATGGGAAACAGTTCATAATTAACGCAACCAATAATAGTAACGGCAATCGCTATGTACAAAGCGCTATGCTAAATGGCAAGTCTTATACCCACAACTGGATTAGCCAGCCTGATATACAAGCGGGCGGCAGCTTAAGTGTAGTAATGGGCAATAACCCTAATACTACAAAAGGCACGGATGCAAAGGACTATCCTTATTCGTTCTCGGCTGCTAAGTAATTATACCGAACCGCTGTAAAGATGACCGATGATGGTTGACAGATGACAGAAGGAATAAGTACTTACATCCATTTATAGTTAATAGTTAGAAAGTTCTCTTCGTGCACTATTTGGTAAGGAAATCCTCATCCTGATAGCCCATTGGTATTAGCTTATGCCTGCAGCATATTTACTATTTCTATTCGAAATCGGCTTCAGGCATAAGCTTTATATAATACTGTATGTAACCGTAAAGTGGGACTGATATTAGTTTAATCTTCTTCTCTTTCAAGACTTTATCCTAACTTCAAGCATCTTTTCATAAAAGTACCAACATCGCATTACGACGATTATTGAATATAAAGTCATTTTTTGAAGAAGAGTGGGCTTTTATCACCTTCCAACTTTTAAAGCTATGTCTAAAATTATTATTGCACTTCTGTTATCATATTCAGTTAACACTGCATGTGCACAAGTAAACCAACCATGTGCATTCCAAAGCTTATTTACTTTCGAACCAGGTATGAATAAAATGATCGTACTGGATTCTATAAATAAAGCTTATCAGCAACTAAATATTGTGAATCATAAAATAACAAAACTTCCACCTTATAAGGGGTCAGGTGGTGATTCTATCTCTAAAAGAAGTTATAACTTATAACATCAATGGCAATTCTTGTTTTAAAGGTCACAACAGTAAGTTGCATCTTGAATTTGCGGATAGTAAACTCTTTAAAGCTTACATTGTTACAGAATATCCAAAGGGCGATTACCAGAATATGATCAGTAATTTTAATTCACTTCGCGGCAGTATAAAACCTTACTGGAAATTTGAAAAGGAAACAAGTGTCTCTGGAACGAGTATGCATGGTTTTGGATATGACTATACGAAAGTAAAAAATGCCTCACCTAAAACAGAAAAAGTCTCGCTGCAATATATGGATATGCAAACAAATAAAAATACTGGTACATATCAACTGGAAGTACTTTGGGTGAACCTTGCCAATACAAGAATGGAAAGTTCTAATTATTAATAGCTGCTAAGCCTGGATCTAAGACTTGTTATTACCCGGGGTATTCGGTAAAAATTATATTTGTTCCATCGCGTCATTTGATCTGGATTTTTACAGCATGGGGTAGAATCTTCCAAATACTCATAATATCTGGCTCATGCGATTTTTAGTTAGTAAATTGTTCTTATAATAGTATAACGGATTGTTTTATCCTTTCAATTCGTTTTACTTTGTAACAGACAATATGGAATACATTCCCGTACAATCTTTCAACAATTATGTAGAAGCACATATAGCTATGGGCAACCTTCAGCAGCAGAATATAAACTGTTGGCTCAAGGATGAATATACTGTAACTATCGATCCCCTGCTTACCAATGCTGTAGGTGGCATCAAACTGATGGTGGCTAAAGTGCAGGCGCCACGTGCTATTGAAATATTAAAAGGGGTAGCGAAGAATAATAAGCAACACTATGCCTGCCCACATTGCGGCAGCCGCAACATACAACTAATCGAACCCGCTCCAAAGAAGATAAATTTGTTTACTGCTATAATCAGTAGATTACTTGGTAGTGATACCAACTTAAAACAAACCTGGCATTGCTTAAACTGCGGTAAAGATAGTAACCAGCCTGTTGAAGTGCCTGCTGAAGCGGTGGAGGATGCTGGCTAATACCAACTCGCTATCAAGTTAACAGATGACCGCTTCCTTCTTGTATCTTATTCCTTGTCTCTTGTATCTTATCATGGTTTTGCAATAACATTCATCTGCACATCCTTAACGCCGTCCATCTTTTTAACCTTTTCTGCTAAATCCTGTGCACAGTTATCACCCTTGCACTCGCCGCTAATGGTAACTACACCATTATCTACCGTAGCATTTAATGCAGCGCCTGCACGGTCTTTCTGTAGCTCATCATTTACTCTTTTCTGAATGGAAGCATCATCCGTTTTTGCGGAGCAGGCAGGTAAGCTAATAGCAATAAGGATGGTTAATAATAAAGCGCTTAGAAAGCTATAAAGCGATTTGATTGTTTTCATACATAATGTTTACAACAATACCCTATTAATAAAAAACAGTGCCTGAATTCAAAATCCAGGCACTGTTATGTAAACTAAATCCCACCTACATAGATCTTCTATAAAAACTAAATCTTAAATATTCAATCCTCCATTAACCATTACAATTAAAAGTTAGCAATAACTACTTATCCCACCACAGCTTATCCGTAAGTTGCACATCCGGCACATTAGCACTGTTTGCTGAAGACTCATTCACCGGGTAGCTAAGACGCCGTATAAATTCATTACCTAGCGCTGCATTTTGCGGCAGAATAAAATCCTTATAGTTATAATCATTACGACGCATATCATCCCAGGTTACCGGGCTTAAGAAACAAGCTACATATTTCTCAGCCAGTATACGTTGCAGCGAAAGTGCATCTGCACCTACCGCCACTACAGGATCGGTAGTATAGCGGGCAATAGCAGTATCTGCAACGCCCATCTTTTTCATATTGGCTGTTATTCCTTCCATATAAGCGGTATACGCAGTTGCTTTATCCCCTTTTCTGAATGCAGCTTCAGCTTTTATAAACTGGCACTCGGAATAAGTAATGATCTGCAGGGGGGAATTATCCGCAGAATACCAATATCCAACAGACAGATAGCATTCTTTTTTTTCTGTACCGGTGCCGGTGCGTCCCTTACCATTCGGTGTTCCGCGATAATCACGATATCGTGTTGTATCTGTAATAAGAGGCAGCCGCGGGTCAAAAACATCATAAATAGAGTCTTTCGTAACCCCTACAAAGTAAGCAGACAGCCAGCCATCCAGGTCAAGCCCGGCATTGTTAACAGCCACCTGTGCCCATGGGTTACGCACTTCAAAAGTTGTTACCTGTGCATCATCGCTGTTGGAAGTATCAGCCTGCTGCAGTTCCGCCAGTACCGCATCCGCATTATACGATGATGTTTTAGATAACTGGTTCAGCATTCTTGCTTTTATAGCATGGGCGGTCTTTATCCATGCGCCATATTTACCGCCATGTATAAAATCAGAGGCAGCAGGCAGTTCATCTGCACCGGCCTGACCAAAAGCTGCAATACCGGCATCCAGCAGGTTGAGTGCTGTATCATACAGCGCCTTTTGGTCGTCAAATGCAGGTGTTAGGTTTTTAACGCCGGTAAATGCCTGTGAATAAGGAATGTCCCCCCACATGTTGGTAGCCATGTTGAGGTGCAATGCCATCAATATATCAGCAACGCCTATGTAGGAATTCAGTCCTTTTTCCGCGGCAAAACGCCTCATATCATACAGGTCGGTCATAATGTTGTAAAAGCCATACCAGGTACTGCTGGGGTCTACTGTATTATAGATATCCACATCGCTTGCAGTATTAGGCGATGCTAAATACTGCGCATAATACGATGTATAATTGCTGGCGTTAAATACATTATAAGCGGTATTGTAGGTAGTATTGGCCAGCAATCCGCCTATTGGTGGCTCTTCTGCGGCGTTCGGGTTTTTATTGATGTCCAGGTATTTCTTACAACTGCTGAAGGCAGTAATTATAAGGAGGCAAATGGTACTATATAGCAATAATTTCTTCATAAGTAGATTCGGTTTTAAAAGCCAACATTGAGTGAGAAAATAACACTGCGCAGGGCAGGATAGGTAAAGCCGGCAAAGCCGTTGGCATTGCTGCCTGCAGGCGTAGAGCTCGATTCAGGATCGAAGCCTTTGTATTTGGTAAAGAGCAGCAGGTTATTACCTGTAACGCCAAGTGTCAGGTTCTTTACTATCGATTTGCCAAATGCAGTATGAGGGATTGTATAAGACAGCGAAGCCGAACGCAACCTTACCCACGATGCATCCTCCACAAAGTTTTCGGCAATACCTCTGTAGCGGTTACGGTAATAGCCGGCACCATAATCCACGCCATCAGGTCCTACACCCTGCCCTAAATACACTGCTTTAGTATTTTTGGTGCCGTCTGCCAGCACTCCGTCAAATACAATGGTCTGGTCTCTGTTCTCTGTTATCTTCGATATACCAAATGCCGCCATGAAGTTGGAGAACTGGTCATATTTCTTAAGCCCCTGCCTGGTATCCCATAGCATATACAGGCTCCAGTTTTTATAGCTGAAGGTATTGCCAATAGAACCTATCCATTTTGGATAAGCATTGCCCAATACTTTTTGGTTAGAATAAGGAGTCAATACCGGGAAGCCATCGCTGCCTATCAGCAAGGGTTTGTTTTTATCTGAGTACAACGGGTCTTTATCGTCTTCGTATCTTGTCCATGGCGTACCAAAAATATCACCCACCGGTTGCCCTGGCACATACTTCATAGTCACTGTAGAGTTGGAGTATCCATATTGGCTGGCAACCACAATCTCAGTAAGTCCGGGATAAATAGATAATATTTTGCTCCTGTTGGCAGAATAGTTAACTGTTATATCCCAACTGAAGTTTTTACTTTTTACCGGCGTTCCGCGCAAGGTTAGTTCAACACCTTTATTTTCTATTTCGCCCGAATTAAGCGTGAAAGAAGTTCCGCCGGTAGAGGGTGCTGTAGATACAGGGATGATCTGCTGTTTACTGTTGGATTTATACCAGGTAAAGTTCAATCCAATCCTGTCTTTGAAAAAGCCTAAGTCAGTTCCTATTTCAAAAGCAGTGGTCTTTTCAGGCTGCAAAGAGGCAATACCACCATTATCGTTGCGGCTCCAGCCAATAACACCATTCACCGGCGTACCAAATGAAGGAGAGTAGGTAATGCTGGTTTGATAAGGGGAGGCATCTTTACCTATACCTGCCATTGAAGCTCTCAGCTTACCATAGTTCAACCAGTCGGGCAAATGCAGGTTTTGAGAGAATATATAACTCAAGCTGGCAGACGGATAAAAGAAAGAGCGGTTATCAGCTTCCAGGGTAGAAGTCCAGTCGTTTCTGCCGGTAAGGTTCAGGTACAAGTAGTCACGGTACCCCAGTGTTAAATCGGCATAAGCACCTACAATTCGGTAGTTCTCTTTGTATTGGGAAATGCTTACCTGCTTTGCATTGCTCAGGTTGAACAGGTTATATACATCCAGTTCATCGCCTTCCGCGTTAGTGCGGTCAAGCCTTCTGTCCAGCACATCATTACCAACACGCAGGGTAGTCTGGAATTTGTCTGCCCATGTTTTATTAAAAGTAAGGAGTAAATTGGAGTTGACCTGGTGATAATTCAACCGGTACTCATGCACAAAGCCGAGCCCGTTATCCTCAGCCACTATTTCCCCCGGAATACCCTGTGGACCTGGTGCCGTAGCGGTGCGGGCATCATTGTATTCATCCATACCTAGCAGGTAACTGGCAGTAAGCCAACTAAAAGGTGAATAAGCAAAGTTGACACTACCAATCACATGATCCACTTTCGAGCGGAATTTATTGGTAGATGCATAATACACTGGGTTACCATTGCCATAGGTCTTTTGTGTGCCATCTGGTTTCTTATAATCCATCACATCCCACCTGGGCGCCCAGTAGATCAGCTCTTCGTTGTAGCGGTCGGCATCATAAAAGTTACCATCCGTATTAGCGTAGATAATAGAAGTGCCCATGCGGAACTTATCACTGAATTTCAACTGTCCGTTTACACGGGCGGTAATATCCTGGTACCAGGTAAAGGGAATAGTACCATCCTGCCGGAAATGCGAGAACGAGGAAGAAAAGGTGGCTTTGTCAGTACCACCAGAGAATGTAATAGCATTCTTATACTGATGTCCTGTTTGGTAAGCCCGTTTCCAATTATTGAACAGTTGGTCTGGATGCGTAACGTCTGAATCCTTGGCAATTGGTATTGTAGGCCCCCATGCCGGCCAGAAGGAGGAGGAATCATATTCACCAGAATATCCCTGCGTATATTTCAGTTGTATTTCCGGTATCTTGTTTACATTATCTATACTATAGGATGAACTGAAGTTCACCTTTAAAGTACCTGCCTGGCCCGATTTAGTGGTAATCACTACTACACCGTTAGCACCGCGCAAGCCATACAAAGCAGTAGCTGCACCACCTCGCAAAATATTTACGCTCTCAATGTCTTCTGGATTAATGTCTGCAAGCCTGTTAGGCATTTGGGTGCCACGGTTCCCGTCTGTACCGGTAGTAAATGTTGAGTTATCTATTGTCAGCCCGTCTATCACAAACAAGGGCTGGTTGTTCTTGCCGGGGTCCAGTGAATTGATGCCTCTTATCAAAATGCTGGCACTCTGTCCCGGTCCACCGCCGGTACTGGAGATAGTAACACCCGCAACTTTGCCCTGCAGCGCATTGATAAGATTAGGTTGTCTCGACTGTGTGATCTGCTGGCTGTTCACCTGTTGGGAAGCGTAACCTAAGCTTTTAAGTTCACGTTTAATACCTAATGCAGTTACCACCACTTCACTCAGGTCGCCTGTGCTGGCAACTAATTGCACCTCTATATTAGTGGAATTACCTGCCTTCACCTCCTGGTTCTGGTAGCCAACATAAGAAAATACAAGGCTGGCATTATCAGTACTAAGCATCAGGCTGAAGCTGCCCAGCGAATCAGTAAAGGCGAAGTTTTTAGTTCCTTTTTCTGTTACAGTTACCTTGTCGAGCGGTTGTTTGGTGCCGGAAGCAATAACGGTTCCGGTGATTTGCCTCCCGGCCTGGGAGAAGGCGGTGATACAAATAAGGCAAAGCACCCATACTAAGTAGTGTTTTCTCATGCGCGTTAATTTTAGCTGGATAAAGTTATGTTAAAAAGCCAAATTAAGTAATTGTATTCGGTAGAAGCAAGCTTCAGGTAAGGATTACATCACATATTATTATATATAATTTACTGGAAGTATGTTATTGGCTTTATGTTAAACACAAAGTGATGTCAGGATATTTGATTTATTATGGTACTCAGTACAGTGTTACAAAAATAAGTTTGGATATGGAACGTTTTTGTTGATAAAGCGAAATAATGTCAAAGTCACATGTTACTTTAGCTGATGCTGACAAGGAAGAGCTGACCAGGATGCTGCATCAGAGTGGAATAAGAAGCAAGGTATTCAAGCGGGTAAGTGCCCTGCTGGAGTTGCATAAAGGTAAAACGATAGAGGAGGTGCGCAGTGTGTTGGGATTGTCTTATCCGACCATGGCGAAGCTCATTGACCACTATCAACAAAGCGGACTGGCGTGCCTGAAGGATAAAAGCAGACCTGGTCGTCCACCGGGCATTAGTGGCAAGCAGCGGGCTGCCATCACTGCCCTGGCTTGCAGTGAAGCCCCCGAAGGACATGCGAGATGGACGTTGCGGCTGCTGGCAGACAAAGTAGTGGAACTAGACTATTGCGACAGCATCTCTTATGTGCAGGTAGGGCGTATTCTAAAAAAAACGAATTAAAGCCCCACCTGAAGGTCAGTTGGTGCATAGCGAAAGTGGATAGTGCTTTTCTAGCAAAAATGGAGGATGTGCTGGATGTGTATGCCCAACCCTATAATGCAGACTACCCGGTGGTATGCTTCGATGAGCGTCCCTGTTTTCTCATTGAAGATACTATTGCTCCCCTGCCCACTCAGGAGGGGAAGATAGCCAAAGAACACTACAGCTATAAGAAGAACGAATCCTGTGCCCTGCTGGCAGCTATCGAACCACTGGCAGGCAAAAGAATCACCCAGGTATATGACCAGCGCACCAAGAAGGAATATACCCGCTTTATGCAACACCTCTCCGAGAGCTATCTGGATGCAAAGAAGATCATTGTGGTGCAGGATAACCTCAACACCCATCAGACAGGCTCTTTCTATGACCATTTACCTGCGGATCAGGCAAGGGCATTGGCCGGTCGTTTTGAGTTCCATTACACGCCTAAAGGTGCCTCCTGGCTTAATATGATAGAGATAGAGTTTTCTGCCTTGTCCAAACAGTGCCTGGGCGGCAGAAGAATAGCTACCAAGGAGTTGTTAGAACAACAACTCAAGGCTATTGTAGAACACAGAAATGACAAGGGCATCAAAATCAACTGGCAGTTCTCTATTCAATCAGCAAGAACTAAGCTTAATAACAAATATGCTAACGTCAATACAAACAATCTAAAATTTAAACAAACTTAAGTAACAATGTACTTAGTACACTGTTACATAAATAAGTTGATACTAAAGATCTGCTATTACATAGGTAGGCTTCACAGATTAGAGCCTAACAATCACCTATGCTTGCACTAAAAACAGCAATGACTTAGCCTGCAATGAGCTACGTATCTCCCTTTCCATTCTCCGCTAAGTACGACTACGCTGTTCAAAGTTTAAGGCCAAAGGCAACCAACCTGTTCATCAACTACCTGTCCATTAACAAGCAGCACCATGTTAGCCCAACAGGGCCACCCAGTAATAAAGCTGCCCCTTAGGCAATGGGGAGGCGCTGGCCCGGCAAAACGCGCGGAGCGATCGGGTTTGCCTTGAACTTTTTTGTTGCTTTTTTCTTTCAAGAGAAAAAAGCAAGACAAGAACTATCTGTAAGCAGGTACATTTACAATACCCTAGATGTATACAGCATTTAAACACTTTACACTAAACATATTAATGTAACAACGTACTAAATACAGTGTCAATTAAATAAATTTACAATAAACATCACTATCGAATAAATCAAGCTTCCCTAGTAAAAGCTAACCAAAACATATCCTCCCCCGGTAAACATAAATCCTCCAACCTGCAATGAGCTACGTATCCCCCTTTCCAATCTCTGCTAAGTATGCCTCCGCTGTTTAAAGTGTAAGGCCAAAGGCAACCAACCTATTCATCAAATACCTGTCAATTAACAAGCAGCACCATGTTAGCCCAACAGAACATACAACCATGATGCTGCACCTTCGGCAGTGGGGCGGCGCTGGCCCGGCAAACACGAAGTCTCACCGAGACCAATAAAAAACATTATTCACGAGATAAATGCGCGGAGCGATCAGGTCTGCCTTGAACTAGCGAAGCGATTTCATGAATACCATTAAAAAACATCCATTCATTCATATTTTTTGGTTACCTTTTTTATCAAGAAAAAAGGTAAAAGAAAGAACTATCTGTAAGAACTTGTACTTAAAACATCTGCTGTGTTCACAGCACCCCAATAGACTTGTTCTAAACTAAAACATATTTATGTTACACTGTACTAACCACTCCGAAAGATCAAATAAAATACGTGTAAATTGTATATTGTCTTAATTATATATACTTAAAACAAAGCCTTATGGGTCTGTCATTTCTCAGACTGTGGATTGCAGTTTCTATAATCCTAACTGTAAGATTTTCCTTCACACCATACATCCAACATTGTCTTCACCCCCAACACAGTTGTGATCCCTCCCTCTTCATAAGTCCATTCCCTTTCTAAACACTCGAAATTATACCTGAGCTATACCTGGGTTATACTTAAGTTATACCTAAGTTATACCTAACTTATACTTAACTTATACCTGATCTCCTCCCTATCTCCCCGCTATTATCGCCG
>CAWFUV010000028.1:0-302352 GCA_963819045.1 uncultured Chitinophagaceae bacterium | reverse complement strand
GGTTTACACCACGAGAATTGATCAAATATCATATAGAACATCCTGAAGTACCAATTACAGATAAAGACATAGAAAATCTTGTATTAGATGAAAATTGGGGTGAAGAATACCCAATATTTAAGAGAGCCAGAAATACTAATTCTTTAAACGACCACAATAACTTTACTAAATCCATACTATTCTAATGCTGTTGATACTGTTTGATATTATCAACATTTAAAATAAGATGAGCTTCATCTTGTTCTCAAATAAACATCTCCCCAGAAAGGCATCTATGCAATATTCATTATAATATAGTGTAGAATAAAAAGAGGTTGTCTCCAAGATCTAAGACAGCCTCTTTTTATTTAAGTACCCCGATGTCTTCAGGAAAAATGCTGTATGCCTGAGGGTTGCAATTAATTTATACAGAGAGCCAATGGACATCTAATACTATAAGGCGCATTAAAAAGCTACCTCAAAAGAAAGCAGCTCCTTTATAATAAAAGTAGTAGCCGTGTAAACAAGCAGAGTGTCAGTTCAAAATAAAGAGTAATAGCTGCAAATATCTCCCCATTTCTGTATTGATAACCTTAATTAAACAAAAGGATAACAATGAAGTAATGATTTCTTAAAGATAAAGTTGATTGATGCGCATAGTTTTACCATCTCAATCCATATCTATGAAAAGTCTATTATCGGTTTGCCTGGTTGCAGGAAGTGCCTGGATAGCGAGTAGCTCGCTTACGCATACACCAGATAAAACTGTTCCTCAAGGCACTAACTTTTTCTTTTGCAGTATTGATGGTAAAGCATTTTCTGCAGTAGCTAATGATTCATCACTTGCCGCTACTTTTACTTATGCTGATAACAAAAGGCTTTCTCCTGCGGCGCTTTTTATTAATGCAGTAGAAAAGGAGGGTAACAGCCAATCCTCCTTCTATATACAACCTATTAATGATGATGCGCCGGCTGCACAATTAACGACAAACAATAACCTGTATATGAGCTTCTATATTACTTACAAAGCTGCAGATAACACATTTTACAATACCAGCACCGCACCGGGTAATTTTGAAATCACCTTTATAGATACAGCACATAAAATAATAACCGGCAAGCTGAACTGCATACTCTACAGCAGTACCAAAAAGGATTGGCTCCTGGTCTCCAATGGCAGGTTTAGCCTCAAGTTTTAGAATATCCCAGTTCAATTTTCAATAAGGGAGCTGTACATCAGGTATGATATAGAGATTATCAGAAAAATGACAGGGTTGTGTTTCAAAATGTAGGGTAGCAGATGTTCACCGCAGAGAACGAGAGTTAATAGAGGTTTCGCAGAGTCCTTCTCAGTGCTTCCGTTCTCTTCGCCCCTGCGCAGAGGAAGAAAATACTTCTATTATAATCATCATACATTTAATATCACAACGAAAAAGAGAATAATTATCAAACTTCCCTTACCTCCTTCCCATTTTCACGCTTTGCCTTCCTTCTCACTGCTTGTGGCTAACTTTTGTTTGGCTATATTTACCTGCCTCTTTGCTGCCATTTGCTTAAGGTTTTAATTTGATAAATAATCCGCCTTCTCTTCTATGAAAAAAGTGATAGCACTAAGCATGGCTTTTGTTGCAGCGCAACTGATAACAAGTTGCTCTGCCAATAAGGCACAGTCCTCAAAGGTGAATATAGAAGATAACCGCCGTTTGTTAACGTTAGGTCCATTGTGGGGCGCGCTCTATCAGCAACATGCAGCGGAATACAAAGCATTAACTATGCAGGCTTACAATATAGCCCGTGAAAAGCTGGACAAATATATACAGCAACAGAGTGATAAGCCTTTCGCTGTCATATCAGATATAGACGAAACGATACTGGACAATAGCCCCAACATGGTGCACGATGCCCTGCTTGGTCATACCTACTCCGATTCATCCTGGATGACATGGACTAAAAGAGGGGAAGCTGATACTGTACCTGGCGCACCAGCATTCTTTAAATATGCAGCCAGCAAGAACGTAGCTGTGTTTTACATCAGTAACCGCTCAGGACAGGAACAGTCGCAAACAATTACTAACCTGAAGAAGTATGATATGCCTTATGTTGATACTGCGCACCTGCTGCTTAAAACTACTACGTCCAATAAAGATGCACGCCGCGCACAGGTAACAGCCAACTACAATGTACTGCTTTACTTTGGAGATAACCTTGGTGATTATAAGGGGGTGTTTGACAGGAAGTCAATAGCAGGCAGAGACTCATTGGCACACCAGTATGCGGCTGACTTTGGTAATCGCTTCATTGTATTGCCGAATCCGGTGTATGGCGAATGGGTAGCGGCTTTGTACCAATACAGATATACTGAAAGCATGAGCGCTAAGGCAGATAGCATGCTTAAGACTTTAAAGACTTATTAGCTTTACTCCTGATACTATTTGTTTCATTTATATAAACTATATCACTATTATGCTCAGACAATTTCTCTTTTTCTCTTCGTTATTATTCATGAATGCTTGTATGGCACAAGTAAACATTATTCCGCAGCCGGAGCAGGTAACCATGCCGGCTACGGCAGGTAATTTTACCATTACTCCTTCAACAGTGATAGTGGCAAATGAGGTTACTAAAAACAGTGCTGATTTTTTGAATGACTATTTAAAGGAAGTGTATGGGCTTACCCTGAAAGTAACGGAAAAGAAGAGCTCATCTAATGCTATCAACTTAACCATAATAATGCCTTTACGCGCTACAGTAGAAGGCGCTTATGATATGGATATTACCAGCAATGGAGTAAATGTAAAAGGGCAGAATGCAGCAGGTACTTTTTACGGAATACAATCGCTGATACAGTTGTTGCCTGTAGAGAAGAACACATCGCTTGCTGTGCCCTATGTAGCTATTCATGACAAGCCACGCTTTCAGTACCGGGGACTAATGCTGGATTGTGGCAGGCATTTCTTTCCGGTATCATTTGTAAAGAAGTACATTGACTTTATTGCACTGCATAAGATGAATTACTTCCACTGGCATCTTACTGAAGACCAGGGCTGGCGCATTGAAATTAAACGTTATCCTTTGCTGACGCAGAAGGGCGCTTTTAGAGACGGTACTATCATAGGGCATCATCCCGGTACTGGTAACGACAATGCTATATCCGGAGGCTTTTACACCCAGGATGATATAAAAGATGTGGTAGCATATGCTGCTAAAAGATATATTACTATCGTACCCGAGATTGAAATGCCAGGTCATGCCAGTGCAGCTATAGCAGCTTATCCTGAGCTGAGCTGCTTCCCCGATGAGCCAACGGTGACTTATTTCCCTAAGAAAGGGGTTTGGGCGGGTGATAGTACAGGCAAGCAGGTACAGCAGGCATGGGGTGTATATGATGACGTGTATGTACCAAGCGAGAACACATTTAAGTTTATTGAGAATGTATTGGATGAAGTAATTGCACTTTTCCCTGGTAAATACATTCATGTAGGTGGTGATGAAAGCCCAAAAGCAAACTGGAAACGCAGTGCTTTTTGCCAGCAGTTAATTAAAGAGAAAGGGCTAAAAGATGAAAATGAACTGCAAAGCTATTTCATACAACGTGTAGAGAAGTACATCAACAGTAAAGGCAAGACTATGATAGGCTGGGATGAAATACTGGAAGGTGGACTGGCCCAGAATGCTATAGTCATGAGCTGGCGTGGTGAAGAAGGTGGCATTGCTGCTGCTAAACAAAAGCATAATGTGATCATGACGCCAGGGGCTTATGTGTATCTGGACCACGCCCAGAGTAAACCGGAGGATTCGCTGACAATCGGGGGCTACGTGCCACTGAAAACGGTGTACACCTACGAACCGATACCTGCTGACTTGCAAAACAGCGACAGTAGCTATGTGATGGGGGCCCAGGCGAATGTGTGGACAGAATATATGTCTAATACAAGGAAGGTTGAATATATGATCTTCCCAAGGGTGACAGCATTGAGTGAAGTATTGTGGAGTGATAAGGCAGCAAGGAATTGGGATGACTTTACCAGGCGGTTGACAACACAGTTTAAGCGTTATGACCTGTGGGATGCGAACTACTCAAAGCAGTTTTTTGAGGATATGAAGAGTACGGGAATGAATAAATAAGGTTCCTTATTGGTAAAAAAGCTGTTGAGTCATTCAACAGCTTTTTGTTTTTTGTGGTGAGACACAATAATCTTTTCTAAAAAAGCTCCAAGAAAGGTGAACAAAGAAGTCATGTGAGTTATTAGCAGAATCAAATTAATGATACCGCACAAACATAATCACTCCATACGCCAGCATAGATAATAGCAATACAATTACGATTGCCTGTACAATCAAGGGAATATCCTTTAGCCGGCGCTTCTCATTGCGCTGTTTTTGTTCAGTGATTTGCTCGTGTAAATGGTGGTTTAGGTGGCGTACATAATCGTTTAGCTTTTTATCGGAAGAAAACTGCTGCAAACCCTCTATTGCATCGTTGAGGAAAGAGTCCTCTATCATTTCCTCTTCAATATTGTGCGCGTCCTCTTTCGACAAATAACCCTTGAGATAGTTCATGAGCTGTTCGTCGCTGAGCTCTTCCTCACTGTTTAATATGTCGTTATTTATGTCAGACATTGTTTTGCTGCAATTTCTTTTCTATCAACTGTTTAAGCTTCCGTTTACCGTTTTGTATATGACTCTTTACCTGCATCATGGTATAACCGGTAGCTGCGCCTATTTCGCTGTATGATTTCTTCTGTAGATAGAATAAAGTTACACATGTTTTTTGTTCCGCGTTCAATTGGTCCAAAGCTTCCTCCATGTACGTGAGCATCGCATCCTTTCTTATGCTGTTTGCTTTAGCAAATAAGTCATCTTCTGCTGCTATCGTTTCGCTCAGTTCCCTGGTGTTTTCTTGTCTGTCACGCAAGAGTGTGAGGCAATGATTGCAGGCTATTTTATACAGCCAGCTTTTAATATGCTCTACCTTGTATTTGTGCAGTTCACTGATGGCTTTTAAGAATATATGCTGCACGCAGTCTTTTGCTAATTCCTCATTCTTAAGATACTTCATGCACACACCAAGCAGTAACAGTGTGTATCGCTGCAATAAAGTACCCAGCAGACGGTTATCGAGCGTGTTGTAGAACTGCTCTAATAACTCCTGGTCGCTCATATGTGCATGCCCATTACTATTCACGCGGATAAAGTAAATATTTATTGTTGTGAGTATTTTCTTAAATCAGGAGGCAATATTTAAAGCCTTTATTTCAAACCTAAATTTGATACTCCATTAAGATGCAACTGTCGTCAAATTCCATACCTTTTGCCCCAAATATTTTATATGCAATTTGTATTGGCAATAGCGGCAGTGTGTCCCTTGCGCAGTGAAGCAGCGCACCGCAGCGAAATGGTAAGCCAGTTGCTCTTTGGAGAAGGTGCTGAAGTACTGGAAGTGGGAAAGGATTTCACTAAAATAAGATGCCTGTACGACGGCTATGAAGCATGGGCACAAAAGAGCCAGTTGGCAGAAGTGGATGAAGAAGTTGCGAAGGCTGTGCCTGCGGGATATAGTTTCAAGAGAAATACAATAGTAATGCTGAACGATACGCCGATGTATGTGCCGTTGGCAACACCAGTATTTGAAGATACATTCTTCGGTAAACATAAAGTGGAGTACACTGATGAGGAAACAGCAATCTTTGATCCTATCTTATTTTACCGAAGAGGTAATAAAGATGATTGCCCTGCTGTATGAGAATGTGCCTTACCTGTGGGGTGGGAAAAGCTCCTTTGGCATCGACTGCAGTGGGTTGGTGCAACAGGTATTTAAGTTCTTTGGTAAGCACTTACTGCGTGATGCCTACCAACAGGCAACACAAGGTGAAAGCATTGGCTTTTTGCAGGAGGTGCAGTGTGGTGACCTCGCTTTCTTTGATAATGCTGAGGGTAGAATAGTGCATGTAGGTATTTTACTCAATAGCGAGGAAATTATTCATGCCTCGGGTAATGTGAGAGTTGATACAATAGACAACTACGGCATTATCAATAGAAATACAGGAATGAGGACGCACCAATTGAGGGTGATAAAGCGGGTGTGAGTATATCTTCACCGCAGAGAACAGGAGTAAATGGAGTATGCGCAGAGAGCACTTATACTCTGGTGAGGGTGATAAAGCGAGTGTGAGAATATCTTCACCGCAGAGAACAGGAGTAAATGGAGTTTACGCAGAGAGAAATTGCACTCTGCTAAACTCTGCACTTTACTCTGCGGTAAAAGAGAGTTTTACTCTGGCAACTTCACTTTATCATGTGTTAATGTTTGTGGACGATTATAGACCTCTTTCACACGTTCAGGGGTATTATCAGTCCATAACCAGCTTGTCCATACTAAAAACCAGCTCCACTTAGGCTGTGCATCCAATATGATTGAATTGGGCAATTCGCCACATTCTGTCAAAGCGATGATTTTACCTTTAGCTAAATCAAGCAGTTCGTTATAATCTTTCTGCTCATAGTCGTTATGATAAACATCCGTTCCTAAAATATCTATATAGTCGGTGCCGGGATAGAAACCTTTATATGCATACGCTTCATCTCCGGGTATATCCCGCGGACCATTGGCGCCCCATACCCATATTAGATTGTTTAAATGAAAATGATTGACATAGCGATCATACATCATTTTCCAAAGCTTCTGAATTCCATCTTTGCCGGGCTTGTTGCCCCACCAAAACCATACACCATTCATCTCGTGGTAGGGGCGCCATAAGACAGGAACATTGGCTTGCTGTAGTTGTTGCAGATAGCCGGCAATGGTATCTACCTGTGCAAGCCAACGGTTATTCAGATTTGTGCCTGGTGTAGTTAGCTCTTTCCATTCCGCATCTGTGAGCTTACCTTGAATACTCTCCTTCCAGCCATAAGGTGGATTATCGGTTGGTCTTCCTTCGTGCCACATGAGCGTAATAATATAACCCTCCTTATACTTTCGGATAGCCTCATCTACAATTGCCTGCCCGTTATCTTTGGTGCCGTTCCATATAAAATCGGTTCCCCACACTGCAGGGTATTTACCGGTGATGGCTTTTACGCTGTCGTTAAAGCGGTTCATGCTTTCGTTGTAATTATGCTCACCGCTGAGAATGTATTTACCATTAATACTGTACAAGTATTGGAGCAACTTCTTTGCTTCCGGAGAAGCATTTTTATTTACCGGTTCAAATGGCTGAGCAAAGGATGCTACATTGATAAAAACTAATATCAAAAAGGCAATGGTGTATTTCATAATAATGAGCTTAGCAACAAATTGCTATTGGACTTTTAAGAGAGTACCTGTTAACTTTTAGCTTCAGTTATCTTATCGAAATTGAAGTACTGCTTTGCATTATAATAGCAAATATCCTGGATGATCTTACCGGTCCATTCCATATTATTGGGCAATTCACCATTCTCTATTTCTTCTCCAAACAGGTTGCACAATATCCTGCGGAAATACTCATGTCGGGGAAAAGAAAGAAAGCTGCGAGAATCGGTGAGCATACCTACAAAGCGGCTAAGCAAACTCATGTTGGATAGTGTATTCAACTGCCTGATCATCCCTTCTTTCTGATCAAGGAACCACCAGGCACTCCCCCATTGAACTTTACCTGCAACACTACCATCATTGAAATTGCCAATCATGGTTGCCATCAGTTCATTATCTGCCGGATTGAGATTGTAAAGAATAGTTTTGGTGAGCTTGTTTTCTTTATCCAAACGGTTTAGAAAAGAAGATAATGCTCGCCCTTGCGGAAAGTCTCCAATAGAATCCCAGCCGGTATCAGCACCTAAAAGGTGCAGCATGCGGGAGTTGTTGTTGCGCAATGCACCAAGATGATATTGCTGCACCCAGCCTTTCTCCCAATCCCATTCTGCAAACTGCAACAGCATGGCGCTTTTAAATTTGTACTGCTGTTCGGGTGTAGTATTCTTACCTGCACGCAAATCATTGAAAATGGAACTGATTTCGGTAATAGTGAAATCACCTGCATAGATTTCTTCCAGGCCGTGGTCGCTAACACTGCAGCCCATGGTAGCAAAGAAGTCGTGACGGCTTTTTAAGGCAGCGAGATAATCATCAAAAGACGTAATAGCAACATTGGATACTGCTTCCAGCTTAGTAAGATAAGTATTGAAGGCAGCAGTATCCGTTACATCCATAGCTTTATCAGGACGAAAAGCTGGTAGTACAGGTATTTCAAAGCCATCGTCTTTCAACTGTTGGTGATACTCCAAAGAATCTACAGGATCATCGGTGGTGCATACTACTTTTACATTCATACGGCGCAATAAATTACGCACGGAATACTCTGGTGTGCGCAGCTTTGCGGTACACTCATCATAGATTTCCCTGGCACTCTCTTTATTCAATAAGTCATATACATCAAAGTAGCGCTGCAGTTCCAGGTGCGTCCAGTGATAGAGTGGATTGCGTAAGGTATAGGGCACGGTGGCTGCCCACTGTTCAAACTTCTCCCAGTCGCTGGCATTACCGGTTATATATTTTTCTTCTACACCATTGGTGCGCATGGCGCGCCACTTGTAATGGTCGCCGTAGAGCCATATTTGGGTAAGATTATCGAACTGTGTATCAGCAGCTATTTGCTGTGGTGGTAAGTGGCAGTGATAATCTATAATGGGCATTGACGCAGCGAATTGATGATATAGTTGCCGGGCAGTTTTTGTATTGAGTAAAAAGTCTTTATCAAGAAATGGTTTCATATAGTGCAAATTATTTTTGAACCACAGAGGCACAGGAGACACGGAGGAGCACAGAGGAATTAACGTATTTCGTGAGCGTCTTCCTTTAAGTCTTACAGCCTCTGCATTGTTGTAAATTCAAATACCATCTAATTCATAGTTAGACCTATATCTCCAGCGTGTAAAGATAATAATGCTGCTAACTTTGTGCCTTTTATTAATTCATTGATATACATCAATACTGCATTTTCAAATCCGGGTAGTGTACTTAAATCTTCACCCCATAAGGCTGTATTGGTAAGTGCTTCTGATATTACATCTGCTGTACTGTTGTGCTGCCATAATTCGTAGAAATACTCAGCTTTATCATCCTGTATCAAATATTGTTCACCATTCCTTTCTCCATAATACTGACCATCGTGCATGCTGGTTGCTTTCATGAATAGCAAGTATGCAGCAAAGCCAAGCGCCATGTGCATTGGCGGCTGAGCATTGAGGCTGTAATGTTTACTAATTAGCGGCACACAACGCTGCTTCATTTTGCCGGAGTATTGCAAGGTAATGGATAGCCATTTATGCCGGATGAATGGATTGGAGAAACGGTTAATGACATTGTTGGCAAAAGCTTGTGCATCTTCTACAGTAATATCATTATCTGTAATGCAGGGGATGGTTTCCTGCAGCATAAGGTTGCGGAGGAAAGCATTAAAGGTATTGTCCTGCATAGCTTCATTTACTAAAGTAAAGCCGGATAAATGAGCCAGACCACAACTAAAGGTATGGGTAGCATTGAGCAGGCGCAGCTTTAACTCACGGAACTTGTGTATGTTGTTGGTGATAACTACTCCCCTATCTGCTTTGCTGAATGATAGCAATTGTCTTGTGTGATCATTGCCCGTTTCAATTGCCCATAAGCTGTATGGCTCACTCATAATGGCGAGTTCATCTGTATAGCCGATATGTTTGCTGCAGTGCCTCTTTATCTTCTTCGGGTAAAGCACCGGGCACAATCCTATCCACCAGTGAATTGCAAAAGTCATTGGCTGTGGAGAGCCACTTTGTAAATGGTTCTTCCAAACTGTTGATCTGTGCCAATTGCAGCAGAATCTCTTTTAGCTTGTTGCCATTGTCTACCAGCAGTTCGGTGGGGATGATCACCATACCGCTCTCTCTGCTGCCGTTAAAAGCTTTGTACCGGGCATATAAAAATGCTAATAGCTTGCCGGGAAAGGACTGGGGTGGAGAGTCTTTGATGTTGTCATCTTCCAGTAATTTAATGCCGACCTCGGTAGTGTTGGAGATGATAATTTGCATATCCGGATTGGTGGCACAATCCAATATTTTCTGCCATTGCTCTTTGGCACTAAGCACGCGGCTGATAGCTGCATTAATAAGGGTGTTCTCCACAAGCTTACCATCCATCATGCCTTTGATGCAATGAGTGTATAAACCATCCTGCTGAGCAAAAGCACCGGTGCTGCCGCCGGTAGATTTAACTACTACTACTCTCCCATCAAATAGCTGTTGGCGGGCCGCTTTACTGATATAATAATCTATCAAGCCACGCAGTAGTACGCCGGTGCCAAACTGCAAAACTCTTTCGGGTAATTGCCATTCATGGTCTTTTGGGAGGCTTAGCTCTTGCGCATTGGTAATATGCTGTAAGTTGTCTTTTGTTAGTTGCATGGGTAGTGTATTTTAATATTGAACCACAGAGGCACTGGAGGCATGAAGGAGCACAGAGGTATATTTTTGTAGCATCTACTCTTCACTTCTTCGTAACTCTATATTTCTGCAAATTTATACCGCCCCTTATTCACTTATCAAAGTTGTATAACTTTCTGTATTCAATGTCAGCTTTGCCTGCCCGTTTGTTACAGATACGGATGACTTTTGCATGTTCATTGATTTGCTGGTAGTGTAGGCTGTTAATTGCTTTATGGTTGCAGGCAAGCCTTTTATAGTTGCGGTTCTTGTAGCACCATCATTCACAATATGAATAGCATATTTGCCCTTGCTGTTATCGCCTTGTGCGGCACAGGAAATATAGGGCTTGTCAACAGTAACAGGCAGTGCATATATATCTTTCGGTACCGAAGCTAACTGCTTTAGGTTCCAGAAGCGCTGACCGGGATGCAGTGGCTCATTATTGCCAAAGATACCACCGCCAATCAGCGGAGAATAATCGGCTGTTAACTGCCATTGCAGAATGGAGAGCGGCTGGCAGATTGCCAGTAAACGGGTGTATAAATTTATCTCCTTTATGGCATAGGTCTGCTCCTGGAAGATAGCAGGATAATCCCAAGCAGCCGCATCTATGCTGCCTTCTCCTACCAGCAAGGGCAGGTGCATTTGCGTAGCAGCATCCCGCCACTTTTGCAGTAAATCTGTACTCCAGCCACGCCAGGAGTGGAAAGAAATGGCACCGATGTATGGATGTGTAGCAGGGTCTTGCATAGCCGGATAAATGAATGTATAGGTAGTAGCATCGGAGTTATCGCCGAGCAGCATTTTGGTATGTAGTCCGCGTGACTGCAGGTAAGCGCCAAGCCCTTTTATCAGAGCCGCATGCTCCTCACCGGTCTGGCGGACGTTGATACCTAAATCTGATTCATTAAAGGAAAACATCTTTACTTCTACCCCATAGGCATCCCTTAAGTAGGTAATATAGTCTGCTATAGACTTATATATTGCCTGCATATTGGTAGTATCGAGCGGGTTGCCCCATACACCATTAGGTCTTGGTCCATTGCTGATGTCGCCGGTAATAGCCCAGCGTGGTGCCGACCATGCGGTAAGAATAACCGGAGTCCCCATCTTGCCCAGTCTTGCCGCCATCTCCATACTTTCCTTTACATGTGGGTGCAGTTTGCCTGCTTTAGCAGAATCAATAGGATTGCTGTCTTTGTCCGGCTGCCATAATTGGAAAGGCATCTCTACCCTGCCCCATGCTACGCGCATATTATCGAGACAATAATCAATCACCTGCGGATCGGTTTTAGGATTTTGCAAGCGGAAGTTGCCACCGAAGCCGGCGAACATGCTGCCGGTATCGCTCGTGTTGAGCTGTAAAGTAGCCGGGCTTTTATCTACAGTGCCGGATGCCTTAATAGTCAATGCCAACTGTCCGGTCTGATCGTTTTGGATGCTGCCTTGCTGGAGTGGAATGAATAGCTGCCCCTTGTTGATAATAACAGGCAACGTGCTATTCAGCTTAATTTCTAACTGCTGTTGGGGACTGATGAACCTGATGCCGTTTGCAGTTAGTTCCTTGTTATCATTTAAGTCGGCAATGGAATATTTTTTGTCTTCTTTGCCTTGAGGGTTTATGAGTGCAATGCTGCCATTTGCGTAACCACTTTCGGGTAATTTTATATTAAAGAATAAACGTGTAGAATCAGTACTTTTCCTGGCGTTGAACTGCACAGCTACTTTTGCGAGGTTGTTGCGAATGTCCTCCGTTACTTTTTCTACAAAATAAAAGCTGTCTATGCGGGTAGTAACTATTTGCGTGTCGCCGTTGCGGGTGTACTTTGGACGTTGTCTTTCCAAAGCGGTAGCATTTACTTTAGACCAGTCATTACTTACTACCTGCAGGCTTGTCTCCAACTCCATTAGTTGTCCGCCTACACGAATGCCGGTGATATTGCCCCAGGGCTGCATTTCGGTTTGGCTGTTAGCCTTCGAAATTAAAGCCATGGTGAGCATTGTAATTGCAAAGAGGCGATAGCAGTATGTTAGTAGCAAGCGATGTTTTTCTTTCATTGCAGAATGGTGTTTTCTTGTATCCTGCAAGATAGCATGTAGCCTACATATCAGTGGCTTTGTTGCAGATGGTGGTTATAAAAGTATTGGATTTTGTAAAAAAGAGATAAGGGAGGTGATTGTCTCACGGATAGTACGGATGACGTAAACTGCCAGTTACCGGTGTGTACCGCTTTGGTATGGAGTATATAGGGCGTATACCAGGCTTTAGTATGGAGGAGACAGGCAGGAGATTAGGTATAAGTTAAGTATAAGTTAGGTATAACTTAGGTATAACTTAAGTATAACTCGGGGTGGTCCGGGGTTGGGTAGGGAGATCTTTGCAGTTGTATATTGGATTTTTGCATGATAATGTGATGGCATAAGGAAGTTAGATGGCTCAAAGGATGAGTGGGAGTATATTAGGTTTCTAATAGTATTTATAATTTGGATTTCGTGTAATTATGGTATATTTGTGTTAGCGGTATAACTAGAATAGACAACTGAGCTAATACAGCCAACATGAAAAGACTAATCATCCTTGCAGCAGTGAAATTGTTTTACCATTGACTTCATTCGGGCAATCTAATCCTTAAGATTTAGCTAACGCATTCTTCAAAGAATATGCGAAGATCCAAGTCAAAGCAGTAGAGGACATATAAGCAACAGATCCATGGATACCAGATAAAGAAGGTATTGAAAGATCGAAAATACGGTTAATAAATACACAATAGGGAGTATGTTGGAAAATATTATGCGTATATGAACTCATAACGAGAGAGTAGCTTTCAGAGAGTTTTATTCTTTATTCATATATAAGGCAAAATATGCCAGAAATCGATGAGATTTATCTTCAAATTATATAAACCTTACTGATAAGTGGACTTGTGCTCATCTGAAAATTGACACCGAACTGTATGATGAGATAGCACATGCAGCTTAACTCTATTCATTTAAACCTTGAAATGAAAAGTAGTTCTATCACTAACAAAGTATTGCAAAAAGCGATTGATACACGTTATTCTATTTGGGCGAGGGAGTAATTGAGCCACTCTGCTAATCTATTAAGCTGTAATACATGATATTCCCTTCCTTCGATAAGTACCGAGTCGTTATGGAAAGTCACTATTCGATATGCAGCTATCAACTCGGAATGAATAAGATTTTAAAATGGTCCTTCTTATTATTAAGATTGAGAATTGTTCTCTTCTTTGCTATCGCTTTCTACTTTATGAGACGCATATAATTGTGTGATGGAAAGCTCTATTCAAAGAATGATTTGACTCGATAATTATGATCAGAATATCAGCGAGTACAAGAAGTATAAAACTGACATTAATATTATTGTCACTGCTAATAAGAAAGTTGATATTGAATTTGAAATAGCAAATAATCTGTCTATTTCCATTTGATTGAAAAGGTGATAAGGATAGTAATTGGCTGGACGTAAAGGATCAACTCAAGAAAGACCGATATCCTTTTGATAGAAAATTAGGTTCAAGAAAGAGATATTGAAAACACTTAAACAGAAATTAGATGCAGCTAACTGTATTTCTGTAATGCAATAATTTACCCGTGCAACATGGATTTCAGAGGAGATGCATGGGAATGTTTAGACGATCTGACTGCAAAGCAATTCCAGACAGTCTGAAAAGCAGCTATAATGAAGTTGTAGCTCATTCTTTATACAGACAAAGCTTGTTTCGGATGATGAAGGTGGTGTATTTGGACTCGCAATGATATAGCTAAAGATAAATAAAGTGCTACTCCTTAAATCTGTAAAACATAGCAGGGGATTCCATTAAATATATTACTTCTTCAGAACTCAGACTATGCTGAATAGCTGCTATTATAATACATATATCTCGCCCTTCCTGGCTTTATTATCCTTACTACTGAATAATAATTACAGGTAGGATAAAGTTGCAGTAAAGGAAATCCAATAATGAAAGCAATCCCTATTCGTTACCTAACATTAATAATACTAACTACCCCAATGGACTTCGAATTACTCTATGCTTCTCCAGATTACAAAGATGTTATCAGCAATCTGATGCAATTCTACATCTATGATTTTTCACCTTATGTAGATTACGATGTTGAAGAGGATGGATTGTTTAAAGCTTACCCGGATTTAGAAGACTATTGGAAAGAGACGGATAGTAAGTTCCCGTACATCATCAAGAAAGAGGACAAGTATGTTGGATTCGCTCTGGTTAAAACAATCCACTCAGAAAAGGATTATTTTTCAATAGCTGAATTCTTTATTATGAAGAAGTATAGAAGGCAAGGAATTGGTAAAGCAGTAGCAGAACAGCTATTCAACTTACATAGAGGGCAGTGGGAAGTTCATCAAAGAGATAACAATAAGCCTGCACAGGAGTTTTGGTACAAGGTCATCAATGAATATACAAAGGGACAGTTTTCTGAATGTTTTGAGAATGGAAGAAGAATACAGCATTTTAGGAGTTAACAGCCGAGCATATCAGGGTAAACCAATACAGGCGGTAATTATGACAATAAGATTCTAAAGACTGCTTAATAGGTACAAATTGTCATATAATTTGCTCCGGCATAGCCCTTGGGTATTTTATTCCATGATACAATTCATTTCTTCGGATAATCATCTTTTAGATGCTTATTCCAAAACGGTCAGCGAAGTATATACGGAAGTTGCTGCTTCCGTTGTGCATATAAAGAATGTAGGTGCTGCAAGAAGTAATGATAGAGGCGGTAATGAATCTATGGGTTCTGGCTTTCTCATTTCTTCTGATGGGTATCTTATTTCCAACCACCATGTAGCCGAAGGCGCCCAAGAGCTATGGGTTACAATGCATGACGGTACATCATTAAAAGCCGAGTTTAAAGGTAGTGATCCTTCTACTGATATTGCCATCTTAAAGGTGCGATGGCAAGAACTGTAGAGCATTAGCTTTTGCGGATTCCAGCCAGTTGAAACCCGGGCAAATTGCCATTGCCATTGGTAATCCTTATGGGTTGCAACAAACTGTAACTGCTGGTGTAGTAAGTGCCATTGGCAGAAGTCTTAGAGCCGGTAATGGGAGGTTGATAGATGATGTGATTCAAACGGATGCAGCATTAAATCCAGGTAATTCCGGTGGTCCTTTACTCAATTCAGCAGGGCAGGTAATTGGTGTTAATACTGCTATTATCTCATCAGCACAAGGTATCTGTTTTGCCGTGTCTTCCAATCTTGCTTCTACTGTTGCCGGACAAATTATCATGAAGGGAAAAGTGACACGGGCATTGATAGGCATTGCCGGGCAAACGGTGTCCCTAACACGCCGTATGCAGGAGTATAACCGCATTAAGAATAATACCGGCGTGTTTGTGTTCGAGGTAATGAAGATCAATGCACTTAACCACCGTAAGATTCAGTATGGTGACATCATTGTACAGTTCAACGGCAAAGAGGTTGCTTCTATTGACAGCTTGTTTCAATACCTTACTGAAGAAACGATTGGCGTACCGGTACAAATTGGTGTATTGAGAGAAGGCAAACTGGTGCAGGAAGTGATTATTCCTGAGCCTTCGTATAATTAAAACAAGAAGTAATACTTGAACCACTAATACTTGAAACACAGAGACACTGAAGGCACTGAGGAGCACAGAGTAAAGCTATATTTGCCACTCAACATTGTACACCAATCTCACTATGGAGAAGCCAAAATCTTACTGCGAAGCAGTGGAACAAATGGATGCCAGTAATGTCCACCGTACATACCATGACCATGCTTACGGGTTTCCAATCTATGATGATAATGAACTGTTTGAAAGATTAGTTTTAGAGATCAACCAGGCAGGCTTAAGCTGGACAACCATACTGAACAAACAGGATAACTTCCGCAAAGCATATGATGGATTTGATATTAAAAAAGTAGCCGCTTATACTGAAGAAGAAAGGCAGAGATTACTCAATGATGCCGGTATTATCCGCAACAGGTTGAAGATAGATGCCGCTATCCATAATGCTAACATAGTCCTTGCCCTGCAAAAGGAATATGGCTCCTTTAAGAACTGGCTGGATCATCATCACCCAAAAGCAAAGGAAGAATGGATGAAGCTGTTTAAGAAAACATTCCGGTTTACTGGTGGTGAGATTGTGAATGAGTTTCTGATGAGCACAGGGTATTTGGAGGGCGCACATACGCCTGATTGCAAAGTTTACCAAACAATTTTACAATCAAACCCAGCCTGGCTAAATAGCAATCAATAATAATGAACTCTATTATAAGATCATTTACATTATCGCGCCCTTTTACAAGTTTCCTTTCTTTAATTCACTAACTGCAAAGTCGGCAGCCCTTGCTGTTAAAGCCATATAAGTTAAGGAGGGATTCTGGCAGGCAGTAGAGGCCATGCAGGCACCATCTGTTACAAATACATTGGGTGCATCCCATAGCTGATTGTTACCATTGAGTACAGATGTTTTGGGATCTCTCCCCATACGGGCAGTCCCCATTTCGTGGATTCCAAGGCCTGGTGCACTGTTGTCGTCATAAGCATATACATTCTTAAAGCCGGCATTCTCCAGCATCTCTGCACTGGTAGGCAGTATATCTTTAAGCATGCTTAATTCATTAGCTTTATACTCGCAATCAATCTTCAGAAGCGGCATACCCCACGCATCTTTCTTGTCTTTGCTTAAGCTTACTTTATTCTCCTTATCAGGCAGGCACTCCCCCATACCGGTTATCCAGATACTCCATGGTCCAGGCTCCGTTAAGCTTTCTTTGAAGCCTGCACCAATAGTCTCACTAGTTGCAGCACCGCTCCCTCTGTTACCACCTGCTGCCAATGCATAACCACGTAAAAAGTTCTTTTGCACATCACTACCCACATTGCGAAAGCGCGGAACATAAATACCCGCAGGACGCCTGCCATAATAATAGTGATCCTGCAACCCTTCATAAGTGCCACCTGCATGTCCGCGATAGTTATGATCCATGAGGTAATGACCTAGTACATCATTGTTACCAAGACCGTTGGGAAAAGAAGACGAAGTGGAATTAAGTAATACTAATGTAGAATTGATTGTACCGGCATTTAAAAAAACAATCTTAGCATAGTACTCCGTCATCTGATGTGTATTCGCATCAACCACCCGCACGCCGCTTACTCTTTTCTTAGACTCATCATAAATAAGGGAATGAACAACTGAGAACGGACGCAACGTCATGTTGCCTGTAGCATTTGCAGCAGGTAAAGTGGCGGAAACGCTGCTAAAATATCCTGCAAAAGGACAACCTCGTACACACATATCCCTGTACTGACACGGTCCTCTCCCATTTAACCCTTTGGTTAAGTTAGCTGTTCTTGAAATAATGACATGCCTGCCGGGATAGCTGCTTTCTACGCTGCTCTTAAAATGTTTCTCCACGGCATTCATTTCCATCGGCGGCAAAAACTCTCCATCTGGTAAATGAGGGATACCATCGCGGGTACCGCTGATGCCTACAAACTTCTCTACATAGCTGTACCAGGGTGCAATATCCTTGTAGCGGATTGGCCAATCTACCCCAATACCCTGTTTTCCATTAGCTTCAAAGTCAAGGTCACTCCACCGTTGTGTCCAGCGTGCCCACATCAGCGATTTGCCACCGGTATGATAACCTCTTATCCAGGCAAATGGCTTTTCTTGTATATAAGGATGCTCATTATCTTTCACAAAGAAATGCTGTGTGGCTTCGCCAAAAGCATAACACTGGCTTACGATAGGATTTTCCTTTTTAAGTGCCTCCGTTAATATATTCCGGTGCGGAAATTCCCAGGGTGCTTTCGTGGCAGTAGGATAATCTTTGATATGCTCTATATGCCTGCCACGCTCCAGTACTAATGTTTTTAAGCCTTTTTCACAAAGCTCCTTGGCAGCCCAGCCACCAGACATTCCGGAGCCGATAACGATGGCATCGTAGGTATGCTCCTGTATACCTTTTGAGTTGATTTTTGGTGCAGATAAAGAATCATTAAATCCCATGAATAATCAATGAAAGTTTTATAATAAAATGTTGATGAGTAAGAAGTTGATGAACCCACCTTTTCCCATGGACAGGTTGTCAATTGTAAATAACAGAAAGTGTAAGAAAGGAACCGCAGAAAAAGAAGCAGACTTCATTCACCATTCACAACGCACTATTACCACCCGAATACCTGTTTCACATACTCCCTGCTCTTTTTCCAGTCTTCTCTTACAGGGTTAACGGGCGGTTTATCAAAGGCTAATTCTATGGCAGCTTTTCCTTTATAGTTTATGTCCTTTAATGCTTTGGCAATAGCAGGAAAGTCAATCACCCCCTCCCCTACGGCTTCCGTCCATGTACCGTTGCTGTCCTGGTCGCGAATATGCATATACACCATTTGATGACCATAGGTTTTAATGAACCAAACCGGGTCAACACCTCCACGTACCAGCCAGTTCAAATCAGGTCCAAGCTTTATATCCGGTATCCTGGCTAAAGTACCCTTTAAATCATACATTCCGTGCACTACTTCAAATGTATGATTGTGCAGGTTGGGCGCTATGCTGTATTTCTTACAAATCACCATAGCCTTTTTTAGCAGGTCAGCCTGCGCATCCAACTCCGCTTCCGTTTTTGTATGTTTTGCATCACCAACTGTAATGCCCAGCATTGTTCCGCCAATGGCGTGCAGCCGTTGAAGCACTAATTCAAGGTCATCCAATATCTTTTGGTGCGCTGCTTTATTCCACATATCGCCATAGTAAGAGGTACCAGTTACCGGCAGTGAGTATTTTTGGATAAGCTCTTTAAACCTGTTCACTGCATCATCATGCCGGAGGTGTATCTCCATTATTTCTACCCCTTGCAAGCCAGCGTACTTCAGATCACTAAAAACAGTATCCATAATGGGGGTGCAATCCCAATCGGGTGGATAGCGGCTGGCATATACCCACAAATGGGCATATACCGGAACAGCATTATTATTTGTTCCTGCGAAAGCATAATCACTTAATAATCCATTCAACAATAACGCACCAGATAAAGCAGCAGTAGTTTTAATGAATTTCCTGCGAGAATTAGAGTCTTGTCTCATTTAACTTGTTGTACACTTGTAAGCCATCGAATAGGCGGGTAAGTTAAATGATTTATTTGTAATGTAAAAAGAGTTAGGGTTAACAATTTTAAGGATTAGGTATGATGTCGTTAGAATAAAAATGCACCAGCTTGTAAATAACATGCTGGTGCACTTGTAGCTGATCTGTACTACTTTGTTGCTTATTCCCTTTTGGTGTTTATAGGTGTTACCGTAAATCCCAGTGCTCTTAGCTGATTGACCAAACCATTCTTACCCACCAGGTGTAAGGCTCCTACCGCTACAAATACAGGTTGTTGCTGCATTATTGCAGGCAGTTCCTGAACCCAGTGACTGTTACGGTCATCCAACAATACCTTTATCTCTTCAGGCGTATAACTGCCGGTATACATCTCCTTTTGCAATTGATCCATGTTCTGAGAAGTATATGCATTGTTCATTTTATCAATTGATTGCTTAAGGCTGTCGTTAAATAACTCATTCAGCAATTCTACCTGCCTTTGCAGTGAAAGTTGTTTAAACAATGCATTGATTTGAACATCCATTGTTTCTAATCCTAATATCTTCTTGCCATCTTTCTTACCTTCCTGCTGAAAATAGGTGTCCAACTGCACTTCACCCGGCTTGTTAGGGAAATACTTTTGTTGTGCAATTGCCATAGCAAGCGTCATCACCGTTATAGGATTAAAATTGTTAAGCATTACCAGATCCATACCTGCTTCCTTTTTAAACCAGGCAGCCGCTTTCGTATATAGGGTATCGGGCAAAACTTGTTTTAAAGTAGTACCATTCAATAAAGCTGCCTGCATCACTGATGGTTGCAATGCAGAGTCTATCACCAGTTCACCGGCAACCGCCTTCGTGCTGGCGTAAGCTGTCTTTACTGCAGGCATCGTGTCTATAAAAGCATTGGTAAGAAAGTGATAAGTGCCAAAAAGATAAGAGGGTTGCGATAAACCTTTACCGCTTACTTTCCACAGTAAGGCATTATCGCTTTTTGATGGTTGTGCAAATAAAGTAGCAGTAGCCAAAAACAGACCTAACAATACCATATATAACTCCTTCTTCATACTGGAATGATTGTGTATTTAAATTTAATAAACAAAGAGATAAATTCTAATTGTTTATTGTAAGGCTATTAAATTTTTTATCCCTCTTCTCACCACATAGACACATAGAAACATACCTGCCCGACTGTGTCATTCAGGCGGGGATTAGCACATAGGTTTATTGTATTATTCTATGTGTTTACCTATGATTCTTTGTGCCTATGTGGTGAAAAACTATATGGTGAAAAGGCTAACTCCGCTTTCTATAGCTCAACATTGCCCAGGTATTCAGCACCACAGCAAACAGGAACATAATACCTATCTGCGGTGCAATATCTGTGAGCGTGCTTCCTTTTAAAACTACCCGCCGCATTACTTCTATAAAATAAGATACGGGATTGAATTTGGTAATCCATTGAGCCCATACAGGCATACTTTCAATAGCAGTATATAAACCACCGAGCAGGATAAAGATCATCATCAGGAAAAAAGAAATAAGCATTGCCTGCTGCTGTGTATTGCAATAGGTAGAGACCAGTAAGCCCAATCCCAGAACAGCTAATAAATACACAGCCGCAAAAGCATAGATGGTCAGGAAGCTGCCGACGGGTTTAATGCCATATACTACGAATGCTATGGCTAAACCAATACTCAGTATCAGCAAGCCCAACACCCAGAATGGTATCAGTTTGCCTAAGATGAACTGGTATTTCTTGATAGGCGTCACATTAATTTGTTCAATCGTGCCGATCTCCTTTTCTTTTACAATATTCGATGCCGCTAAGAATGAGCCAACCATCGTCACCAGCAGCACTAATATGCCTGGTACCATGAACATTTTATAGTTCATCAATGGATTGAACCAATTGGAGTAGGTGACCTCAATAGTTGTTTGCGGACTAAAGCGTGGTATCTGCATCCATTCCTGCCTTACTTCGCCGTTATAATCCTGCACAATACTCTGCAGGTACGATGCGCCTAATACAGCTTTTACACCATTTATTGCATTCACTGCCATGAACAGGGGCGCTTTACTTTCCTTCACCAGGTCTTTTTCAAAATGTGCCGGTATTTCTAATGCTACATCAGCATTATCTTTCTCTATTTCTTTCAATGCTTCGTTGTAAGAGGCTGTGTATTGGTCTAATTGAAAATATCCCGAAGCGGTAACTTTAGATATAAGCTGCCTTGAATAATCGCTGTGGTCATGGTCTACTATAGCAAGCCTGATATTCTTTATTTCGTAATCAGCCGCCCATGGCAATACTAACAACTGGATAACCGGCATCACAAAAATGACCCGAATAATAGCAGGGTCGCGAAACACCTGCCTGAATTCTTTCTGCAGTAAAAAACGTAAGGTTCTCATGCCAGCCTGATTTTAAAGTTTTTCATACTTAGTGCTAACAGGAATAACGTCATGCCTGCCAGTATCAAAGTTTCTTTCCAGATGAATTGGATACCCAAACCTTTGATCATGATAGCTTTGATAATGATGTAAAACCACTTAGCTGGAACAATATTGGAAACTACTCGTAGCGGCAGGGGCATATTCTCAATAGGAAACATAAAACCGCTAAGCATGACCGTGGGTAAAAACATGCCTACCATTGAAATGAACATAGCTGTTAACTGCGAATCGGTAACGTTAGATATTAATAAACCAAATGATAAGCAGGTGATAATGAACAAAGTGCCTTCGCTCATTAATAACAAAATGCTGCCGTTAATGGGAACTCCCAGCACGTACACGCTTAACAACAATATGCTAATGATGTTTACTATTGATAGTAAGAGATAAGGTACTGCTTTGGCTACAATAATTTTTAGTGGCTGCACCGGTGAAACGAGCAGTACTTCCATAGTACCCGTTTCCTTTTCACGCACAATAGTAATAGCGGTCATCATGGTGCAAACGAGCATAAGTACCATTGCCATTACCCCCGGAACATAGTTGTAAGCACCCTCTAATTGCTGGGTTGTACAGCATACGTTGTTGTATGTCAATAGTATAAGGCAACTCTTTGTTCTGTGTGATCTCTTTTTGATAATTCATGATAATAGCCGTGGCATAGTTGGTAAGCGTAGTAGCGGTATTGGGGTCAGCCGCATCGGCAATGACCTGCACCTGTGCTTTATTAAAATGCTGCAGGTCAGATGCAAAAGAAGGTGGAATAATGATAGCTATTCTAGCCTCCCCTTTTTGAAATACCTTCAGTGCATCTTTGTCACTATAGATCATCTTATCAAAATCAAAATAGCGGCTGGCATTCAGCTTTGCAATCAGTTCCTGTGAGGCGGCATCTTTTGCATTATCCAGCACTACAAAGCGGGCGTTCTTTACTTCATTGGTAAGCGCAAATCCAAAAATTGTGATTTGCACCAGTGGCATCCCCAACAAAATAAGCAGGGTTCTTCTATCCCGAAAGATGTGATGGAACTCCTTTTTCACAAATGATATGAATTGTTTCATAATTCTGGAATTGTATTAGTGAAATACTAGTGGTAGATGAGTGTAAATACTAAGGCTATTTAGATAATAGCACAGTTGAGTTCCATATTCAAAGACTGTAGTTTGTCATGCTGACGAAGGAAGCATCTGTGAATAGTAAATAAATCATCGTCTAATTATACTTTGATCTATAACATAGCCCCTTAACATATTTAAGTCACACTATACCTGAGTTATACTTAACATATACTTAAGTTATACCTAACATATACCTAATCTCCTTCCTATCTGCTTCGTATTGACCCATCATCAACTCCCTTCAAATCTCCTATACGCCTTTTGAATACTGGTATCTTAAATCTTGATCCTTGTATCTTATCCTGCTCGCTTTAGGGTTAGGGCTGCTTTACTCCCCTTTAGGGGCCGGGGGCTTTACTCTCCACTCCTCGTCGCCTTCCTCGCCAGTTGCAGGAACACATCATCCATAGTTGCCGCTTTATAGGTCTTTTTCAATCCTGTAGGCGTGTCCAATGCCTCTATTTTACCATCCACCATAATAGAAACCCGGTTACAATACTCCGCCTCATCCATATAGTGGGTGGTTACAAATATGGTGATGCCGGTAGCCGCTGCTTCGTAAATCATATTCCAGAATTCCCTTCGTGTTAGCGGGTCTACACCACCGGTCGGCTCGTCCAGGAAAACTATCCGCGGCTCATGGAAAATAGCTACCGAGAAAGCCAGCTTTTGCTTCCAGCCTAATGGCAAAGAACCTACGAGCTTATTACCTTCTGCCTCCAGGTTCAACGCTTCGAGCAACCGTGCTGTTTTGTTCTTAATGAAGTCGGTGCTTTTACCATAAATACCTGCATAGAACCGGATGTTCTCTCTGATAGTTAAATCCTCATACAATGAAAACTTCTGGCTCATATAGCCAATATTCTGCTTGATCTTTTCAGTCTGTCTATATACATCAAAGCCGGCAACGGTAGCCTTGCCCGAAGTAGGGATCGAAAGCCCGCACAACATGCGCATGGCAGTTGTTTTACCTGCGCCGTTAGCGCCGAGAAAGCCAAATATTTCTCCTTTCTGCACGTCAAAAGAAATGGCATCTACTGCCGTAAAATCACCAAATCGCTTAGTGAGATCTTGTGCTGTTATAATGGGGTGTTCAGTCATGCTTATCCTGCATTAATTGCATAAAACAATCTTCAATAGTAGGCGTCACCGGGCGCACGTCTGTGTCGCTGTACCCCTTTAAAGTAAGATATTGTTGCAGTTCTTTGGAGTCATATCCTGTCTTCATTATAGCATGGTGGTATTCACCAAAAGAATACACATCCTCTATTTGTTTTAATTGTGATAAATCCCGCAATAAGCCATACATATTTTGTGCTCTTACTGCAAGGATGGGCTGCTTAAAGCTCCGAATGATCTGTTGAGGCGTACCAGTCGTCATTATCTTACCTCTCTGCATCAGTGCTACCTGGTCGCACAAGGAAGCCTCATCCATATATGGTGTAGAAACAAGTATAGTAATTCCCTGTTGTTTCAAATTGCGGAGCATATCCCAGAACTCTTTTCTTGAAACCGCATCTACGCCGGTAGTAGGCTCATCTAAAAATAACACCACAGGCTTGTGAATAAGCGCGCAGCAAAGTGCCAGCTTTTGCTTCATACCGCCAGATAACTTGCCCGCTCTGCGTGTTTTGAACGGCTCTATCTGTACATAAATATCCTTGATTAAATCGTAATTCTCCTCTACCGAAGTGTTGAATATAGTAGCAAAGAAGTTAAGATTCTCTTCTATTGTTAAATCCTGGTATAGGGAGAATTTTCCAGGCATATAGCCCACTTTCCGGCGGATAGCCTGGTAGTCTTTTACTATGTCTGAATCATCTACTGTTGCATTACCGCCATCAGGCAACAGCAGTGTAGTAAGCATGCGAAAGATAGATGTCTTGCCTGCACCATCCGGACCGATGATGCCGAATAGCTCACCTTTGGCTACCTCGAAAGTCACGCCCTGTACGGCTTCAATTATTTCTTTACCGCTCTTGTATCGCTTTTCCAGGTTATGTACTGCTACGGCACTCATGATTGTGGATTTTGCAACTGTACTTCGCCATACATGCCTATCTTGAGATAGCCATCGTTCTTCACTCTTATTTTTACCGCATATACCAGGTTCGCCCGCTCTTCTTTAGTTTGAATAGTCTTTGGTGTAAACTCAGCCTTGTCTGAGATCCAGTATATGGCTCCGTTATAGTTGCGGTACTTGTCCGCTCCATTATCTACTAAAACCTTAACTTGTTGTCCCAGTTTTATTTGTGATAACTGTGCTCCGGTAACATACGCTCTCAATGTAAGTGTAGAAAGGTCGGCTATTTTATATAAGGCTTTCCCGGGTGAGGTCATTTCGCCCTGCTCTGCATATTTAGTGATCACGGTACCGCTAACAGGGTTCTCTATCCTGGCTTTGGATAACTGTTCTTCTACCTGTGCAACCTGCCTTTGCAGTGGTGCACTTTCACTCAAGATGCTCCTGTTTTGTGTAGATGTATTGTTAAGCTGCACTGCAATTTGTTGCTGCGTTACTTCCATTTGCCGGCGCATTACTTCAATTTGCTCATTCATATCATCCAACTGTTTCCCGGTAGCGGCGTCTGCTTTTACCAGCCGATCTACCCGGTCTCTTTCATGTTCTAAATTCTTAAGTTGTGACTGCTGGACTGCCAACTGGTTTTGGAGTAATTGCACCTGCGGGGCAACATTGGATGTCTTTTCAGAAAGGGAGTGAATAGTAGCCTTTACCTGTGCTTTCTGAAGTGCCAGATTGGTTGAATCAACAATGCCAACAACTTGTCCCTGCGCTAGTGAGTCTCCTTCATTTACATTAAAGGATAACAACTGCCCATTGAGTTGCGCCGAGACCACCACTTCATCAGCTTCAAAGCTTCCGGATGCATCATAAACATCCTTCTTTTTTCCACAAGCCTGCAGTAAAATAATAAGTATAAGAGGAAGAATATATTGTTTCATAACCTTAGTTTATAATTGGCCGGTTGTGATTGCATAGGTGATTTTAGCCATTCGTAACTGCAGCTGATGTAACACCAGGGAGCGGCGTGCAGCATCTTCCACATTAACCTGGATGAGGTAATCATTCGTTGTAATAACCGCATTTTCCAACTGTGATTTTGCTGCTTCGGTTACCTGCTTCCGCAATTCAATAATGTCTTTATCTGAAGCTACTAAGGCTGCATATCTATCAATATCCGCTCTTTGCTGCTCCAACTGGGATTGTGTATTGAGCAGGAACACATCTTTCTGCAGATCTACAGTTCTCTGGTTTATTTCAATTAGTTTTTTATCCCGCTTTTGATTGTAGAAACCACCTAATGACCAGTTCAATTTTAAACCTGTTATGTAAAAAGGTTTGAATTCATTGGAGAATAGGTTCAATGCCGGTCTTCCATATCCCCCCTGGAAGAAGGCATTGGCTTTAGGTAGATTTCTTGCATTAATGAGCCGCACCTGCCCTGCCAGCAGCATATTTTGGCTTCTATACAACTCCAGTTCAGGACGTATAATTGAAGTATCTGCGGTAATGAGGTCAGCCGGCATTTCTAACTGCGTGTTTTCTAATATTGGCTGATTAAGGAGTATCGACAATGCATCAGCCAGGCCCTTGCGGGTAGCCTTTATTTCAATCACTCTTTGTTGTGTTTGCAGGTATTGCGCCTGCAGTTCCTGCAAATTGGAACGCAGTGCTACGCCATTCTCTACCTGTGGCTTCATTTTATCAATACCTACCTGCACATTCTTCAATGTTATATCCGTTTCATTTAAAAGCTCGTCCTGGTAAATAATACTGAAGTACAACTGGTTAACCCTCGTCTTTAGATTATACAGCTCAACAGCTAATGAATTTTCCTGCACATTAGTATTCAGTGATTGTATATCCTTTTGAGCTTTGGTTACACCACCGTCAAAAAGCTGTTGATCCGCTTCAGCAGTGATTTTATACTGGTCTTTACTTGGAATCGGGAATTTAACGTTGGGTAAAGGGATATTCACGCTGGTAACATCCGATTGATAAGTAGCTTGCCCATTCACAACTAATTGGGGTAAATAATTGGAGTTTAAATTCTCTATGGATAGTTGCTCTGTTTGCTTCAATAAGCCTTTTTGATGAATAAGCGGGTAGTTCTGCTCAGCGAGACTAAACGCTTGTTGCAAGGAAATAGAGGATGTATTTTGTGCGGATAGAACGGTTGCGCAAATAGTGCATCCGAGTAAAAGGATTACCTTAACTATCTTATTTAACCAGTTAGTTAACACTGACATAAAAAGATTTATTTTCTAATTGAACGGATAATTAGTTTGGGTACTTCTATTTTCCTATGCTCCATCATTTCATTGAATTGCTTATTGTCTATTCCTGTAATCAACTGAATCATTGGGCATGCTAAAAAGGGAAAGATGCACAACGACAATACATTCATCAGCAACTGCAATGGCTCAATTGGTTTGATAATGCCTCCTTTGATCTCCTTTTCAATTTGCTGCACTACTTTTTGGATCGGAGGTTTGTGGTTGCCAAGTACTTTTTTCAGAAAAGCCCTGGGCTGCCGGTTAATCTCATTAAGGATGAATATGGGAACATATGGCGTTTTAATTTCCTGGCTGATGTATTCACTACAAAACTGTTCAATCTTTTCAAACAGAGTAGCTTCCGAATCTAAAATGGTAAATATCCTTGGTAAAAAAGCTGCGGCTACCTCCATGAAAATTTGTTCAAACAGCTTGTCTTTGCTGTGGAAATAATAGTGCAGCAGTGCTTTGTTAATTCCAGCTTCGTCGGCTATATCCTGCATACGTGCGCCATCCATTCCTTTGGTTAAGAAGACCTTCTTAGCCGCACTTAAGATCTTTTCTTCGGTGGATAAATCTTTCCTCATTTAACTGCCTGATTTAACCATGTGGTTAACAAAATTGAGACTTTTTTCTTGTAACTGCCAAATTTTTATTTAAGCATAAGCAATAACGATGATACGTGGTGGGGATTTATAAATCAAGCAATGCTTTAGAAATAAACGGTAAAACCGTGGGCTGTAAGGCTCAGTGTCTTTCATTACAGTTCCAGGTCAAAACCAAGGAATACTAATTCTATTCCCATTGAAGCGTTTCAGGCTTCTTTTGCTTAAATTATAATTGTTTATGGATTGAATTTATAAAGAAAATATCCTTTATATTAACTCACCCGTTTCCCTTTTAGCAGTTTATTTACAGCATCTTCAAAAGAGCCGGCACGGATTATTTCCCCGGCATTCACAAAGTATATTTCATCTGCGTTCTCAATGGTATTGAGGCGGTGGGCAATGATAATACGGGTGGTGGTTTCGGGTAGCTTGTTTAAGATTTCTTCCAACAACTGTTCTGTTACGGTATCAATATTGGCAGTGGCTTCATCCAGGATAAGCACTTCGGGATGGCGCAGTACGGCACGCATAAAGGCAATCAATTGCTTTTGCCCCAGGCTGATGCTATCGCCTCCGGAAGACACTTTTGTTTCCAGTCCGCTTTCAAAGATGTTCAGTAAGTTCCGACAAGTCGTCTTCTTTGATTACCTTTTCCAATTGCTCATTGGTATAATGCAAATACTGCTCATTACCATATAAAATATTGTCCTTTACAGTACCAGTAAACAAAAAGGGCTCCTGCAATATAAAGCCTATCTTTTGGGTACGCTCTGCAAGTGTGTAAGTACGGATGTCTTTACCATCCGAGCAATATTATACCCTTTGTAGGGTCGTATAAGCGGGCAATGAGTGAGGCAGTGGTTGTTTTACCGCCTCCGGTAGGTCCAACCAGGGCATAGGTTTTACCTCTGTATAATTGCAGGCTTACATGGTGCAGTATTTCTTTACCGTCTCCATAACCGAAGCTTACATTCCTAAACTCTAACAATGCATTAGAGGATACTGCAGGTACATTATCAATAGTAACCAGGTCAGTATTCTAATGATACTATCTGAGTTATCCTGTCCCAACCTGCCATGGCAACCTGGAAGCTTGTCCAGAGTGCGGCAAGCTGCCTTAGCGGATTGTAAAAATTAGTAGCATACGCCAGGTAACTTACCAACAATCCCATAGAAAACTCACCGTGTGCAATCAGGTAAATGCCATAGGTCAGCACGATTAGTTGTGCTATGCTGGAGAATAAACTATATACCGGGAGAAAGATATTGTTGGCTAATCCTGCACTTATAGCAGTGGTGTAGTTTTGCTTATTAGCCTCGTCAAACCGCTTTCTGAAATAGTCGCGGCGGTTAAAAGCAATAATCACTCTAAAGTTATTGAGGCTTTCCTGTATTTCTGCACTCATGCCACCCGTACTTTTGAGGTTCAGTGCATTCTTTTGTTTTACCAAAGGTGATACAATGCGGGTGAACAGGAATATTAATACAGCAGGAATAAGTGCTGCAGCACCCAGCTTTATATTGATGATTAATAAGAAAATACCTGCACCTGCCATTGTAACAATACTGCCAATGAACTGCATGAGCGACTGAGAAAAAAAGGCATTCAGTTTGTCGGTATCGTTGTTAACTCGCGATATTAGATCCCCTGCTTTATTAGCATTAAAGAAAGCAACCGGCAATTCCTGCAACTTATTAAAGATGGCATTACGCAGGGTAAATAACATACGCTGCCCTACCCCACCCATCAGCTTTGTTTGGTTATAACTGGTGAATAAGGCTATTAAGTACATCCCCAGTAAGATACCCGAAAACACAAGCACTCCATGTAGTCTTTGTGCTGTACGTATGTATCAATAGTATAGCCTATTAAGAAAGGTCCAAGCAGGTTAAGTGTTGAGTTAATCAAGATAGCTATGAGTGCCAGCAACAGGTTCTTGCGCTCATGCCTGATGAGTTGCAAAAGGCTTTTAAGAGCAGCATAAGTAGATGTTTTTTGCTGCTGCTGTGATAGCTGGTTAAGATTGTAATTCATAGTTGCTGGTGCTTTGTTGTGAGTTGAATAACTGTACATATTCCGGGCTGGTCTGCATCAATTCCTCGTGCGTACCAGTAGCGATTATTTCACCTTGCATCAGCAGGATGATCTGGTCATAATGCTCAACAGAAGCTATCTTTTGGGTAACAGAAATCAGTGTTAAATCAGGATAATTTCTCTGGATGTTTTCCAGTATTCTCTGCTCGGTATTATTATCTACACGGGCAGTAAAATCGTCCAGCAATAATATGGCAGGATTGATTGCCAAGCGCACGTGCCAGCATGATACGTTGCTTTTGCCCGCCGGAAAGGCTGGAGCCCCGCTCCGAAACAATTGTGCTTAATCCTTCAGGCAGTGTATCAATAAAGGCCTTTAGCTCGGCAGTCTCAATGGCTTTCTCTAAAGAGGCATCCGTTACGGTATCGCTGAAAGCAATGTTTTCCCGGATACTCATATTGAATATAATGCTGTCCTGGAAAACAAAACCTACCTGGCGGTGAAATGCTTCGCTGTTGTATTCTTCAATACTATGTCTGTCAAAATGTATGGAACCCGAAGTTGGCTTGATAAGACCAGTAAGTAAATACAGTAACTGCGTTTTTCCCGCAGCAGTAGGTCCAATCACTGCTATCCTGGAGCCTGCTGCAACAGTAAAGGAAATATCTCTCAGCACAGGTGTTTGTCCATATAGTACACTTACATCCTCTGCTTCTATTTCGCCCCGCAAAGCTGTTGTAATCGTTCCTTTTTCAGGCTGCTCAGGAGCTTCTATTACATTGTTGATGCGTTCGTACGATGCGGTTGCCTGGGCTATTACATTACTCATAAAACCAATCACCAGTATCGGGAATATAAGCATGGCTAAGTAACTGTTGAAAGCTGCAAAATTGCCCAGGCTCATACTGCCTGTTATCACAAAATGCCCACCCAGTGCCAATATAGTAAGCATAGCCATATTGGCTGTAAAGGTGATAACAGGGATAAGTCCGGCAAACAGTCGCAGTATAGCGAGGCCCAGGGTCTTTGCTTTGGTATTAGCTTCCAGAAATTTGTTGTACTCCTGTTGCTGAGAGTTGACTACACGTATAATAGCCGCCCCCATGATGCTTTCGTTAATTACTTTATTGAGCCAGTCTATTACACCCCTGCTTTCCTTAAATAGCACTCTTACTTTGCGCAACACTAAAAAGAAGGTGCCACCAATAATGGGTATGATGGCTATTACACATAAGGCCAACTCCCAGTTGATGGTTATAAGCAAGATGCTGGCACCTATAATGATGAATAAAGAAGAGATGATAGATACAATTGCCTGCGAGATAAAGAGTTTGATAGAATCTACATCTGCAGTAAGATTGGTTAACAGCTTGGATGGATTTGCTTGTTCAATGAAGGCATAGCTCTGCTTAGATATTTTATCGGACAACTTTGTTCTTAAGTCCCTTGCTACGCGCTCTGAGGCATAGGTTTGTATAATACTCTGCAAATAAGTAGAAAACAAATATGCATAATACGGCAGTGACAAATTGAGTAATGATGTTTCTAAAAGAAAATGCACCGGCAGTATATGCATCAATGCCGTGCGATATGATCTTTGGAAGCCATAAATTAATGGCATTTCCAATCACAGTAAATGCGAGTAATAACAAAATTAAACCCCGGTAAGGCTTCAATAAATAAGTGATCCCCGGTTTCTTAGCCATAATTCATCAGTTGATATCATTAGTAAAGAATGTGCTGACTGTCTTAGCCTGTCCCGTATTTGCAGAGAACAGCTATAAAAAAAGCAAAGGAAATACAAAAGAGCGATAGGGATAAATATTTGCTTAGCCATAGGCTGCTTTGGCTTTTTATTTGCTCCGTTAGTCTCGATTATATGACGAGAGATTATTTATAAACGTAGGAGGCGTACTTAATTAGCATGAGCACGAATGAAGAGATTAACCAGGAGCTTTTACAATACAGACGTAATAAACTGATACCTGCTGTAATAGAAGATAATGTGTTGAAAGCATTATCCCATTATCCTGAACTAAAGGATGCGAGGATCAGCTTTATTTTCAAAACAAACATCAAGACCTCTGTAATGCAGGCACAGCCAGTCTTTACTACGTTACTGCAGAAGAGAGCAAGAAGACGTTACAGAATCAATATCAGCCCACAATTCAAGCTTATTCACTGTGATATGCCTATTACCAAAATACCTGATGAGGTCATGATAGGGTGGATAGGTCATGAGCTTGGACATATACTGGATTATGAACAAAGGAGCAATACCGGAATAATCTCTTTTGGTTATCGCTATTTATTTTCCCCCACTTATGTGAAAGAAGCAGAGCGTGTTGCTGATACATATGCGGTAGAGCGAGGGCTGGGTAGTTTTATTATAGCTACGAAACGCTTTATCTTAGATCATGCGGATTTGCCGCAATCTTATAAGGATAAGATCGCAAGATTATATCTCTCCCCCGATGTTATTGTAGAACTGGTAAAAAAAATGGAAGCAAAGGAGGAGGTACTGCTGCAGGCTTGATACCGGAGAAGCCCCTTGCCCCTAAATGAGCGTATAAAGATTAGTGAAAACATCTAAGGTTATAGAAAGGGATACAGACGGATATAGATCGAGAGTTATATGAAATACATAGGGAGTACATCAAGAGTTACATACGCTTAGATGGGGAAGAGATTAGGTATAAGTTCAGTATAACTTTAGTATAACTTAGGTATAGTTATGGTATAGCTCTGAAAAATCCAATACTGGGAATGGGTTTCTAGGTAAAAAGGCTTATTTGAAAAGAACCTTTCAACCCATGAGGCTGTCTGAGCCAAGTTAAATGCCAATTGTAATAGATCAACGTCATGGATAGTTCATGACAAAGATGCAAAGCCCATCGCGTCTTTTCAAGTGTGGCGGGCTGAACTTTACGAGCATCTGTCATCTTAGTACTTAATGCGAAAATGACCGGTATTCTACGTCTTCTCAGTGTAAAAGTGATAAAAAAGCCCTCTATTATATGGCATCTCAACCATTCAATAGAGGGCTGTTTGTTTGAAATACAATTGGATTTTTAATCACTTAAGCCAATTGGAGCACATAGTTCCTGAATTCATAGAATGCATCCTCTTTCATTACCCGAGGTATTTTTGCTTGTCCACCTAGTTTCTTGAACTCTTCACTCCAGTTATAGAACTGTTCTATCGGAATTGCCTCTACTTCTACTCCCTTCAATGCTTTGGTCCGGGCTACTTTATAGTTCTTATTGTTATTAGATAACTCCTCATCTATTATCTGTGATGCTTTAGATTCATCAATTTCCTTATCAGTTCCGATTACAAATTTCAGGATATACTCTTCATTTTGAAGAACTGTAGCGGCTGTAAATTCTTTTATTTCTATATCTAATGCCTGCTCCAGCTTTTGTAAAGCCATATTCATTTTCTGAATAGAGAGTTGCTCGCCAACCACATTCAGATAATGTTTGGTACGTCCGCTGATTTTTATTTCCGCTTTTTTCTTATTTGTAATAATCACGGTATCACCAATCATATATCTCCATGCTCCTGCAACGGTGGAAATGAGTAGTACATATTCTTTGTTTTCCTCTGCCTGCTCGAGTGTAAGCACTGGTACGCCTTGTTTAACACGTCCTTCCTCATCAATATTTTCCTCTACAAATGGAACAAATTCGAAAAACACACCATTATTTACAATTAGTGCCATTGAGTCGGTATCCGGTCTCTTTTGTGTTGCGAGGTATCCTTCCGAAGCCAGGTAGGTATCAATATAGATTAAAGGTCGGGCGAGCAGCTTTTCCATACTATTACGGTAAGGCTCAAAGGCTACACCACCAGATGTATATACCTGCAGATTAGGCCAGATGTCGTGAATTGTATTCAGGTTGTTAAAACTTATAATCTCTTTCAGCATTAGCTCTACCCATGAAGGGATGCCTGATATACTACCCACATCCCATTTGGGAGCTTCTTCTGCAATACGTTTTACTTTTTCATCCCAGTTAGCAATAGAAGCTATCTCTACACCCGGTTTATAAAACTTGCTGAACCAGGCAGGGATATTAGCTGCACTAATGCCGCTGATCTCACCCTCCAAATGGTCTTCCTGCTCTATCAAATTGGTGCTGCTGCCCAGCATTAGAATATCCTTTTCAAAGAAATCTGCCGGCAGATCAAAGTTCTTCAGACTCATTATTTGCTGCACACCCGATTTCCTGATAGCATTAATCATGTCAGGAGTAACAGGTATAGATTTTTTATTACTGGTGGTGCCGCTGCTTAGGGCAAAATATTGCTGACCGCCCGGCCAGGTAACATTCTGATGCCCTTCCAGCAGAAAATGCCACCATTCTTCATATATAGCATCGTAGTCATATACTGGTACTTGCTGCTGAAATGCGCTGACAGGATCAGGGCTTTCTAAAATTTTGCTAAAACTATATTTTAAACCAAAGGCTGTGTGTTTTGCCTTTTTCAACAATTGCAGCAGTACTGTTTTCTGCGCTTTATAGGGGTTTGGTTCACGACTTATAAAACCATTAAAATCAATTGCTTTTTTGATTACTCCTCCAAGTATCGCCATGCGTTAAATAATTTTTTCTTAGGATACGCAATATCTGTACCTGAGTGAGCATAGGGCTGCGTACCGGCAGCATCCACCGGCGCTTCAATTGCCACATTAAGAAGTTAAGCTGTAGCTTAGTGAGCCTGGTAACTTTTTGTATTGTTGTTCTCAAAAGGTGTATGACCTTGTTCAGGGCAGGGTATATTGTTAGTCGCATAACTTTTCAGTGCCATTATGAAATTCCTTCCGAACTGTTGATTATACTTACAAGGAGACTATAGTTATAGAAGATAGTCGTAATCAATTTAAATGAATTTTTCTTAATACCCATTCGCCTACCTGGTTTCCTTCAGTTTGTCCGTTCTGTATGGAAGGCAGATAATGGATACCACCATACAGGCGGGAGATAGCCGCCTCGTTACTTGCAGCAGTAAATGATAAAAAATGCCTCACAGGTAATCCATAATTCACCTCACTATCATCATTAAAAGCAATATTGCCAAACAAATAGGTTAGTATTTTGGCTGAAGCAGAAGAAATAACACTATGCCCACTTGTATATTCAGGGAATGGGGGTGTTTGCAAAAAAGGCCGCCAGTTTTCATCAATGACTGCATCAATATATGTTTCGGGGCGGATAACATTGCTACGGTATTTTTCGTCCCAGCAACTGATAAAAGCATCAAACAGACCAATAGAAACCAATGTGTAAGCAGCAGCAGACTTTACAAAATCAGCACCTGTTTGCCGGCATACCTGAGCTGTAATGCACATCCAGTGCCCACCAGGTGACATTTTTTTTGTGGCAAAGTTTAGATGCCCGTCAGTATTTATAGCAAAAGGATTGCAATCCCAAAAGGAGGCTATAAACTTTTGATCTGTAGTTAAATTAATGCCGGTATCATATACTTCATAAGCCTGCTTATAGAATGCACTTTCTTTGTCTTTACCAAAAGGAATTGCTGGTTTAGGCGAAAACTGGCTGCAGGAGTCAAGTGTGATTGTACGAATCTTATTCCAATAAGGCTCAACAGCAGCAATATATCCGGGAGGTGTTGGTATCCATTTTCCTTCTTGTTTTAAAAAATTATAACGGCGCAGCTTACGTGTTTCTTGATACTGGTCTTTATTCATCCAGGCCGCAATACTATCTGCTACCTGTTGCCCATAATTTAAGGAATTGCTATATAAAGTATGAGTTAACTTTTTGCTCTTATACCAGGTAAGTATATGATTCAATGAATCCTGCAGGTCGGATTCCGAATAAACAAGCTTCTTTCCAATAAGCATATAAGCGTAAACAGCAGCTAATGACGTTATTACTTGCTGAGCAGGTGGAGGAATGTTTGGAAAACCTTTTACCTGGCTGTATAATGAATGGTATTCCTTATTGCTCTTACATGCTGCCTCATAAGCTGCCATACTGGTGTAAGCATAGATGCGCGCAGCGACTGGCGGAGAAATGATATCATGTACAATTACATCCGTGAGTGATTGTTGTGCGCGGTGCAGCGGAGTAAGCATCTGTTTTCCATTGCTGTGCAATAGCATGCTTGTAAGAGGTAATAAGTATAATTAAAGATTATTAAGGTGCTTCTCATTGTGAAATTATCTTTAATACCTGTACCGCAGCATTGTTTTTTGCAACCACAATTATTTTTTCTCCCTTTTCATTTTTTACCATAACCATATTTCTCACATCACCTGCTATATAGCAGTTGCTTTGTGCCGGATCAACAGGGGTGAGGTGTTCATTATTATCTCCCTTCAGCAACAAGCCAAAGCTTGCATCACATTGCCCAAGCTGCACCCGGTAAGGATAGAAGTTGCCACTTATTAGGATGTCCTTTTTTCCATCACCATCAAAGTCATCAACAATGGATGATGATAATCTTGAAAACTGTGCCTGCAAGGGCAAAGTTTCAAATCGGAAATGCATATTTCCATCGTTATATAAAATACCGGAAGCAAGCTGATTACACTTATAGACGGAAGCATTAGCTAATTTGTCTTTTGGAAATATATCAGTAATAGTGGCATCAGCATAATCTTTATAATGAACAAACTTCTTTTTCAATGAAACAATTTCATCCAGGAGTTCATCCCTTGATGCTATGGGGTAGCTTTTGCCTTTTATATAATAGCACACAATAGGATCAATTACGCCATTATCATCAAAGTCGGCTACATACATGGTCATAGGTTTTTGTTCGGTTGCAGTAAACTGATTATTTACCCCACAGTTTCCTACTATAAAATCAATGTCACCATCGCCATCCACATCGGCCGGCATTATAGATGCCCACATACCGGATAAGTTTTGTATACCCGCTTTGAGTGTGATATCCTGCAGAATGCCCTTACTATTTTGAAATAATATCAGAGGCATCCAGTCGCCTGCAACTAAAAGTTCCGGATAAGAGTCATTGTTTAAATCAACAAAAGATGCTGCCGTAATCATACCTGCTTTGCGCAATGTTGGGCAAACCTGTTCTGTAACATCTGAAAAATGTACTACACCGTTTTCTGTATCATTTCGCAGCAAATAACTATTGGCAGGTAAAGGAAAAGAGCCTGGCAATCCACGTCCGCCCACAAATAAGTCAATATCACCATCATGGTCAAAATCTCCTGCAGCAATAGCCAATTTGCTGCTAAGCATAGGTGGTAAAGCATTCACTGCTTTTACAAAATTTCCTTTACCGTCATTAATATATAAGTTATCCTGGTATTCCTGCGATTGATCCTCATATTCGTTGCCACCACTTACCACATACAGGTCTGCATCACCATCATTGTCTGCATCAAAGAATAAAGCATTTACCTGTTCGGAGGCAGAGTCTGTGATCCAGGGTTGAGTGGATGATGTTACAAAATTTCCGTTTTTAGTTTGAAGATACAACTGCCCTGCCTGTCCAATTGCACCCCCAATAAATACATCTTCCAAACCATCACCGTTCACGTCAGCTTTTGCTAAAGCTGGTCCAAGCTTAGATAACTGATAAGGCAGGAGCACTTCTGCTTTAAAGTCTATAAATTCATTTTCTTTATGTATAAATTGAATACCGGATGTATTAGTAATATCTGTAAACAGATGTCTGCCTTGTTGAGTTGGTTGGGAAGGCTTTCCGGCACCGTCTTGTATTACAACAAGCGTTGTATCTGCTTTAATATTTTGCAATTGGGTAATTTCACCATTTGGCCATGTAATACTTATTTGGGTAATATTTTTTTCTTTACCTAGGCCAAATAACAATTCTTTACTTACGCTGCTTTCATAACCACGTACCGGATATAATTCTTCATACTGACGATTACTATCGGGTGTCATTAAGCTCACTTTTGCTCCTATTGCATTTGTGTTAGCGTCTGTACCTGTTAAATGTAGCTTTAGGTAATGATTGCCGGTTTGCTCAATAGCATTATTTTGATAAATAAGTGCGGGCTCATTATTGTTGCAAACTATCAAATCGAGGTCTCCATCATTGTCCAGATCAGCATAGGCGGCAGCATTAGAAACAGTCAGTTTATCTAATCCCCAATCCTCCGTTTTATTTTGAAAGGTAAGGTTACGATTGTTTTTAAAAATGTAATTGCTCAGCTTATTAGACGGCATTAGCTTTACCAGGTCTAGTGTTTGAAAGTTGAAGTTCCCTTGTTTAAGTGCTGCAGTTTTAGCATCAGCAACAGTGTACTTCAAGAAGTCCATATCCGTATAATCACGCAAATAACCATTGGATATAAATAAATCTTTCCAGCCATCGTTATCAAAGTCGGCTAGTAAGCCCGACCAGCTCCAGTCAGTATTGGAAATACCGGCAAGCTGGCCAATCTCGCTAAAGCGCGTATTTCCCTATTGATCTGTCCCTTCATTTAGCTGAAGCATGTTACGCATTTGCTGATTATAGTAGCCACTATCGAGCAGCAAGTGATACTGGTCATATTCGTCAGGACCTTTTAGCAGCTTTTGACGATGATTATCTTCAGGCAACATATCCAGCGTAAGCACATCCATCCGTCCGTCATTGTTGTAATCCGCAATGTCTGCCCCCATGGAATACTTTGAGATATGGGCAAAAGATTTCTCTAATGATTCAGTGAAAGTGCCATCATGATTGTTGATATAAAAACAATCACGTTCCGTATAGTCGCTGGTAGTATAAATATCCGGCCATCCATCACCATTTACATCACTTATAGTTACACTCAATCCGAAGTTCAATGCATTGTTGATAATGCCTGCCTGCAATGTCACATCCGTAAAATGCATATTACCGCTTGCATCCCGGTCGTTGCGGAACAAACGGTTACCAAAATGAAAATCCGGTGTAGCTCTAGTTTTTCTTGTATTTAAGAAGGGATTATAAGTATGATTGGAATGATTTAAGTAGAAACATATCCAGATCACCATCATTATCATAGTCAAAAAATGCGGCCTGCGTGCTTTGTGTGCCCGGCGCATCGAGTCCATATTGCTTAGCCATGTTTTTAAAAACAGGTACACCGTTTTGTATCCCTTCGTTGATGTACAGCTCATTGGATAGTTGATTGCTATCACTAAATTTACCTGAATGGCACACATATATATCTGGCAAACCATCACCATTTACATCGGCTATACTTACACCTGTGCTCCAGGTACCATTGCCAGGTACACCTGCTTTTTTTGTTACATCCTCAAATAAAAAGTTGCCTTTGTTAAGATATAGTTTATTGGATGCAGTATTACTTGCAAAGAAAATATCGGTTAACCCATCACCATTAAAATCAGCAACACCAACACCGGCTCCGTTATATAGATATTCATAGCGAAAGACATTTAGCGAATCGTCTTCCTTTATGGTGTTTGTAAAGTTGATGCCTGTACGTTTTTGATTTAGTAATGTAAAAAGTGGTTCTTTTTGCGCACTCCCCGCAGTGCAGATACAAAAGACAACAGCAATTATTAAAAGGGTTCGCATGCTGATTATCTTAAAGCACCAATGAGAATTATCAGTTTAAATAAACGTTTTAGCAAAAGCTCCCGCAAGCCTTGTCTATTGCCGGAAACCGGCGATGACCGTAGTAGTGCAGGTTGATTCATAAGAATAAAAAATTAGTATTGAAGTACCATATTTTCATCGCCAGGCTTATAAGGTAAAAATACCATCATCAGGGTCATCATTTCATCGGTAGAGCGCATATCACCATAAGACATTACCGGTTGTGGAGGATCGCTTGGATTGAACGGATTTTGTGCAGTATTGTCGTATGTACCCTCTACATGAATTACCGAGCCTTTAGGTATTTTAACAAGCTTGTTAAAGCGATAAATTTCCTGCCAGCGGAAATCCCAATCAGGAATATGAACCAATTTAATAGTATCACCGCCGGGCCTGATAGCATAAGCTTTAAATTCTTTACCCAGGTAGTGCATGTGCGGCCACACATATAATACAGAAAAATCCTCTTTGGGATTGGTCACGTCAAGCTTAAATGTTTTTTGCTGGTTAGCCGGGATGTAAAACATGGGCGTAATTTCATCTTCACCAATACCTCCCGAACCAAAGCTGATTACTTTTACAGACCGTACAACAGGTGTTTTTTTGAAAAACAGATTGATACCATCAATACTGCCAGCGCCTTTGGATAGTAGGCGCAAAATGAACTGTCAAGCAGTATTACCCCTCTTTTAGGCATTACCCAACCAAAGTTTTTTGGATAAGTTTCAAAGGTAGAACCAGGTATCCAGCCTCCATAATAAGTAATGGTCTTCTTGTAAGGTAAGTATTGATCGTATTTTTGCCGGTTGTCTTCGGTAAGATTTATAAAAGCATCGGTTTTATATATATCAACGGATGTATCTGCCACTTCATGCACTTCGTAGTTAGCGTGATGGATAAGCTTGCGATTATTACTATAAAACTCAATGGCCTCTACGTTTTCTGTCTGCTGCAACTCAAAAGGGATTTTAAATACAACAAAGCGCTCAAGATTATCACCTTTTACTACAAAACTATCCTTGATCATTAAAGTAAGATCAGGCTTTCGTTTGTACATAGTGTTGGTAAGGGTGTCTTGTTTTACTGGTTTGGTAGCTACCGGTGTGCCTTCTGGTGCTTTATCTTTTATCCACTTTATTAATAAATCTCTTTCTTTTGGCGTAAGCGAGCGATCGTTGGCGAAATGTACAAATTTGTTATCGGCTTTCCAGGGCGGCATATAGTTGGTTGCTACTACATCTTTAATAAATGATGCTCTTTTCGCAACATCTTCGTAAGATAGCAGAGCAAAAGGCGCCGCCTCGCCCTGGCGGTGACACGGTGTACATTTAGATTGAATAATAGTTTGTATGGTATTATAATAAGTGATTTGCTGTGCTTTACCGTTTGCAGCAATAAGCACAGTTGCAATTATCCATATCAATCTCCTCATAATATTAGTAGTCGTTTATTTTACAGCCAACAGCTTGGGTTCTTTTTATAGTAATTAACCGATGTTGCACGCTTTCTTTAATAGCATCCTTAAGATAATCTTCAGTAGGTTTTAAACGCTGTTTTCCCAAACTTACAGCCCAGTTATCAATGGCGCCTTTGTATAAAAGATGCTGCTTTCCATCCAATAGAATAGCCTGTGGTGTAATAGTCGCATGTAAGTAATTGCTTAGTATTTTATTGCTATCTATTAATAAAGGAAAACTAATTTTATACGTTGATTGGAAAGCCTGCACTTCTTTAGTAGTGTATGCCTTGCCTGGGATAACGCCATAAAAGAGAATATCATTACTGAATTCCTGATACAGAGTATTTAATGTAGAAGAATAGTTTTTGCATAGTGGGCATTCGGGAGACAAAAAGATGAACAAACCGGGTTTGTCTGATGAAATATTTAGCTGCAAATCTGACTGATTACTTGCATTGAACAACGATACTGAATGATAAAATAGTTGCAGAGAAAACAGAATCATTTGTTTGTGCCTGAAGATGCAGACAACAACTTATCAAAACAGTCAACAAGTAAAATTTTCGCAACATAAGCCACATTCCGTTCACAGCTTAAAAGTAGTAAAATTAAAAGTGAATTTATTAGTTATTGGTAAAGGCATATTTGAATTAAACATATTTATAAGAAAAATAACTTTCAAGAGATTTGATTCACCTTGAAAGTTATTTTTCCTGATTGAAGAAATGCTACGATTTATTGTGCATCCCACCAAACACGACCAAATGGATCCTGTGGAGAGCCGTAACCGGGATCTTGCTGCATTTCAGCAAAAGCTGCCTGCTGATTGGCATAATTGGCATCTGTTTCCGGTAAAGCAGTTATCGGAGCACGCCTCGGTAAGGTAAGCGGAGAACCATTCGAACTTAATGGCTCCCAGGCAAGCGTAGAGGTTGTATTCGGATAGCCGGTACGTTTCCACCATGCCCAGGCTTCACTTGGCTGACGATAGAAGTCAATATAGGCCTGGCAAACTATCTGGTCTATTGCTTTATTCGCATCAAAAGCAACACCCGGAGAAGCTAAGTAGTCACTGATTTCTGTTGGTGTTACTGCTGTATAGCCTGAGATCTGAGCTGCTTTTGCCCGTTGATCGTAGAACGTAATAGAAGCTGTAACACCTTTGGTATACCATTCAGAGGCATTATCGGAAGTAATAGTTCTGGCGCCTAACTCTGCTCTGATAAAGCAATATTCAGCATAGGTCAGGAACGGGAAAAAACCAACGCCGCTGCCAACACCATTGCCATCCCCTTCATCGTAGTTGGGCGCAAACAAGCGATGCTGCAAAGGCGATAAAGTATCAGCTACAGAATACAAAGGAGCATTCGCCGGAAGATGTGATACATCCGGATTGGTATAGCTTCCTACATAATTACCATCTTTATTTTGACGGTAATATATGCGTAAGCGGGGATCGCCATGTGCTGTAAAGAAATCAACCATCGGCTTGGAAGCTACAAAACCATTTGGGTTATAGTTTCCGGTTCCATTAGCATAAGACGGCCCCACCAGTAATACCCATGTGTCATCAACAGAAGACATTTGATGGGCATCTGCCAATACTTCAGTTGCAATTGACTTTAATTTATCCGGTGAGCGCTTCATCAGGCGCATGGCAATTTTTAATCGCAATGCATTGCCCGCTTTGATCCACTCGCCCACTTCGTCTGCTGTCGAACCATAAAATGGATCTTTCGCACCAAATAAGGTTTGCGTCACACCTTGTGGTGTTTCCAAAGTTGCAACAGCTTGTTTTATCTGAAGATTAAGGGTATCAAATAAATTTTGCTGTGGATCATAAACCGGCGTCAGCGTTCCGCCATATCTTGCCTGGAAAGCTTGTGAATAGGGAATGCTTCCATTTATATCGCTTACATAAAAAGCATAATAGGCTTTGAAAATTGAAGCAATGCTGGCTTCATACACTCTTTTTGCCTGCTCGTCTGCCCCCATTTTAGAAATCAAAGCCGGAATATCTGATAAATATGATCCTACACGTCCATAAAATATTTTACCATATCGTTCATTAAAATGGTCAGCTGATACGCCCGGTAAAATTGTAGCCATTCCCCTGCTCGGGTGTTGAGTATTGCAACCATGGCATTTCATTACGGTAAACATCATAATAGGCCTCAAAATCATCCTGGCTACCGGATGCTGCGGCTAAAAACTGGTCAGCAGGATCAACGGAATATAAAACGTTGGGATCAATGTTGGCCTTTACAAAAGTTTCCTTTTTACAGGAAGCTAAGAGCAGTGCAGAAGCCGAAAGGACAATTAATATATTATTTAGTTTCATAAATTTTCTTTAGATAAGTTTTAAAAACCCGCGTTAACTGTAAAGCCTAAACTTCTGATGTATGGTAAACCGCCATATTCAGCAAAGCCTGCTGAATTATTGTTATACAAACCTTCCGGGTTAATACCATCTTTCGTAGTCTTATATAGATAGGCAAGGTTGCGCCCTGTTAAAGAAACCCGCAAACTATTAAACCTGATCTTTTTAGTAAAGCTGGAAGGCAATGTATAACCAAGGGAAACCTGGCGTACTGCTACCCATGAATTTTCAAACACCGAATAAGCTCTGATACCACTTGCCCATGTTGTTAAGTTATAATAATAGGCATAAGCGGGAATTGGTTTTAAATATCCTTTGCTAACCGCATCAGCGTACGACATACCGCCAAGGTTAACAGTTGAGCCATTAACATTCACAGATATATCATTATTAAGTACGCCATCCGGAATAATTCCATCATCATGACTTGCACCGCTGGCGTCAGTATATGTCACACCACCATGTGCTGCATCTCTTCCAGGAAGTGAGCTTTCAAAAGCTCCGGTTTGCCCACCATACTGGTGAGTAGCAGAAGCCATCAAACCTCCGATCTTTTGCGTCCAACCTGGAAACTTAAATTAAAGTTTTTATAGCTGAAATTCCTGTGTAGTGGAAGCCAGGGAATTTTTCCATGATATTACCCAAGTGTCTTTGTAGAGCCATCATACTTTGATGAACGTAAATAAGTATAATAAGCACCGGCACCGGCAATGTAAGCAGCATTATCAGGTGTGCCGATCACACGCTTTCCATTACTAGGATCTGAAATGTATTCCATTTGCATCTTTTGCCTGGTAAGTGGCAAATTCAGAACCGGTAACCACTGTACCGTATGTTGAGCCGGGGATTGCTTCAGCCACCACATCAGCACCAAAGGCAAGTTCCAGTTGATAGCTGTTAACGCCCGGAGCTAACGAGATAATTTTATTCCTGTTGCGTGTATAATTTACCGTAGCATTCCAGGTAAAGTTTCTTGATTTGATAGGCGTTCCAGTCAACAATATTTCAATGCCTTGATTTTCAATATTGCCTGCATTTATCAATCTTGAACTAACACCACTTTCCTGTGGAGCAGGCAGATTTATAATTTGGTTGTGGGTGTTCTTTTTATAATAAGCAGCATCTATACCAAGTCTGTTATTAAAGAACTGGAGATTCGCACCAAATTCTATTTCACGTGTCAATTCGTTTTTAAGATTGAAGTTGGGAAGCGTATTACCATTAAAAGAATAAATCTGCTGATTACTGTTACTGGAATTATTAAACGATCCAGTTAGTCCGTAATTGCCTGTCTGATTAGTAACATAAGGTGCTGCATCATAGCCTGTATAACCTAAGCTGGCTCTGAGTTTACCGTAAGAAAGGACTGAGTTGGAATTTTTAAAGGCAGGCAGTTCTGTAAACGACCATGCCAATCCTACACTTGGATATAGGTAAGAATAATCCCCGGTACCATTTGCATAGGTTAACGCAGATGACCAGTCGTTACGCAAACTGAAATTTAAAGTCAACATATCCTTCCAGGTCAAATCCCCATAAGCATACAAAGCAGACAATATTTTAGTAGGCACCTGGGTAACGGTAACTTTTGCCTGATTTATTGAATTTGCAATTGTAAACACACCCGGAATATTCAGCCCTCCGTCGGTTTGAGAATTTGTTGTAAATCCTTGTAAGTTTCTGTAAGTTTCACCTCCTATAGTTGCATTAAAATTTAAGTCTTTATTGAAATCCTTCTTAAAATTCAGGAGACTTTGCAACCTGATATTCCGGTAATTGCTCTGTATAAGCTGATAAGAGCCTCCGCTAAAATTGGCGCCTGTACCTTGCGATTTGGTTTCTGTATAGTCGTTGTAGTTATTAATGTTAGAACGTACCAACAGATTTAACCAGGGAGTCAAATTTGCTGTAATATCAATATTAGCTAATAAGTTATTTTCAGTGCGTTTTGTATTAACTTCATAGTAATCCCATACTGTACGAGCCAGCAGATAAGGATCATCCGACTAACTGTTGTCTGTTTCCTGCCACCTCTTGCCGAATCAATATAATGAGTGTTATAGTAGTTAATGTCAGCGTTCCTCGGCATCCAGTAACTAAAAGCAAATAAGGGACTACTGTTCCCACCCTGAATAATCGGGTTTAATATCTTATTATTTGTATAGTTTACGCTGGCATCTAAGCTTATTGCATTGGATATTTTATGTGTAGCCCTCAAATCAAAACTGTTCCTTTTCAAATCATTATTAGGCATTACACTGCTGTTATAAAGGTTGGAGTAAGAAAACCGGAATGTGCTTTTTTCATTTCCACCTTCTACAGCTACATTGGTATTAATATATTTTCCTGTCTGAAAGAAATCCAAAGGATTGTTGGCTACCCAGGGAACGATTCTACCATCCATATCCTTTACTGGTTTGCCGTCAAACTTTGGTCCATAAGAATAAGCGCCATCGGGAGCATTTAAAGCAGATGCATTTGGGTCTACAACACGGTTACCTTGTGCATCTGTTGCAAAAACGGTAGAAGTACCTGCGCCATATTCATTTTGAAAATCCGGTATCTTATAAGCCTTGTCGAAAGATTCGGTATGCGTAAAAGAAAGCCCCAGTCCTTTGCGGGCCACACCTTTCTTAGTTGTAATTAACAATACGCCGTTCAATGCTTTCGAACCATATAATGCAGAAGCTGCCGAGCCTTTCAATACCGTAACGCTTTCATAATCGTCAGGGTTAAGATCTTTGATAATATTTCCAAAATCCTGGTTTCCACCCCATGAATCAGCGCCTGTTGTCCCCGGCTCAATCAGGATACCATCTATTACCACCAGCGGCTGCGTGTTGGATGACAGTCTTGAGTTTCCACGAATGCGGATTTTTGCACTCGAGGAAGGTCCGCCCGCACCTTGTGCAATAAAAACACCAGCCACTTTGCCCTGTAGTGCATTTACAAAATTGGAGTTATTGGCTTTGGTTAATTCACTGCCACTTACCTGAGTAACAGCATAAGATAATTTCCTTGTATTTGTTCGGGCTCCAAAACCTGTTACTACCACTTCATTTAAGGCAGTGCTTTGCGGTGTCAGAGATACAGATATAAAGTTTTCTGTACCAACAGGAACTTCTGTTGTGCCGTAGCCAATGCTGCTAAAAACAAGTGTGCCACCCTCTGGCACTGCAATTTTAAAATCACCCTTGTCATCAGATAAACTCGATGTTTTAGTGCCTTTAACTGTAATGGTTACACTTGGTACACCATTACCCGTACTGTCTTTAACAATGCCGGTAATGACTCTTTTTTCCTGTGCCATACCAGCCATTCCCCACATACTGATGAGTAGTAGGAAAAGTAAGCGTAAAGTTGCTTGTTTCATAAGCGTGTGTTTGTTTAAAAATTGTAAATCCATAATTACTTAGCATTAAAATATAAATTCCTGTCGTACTATATAGCCTTTCTTAAAATATTTCTTACCGTTTCAGTTAATTAAATTCATATCCCTTTTAGTCACATACTTGGGAGAGTCACAAATTTAAATTAACCTCTTAATATTTACATCCACTGTATTTGATACTGTTTTTGCTATTGTTTTTATAAGATTTTAAACCAGTTAGTCTCAGGAATTTTCCAATTACCATTGAAAAGGTTTATCCACTTCATCATCAGCTTTATCAACAAAATACCGTATCATCATTATCCCCAAAACACTTACTTACTGGCATTGTTATCTATATCCACTTCCCACATGCTGTCCCTGCTGCTTGCCTTTCTATTATGTTGCTCCATTACAAGAGCTGCTGCGCCAATCAACTCGGCATGATAACCTAAATCAGATAGCTGCAGTTCTGTATAGGCACCCAGTTGTGGAATGCAATACTCGTTTAATGCTTGTTGTATAGGCGCCAGCCACATCTTTCCTACCAGTGAGCCACGACCACTGATAATAATAATCTCAGGATTTAAAAGATGAATCAGGATAGCAACTCCTCTTCCAATATTATATCCTGCTTCTGATAATAATTCAACAGACAATTTATCACCTTTAATTGCTGCTTCTACAATCATCTGCCAGGCTTGCTCAAAATTTTCTCCGGGAAGACTTTTTATAAAAGAAGGTTTACCGGATTGTAACGCCTGCTGAATTTTTTCTATTACTACTAATAAAGAGGCCTCCGTTTCAAGGCAACCACTTTTGCCGCAGGTGCACAGCTTATTATTATCGAAAAGAGGTATATGGCTAAACTCTCCCGCAAACCCGTTAGTACCCCTGAATAGTTCACCATTCAGTATCAATCCCAGTCCAACACCCCAGCCTGCATTAATAACCATAGCATTCTTTTTATGGCGTGCCGAGCCAAATCGTAGCTCTGCTAGCGCTATCAGGCTGGAATCATTATCTATGTAAACCGGCAGACCTGTTTTATCTTTAATGTACTGGCTGATGTTGACAGCACCGTTTTCATGCAGAAATGTATGGTTGGTTCCTTTTTGTGAGTCAACAAAACCAGGCATACCTATCCCTATCCCGATGATTTTTGTCTTATCAATACCAGAATTGGCAAGAAACTCATCTATACTGTTAGCTAAGAAAGAGAGCGCATGAGCATTGTTGGACAAGCGCAATTCAATACTCTCCACATCTGTTACATAATTATTATGCATGTCCATTATCACCATCCGGGTGACAAACTGATCCATTGCAACGGATAAAATATAAGCCTTATCTGCCTGCAAAGAATACGTTATTGGCCGGCGCCCGCCGGTAGAAGCTGCATATCCATTCTCCACAACAATCCCTTCCTTCACCAGATCATTTATAATTTTTGTTACAAGAGGTAAACTCTTATCAATCTTCTCACTTAGGTTGTTACAAGAAAGCTTTTTATCAAAATACAGTAGTTTGATGATCTTCCTTCTGTATAAAAGATCCCGGTCTTCCAAACAGTTAATTTTTAAATTTAACACTAAAGTAATAAACTTTTTAAAATATTTTAAGAACTGATAAAACTTTTCTTAAAAAATATACACAAGCAGTAAAGTTCAATGCGCTCTTCAAAGAAGTTGCTATAGAATTGCCGTCCATGATCATCTTCTGCCACACTACCAATCACCCCCACTCCTTCATGCTAAAGCTATATACTCTTGAAATTAAACAGAATTGCTGCTTGTCACTCCGGAACCCGAGGGTTGTAGTTTCTGATAACCCGCTGCAAAAATTTTTATTTACTCTCCCGGAACACACCCGAGCTATACCTAATACATTTTCAGTTTGGTAGCATGGTATACACTGCTCAAAGATCACAGTTCATATCCAGCAACTGGCAACCAGTAACTGGTATCAGGCTACCTATTTGAATCTGGTATAACTTATAGCTAAGTTATACCTAATTTACATTCTGAGTTATACCTGATCTCCCCGCCATCTCCTCCATAGTTACTCCTTACATATTCCCTATATACGCCATATCTACGGCGTAAGAATTGCCTGAAAGAGTGTTTAACTTCACATGCAACAACTACAACACTATGAAAGCAGTCGTAATAAGCAATCCCGGCACACCAGAGGTATTACACTGGCAGGACTATCCCACACCTAAACCGGGGATGGAAGAAGTACTGATAGAAGTAAAAGCAGCCGGACTCAACCGGGCAGATGTATCTCAACGTAAAGGGAACTACCCGCCACCTCCGGGCGCACCGTCAACAATCCCCGGCCTGGAAGTAGCAGGTACTGTAGTGGAATGTGGCGAAAATGCTACCCGATGGAAGCCCAATGACCAGGTATGCGCCTTGCTCGCAGGCGGAGGATATGCAGAGTATGTAGCTGTAAAAGAAGGGCAGTGCCTGCCTGTACCAGAAGGCTGGAGTTTTGCAGAAGCAGCCAGCCTGCCGGAAACAGTTTGTACGGTATGGCACAATGTATTCCAGAGAGGAAGATTGCAGCCGGGAGAAAGCTTGCTGGTGCATGGTGGCTCCAGTGGCATTGGCATTACAGCCATACAGATAGCTAAGGCTAGAGGTGCTACAGTATTTGTAACAGTCGGCTCCGAAGATAAAGGTAAAGCCTGCCTGCAACTGGGGGCAGACAAGTATATCAACTACAAAACACAGGATTTTGAAAAGGAATTAGCCGGAGAAGGAGTGGATGTTATTCTGGATATGATAGGCGGAACATACCTGTCAAAAAACATCAACATCCTTCACCCCGAAGGAAGACTGGTGTACATCAATTCCATGGACAGGAGTAATGCTGAGCTCAATATCTTTAAAGTAATGCAGAAACGCCTCACCATTACCGGCAGCACCCTGCGCAGCAGGGAATACCCTTTTAAGAAAGCACTGATTACTGATGTTTACCAAAATATATATCCACTCATTAGAGCAGGACAATTCAAGCCAATTATTTACAAGACCTTCCCTTTCACGCAGGCACCCGAAGCGCACAGCCTCATGGAAAGTAGTGAACACATTGGTAAAATCATCCTGGTAAAAGAATAATGCGCTTGGCTCGTAGCTCTATGCTCGCAGCTTGGTTTCTTGTCTCTTGAATCTTGTATCTTATTAAATATTATTCGGGTCCGGGTGCTTCCACTCTCCACGGTAAGGGCGCTGCAATAACTTATTAGCTTCCTCATCCCCTACTATCATCCGCTTCTGCGAGTCGTACACCAGGGGGCGTCCAATTTTCATAGACAGGTTAGCCATAATACAACTCGCAGTAGATATATGCCCCTGCTCAATATCAGCAACGGGGCGGTTGCCGCTTTCAATAGCACTGAGGAAATTGAGCAAGTGCCTACGTGTAGCTGGAGCAGTGTGCAACTCAATATGCGGCTCTGTTACATCTTCCGGATATTTCTCTTTTTCATACACTACATCCTGGTGTATCTTTAGCCCTTTGCCTTCCGGTACAAAATCATACTTATATACGTCTGCCATCAGCGTTCCTTTATCCCCATATATCTTAAATGCCCAGGGATACTCCGGATCGGCTGCGGTGCCCCAGGTACGGTGCTGCCATACACAATTCAAATCATCGTATTCAAACAAGGCAGTCTGTGTATCAGAAATATTCGACTTCCCTCCTTTCTCCACATAAATACCACCGGTAGAGCTCACCCGTTTTGGCCACCCCAGGTTCAGCATCCAGCGTACTGCATCAAACATATGGATGCACATATCCCCTATTATACCGTTTCCATATTCCATAAACGCACGCCACCAGCCTATATGTGGCAGTCCATCGTAAGGGCGCAAAGGCGCAGGACCACTCCACATTTCATAATCCAGAAACGCAGGTACAGGCTGCACAGGCGGATTGCTATCATTGCGCATGTGGTAATAACAACACATTTCTACATGCGATACTTTACCCAGCAGGCCTGCATCTACTACCTTCTGTTTGGCATCTACCAAATGCGGCGTACTTCTGCGCTGTGTCCCAACCTGTACCACACGGTTATACTTACGTGCTGCTGCCACCATTGCTTCCCCTTCTATTACATCTACACTGATAGGCTTTTGTACATACACATTTGCCCCCGCTTTCATAGCTTCAATAGCAGTAAGTGCATGCCAGTGATCGGGAGTGCCAATCAATACTATATCCAGCTCATTCTCCGCAAGCATCTTTTTATAATCATTGTAAAGGCGGGGAGGCTTGCTGGTCTTTAACCGCTGGCCGACCATTTTCGCGGCTTCTGCCAACTGGTTCTTATCCACATCGCATAGTGCTACTACATTTACCGGGGCTACCTGTATCAGGCGGAACAAATCATTCTTTCCATACCACCCGGTACCTATTAAAGCTACACGATAAGTTTTGGATGGATAGAACATACCCATACCAGAGGTATGAAGCGCAGCTAAAGCCGCAGTAGCAGCAGCACCTTTCAGCAAGGTGCGGCGGTGAATGGAGAAATCGTTCATAAGAGCATTTTCATTGGAATGGTTAGTAATATAGTGTAATTATTGTTAATTGGTAATGGTTAATTGTCAATTGTGAATAAGAAATTGAAAGCTAAAGCTAATTATTGCACTCCCCCAAAATTGACCATTAACAATAAACAATTAACAATCACCCTGCCACCGCTTTCATCTTAGCTAAAGCTGTTTTGGCAACTGTTAATGCATCCTGGCTATAATAGTTCTTATTAAATACTTCTGTTGAAATGATCAGCGGCTTATCTTGCTTTTGTAGTATTTGTAAAATACGCTTCACTGGCGCTACACCATCACCGGCATACACACGGTCAGCATCAGTAATATTAGCTGCAGTAATATTAGCCGGATAGTCATTCATATGCAGAATATCCACTGCCGATGGGCTCATCAGGTGGAGCGTATCTAAAGGAGTTTCACCCTTATACAAATGAAATACATCCAGCAACACTTTTGCAGATGGATGACCTGTCTGCATTGCTACGTACAATACTTCGTTAACCCGGCTCAGATTCTTCGAGAAGCCCCACATCTCCAATTGAGGGATCACACCTGTTTTATCGCCCAGTTCGAGTATAGTACGGTATCGTTCAGCAGCTTTGTTCAAGTCCAGTCCGGGCGTATCAGTAGCTCCTACAGGCGGCGCTGCTGTACGTTTGCATCCTATCTGCGCCAGCATATCCATCTCTTTTTTCATTTGTTCTATTCCTTTTTGCCTCGTGGCATCATCATCCACAATCCATTGAGCAAAGCCAATATTATTCTCTACAGTAATACCCAGATCGCTCAGGCGTTTTCCCGCATCACTTAATGTACCACCCTTATCCAGATAAGTCTGCAAAGAATCTATCCATATTTCTACCGAGCGGAAGCCTGCTTTGGAAGCAGTCTCCAACTCTTTTACAAAGCCCAGGTTATGACCTCGTATCGTTGCCATATTCAGGCAATAGGTAAAAGAAGGAGTAGCAGGCGGTGCTGCTGTAGTTGTTGATTTACTTATACGTGGAAGCATAGCCACTCCCGCAGATGCTCCAAACAACTGCAGGATTTTACGGCGACTAATAGATTGGGACATAGCGATCAAATAGGTGCATTCAAAATAAATGTAATTATAGATTAAAATGAAAAGAAGGCCAGAGAAATTTATATTTATATTTCTATTACCTGAAAAATAAACTTTCAAGTACTATAAGCCTTCTCAAGCACAATTACACTGCACAGAGAAAGTGCCCCTTACCATAGCCCCACTTTCCCTAATAGGGCGAGTAAAGGAATGCCGACACCTTAAGGTTACGAAGAAGCAGGCAGGTAGTACATCAGGAGTTGATGACGGAGTTAATACCGAAGGTAGACATGGAGGAGATTAGGTATAACTTAAGTATAAGTTAGGTATAACTTAAGTATAACTCAGGGTATAACACGGGGCTATTCGCATACCGGGATATAGATAGGTCTCCTTACAGAATAATGTTACTGCTGATATTTTGTTTATAAAACAGATTATAAAGAGGCTGTCTCAAAATTGAAGGACAGCCTCTTTTATTCTGAGAATCGGGCAGATCCCTAATGAGCTGTCCTGTAAACAGTAAAACCACTATTCATCCTAAAACAACATTCATCGTCTCCACACCTCAATTTGTCGAAATCATTTATTTATTCCTGTTCCTGTTCATAGATTAGTATTCTCAAATATGCTCAATATGGAATTCGACAATGACCGCCCTGTAAAGCCAATTTATAAAACAGAGATAGTATATTGGATAGCTGTTTGCCTGTTCTATCCCCTGATCAACTTTGTTTCATTCTTTCATAGTGACATACACCTAAGGTTACGAGGAGTGGCAGGTAGTACATAAACTGGGTAGAAAATTAGTACAAAGGAGACATGGAGGAGATTAGGTATAACTTAAGTATAAGTTAGGTATAACTTAAGTATAAGTTAGGTATAACTTATTAATCCGGTCCTAAATTAGTATACCTAACTAGCATATCTAACAGCTTTAGCATGGAAGTATTTCATTACTTTTTGTGGGTGTCTCTTCTTTTTAATGGAGAATGCTTCCACTAATGCTATCAGTTGTTTTTTATTTTCAGGTCTTACCTTGCCTACGAGATTGGTCTTTAAGTCCTGATTGAAATATTCATCCGGATTTAAATCAGGACTATAGGTGGGTAAAAAGAACAACTCTATTTTCCCCTGGTGGTTGGCTAACCAATGCTCTACCCTACTTTGTTCATGCACCGGATGGTTATCTGCAATCAGGAACACTTTGTGTCTTGTGGACTTGATGAGCTTATGCAGGAATGCTAAAAATACCCCTCCATTGAACTTTCCATCCACCACCATAAAGACCAGTGCTCCGGTGTTGGCAATGGCAGAAATCATATTGATGCTAAAGCGTTGCCCGGTTCTTGAAATCACAGGTGTTTTCCCCTTGGGTGCATAAGTGGTGCCTGCCTGATGCTGAGAACGGACACCTGTCTCATCGAGCCAGAAGATAGTCCCATGCTGTCTCTGAGCCTTTCGTTTGATGGCAGGATACTGCTGCTGCAGCCAGTTTCGTACCTCTGCGGAATTTTGCTCATAAGCCCGGAAAGTGGGTTTCTGTGGCGTGAAATTCCAGCGGTGCAGCAGTTTACGGATGTAGCGAACCTTATAGTTTACCCTTGTTTTTTTTTAATCAGCACTCTTACAGCATCCGCCGTCCATAAGTAATAAGGCAGATGATAGCTATCGGGAGTACCCTTTTTAATACATCGGGTAATTTCCTTCACCTGCTCTTTGGACAACCGTGCAGTGTGGTGGGCTGGACCTCGTTTTTTAGTTCGCAATGCCTTGGTGCCACCTTCCTTGTATTGCTTCCATATCTTCTTTACTGCAGCTATACTGACCTGAAAAATCTCTGCAGCCTGCTGTTGTGTTCCCTTACCGTATTGTAAGTATCCTGCTATCCTTAACCGAATAGCTTGTTGCGCTGCTGGATGTAACCTTCTTGCATCTTCCTTCTTCATAAAACTCCTACTGAAAAAAGTATACTAAATCAGGACCGGATTAATAAGTTATACTGAACTTATACCTAATCTCCTCCATATTTACCCCTTGGTAACTCTTCATATATTCCTTATTTACTTCGGTATAAAGCCATTCACTGAGATGGTCCTAAAAATACGGACAGTGGAGTTGCTTAAATTAGCAGAACAATGAAAGAGCAAAACACAGCAGCAGGAGGCGTAAAGCGCCGCAAGTATGATGCTTCCTTCAAGCAGGAAGTATTAGAAATGATTTACAACGGACGTCCCGTCAGTGAAGTCGCCCAGAGCCTGGGCATTGGAGAAAACATCATCTATCGATGGAAGAGCACGGCCAGCCAGCAACAACAGCCCGGTGGACCGGCGGCAGCCGGCAGCAGCAGCAGTGTTCATAGTGGGGGTACCCCCACTATGAACACTGCTGCTGCTGTGAAGAGATGCTCACTTTACACAGACGTATTCAGCAACTGGAGCTGGAGAGAGAGATTTTAAAAAAAGCCTTAGCCATTTTCAGCCGGCAGACCTGAAGCAACGCTATGGCTTTATTGAACTGCAGGCAGCTCACTATCCCGTAGAGCTGTTGTGCCAGGTGCTCGGGGTGAGCCGCAGTGCTTACTATAGCTGGAAACAACAGCAGCAGCCGGGGGCAAACAAAAAGCGATTAGAACAGCAGATCATCACCATCTTTGAGCAGCACCGCAGGCGCTATGGAGCGCGCCGCATCGCCGCAGAACTGAAAGCTACCTCCATGGGCAAAGCAGGCAGACATACGATACGTAAAATCATGAATGAGCATGGGCTGAGCGCCATTCAGCCCCGCAGCTTTGTGCCAAAGACCACCGACAGCCGGCACAGCTATCCGATCTGTCCCAATCTGCTGCTGGAGCGCAGAGCGCCACAGCAGCCCGATGAGGTGTGGGTAGGCGATATTACCTATATTCCTTTGGCAGGCGGCACTTACGGGTATCTGAGTGTATGGATGGACCTGTATTCCAGAAGGATCATCGGCTGGCAGTTGGACGATAATATGAAAGAAGAGCTGGTGATCGCCTCGCTGAAAAAAGCCCTGCACAGCCGCAAGGTGTCCACAGAGCTGATCATTCACTCCGACCGGGGTGGACAGTATGGAGGCAATCAGTTCAGAGCCCTGATCCGTTTGCCGCAGCAGAGCATGAGCCGAAGAGCGAATTGCTATGACAATGCTTTTATGGAGTCCTGTTTCAGTCGCTTTAAAGCAGAGTTGTTACAGGGAGGTGCTTTTGACAATCTGCAGGATGCCCATACAGAGATCTTTGAGTACATAGAGATGTATTACAATACTAAAAGAAGGCATTCTGCTCTGAACTATGAATCTCCCGTTAACTACGAAAACAACTATTATCTTTATAACACCTAAGAGACTCTACTGTCCGTCAAAATCGACACACCTCACACACCTGCAAGCTGCAATCCAGGGATTTCCCAGGGAGTCAGTAGCCTGTGACTCATAGCTGCCTACCTATTTAAATCTGGCATAATACTACATACGCTAACACCAAAAGAAAAACCTTACTAAATAAGGACTGAATGAATATCTATTATCAATTGAGATTGCTCAATCCCCAATTTTATCCTTTTTCAATAACTCATCCTTAATCCTATAAATCCTTACCATCCCATAAAATCCCGGTTCAGATTCAATCCCCCTAATCCTTATAATCTCCCCAAATCCCAGTCCCATTTTGTAACTTTCCTTCTTTACAACTAATTTCGCTGCCTGAAAAAATCATTCAAATAGCGATTGCCTCTCAGCAGGTAATGCCTTTAAAATTGTAAAACACTCCTTTATGGCATACGACGTTATAGTCCTCGGCAGTGGTCCTGGCGGTTACCCCGCAGCCATCCGTGCCTCTCAACTTGGTTTTAAAGTAGCAATTATAGAAAAAGAAAGCCTGGGTGGCATTTGCCTCAACTGGGGTTGTATACCCACAAAAGCATTAATTAAAAGTGCCAACGTGTACGATTACTTTAAGCACAGCACCGATTATGGTATCAATGTATCTGGCGGTCAGCCCGACTTTGGGGCGGTTATCAAGCGTAGCCGTGGTGTTGCAGATAAAATGAATAAAGGGGTTACCTATCTCATGCGCAAGAACAAGATCGATGTGGTCATGGGGTTTGGCAAGCTCACCGGCAAAGGTAAGATAGAAGTAACTGCAAACGATGGCAGCAAGCAAACTCTTGAAGCTAAACACATCATCATTGCTACCGGTGGTCGCAGCCGCGAGTTGCCCAACCTCAAGCAGGATGGTAAAAAAGTAATTGGCTACCGCGAAGCCATGGTATTGCCAGAGCAACCCAAAAGCATGATTGTGGTAGGTAGCGGCGCCATAGGTGTTGAGTTCGCTTATGTGTACAACAGCATGGGCACCAAAGTGACCATCGTTGAGTTTATGCCACGCATAGTACCGGTAGAAGATGAAGAAATATCCAAAGAACTGGAAAAGCAATTCAAAAAGCAGGGCATTGAAATAATGACCAGTTCAACCGTTGAATCGGTAGATACTTCCGGTAATGGTGTAAAAGCACAGGTGAAAAAACAAGATGGCAGTACTATCACATTGGAAGCTGATATCGTACTAAGTGCCGTAGGTGTTGTTGCTAATATTGAAAATATAGGTCTGGAAACAGTAGGTATCAAGGTTGACAGAGGCAGAATAGTAGTAGATAAATACCAGCAAACCAATGTACCCGGCTTTTATGCCATTGGTGACTGCACACCCAACCAGGCACTTGCTCACGAAGCAACAAGGGAAGGGATTAATGTTGCTGAATATATTGGTTATATGAGAAGAAAATACCACATCAGCCGGATTCAATGGATTACTCCAACATTCCAGGCTGTACCTATTGCACACCGGAAATTGCCAGTGTTGGTCTGACAGAAAAAGCTGCTAAAGAAGCCGGTTACGATGTCAAAGTGGGTAAGTTTCCATTCACTGCCAGTGGTAAAGCTACGCTGCCGGCGCCACAGAAGGTTTTGTAAAAGTGATCTTCGATGCTAAATATGGCGAGTTCCTGGGCGCCCACATGATCGGCGCCAATGTAACCGAAATGATTGCCGAAGTAGCCGTTGCCCGTAAACTGGAAACCACAGCACATGAAATCCTTAATGCGGTTCACCCGCACCCAACCATGAGCGAAGCAGTAAAAGAAGCTACTGCAGTTGCTTATGGAGAGGCTACAGATATTTAGTTGTAGAAAAAAGAATGTATAGAAAAGCCCCGACACAAGGGGCTTTTTTCATGAGGTATGGTCAGCAATTATCAACCACTTGCCATTGATCTTTTCAAACAACAGATCAAAATGTCCGCTCACATTTCCCTTCTCCCTTTCCAAAATAAACTTACCTACTACATAATAATACCTGTCGGAAAGCTGCTTCATTACCTTTAATTCAAACGAAAGCTTACCCATAGTCGCCTTATCAGGGTAGTTACGCTTATATCTCGCCAAAGTACTATCCCAGCCATATGTAATCCCTTTACTGCCGATAAACATCAATGAATCCGTTTTAGCATAGGTCTCCATAAAAGCAGGAATATCCCCATTATTCCATTCCATTACCTGCTTATCCATAACTGCCCTTATTGCTTGTTCATCAGCACTTTGCGCATGGCAATAGATAAATGTGGTAATTAAAACAACAGTAAATAAGTAATATTTCATAGCAGAATAGTTTCCGGTATAATTTTAAATAATGCTTCAGCCCACTAGTCCACGATGGGTGGGTTTTTACCAAATATATAGAATAATCGGGTGAGTTATCTTCGGCCTAAAGCACTACTTCTTATCTGCCTTCCCCATCCAAAAGCGGTAGCAAAGTCATGGTAAAGCCATGGTAAAGTCATGGATAAGCCATGAGAAAGCCATGCTAAAGCCGTACCTCTTTCGTTCATTATGGCATTTTCCTATGCAGCCTTGCTATTATACAATTGCAAAAAATGAACTACTGCCCCTTCCAACACATCGTACATCACACATCTAACATCGTACATCATAAGCATCTCTGCCCCTTTTTCCACAATCCACACCCCACAATCCAATTTAAACAATACATTTTATCCTTTTACTGTATGTTCGCAGTTGCTAAAATCTGGAGAGAAGGTGCGCTTAAAATCATTAGAGATCAAAGGCTTTAAAAGTTTTGCCGACAAAACCGTCGTTCATTTTGATGAAGGTATTACCGGCATCATCGGACCCAACGGATGTGGCAAAAGCAATATTATTGATAGTATTCGCTGGGTAATTGGCGAGCAAAAAATATCCGCTCTGCGCAGTGAAAACCTGGAAGCGCTGGTATTCAATGGCAGCAGAACCCGCAGTGCCAGTGGTCTCGCCGAGGTAAGTCTCACCTTTGAAAATACCAGGAATCTGTTACCAACTGAGTTTAGCACCGTAACTATTACCCGCCGCTTTTATAAAAATGGAGAAAGCGAATATCGCCTAAACGATGTATCCTGTCGTCTGAAAGATATTCATAATCTCTTTATGGATACCGGCGTCAGCACCGATAGCTATGCCATTATTGAATTGGGAATGGTGGATGATATTATTAAGGATAAAGAAATCCAGTCGCCGCCGTATGTTAGAGCAGGCAGCCGGAATAACCATCTATAAAACCCGTAAAAAAGAAGCCAAGGCGAAACTGGAAGCCACCGAGCAGGACATCAACCGTATTGAGGATTTACTCTTCGAGATCAACAACCAGTTAAAAACTTTAGAAAGTCAGGCAAAGAAAGCAGAGAAATATTACGAGATAAAGAAAGACTACAAGGAAGTATCCATAGAATATGCTAAGGCTGCGCTGGAAGGCTTTAATGTGACCTATAAAGAATTGCAGGAAAAAGGCGAACTGGAAGCTGCCAAACGGGTACAGGTAGAGGAGGAGATAGAAAAGGAAGAGTCAGCAATAGAAAAGGATAAGGCAGGCTTTAAGGAGAAAGAAACGCTGTTGCAGCAGCAACAGCAAGCTTATAATTTGCTGGTACAACAGGTACGTACTAAGGAGAATGAAAAGAACCTCGCTGCTCAAAAATTGCAATACCTGCACGAAAAGCAGGCATCCATCAAAGATTTTTTGCAAAAAGCAGAAGGGCAGTTAAAAGGTATAACAACTCTATTGAGGTTACCCAATTACAAACAGCCGATGAAGAAGAACAGCTCGATGAGTTGCAGGCTCGGGTACAACTAGCAAAAGGTACAATTGAGGATAAGCGTACCATTGTAGATGAAAAAAGAAAAAGCTTGAATGTGCTGCGCAATGAACACCAGCAACTACAGCGCAACCAGTTTGAAATAGAGAAAAAAGTGGCGGTTGCTGATACGTCCATCCAAAATTTGCAGCGTCAGCACGTACAGCTCACTGATGAACAACAGCACCGCAGCCTCCAACTAGACCAGTTAGATACCGAACTGGAAGAAAAAGAAGCCCTGTTGCAAGACAAGCGCAACCTGTTACACGAATTGCAGGAGCAGCATGAACAAACAAAAGCACAAATATTAGAGGCTCAGACACAACTTGAAAGTTTACGAAATGAATTGGCAGAAGAAAGCCGCAAGCTGGATGCCCGCCGCAACGAGCACGACCTGCTCAAGAGTCTCATAGACTCCATGGAAGGCTACCCGGAGAGTGTAAAGTTTTTGCATAAAAACAAAAATTGGAACCATTCATCGCCCATTTTGTCAGACATTATTTACGTAGCCGAGGAATATCGCACTGCCGTAGAAAATGTGTTGGAGCCATACCTCAACTATTATGTGGTAAACAACTGGGAAGAAGGCTTGCAGGCTATTCATCTGCTCGATCATAATAAGAAAGGGAAAGCCAATTTCTTCATGCTCGAGAAACTGGACGAGGTAAATGTAGAGCCGCACCAACCGGCAGGCACTCTTAAAGCCTTGGATGTAATAGAAGTAGATGACCGGTATGCAAAGCTGGCAGAATACCTGTTGGCAAATGTATTTATTGCTGATAATGAGGAAGTAATAGCCGGTAGTAACGGTGCAGTAGTATTGGAGAAAAATGGTAAGTATGTAAAAGGTAAATACACATTATCCGGTGGCAGTGTTGGTTTATTCGAAGGGAAGAAAATTGGTCGTGCCAAGAACCTTGAAAAGCTGCACGATGAAATTGTATTGCAGGATGCCGTAGTTAATGCTTTAAAGATTGAGATTAAAGATCTTCAAAATCAGGTTCTTGTTTATAATGAACAGTTAAAAGAAAAGGCTATAAGGCAAACGCAAAATGAAATCAACCAGCTTACTAATAATGTGTTTGCTGCCAAAAATAAAATAGAGAACCTGCAGGCAGCCCGGCAACAAGCACAAAACCGTTTGGCAGATAATGAAACGAGCTTAGCAGATGAACAGGATAATATTGCCGATACCCGTGAACAGTTGCATACGGTAAATGAAAAAATGCAGGCACTCACTGCCAGTTTAAAGCAGGCTGAGGCAGATTTCCATTCAGCAGAGCAGCAGTACAACTATGCCTCAGCGCATTTCAACGAGATCAACGTACAGTTGATGCGCCAGCAAAGTAAGTTGACTTCCTTGAAGCAGGATTTGACCTACAAACAAAATCAACTACATAACCTTAGTGAACAGATTACTTCAAATACTAAGCAATTAGAAGAGTCTGTTTTAACAATTGACGAAAATGAAGCAGCTCTACAGGATGCCGAAGCTGTGTTGGAGCAGTTGCATAATACTAAAGACGAAGCCGAAGAAGCGTTAAACATAGCTAATAAAGCATATTACAATCTCCGCAACCAATTGCAGGATAAAGAAAGCGTCTTGCGTCTGAAGGTAAAAAGCCGAGAGATTATCGACCAGGTCTTGAGTTCAGTAAAAGATAAACTGAACGAGCTCAAGCTGCAGCTTGCCGGGATGAAAGAAAGATTAAGTGTGGAGTTTAAAGTAGAACTGGATGCTATTTTGGATGAGCCACGCAATACCAGCACTCCGTTAGAAGAACTGCAGGCAAGCAGCGAACGAATGCGCAAGCGCTTGGAGAATATTGGTGAAATAAATCCCACTGCTGTGGAAGCTTTTACCGAAATGAAGAAGCGATATGAATTTATTTTGGAGCAGAAGGCAGACTTGGTCTCGGCAAAAGATAGTTTACTGCAAACCATACAGGAAGTAGAATCCAGCGCTAATCAGCAATTCTTAGATACATTCAACCAGGTAAGGGAAAACTTTCAACAAGTGTTTAAAGCCCTCTTTACTGAAGAAGATACAGCCGATCTGATACTGGAACATCCCGAAAATTTAGCCGAAACAGGCATTGATATTGTCGCTAAGCCCAAGGGTAAGCGGCCATCTTCTATTTCACAATTAAGCGGCGGCGAAAAGACATTAACGGCAACTGCTTTGTTGTTTGCAATTTACCTTATTAAGCCTGCACCATTTTGTATTCTGGATGAGGTGGATGCGCCACTGGATGATGCGAATGTTGGTAAATTTACCAATATGATCAAACAGTTTAGCCAAAATTCGCAGTTCATTATTGTTACCCACAACAAAACCACCATGAGTACTGTGGACGTAATTTATGGAGTGACTATGCAGGAGCCTGGAGTAAGCCGCTTAGTGCCTGTTGACTTTAGAAATCTGAATTAAACTTGTTTAAAGTTGTAGCTATACTATTTATTGCTTGTTATCCGGTGTTCGTATTCTATACACGAGAGCCTGACTATCAGGACAGTGATTTTACTAAAGGCACTATTCATTTCCTAAAAGATTCTCAAAGTCGCCATACTGAACCAGTTGCTTTTTTTACCTACCTGCATCATGTGTATACATTTAAGGCAGATTATTTGTTTAAAAGGTACAGCGAAGGTCAAAACGTGGATATCATTTACGACACTGGCGAACCCTCCGATGCAAGTGTGTACAGCCTGTGGGGCTATTGGATACGATGGAAAGAGTTGCTGGCGTTTATTGCCATTTTTGTTGGGCTGTATCAGGTAGCAGCCACATTAACCAGCAATCCAACGCCGGAGGCAATAATAGAGGAATTAGAAGGCAGGAAAAAGAAACCCAGAAGAAAGAAATATGATGATTAGTATATGAAAACCATTGGTTCTACTTATTTTATCCAATTGCTTTATGACAGTTGCCTGGTATTGGCATTTAAAAGCTACAGACGTTGCTCTCTGGAAAGTAATTTTAATTAGTTGGAGTATTGCCTTAGTCGAGTATTGCCTCGCAGTACCCGCCAATCGCATGGGCTTTCTCGAAGGCTGGAATGGCTTTCAGCTAAAGATTATTCAGGAAGTAGTTACGTTAGTGATTTTTTGCCTTTTTGCAGTGCTTTACTTAAAAGAACCACTACACTGGCGTTACCTCGTAAGCTTTGCCTTCGTTTTAGGTGCGGTTTATTTCGCTTTTAAAAAATAAGTTTCTCACACATAAACACAGCTACGAAAAATAATTTCTGTATTTCATAAATGCCCATTAGTGCTAACTTTAAGCAACACCCTAAAAAATAAAGGTGCCCGCATCTGCGGCGCACCTTATTTTAACCCCTGCTGCAAAAAATTATTGTAACTTAAAAACCATTTTTACACTCACAACAATTCATAGATGTTGCGAAAAGCTAAAGGTTTAAAAGAAAAAATAAAATAATTTAATTTTTTTTCTCTACAAACGTGATAATAAATATAAATAGTTGATATTCAAATTGAATATTTGAATAAAAGTTTCTAATAATGGTGAGTGGCGTTACTTTGATGCATTTTAATGCAAGCAAACGCAATAAAATCATTGAGGTATTTATAAAGAATACATGCTTATAACATTTTCACTCAGGTAGCAAGAAATCTACTGCTCAAAGCTTATTGCTCCCATCTTGTTCCTTGTACCTTTTGGCTTGAGGCTTTTCCTATTCCATTCCGTTCATTAATTCCCGCTCTATTTCATCCATTTGTACAATATCCCATGCTTCACTTTCGGTAGGTGTAATGTTGAGAACACCTGGTAAATCTTCACTTTCAAACAAGGGCATTAACTCCTTTGCCACTTCGCAAATCACAAATGATGCTTCATTTTCATAAAAATGCTGCTGCAAACGAAATAAGTCATTTAAAGCATCAGAATCTGCCTTTTTCACGTTACGTAAATTTACTATCACATTGCGGGGAAGTTCGGCTAGACGTATTGTGGCGGTTTTCCATAATTCACCTGCTATATTGGCATCTAATAAATCCAATTCCGGCGTAATTACCGTAAATTTTTCCTTGGTATCAATTTTGAAATTCATAGATGTTTAATCGTATTTTTAAAAGGTATTAAATATCATTTTAACGTTACTCACAATTAGTTCCTGAGTTTTACTCAAAAATATTCGTTATACTTGTAATTCAATTTTATAATCATGGATAATAATTTTTCAGCTCAGGTTAAGGAAATTATTTCATTCAGCAGGGAAGAGGCACTGAGGCTGGGGAATGATTTCATTGGCACAGAACATCTGCTATTGGGTTTGATAAGAGAAGGAGAGAACACAGCCATAAAAGTTTTAAAACAACTCAACGTTGACTTGTACGAACTCCGTAAAGAGGTAGAGCTTGCGGTGAAAGATAAAACAGGTAAGAATATTGCCAATATCAATAGCTTGCCACTTACCAAACAGGCAGAAAAGGTAATACGGGTGACCGTTTTAGAAGCGAAAGCTCTGAAAAGCCCGTTGGTAGAAACAGAACATTTGATGTTGTCTATTCTTAAAAACAGGGAAAATATTGCTACACAGATACTAGGTCAGTTTGATGTGGATTACGATAATTTCCGTAACGAGATCGGTGTGGTACGCAGTGGCGAGCCTCGCAGTGAGTACACCGAGAATGATGACGACGACTTTGATGATGAAAAGAAAGGCAGTTTTTCTTCGCAGCAGCGCAGCAGTAAGCAAAGCAATGCCAAGAGCAAAACACCGGTACTGGACAACTTCGGTCGTGATATTACCAAGTTGGCAGAAGTCTGGTTCGCTTGACCCGATTGTAGGTCGTGAGGAAGAAATTGAACGTGTTTCTCAAATTCTTTCACGTCGTAAGAAAAATAACCCCATACTCATTGGGGAGCCAGGTGTAGGTAAAACAGCTATAGTAGAAGGGTTGGCGCTTAGAATTGTACAGCGTAAGGTAAGCCGCGTATTGTTCGACAAGCGCGTGATAAGCCTTGACTTGGCAGCTTTAGTTGCCGGTACAAAATACCGTGGTCAGTTTGAAGAGCGTATGAAGGCTATCATGAATGAGCTGGAAAAGAATCGCGATGTGATTTTGTTTATAGATGAAATACACACGATTGTAGGTGCTGGTGGTGCCAGTGGCTCATTGGATGCAAGCAATATCTTCAAGCCGGCTTTGGCAAGAGGTGAGTTGCAGTGCATTGGTGCTTCTACCTTGGATGAATACCGCCAGTATATTGAAAAGGATGGTGCTCTAGACCGTCGTTTCCAAAAAGTAATGGTAGATCCGCCTTCTGTAGAAGAAACTATCATGATTCTGAATAATATCAAATCTAAATACGAAGACTATCACAACGTTATCTACGATGACGAAGCGATACAAGCTTGCGTAAAACTGAGCGATCGCTATATGACAGATCGTTTATTGCCAGACAAAGCAATAGATGTGTTAGATGAAGTAGGAGCAAGGGTGCACTTAAAGAACATCAATGTGCCTCAGAATATCCTGGATCTGGAAAAGAAGATTGAAGAAATCAAGCTTGAAAAGAACAAGGTAGTTAAGAGCCAGCGTTTTGAAGAAGCTGCTGCTTTGCGTGATAGCGAAAAACGTCTTGGTGAAGAACTGGAAAAAGCTAAGAACGTTTGGGAAGAAGAAAGCAAGCACAAGCGCTACCCGATTGGCGAAGAAGATATTGCTGAAGTAGTAAGTATGATGACCGGTATACCTGTTAAACGCATGGTACAGGCAGAAACAGAAAAGCTCCGCAAAATGAGCGAAGATATGGCTGCCATGGTAGTTGGTCAGGAAGAAGCTATCCAGAAAGTGGTGAAAGCTATACAACGTAACCGCGTAGGTTTGAAAGATCCTAGAAAACCTATTGGTACTTTCATATTTCTTAGGTCCTACGGGTGTAGGTAAAACAGAGTTGGCACGTGCATTAGCCCGCTACATGTTTGACAGCGAAGATGCACTCATTCGTATAGACATGAGTGAATATATGGAAAAATTCACTGTTAGCCGTTTAGTAGGTGCACCTCCCGGCTATGTTGGTTATGAAGAAGGTGGTCAGTTGACAGAGAAAGTTCGTCGCAAGCCATACAGTGTTATTCTGTTGGACGAAATAGAAAAAGCTCATCCGGATATTTACAACATTCTGTTGCAGGTTTTGGATGATGGCATCTTAACAGATGGTTTAGGTAGAAAGATTGACTTTAAAAATACATTGATCATCATGACCTCTAATATTGGTGTACGCCAGTTGAAAGAGTTTGGTGATGGTGTTGGTTTTGCTACAGCAAGCCGCGTTCAAAACCAGGATGATAATAATAAGGCCGTAATAGAAAAGGCGTTGAAACGTACTTTCTCACCTGAATTCCTCAACCGTATTGATGATATAGTGATCTTCAACTCACTTACTAAAGAACACATCTTTGCTATCATTGATATCTTGATGAGAGGCGTTGTTAAGCGTCTGAATAATCTTGGCTACAGCCTGGAATTGACTGAAGATGCTAAGAACTTTATAGCCGATAAAGGTTATGATGTACAGTTTGGTGCACGTCCTTTGCATCGCGCAATTCAAAAATATCTGGAAGATCCTCTAGCAGAAGAAATCCTGAACATGAACGTGAAGAACGGAGATATTTTGATTGCGGACTTGGATAAAGAGGCTCAAAAGATCAAGTTTGAGTTCCGCCAGAAAGTAGCAGAAGCTAATGTTTAAATGGAAATATTAGTAAACAAAAAAGCCGGTTAGTAGCCGGCTTTTTTGTTTACTGTTAATCATCGACATTTGGAATATTTACCAAGCTTTATCATGCAAAAAGTAATCAAAGTAATCATTTTTGACTTAGACGGCGTAATCATTGATTCTAATCCTGAAATAGAAAAGTTCTGGCACCAGTGGGCTGCTAAAACTGAAAGGCAATTAACGCGGAAAAACATTACTGAACATATACACGGACGGAAGGGGGAAGAAACGTTAGAAGCATTGTTCAATGATATAAGTGTTGAAACAAAGGAAGCGATTATAAAGGATGCTATTGAATTTGATAGTAGCATGAATCCTGAGCCTGTGGGGGGCATCCACCATTTTATTCAAGGTTTACTACAACAGAAAATGCCTGTTGGTTTAGTTACCAGCTCACATAAGAAGCGGGCTTTGCATATGCTTGAAAAACAAAATTTGCATAACAGTCTTCTGGCCCACGTGACTGCTGAAGATGTAACAAAAGGTAAACCGCATCCTGAACCATATTTGGCAATAGCAAAGAAGTTAAATCAAGCCCCAGAAAATTGCCTGGTGTTTGAGGATGCAATCAGTGGGGTTATATCTGCCAGAGCTGCTGGTATGGAAGTGATTGGGATTAATGCTGAAGAGGCTACAGAAGATTTACTTAAGAGGGGCGCAGCTTGTGTAATCGCCAACTTTGATGAAATAAGCATTAAGGAAAATATATTACATATAAAGAATAATATTACTTATATGCTTCAGGCACTGTAAGCACTCCGTTGTAAATGCTTGTTTATAGTTGCTAACAAATCAGAAACTTCAAAAGGCTTATGGATAAAATCGTCAGCCCCATATTCATGAATGTTATCTGCGGCGCTGGGGTTTGCCGAAAACATAACAATAGGAATGTTTTTGGTAGATTGTTTTTGTTTTAAATCCCTGCAAATATCCCGTCCATCATTGCCAGAAAGGAGCACATCCAGCAATATCAGGTGTGGTTTAAAAGATTCTACTTTTTCATACACTTCTTCCCATCTTGAAAGTGCTACAACATCAAACCCTTTTGTCTTAAATAAAAGCTGCATTACAGCCAATATATCAAGGTCATCGTCTAAAATCAGAATTTTCTTTGAAACCATTTTATTGCTTGATGTTGCGTTTTGTTGATTAATTGGATTCCCACGTTATTTATGCCTGCGTGCCAGACAGCGGTTTTTTCAGGATGTAGGGCAATAAAATGAAGGCTATGCTATGTAAAAAAGTATGTAAATGCATTTGCAGGTAGTTTAATGTTGTGCTGCTTTTTGTTTTTTGCATCTCTTTTACAAGATAGCAAATATGCTATATTCCGGTTTAAACACAAAAAAAATTAAAGTTGTTTAAAAAAAAATGAATGTTTTACTCATATTTAGTGATGAAAAACTTCATTATCTTAAAAATAATGTTTTGTAAATATTATGTAGTAGGAGCCATAATATTTCCAATATAAATGAGAATGGCTTTAAACTTTATACTAAAAAAATCTTTATTTCCCCAGTTTATTCATTTTCGTGTAGTTTGAGATAAACTCAGTTTGATATTGTAATTATAGATTATATTTAATAGTTTATTAACTATTAAATATAACTTATACCTGGTTGGTTATGCCTACAGGTTTTCTGCTGTATTTGTATATTTTCCCTCCTAGTTTAATTACATGGACAACTTCTCCAATTGGTTTTCTACCTGAAAATGTACTAAAAAAAGAGTAGCATGGAGGTAGGATCATCGAAGGATATACGGCTTAGATACGGCTCAGATAGGGGGGAGCATAGGCATTAGCATGGCTTTACCATGAACTATCCATGGCTTTAACATGGCTTTGCTATGACTTTGGTAGGGAGGAGTTTGTTATCAAGTTGGAAGCAAGCTGACAGATACCGGTTGGCAGGTACAAGAAGCAACGAGTAGGTGCTTTTTTCAGTAAAAATTAATCCTTAAATTTATACACATTATTACAATTTTCTGTTTTTTTATTTATACATTTCTCTTACCTTTGCCGACTTATGCATTTTGCTGTTTTGTGTCCGGTTCTGTCTTTTTTATCACTAAAAAATAAACCATTAATACAGTTAGGAGTTGTGTGCTCTTTTGTTTGCTATTGATTTAAATGTCAATGGCTATTGGTATTTATTGCTATGGAAAACACTCAATAATTCTCTTTCAGAGTATTATTTACTACCGCAAAAGGCAGTAAACTGCAAAAGTTTTAGAATATAAACTGCAATTTTTAAATATGGCCATAAAAAAAGAAAATCGCCCAAGGGCAACTTTCTCTAAGATAACTATCGGGTTAGCTAGCCCAGACAGTATTTTGGAGCGCAGCTTTGGAGAAGTATTGAAGCCGGAAACAATTAACTATCGCACCTACAAGCCGGAGCGCGATGGCTTGTTTTGCGAAAGAATTTTCGGGCCGGTGAAAGATTATGAATGCGCCTGTGGTAAGTACAAACGCATCCGCTACAAAGGCATTGTATGCGACCGTTGCGGTGTAGAAGTAACCGAAAAGAAAGTGCGCCGCGAAAGAATGGGGCACATTAAACTGGTAGTGCCTGTAGTGCACATCTGGTATTTTAAGAGCCTTCCTAACAAGATTGGTTACTTGCTGGGTATGAGTTCAAAAAAGCTGGAAAGCATAGTTTACTACGAGCGCTATGCAGTAATTCAGTCAGGCGTACGTGAGGATAAAGGTTTACAAATGGGAGACCTTTTGACTGAAGAAGAATACCTTGATATTATAGATAATCTGCCAAAAGACAATCAATTCTTACCTGATGAAGATCCGCAGAAGTTCATTGCGAAGATGGGTGCTGAAGCGGTACATGACATGCTGGCCAGAATTGATCTGGATGAGTTGAGCTATACACTGCGTAATGCGGCAGCAACCGAAACCTCTCAACAGCGTAAGGCAGATGCTTTGAAGCGCCTAAGTGTGGTTGAAGCTTTCCGTGATGCAGCTACCCGTATTACTAACCGTCCTGAATGGATGGTAATGCAATATATCCCGGTAATTCCACCGGAACTGCGTCCGTTAGTTCCATTGGATGGAGGTCGTTTTGCTTCTTCTGACCTGAATGACTTGTACCGCCGTGTTATTATTCGTAATAATCGCTTGAAGCGTTTGCTGGAAATCAAAGCACCTGAAGTAATCTTACGTAATGAAAAGCGTATGCTGCAGGAAGCTGTTGACTCCTTGTTTGATAACAGCCGTAAGTCTAACGCGGTTAAAGCTGAAGGTGGACGTGCCCTGAAATCACTTTCTGATGTACTGAAAGGTAAACAAGGTCGTTTCCGTCAGAACCTGCTTGGTAAACGTGTTGACTACTCTGGTCGTTCGGTTATCGTGGTAGGTCCTGAACTGAAAATGCACGAGTGCGGTTTACCAAAAGATATGGCAGCCGAACTGTTCAAGCCATTTATCATTCGTAAGCTGATTGAAAGGGGTGTTGTAAAAACTGTTAAGTCGGCTAAGAAATTAGTAGATAAAAAAGAAGCTATTGTTTGGGATATCCTTGAAAATATACTGAAGGGACACCCGGTAATGCTTAACCGTGCTCCAACACTTCACCGTTTGTCAATACAGGCATTCCAGCCTAAACTGGTAGAAGGTAAGGCTATCCAACTGCACCCGCTTGTAACTGCTGCGTTCAACGCCGACTTCGACGGTGACCAGATGGCGGTGCACGTGCCCCTGAGCAGCGCTGCTATTTTAGAAGCACAACTTTTAATGCTTTCTTCTCACAACATCCTGAACCCACAGAACGGTACGCCAATCACGCTACCTTCTCAGGACATGGTATTGGGCTTGTACTATATTACTAAAGGCAAAAAGTCTGTTGGTGACGACATAGTGAAAGGTGAAGGAAAGGTATTCTACAGCCAGGAAGAAGTTTTGATTGCATACAATGAAAACCGTATTGATCTGCATGCAAATATTAAAGTAAGAACGGATGTACGTGAAGGAGGTGTTTTAAAGAAAAAACTGATTGAAACTACCGTTGGACGAGTATTATTCAACCAGCATGTTCCAAAAGAAGTGGGCTTTATGAATGCACTGTTAACCAAGAAGAGCCTTCGTGAAATCATTGGTGATATTATTAAAATCACAAATGTTCCTAAGACTGCTAAATTCTTAGATGATATTAAGCAGCTTGGTTTCCGTATGGCGTTCCGTGGTGGCTTGTCATTTAATGTAAATGACCTGATCATACCGGATATGCGTAACGAACTGCTGGATCAAGCTAAAGTTGAAGTAGAAGAAGTGTGGGAAAGCTATAACATGGGCCTGATTACTAATAACGAACGTTACAACCAGGTAATTGATATCTGGAGCCGTGTGGATACCCGCATTACTGAAACGCTTATCCGTGAGATGGCAATAGACAAGCAAGGTTTTAACTCCGTATATATGATGCTTGACTCCGGTGCGCGTGGTAGTAAACAACAGGTTAAGCAGTTGGCTGGTATCAGAGGATTGATGGCTAAGCCAAGAAAATCTGGTAGTACTGGTTCTGAAATCATTGAAAACCCCATACTTTCTAACTTCAAAGGTGGTTTGAACGTATTGGATTACTTTATCTCTACGCACGGTGCACGTAAAGGTTTGGCGGATACTGCCTTGAAGACAGCGGATGCCGGTTATCTCACACGCCGTCTCGTTGACGTAGCACAGGATGTAGTAATTAACGAAGAAGACTGTGGTACACTTGCGTGGTATTGCTACTTCTGCATTGAAAGATAATGAAGATATTATTGAGCCATTAACAGACAGAATTATCGGCAGAACATCTCTGCATGATGTATTCAATCCAGTTATGGACGAACTCATACTTGAAGCTGGTGAAGAAATCACTGTAGATATTGCTCATGCAATTGAAGCAGCCGGTATTGAAACTGTTGAAATCCGTTCGGTACTGACCTGCGAAAGCAAGCGTGGGGTGTGTGTAAAATGCTATGGTAAAAACTTAGCTACCGGTTACACCGCACAGCGTGGTGATGCAGTAGGTATTATTGCAGCACAGTCGATCGGAGAGCCGGGTACACAGCTTACATTGCGTACCTTCCACGTGGGTGGTATCGCCGGTTCCTCTTCAGTTGAATCTACTTTGCCGGCCAAGTTTGATGGTACTATACAGTTTGATGGTTTACGTACTGTAACTGCTAAGAATAATGAAGGTGAAAAAGTACAGATCGTAATTGGTCGTACCGGTGAAGTAAGAATTATGGACATGAAGAATGACCGCTTACTTATTACCAACAATATTCCTTATGGTGCTACGCTGAACGTGAAAGATGGTCAGCAAATCAAGAAGGGAGAAATTATCTGTACCTGGGATCCATTCAATAATGTAGTAGTTGCTGAAACTGCCGGTGAAGTAAAGTTTGAAAATGTGCTTGATGGTATTACTTACCGCGAAGAGGCAGATGAACAAACAGGCCATCGTGATAAAGTAATTATTGAAACAAAAGATAAGACCAAGATACCGGGCATTGTTGTAGAAGGTAAAGAAATTAGAAATTATAACCTTCCTGTAGGCAGCCGCCTAATAATTGAAGATGGCGAGCAGGTGAAAGCCGGACAGGTAATCGTTAAGATTCCACGTACTCTTCGCAAGTCTGGTGATATCACAGGGGGGCTTCCTCGAGTAACTGAATTGTTTGAAGCACGTAACCCAAGCAATCCGGCTGTTGTATGTGAAATTGATGGTGTGGTAGCATTTGGTAACGTAAAACGTGGTAACCGTGAGATCATTGTAGAAGCAAGAGATGGTGTTATAAAGAAATACCTTGTACCACTTACCCGCCAGATCCTGGTACAGGATGGTGACTTTGTAAAAGCTGGTACTGCATTATCTGATGGTCAGACCGCGCCTGCTGATATCCTTTCTATTAAAGGACCTTTTGCAGTACAGGAATATGTGGTGAATGAAATACAGGAAGTGTATCGCTTGCAGGGTGTAAAAATCAATGACAAGCATATTGAAGTAATCGTTCGCCAGATGATGAAGAAGGTAGAAATCGTAGATGCCGGAGATACCCGCTTCCTTGAAGAAGATCTGGAAGACAGATTTGACTTCAATGAAGAGAATGACCGCATCTTTGATAAGAAGGTTGTAACTGAACCGGGTGAAAGTACCAGGTTAAAAGCCGGACAAATTGTAAGCGTACGTGAACTGAGAGAAGAAAATTCTCTATCTGCGCCGCTCCGACAAGAAACTGGCGGAAGTGCGTGATGCACAACCTGCAACAGCACAACCAGTGTTACTTGGTATCACTAAGGCATCATTGGGTGTACAAAGCTGGATCTCAGCCGCATCATTCCAGGAAACTACGAAAGTATTGAGCTCTGCAGCTATTCAGGGTAAAACTGATGAAATGCTGGGGTTGAAAGAAAACGTAATTACCGGTCATCCAATACCTGCGGGTACTGGTTCGCGTGACTTTGAAAGCCTCATTGTTGGTAGCAAGGAAGAATATGAACTATTAGCTACTACTAAAGAAGCAATGAGCTTTGATGATGAAGAGTAAACGGGGATTTGAGGAGATTTTTAGGATTACCCAGATTAAGGAATAAGATTAGATAAATTAAGAGGCGACCTCGAGAGATTGAGGTCGCCTCTTTTTATTTAATACTTTTTATTTAATACTTTGGAAAATTCATTATTCGTAGGTTATTTTGAATACCCAGGCTTCCTTGCCGGGTGGATTTGTGCTTACTTTTTGGGGCACTACCATGCTTAGGTGAGCCCCTTCATAATGCCATATTATTCTTTCTTTAGAGCCTAATAATGATACGCTCTTTACTTTTCCAACCTTCAGGTTATCTATGCTTTGGACAGACGGGAGCACTGTTTCGCCCTGGTTTGCCCGGTAAATTGCATAAACTATTCCGGGCTTGTGAGTGAATACAAAGTTGTTTTGTTCACCAATAGCACTGTCACCCCGGGTGTCGTAAATAGCTTCTCCATTCTGCGTCATCCATGTACCAATTGCTTTTAAGGTATCGTAAGCATCCGGGTGCCAGTCGCCTTCAGGACTGGGTGCAATGTTTAATAGCAAGTTACCATTTCTGGATACTACATCGGTGAGAATGTGAATGAGCTTGTTAACTGATTTGAAGTTTTCTTTTGGAATATAAGACCATGAGTCGCCCATAGTAATGCAGCTTTCCCAAGGGTAGGGGAGATAGGAGGATGGAACAGACTGCTCCGGGGTAACGTAATTCTCATATTCGCCGCTTACCGTTCTATCTACTACTAATAGCCCTGGCTGATGTTGCCTTGCCATAGCAGCAATCTTTGGCATATCTATGTCCTGATTGTATGTAATTGAGCGCTGCCAATCCACATTGTTATCTATCGTAGTTTTAGGTCTTACCCAACCACCATCTAGCCAGAGAATATCCATTTTACCATAGTCGTTCATGAGCTCCTGAATCTGATTGTAAGTATAAGTCTTATAGGCATTCCATTTATCAGGATGTTTAGCCGGATCATAGTTTACATTCCTGTCTTTGGGTGGGAAATAGCGCCACCAATAGTCATTGCTGTGCCAGTCGGGCTTGGAGAAGTAAGCGCCAATCATAAAGGAATCTGTACGGAAAGCATTGAATACTTCTTTGGCAATGTTACTCTTAGGATTAGTTGAAAAAGGGCATTTAGAGCTTGTTACTTTATAATCGGTTTGCTTTGTATCGAACATGCAAAAACCATCATGGTGCTTGGTGGTGAATACTACGTATTTCATGCCAGCATCTTTAGCTGCTGCTGCCCATTTATCCGGATTGAAGTTGGTGGGATTGAAAGTAGTCTGCAGGTTTTCATAAGCCTTTAGATAATCAAAATAATTATCAGAGTACTGCCCCTTGCGTTGTGTCCAGCCTTCATCCTCCGGGCAAATGCTCCAGCTTTCTACTACGCCCCATTCGCTGTATGTGCCCCAATGCATCAGCAAGCCGAACTTTACATTTTGCCATTGATGTAATTTGTTTAAAACCAAGGAGTCTTTAGGATAGATATACTCTTTACTGGCATTGTGTTGTTGACAAAAGCTGTTTAATGCAGATACTAATAAGATTAGTGAGTAAAGCAATTTTCTTCGCATAAACGATAATTATAGATCAGATTATTAATTTCAAGTAAGGTTTTGGTTATAAAAGCATGTTTCCATCAGTTTGTATATAGGCAAGCTTTTACTCAATTATATACCAAGAATAACTTTCCGGCGCTAACGTAAAATGAAGCGTAAGTTCATCATTTTTATTTAAAGTCATTCTTTTTCCAATTCCATCTTTTTCTTTAAGTGTCGCAGTACCATTTAATCCTGCATAATACAATGGTATTTTGATAGTGCGAGTGATGGGTTGTTTTAAAGGATTAAACAGCATTAATAAGCCTTTGGTTTGTAATTGTGGGTTCACATGGAGCCAGCCGTCCCAATCCCTGCCATCTGCACGCCGGAGATGAAGGAGGCTGCTGTTGAGAATAGCTCTATATTTTTTATACCAGTTAATGGTATTGCTGACTTCTTGCTTTGTTGAGTCAGTATCATACAGTCTTGGGCCACGATAGCAAGCCTGCACGCCTGCTCCATAATATTGCATCATTAATTGTTTGTAGTCCTTCAAATGCTCACTTAATGGTTCCAATACTGCTTCCGGACCACCGCCCTGATAGCGGGTAAGTGGTACAAAGCCCCAGCTCATACTGCTGGTTTTCTCCCATAAGCCATCATATATATTCTGCCGGTTCAATATCATTTGCTGCTCGCGGGGTAAAGAGAAATTTACTTCACGATAGCCGATGGCAATCTTATTAGTACCATCTAAAAAATACCAGTCGGGTGCATTTACATACACCCCCTGCTCGTTGCACCAGTGGTATAGTTCTTTTTGCAACTCCATTTGTTTCCACTGGCTATCATCTAAATTCTTATGTCCAGGATGATTAACAGAAGCACATACATCACCAGGATAGGGTCCATCATTTTCAAAGAGGTTAAAACCGGTCCTGCTAATGAAGTATTTAAGCTTATCAAGATAAGCCAGTCCCCATTTACTCCCCATACAAGGCGCATTACCGAAGAAAGCACCTTTATCAGGCAATCCTGTAACAGGATCTATCACATCATCCTCATCACTTATTTTGCGAGAACTAAAGAGCGAATAACCACCAATTAGAATACCTTGCTGATGCGCATAATCTGCCAGTTTTTTCCATTTGGCAATATTACCGGCAGAGGTGTCTTCTAAATTGCAATGGCTGCCAAAGCTTAATATCAATGCTTCATAGCCAGTTGCTTTGCATTGATCAATTGCACGGATAACTTCTTCATCGTTTTTGCTAACCAGGTGCATGAAAACAGGGTTGGCAGTTGTCCATGGTGCTATTACAGAATACATTCTTCTGACTGCTAATCCGCGTCGTTCGCGATCATAGCCATCCATCAATAACTCATAGCTTCTTACAGAGTTAAAGGTGTCTTTAGATTGCAATTCTATACCGGTGACCTTTGCAGGGTAGACTTCTAATATACAGGGCGTCTGGTAATTATAATTTACCTGTGAAGTATAGGAAGAATCCGCAAGCCAATGTGTTGTTTGATCACTTAAATCGTAACGCATTGCATTATTAAAAGCATAGTTAGTTTCAACATAAATACCATGTTGTTTTTGCATTTGCTCTGTAGTGCCCACTACTGCACTTTCTTCTTCTACTATTGCCAGTACTTCATTTACTGCCCGGTTAATAACAATACTGTTGTTTTGGTTATTGATAATGCTGATACTTTTTACCATAAGCGGTATGCCATCGTAGAGTTCATAATTAACTTTTATATCTATGCCCTGCAGTGCTGTTAATTTGGAGCGGTATAGAAAGCTGATTGTTTTACCAGTTGGCTGTTGCTTGTTCATTGCCCATACTGCATTGCTGCTCCAATTGAGAAATGGTTTAACAGGTGAGATGGTGTAAGAGATAAAATGAAAGTCACTGTCGTTTGCACTAAAGTTATGAAGCCATTCCGGTAACAAATAAGCCCTTTCTTTTTGACCATACAAACCACCTACATTGTATGAAGTGCCATTGATAATTACTATTGCTTCGGGCATTATAGCACGTAATAATTGCTGCCCATTGCTCATATTTTTATACTCTGTGCAGGTAAGATCAGGTTCCAGACGGAATGTTCTTTTTACTAATCCATTGTAAAGAATGATATCATTTCCATTAGCAGATTGATAAATACCTGCTTTAGTTGTGACAGGTTTCACCAACCAATCGGTTGTGGTAATGCTATCCGCATCGTTATTCCATACAGGTAATTGCTGAGCTTTGCTTACGCAAGCAGTTAACAGCAGCAGCCATACACAAGCATGTTTTATCATGAGTCAAACAATAATAATTTTTAATCATTTGCTCTTTTATACAAACCAAACTCTGCAATAGTTGGTTGCAGGCGTGAAGCTAAAATATGCAACCGTACATCCTGTGCAGTAACGGGATTAAAGCGCAGTAAGCGTTTATACCCAACGGTTGTGCCTGCAGCAGCTTCTTTCCATTCATTACCATCTTTATACTCCAGTACAAAGCTTTCTATGTGTTGACCTACGGTAATGTTTTCCTGTAACAGCAGCACATCGAAAGTAGATGGTTTCTGGAGATGGAAATTGATAGTAGTGGTATCGCCTGTTGTTGTAGTAAAAGCAGTTGTAAGCTTGGCATCCATCATGCTGCCGGTGTTAATGCCATTGGTAGTAGTAATGGTTGCACCTTTTGCAAGATTTGTTTTGAAAGTGGCATTCAATGCTTTTTTCCATTGCATTAGACTAATACTATCTTCTTTACTAATCAACCCTTTTCTATTGGGCGGAATATTGAGTATCAGTACGCCATTTCTACCTACTGAACTATAATAAATATCCAATAGCTTTTCCGGAGATTTTACAGCCGTATCTTCTGATGGGTGATAGAACCAGCCGGGGCGTATAGATACATCTGTTTCTGCGGGATACCATGCAAGCCCTTTTGCGCTCTGGATCTTGCTGCGGCTGCCGAGGTCATTATCGGTCATATCACCAGCTGGCTTAAAAGCAACAGTGGTTTGTGAGTTAGCGGCTACTGCATCCGGGCTTAAATTGTTGATCGGTACTACACTCCATTCTGTTTCTCTGCCATAACCACTTTCGGTTCCTACCCAGCGAACATCGGGACCCATGCTAGCTATTACAGCAGTTGGTTGCAGTCTGCGAATCAAACTGTACCAGGCGTTGAAATTGTACACCTGCTTCTTGCCATTTGGACCTTCTCCGTTGGCGCCATCAAACCATACCTCATCTACTTTGCCATAATTGGTCAGTAATTCGGTGAGCTGGTTCATAAAGTATTGGTTGTACTTTGCCGAATCACCGTAATAAGGAGAGTTCCTGTCCCAAGGAGAAAGGTAAACACCGAAGCCTATACCGTATTGATGGCAGGCATCTGATACTTCTCTCACTACATCGCCTTTGCCTCCTTTCCAGGGGCTATTCTTTACAGAGTGTTCTGTGTATTTGGATGGCCATAAGCAAAAGCCATCGTGGTGCTTGGCAGTAAGAATAACTTGTTTAATGCCTGCTGCCTTGCAGGTACGTATCCATTGTTTAGCATCCAGTTCAGTAGGATTAAATACCTTTTCACTTTCATTGCCTAAACCCCATTCTCTATCAGTAAAAGTGTTTACCGTAAAATGTAAAAAGCCTACTACCTCCAATTGCTGCCAGCGGAGTTGCCTTGCTGAAGGAGTGACGTTTGCTGCTTTGCGAATGATGGTTGCAGAATCATCTGTAGAGGAGATAGCAACAGCGTTGGACTGCGCCTGCAGCGTGGTAATCCATACCAGAGTGAATATTGAAACAATGAATTTCTTCATAGAGCGTATAGGTAATTGATTTATAACAACCAGTAATAGTTATTGATTATCTGTTTAAAGATAGCTAATATTAAGGGGATGAAGGTAAATGAGAGAGGCAGTGTTGCATTACTCTTAATTCGCTTTTTATGCCTGATGGTTAACAGGAATACGTATGTACGATGTTGGATGAACGATGTTAGATGTACGATTTGGAAGTATTATTTACTTGTTTAGATTTAAGAGATTTGAATTTAGAGTTTCTCACAGTTAGCTTAGATAAGCACGGATGAAGTTAGTTGTGAGGGGCAGGTTGCTGTTGTGTACGGCTTAAGCAGGGAGTTGCCGGGGAGGAGATATGAAGTATCCCAGGAGGAGATTAGGTATAAGTTAAGTATAACTTAGGTATAAGTTAAGTATAACTTAGGTATAACTCCTGGTATCCAGATGAAGGAAAGGAGGAAAAATCAGGAAATTATAAGATACAAATGGCAATTATTGAGCATTTCATTTAAAATGAAAGATGTGTAATGTGGTTAGAGCATGTTAATTGCCATTGGATGGCAGATGTGCAGAACCAAAGACAACACAAGTAGGGCAAGGGCGTATAGGATACTTGGTATCCGAAGCTATATTGAATGGCGAAAAGCGACCAGGGTGTGTGGTCGCTTGAAGGAATATATGAACGTGCAGTTTAGATAGCAATAGCCATTTCTTTTATTGCACGGGATTGTTCGTATTCTTTATTGATAACGTGGGTTTTATTGGTACGCTTACCAACTGTTGCCGGGATTAAAGTATTAATAAAGTTGTAAGCATAACCGGGATTTCTTTTACGAGATGTAGCAGTTGGCGTAATGGTGAAGGAAGCTGCCATTTGCACCAGTTCTTTATCACTGTAATATCTCCATAAAACCTGGTTGATCATTCTTTCATGCTCATTCATTTGCTGTAATACAGAGGCAACAAATTCATCGAAGCGGTACAGCAGTTTATGACTAAAGAGTTTGCTTTTATGTTTATCGGAAGCAGCATGCTTTGTATCAAATAAATCACTTAAGTCATTTAAATAACGCATGCGTTCGTATTGATCATCGCGAAGGATTGCCACTAATGCAGGCTCAAAATTGTGCAGGATCGGGAATAATATATTTTCTTCCTTATCAGCATGGCTTTTAAAAGCAGTGAAGGTTTGCTTTACCTGCTGTATGAGGCGCTCCCATTCAGTGGAAGCAGTGTAATCGGTTGCCTGGATGCTTAAAGCAGCCTGGCAAAGGAGTGTACCGAGTTTTTGATATGTTTGACCTAAAGGTTGAAAGCGAATCTGTTTCATACAAGTTAAGTTTGATGGTGATTGGGGTAATGTTGATAAGTCAAAAATATCAACGATTGCATAGGATTGCAATAGCATAAACATGCGATATGGGCTGCGAGCTATAGCAAAGCTTTAAGCGATAAGCTAAAAGCAGGATGCGGTGAGTTATAAGCAGAAGGGTATATTCCGCAATAGTTGTTTAGAACAGGCTGATTAAGAATACTATACGGATTTATGGCAGGCTCCAGTCTATGGGGTCTTTGCCTTCCTTTGCGAGTAATTGATTGGTTTTACTGAAGTGACGGCAGCCAAAAAAACCTTTGTCGGCGCTGAATGGTGAAGGGTGTGCAGCTTTTAGAATATGGTGTTTGGTAGCATCTATCAGCACTTGTTTTTCATGGGCAAATTTGCCCCATAGCAAAAACACTATGCCTTTTTTTTCATCTGAGAGGATCTGGATTACTTTATCAGTAAACTGCTGCCAGCCTATTTTTTGGTGAGATGCGGGTTCTTTGGCTCTTACGGTGAGTATGGCATTGAGCAGGAATACCCCTTGTTCTGCCCATTTGGTGAGATTGCCGGTGTGGGGTATAGGCATGCCAATATCATCATGCAGTTCTGTAAAGATATTTTCGAGGGAGGGTGGAGGCTTTATACCATCCTGTACTGAGAAAGAGAGTCCCATTGCCTGTCCTTTGCCATGATAGGGATCCTGGCCGAGTAATACTACTTTTACTTTATCGAATGGCGTTTTATCGAAGGCATTAAAGATGAGCGGACCTGGTGGATAGATGGTGGCGCTTGTAGCTTTCTCCGTTTTCAGGTGTGCGGTTATTTGCTGGAAATAAGGCTTGGAGAACTCGTTGTGCAGTACTTCCTTCCAACTTTGTTCTATTTTTACCTCCATAACTTTCAAATAGGTTTGGTTGCAAACTAATTAAAAATTAGCTTTGCTGCCGCAAAAAGAATAAGGTTCGGTAGCTCAGCTGGATAGAGCAACTGCCTTCTAAGCAGTAGGTCATTGGTTCGAATCCAATCCGGATCACAAACAATTATAAATGCAGCTTGTAAATCAATTGGTTACCAGCTGCATTTCTTTTAGGGGCAAGGAATAATTACTTGGATATACTTTGGTCTTTTAGTATGCCTTAGAAACCCACCGCCTTTGGCCTACCGTGTACCCACATCTTTTTTACAGCTATATTTAAGATCCTTGTTTTGCTGTATTTGATGCTCTGAAAGGCTTTTTTGAGGCATTTTATATATTATTCATTCTCAAATAGTAATAAACTTATGGGTACCCGGTAGGCCTTTGGTGGTGGTAGTGTGTCTAGCAGTTGGTGAATAGCTTGCTTGCTGGTCGAAAGGCTCCTGTAGAGCATATTCAGGCTACAGCCTAACTTTTCTCTGTGTTCCCAGTACCAGAGGAGGGCTTCGGTTCAAATTTTTTTAATATCCACACCATAAACCTCTTCTGCCAGCTCGATGATCTTGTCTTTGAACTCAAGTTGTACCTGCTTTTCACCAATGATCTGCTGCAGTTCTGCTACCTGTGCTTTAAGGGCAGCTAGCTTAGCTGTATCGCTTTGTGATTCTACAATGGTCCGTACACCTTTCATATAGTTTTGCCCGTATTTAACCATCCATTTACTGACACTGTTTTCCCTGACCTCATACTGGCGGGATACTTCCGCAATGGTGGTGAGTTGCTGTTCAATCTCCCGTACTTTGTTTCTCTTGAACTCTTCGCTAAAGATACGTCGCTGGCGCTCTTGCCTGCTTTGTTTGAATTGTTGTCTGTTTGCCATTGTTTTCTGCGTTTTAAAGTGATGTACCCTCCCTTCAAAACGGTCAACTTATTTCAGGCACTGACACATCGGCGAGGACTAATCCGTTAGCAAAAATTGCAAGCTGTCCCACAGACATTTGCAATAGTAAAAAAATGACACTTAAATGGTGGCTTGCAGAAAGATTAAGAAGCAGAGATAAATTGGCCACTGCACAAAAGTGGCGATTCGCACAAGTGCATAATTTGTAGCTTAGACTACTTTTAAATTAATTTTTTGCCATAGTATTTAAGACTGTTTGGTTTACTTTTATACATTAACAACCGGGTCATTAACGGACTATCATCTATTATTTAATTAACATGAAAAAACGAAAATTTTTATCAGTTGTAGTGCTACTACTGGCGGCATTCAATTATGCTTCGGGCCAGGATTTGAAACTCAATGATCTTGAGTATTTCGAGACGCAAGGCGTCAATGTCCTTGTGTACAATAACCTTTTTACCGGAGGTTTTAACGATGAGAAGAACGCCGGTATAGAATTGATTCACCATGGCGTTAGAACAGCGCAAGGTGGGGCTGTGAGACTTTCCAATACTCCGGAGCAGTGGGATCTTGTTCCGGAAATATCAAACCGGAAGGTAGACCGTGCATCTCAAACCATTGAGGCTACGTTAAGGTATAAAGATTACGATTTTGATTCGCGGGTGGTTGTCACCGCAAAGGGTAAAGGTGTTGAGATATCCGTTTACCTTGATAAACCCGTTCCCAAGGCACTTGGAAGGGAATGCCGGATTTAATCTTGAGTTTCTACCCTCGCAATATTGGGGAAAGACCTATTTGATGGATGGGCGTTATCAATCGCTTCCCGCGCTATGCGGTAAGTAATACCGTTACGAAGCCCAACAGTGAAAAAATAAAACAATTCAAGGGATATATAACTTCCGACGACAGGGGGACCGGCAAATTTATCGATCCGCTTCCTCTCGAAACCGGCCGTACCTTTCTTCTTGCACCTGATGAACCCTCACGTTTGGTAAAAATCACCTCGCACGATGCCGATCTTATGCTTTTCGACGGCCGTATGCTGGCACAAAACGGCTGGTTTGTGGTTCGCAGTTTACTTCCGGCAGGAAAAACAGGCAAGGTTTTGACCTGGACAGTTGAACCAAATGCCATTAAAGGTTGGATAAGAGAGCCAAATATCGGTTTCTCTCAAGTGGGCTATATTCCTTCGCAACCAAAAGTTTCTGTTATTGAACTCGACAAGAAAGACAAACCGCTTGCTAAATGCATCGTTATATAAAATAGGTGACGACGGCAATGCTACCGAAGTATTCAGCGGCAATATCGTACCCTGGGGCGACTATTTTAAATACAACTATGTAAAATTTGATTTTTCTTCAGTTAAGACCCCTGGCATATACTATATTCAGTATGGCAACTTTAAAACAAATAACTTCTTAATAGATAATAACGTTTACGATAAGATCACCGATGCCACCAGTGATGTATGGATCCCGATACATATGGATCATATGTATGTAAACGAGGCTTACAGGGTATGGCATGGCGAGCCTTTTAAGGAAGGTTATCTCCAGGCTCCGCCCAACACCGATCACTTCGACCTGCATTGCTCAGGGACCAACAACCGATACCAAGTATAAAGCACTGGAATTGATTCCCGGATTAAACGTAGGCGGTTATTTCGATGCCGGAGATTTTGATATTGAGACCGGATCGAATATTAGCGTGGTGCAGAACTTTGTTCGAACATGGGAATATTTCAAACCCTTACGGGATGAAACTTTTGTTGATGAGAAGCAACGCTATGTTGATCTTCACCGCCCGGATGGAACACCGGATGTATTGCAATTTATTGAGCATGGAACACTGAACCTGGTAGCGCAGGCAGAGATTATCGGCCACATGGCACAAACGCTTTCCAACTCTGTTCTTGACAATTACCATCACCTTGGCGACGCCGCCTCCATCACTGACGGACTTCCTTATAATCCAAATCTTGGCCCTTACGAAGTAGCTGCTGACGGCCGGTCAAGTGGCGTGAAGGATGATATGTGGGCATTTACCAGCCGTAATCCTAGCCTCGATCTGCAGGCAGCAACGATGTTTGCCGCAGCAAGCCGGGCGTTAAAGGGTTATAACGACGATCTTTCGGCAAGAGCCTTACAGCAGTCGAAAAGACTTCTCAAAGAAGCAACGGAATTACTCGCCAAGCAGCCGACAAGATAATTCAGGCTGGGGCAGATTTGCGGATATTGGCACCAATCTTCAATTGTACATCTCAACCGGGGAAAAACAATATGCCGATAAATTTCAGGAACTTCTATGGCCTGCTCTTGACCGTAACGTTAATTTCGTCCTGCTTACAGCATTAGATGCTATACCGCACATGGACGCATCTTACAAAGAAAAGCTACGGCCCTATGTTGTAAAGTACAATGAATACATCAAAGGGCTTGAAAAGGATAATCCATACGGAGTACCGATTGGTCTTGGAAACTGGGCAGGTAGCGGAGACGTGACGAACTTTGGTACTACCGTTTGCTTTGCCAGCAAATATTTCCCTGATATTGTAGATGCCAGCCATGCTTTCAAAGCCACCAACTATCTGTATGGCTGCCATCCTTATCATAATTATTCGTTAGTGGCAACAGTGGGTGCCACTCGTCCCAAAGCAGTCTTTTATGGAAATAACAGGGCGGATTTTTCAGCCATTCCGGGCAATGTTGCTCCGGGTGTGTTATTCAGAAAACCCGACCACTTTGAAAACTACGACGACTGGCCATTTCTATGGGGAGAAAACGAGGGAACGATTGCTGGAAATACGCAGTTATTTAATTTTTGGATCAGCTTTTAAGAATTTAGTAAAATAAACAGATAGTGTTTAACAGACTTGAATCAGTAGTTGATTCAAGTCTGTTAAATTAAGGCGCAAGTTATAAGTCCATTATTAGGGCTTATTACTTGCGCTATTTTTTTGAGCAGTGCAAAATGTTCAAACCGATTTAATGAACAATACAGTCAGAGGTAGAACAAAAAATGGTTAAAAGGATATGTATAAAGATCTATGTAAAAACAGGATAGAATAATTGATCACTTTAACGCTTTACACGATAATTTTAAACACTAACTTTTGCTAACAGTGTATTTATAAAAATAGTGGCTGAAGATTAAGCATTTAACTATAAATCACTATTTTGCTCTTGTGGTTAATTGGAACCTGACGTTTTTTAATTGCCACAACTCCATAAACACTTAACGTTAGGCCCAAGTATATGGAGACACCATATATATCATTAGTAGATTACATTAACAATCTAAAATTTGATTACATAGAGACATATTCCTTTCAACGTGGGACTGAGTACGAAGAGAATTTAAAAGCGGTAAGACCTGAATATGATGAATTAAAAGAATGGACAATAACAAACTTGGCACAAAGCCGCATTATCAAATATTAGATGGACTTCGGGGTGTAGCAGCTATTATCGTGGTATTCTTTCACCTTGCCGAGCCGCTTTCCAGCAGCCACCTTGACAATATTGTAAATCACGGTTACCTGGCAGTTGATTTTTTCTTTCTCTTATCCGGCTTTGTAATTGGTTATGCGTACGACGACAGATGGGACAAATTAACCATCGGCGGCTTTCTTCGTCGCCGGTTAGAACGGCTGCAACCACTCGTTGTATTGGGCATGACGCTTGGCGCCATTAGCTTTTACTTTACCGACTCAACTATATGGCCGCTCATTCATACAGTTCCTGTATGGAAGCTGATCGTTGTTATGCTGATAGGATATACGCTTATACCCATCCCACTTTCTATGGATATACGTGGCTGGGAAGAAATGCATCCTCTCAATAGTGTTGGCTGGTCATTATTTTTCGAGTATATAGCCAATATTCTCTACGCGCTGGGGCTAAGGAAATTATCTAATAAAGCATTGGCTCTGTTTTGTAGTATTGGCAGGTGCAGTGCTTTCCTATTTTGCTGTTACTAACCCTAACGGAGACGTTACCGGTGGCTGGACACTTAATGCCGAACATATGCGTGTTGGGATAACGCGTACGATATTTCCATTTTTTGCCGGTTTGCTTTTATCGCGGGTAGCACGGCCAGTCTATATCAAAAATGCTTTTTTATGGTGTAGCGTGCTGGTTGCGGCTGTTTTGCTTATGCCAAGAATAGGCGGTGCAGAACATCTCTGGATGAATGGTTTGTACGAAGCTTTTTGCATCATCATTGTCTTTCCACTAATTGTATATATCGGTGCCAGTGGTGTGGTGCGAAGTCAAACGGAAGATAAAATTTGTAAGTTCCTCGGCAATCTTTCCTATCCCTTATACATGACACATTATGTGCTTGTCTATTTTTATGTGGCATGGGTAAGCAATCACAGCGGCATTACATTACGGCAGGCTTGGCCATATGCCCTGCTCACATTTTCTGGAGCTATCGTGTTGGCTTATGCAAGTTTAAAGTTGTACGATGAACCGGCAAGAGCCTGGTTGCGAAAAAAGCTGAAGTAGCGATAAGGGAAAAATATCATTTACAATTTCCTCAACATTTTCCTGAGGTTTTCCCTCCCTTTATTCTTCGGGGTGTTAGCATAGTTGTGAGTTGAATGATTTCGGAGAATCATTATATTTCTACTTCCTTCTCCGCAATGGTGTGTCACGAATGAAAAGAAGTAGATAGTTCTTTTCAATGCTGAGTAAAAGATGGTAGCAGGTCTGCCGCTTACGGTATAAAGTTAGAGTATGCAAATCCGCCAGCTGGCGGATGCTGTGTTCAAAAGACATGGTGCTGAACGTTTAGGCAAAAGGTGGCGCTAAGACGCCATCAGGTGTGTGTAAAGAAGCTGAACAGGAGTGAGCCGTTGAAGACATGTCGAAAGAGATTAGATGTTGACAAAACTGTTGGATTCATTGCTCCGGCAGGAGCACTGCAGCAGACAACTGCTTACGGGCTGCAGGTCAACCGGCATTAAGGCGGCAGAGCCTGCCCCGCTCTGCTGGGAGCTTTATACAGGCTGTTATTCGGAATCCCGCTAAAAGGGCGGGACAGGCAGTGAGAGGCTGTATGTTTGAATAAGAGTAAATTTAAGGTAAATCAAGGCATAAAAAAGGGAGATGGAGAGAAGTGGAGACATTAAAGCAGTTCCTGGAGACATGCTGGTCCGCAGGTAATCCTCCATCTCTTTTATGCTACGCTCAAGAGTCTGAACAAAGAATCCAAGGTGATGACATATGTTCATCAACCTCCATAGCTTACGAGTGAAGACCTGCAGGAGAGTTGATCCTTTGAGTGCTTTGGTATTGTAAAATTTTATAGTTATGGAAACAATTATCAAACAAGCTGCTGGTATAGACTGCGGCTCAAAAGAGCTGGTCGTCAGCTTTGGGGTGCTGTTAAACACCGGCAGCCATATATGCAAGGGTACCAAAGCTTTTACCAACACCCTCAAAGGATTTAAGCAGCTCCGGCAGTGGGTGAATGGATTAGCTGCTGCAGACACGCCATTACTGTATGTGATGGAAGCTGCCGTCGTCTATCAGGAGAAACTGGCCTATCACCTGGTTGGTGGTGAGGACAAGGTAAGTATTGTGCTGCCCAACAAAGTCAGTGCTTTAGCTAAAACCTGCACTTCCAAAAAGCAGGATGACACCCAGGCATCCCGGGTACTGGCAGAGTTCGGGTGCGTCAAGCAACTGGATCACTGGCAGCCGCCTGATCGTCTGTTTGCAGCCCTCAAACAACTCACCCGCGAAAAGCTTCAACTGCAGCAGGAACAAACAATGGTCAACAATCAGTTGGATGCAGAAGGTGTAAAAGCCATCAGTGCTGACAGCAGCATCAAAAGGATGGATGACAGAGTAGAGTTGATTGAAAAGCAGATCGAAGCAGTAGAAGAGGAAATGCTGGAGTTAATCAGTAAGGATACTACTATCAAAAAGAAGATCGATAAGGTCTGTACTATACCGGGAGTGGGTATGCAAACCGTTATGTTGGTCATAGCAGAAACCAACGGGTTTAATCTGGTCCGTAACAGTCGTCAGTTAGTCTCCTATGCCGGTCTGGATATAGTGCAGAAGCAATCCGGCACATCCGTCAGAGGCAGAGCGCATATCTCTAAACGGGGCAATGCGCACCTGCGACACTGTTTGTACTTTCCTGCATTCAGTGCTGCAAGGCATAATAAAGAGATGCAACCATTGCATAAGCGTATTGTTGAAAAGGAAAACATCAAAATGAATGGCTATGTAGCCGTGCGGCGAAAGCTGCTGGTACTGATCTATACACTCTGGAAGAATGATCAGGAATATCATGCTCCTGTAAAACATTCAGAGCAGCCCACTGAAGCTGCCCTGACCGAGCTGGATGCTGTCTGCTCTTAAGATTTTTTCTTACTCACAAAAGTAAAAAATTATTTGGCGCTTAACACAGAATCTGCGGTGAAGAAAAGTGATTCATAAAGCGTTCAACTGGACTAATGCCTTACCAGGTATTGCATCATACAAAACATACGTACCGTTTTCATCCTTTTTTAATTGCATTTTCAGTTCGCGATTATTCTGTACAATTCTCAATTTTTTCCAACTCGACGGTATATACGTTTTTAACGTAAGCGGTAAATTATAAACATCTTCATGTAAAGAATGCGAAAAATGAACGGTGATATTTTTATCGCTTTTAGTTTGTGTGATAGCAGCGTGCATTTTTTCGCGCATATACTTTGCAACGTCTTTAAAGGTTGCAATCCATAAGTTATTTTCATTTTGCTTTATGTACTGAAAATACCTGTCGAGCAATGTATCAGGCAAAGCTTCCCAACCCAAACCATTGATTCCATGATACACTAACACAAGCCAGATGTTATTGTGTGCTAGTGTTGTATCAATGTAAGATTTCATTTCCTGTAAAGTTGTTTTGGAAAGTGGTCCACGTTGCCACTGCACATATTCTTTATTTGAAGAAGTGGGCTGGGTTTTATATCCGCGGTTAATTTCAAGCATGAAAGAGTCGCTCATCATATTGCGTAAAGCCTCATAAGCAGGTAACCCATATTTCAATGCGCGTGGATGTTCAATGCCAAAGGGAATCTCCGCATCAAACGTATATTCATCACCCAAATGGTTTTTAATATCTTCCTTGCTCTTAAACAATTCGTAATTTATGTTCGTAGTATCAAGCACTGCTAAATGGGTGTGAGACACAGTATGGCTTGCAAATTCATAACCTTTAGATGCATACAGCTTTACGCTATCCCAGGTTAAACCCATTTCTTCCGACACTTCATTGCTTAGTTCCGTGCCAGTTTTAAACGAACCATCTCTTGCTTTTTTATACAACGTGTCCATTATTTTATAAGCCTCATCCAGCTTTCCATCTTCAAAGTCAATGGCACTTTTATCGTAATAAGCATTGGCGCCAATACGATCCAAGTATTTTGCTGCTGATGCGCGATCGAAATAATTATTTGCATTCGTAGGAATTGATTCTGTTTCTTTCATTATTTCCTGAACAGGCCTGCCTATAAATTTTGTGGGGTATCGTGAACCAATGATTGGACCGGTTATGATATAAAAGGTTGCAGGTATTTGTAACCGTTCCATCACAGGGAGCATATATTTGAATTGATTACGGTTCCCATCATCGTACGTGATTGAGACAGCCCCTTTTTTATCATCTTTCCATTTCGTAATTGTGGTTTGGCTTTGTGCAAAAAGTTGAAAAAACATAGAATACAGTAAAACGCATACAGCTTTCTTCATGCCCGAAAGATATGAATTAACAAATATGAATTTTATTCTGGAATTTAAATTCTGTGCTCACGTAGTTCCGCCAGGGGCAAACAGAAAAGACGCTGATAATCAGGAATATTGTTGCTCAGCTATCCGCGAAACAGGAGGATCATGGGGAGAGAATTACTACAAATACCACCGAACTAAAAAATACTGCCACTAATAACTAAGGTTTCGTTTTGCCCAACGGGCAAGAAATGAAACCTTAGTTGAACGAAACCGCCATGTGGAGGTATTTCTATGGAGTTCTCGTAAATGAGATTTGGGGTATGGTGGCAGGTAGTCCACCTGCTTTTTTTATTGGAGTTGCCGCAAGGGGATAGGAGTGAATGTTTCAGACTGTTTTTATGATTGCAGGCACATAAGTGCCCTTACCCGTTAGTTTATCCAACAGGCACATGTTGGTTTTCCAATAAATACTGCTGCGGTGGTCCCCGCTTGCCAAACACTTCAATGGTCACCAGCGTGCCTGTTTTGCAACAAGGGCATTGACGCAGCCTGGTGTTAGGGTTTACTTCCGGTCGTTGTACATGCAGCTCCTGTTGTAGCTGCTGTAACTTACCCCGCTTCCAGGAGCTGCTTAATATCCCGTAATGGCGAATGCGCACAAAGCGGCCGGGCAGGATATGCTGAGCGAATCTTCTGGTAAACTCCTCATTGCTCAAAGTCATTTGCCTGGTCTTGCCAGCATCGCGGTAATCTTTATAGCTGAAGCTTACCGCTGTTTCCGCTATACGTTGGATGCGGTGATTGCTGATGGCTACTTTGTGCGTATATCTGCCCAGGTATTCAATAACCTGTTTGGGGCCGCCAAAAGGACGTTTGGCATACACCACCCACGCTGTTTGAAAGAGGCTTTCTACAAGCTGCTTATCATCTGTACCTGCACCTCGCAGTGCTGCCACATACTTTGCCGTGAATACTTTGCTCAAAGCCTTTACCGGGAACAGATACTTATCGCTGCGCAGCTGTTGTTGCCATTTGCCATTCTTATCTATTCCTCCTCCCGGAACAATGCAGTGCAGGTGCGGATGCAGACTCAGGTTCTGTCCCCATGTATGTAATACGGCTATCATTCCCAACTGCAGTCCTTCGGTTTTGCCAAACTGATTTAGTGTTGCCCACACCGAGAGAAACAAAGCATCGTAAATCAGTTTGGGTTGATGCAGTGCCAACGGATTCAACTCCTGTGGCAAGGTAAACACTACATGATAGTACGTGCAGGGCAACAGGTCAGCTTCCCTATGCTCTATCCACTCTTCCCGCTTATGCCCCTGGCACTTAGGGCAATGCCGGTTCCTGCAGCTGTTGTAGCTGATGCGGGATCGTGCCGCATTCATCACAGGCGTCCACATGACCGCCAAGCGCAGCCGTTCTGCACTGCGTTATAGCCCGCAGGTCTTTTGCTGATGAACGGTTAGTGGAAGCTGAGATAGATCAGTGCGGCGCACCACATCGGCTACTTCCCACTGCGGCTGCACTGGGCAAATACTTTATCTAAAGGACTTTGTGGTAGCTGGTCCGGCGTCTGGCACACATGCAGGTACACCATGGTACTGTCTATGTTGGCATGCCCCAGCAGCTTTTGTACCGTGATGATGTTCACCCCATCTTCCAACAGGTGGGTAGCATAACTATGACGCAGCATGTGCGTATGCACTTCTTTAAAAATGCCCGCCTGCTTTGCCACCGTCTTCACTGCCCATTGCACCCCACGCTGGCTGTACCTGCCATCAAAATCTTTACCTTCCGGGTTGCCTGTGCCTTCAAAGAGATACTTGTTCGGATGCGCTGCGCTGATGTATTTTTGAATACCTCTGATCAAATGTACAGACAGGGGCACATAGCGGTCTTTGTTGCCCTTACTTTGTACAATATGCAGCATCTTACGGTCGAAGTCCAGATGCTTCAGTTCGAGGTTGCGCACCTCCTGGCAACGCAGCCCGCAGCCGTAGAGCAAGCCGATGAGGATTCTGTGTTTGAGCAACTGAGCGCATTTAAGCATGCTCCATATTTCTTGCCGGCTGAGGATGACGGGCAGTGATTGAGGGTGTGCAATCTCGGGCAGTTGCAGGTGTTCATAAGGCAGCCCTTCGGTTTTTAGTAAAAACCTTAATCCGTAAACAGTGTGTTTGAAATAGGTTTGGGAAGGGGTGTTACTGCGCTGTTGCAACAGGTAGAGGTAGTCTTTAACCTGTTCGGGATCCAGTTCGGTGGGCAGACACTGGAAGTGGAGTGCCATGGCAGCTACATGTCGGCTGTAGTTGTCGAAGGTGCGGGGCGCACGTCCAAGGATGGAAATATTGCGTTTCAAAGCGCTGTAGTAGTTCAGCAAATCCACTAACTTCACGGCAGGCACGGTTGAGGTATTTATTGTACCTTAATGCTTCCGGCGATTTTTTTTCGTTATCATAACTTAAGTTTAAAAGTGAACCCTAAATTTACGGATAGTCCCGGAAGGCTACCGTAGGTTTAGTTCAACATCAGCTTTTGGCAATTGTGACTTGACTGCATGTGCTAAATGGAATATCTTTAATTAGCTTTTTTGCAATTGTGAAGCATAGAATACAAATTGCCACAAATGCCTAAAGCCGTTAAACATTATGTGCAACTTTATGGAAGAGCCCCTTATACCAGATTCAAATAGGTAGTGATACCGTTACCGGTTGCCAGTTACCGGTTATGAGCTGTAAGTTTTGGGCAGTGCATATAATACTACCCAATTGAAAATAGTATTATACCAGATTCAAATAGGTAGGCTAATAAAAAGCTGCAAGCCTTAACTTGTCCCATAAAATATAACCGGACGAATATTCAGTAGAGACAGGAGGCAGGTTTCAAGGGGCGAGATACGGCGCAGATACGACGGAGATAGGGAGGAGATTAAGTATAACTTAGGTATATGTTAGCTATAACTTAAGTATAAGTTAGGTATAGCTCTGAATGTCCCGGAGATCAATAATACAAATTACGGGACAAGTTAAGGCTGCGAGCTACGAGCTGTGAGCTACGAGCGTGAAAGGCTTTAAGCTTGAGAAAAGTAAATATCACACTACTTAATTGAAAGTGGTATTAGAAGTAACTTAATTAAGGGAAGGATTAAGTAGTGATTATGACTTTTATTACATAAGGAGGAACAACTATGGCAAAAAACAACTTGCTAAGAATGGACAATGTCGGTATCGTTGTAGAATCTCTTGATAAAGCCATCTCTTTTTTCACGGAAATAGGATTGAAGCTCGAAGGACGAGCAACAATCGAAGGTGAATGGGCAGGTCGGGTTACCGGACTAGGCTCTCAGTGTGTAGAGATTGCCATGATGGTTACCCCGGATGGACACAGCCGGCTTGAGATTTCTCGATTTCTTACGCCGCCAATCATTTCAGATCATCGTACAGCCCCTGTGAACGCTCTCGGCTACCTGCGCGTCATGTTCACTGTTGAAGACATAGACGAGATGGTATCCAGGCTCAGCAAGCATGGTGCGCAGCTCGTTGGTGAAGTGGTTCAGTACGAAAACTCGTATCGACTCTGCTACATTCGTGGAGCCGAAGGGCTTCTTATCGGACTGGCAGAACAACTTGATAATAAATGATTACATGAACAACTTGCAAAATTAAAATATTTCATGACCTGACAATGAAATTATGGGTCTAGGCAGGCAATAAAAGCAGCGCATAATTGAGTAGGCGGCTCCGCCAGTTGTAGCTGACGGAGCGCGCCTCTCACACCATTGTACGTACGGGTCACGTATACACTTTTTTGTTGTAACACTTTTTGCAATATCTACATAACAAATAGCTGTTGATGAAGAACACCAATAGCAGCGGCAGTCTTTTACTTATCCATCAATTTTATAATTGCTTTATGCAGCAATGTATTTTCATCAACCAGCACATCAAGAATCGAGAAATGATAATGCCCATAATTCAATCAGTTGAACAGGCGTTTTAGTCTTCCATCGGTTATATAACTCCTTGCTCTAATCTTTAAATTCTTCTGTTTCTGCCTCTCCTGCGGAAACCAACAAAGAGCAGGTTTGCACATCTGATATGTTAATAGGACTATGGCGAACGGCTGGGCTGATTTATCCCCGGTTTTTTGTATGTTTGAGAGTTACTTTTGAAAAACAATTCGCTATGTCAAAGAGAAATCATCTCTCCTTCCTTTTAATTTCCGGGTTTTTGCTCTTCATTACCCAGTGTAGTTTTGCCCAATCGATGATATTGTCAAAGGGTTCGACAGCACCCATGTTCACCGCAAAGGCCAGCCTGTCGGGAAATGAATTCGATTTTTCATTAAAAAAAGCCCTTGCCAGGGGACCGGTAGTATTATATTTCTATCCTTCTGCTTACACAGGTGGCTGCGATTTGGAAGCACATACTTTCGCCGAACCCAAGGACACATTTACGGCAGCAGGAGCCACTATTATCGGTGTATCAGCAGATGATATTCAGCGATTGAAGTCGTTCTCATCTAATCCGGAGTATTGTGCAGGAAAATTCCCGGTGGCTTCTGACCCCGGAGGTGAAATTGCAGCAACTTATGGCCTGAAGTTGAAACCTCCACAACCTGGCGTTAAAGATGTACGTGGCGAGCAGGTTACGCACGGCTTCATCCCACGGACAACATTCGTTATTGATAAAAATCACAAAATTGTAGCTGTCTTTTCATCGGAAACCGATCATATAGCGCCTGATGAGCATGTAAAAAAATCATTGGCAATTGTAAGGGAGCTATAGTTTTTTGCTGCTGTTGGTGTTGCAGTCGTGCAGTTACCTGGTGTTATCATCTGCAGAGCGAAAACTTCCACCAGCAGCTATAGAAAAAGATTGGTGGGTAGTGCGTACATTGGAGTTAGTGTTTGATACTTCCATAGCTCCTCATACTGTTTTCAAGGGAGGTACATCGCTAAGCAAAGCATGGAAGTTAATAGACAGGTTTTCAGAAGATATTGACTTAGCTTTAGATAGAAAATACCTCAGTTTTGATAAAGCGGATGCAGAGAAGAGTGGCACACAGGTAAGAAGATAAAGAGAATAGTCATTTAAATTCATTTCTGTGGTTTATTTTCCTGAACTTATAAATAAGTTTAGAGAGGCAGGCTTTAACCAGGTAAACGTATAATGGGGTAAAGCGAAATATGCTGACCAGGATCCATTAATTATAGAAATTTACAACCCGGCTATTACGGATTATGTGTCTTACCTGCAACCAAGGGTATTAATAGAAGTAGGTAGCCGCTCTTTGATAGAACCTTTTGAGAATTGTAATTTCTCATCTAACGTAGGTGAGCACTTTACGGGAATGCCATTTGCTGATTTTGATGTTACTATACCTACTGTAACTCCGGAAAGAACATTTCTTGAAAAATATTCCTCCTGCAAGAATTTCAGCAGGGAAGTGAAAAGATTAGAGTAGAACGAAAAAGCTGCCATCTTTACGATCTTGAAAAGCTAATGGAAACAGATTTTGCCAAAGCTGCACTGGCAAATAAGGAGCTGTATCAAACGATAGTAGAGCACAGGCGACTACTCACTCCTTTACATGTATTAATTATGAAAATCATACTCCGGCCGCAATTAACCCTATTCCGCCTCCTTCTGTGATTGGTGATTGGGAAAAAGATTATTTGATTATGCAGGAAAGCATGTTGTACAATCCATCACTTTCCTTTACTAAGTTAATTGCACGTATGAATGAACTGAAATTAAGGATAAATCAGTTTTGGTAGGTAATTGACACTTCTTTAATCAGTCTCTGGAGTTATTAGTGTTACCCTCAACTGTTATAGGTTAAAAAGTAAAGGTAGAATCTGAAGGTACAGGAATGATTGAAAATAGGGTTAATGCTTCTACTTTGTTTTCAAGAGGACTCAATTTGGGATTTTCATAACGATGGACAGAGTTGTTAGTGATTTGTCTAAAGTTTCTTACAGATGTGAAAAGTTCTTTTTGCGCTGCTTGCCTCACCTATTTCTTTTTATTTAAAGGAATGGGGAAGGTTGCCATCCACATCACATGGTGACGGGTAAGGCGAATCACTAAATTCTCAAAGAAACTTAAATATCACTATGCTATTATAAAAATGGCTATCATCAAACGTAACCAACAAGTATCATACATTAAAAAAACATCCAAGTATTTTTGTTTAATAATAGGGGAGATTAACTAGATGTTATATTACCAATTGGTTTATAGTAGAAAAAGTTATAGAGAATCACCAAAATAATGAGTACAGTATAACTTAATTGTGTGAATGAGTTTTTTACAATGTAATTAGGTGTAAAAGCGATAAAAAAAGAAGAGGAGATATTCGTTATACAAAAACGGTAATTTTTGTATAACGCTGAATGCCATCCTTTGAATAGTAAACTTCACTTGTTTAATTATTCAGTCTGTATAATATTATTGTTGTAAGCTATTATGAGGATCACTCCCAAACAGATAACTCTGATTGGGAATGGCCTTAGTGGCTCAATGCGGCGACCTGCAAAGTTGCTGGTGGTAAAACGTCCGGGGTCCGAATCCCTTAGTCTCCGCAACTTAAATTTATAACGTAATACTGTAAAGGACTTGCTTTTTTTATTTATTATAGAGAGCAAATTGAGCTAAGTTTTAAACTAAAGTAGGATTAATATGGTGGTTGCTGCATCCTACCATGGCAGCATACATTTTACTTCCAGTGCCTACCCTTTTAGCCTTTCATAGGCTTTTTGAACTTTCAGCCTACTGAAGGAGGGACCTATTTTATAAAATCCACTTCATTTGATTTTCTTAATCTTGCCTAATGAATAAGCAAGACAGCCCTCAGACTTCAGATTACAACAGTGAGTTAAAGCTAAAGGGCTTCAAAGTCTTTGAAACAAGTCCCGAATAAATTATTACCATGTTACCTTACGGATTACTTTTCTGCCGGGCTCAGCTATGTAAATCGTTTTTCCATTAGGAGTTGCTGCAATGCCACCTATTTGACCCAATCCTGCTGTTTTACCAGTGCCGTCGCCATAGCTGCTGCTGTAGCCATAGCCAACTAATGTAGTTACATCGTTGCCTGGGCGTACAACACGCAATGCCGATAAATTGTTGCCTGCATTGCCATAAGTAGTAAAGAATATCATTTTACCATCTTTCGTAGCAGAAACCTGCGTTACGTTGTTAGATGTTGCACTGGATACAGGCCCGTCAAGATCTGAGCTTATTCTATTTCCATACTTAAACAAGGCAGTTACATTGCCGCCAGGTGTTACTTTGCGTACCAGTTCATTGTCCAGGTCTGCCACGTATATATTACCAAGGGTATCTGCGGCTATATCTGAGACCCTGCTCGTAAAGGTGGCTGCTTCGCCTTGTCCGTTTTGGTAAGGATAAGGATTGCCGTTTCCGCCTCTTACGGTTAAGGGCTTACCGGCAAAAGTGGATACAGTGCCTGTTTTAGCACCAGTAAGTGTAATACGGTGCATGGTATTCCACGCTTCATTAAAGAAGTAGATTTCTCCTTTGGCACCTGTTGCGAGTCCGTTGGGTAGGTCGAAGTGATCGCCGGAGTTTAAAGCTCCTGTTGCATTACCACCATATATTCTGTTTACCATGTTAGTGGCTTTGCTGGTGGTTCCATTGGGCGTTATCTTCCATAAATCATTTTCTTTAGTAATGATGTAAAGCGTGCCACCTGCTCCCGGTGCTACATCCATATCGAGAATCTCGTTGTAAGAGCTGCCAATAGCACCCAGTGGAACATAAGTCTTTACATTATTCTGCATGTCCATACTGCGTATTACCGTCCCATCGGCTATGTACAATAGGTTATTCCGGCTATCATACACCATTTTAGTAGGATTCCAAAAACGGGCATTACTGCCGTTGCCATCCTGGGCATTGCCGCGGTCGTCGAGCTTGCCGGCAATGGTTTTGACTAATACATTAGTAGTGCTTGCAAGTGCTTCTACATCAACATTGTCGACATGACCTGTATTGACAACGGTAGTATCTACCATTTTCTCTTTGGTACAAGAAGAGCAGGCTATAGTACCTATAGTAAGGATCAGCAATAATTTAATAGTGAACATGTGTTTTGTAAGGATTAAGGTTAAAAATTTTAATGGATTTAAAGTTATAATTGTTATTCAAAGATAATATTGGTTGTTAGGGGAAGGGAATGGAAGTATGCATGAACTGATGAATTAGATGTATGAATTGGTGAGGTAAGAACATAAGCACTTTGAAGTAAATCCTATGACTGGTTTGATCAGCCTGGTTACCGTTAATAAGGAATAGTTTTTGATTTTTTCTGATTATGAAATGGATCTGGTTAGCAGGATGGGTATTGATAATAACCTCCTGCTCTAACATACAAGAACATGATAATAAGAGTGATACAGGTAATGATACTGTAATGGCTTCTCCGTATTATGACTCTAGCCATGCTGTACTTACTCCTGCAAGCCATGTTAAACCACAAGAGATAGTTGACTATGCTAAAACGCTGATTGGCATTCCATATAAATATGCATCTACTGATCCCGGTGTTGGTTTTGATTGCTCGGGATTTATCACCTATGTGTTCAACCATTTTAATATAGCGGTGCCACGCTCTTCTGTAGCGTTTACTAACGCTTATCCGGAGGTTGCGCCTGCTGATGCAAGGCAGGGGGATCTGATATTGTTTACAGGTACTGACAGTACGGATGGAGTTGTTGGGCACATGGGGATTATTGTTTGGAATATAAAAGATAGTATTAGTTTTATTCATTCTACTTCGGGTAAGGCTAATGGAGTGACTATAACGTCATTGAACGAATATTATAAGAGTAGGTTTGTGAAGATTGTACGGGTGCTGCGGTGAACGTGGGATTTGGGGGATGAGTGGGATGGAGTAATACAGATTCTGCAAGTTTAACAGACTGTTGGATGTAGATTTACAGCCCTGCGCACGTCGCCATATAAGGATCTTAGGTACATATGTTGGACCACCGTCTTTAGCTTGGCAGGCACATAGTATAAAACCTGTGAATTACTGTTTCTATAGTTTACTTATGACACCACCTGCTGTTAACGAATCCTATTTACTCCTGTTTTCTACCCCAGATATTTTAAAAAGAAGTAAAATGGTAGTAAGATCATCGTAAGATTTATGGCTTAGATGCGGTTTAGGTAGGTGAGGAGGTAGAACTTTACCATGGCTTCCCATGAACTATCCATGACTTTGCCATGGCTTTACCATGACTTTAATATGGCTTTACTGTGGGGGAAGCCGGGCTTTATTAGCCCGTTGCAAACAAGTTGATAGATAACAGTTGACAGGATAAACCAGCACCTGCAAAGAGAATCAGGTATTTATTAGTCTTAGGCAGATCGTTACTTTGTTGGGCTGCACTCAATGATATGAGGTGCGTTTGAATAGCTGAGTGATGCATTTGGCTGATAAAGCTTTAACCGGACTCTCTGAACGGGATACCCGGCTTGAGCATTTACGAACTGGTGTAAAACTTCCTTTAAGTGCAACAGGCTGTGCGATACTTATTTAGTGTACATTATACTAATGGTTATTTCCACCATAATAGTCTGCAAAGCCTAGCTTGTATATGCAGGCTGTTAAAGGTACTGCCTCATTATTAAGTTCAACTTTGTTGGAATTACCTGCAAATTGATTTGCTTTTAAGTGGGGATGTTTTAAAATACTCATACGACGGTTTGGCACAGAGGTGTACATTTACTGATAAATAATTATCATTCTATTGCCTTTATCGTGTAAGCTTTAGTTTTCTCCAATTGCCACCGTAATACACGTGTACTCCCATTTTATATAACATTTCAAATGCTATCTGACTTCTAATGCCATTGTTACAAACTATTACAACCGGCGTATTGTGCTTGCAAAGTATTCCATTGATTTTGCAAAGTATTTCCAGGGGGACATTGATTGCTCCTTCCAGGTGAGATTTTTCAAATAGATGTGCCGGACTTACATCTATGAACACTGCGATTTCAGGAAAGCCGTACACTGTTTTACGGCATCTGAATAAGCTTCTAAAAAACTCCAGCATGTTTGGATATACGTTTGTTAATACCATACTTATTACCTGTAAGCTATTTGTAGGACAACGACGCTTATTTATGTTTTGTACAACCAGTCCATGCGTCTATACCCAGGTGTATGATACTCCTGCCATTATGCACTCTCCATTCATATTTTAGTCAAGCAATCGCAAAGGGGCAAAGATGAAATAAACTATCAGAAGTATTTGTAACAGATGTTATTAGATTGTGGTAGTGATTTAGTGACAGGGTGAGTGAGTGCCAGGTAGGGGATATAGATACAAGGACAATGTTACTATGTTATAGATTTACATAGTACATTTTCCTACATTAGCACCCAAATCCAATTTCTGTTTATGAAACATAGCTTTCTCCTGGGGATGGTACTCCTCTTTTCTTCTGTAGCTTTTGGTCAAATCAATAAAGGGCAATGGCTTATTGGTGGAAGTGGCAGCCTTTTTACTACTAAATTAACTACTTCTGGGCAATCTACTTTTAGTTTATTAGTATGATGTGGACGCTCACATCAGGAGTTCAAATCAGCAATCAACAGTGATTTACTACTAAGCACAGATCACTTCTCCGAAACGGATGGATTGCAATGACAAGGTAACTGCCATTAATTATGTTTCGAATGGCTATAGAACTATTCCTCTATACTCGACTCAAGTATGCCTGATTTATTAATCCTTTTAAGCTCCTCTATCTTATTATGTATTACCGGATCAAAAGTACCTATAGCAGCGTAACAGGCAGTACAATATATTATTCCAACCGGAACATTGATATTTTTAACGCTGATAAGATCACAGGCGAAAGAGCCGCTTCCGCAGTTTGGGCATATTGCATTTGACATATATTGTAGTTTTAAGTACAACCGGTAAGATGTCAATATTACAAAAGCTGTACTTGCAAGTAGTGCCTATGTTAAGTTATTATCATCTTTATATTAATGCCACCTTTTTCGATCCAATTCTACATTTTACCTTTATAGGCATGGTTCACGCCTGATAGCAGGGAGAAAGCGGTACACCTATGCAAGTATAATTAGCTTTGGGATATTGTAGACCACTTTTCAAACATAGCTTACCATCTGTATGCAAACTGCACAACATATATTAGATAATCCTATCTGGAATGCTTTAATTTCCGGGAATAAGAAGTTTGCGCAAGGTTCAGACACTGTTAAGTTTTTTCCTGGAGAAGTTTCACCCTTTATTGCTTTTAAAGACAATAGTACACCACGTTTTGATGCGCTGTATGATATGATTGCTTTTGATACTCCTGTTCTTCTTTTTGCAGTAGTTGAAATGAAGATTCCTGACTCATGGAGCGTTTTGCTGGTGATACATGGCTTTCAGATGGTATATACAGGCTCCCCGCTGCCTGAACTGCAGGAAGAGGAAATCGAAGTATTAACCTATGAACATATACCGCAAATGCTGGTATTAACAAAGCTCACCAATCCTGGTCCTTTTGCTTTAAGAACTATTGAATTTGGTAATTACGAAGGTGTTATTAAAGACGGTCATTTAGTAGCTATGGCAGGGCAGCGTTTACATCCGTATGACTATATGGAAATCAGTGCTGTATGCACCCATCCGGATCATGCAGGAAAAGGTTATGCAAGGCAACTTTTGCTTCGCCAGGTCCGCCATATTCTGGCAGCATCGGGTATCCCTTTTCTCCATGTAAAAACTGATAACAGCAGGGCAATCAATGTCTATAAAAGCTTAGGGTTTGAGATCCGTAAGGCGGTTTCTTTTATTGTTTTACAAAAGAAGGGATAAATAAACTACCTGCATCTCTCCCCTAAGTATTCTGATATACTGTAGTGCCAATAGTTGTTACAAATAGGGAGGTGTAATCTCAGCTTTAATCGAAAATATTATGTTCATTATGAGTCATTACCTTGCTGTTTACATTTTGGTTATACATTGTGCTTGCGCAACTGGTACATAAGACAATAAGTAACACAAAAATGATAAGTAAATTTCTTTTCATTATCTGATTATTAAGGGTAGAGGGGTGTAATATCTACTGGTTATTAAGACGAGGATATGCATTATAAATTAGTGCATGAAGGGAAATATTAAACTATTAACTATAAGCCTTTACAAGCACTAATTTCTCCTGTCATTCCGCAGGTCACTGACTCTGGGAAATCTTGTGGACTTTCAACTGTCATCTGTTAATTTGATAGTGACTTGGTATTACTCATAGCACACACTAGAAAGAAAAGCATAAGGATTGATAGAATATTGTATGTCTATCATTCGATGGTATTCGCATAGCTCAATATTCAGCAATGACTTTGCCTGCATGATTTGCCATAAATAAAGTTCTTCTCCTGTTGCTGACGTATTAACAATTTCCGGTAGCATTGCGGTCAACCAGCCATTCCAGCAAGCTGCTTCTAATTGCTCATCAAAAGGCAGGTTTTGCCCATTTTCCAATGAATTTTTGCTAATAAGTTCCCTATGAGAGAAGGAACTATTCTTTACCAACAATATTTCCTGTTGAATTGCATTCGTTTTCATTTTTGTAGGTTTTAGGTGTTTAGATATAAAGTTGATTTAAAAAAGTAACTAAAACAATGAGAAAAATCTGGTTAAACAATAGTGTTTTTACCTGTCCTTATTACTTTGCCGGGATATGGAACTTTGAAACCCAGGACGGATCAATGGTCTGAGGATTATGCACATCAACATCAGGATGCTTCTTTAGATCTACCATCAGCAAGTAAACATTATTAGGATCGTCTTTCAGCATGGTCTTCTCCCACAAATAAGTACTGGAGTGCTGATTTTTTAATTCTTCCTGTGTAATAGCTCTTGTAGTGGTCTGACCATTCCTGCTGATGCGATATGTTCCTTTTTCCGCTTTAGTAATAAAAATATTTTGTCCTTTATCATCCTTCATGAACTCTGCGGTGCCTTCAATGCTGGTCCAGGTTTCGTTATTAATATTATACGTATTTGCTTGTATATACAATAAAAATTCATAACGGTTATTCTCTTTGAACCTGAATCTTACGATCATGCCTCCACCACTTTTTACAGTATTGTAGTAAGCCCCGGGTGTGGTGTTTACATAATTAACAGTTGATATTGTGGTGATGCTCCAGTAAGTTGAATCATTGGTCAGCAGTTCTGTCGGCACTGTATTGTTTGTTTGTGCAAAACTGCTGAAACCTGCCAGCAAGAACACAAGTCCTATTATCTTTTTCATTTGTTATATTACTTAAGGGTGTAATTATTTCGATTCAAAAGTATTGTTGTAATAAAGCCTAAAGCAAGGAACATATGTATGAATTGAGATACGCTCTGTATGAATGGTATTTGCTTAAGTGTAGGTCTGTATATAGTGGGTTTAATTTAGTAATTATAGTGTATTAGAATGGGCTTTGTTTGGAATAGCATACATTTAAGCAATGGCATTCGGCAACATCCATTTTAACTAAAGGGATAAATAACTTATATTTGAATAGATATAAAACGGAACTGCTGCCATTGTATAAGCACCATGACCTTTAGCTAAAAATTAGATAGTAATATTGAAGATTTCACAATAAAGAAAAGAACACAGACATACCTACTTCAATTATAAACAAATCAGCATTATGGATAAGAAAGAGTACGAGGATTTGAAAGAAACTTCACGTATTGAAGCTTTCAGCGATGCAGTTTTTGCAATAGCCATTACATTGCTGATATTAGAAATCCATGTTCCGGTTGCAAACGATAAGGAAACCCTGCTCCTTAGCTTAGTTCACGAATGGACCAGCTTCCTTGCATTATTAATTGGCTTTTTTACGCTACTGGTTTGTTGGATCAATCATCATTATATGTTTAGTATGATTCATAAAAGCAACAGCGTACTGCTATTATTGAATGGTTTGAAATTGTTGATTGTAACCATTACTCCTTTTGCAACTTCACTTTTGGCAAAAAATATTCGAACAAACTGGGAAGAGGCAGCAGTGTGTACCTATTGTTTCAACTTTTCTCTGATGGGGTATGCCATGACAGGCATCTGGCTATATGCCAGGAAGCAAGGATTTATAAAAGCGGGCTCAGAGAGCAAACTAAATGCGGCTACCAGGCTCTATGTTTTCGCAAGCATATTTTCAACACTTATCTGGTTAGTGTCTTATATCAGCATGGTTGGCTGTCTGGTATTGTTTTGCCTGATGTTTATAATTTTTGTTTTCCCGGAAAGGATCGTCTTACTGCAGTTAAATAAAATTGCCAAACACAAAAAAGTTCCTTTGCCAGCAAATGTTTAACCTGTTGCTGTAAGCTGTATTGAAATATAATATTCAACCACATAGTTCCATACCTTACTTAAAAACTTACAATGTCGTCATTAACGATTGAAGATCTAAAGAAAGTAATAGTCTTGGGCGATTTGCCGGATGCACATCTGCAATGGATATTGGATCATTCAGAATATAGCCAATTTGAGGATGGTACTCAAATAAAGAAAACCGGCGATGAGGCAGATGTAATGATTATAGTTATGGAAGGCAGGATTAGTTTCTACTTTGATTATCACGGGCGTTTAGTGTATTATTTTCATTATAGCAATGATGTACAAACAGGTGGTGTTGGCGGCTTGCTACCTCATTCAAGAATGAAAGTGTACCCCGGCTGTTCCTTTGCTAACGGACATGTACGTTGCCTCAAGCTTCATAAACAATACTTTCCGGATTTAGAGTCACTCAATCCTGGCTTTGTTCAACGGCTTATTGGTTATATGACAGAGAGGGCAAAATTAGTTGCCACCACCCAAAGTCATTATGAAAAAGTTAATGCACTGGGACAACTGGCAGCAGGTATTGCACATGAATTGAATAATCCTGCAGCAGCTATCAACCGCATTGCAGACGAACTCTCTAAAAGGTTGACCCGCAACTATGAACTCACAAAAAAACTACTACAGTGTCATATAACTCCTGAACATATTCAGCACATACATACATTGGTAGAAGGAAAAGAAGACACAGCCACTCACAGTGTAAAACTAACGGCTCTGCAGCGTATGGAATATGAAGATGAGTTGGAGGAATGGCTGGAAGAGAATGGAGTTCAAGGGAGAGAAATGGCAGAGACCTTTTCAGAAGTTGGGCTTTCAATGGAAGATCTTGGGAATATTCATAATGAGTTAGGACAGGAGGCCTTTGTCCTGGTACTTCCCTGGCTGGAGAATCTATTGAGTACTCATAAAGTCATCAAAGATCTTGGTGATGCTTCCAGCCGCATCTCTCAATTAGTAGGCTCAATAAAAAGTCATGTGCAGATGGACAGAGGAGGCGATTTGCAGTCAACTAATATACACCAGGATATTGAAAACACTCTTACATTACTTGGATTTAAACTCCGTGAAAAAAATATTGAGGTAAAGAAAAACTTTTGCAATGATCTGCCTCCTGTTCCTGTATATGTTGGCGAACTCAACCAGGTTTGGACAAATTTGATTGATAACGCTATTTATGCCCTTGAAAATAAAGGATTACTTACCATCGAGACATCCTGCGACCCGAAAAATGTAACAGTTTGCATTACAGATAATGGTACGGGCATTCCGGCAGAGATCGTATCCCGCATTTTTGATCCGTTCTTTACCACTAAAAAAGTAGGGGAGGGCACAGGTATAGGGCTGGATATTGTGAACAAGGTAGTAAAACGTCATAATGGAGAGATAAAGGTTAGCTCTGTACCCGGCAGGACTGAGTTTATTGTATCTCTGCCCATTAACACAACAGTAATCAAAATAATGATGGTTTTTATCTGGCGCAAGCGTCCGCTTGTGCCTGCTACACCGAAGCGTCCGCTTCCCAACACCGCTAAAACCCTCTAATTCAGTTAATCCCAACATTGAAACTCCGGGTTATACCTAACTTATACTTAACATATACCTAACATATACCTAACATTAACAGATCGAGCAGCAACTGACTACCATCGCCGAGGTCTCCCGCCAGTATGAAGTGAGGCAAACAGTGTCAGTAAATGGATGGCTACATACGGTCAACACTATACCAAAGGGGTACGCACCATCGTAGAATCCCAAAGTGATACGGCTAAGCTAGCTGCCCTTAAAGCACAAATAGCCGAACTGCAGCGCATCATCGGAGAAAAGCAGTACAACTGGAGTTTAAAGACAAAATCATTGAGCTGGCTGAAGAAGTCTATGGAGTGGATATCAAAAAAAAATTCGAGTTGAAGCCATCCTCTGGTACTGGCAGCACAGAGAAAAGTTAAACTGCAGCCTCAATATGTTCTACAAGAGTCTGTCGATCAGCAAACAAGCCGTTCATCAATGGGTGGACAGAAGACTGCAGCAGGCAGAGCAGCGCGGCTATTTACTGCCCCTGATCGCTCAGCTCAGACAGGATCATCCTACCCTGAGTTGCAGAGCTATGTACGCCAAACTGCAACCGCAGGCCATCGGCAGGGAACCCTTTGAACAGTTATGCAAAAATCATGGCTTCAGCATGCAAAGAAAGCTTAATCTATGCAGAACCACTGACAGCACTGGGGTAGTGCGCTTTGATAATCTGCTGGAGCATCTTGCTCTTAGCCGTATCAATGAAGCCTGGAGTTCAGATATCACCTATTATGAAGTAGCAAGCGTTTTTACTATCTCACCTTTGTCATGGATTGTTTTTCCAGAAGAATCTTGGGCTATTCAGTCAGTAGCAGGCTTACCACCGAGCATACCACCCTGCCGGCACTACAGCAGGCAGTTAGAGTAAGAGGCGGCACTTTCCCTACACAGATGATCTTTCATTCGGATGGTGGCGGTCAGTATTATGACCAGGCATTTCTAAGCTATACGCATCATCACTAGATGCGTAACAGTATGTGTGAGTTTGCCTATGAGAACGGCAAGGCAGAGCGACTCAACGGCATTATCAAAAACAATTACCTGAAGTTTTATGAGATCAACACCTTTGAGCAGTTACACAAAAATGTTGACCGTGCCGTCGCTCTTTACAACATCCAGCGCCCTCATAAATCGCTCCGCTATCAAACACCCGTAGCCTATGAAAATAAAATCGTATTATTACAGCAGCAAACAACGCCGAAAATGACAGGGTCATTAGACGCAAAACCCGTTTTGAACGGGGCATCGAGCCCCCTCCAAAACGAGCAAACAACACCTCCAACTCCAGGTGTATTATCCGCAATTACCAGGAGTAAAGAGGTCATTACCGGTCAAAGTTTTTTAGGCATCACATATACCGGATCTCCTCCCTATCTCCTCCTAAGTAACTCCTTATGTACTCCCAACATACTCGCTACCTGCCCCTTAAATCTTCCTTCCTCAACCTTGTCCCTTGTATCTTGTATCTTGAACTTTGCAACCATTAGCTTTTTTATCGACTAATTGTCTGAAATAACTATATTTAAGTCCCTTTCAACAAAATAAAGGGTTGTGTTATCCAAAGAATTTTGCGGATTAAATGTATGATGATTATGATGGAAGGGCTTTCTTTCACTACAGAGAGGCGAAGAGAATGGATACTTCACTAAAAATGACTCTGCGAAACCTCTATAAACTTTCTTCTCTGCGGTGAAATCGGCTATCATACATTTTGATACATCACCAAAATACAGCTCTATGGAAAATGTCTACATTGAATACATATACCTGATATTGATTATTCTTGGGTTGGTTATGCTGGCGCAACGGTTAAAGATAGCTTATCCTATTGTGCTGGTGTTAGGTGGACTGGTCCTTAGTTTTATTGATGGGTTTGGTGCTATTACTATCAATCCCAATTTGATCTTCTTTATTTTTCTTCCGCCCCTGCTATACGAGGCCGCTTGGGCTACTTCGTGGAAGGAGTTCTGGAAGTGGCGAAGGGTAATTACCTCCTTTGCCTTCCCTATTGTAGTTGTTACCTCTTTTGTAGTTGCAATTGTTTCTAAAGCAATTATTCCAGGATTTACGCTGGCACTTGGCTTTTTGTTGGGGGGCATCATCTCCCCGCCAGACGCTATTTCCGCCTCCTCAATCATGCGAAACGTGCAGGCACCCAAGTCGCTGGTGAGTATTATTGAAGGAGAAAGTTTACTGAATGATGCTTCCAGTTTGATCGTGTTCCGCTTTGCTTTAGCTTCAGTTATTACAGGGCAGTTTGTTCTTCAGCAGGCGGTTACCAACTTTTTCCTCGTTGTTATTATGGGGATCCTGATAGGACTTGCCGTAGCCCTTCTAGTGTACGCAATCCATCGCCTGCTACCCACTACACCTAGTATGGACGTGGTGTTAAGCTTTGTAACCCCTTATTGTATGTACTATTTTGCAGAGTATTTTCATTTCTCAGGAGTGCTGGCAGTAGTAAGTGGAGGGCTTTTTCTATCAAATCACCGGCAACGGATGCTCAGTCATTTGAGCCGTCTGCAAGGCACCAATGTCTGGAGTATAGTAGGTTTTGTGTTGAATGGTCTTGTTTTTATGCTGATAGGATTAGAGTTACATCATATTGTGAATCAACTTGAAAATATTAAATTAAGTACGGCTATCTGGTATGGTCTTCTTATATCACTTGCGCTTATCATTACCCGGATGCTGTGTACTTTTGGTGCTACAATATTTACCAGGTTTATTAGTCATTATATTACCGTAGCAGATCCCAACCCTGGTTGGAAAGCCCCTATCTTATTTGGCTGGGCGGGTATGAGGGGAGTTGTATCCTTAGCTGCTGCACTTTCTATTCCTGTTTATTTAGATGCAACTAACAAAGTGCCTTTTCCACAGCGTAATCTTATACTCTTTATTACCTTTATCGTCATCCTTGTTACGCTGGTTTTTCAGGGGTTAACATTACCCTGGTTAATTAGGAAGATAAAAATGGAAGATCGGTATAGTCCTATTCCCCCAACAAAGCAGGAGATAATTATCCAGAAAAAGATAGCCCTTGCTTCTATCCATTTTCTTGAAGAACAATACAAAGACGACATAATAACAAATGAACATCTTGGTAATCTAAAAGCAACCTATAACAGTAGCCTTAATTTCTTTGAAAAGAGCCTGGCAAACGGTCTGTCTCTTGATGGCAACAATCCTTTGAAAAGATATCAGGAAATAACGCTCAGGCTATTAGATAAACAGCGCGAGCTTCTGCATCACATGAATCATCGGTCGGAATTTGATGAAGATATTATCAGAAAATACCTTTCCCTGGTCGATTTGGAAGAAACCAGGCTCCGGGAAAAACTTCCGCAAGACGCACATATAAAATAGTTCCCTACATCCATAAGCTCCTGAATCATATGTAATACTTTCCAATCTGGCAGCACAACAAACTCAAAGCTTTCAACGTGCAGCCTGTCACTTGTGTCTTTCAGCCTGGTTCTTGTTGCTTGTCCATTGTTACTTGTTCCTTGATTCTTGTTCCTTGTTCTAATTCTTGTTACTTGTTCCTTGTTACTTGTTCCTTGATTCTTATCCCTTTCCCCTTATTTCTTATAGCTTTTATCTATTCCTGCCTAATTTCGCCCGCTATAAACAATATTAGTCATGGTACAATTGGATGAAGTCCTGTTGAAGAAATATGCGCAGGTTATGGTACAATACGCTTTGAATAATGGCGAAGGCATTAATTCGGGGGACACGGTTTTCCTCGTGGGGCAGGAGTGCAGTAAAGACCTCTTTATGGCAATTGGTAAGGAGATATACGCAGCCGGCGGCAATCTGATTACAAATTATCAGCCCAATAATGTTCGCGATAATAGTCTAACCCGCTTCCTTTTGGAAAATGGCAGTGAGGAGCAAATAAGCTTTTTTGCAAAGGCATATTGGAAGGGCATTGTAGATGCAACAGACCATATACTCTTTATCATCTCAGAGCCGGATATTCATGTATTTGAGGGGCTGCCTTCTGCAAGGATTAGCCTAATGAACAGCGCGAGAGCACCTTACATGAAGATGCGGGAAGACAAGGAGCAGGCTGGTAAACTATCCTGGAGCCTGTGCCTGTACGCTACGCAGTCTATGGCAGATGAAGCCGGACTTACGTTAGCGGAGTATTGGGAACAAATTATTGAAGCCTGTTACCTGAGAGAGGATGATCCCGTTGCTAAATGGAAAGTGGTGCAACAGGAGATTGAGGATATTAAGGATAAACTGGACGCATTAGATATTGAAAAGCTGCATATCAAAGGCGAGGACGTTGACCTGCATATCCTGGTAGGAAAGAATAGGAAATGGCTAAGTGGTGGTGGCAAAAATATTCCTTCCTTTGAGATCTTTACATCGCCCGACTGGCGGGGTACCAACGGTTTTATCCATTTCAACCAGCCCCTGTACTATTCCGGTAAGCGCATTTCCGGTATATCGCTTCGCTTTGATAATGGAGTAGTAGTGGAATCTTCTGCTGCAGAGAATGAGGATGCCCTGAAAGAAATGATCGCACAGGATAACGCTGATAAGGTCGGCGAATTCTCGCTTACCGATAGGCGGCATTCGCGTATCACCAGGTTCATGGCTACTACATTGTTTGATGAGAATATGGGTGGCGCCAATGGGAATACCCATATTGCATTAGGTAATGCATACAAGGATACGTTTACAGGTGATATGTCTACCGTAACGGATGAACAATGGGCAGAGATGGGGTATAACTCTTGCCCCAAAGTGCATACAGATATTATCAGTACCAGTAACAGAACAGTAACAGCTACATTGAGTGATGGGAGTGAGCGAGTAATTTACAGGGATGGGGAGTTTGTTGTGGGGTAGTGGTAAGCAGCGCCTGGTTCATTACTCATAACACATAGTAGCAACAACTGCATAGGGATTGATAGAATATTGTACGTCTATGGTGTGTGGGGATTCACATAACTCAATACTCAGAAAAGACTTTGCCTGCATGATTTGCCATACGTATAGATTCTTCCCTGTAGCTGAGGTATCAACAATTCCCGGCAACATTGCATCCAGCCATCCATTCCAGCAAGCTGCTTCCAGCCAATCACTATCGGGCAGATTCCGCTCGCTTTTCAATGTATCACGATCAAATAACTGCCTGTTGGCAAAGGATGTGTTTTTGACAAGTAATATTTCCTGTTGAACTGAATTCGTTTCCATATCTTAAGGTTTATCTACTATATATAGACGTAAAAATGTACCAAAAGGTTAACGGAAAACGAAAGTTTTTGAGTTAAAAGTGATGAAAATCATTTTATATGTATGAACGGCATATAATAAAGCTAAGAATGGTTTGTTGCTGTTGTGCGGTGAGAATACCATATTTGATACCGTCCGGTACCGGACAATACTTGTTTTCTTTTGAACATAGTAAGGCAATAAAAAAGTAGCAACAGGTTTGTTCTGTTGCTACTTTTTTATTGGTATTTGATACCCTCACAGCTCACAGTTAAACTGCTTGCAACCTGTATCTTGACCCTTGTAACTTATTTATCTTATTTTGTGCCTGTAGAATCTGCTGCCGGAGCTTTGTTTATCAATTCCATAAACTGGTCAAGTTTTGGAGTGATGATAATTTGGGTGCGCCTGTTCTTGATTCTTCCGGCTTCTGTGCTGTTGTCTGCTATTGGATTGTATTGACCTCTACCGCCTGCTGTAAGACGTTTAGGATCCACACTATAGGTATTTTGTAATGCCTGTACAACAGAAGATGCCCTGAGTGCACTTAAATCCCAGTTGTTACGGATATTAGGTCTTGTAATGGGTATTGTATCTGTATTGCCTTCTATCAGCACCTCATAATCCTTATAATCAGTAATGATCTTGGCAATTTTCGATAATGTTTCTCCTGCACGGTCAGATACTTCGTAGCTGCCGGATTTGTACAGCATATTATCGGAAAGCGAGATATACACAACACCTTTGAGCACCTGCACATCTACGTCTTTCATTTCATCAGTGCTTAACGATCTGGTAAGATTGTTAGTCAATACCATATTCAATGAATCGCTTTTGTTCTTGGAAGCAATTAATTGCTGGATGTACTTGTTGGAAGAATTGATCTCATCTACCAGTTTAGAGATATTTACATTGCCTTGGCTGGTTGATGTTAAACATTTATCCAATGCAGCCTGTAAAGCCTGTCCATGTGAACGTTCTGCTTGCAACTGGTCCTGCAAGCCCGCAACTTTTACATTAGTAGCTTCGAGAGTGCCCTGGCAGTCTTGATTGGCTTTTGCATAAGAATTGCTCGTAGCTTGTAAAGCACTGTAATTAGACTCCAGAGCCTTAAACTTTTTGCTGCTCACACAACTTGAACTTAACAGAAGAATAAGAGCACTAACTGACAAACAAAGTTTGGTTTTCACGATAAAGAGTGTTTTAGTTTGATAATAATTGAAAATAATAGAATTATCAACAAATGTATAGTTATATGTGGAACAAGTTAACAGTTAAGCTTCTTATAAGCATTTGGCCGCATTTGGCTTGCAGGAGTTAAATGTACAAAAGTTAGGAGTTTGACACAGAATAACAATGAGCTATAGTGTAATACCATTTACAGCTGGGTAGTACCATATGCGCTACCTAAGGCTCACAGCTCATATCCGGCAACTGGCAACCAGTATCTGGTGTCAGGCTACCTATTTGAATCTGGTGTAATCCCTGAATCAAGTCATTTATAAGCCTTCTCCAAAGCTCATCTGCGCCAGTGATAATGCAGCTATATCACCAATATTCTCAGATAAGCCAGCAGGTACGATTTTACAGGCAGTATAAGAATCATAAATAGCCTCTTCTTTTATTGTCTGCATCATATAGGGTTCTACCAGGTCTTTGGCACGTCCATAAATACTGCCGAGGATAATCACTTCAGGGTTTAGAATATCAATTAACAGAGATAAGCCTCTGCCTAAATAAAAACCACAGGTTTTATAGATATCTATTGCTACAGCGTCGCCCTGGTAAGCCGCTTCTGCTACTATCTCTGGCAGTAATATTGGGAAGGTCATCCGGATTATTGCAAAAAGATACTTGCTCGCCCATCTGTAGCTTTGCTCGCACTTTCATTTGTGCCAGTTGTGCTATGCCTCCACCACTGCAAAAGCCTTCAAAAGACCCCAACTTGCCAAAGCCCGCAGGCCCCATCTCTGCAAGGCGCAAGTGACCTACCTCTCCGGCAAGATCAGTAGTACCAGAGTACAACCTGCCATCAAGTATTAGCCCCGCACCCATGCCGGTACCAAATGTAAGAAAGATGATATTGCTGTATCCTCTGCCAGCGCCGTATTTCCATTCTGCAACAGCACAGGCGTTGGCATCATTTTGCAGCATTACGTTTTTTACAAATCTTTCTTTAGTTAATTGTACTATAGGTATGTTATCCCAACCGGGCAGGTTAGGCGGTGATAAGATCACCCCTTTTTTACTGTTTAATGGTCCGCCACAACTAATGCCGATACCTTGCAAAGCAGTGGAGATAATACTTTGCTCCTGTAGCATTAACTCCGCCGTAGTAAATAATGACTCGATCATTGAATACACCGGCTTGCTTGTTGGCAATACTTCTTTTTGTATGATCTGTAAATTCCCATTTTCATCTGTAGCGCCAAGAATAACCGCGCATTTGGTGCCACCAATATCAAAGCCTAATAACATGCTATTGTTGTTTATTTTAAATGAATTTGATAGAATATACTTTCTATAGCTAACAAGTGTTTAAGGTGATTTGAAAAGTTATTACCCTTTACAGCTATGTTGATAAGAAAAGTGGCTGCCAGATGTTCATTTGCTTATTAGCTCTATTTCAATTCTTTTTCAAAGCACACACTATTTTCAACACCCGCATATTGGCCATAATTGGGTGTTTGTTTATACCTGCACTTCTGGTACAATGCCATCGCTTCGGGTTGTTTCTTGCCGGTCTCTAAAATGCACTTTTCATAGTTCATCTCTTTTGCCCAGGTTTCCAATTCCTTTAATACCTGTAAATGCAATTCCTTTTCCACGACAATCAGGTAATGTGTACATCCGCTTTACTTCCATGATCGTAGGAGCGTACTCCTTTATTGCACCGCACCCAACAGGTTTGTTATTTTCATAAGCAACTACGGCATATTTTATCATATCAATCTTATTGAACTGGTTATAGAAATCGTGGTCTCTTCCATCTCTTACGGCTAAGTCAGCATCAAGTGCTCTCACCAGTTCAATAAAATGTGGGTCTTGTGCATTCGTTCTGATAAGCATCATTGCTGGTTGTTAAAGTGTTCTTGTAAAAGTAAATGGATTTTGGTTGTAATTGATTGTGGACTCATGCTGTAAATAGTTATAAAAACTAACTAAATATGCTGATCAAGGGTTGGAATTTTGTAAAATAGAGCACCTGCTAGAGGCGAACCTTATATTCTTACACTTACCAGGCACTATCTTCCATGCATGTTAGCTACTCTTATAGGCACACCTCAAACTCCGCCAACTTCCTTCCTGAAGCATACCAAAACGGTAGTATAGTCATGGTAAAGCCATGGTAAAGTCATGGATAGTCCATGACAAAGCCATGGTGGCTGTTGCACAACTCCAATTATATGGATAAAGAATGTTGAAAAAAGAAGAGAACTACCAGGAAAATGAATGGGTACTATTTCCGGTTTGGTAGCGTATATAGGATAACTGCTATCCTATAATTCAATGGCCATAGTTTGAACTGCTCCATAGGAGCGAAATATTTGTAGCAACCCCAATACCTCATCCATCCATGCAGCTCCATAGGAGCGAAATAGAAATATCATTTCATTAGCCCCGAAGGACTTCTCATCCCAGGAAGTTTGTGGAGAGTTTTCGCAAAGTCTGACAGAGTCAGTGAACCGGAGATATCCTGCGGAAAGAGCAAGGCTAAAAATATATTAAGCGGCTATTTAGACGACATTTGATAGATAATAAAGGAGAATGGTTTAATTAAATATTTATGCATACAAATAACCCCTTTTTATTAAAGTAAATAGTAGCTGGAAGGTAATAAATGTATATTTTGAAATTAATCTGTTTTTAAGGAGATATATGCAGACGTTAATAAGTTGCCCAGGTATCTTTGTCCCAGCAGGCAATTTGTGAATACTTTTGCTTAATCCAAATTTCCAATATCAACATGTATAACGACTTAAAAGAACTACTCATTATTGATGATGATTGTGGTCATAACATTATAACCGCATTGGTACTTAAAAAATTGTTTCACTTATCAGATGTCAACTTCACTTTCTTTACCAGTTCCCAAGAAGGCTTGGCTTACATTCTGCAATCGGTTGTGTCAACCCAAAGGACATTGCTATTTTTGGACATTAATATGCCAGGACTAAACGGATGGCAGGTTTTGGAACAATTGGAGCAATTACCCGGATCTGTAAAAAAGTATCTTGATGTATACATTCTTACAGCTTCACCAAATGAGTATGACAAGACAAAGGGCTTTGAGGATTTCACTTGTAAAACAATATCTCGGTAAGCCACTTTTCCAGCATCTGCATTCTATTTTGGCTAAACATATATCACAACTAACAACTGCGTGATCGGAATTTTATATGTGAGTGCGTTTATACTATTGTTGCATTTTTGATACTGGATTCTTAATTTTCAGACATCGGCGCTGCATAATGCACTTAATTCTTTAAGTGATGCTTTGCCTAGTTCTTGCAGTTGGGCAGGTTGTTGATTCAATTTATTGCTGTTAAAAAAGCTTTAAAAGGTAAGTGCAATTGCTCGCCTGCCTACTTTTGTATTTCTCTGTTTTGATAGCATATTTATTTACTGTTGTGCTTCTTTTATATTTCTTACATTTGTTTAAATGTCCCTTTTGCATGCACTTAAGAATTTAAATGCTAATCTATGAATCAAAGATTGCTTAAGTGTATCATTTCTTTACAAGCGAATCCATCTGAGGGAGTTTTGCCTTAATCAAATTTGCTACAAGTTTATGTTGTTTACTTTTGACCTATGAAAAAGAAAACTATCGTAGCGGCAGGTGGGCTTGTCAGCAATGAGAATGGTGGGTTATTACTTATATACAGGCGTGGTTTTTGGGACTTACCAAAAGGTAAACTGGATGAAGGTGAAAGCATTGAGACATGTGCCGTACGCGAAGTGGAGGAGGAAACAGGACTTACCAATGTGCTGTTAGACAAACTGGTAGGTGTTACTTATCATGAATATTTTGATGAGTGGAAGCAACGAGATGTAGTGAAGGAAACACATTGGTTTGCAATGCATGTAAATGGTAATCAAACCCTCGTGCCGCAGCAGGAAGAAGATATCATAGACATTAAGTGGGTAGCTCAAAACGATATTGGGACATACCTGCAACAAACTTATAAGAACATTATAGATATCATCAATAGATATTACTCTTCCCTGTACGAATAACATACTCTGCTAAGCCTTTTTGGTGGAATTATTTTTGCAATAAGGCCATTTACTTTTTATGATTAAATAATTGTGGATGAGTAAAATTATAATTATTTCTAACCGTTTGCCCGTCAAAGTGGTCGAAAAAAATGGGACTTATACATTTGCGCAAAGTGAAGGTGGATTGGCAACTGGTTTAAATTCTATATTTAAACAAAGCGAAAGTATATGGATAGGATGGCCAGGGACTGAAGTAGCACCTGAAGATGAGCAAAGAATCACAACGGACTTAACAAAGCAGAGGATGATTCCGGTTTATTTATCGGCTGAAGAAATAAAACAGTTCTATGAGGGTTTTTCAAATGAAATCCTATGGCCGGTATTTCACTATGTATCTACCTACGCCAACTACCAAATGAGTTATTGGGAGTATTATCAATCGGTCAATAAAAGGTTTTGTGAAGTTGTTGCTACTGTGATGCAGCCCGGGGATATTGTGTGGGTACATGATTATCAACTACTCTTATTGCCTACAATGCTGCGCGAAGAACAGCCGGAGATTACCTTAGGCTTCTTTCAGCATATACCTTTTCCTTCTTACGAATTATTCAGGTTGTTGCCCTGGCGTAGCGAACTGCTGAATGGAATGCTGGGAGCGGATTTACTGGGCTTTCATACTTACGATGACGCACATCATTTTTTAGAGTCTGTATCGCGTATTTTGCAGCTAAGCCACTCCGGCAGTACTATAAGTTGCAATGACCGGAGTATTGTAGTAGAGTCCTTCCCGATGGGTATTGACTACGATAAGTTTCAAGAGTTTGTAACGGATAAAAGCGTTCAGCAAAATATTGTGCAGCTAAAGCAGGATTTTCCGGGAGTTCGCTTTATACTTTCAATTGATCGCCTCGATTACAGTAAAGGCATTTTGCAACGGCTGCAGGCATTCGAATTATTTTTAGCGAATAATCCGGAATCCTTACAACAGGCTTCATTGTACATGATTGTAGTGCCTTCGCGCGATAAAGTGCAGCAATACAAGGAACTTCGTGATGAAATAGATAAACTGGTTGGTAATATCAATTCGCGCTATCGCACCAATAACTGGTCTCCTATTCATTATTTCTACCGTTCTTTTTCCATATATGAATTATCAGCCTTGTTTCAGTTTGCTGATGTATGCCTGGTAACGCCGATGCGCGATGGCATGAACCTGGTATGTAAAGAATTTGTAGCCAGTCGCAGCAACAATGATGGTGTATTGATTTTAAGCGAAATGGCTGGTGCCTCTAAGGAACTGACAGATGCACTGATAGTAAATCCCAATAATGTGATGCAAATGAGTGAAGCCATTAATGTGGCACTAACTATGCCTGTAGAAGACCAGCAGCGGCGTATGAAGGCAATGCGCGATAGTGTAAGGCGTTATAATATCAACAACTGGGTGCAGGTATTTATGGGCAGGTTAAGGGAGGTAAAAGATATGCAGCTTTCTTTGCTAACAAAATATATTGGTCAGCGCACATTGGAGTATATAAAATCCAAATATGCAAATGCCTCTAAGCGTCTGCTGCTTCTTGACTACGATGGTACACTGGTAGGCTTCAATACATCTCCTCAAAAAGTATCACCAGACAAGGAATTATACGACTTGCTGGAACATTTAATAAAGGATGAAAAGAACCAGGTTATCATTATTAGTGGTCGTGCACATATAAGCCTGGAGGAATGGTTTGGTAAAATGAATATTGGACTGGTAGGCGAGCATGGGGTATGGCACCGGCAGATAGGTATGCCCTGGAGCCAAATGGAAGGATTGAGTGCCGATTGGAAACAAGAAATAATGCCTGTGCTGCAGTCTTATACCGATCGTACACCTGGTACCTTTATAGAAGAGAAAACATTCTCACTGGTATGGCATTACCGTCGTGCCGATGATGAACTGGGTGATATGCGTGCAGGTGAATTAATGAATACACTGCGTCATGCAGTGGCAAACTTAGGACTTAGCTTGCTGGCTGGAAATAAAGTGGTGGAAATAAAAAATATAGAAGTAAATAAAGGTAAAACAGCTTTGCATTATACCACAAATGGCAAATACGATTTTGTACTTGCAATTGGTGATGATACTACCGATGAAGACATGTTCCGGGCTTTAAAAGATACCAATGCATTTACTATAAAAGTAAGCAGTAATCTATCTGCTGCTAAATACTACCTGAAGAACCCGGCAGAAGTACGACTCTTTTTGCATGAGTTGACCAGCCCCAGGCATACTATCTCAAAAATGTTTGGAAAGCTGCGACAAACACTTTCTCATCCGTTTCAAAGTATTAAGAAAAAAATATAATATATTGGTTTGCAGTAATAAAAGAATTTACTTTAAGTGTTAAGGGGTAAAAACTAAAAGTATATCACTTAAGAATTTGTTACTCTCAGCTAAAGATAAATGAAAGCGCAGCCTATTTGTGGCTGCTTTTTTGTTTATCCTCCCGTTTGAACTTATGCATAATATATCTTCCGAAATAGTACTTATTATTACTTGTGCTATTGTAATTATTTCTTATTTGTTCTCTACTTTCTCCACTTATGTCAAAGTACCTTCTGTGCTGTTGTTGCTCATTTTTGGAATGGTGCTCAGGTTTATCGCAGACACACAGCATTTGGGTATTGGCTTTCCCGAGCAACTTACAGAAATGTTTGGCACGGTTGGTCTGGTAATGATTGTGCTGGAAGCGGGTCTTGATTTAAAAATTGAGCGCAGCAAAGTCCGGCTTATCCGCAACTCTTTCATTGCAGCACTTACCATTTTTGTTTTATCAGCAGCAGTTATAGCAATGATACTTAACTATTGGCTGCATGAGAATTTTGAAAAATGTATCGTATATGCCATTCCGCTCTCCATTATGAGCAGTTCTATTGTTATTCCGAGCCTTACTCATATTGGTGATAAGAAAAAGGAATTCCTGGTCTATGAAGCTTCCTTTTCTGATATGTTCGGCATTATGCTGTTCAATTTTTTTGCAGAGAAAGGAGCTTCTTCTTCCGGTTCTGGTGCAGCTATTGGTGCATTCGTATGGCATATCATCCTTGCTGTGATATGTTCCATATTGTTCTCGGCATTGTTGTTTTTGATTCTACATAAAACAAAAATAAACATCCGTTTCTTTCTTGTTTTTGCCTTACTGATTATTTTATATGAAGTGGGCAAGATGCTTAAATTGCCTTCATTGCTTATTATACTAATGTTTGGGATGCTAATGTGTAACTGGGATTTGCTGCGCAAAATACCTCGTATCCGGTTTTTGTTTTTAAAAGAACCGGTAGAAGATACCACCCGCTTTTTGCATTCTATTACGGCCGAAAGCTCCTTTCTTATCCGCACGTTTTTCTTCGTCTTGTTTGGCTTTTCCATCAACATACGTGTTTTGTTACAGCCGCAAGTAGTGATGATTGGGAGTATAATTGTAGTTGTACTGTTTATTACCCGTTTTTTATATTTAAAGTTCTTTTTAAAAGAAAGTGTTTATCCGGAGACATTTTTTATTCCGCGCGGATTAATAACCATTTTGCTTTTTTATAAAATACCAAAGACATTACAGTTGCAACACTTCGATAAAGGTATTTTGTTTTACATCATCCTTGTTACGAGCATTATTATGATGCTGGGGGTGTTGTTTTATAAAAAAGAAGCACCTGAGTTGGTAGAAGAGCCAGCGTAGTTTATTATAAATTGTTAATGGTTTATGGATATATTTGATATTTTAGATTGAATATTTACGATGTAAGGTGAATAAAAAAACACTGTTTATTTACAACATTAAATAACACTATTGCTTAGCTAAATTATGATGTATGCAATTACTGAAAATATATAGTAAACAAGACATTTTAGCCAATACAAGAATTAGACGTTTTGAAACCAGGATAGGGGAGACAATTCAACATTTGACTGATACAAGTAATATAGAACAATCATTGCAGCAAAGCAATGCAAGATTTGTAATTATTGGTGTACCGGAAAATATTGGAGTAAAAGGTAATGAAGGAAGCGGCTGTGCTGATGCAGTATGGCAGCCATTTTTATCTGATTTTCTAAACATTCAAAGTAATGACTTCTTTGAAGGTTCGGATGTGCTGCTGCTTGGGCATCTGGATTTTTCAGAGTTGTCTAATTTGATTGAAGGTAATGCACATAGTTATGATGAAAAGCTGCAGGCTTACCGCCATGCGGTAAACAGTATTGATGATGCTGTAGAGCAGGTCCTGAAGCTCATTACGTCTCATAAAAAAATACCTGTTGTAATTGGTGGCGGGCACAACAATGCCTATGGATGCCTGAAAGGTGCCGCCAAAGGCTTGCATAAGGCCGATACTTTACCGCTGGCACAACTAAATGCTATTAATTTGGATGCGCATGCAGAGTACAGACCAGCAGAAGGACGTCACAGCGGCAATGCTTTTCGCTATGCCGAAGATGATGGCTATTTGGCTAAATATTGTGTAGTTGGACTCTACGAAAGTGATTTGCCACAGAATAGCTGGCTTGATATTGCAAATAATCCATTTATGGACTTTGTAACATATGAAGATATTTTTCTGCATGGTAAGCAAAGCTTTATACAGGCAGTGCAGCATGCCATAGATTTTACATCTGATACGCTTTGTGGTATAGAGATGGACATGGATAGCATTGGATATTCCAATTCGCTTGTTGGTGTATCGCCACTAAATGCCAGGCAGTATATCCACCTTACTGCTACGCAAAGTAAACCCGCTTACCTGCATATTGCACAAGGTGATGCTTCGTTAACCAATAACAGCACTTTAACGGGCAGGCTGGTGAGTTATTTGGTAAGTGACTTTATTAAGGCATTGCAGTATTAGGTTCATTAATACCTTTTCTGCATAAGATAAATGAAAGCCGTAGGTATTTTATTTAGAATACTGCGGCTTTTTATTTTCCTGCCGCGAACCATTTATTTTATCAGCAGCTATCAGATCAAAAAGATTTTGGAATAGAATTGTAAGTAATCAGGTTTATCACTAATAACTCTTAATAAGCTTGCTTTACGGTAATGCATTCTTCATCAAATTCTTCTGCTATCTCCATTTAAAAACTTCCCGGAAACTTGCTGATAGGCTTCCGATGTATGGCTCCCGGCCTTTCCATCCTGCTTTAGATGTAAGCCTATGGTGTTCAACAATTTTTGTAGTTGAAGGGCTTTATCGCTAGAATGGTTCGGATCAAATGCCACCTGTTCTCCAAGTTGCTTTATTTGGGTAATTATATCTGATTCACCTAGGGTTATTTGCCGTTCCATTATTCTTCTAAGCAATACGGCTGCTCCTGCCTGGTTGGATACGGCATCAGGGTCGAATACATGATCGCTTATAAACTTTCCTTTTGTATAGTGGTTGGAAAAACTCCATAAATAAGGGGAGTTGATGCCATGTGCACGACTTCCAAAGCCATTAAAACTCTCAAACGCAAATAATAGTCCCGGCGTACTGGTATCAAGTAAGGGAACTAAATGGTCAAACTGTAGTGCATCAATAGCACTTTCTTTAAAGCTAAACGGTGGATTGCCTGTTACTGGCCTTCCTGCTGGAACGTTTAAAGTTCGTGATGTTAACGGATCTCCATTATGAAGGTGTGTATTAAAATTGAGTGAACCTTCCATGCAGTGGATAATAGAAACAAAGTACCAGGGCACATTTACTTCATTTGCAATCGCATCATACTTAGGTCTATTAGCAAGCATGATGTCAATGTCGTGGTCTATCTCTATTGCTTTGTCAGGATTGATAGCACAGGTATTAAACAGCACCTGGTATTCTGTAGCAAGGAGATCTGTGAATGGTTGTGCCATAAAATGGTTTTAATTATAAGTATTTACAATTTATTGCTCAGCGCGCTTGCTGTTTGTTTGCCCACTTCTCCGTCTACCCGAAATCCGGTATGTCTTTGAAAACCTATAACTGCTCTTGTAGTATTTTGGCATTATCTATTATCTATACCCTGTGGGTCAAAGCCTCTGTCCCATGGACCAATATTTTCGGGTTGTCTTTGGGCACCAATGCACCTGGTACATATTGTCTACTAATACGGGTATTAGCTAAATTAATAAATTCCTAACCGGTAGCTACTATGTCAGGAACTGCAGGTGAAGTTGAAACTGCCATAATTGAGGTATTTCAATATGAATAAATGAAATTACGGTTGTTTGAAAATGGTACTTGCTTTTGTAATTATGATTAGTTAATAAAATTAGGCATTAGCTATAATGAGTGTTGCATCATCTACCTATCAAAACCATTTCTCAAAGAATGCCCAGGCATTATTTTGAAAAATGGTTTTGCACTATCAGGTCAGCACTTATTTTATTATAGCTATTCTTTAAACGGCTGCTTTGGTTACCTGCATTTGCAGTTAATGATCTGCCTAACGCGTTATAGGTAGGATGAGTATGCAGGTCAATGGAAAAATCAATGTCTGGCATGGTATTAAAGTTTTAAAGGGTGATGAATTTGTATTAAAGAGGAATTATACAGTAGCTCAGGTATTTAGTATTGATAGCAAACAATCTGAACTAACACTTTCGTGGAATAAATTATTAACACTGAAATGTGTCCTTAATAATGAAAAGTTTTAAATAATATATTCGCCTGTTCCAGGCTAAAGTTTATCCTGGATAAAATAAAAACTATAGCAACCTGCTGTTCTTTTAAGATGTTGTATCTGTAGCAGACAACAAGAACAGCAGGTTAATTCCACAACGATTATTACAAAACAATAGCAGTAACAGCAGCCTTTATATATTCGATAGCACGCCCCATCCCGTGCAGGCATCCCATCCGGTTCCGGCTTTATATCCTTTGTTGCCCGCAGTTATGTTATTTCCCTCAGTTATGTCTCTGCAAAGGTTAGGAGTGGAGTATAATTTCGGGTTTATAAAACCTGCTGTAGAGCCGCCATTTTTGCTATTTTTCTCATTTATCAGAGCAATTAAGCCAGCCATTAATGGTGCAACTGCACTGGTACCTCCAATCACCATGTCTTCGCCATCTACCAATACATTATAACCGGTATTGGGGTCAGCATTGCCAGCCACATCTGGTAATCCACGACCTTTAAAGTGGGTACTGATGGCAGTGGGTATATTCGTGTTCTGCTGATAATCCGGTAATGGAAAATAATCACTCACGCCACCACCGGTAGCAGAATCATTGGAATCGTGCCATACCGTTTCGGAAGTAATATTATTGTTATTTACTCTAAGTGAGGTGCCACCACAAGCCAGCACATAAGGGCTGGAAGACGGAAAATCAACATGCACCTTACCATCGTTTACATTATCTGCAGAGCCAGCATCACCAGCCGCACAGCATATTGTTACGCCCAATAGTGAGGCAGCTTTGAAAGCTTCATTATAGCTCTTAAGCGATTGTTTGGTCCATTGCTTTTCGGCTGCGCCCCAGCTAATGGAAATAACCGAAGGCTTATAATGTTCATCGTGCAGCGCGGTTGTAATTGCATCCAAAAAACCTTTATCAGAATTAGGAGCAAAATACACCACTATTTTAGCGCCGTGAGCTACTGCGCCTGCTACTTCAATATCCAGCATCACTTCGCCATCCGCACTATCTGAAGTGGAAGGATCATTCCTGGCACCATCTACAGATACTGCTCTTATTACAGGCTTATGCACATTCAAATCTGAAAAGTATTTGGTCAGATCCTTTGTACGGTAGCCACCACCCAATTCTATGATTGCAATACTTTGTCCTTTGCCTGTTGCATCGCCCGGAAAACCATAAATCTTTGCCAGATCATTAGGATTGAAACTGTTTGCAGCACTGTGTGCTACAATTTCCCCTTTACCTTTTTTTGCCACCTTAAACATAGGTCTTAGATGTGGACGGTCATCCAATCCAAAAACCCCTTCAACAATACCCTCCAGTTCAGCCGGAATACTTATTTGGCCTGACCTGGCCCGGAAAGTATATCCTTCTTCACTTTTGTAACATGCTAATGTGACTTTGAAAGCATCCTCAAAGTCCTTTACCTTACCTTTTAGAATGACGCTTCTTCTTCCTTTCTCAATGCTTGCAACAGCCAGGTGATGCTCATGCGCAAATTCCTCTACTTTATCAATGTCATCGTCTGACGCACCAAAAAGTTTGGCATATTCCTCTCGGCTATAGCGCTTTCCTTGTTCCAAATGGCTGTCTAAAGATTCTTTTCGTCTTATCCTCACAGTTACCTCCATGCTTTGTTCCGGATCGAGGTTTTGGGTGTCAGTACCCTGTGGTGCTGCTTTTTCGGTGTCTTCAAGTTTTACGTACGCAGGTTTTTGAACTTTTGACATAAAGTTATGTTTTAATGATGCCTACTCTTTTATCCCGTTTTCGGCTTTTCGGTTTAGAAGAATTTATAATTGCTAATCTATAAGCACTGTTATACCCCTCCATGAGAAAAACCTCACACAGCATACCGTACTTTCACGGAGGAAACAACTCTAACAGCAGGTGGTCACAAGCAAGGATGCAGAACAATTATATTTATAGGTCGTAAGTTTTGCTTGAAAGCAAATAGTACCAATCGCTAAATAAATGTAAAAACAATTTTTATCAGTTGCTCCAAACAGAGTGTTAAGTCTTACTTTTTCTATTTTATCATTTCATACAATATCAACTAAATAAGTGTACAATACCATCGCACAGTGATGTACATCATCTGTCTGCTGCAGATTTACATCCAGCTACTGGCTGCACATCATTGCTGCTAAATGCTGCTGTTTGCACCTGTTTTTTTTACTGATTTATACTGTAAAAGCAAATGGTTGACGTAAGAAATACATAAGATATACGACTCAAATACGCCATAGATACAGCTTATTAATTCCGTCCTGGTTTAGTAAGGGTAAGACTGCATACTTAGTACATTGTCAACTAAATAAGTTTAGCTTAGAACAAATCTATTCTAGAAGCTGTGAACACCGCAGATGGTTTAAGTTCAATTTCTTACAGATAGTTCTTGTCTAACTTTTTTCTCTTGAAAGAAAAAAGTTACAAAAAAGTTCAAGCACGGCATAATCGCTCCGCGCATCCGTGCTGGCCAACGCCTCCCCATTGTCTAAGGTGCAGCTTTATTACTGGGTGGCACTGTTGGGCTAACATGGTGCTGCTTGTTAATTGACAGGTATTTGATGAACAGGTTGCTTGCCTTTGGCCTTAAACTTTGAACAGCGAAGGCATACTTAGCAGAGATTGGAAAGGAAGATACGTAGCTCATTGCAGGTTAGAGGATTTATGTTTTCCAGTGAGGAATTTACTATTTAGATTAGTTTCTATTAGCAAAGCTTGATTTATTTGATAGTAGATGTTTATTGTACATTTATTTAGGGGACAGCATACTAAGTCTAATACTTCAAACTCTTACACAAAAAGAAAAACCTTACTAATTCAGGACTGGATTAATAAGTAGGGGGAAGGTACACAGGAACATGGGCTTGAGTCCTCCATATGTCTTTCAGGCGGGGCTTTTACATTCCTTATTTATGTGCTTCTTGCAATGTTTATATAATTCCATTTTCGATTAAGTAGCATTATATACTTTCCTTATGAGCTATACCTAAGTTATACTTAACTTATAATGCTAATCAAGGGTTGGAATGTGATGTAAGATGTACGGTGTACGATCTTGCTTAGTGGCCAGGTTTGTTTTAGGTTTGAATGGAATTGCATCGGCTTAGAGTGTGCTTTAGCACCGCTTATCCATGAACTATCCATGAACTATCCATGACTTTGCCAGGACTTTGCTATGGCTTTACCATGGCTTTAGTATGCTTCAGGAAGGAAGTTAGTAGGGCCTGAGGTGTGTCTATGATGTCCTCTTATAAACAGAGGTAAGCTATGTAGTTGATCTTAGAGTTGTTCAGAAGGTGCTTTTTCTCAACAGGAGGAAGAGCAGGAAGGGCGATTGCCTTGTATAGCAGCCAGCTTGTAAGAATATCACCTGACCACCCCTAACTGGTGCTCTATTTTACAAAACTCCAACCCTTGATTAGCATTTATACTTAACTTATACCTAAGTTATACCTGACTTATACCTAATCTCCTCCGCAGTAACTCCCCATATACGCTATAACTAAACCTTACACATCAGTAATCAGCATTTGATAACAGGCTACCTGTTTGAATCCGGTATGGTTCTGTTGTAGCAAAATAAGGAGGGTATCCAAGAAAAAAGCCCTTACTAAATAGTAAAGGCTTTTGTATTCACGTCTTTTATAGGCTCACTGCATATTAGCAAAGGCCCGCAATTTCTTCCGGGTAATTATACCTGATTCTTTCAAGTCGCTTTCTTTCCATCCACCATCAGATGACGCTGTTTTTTGCAATACCGAGCAGGTCTCATCCTTGTCTGATACGCTCCAGGTTATCCAGCTTATTTTATGGTTCCCGCTCCAATCTATCCATTTATTCCATTCCTCCATGTTCAGTGGCCCATCGCCAGATGCTTCCATACCTGCGCACTCCGAAATAAAGATGGGAATGCCTTTGCTTAAAGCGCTATCGCAGCGGTCACGCAGCCATTGCTTATGTGTTGCTGCATAGTAATGCACGGTGTACATGATATTACTAAAGCCTGTAAGCGGATCATTGGCAACCAGGTTTATATCCTGATCCCAATGTGGGTTGCCAACCAAAACTATATTATCCGGGTCTGCAGCACGGATTACTTTTATTACCTCCGTTGCATACTCCTTTACTTCCGGCCAGCTTTCATAGTCAGGCTCATTATATACCTCGTATATCACATTGGGGTATTTACCATATTTCGCAGCCATCTTAGCAAAGAAATCCTTAGCAGCAGCAGTTTGTATGTTATGGCAATGCCAGTCTATAATTACATAGATGCCTTGCTTAATAGCACCATCTACTACAGCTTCCACTTTTTGTGTGGAATACTGCGGCTGTTTCATATAGCCGCTGTCATTCAGTTCCACGCCCATGGCTGCTCTTACTACAGTGCAGCCCCAGTCTTTATGCAGCCATTCCACACTCTTCGCATTATAAAATCTCGGCCACAGGTTATGCCATCCGTAGCTCATACCTCGCAGTACTACTGCATTACCATGCTCGTCGGTGAGTTGTGTGCCTGCTACATGCAGTTTCCCATGCTCTTTTACCGGCTGTGCAGTCACAAAAGAGTAAATAGAAAGCAGTCCAACAATAATCGCTAATGTTTTTTTCATATATCATTTCCTTGTAGCCAAAAATATATCTTCAATAATCGTTACCATTTACTTTTATACGCCAATTACAATGTTATTTTAATGACCACCTCATTTAAATAAACAGTCAAAATTGGTTCAGTTTGAAAGAACTAACCTAAGGGCTTCCGCCTGGGACCATATACATAAGGCAAACTGGTTTGCCAAACCTAACAATCAGGTTAAAACCCCAATATCGTTTAACCTCTCCTCCAAGGCTAAAGCTTTATAATCAAATCTGACACTCCCTGATCGACATTACCACACAGTCACACTTTCGCAGTCCCCTGCAAAGCTGCAGTCGCAGGCCTGTCAGCCACAAATTATCACCCTTATAATAATACCTCACACAACTATTTAAAAAAATATACGCTTCATTATCAATACTTCACTTAAAAGCAATTAATTTTTGCCTGGTTTTTGAGAGTAGATGAGGTAGGTGAGTTTCCTCATGTCGTGTTGTTAACCTATGAAAAAAGCGAGAAATCAGCCAGCATCACTTGTTGCTGCTATATAGTGTTTGGGTAGATGAAAATGTGTATTCGATGGTAGTTTCAGGTGTTCTCCTGGTTAAAGGGTAGTGAGGTAAGGAATGTACGCAGGTGTACATTCCTTATACTACTTCCAGGTATGTAAAGCAAGGAGGCATTTGTTCATCTACATAAATTAGCATATTATGAAAAAAGCAGACAATGTGCAGCAGGGGAATGGTAATGTACAAAATATGCCCGGCACAAGTTCCCCACCAAAGAGTGCCGCAAATGACACCGGGGTAACGCCGGGTATTGGTATTCCTAATGCTGCCAGCAACAAAAAGAACAATCCTGACAATTCAGGTAAAGACAACCAACGTAACAGACCTTTCTCTAACGAAAGACCTATTTTCTAATCGAAGGACTTAGTTTGCCAAACACATAAAAGGTGCTTTACTTAGCAGTAAGCACCTTTTATATTGAATAAAATACAAACTCCAAAATTCTATTCTTTCATACACTTATTTGTTGTGTCTTGAGCCTGGCTCAAATATTCCAACTAACTCACCGCTCCACGCTCACTGCCTGCCCTATATTCCACATTACTTTTGCCAGCAATTCCCTCTTCAAAAACGGTTTCTCTATAAAATCATCAGCACCGGCTTCTTCACTCAATGCTCTGGCACCAGGGTTAGCTGAAATTATAATCACTGGTTTATCTTTTGTTTGTTCGTGTTGCTTTAAATATTTGCATACCTCAATACCGTCCATACCACTCATTTGTATATCTAAGAGGTAAATATCGGCATCCATGTATTGGTTCTGCAGTAGCGGCTTTGGGTTGGATAAAGTAATAGTCTCATAACCTTCTTTTTCAAAAATGATTTGAAATATCTCTAACACACCCGGATCATCATCAGCTATCACAATCTTATACTTCATTACTGTGGGATTATTTACACAAACAAAAAAACAAATATCAAACCTAACTTGTTAACAAGTATAACTTTAATCTGTTTTAATTACACATATTCGGCACAAATAATAGAATAACGGAGAGGTGGAAGTAAATCATTCCTCAGTTACCAAATTGTACATCTAATACCAAGTCGCTATCAAGTTGACAGATGAGAGTTGACAGATGACAGAAGGAATTGCTACTTACAGCTATATTTTGTAGTTAGAGATTATTGTTCATGTACTGCTATTGCACTGTAATTTAAATCCCCGGCTTGATAACTAGTTGGTAAAGGTGCACTGTAAAAACAGCTGATATTTTCCACATTAAACCTTATTAACCTGAATCGTATATAGTAAATTCCACACTTTAAAACTGCCTGGATCACAGCAAGGTCGTAGATCAGAAATCTAACATCTTAAATTAACGTTAGTTCGGGTTTATAATAATGAGAGCTAGAAGAAAAGACCTCGGAAAGGTCATGCATATATAGTATAGCTATACTAATAACTATTCGACCACGCCGGGGCGTGGTCGAATGTTTAATCCCTATATATACATGCTATAAACCTTTGACCACTCTGGAGTCATTAACACCCAGAACTCACGTTAAATTATTCTCTTACGGGCAGCACCACTGTAAACACTGATCCCTTCCCTTTTTCACTCTGTACCCGGATGGTGCCCTTATGCTGCTTTACTATTTCCATAGAAATATACAAGCCCAGCCCCAGCCCTGGGAAGGTAGTAATTTGTGGGTCAGACGACCGGAAGAAGCGCTCAAACAACCTGTTTTTTGTATCAGGGCTCATGCCAATTCCAAAGTCCTGCACTTCAATGTTAATGTTGCCGTTATCCCTGTACGATCTTACGATTATCCTATTTGCCTCGGGTGAGTATTTAACAGCATTTGACAGCAGATTAACAAACACTTGTTGCAGTCGCTCCTTATCGCCTTTAAAAGCAGGTAACTCTTGCAGGTTAAGTTCTATCTTGTGCTTGCCTGTAGTTCGTTGTAGTTCATCAGTAGTGTCCCGCAGCATTTGGTTAGGATCAAAGTTGTATTCTTTGATCGTCAGCCGCCCTTCCGATATCCTCGTAACATCCAGCAAATCTCTTATCAGTCCGGTAAGGCGGTCAACCTGATGGTTTAATTTCGAAAGGTAAAGGGCAGACTGAACATCACCTGCCTCCTCAAACTGCTCGTGCAGTATTTCGGTATAAGCCTTAATACTGGTTACCGGCGTCTTTAGCTCATGGCTGGCAATACCAATAAATTCATCCTTTTTCTGCTCAACTGTTTTACGGTCGGTAATATCGAAGATAACACCCGCTGCATGCGTAGGCTCGCCTTTTTCATTTCTGAAAAGCCTGCCATAAACCTGTACCCAGCATACACTTCCATTCGTGTGCTGAATCCGCGCTTCCATATCGAATATGCCAGTCTCAAGCATACTTTCACGGGCAGCCATAAACTTTGCCTTGTCTTCTTTTGCCATGTGTTGCACGGCTTTTTCAAAGCTCCATTCTTCCTGGAAAGTAGGATATCCTAATAACTGGTCATGACGCGGGCTGCGCATTACAGTATCTGTTGCTAAATCCAGGTCCCATACACCCATCTGCGCGGCTTCCAGTGCCGTACGCAAGCTGCTTTGTGCTGCCTGAAGGGCATTTTCCGCTTCTTTTTGTGAAGTCATATCGCGGGCAACTTTCACAAAGCCAGTGAGTATACCATTGTTCCTGATAGGTGCCAGCACACCGCTCATGAAAACCCGGGTGCCATCTTTGCGCAGATGCCATCTTTCATCACTGGCGCGCCCCTCTTCCTTTGCTGTTTCCATTTCTTTTTCAGGAATACCGGCTGCCCGGTCTTCCGGTGTATAAAAAAAGTCGCAATACTTACCAATTGTCTCTTCGGCTTTGTAGCCAAATATGCGCTCTGCGCCACTGTTCCAGTTTTCAATATTGCCGTTAACATCCTGAGTAATAATTACATAATCTGTAGCACTTTGCATAGTTACCCGCAGGCGTTCTTCACTCTTGCGCACTGCTTCTTCTGCCAGCCTGCGTTCAGTAATGTCCTGCATGGCGCCAATCATCCGCAATGCCTTGCCTTCGCCATCCCGTATTATAAAACTCCGGCAGTTGATGTACATATATTCACCGCTCGCTTGCCTGTACCTGAATTCGTCTGTCCACAAAGTTTCTTTACCTTCTATGGCTGCGTTAAAACTGTTTGCTACCTGCTTCTGATCGTCGGGGTGTATGAGCGACTGGAACCAGGCTATGCTGTGCTGTACGTCACGTTGCGTATAGCCAAATAAGGTATGCATCATCGAGCTCCACCATACATGGTTGCGTTTAAAGTCTATTTCCCAGATCACGTCTTTGGTAGCCTGTATAGCAAACTGAAAGCGCTCCATTGTTTCGCGCAGTGCTTCTTCGGCTTGTTTGCGCCCGGTTACATCTACTATTACAGATACTGCCGACAGCGTTTTACCTTTTTCATTTTTAATAGGTGCTATGCTCACCGATGCCCAGAAGTGAGAGCCATTCAGCCGCTTCAGCTTTCTTTCAAACTGATAAGGAAGTCCTTCGTCAATCAGCCGTTTAAATAAACGTCTGTGCTCATCCATATCTTCAATGGTTGTAAGATCCCAGATGCTGCTTTCTGTTCCATTCGTTCCATTAAGGCCAAACATACTGCGCGCTTTATCATTCATAAACACAAAATGCCCGTTAACGTCGGTGCGCAAAATGCCAACGCTTGTCTGGCTTACAATAGCACGGGTACGCTCTTCGCTTTCGCGTAAGGACGCCTGTGCCAGGGCTAAATCTTCTATATCGGTAGCTGAACCAAACCAGCCAAGGATCTCCCCTTTTTCTCCTTTCAGCGGCACATTCCTTCCTAGATGCCAGCGGTACGTACCGTCGGCACGGCGCAGACGATATTCAGTTTCGAATTCTTCCCCGGCTGCCAGCGCACGTTGCCAGCGTTCTACAGAAGCAGCTTCATCATCATGGTGCACAATCGCCTGCCAGCCCAGGCCTTCAGATTGCTCGTAACTGAGCCCGCAGTATTCATACCATCGCTGGTTAAAGTAATTGGCTTTGCCACGCGCATCATTAGTCCATATCACCTGCGGCACAGCGTCAGTTACTGTACGGAATCGGCTTTCTGATGCGCGCAGGGCATCCTCTGTTCTTTTGCGTTCGGTAATAATGTGTGCCAGTACAAAAAAGCCTTCTACTTTTCCATCTGGTCCAAGACGTGGTATATAGTTTTCTTCTGTCCAGCTATGCTGCCCGGGGCCAAACTTGTCTGGCTCTACATCTTCAAAGGAGACCCGATCACCGGCTAATGCTTTTTCCACACAGTTGCGCAGCCGTTCATACACATGCGGCTTTAAAAATTCTTTCATTGTTTTACCCACAATTTGTTCCTTGGGTAAATCAAAGAATCGCTCAAACTCGGCATTTACAAACAGGTACCGCTGTTCTATATCATGGTATGCAATCAGAGCAGGAAGGTTGTCAGTAATCGTCCGCAGGCTTTCTTCGCTACGGAGCAGTGCTTCTTCAAAAAGTTTTCTTTCGGTAATATCAATAACAAATTCTACAATTTCATTTTCATTCAGGCGCTTGCCGGTAAACATACCCCACCAGCGGGAACCATCCGGACGGATGTATTGCTTCTCGTAGGGCGTGCTTTGTCCTTCGGTGATCAGTTCCTGTACAGCCTTGAGCGATACTTCCATAAATTCCGGTGGTGTCAGCTCATTCCAGCGCACTTTACCGTTTATAAAATCCTCCTTTGAGTAGCCGCTCATCTGCTGAAAGGCTTCGTTTGCATTATTGATTTTACCTTCCAGGTCAAAGAAAATAACACCAACCGTTGTTATGGAGATTGCCTTCTGCAGGCGCTCTTCGCTTTGGCGAAGGGCTTCTTCAGCGTTCGCGCGCTCTAATGCCGCCTGGGTGCGCTGAGTCGTTTCTTCCAGCAGCGCAACTTCATCACTTGTCCAATTGCGTGGGGTTGGATGGTTAACTGCAAGTACGCTCACGAGTCTGCCTTCTTTCACAAGCGGAACGCACATAAATGCCCTGACGTTGATGGTGAGATAAGCAGCGCGCTCAGCTTCACTGAGGCGATTGTCAACAGAAGCGTCGTTGATGACAACGGTGCGTCCGGCATTGTATTCTTCAAGGAGGAACGGTCCGAAATCGGAGATGCTGAAATAACCTTCCTGGGTGTCCACGCCATTCAGGTAGTTGCGGCGTATCCACATGTGGTCGCCATCGGCTTCCATTTCACAATAGAAGGCTCGTCCAACGCCAAGCTGTTCGCCTATGACCCGGGAAGCGGCTTCCTGGATGTGAATGGGGTTTGAAAGTGGCCTTAGTACGTCGCCAAGCTTCACGAGAAATGCCTGTCGGTTTTCGTTCGCGCGCAGCGCCTCTTCAGCCTGTTTTTGCTCGGTGAGGTCACGAAGTATCTTTACTTGCCCAATCATTTCGCCGGCATCGTTGTGCATGGGCATCGTTATACCGGAGCCATAGAAGCGGGTGCCATCTTTACGCAGGTGCCAGCGCTCGTTTTCAGCATGTCCTTCCTGCTGTGCTGTTTCTGCTTCTTTTGCCGGCATGCCTTCTTCGCGGTCTTCGGGCACAAAAACAATATCACCACTCTTGCCGATGATTTCTTCTTCGGCGAAGCCAAAGACGTTTTGTGCGCCAATATTCCAGCTATTTACACATCGGTGCATATCTAATGTAAAGATGGCGTAGTCTTTTGCATTCTCTACTATCAGGCGCATACGCTCATCTGTAGCACGCAGTGCCTCTTCGGCTTTTTTTAGCTCAGTAATATTGATGAAGGTAACTACTACACCGTTAATGCGGTCTTCCTCTGTGCGGTAGGGGAGGGCGCGCATCAGGTAATTCTTCCCGTCATAGGTGCGCACTTCCCGCTCTACGATCATAAGTTTATCCAGCACTGTTTCTGCATCATCCAGCAGCCCGCTATATTCCAGTTTATTAGTAATGTCAGAAACAGGGCGACCGGTATCGGCATGTATCACATTAAATATCTCTCTTGCCGCAGGCGTAAACATATTAATACGCAGGCTGCGGTCGAGAAACAGGGTAGCGATGTGAGTGGAGTTGATCAGGTTCTGGAAGTTGTTGTTGGAATTAGTAGTTTCCTCAATTTTTACTTTCAGTTCCTGATTTACCGTGGTCAGTTCTTCGTTGACGGATTGCAGTTCTTCCTTACTGGTCTCCAGCTCTTCGGCAGCCGAGCGCAGTTCTTCGTTCAATGCCTGCAACTCCTCGTTGGAGGCCTTCAGCTCTTCTGCCTGCAGTTCGTGCTGTTCTATGGTACTGCGTAGCCGTGCCTTCATGCGTACCAGCTCCTCTTCAAGCTGGCGGGCGATCGGTTCATCGGTAGTATATATCCGTTGCTCTTCTTCTTTATACTCGCCGGTAACTGGCTCAAACAGTACCAGCATAAAGCCCTTGGTAGTGTCATCTTCCCGCAGTACGGGACGTACATGTATGTTGATGGATTCGGTAGAATCGTCTATCTTCACTTTTAAGTCTCTTGCTTCTACGTTGGCACGCCGCTGTACCGCCTGGTAAAAAGCAGTGCGCAGCTCCAGCCTTATTTCGGGGCGTATCAGCTTCAGTATATTCTTCGATATTTCGCCTCCGGTAATCTGCAGATACCTGCCGGCACGCTCGGTAAGGTGTACAATATCGTATTCTTCATTTACTACAATGGAAGGCGGCGCATACTGCTCCAGCAGTTGCTGGTGCAGGTCGGCATAGTTAAGGCGCATGAGCGGATGGCTGTTGCCGTCATGCGGTATATCCGGGTCTATTGGATTTGTCGTACGGTAATTAGGAATAGATTCGGGCACAGGGTAGTTGCGGGGAGATACCGCACGGCTCTGGTAAATATGGTATTCACGGTTAGCAACAAGGAATAAATCGCCCGCACCCTCTGTTGACTCGGAAGAACCCAGAAAAAGATAACCGCCAGGCTCCAGTGCAAAATGTATGGTCTCCAGCACACGCTCCTGCGCTGTACTGTTGAGATAGATCATCATATTGCGACAGGTCACCATATCCAGGTGTGAGAAGGGGGGGTCTTTCAGCACATTGTGGTTGGCAAAGAGCACCATTTCCCTTATTTCCCGGCGTATGCGGTAGCTGTCGCCTTCTTTTGTAAAAAAGCGGCGCAGCCTTTCCGGCGATACATCTGCCGCATCGTTAAGTGTGTACACCCCTTCGCGGGCAGTGGCAATAGCTGCTTCGTCTATATCTGTAGCAAAAATCTGCACTTTGGGGGCGTCTAATTGATGGAGGATACGCTCGGCACACAACATGGCAAGCGAATATACTTCTTCGCCGGTAGCGCAGCCTATTACCCAAATGCGCAGGGCACTGCCGTCTCCTTTATTTTTTAGTATGCGTGGCAGGATATCATTTTCAATCGCCTCAAATGCTTTTTTATCGCGGAAGAAATTGGTAACCGATATCAATAGGTCTTTCAGCAACGCTACAGGTTCATCAAGGTTTTGCTGCATGAAGGCAGCATAAGCAGTGAGTGATGGCAGATTGTGCACATTAACACGGCGCTCTATGCGTCGCAGGAGCGTAGCGCGCTTGTAGTTGGAAAAATCGTGCCCCGTACGTATGCGTAACTGAGTAAAAATTTCGCGCAGGGCATGTTGCTGGTCTTCGGGGCGATGCGTACTTTCTTCCGCAATCTGCACCAGTCCAAGACTTTCCTTATACTGGATGATTTTTGCCGGTATTTCGGCCACATTCAAAATGCTGTCCACCAGTTCGGATGCAATAGCATTGCGCGGCATTTCGTTAAACTGTGCTTCACGCGGGTTTTGCACAAAAGCAGCGCCGCCGCGCTCCTTGATGCGCTTGATGCCCATAGAGCCATTAGCGCCTGTACCCGACAAAATAACCCCTACAGCACGGGAATGGTAGGTATCGCCCAGCGTGCGGAAGAAGATATCTACCGGCGCACGGCGGTCTTCTGTAAATAAATTGGGGGTAACGACAATCTCGTTATCCTCCATCGTCAGGTGATGGTTGGGCGAAATAACATACACATGGTCAGGCTCTATGCGTACCCGCTCGATTACCTGCGTAACAGGTATGACAGCCACTCTGCCCAGGATGGTAGCAAGCTGGCTATCGTGATCGGGTGAAAGGTGCAGGATGACCACATATGCTATCCCGCTATTTTCGGGCACATGTTTAAAAAACTCCTGCAGCGCCTCCAGGCCGCCAGCAGATGCACCAATCCCTGCCACTAGAAATTCATCTTTCTCTGGCTTACCCGCCATTATCTCTTCCTTCTGTTCGTTCACGGTTGTATCTGAAAAATTTCAGTTTAGTTTGTATAAGTTCGATACAGTTATTCACTTAAAATACATAAACATAATGCCACACTCATCATTGTTAATGAAATAAAATAATCTGTGGACTGTAGTACCCGCAAGGGCCAGTGGACAATTAAAATATACTATCAATCAATAATCATTTATAGCTTAGTTGTCTGTTACCGAACTAAGTTTATAAATAAGTGCTATCAAACATATATGCTCCAAAACTGAGAGCTAACCCTCCTAAAACTTCACACTAAGAAACAGCAACAACATAGTCTGCAATGAGCTACGTACCCACCTTTCCAATCGCTGCTAAGTATGCCTCCGCTGTTTAAAGTGTAAGGCCAAAGGCAACCAACCTGTTCATCAAATACCTGTCAATTAACCACGTATCACCATGTTAGCCCAACAGTGCCACTCAGTAATAAAGCTGCACCTTAGGCAGTGTGGCGGCGCTGGCCAGCACGGATGCGCGGAGCGATCATGCCGTGCTTGAACTTTTTTGTTTCTTTTTTCTTTCAAGAGAAAAAAGAAAGACAACGACTTGCTGTCAGCAAGTACACCTACAACAACTAATATCTATACAGCATCTAAAACGCAATTGCTCCAAACTAAAACATATTTAAGTTACAATGTACTTCGTACAGCTTACTTCTTCGCTTTGAATGGAATATTTATAATTATTTCTAATCCGCATATTCAATTATTACTTTTCCTCTGCACCTGTTCTTTTAATTCATCATTATCTACACGTTGTTCGCTTTCTTCCGCTTCCAACTTTTCTGCCTGCTGCCACAGGCTGTCCTTACTCAGTTGCTCATGGCTAAGCACCGCCTGCCGTACCAGTTGCGCACGTGCTGCGGCTTCACTGGCTTTCTGAAAATATAATGCAGCCAGCCTGGGCTGGTTCGATTCAGCAAAATGGTCGCCCATATGGTTGAGCAGCATCATGCTTTCTTCAACACCGCGCATAGCGCTGTACAAACTATCCTCAATATTTTCGGTAATGGAAGTGAGCAGGCTATCGGCACTATGGGCATGGCCGGTATGGCACCGGTAGCGCACGCGATCCCCGTCCTTGAGTGTAGAAAGTACCCCATGACACTCGGGGCAGGTAAACGGCGTAAGGCTGCCAAATTCCATAATGCCTGCATCGAAGGCACTATCGTTCTCAGCAATTTTTATTTCCACCTTTGTTTTTTCGTCTATTTTCATAACACCTTTATTTACCTCTACTTCCTCTTGCGACAGGTCAACCAGCAGACTGGTCATAACACGAAGCGGCACAATATGATCTACGGCTACTTCGCGTATAGCATTCTCCGGCATCGAAGGCACTTCGGCATCATTGGGGTCCTGCACTACAGCTATGCCACCATAATGTTTTATAGTCCACAGCCCCGCAGTACCATCGTCCAGCGCTCCGGTGAGCACCACGCCAATCACCCGGTTGCTGTAAGAATAGGCTGCCGAGCGAAAGAGCGGATCTACCGCAGGGCGAAAGCGGTTTTCTTTAGGTCCGCGCGTTACGCGCACATGCCCGTCCTCTATCAGCATATGATGGTCTGGCGGCGCCACGTATATGCGGTTGGTACTTACCGGTTCCTGATCGTAGGCATGAGCTACTGGTATATTGGTAACCCTGCTAAGTACTCTCGGCAACACTCCGCGTACATCGGGCGACATGTGCCATACAATAAAGATAGCAGCATCTATTATAGGGGGTAAATTGGATACAATTGTTTTACAAGCTTCAAATCCTCCTGCCGAAGCACCAATTACAATGATATTGCGTTTTTCCATAGGTTGTTTTTAGCGAATGCTTTCTTAGTAATTTGTAACTAAAGACTCCTGTGCAGGATATTTCACTAAAATCAAACCAAGCTTATTGTTTTTACAATAGTATTGAATTCTACAGTAAAGAACAGTGATTATTCATACAAGCCAGGCAATGTCGTCAGTTGATATAATTTCCACACACAATGTAAGAAATTAGTATAATTATAGCAAATAAAATAGGTATAAGATTATTAATAAGCGTAATGTTTCTGTATTGATTATGTACGATGTGAAATGTACGATGTTAGATGTACCATGTGTTGGATGTATGGCGACACTGTATAATTTACATCCTGCACACCACTTTCTGCCAAAGGGTACTGTTTGTTAATATTTTTTACCACATATGTACTAAAAAGACGTTAGATCATCGATGGAGATGCGGAGGATATACGGTTTTAATATGGAGGAGGTATAGGGAACATAACCTTTGTTCCGGTACTTACATGCAATAGGCTTAGGAAATACTTTACCATGGCTTATCCATGAGACTATCCATGACTTTACCATGACTTTGCTATGGCTTTGGTATGCTTCAGGAAGGAAGTTGGCAGGACGCGTAGTGTGCTTAATGATGTTCCTGTAAGGTGCTTGTAAAGTCACTATAAAGGTACCTTATATAGCAGGCTGCCTGTAAGAAGATTACCTTACCAATAGTTACGGGATGCCCTATTTCACTTAATTTCAACCCTTGATTAGCATTTATACTTAAGTTATACTTATCTTATACCTAACTTATACTGAATCTCAGCGCTATCTCCTCTATATTTACTTAATTGTACCTCCTCATCTGTTCCCTACCTACTCGAATGCAAACTCCCAATATTTGGCACTACCTTTCTCCTCTTTAGAGCCCGTCCCGATCCATCGGGAGGATGGGGACATAAGTTGGCTTACAACGCTACTCACCCTCAACTCACGTTTAGTACAGTGTAACATAAATATGTTTTAGTTTAGAACAAGTCTATTGGGGTGCTGTGAACACAGTAGATGTTTTAAGTACAAGTTCTTACAGATAGTTCTTGTTTTTACCTTTTTTCTTGATAAAAAAGGTAACCAAAAAATATGAATGGGATAGATGTCTTTTCAATGGTATTCATGAAATCGCTTCGCTAAGTTCAAGCACGGCATGATCGCTCCGCGCATTACTTCGTGAATAATGTTTTTTTATTGGTCTCAGTGAGAATAGTTCGTGCTGGCCAGCGCCGCCCCATTGCCTAAGGGGCAGCTTTATTACTGGGTGGCACTGTTGGGCTAACATGGTGCTGCTTATTATTTGACAGGTATTTGATGAATAGGTTGATTGCCTTTGGCCTTAAACTTTGAACAGCGGAGGCATACTTAGCAGAGATTGGAAAGGGGGATACGTAGCTCATTGCAGGTTAGATCAGTAGAATATTTAACCGATAACTTTTATAATTTAATGTAACAGTGTACTAAGTTGTTACACGTCCCTTGGCGAGTGTGTCCTTATCTATCAGTAAAATAATTATCCCTGTCTCTTATTCCTGAACATTGAAGGTTTGCATAAGTCGGGAGAGCGAAAGTATATTCCGGATATTGAGCTTCTCAAATATTCTTCGCTTAAATGTATTAGCTGTAGAATATTGTATGTTTAGAATGGTAGAAATTTCAGGTAGTGATTTTCCGCTGTTAAGCAGCAATGCGATCTCCATTTCCCGTGTAGAAAGATTTTTGAAAGGGTTTGATACCTGTTTAGTATCATGATGATTGGATAATAATTCAGCAAGCGTGGAAGTAATATATTTTTTACCGTCCAGAACGGTATTGATTGCAAGTAGTATCTCCTCATCAGAAGCCGTTTTACGGAGATATCCTTTTGCTCCCAGTTGAAGGCTACGTAATCCATACAGTTCTTCATTGTACATGCTAAAGACAAGGATAGGAGTGTCAGGTATAGTAGCATTCATCCATTCCATGAGTTTTACAAAATCTGAATCACCTAAATTAATATCCAACATAATTAGGTCGTAATGATTGGCTTTTACGCACTTCACTACTTCTGATTCATCAGCTGCCTCATCTATTTTAAACTTGCTAAGGTTTTCATTGAGCAGTGCTTTGATTCCTGCACGTACAATACCATGGTCGTCAGCCAACAAAATTTTACTCATAGCAATGCGGATTTAGCTTTATTAGCCGGTGTTCATATAAGTAAAAGATTCCAAAAAGGGATTACCAGCCATTAAATTTTAAAATTGTTTAATCTAACCGTTGTACCCTCGCCTAACTTACTTTCCACCTCTACATGTATATTAAGCAGATTGCAAAAATGAGTTATGAATTTATAGCCATTTCCATGCAGCCTTCCCTCATTATCAATGTTATTTGCTTCATACTTTATTTTATACTGTATTTTTTTTAGCATTCCTTTATTCATTCCTGCTCCATTATCACTTATAATTATACAAGCAGATGAGTGTTCAACCTTTGCACTTACACGAATGATTCCAGTAAGAGTATGTTTGTTTGAATTATCAATAATATTTCGAAGAATGATTTTTATTAAGTTATAATCGGTGTGTACTATTAGAGATTCATCAATATTTATTTCCAGCTTATTTCTATTTATTGTAAGCATTTCACTTAAAAAATTATGGATTTCAACAAGCAGGTTATATAGGTTTACGCCGGAATCCCGCGAATGAAAACTGCTACCCAAGGTACTTGTCCATATAGAGAAATCCTCTACAAAACGGTAGATATTGTAAGATGAATTACTTAGTTCCGAACTTAATACCTGTGCCTCATAGTACCCTTTTTTTAATAACGTGTCATGAAGTCTTTGTGTTGAAGAAGAAATATACCGTAATGGAGATTGAAGATCATGGGCAATAATCATGGCTAATTCCTCTTTAAGAAGGTTATTTTTATATAGCTCCTGTTCAGATTTTTCAAGCTCCGAAACAGTGGTTTCAAGGTTAGTAATAAGTAAAGTCTGTTCTTTAGTTTTTTCGAATACTTCTTTTTCCAGTTTAGCTTTTTGTTGTGTAAGAAATTGTATGCGCAATCTGAAAAAGGAATACATTAACGCTACTAAAGTGATCAGGATTAAAACTCTAAATAACCAGGTATCATAGAAAAATGGGAGGATAGAAAAAATAACTTCTTTAGTAATGTAATTGTCTTTGCCAAATCCGCTTTTCTTACGTACCAGGAGGTGATATTTACCATGAGGCAATTCAGTAAATTGGATATTACCACTTTTAGGTACTCTATACCATGCATTATTATCGTCGTCATCCTTAGCTAAATGGTATTCGAGGTATTGATTATAACTGTTGCCAAAGTAAGGGGATGAAACAGTAAACTGCAGATGATGTATACTGTGAGGAATACTTAACGATCCATTTTCCGTACTAAATAGAGTGGTGTCACCTACAACTGCATCAACATAAATCTGAGCATCAGGAAGAATTGGCATGATACGATCCGGGTAAAATTGTACCAATCCTTTTATAGAAGGCAGCGAGAACTTGCCATCATTTAATTTGATGCCGGCAGGGTTACAGCCTCCATTAAACTCATTGGTTAAAAAGCCTGCAGTTTTATCGTAGTAATAGTAGTATACCGAATTACTTTTTCTATTAAGATAATCATACAGATCAGCCATATGCACCTGAAACAGCCCCCTGTTTGTAGTCAACCATACGTTGCCGGAGTTATCTTCCATAAAACTGTGAGTGCCTGCAAGAAAATGCTGCGTATCCATTGGCATCGCTACACACTTTCCGTTATAAAATGCATAGAACCCATCACCGTAAGTACCTATCCAAATGGTTCCTCTTTTATCTTCATATAAGCTTCTAACTTCTGCGTCCTTAACCTCAGGAAGCATATGTATTTTTCCTGTTGTAAGGTTTATGCTTGCAAGTCCTTTGTATCCACCTATCCATAATTCATTCTTTGATGACTGAATAAAAGTGTTTACTCTAAATCCCTGCGGAAGTGACTTTTGAAAATCAAACCACTTGATATGATTATTCTCTATCTTTCCAAAGAGCTGACCTTTTAAAGAAAACCATATTGATCCATCTTTAAATTGCCTGAAACAGTTTACATGCAAATTGTAACCACGTAAGTATCTGAGTTCATGAAGTTGACTATCTAATTCGACCACTCCGGATTCAAATTCATCATGCACTCTGTTTAAATAGTAATTCCCATCTGTGGTCTTTAATATACTTTCATAAGTAAATGCATTAGTTGGCAGAGGTTCAAATTTATCAGGATATAGTATACCTTTATCAGTAAGAACTCCATTATAGCCAAACGGTGCCTGCGCATAAAATACATTAGATCCCCCACCATTTAATGTCAAAACAGAAAACGAATGTTTTTGAAAAATGTAAAAGCCGTCAGTGGAGGTACCTACAACAAACATGTTAGATGCAGGCACTTCTAAAAAGCAATTAATGTCAGGAATATCTCCGGTATATAACACGGGTTCTCCTGGAAGCATAATCCAGGTTTAAAGAAGAGAGCTTATAAATAAATTTTTCATAGCGTATATATAAAATATTATTCCTTGCAATAAGAGCAACTGATTTGCCCTGGTGATCTGTTTTATTCCCTGATAAAGAAGAAAGTTGCCCCTTCAAACCAATCTTACGAAAAGCTGTAAGATTTGTATCGGCAGTAATAAGATCTCTGTTTTGATTGAAATAATAGTAACGCTTGTTTATATATACAAGGCTATTTAAAAGCGAACTGTTAATAAGGGTAAAATCTGGCAGCGCCCAATTGGGTATCTGTCCTTTCAAATATTTCAACTTGCATCTATTGTATATTGCAAATATCTCAGTAATGGGAAAGTGATATAACAGATTTTTCTCCTTATATGTCTTTGGAATGTGCTGCAATATACCGTTTGTGCCAATGTGATAATAACCATAATCTTCCACCAACGTAAATACATTTCCGTTTTTCAGTAAACCCATATTCAGGATCCTGTCGGTCCTTAGTTCTGGTGAATTTGTTCTATCATAAAACTTAAAATTACTCCCATCGAAACGAACTACACCCATTTCCGTTCCTAACCACAAGTATCCTTTGTTATCTATCTCTATTGCTTTGATACTGTTTTGTACTAAACCATTTTCGTTGTTGAAATGTTGTATATAATAGTTGTCTGATTGCGCTGAGATATTGGTGCAAGAGATGGTTACAAAGAGAGTAACTATGTATTTAATGAGCGTCATAATAGCAATTAATTTAGGGTGCAGTGAAAGCTTATTAGCCTTCGATTGTTTACTTTGTTGCTAAATTGTTGCTGGTCAAAATGTACTACAAACTTAAGATTGAAAACAGTTTTGTAGAATTCTGTAATAAAAACTGCTACAAAACAATGACACAAATCTGTTACAAGATAAGTAAAATAACAGGAGTACATTTGAATAGTCAATGAGATGATTTATATCTAATGTTTAGCTATCTCAACTATCTCTTGATGGAGTCTTAAAAACTTACAATTATTGCTTATTAGCGTGTACTAACCTTTCTAACGAACTATGAAATGTACTTTCTTTTGAATCAAGATTAGTTTAAAAATTATAAAAGCAATTGTTCTGATGTTAAACAATTAAGGAGTTAAAGATATTAATAGCAGTAGCAATTTCTTTCCATTTAAACTATCTTAACGCTTCATAAAAGTACAGACATTTTGGAGAAAGTAGAGCAAGCTAATAGAAATCACACTATTAAGTTTTTGTTATGAATAATAAATTATAGTTCTTTACTTCTTGTTTTAGCCTGGCTGATATCAAATAGTATCCTTCGTAGAAGAAACGACGATTAAGCAAGAAAATTGGTTTTTTCAATATATAAGACTTATGCTAATGCTACTTTAAGAATAATACTAAATTAAATAGCACATACCTGTAATTACAATATCATAAGGAATTAGCAAAAGGCAAAAGTCTCATTCTATTTGTTCACCCAAAATGCTGGTATGAATAATAGGTGTTTACATTTCAACAGATTATTAAGGCTATGTACTTACAATCATAGCCATTGCAGGAGAGCCTCTGTAGCCACAGGATTTATCATGCAGAATGGTTAATGGTGGGTGATTGATTATTGAAATTGCCGATGCGAAAACCAGATTCTTTTATTTAAGCGGTATTGGTGAAAAGGAAATCAATAGACCGGCAGAAGATCTTATGCATCATTTAAAGAAGCTATTTCGGAATATTCAGCGGATTTCCACTCACCATGCGTAAAAATAAAAGATTTGAATGGGCTACTAATAATGACTGCAAATCCTTCATTTATGGTAATAAATAAACCTGCGCTTATGTCTGCAACAAGAAGAATATTCACAGATGAAGAGAAGCTGGAAATTTTGCACCAGGCAAGCCAATCGGGTATTACAGAGGTATTACGGAAACACAACCTTTCTTACAGTGTTTTTACAAGGTGGAAACAAAAGTTTATGGAACAAGGTATTAACCCCAATGCTTCACATGTTAATACAGAAATGAAACTCCTGCTGGAAGAAAATATAAGACTTAAAAAAATCATTGCCGATCTGGCCCTGGCATTGGAGTTAAAAAATGAGGAATTAAAGAGACTGAATTCATCATCTAACAGATGAGTGGGTTTGCAACATATCTGATACAAGTTGACTGATGATAGTTGACTGACAACAATGAATGGAAACATACAATGGCGACTTGATAAATTATTAGATGGTTATAAATTAATAGCGTTGGTGAATGACTATATCAAGCGCAGGTGCTCTCTTGCGGATTGTTCGTAGTATGGAAGAGAGTGGCACTTGGTAACATGTATTAGGACAACAAGATAATTCATCAATGCATTTAAATATTTAAATCTATTAACTATTAAAAAACAAGAACTATGAAAAAGTTATTTATTTATTCTGCATTCTTCACTGTAATGCTGCTGTTATCCTTCTCAGTTTTTGCACAAAGCAATAAAGAGGATATAGATATTATTCAATCAGCATTTGGGAAGGAAAAGAAAGATATTGTAAACCAGTATATGCAGGTAAGTTCAGACAAAAGTGCAGCATTCTGGAAGTTATATGATGAATATGAAGATAAAAGAAAAGCATTAGGAAGAGAACGTTTAAGCCTGATAGAGCAATATGCAAATAATTTAGACAGCCTTAACGATAATAAGTCTAAACAATTAGCAACCGCTTCAATGGCCAATGATGCAAAGTACAATAGCTTGTATCAAACTTATTATCAAAAATTCAGCGGTATCCTTGGAGGCAGGGATGCTGCCAAGTTGTTTCAATTAGAAACATATCTACAAACAATAACGAGGTTATATATAATGGATCAGATTCCATTTATAGGCGAGCTGGATAAGGCAAATAATATGATGAAGGAACATTAGTAATAAAGGGACAAGATACAAGGAGAAAGCTTTAATATCTGAGCTGTGGGCAAAGGATACTGACAATATATTGGCAATGATGTGGTGCAAATCAGGTGGAAAATGTTATTGATTCATATCCATTTTACAACATGGAAATTATGAGCAAGCAATCGATTTAATTCTGCTAATTTCTCAAGTGTTTAGCTTGTAAAGACTTATAATTCACAAACACCTAAACTGATGATGTTTATGCCTAAAGATTATTCAAAGAGAAATCTTCAAAAGGCATCCTTTAAAAAGGAGTATCTCAGTTATGCTAACTTTTCAGAGAGTGATCTTCGGGGTGCTGATTTCAGTGGGTCTGATCTTACCGGTACTGATTTTACGCATGTAAGAACAGGTATAGCCCCGGTATATGTCATACTGATATTCATTGCTGCACTTGCGTTCTCACTACTTTCAGGATATGTTGCTATGCTGGCAGGCCAAACTACACAGGGAATGCTGGCTTCTGAAGACCAGAAAGTAAAAAGTGCCGGAATTATAGCAATTGTGATAACTGTTCTATTCATTCTTTATTATTATTGGAAAGGAGGGGGTAAGGCATTGAGGTACCTGATCATACCAATTCTTTCTGTTGCTCTTGTAATTGGTATTGTAGCTTATGTTTCTGGCCTGGGTACAGGTATAGGGATGATGTACCTGGTACTCGCACTCGTATTAGTAGTGATGATGTTTATTATAGGGACTATTGCAAGGGCGGCTGCGGGTACTTTATCTAATATTCTTTTTGCAGTAGTAGCATTACTAGGCAGCATGTTTGGCAAAAACTTAGGCGGAGGTATAGGATCAGTAATCATGGCAATTGCCTGTGCGCTGATCAGCAAAAGAGCTTTAAGCGGTGTTCAGGGATTTGATATGTTAAGGAGGATCGCATTATTTATTACCTCCAGATTTGGTACCTCCTTTCGTAAAACAAAACTGGACAATGCTAATTTTTCCGGCTCCAGAATCCAAAATACTGATTTTACAAATACTGATATTTCAACTGTGAACTGGGGCGACTCGAAAAGAGTAAATTGTATATTTAATGATAACCAATTCACTAATACTTCAAAAACATAAGGACAATAAAGGCTTATAGTGTAAGGGAAATATATTGTTAGTAAGTGAGTATGAATGGCAAAGTAGACATTGTATTCAAAGTAGAACTGTAAGAAAATATACAAGGAATTGAACTATCCATAAAAGATATAATGATGCAGATGCTGAGCAGGATTTTTTAGAGAACAGATGTTTGATTAATTCAAAACATAATAGTATTGTTATGAAAAATAAGCTCATCCAAACAATTCGTATTGCAGGCCGGGAAAAAGCAGTGCGGCTTACTTGTTTCTTACTACTTCTGTTGTATGTCAATATTGCTGTATCTCAGGATAGTGATAGTTATAAAATGCATCCTTACAAAAACATTGTACGCTATAATCTTTCAGGTGCCTTACTTTTTGGAATTGATAAGTATGTCATCTTTGGATATGAACGCATTATAAAGCGTAATCAAAGTATTTCTATTAATATCGGCAGTGTAACTCTTCCCAAGTTAGCTAGTATCAGTACTGATAGTTTACAGTTACAAAAAAATGGCACGAACAAGGGGACAAATGTTTCTATTGATTACAGATTTTATTTAGGTAAGATAAACAAATATCCCGCACCACGCGGAGTGTATATAGGTCCATATTATTCGTTCAATGAATTTAAGCGGGGCAACCAGTGGGATTTTAAGAACAGTTCTACAAGCAGTAATATAACTACAGATGGCAAATTTACCATCAACACTGTGGGATTTGAATTAGGCTACCAGTTTATTTTTTGGAAAAGATTAGCGCTGGATTTTGTAATGGTGGGTCCTGGAGTTGGCTTCTATAATTATAAAGTGAAGCTAGATGAAAATATAAATCCGGCAACCAAAGAGCAGTTACTTCAAGCGCTGGAACAAACACTTACTCAAAAATTTCCGGGAATGAACTATGTATTCGCAGACAAGGAGATAAGTGGAAGTGGTACATTGAAAACAACCAGCATTGGTTACCGCTATCTCATGCATATTGGATTTAATTTTTAATTCATTAAGTGTACAATAAATAATCATCATTAACCAAATAAATTATTCCAATTATCTCAAGCTTTAAACTATATGTTATGAAAACAAACATCCTGGTAATCCTTGCAATCCTGTTGTTGGCGAGTTGCAGAAAATCACCGGACTTTGACCAGTTGTCTTCCCAGTTTATTGTGAATACTGACAGGGATAAAACGGCTGATTTTAGTTCGTACAAAACCTATTACATATCTGACTCCGTATTATATATTGGTGATAAGGGTAGTGATAGTAGTTTACCAGCAGAGCTTGCCCAGCAGTTGGTAAAAGTTGTTAAAGATAGTATGGCTGCAAGAGGCTATGTTTTGGTACCCCGTGGTGATGTTACCAGTCACCCTGATCTTGGACTTACTCTTTCGATTGTTAAAAACATCACAGTAGTAATTGAGTCCTATCCAGGCTGGTGGGGTGGCTATTATGGTGGCTGTTACTGGTATTACTGCTATCCTTATTACTACCCTTGGACTGCAGTGTATTCCTATACTACCGGTACCGTACTATTGAATATGTATGATATTAAAAATGCCACTACTGAAGAAGAGATCAAGGCGCTATGGAGTATTACGGCTTTGGGTGCAGTTGGTTCATCTCCTCAAACTAATATATCATATGGGGTAGAATCACTACAACAAGGCTTTAAACAATCACCTTATGTGCAAACACATTAATTGTAAACTACTAACTAATTTAAGTAATCACTTTATTCAAAAATACTACTATGAAAAAGTTACTTGTAATACTTGTACTGCTAAGTGTTGTGGCTGTAAAATCCAATGCACAACAAACACTACATCACCAGGTGGAAGATAGATTTTATGTAGGGTATGAAGTGGGATTACCCAACGGTGTTATAACCAAAGCAAGCTGGAGAGGTGGCAGACTGGAGTACCGGCACAAATTAAAAAGTGATCTGTCACTTGGTCTTGGCATGGCATGGAATTCATTTGAGCAATATGTTCCAAGGAATACTTACCAAAAAGCGGATGGCTCTGGTGCACTGACAACAGATATGGTAAAGTCGGTTTATACATTACCCCTTTTTGCATCCATTCATAAATACATCAAACCTGGTAAAAGAACACTGCCTTGGGTGGGGTTAGGAGTAGGGACTCAATACAATGATCAGACAGCGTATGCTAATATTTATGGCATCAATGACTATAACTGGGGGTTTTTATTAAGGCCTGAAATAGGCGTAGATTTTCCTTTAAACGATTGGACATCACTATTCTTAAGCGGAACCTATAATTATGCTACCAATAGTTATGACGCATTTAATGGCGGTCACCTTTATCATTGGGCTATAAGTATAGGATTTTCTTTTGGAGGCAATAGTAATGGAGCTGGTTGGGCTTTATTGATTTGATATACTTTGCTAAGTAGTCATATACATTATATCAATTGTTTAGATATAGAACTTGCAAAGGATTTAGAATCAGGACGAAGAATGATTTATTTATTTTTAAATAATACTCTTTGAAAAGTCGATTCTTTTTATACATGCTCATTCTTTTCTTCATTTCTATTAAAGGTAAAGGGACAAGATACCGTTGTTCAGGACAGCATAAGTAAAAAAACTGATAGTATCCCAAAGGAAATGGATTTGATGGATGTTATAAAGAAAATTACAAAGTCGAAGAAACCAGATACTGTAAAGCAAGGAGGCAAACTTTACTATTTTACCAGCTATTGGCTATAACCCAAGTATAGGATTTTTGTTAGGAATCAATTTTTTGAGAAGCTTTTACAGAGGCGATCCGGCAACTACCAGGTTATCTGTTGCACAATTGGATTTCTCTTTAACTACCAAGAAATTAATTATTGCGAGATTCAGAACGAACATTTTTACTAAGGACAATAAATGGAATTTGCAGGGCAACTGGCAATACATGCGCAATTACATAAATGATTATGGTATAGGTGAAGCAGCTTCCAAAAATCCTCCGGTAAACTATCCTATCCGCTTTAATTATTTCCGGTTTACAGAGAAGGCCTATAAAAACCTTGGTAATAACTTTTATGGAGGTGGAGGTGTGAGTATTGATTGGCGTAATGATATAAATGATGAGAATCTTGACAGTACACACATTACTCCGCATTACCAATATAGTACAGAAAAAGGATTCAATCCGAAGCATTATAATGCTAATGGTCTTATTGCAAATATTCAATACAATACAAAGGAGCATCCTAACCGTCCTTATGGTGGAATGTATGCTGAGGCTTATTTCAGGTATAATACAAAGCTTTTAGGTAGCACTAAAGAAGCTGGCCAGTTTTATACCGAGCTGAGAAAATACTGGAGTATTTCAACTAAGAATCCTGAACACGTAATTGCATTCTGGTACTGGGGTAGTTTTAAGTTGTGGGGTGAGCTTCCTTATATTGAACTTCCGGGTACAGCATACGACACTTATAACAGGAGCGGACGTGGTTATACGTTAGCAAGATTTAAAGGACCCGATTTTGTGTATTGGGAAACGGAGTACAGGTTCCCCATAAGCCAGGTAACAAAGTTTTTCAGCGGTGTAGTATTTGCCAACTTTCAAACTGCTTCTGATGCAAACAATAAAGGACTGTTTAACCAGGTAGAGCCAGCAGCCGGAGCAGGCTTGCGCATACTATTTAATAAGAAAGCACGCACCAATATTTGCCTTGACTATGCAAGGGGCAGGTATGGTTCATCAGGATTCTTTTTCGCATTGAATGAGGCTTTTTAAGATAAGCTGACCGGCGTAAGTATTCTGACTTTGCTTTTAAAGCTGAAATGATTACTAACAGTCAACTAACTGACCACTTTCATTGTTTAAATGAATATAATAATAGAACTTTTTATTTTAATAACCTAATGAGCATCTTAAAATTAATTCTATATGAACACAACTTCTCCGACTGTTCCCGGCGCTAAGCTTTCGAAAGAAGCTATTTACCAACAACTGGAAAGAATTTTACTTGATCCGTTATTTATCAATTCACTAATTCTGAGGAAGTTTCTTTCTTTTATTGTAGATCAGGTCGTGCAGGGCAATGAGCATCAGCTAAAAGAATATACCATAGCTATTAATGTGCTGGATAAGCCCACCAGCTTTAAACCACAGGATAACAGCATTGTACGGATTCATGCAGGAAGATTGAGACGGGCTTTACACCATTATTATGATACCAAGGAGATACCTGAGCCTATATATATATCAGTGCCTTTAGGATCGTATGTACCCATAATTTCTCCAGGTAATAATAATGTGCATGGGTATCTGTCAAATGACGATGAGAACGCTAGAGGCGAAAATACTAAAGTACCAATTGATAGATCTGCCGTTGTTGCAGTGATTCCTTTCCGGCATCTGCAAAATAACGAGTTGGAAAGCTTGTTAGCCGAAGGACTCGGTGAACAGCTAAGTACATCGTTGATGGAATTTAAAAAGTTCTCTGTAATTGCTTACTATACCATGCGTACTATATGTGATAGAATAACCGACATAGGAACAATTGCATCTGTTCTTGGTGCTCAGTATATCATTGCTGGTACTATACAATCGCAGTGTGATCGTTTTCGTATTCACATCCAAATGATCCATGCGCTAACCAACCAGCAGGTATGGAGCTCTATGTACGAAGGAAAACTTAGTTCTCAAAATACTTTTGAAGTTCAGGATAAAGTTGTAAAAAGTATTATTGCAGATCTGGACGAATCACAGGTGCAGATGGAGAAACGAGTACAAGAAATAACGATGACGGCTGTTGCATGAAACTTATAAGGCTAATTAGAATCTATATCGGGTTAATTCACTTTTACGGTATATAACACTATGGATTACTAATTAGCTGGTTCTAAATAACCAATTAACTGCTGCGTTATTTTGTCCCCACTTTAAGGAACTGACTGCCTCTTTTCATACAATATGTAACGACACTTTGTATTTCAAGCTACATGTATTCATAATTGATCGCATACTGTGAATGCCTGGATCATTAGCCGTGCACCTTCTTTACTCTTATATTTATGCAGGCAATGCCTTACTTTGTAATGGCAAAAGCAGTGTTGATGCTAGCTTTTGTATTAATTGAAAGTAAGAGTTATAGTATAGTTCTGCTCAACGTTCAAGGAGCATAGCCTTCAGTTTTATGCTTGCAGCTTATGTTATTGCACTGTATAGCCTTTGCCTGTAAGGCAAGCTTTAAAAGCTTTGGTAAAATTGTCTACTTGAGACTGGTTAGCAGTATCGGGTTTTTTATGTGCCTGTTGTTTTTGTGCCGCTTGTTTTTGCTGTCTTGCGCCAGGGCCTGTAAGACCACCAGCCACAGCTCCAATTGCCGCACCTTTGCCGGCATCTCCGGCTGGCTATAGCACTTATAGTCACGCATGCAGCAGCTCACAGGGCTGCACATCTAACCACTTCGCCTTGGCGACCTGTATTCACAGAATCCCCTTTTACTGCCTGCAATTTTAATGGACCTACACCAGAGTTGTTTACTGCCCATTCATAACAAGCCTGCTTATCCTTTTGCTGTTGTTCAGCATTTTGATTCTTTACGGGAAATATATAAATACCAGGTTGTTTGTTTAGAGAAGCTGTGGGGTTACATTCTGCCTCAGAACTATATTCCCGGCAACAAAACAAACAATACTGAGCACTATACCTGGTATTTTAATAATTGCTTTTTGCATACAATGTTCTTTTTTGAATAAGCAATACAGTGGAGCTACAGAAGATTAGTGAAGCATGTTTTGATAAAAGGTATGTAACGGTTAAATTACCCCTTCCTGATATAGTATAGCCCTTTGCTATACCTAAGTACACTGTAACATAAATTAGCTAAAGTTATAGATAGGTGTAAATACTAAAGTCTCTGAAATAATGAAACAGTTGAATTTCATAATTGAAGACTGAAGTTTGTCCTGCTAACCATGCCTTTGGCTTGGCAGGCTGAAGGAGGCATCTGTGGACAGTAGATAATCACTGGTTGAATCAGATTGTGATCTATAGCATAGCTCCTAAACATATTTAAGTTACACTATACCTAACTTATACTGAACTTATACCTAACTTATACTTAAGTTATACCAAATCTCCTCCATATCTCCACCTGGATAACTCCTGATCTAATCTCAACATACTCCCACCTTAAGCCCCACACACCATTAACTGGCAATCGGCAGGTCGCGGACTCTGTGAGATCCTGTGGACTGGCAACCAGTAACTGGTATCAGCTAACTTATTTAAATCTGGTACAAAATTCCTTTTAGTTCTCCTGTTTTGCTTTTGCAATTTTGTATTTTATGCCTGATACTTTTTACATACCAAATAAAACTTACCTTTTCCTTTGAAGGTAGAACTTCCACAATAATATTATAATAGCTGATATTATCATGCGCTCTATACTTAGATTGAGAATTAAGATTCATTCCGGTAAACAAACCTTGCAGGCAGTAGCATTAGCTTTAATCTATTATAGTTTAACTTCCTGTCTCAGCAGGCAATGCACACATGTTTCTTTGTAGCCTGCTTAAGCCATTTTATAATATAGAAATCACTTAATAAATCCCTTTGCTTTCAAATCTGCTCTAACAGCAGCAACAATCTGATCAACTGTTTTATCCACCTTTGAAGGATCTACACTGGAGGTTGTTCCAGCATACAACATTTTATTGTCAGCTAAAGAAAATACATTGGTTTGCACATAAAACGTTTTAGTGGTGTAGGTAGAACCGGTGGTGTGCATTGGAGCTCCGTAACCATAACCTCCGTAATAGCCACCATACCATCCTCCATAAGAACTACTTGTGTAGTTAGTTTGTTTTTCAACATCTGTAAGCCTCATCTCTACAATTCCATCAAATCCGCCATTCGTCAGTTGCTGTGTCATTGATGCTTCGCTTGTATCACCTGGCGTAAAGAAGCTGTAAGAGGCCACGCCACGCCCGTTAGACTGCGCCACCAGGCGGTCTTCAGCAATCCTTCTGTTTGCATCATTGTTTAAATGGGCTACATATAATACCTTTTGAAAAGGCTTAACAGTTGCCGGAGTTAGCGAGGGATCGACCCAACTGTTTTCTATCTTAGTGCTTGGACCGCATGCTGCAAATAGTATTGCCACTGCAACAAATACAAGTAATAAAAGTTTATTTATTCTCATACATTCAGTTTTATTTCAAATTTATTACAGAGTGAACGTATTTCCTCCATTGTAGCGCATTATACGGTTAAACGGAACTTTGCTTAAGATGCTCAATGTTGTTGTGCATTTACGTTTTTAGAATTACCATAAACGATTTAGTATATGGATGATGTTTCAACATGTATGATAGCTGGTTTACACTGCAAAGGGCAAGAGCTTATTACAGTTTCGCAGAGATTTGCCCTATAAATGGCAAAACCGCCGCTGATTTAATAAATATTAGGTACAAATGGTTACTGGCCCTAAAGTCCCCACAATCGCCTCTAATGTGGCTACTTGCGACATTTGTGTCGCCACAGGAGCTGCTGAATCGTAATTAGCTTGTTAAACAACGGAACCCTTTACTCACCTTTCACTTTAGTAGAGAAATTTATTCTGCAGGAGAATTGAATCTTGTTTGCAATAGAATGAAATCCGTCACTATGATTATCCCTTCTTCCATATTGGTATTCGATGCCTGCCATCATATTTTCCACCGGGTAGTAGCGCAGATTTATTAAGCCATATTGTCCCATTTTAAAGTCGTTGGATGACTGCAAATCGGAATTACTCACTTTTTCCATGGAATACCCAATTGTGCTTTGGAATTTTTTAGTCCACTTAATTTCTGTAAAACAAAAGAAACCTAAAACCGGCAATGCTGCACCTATTACTGGTTTTGAAACATTGCTGGAATTACTTTTCAAGGTTATATCTGCTGGCGCATCAGCAATATAATTTTCTATTCCTTTACCACCTACTCCCTGGAACTTGATTGTTATACCTTTGATTGTATTGACTACTGTATTCAGATTAAATCCCCAGCCAAAAGCGCTTCCACTTAGGTCGTGAACAGATGAATCAGTTGCATCTTTCCACTTCATGCTTTTAGCAACTCCGCTTACCTGGACATACCCCCAGTTTCCACCATTGCGATAATGAGCGGTCAGATTAGGAAGGTTGAAGTTAGGTTTTACATTCTTAAGTTCTAAGCTGGCAGAATAATCGCCGCCATCTGCAGTGCCTCCCGGCCGTTCAAGTGCAATAATTAATTTTTCCTTTTCTTTCTGAATGGGAATATAACGTAGTTGGACATTAAAATTGAATACTCTCGTCATTGGCCCCCAATAATCAAGTGTTACAGGCATTACATCCAGGTCCATAAAGACGGATGCGGTTTGCCCTGCTCCAAACTTACCTAACTGTCCATAAGCATTGATCAGGTGAAAAGTGGTTTGACCTGCATCTTTACCGAATCCAAAAAGATCAAACTCGAACCGGGTTGTTAATTCTCCGAGTGGGGTGGAGGAGGTTCTTACTCCAAATCTTGTTTGTCTTACACTGTAATATACATTTCCTGGAGGAGCAAACTCTCCCTTATACGAAGGGAGCTTGGTAGGTCGCATTACATCATACCAGTCAGGATGGATGGTATTAAAATTATAACCTGCATCTGCGTTTATGAAGCCATAAATTTCAAGGCTGTTTTTATTTTCCTGGGCTACAGCATAAAAAGGGTACATTACTATTAAAAGCTGAATGAACGTTTTGGCAATAAACTTCATTCTTTTCTTATCCGCTCTGGTTCTTTCATATACACGCATTGTATTATAATGATATATTCAGCTATAGTATTGCTATATTTTTCCAGAATTGCATGAGGCTTTCATCTGCCCCGAAAAGTGTAGTAAATATAGTAGAATCAGCTAACAAAATATCACCTGCCCTTTCATCGGTTGGAGGCATCCAGAGAAACATATTGAATTCCGGTTACCCGCCTCAATAAACGGATGCGGATTGGTCATATCAATGGGCTGCCGTGCTAATACATGAATATACTTGCTGCCCTCTGTCTGTAACGGCATAATGAGGCAAATGCATGTGGAAATTGAATGTTGTGACACCATTCATGAAGCCACGTTTATCAAAATCTTTCTCAACCAACAAGGGCACCAGTTTATTAGTTCCTTTGAAGGTGGCAGGACGAAGACCAAACCTGTTCTCCACCGGCACTCCAAGACCTTTCATTAATGACCTTGTATACTTACCAAAACGCTGCTGTCGTGGCACAAGCGGATCTCCATGATGCTTATATTCCATTTGCCTTTCCACAGGTCTTCTGAAAAACCTACATCATGATGCGGGCTTAGAACCAAACAAGTACCTTCCCTTTTAAGAAACTGGTGAACTGCTTCAATTTCTTCTATGGTAGCCTCCTGTTCGGTTACCATATGATCTAAACCAAATACCATCAGGGTATCTGTATCATTCAATATGCGTTCATCCAGTGGCAATCGCTGCCCTGCCTGGTCAATGCGCTGGTAATACGGAGACAGATTGCCCGGTTACTCACTAACTAATTGCTGAAATTTTACTATACTGAGATGAAACAAGTTCCAGTGTTCCGGCAATACCCTGCAGAAACATTTTTTCGGAATACTCAACCGATTCATAAGCAGGCCATAGCACACGGCGGACCTCAGTCATGGTTGAGAAACGATTATCAAGTTCAGTTATATCACGGTTGGCTTCCCAGGGATAGCTCCATGTCCAGTAAATACTAAATCTTCTCTTGCCTGGAATATATTTGCGCGGCGCTAAGAAATGATTATATAGTCGTGGCGAAGGCTCATTCATACTCATTTCCTTATGTTTTTATTTGTTATTAGATTGATACTGTCTATTTCAATGAAATGAGATATTTCAATGCCTTTATACCCGGAAAAAAAAAGTATGCGCCGCCTGTTGATGGTTGTAAAGGCTGGTATTCCTTTTATTTTCTTTCTTGATCGGGCGTTTTGGGATGGTCATCTCAAATGTTCCATCATGATTTCCTATAAAAGGATCTTTTTCATTCAGTTCCTCAAATTCCGGATCGTTTGCCCATACTGAAATTAAAAATTCAAACTGGCGGGCAATGTCCGCACATCCGCCAAAAACGGCTATACCCCGGTTTGCTCCATCTTCGGGAGCATCATCAGGCAGATGAGGACCATAAGTTCCGCCTCTTCTGATGATTAGTCTCCTGTTCATGATCCTTGATACCCTGTTGTCTCTTACATTCATTCTCCTGATATGCGCTCCCACGGGACATGCATATCCATGCGGATCCATTTTCTCATAATCGAAATTGTTATTTCTGTGGTTATCGAACCCAATTTCACGATCATCTTTATCAGGACTCAATACAAGCGGCGCACCTGTTTTTCTCCATCTTCCCATCAGTTTGGCTGCCACCATTTCCTGTTCTTCTTCTGTTTTACCATTCCTTTTAAGAAAGTCCCGGAATGCTCCTACATGTTCCCTGCATTTTTCTGTAGCCAAGAAAACTTCCGTTTTTTGAAAGTATCTCCGGTTGCGGCTGCAAGGGTATAACGCCTGTTTCATCAGGATATCCAAGGAAGAATTCTCCGGGCTTGCTCGGTGGAAGTGAGCCGGGGGTTACTTCTGTATCTATCCCTTCAATAGCGATGGAGGTTATCCGGTCGCGATAACCAAAATGTTCATGCGCATAATCAAGAGGAGGAACTGCTTCCAGTGAACGGAAGAAAGTATTTCAACACCGGGACACTTATCCAGGTATTCCTGGTGCTCTATCAGGCAACGTTCATGTTCGTCGCGGTCTCCGTGCAAAGAGAATCACTACTGCATGCAAATCTGGACTGGTAATATTGTCTTCCCAATTATCCGGATGATTTTTTCCTGTATCTCCAAGCATTGCGCCCTTGCTGCCATTCCCTGTTTAAAAGGCTCGGGAAAGGTGGCAAGTGAAGCTTCATCTAATCCAAGCTTGCGGAGACCGTTAAAAGTAAAAGCCACTGTAACCCATCTCATGTCTGTTTCACTGCCTGCTGCAACCGAATTTACGGTTCCTATCTTATGGAGCAATGCGTCGAGCCATTTTCGTCCGCTTTCCGCATTTTGAATGGTTATAAAATTATAACCGCGCAATGGTTGCACGGGGCCGTGTTAACAGGTAATGTTGAATATCTTCTAATTCGAGCATTGAATCAATATTTGCAATTGAATAATGGTTACTGCATTTCATCAAGCATTTCTGAAAAAGCTGCTTTTAATTTCAGCGCTTTTTTTATTTCATCGGAAGAAACGTACGGGTATTCACCATATTCCAAAAAGCTTGGACATTGATGATCACGGACAAACTTTACGAATGCTTCCTTGTTTGTTTTCCAGTCTGCAGGAAATCCTTCAAGATTTTCAAAAACGGTAGTAATACCTGATATAGAAAACAGGGCAACGGCATCTTCAGTGTACTTATCAAAATCAGTATCAAATATGCCCTGGTACATGAAACGGGTATCATTATCAAACAATACCCAGCGCAGGTAATGTAGCTTTAAAGGCGCAAGAAAGTCAGGAGCTCCTTTTATTGCCTCTTCAATAGTTTTACCATGCGTACGTATAATTTCTGCTCTTCCCGGTATAACCTTGCAAATAATAGTGAAACCATAATTTGCGGGCGTCTTAGGGAAAACTGGACCGTAACGACCATCTTGTTTTTCAAAATATCCTTCTTTTGGAATGGCAAGCGCTTTGGGTTCCATCCGTTCATGATTGTTCATGGTAGTGTTGTTTTATTGAGTTGTGGTAATTACAGATTATTTAAAGTCTATATAAACATTTTTAAATACTACTCTACTAAGCTATTCCTTTCTGTACTATTAATTCATCATTTAAAAGATTTAACCGTAAACTGCATGGTGGTATATTGAACCAGGTATTGTATCAGTCACAGGCTTTGGCAAGTAGCTCTTTGCTTTTTATCCCAAAAATTTGGAAACAAGTGTAAAAAACAAATCTTTCAATGGAATTTCCTGTGCAACAACAGGTATAAAGGGAAGAATTACGGCGGATATAAAACATATCAGTATCCCGTTATCAATAAGTACGATCCGCATACTGCTTGTTTTTTCAAAGCTTCCTATCAGGTCTATATGCCAGGAAGTGTCCGGTCTGTTTTCGCCCGTCTCATAGTAATCATTTAATTCTTTTTCATATACTCTGGCAAAGTCCCAGGCATCGCGGCTATATTCAAGAAAATATTTTCGTTTAACAGTAGCGAGTACAGGAAGAAAAACGAACAATGGTAAAACAAAAAACAGGAATATAAATACAAGAAGTGAAATAATTAAAACGGGGAAATCATAAATAGATGCATTGGAGAAAATCATAAGGTTGTTCAATCCTGCTGCCAACAAAGAGGAAAACGCGAATGCCACAGGAAAAAAGCTGAGTTGTGTGTATTGCAAAAATCCCAGCCCACCCATTCCATCGGGATGTAGCGAAGAGAGTTTAAGATCAATTTTGGAGATCTTCCATAAAAAGATTATCCAGGTTATGATGCCATAAAGCCACCTGTAAATCACAATTTGTAAAAGAGGCAAACTAAGAATGACATACCACCAACCGGCTGCTGAAATACCGTTTTTATATATAAGCCAAGGTGCATAAAAACTCGGCAAATTAAATGACCTTGTCACACGCAAATAAAACGCATAATAAACCAGCACAATAAGGAATATATCTACAATTAAGGAATTACGCCATTTTATTAACCATTGTATTTTCTCTTCAAATTCTGCACGGTTATCCTGGTTGATGATTTTGGAGTCGTAAAAAATATTGATTGTTTGGGCAAGACGATTATTTACAGATTGCCGTGCAAATAACAAGATTGGAAAAACAAAAAAAAATCTTACATGCGTGGCTATATCGCGAACAAATAGCAGAAAAAACTGGTTCCATCCAAGCTGTAGAAATGATAATAAGGCAAGTGGCAGCCAGCATGCCAGCACGAGTATTATCACCATGAATATCTTGAACCGGGAACTCTTTCGTTCAAAACCTGTTCTGTCAATCAATTTCCAGATGATACCACCTGGCACAAAGGCATAGTCTTTAACTTCAGCCATAATTGATTTAATATATTTTATTTCACTTACCTGTTGTTAAGAATTGCACTTTCATACATAATCAGCACTATTAAAAAGAAATATAATGATAGACCTGTTATGAAAAGGATTAAAGTTCTTTTATAGTAAAGCTCAGCTCTATCTTTTGGATAGTTTACATTCAGGATACGGAAAAGCACCACAATGGACAAAGGGATATGTATGCAAAGGCTTAACGCCATAAGGGCTTCTGTAATTCTGCCGGTGGAAAATGCTTTTGGTAGCCAGTTGGCATGCAATATTGAGTGTAAAGCCCAATATGATACCTGTTGCTGTTACCAAAGGTTGTCTTACATTTTTTAACTTGTCATCCTCTATCATATAGCTATTCAATATTAATCAAATTAATGTCTAAAGATTTTTCTTTAATTCCATAAGGGCGTGTAACCCGATATTTGCTTTTATAATGCCTCTCATAGGCCTGCTTAAATCAAGCGTTATATATGTAACCATTGATGAGAATAAAGCAAACACGATAATGATGATCCAATCTTTGCGCCTGATACCTAAACTGGTAAATCCGCCAACAAAACTGGTTACTAAAGCAAGTATAAACAACATATAAACTATCAGGTCAGGTACTCTCGCATACAAACTCATTTCTGTTGTTGTGGAAATATCAAACATGTTATTTAATGCAGTGATCATGTTATTCGAGGGAATAATCATATTGGGCAGTTTGGACTGCTGTGTTGCTCTTGACCATAAAGCCGTAGCTGCATCTGCTGCATCATTCCTGGCTTTTTTGAATAATACGGTATCTGAAACATTATTATAATAAGCTATGCGCGCATCAATATATCTTTTGAAATCCGCCCGGAATACATCCCGGACACTGTCGGAATAAAGGTCTGACCGAAGCAGTGCCGTTCCTATATCATTTGCTTCATCCACAATCAAGTCGCGTACATTGCTGTAGCGTGATGCTGACATTCCAAATGTAAAAGCGAGTATAAAGGCTGATAGACCGAAGAGTGCAGAAAGTATTGAACCAACACCACCTTTAGGTTCTGCAACTTCATTTCCCCAGGCTTTTCCTGCCATCCTGCCAATAAAAACCATTATCAGCATCCCAAAAAATAGCAAAATACAGAGTACCAGTGCGTCTGTTATATGGACAAAGGAATAATCCATTCTAAGGAGTTATGCGTTATTTACTTTGTTCCAATACCCGAACTAGGAGTTGGAGCAGGTGTGGGCATCTGATAATTAGCATGCTGCTGTTCCCATGCACGCACCTTTACTCTTGCTGCATCAAAAAGCCGCTCATAATTTCCTATCAATAGTTTTTGCTTTGCTTCAGGAGTCAATTGAGCAAACAAGGGCTGATATATATTATAAACCTTCAGGTATTTCTCCTGGTCTGCAGGCGCTACTTCATCTGTACCGAATAAAAACCTGTCGGGATATTTATTGATAAGATCTGCTGTAGCTTTTATAGTTTCAGGAGTAGCCACTATATACTTGGCTACTTCATCCCACGAAATATCTATGTTTACATGTTTCAATGCAGGATCGGCAAGGGCATTGTCAATGATGCTTAACTGGTCTTTCACAGGTCTAACTATTCTGCCCAAACCGCAGTGCGCCCATATTATTGAAGTATTGGGATGCCGCCTGAAAAGATCGCCCAATTGTTTTGCCTGGTACGGAAGCTGTCCCGCTTTCGGAAATGGAGCATCAACATCGTTATGTATTAAAACAACAAGCCCTACTTCTGCAGCGAATGAAAAAATACTATCGAGGGCAGGATTCATAATGCTTGCTGTTTCACCTGATATTTTAGGCGATACAAACTCTTTATGAATGGAGAACTCGCCAATTCCACTAAATACGCCGGGGAACGTTTGCAATACCCTCCTGATATGATCAGCCGCATACATATCTGTAGGATTGAATCCGGTTATCATCGGATCCAAACGTGCCTGTTCTTCTTTTGTAAGTGACTTATATGCCATTGCAATATAGGCGTCAGTAAACGAATAGTAGTATAAGGGCGCATCGGTTTGCAAATAATAAGTAGGCGCAAAATCACCGGAATTTTCATAAGCCCATTGCTGCTGTAATGGAATACCAAACAAAGTTGAACGGAGGGCTTTGGTTCCCATTATCTGGAGAAACTTATGGATATCAATTCCTTGCTGAACGTAATTGGTAAGGTGAAAATGGGAGTCGCAAAACAGGAAGCCGTTGCTGTCAGCACTCTTTGAACTTTGAGCCGAACCTCTGTAAGAAAGCATTACAACCAAAAAGAGAATTGCTGTTAAACTTTTTGGTAAACTTCCGTTTATACAGGAAACAATTGATTCCTTATTCTTCAGGTTCATGTTATAAATTTTGCTTTGAAACCATTAATGAATGTACAACCACAATATGGAATGTCTATACTTCAAAGTCAGTTAACCGTTAAACAAGCATAGGTTACATGATTAACTTTTGTATTGAACCAAATTTAAACAGGTAGGCAGCTATTATACCAGATTCAAATAGGTAGCCTGATACCACGTTACTGGTTGCCAGTTGCTGGATATGAACTGTGATCTTTAAGCAGTGTATACCATGCTACCAAACTGAAAATGGTATTAGTCCACAGGATCTCACCTGCAGGTTCTTGCGGATTGCCAATTACTTATGTATGGCTTAAGGTGGGAGTAGATAGAGCGTTTATGCGGAGTATGATGCGCTTAGATTAGGTATAACTTAAGTATAAGTTAGGTATAAGTTAGGTATAAGTTAAGTATAACTCAGGTATAACTCCGAGTGTTCTAAGGTCGAAAAGAAGTATTTTAGAGGACAGAAAGGGCATTTTTTTAAATGAAAGCCTAAGGAAGATCTGTCGTAAACAATTAATACCAGGTGTAAACAGATGAACAGACTAAGCTGGAAGCTATAGGAGGCAAGCACAGCAAACGTTTGGTACTTGAGCAAAGCTTATAATACCCTGCTTAATTGAAAGGGCTTTATACCGAATCTCACCATCTTCTACTCCCGATAAACTCCTCAATTATCTCCTATCTGCGCCACACTGGCATAAGCAACTCACCCTACTGATAGGCATTATTCCAATACAAATCTCTCTCCATGTAACCGTTAACTGGTAGCCTTACTTTCCAACTATTTATTAAGTTGCATATATTTAGGTGTACTTAGTTAATTCCTTACCACTCCACGAACTTGAACTACTTAAGAAGAATTGATAAACCTATTCATGTATAATTATTCAAATACCAATCCTTCGTTAGACAAATACCTAAAACCAATCGTATGAAAACGATTCTACTTACAGCAATCTTACTCACTGCAACATGCATGGCTAATGCACAACAAGATACGGTTGGCGCACTAAAAGACACTGTTATTAAACCAGCATTAGACACTGTTTGGCGAAGGGGCGGGTTGTTCTCACTCAATTTAAGCCAGGTATCACTAACCAACTGGTCTGCAGGCGGGCAGAACTCCGTTGGCGGGAATGCCATTGTAAATTATTTTGCCAATTACAAAAAGGGAAAACATGCCTGGGATAATTCAATTGATCTGGAATATGGGGTAGTAAAGCAAGGTAAAACCGGTAAGCTGACAAAGAGTGTTGACAAAATTGAATTCAATACTATATACGGTTACCAGGCTTCAAAGGTCTGGTACTATGGTGTGCTGGCTAACTTTAGAAGCCAGTTTACAGCAGGTTATAATTATCCTAACGACACTACCATTATCTCCAACTTTCTTGCACCTGCATATATTTCTTTAGCGCTTGGTATGTACTATAAACCTGATAATACTTTTTCACTCTTTTTGTCTCCGGCAAGTGTAAGAGCAATTATTGTAAAGGAACCAACCCTCAATCAAAAAGGTGCTTTTGGGGTAGATACAGGCAAAACAGCGCGAACTGAATTTGGCGCTTATATAAAAGGCATCTTTAATAAAGATTTTAGTGCCGACTTTAACTTACAAACTTCTCTTGAACTGTTTAGCAATTACCTTGAGAAACCACAAAATGTGGATGTGAACTGGCAAATGCTCCTGAGTTATAAATTAAATAAGTTCATTTCAGCCACCTTATCTGCACAGCTTATTTACGATGATAACACCAAGCTTACCTTCTACAAAAGCGATGGCATAACCGTTGACCATTATGGACCCGGAGTTCAATTCAGGGAAGTATTAGGGGTTGGGTTTGCTTATAAACCCATTACATACAATACAATGCCTGTTAAGCAACTTCCTTGATTATAGATGTTGCAGATGAGAGCATTCTTGCCTCAGGTATGGCTTGGGGGTACTCCAAAATCGGGAAGAGGGACTTCATGGGATTTACGACATAAGGATTACGATCTACAAGGAGGGGATCATCGTGAACAGTGAGTGCCAGATGGAAATAGATAAACAGTTATAAGTTGCAGGCATGAAACGTTGCCTCGCTGGGCAATGACCATATTACGCTACTTTATTGATTATGGTAACATAAGCACAAAGGCGCATACACTGCGCCTTTGCTTTGTTGTACCCTATAATGAATAAAAGCCAAATCCATTGAGTTGTCTTACATACTTTCCTTCTGTATTTCTCTGTGCTACTCCCTATCCTCCAGTGCCTTTGTGGTTTACTACTTTTTACTCCCAAGCCATTCCACTTTACCGGTTGTAACATCATAAACAGCGCCTACTATTTTTATTTCACCCTTACTTACAGCTTCACTCAACACAGGCCGGCTATCATTTAATGTAGCAACTGTAAACATAACATTTGATAATAAAGCTTTTTGAGTAAGGTCTTGCTCGTTCAGGTTTACTGTTGTAATGGCCTGCTCAATCTTATCGGTTAAAATGCGGACATGATTATCTATTTTATGTTCCGGGCTTTGCAGATCAGCTACGGCAGCTCCAATAGCTCCGCAATTTTTATGTCCCATTACAACAACCAGGGATGTATGTAAATGTTCAACTGCATACTCAATACTTGCAACAACAGCATCATCAGCAATATTTCCTGCAACCCTTATAACAAACAAGTCGCCTAATCCTTTATCGAATATAAATTCGGGAGGAACTCTTGAATCGGAACAGGTAAGTACTACAGCCTTTGGGTGTTGTTCTGCTGATATAGATATCCGTAAGGAAGAATCTATACCATGCATATTAAACTTGCCATGAATAAACTCCTTATTGCCTGATCTTCAGCCACTCCGAGTACTGAATCGGGAATAGCAAAATTGGATGTGAGCAATTGCCGAACCATGCACTTGCTGGCAGGATACTTTCATTGTGAAAGCAAACAGTAATATTGGATAGCAAGAAATATTTCATTATTACCATCCTTTTATAATGAGACTATTGCTTTCATCATAAATAGCAGTTTAATTGAATTACATAAGCGGTAAGCTGAATACGGGTTTCGAAGAAATTGACATGCCCTTTTAAACCAAACCTGTCCAGTATCCCGTAACCATAAATAAGTTCCCATCGCAAGGCTTTTGTAAAGATACCAGTTAACCATTGGCGTAATGCGTGTAAACTGACCTCCCTGGATAGACTTATCATTAAGATCAAATGTGGAAAGGTGCAGAACACCTTCTATTTCGCCCCACCCGCCTTTGAAAACAGATTTTTTTACCGGCACAAATGTGTAGATATTACCTACCGTGTTATATGGACGTTTAGCACCTGTAAAGAAGTAGCTTAACGTCACATCCCCGCCACGAAAACTATGGTCTTCAGCCGCTTTATCATTAGCGTAGAAATTATGCTGCATTACTTCCGAACCTATTGAAAAACTCCCGGTATTGATAATAAATCTCAGCTCCAATACTCATGGAACGGTTGGTTGCAAATTGACCGGTATTAATCAATTGGGGAGTAGGATTGGATTCAGGCCGCGACTTTATTGTAAACTTGATCGTTCAATGGCTTGGCATATTGGAAGTTGACAGCCATATGAAGCAGTTTTCCGGTTTTATTATCATTGATTGGCACCCACCCGGCACGTGCTACATATTGCCATTTGAATGTAGAAAATGATTGCCCTTTAGAAAGCCAGTCCGTGAATGCTCCGAGATTCAGGAATAGTTTTGATTTTGGATAATAACCCATGTATTTAATGCCATCTGCTAAAATAGGGATGGGGTCTAATGCCATTTGTCTTTCGTTGGTGACCCCGGAGTGTCCGTTCATTACCTTGATCATTGAAAACCCTTCTTTTGTACGGCCAATAAAAATATTCCCTTTTAATTCCGGAACACCAATGGTAAGGCCTGTTTCCCTAACCATCCATACTTTTTTATCTCCATCATACATGTAAGCAAACTTGTAAGCAACGTATCTTTTCATTTTAAGGAACCGTCCGCTGCCCAGAATTCGGAAGTCCCTGGTTTTGTAAGATGGGGTTAAATCCAGTCCCAATGAGTCCATTTGTTGTTTAAACACTTTACTCTGTGAATAGGCAGTGAAGTCACCGATATAACCCATCCCTATCCTGAAAGTTGCATTAGTACCTTCAAATTCATTAGGCGCCAGGTCGCTTTTCTTATCTATAAAAACAGTATCTGCAGCACGTGGCGTGAATGTTAATCCATCAGTTCCGTTGGGCAGCGTTTTAGTTGTGTCCTGGGCATACAGACCTGAAGGGGATATGTATATAACAATTGCCATCAGCCATATAAAAGCAGTTGGAACTCTATTGTTTGATAAGAAGCATCCGGTGATCGATACACCGGATGCTTTTGCTGCTTTATAAGATGGATGTCGCATAATATGAATTAATGGGTTAAGTAATTTTCCGGCTAAGGGCTTTATAACTCTCCATCTTGTTCTGGTATTGGTTGACTTCATCAATACTGGAAAAAGTATTGCTGAAGTTGTTTCTTATCCTTTGTCTTAGTTAGTCCCAGCATCAACATTATCCTCGCTTTTTGAGGCGTCAGATCATCGGAAACGATAGTACCCAATTCATCATCATTAATTTCATCGTGCAGCACCACCCTGCCTGATGGCGTGCGGCTTGCACGGCAAACAACAATACCTGCAGCTACTGCACGTTTTACCGCATCCGTGTACGCTTTATTAAAGTTGCCATTTCCTACACCGGCTATCACAATGCCATCAACCTTTTTGGCGATCAGCATATCTATCATATCAGCTGGCGCGTCAGCATACATGTACACAATATCCACTCTCGGCAATTTTGTATCTGCTGTGATGGTGAAAGGTGTTTTACCGCTTTACTTCGCGTATCAGCTTTCATATAATATTCAACTTTACCATCATAGACCTGTCCAACAGGTCCGGAATTAGGAGATCCGAATGCTTCTACTTTTGTTGTACTCAGTTTCATTACTTCTCTTGCATCATATATGCCTTCATTAAAGCTTACCAGTACGCCTCTGCCTTTTGTTTTTGGATCGGAAGCTACAGTAATTGCATCATAGAGGTTTTTGGGTCCGTCTGCACTGATGGCAGTAGCAGGACGCATAGAACCGGTAAGCACAACAGGCATTTCAGATGGCACTACGAGGTCAAGAAAATACGCTGTTTCCTCCTGTGTATCGGTACCATGAGTGACCACAACAGCCTCTGCTTCTTTGTTTGCATAAATCTGGTTGATACGGACTGCCAGTTTTTTCCAGATATCAATGGTCATATCCTGGCTGCCAATGGAGGATATTTGTTCACCTGTAATATTAGCAATCTTTTTTACGTCAGGTATTGCACCTATCAAGATCATCAATAGGAATTTTTCCGGCCGTATATCCTGCTCTGTCGCGGAAGTGCCTGCACCTGCAATAGTGCCACCAGTTGCGAGAATGATTACTCTTGGTAATTGCTGTGCCTGGAGCTGTATGATCAAAACCAGGAATGTAAAGAAGGAAAGTATAGTTTTCATGGCTTTTAATTTTTAGTGTTATAAATTATTTTATGTGCCCTTTTTAAAAGTTCATTAATATTTTTTATTCATTCTCAGCTTTTTCATAGTTTCCTGTTGGCTTGGTTGGGCCGTTTGGAGATGTAAGTTTTGCCGGATCCAGCAATTCTTTGATTTGCTGTTCGGTTAATAGTTTCTTCTCACGTATCAGCTCAAGAATACCCTTGCCAGATTGTAATGCTTCTTTTGCAAGTTCAGTTGTTTTTTCATATCCCAGTACAGGGTTAAGCGCGGTAACAATACCCACGCTGCGATTCATATAATTCTGTTGTACATCTTTGTTTACGGTAATACCATCTATACAATTTTTACGGAACAATGGCATAGTTTTGTAAAACAAGTCCTGTGATTCCATAATGGAAACAGCCACCACCGGCTCATAAGCATTTAGCTGGAGTAGCCCGTCCCGCGAAGCGATGGTAACTGTAACATCATTCCCCATTGCCTTATAACATATTTGGTTCATCAGTTCGGGCATTACCGGGTTTACTTTGCCTGGCATAATTGAAGAACCCGGCTGAAGCGCAGGAAGATTGATCTCAAAGACACCGGTGCGCGGCCCTGTAGCAAGAAATATCAGGTCGCTGGATATTTTTGATAAGGTTACTGAAAAGTTTTTCAGGGCAGAAGAATACATTATAAAAGCCTGCATGCTTGATGTGGCAGCAATCAGGTCGTGTGCCAGCACCATAGGCTTGCCGGTAATTTTTGCCAATTGAGCCACGCATTTTTCAGCATAACCCGGAGAGGCTGTAAGACCTGTACCAATAGCAGTAGCGCCCATATTTACTTCGCATAAATAAGCTTCTGATTTTTGGAGTACATCAATAGCGGCATCCAGTTGATTGCCGTAAGCATGAAATTCCTGGCCTACGGTCATAGGCACTGCATCCTGGCCTTCAGTACGTCCCATTTTAAGGATGGCGTTGAATTCATCTCCTTTTTTATGGAATGATGCGGATAAGGCTTTTGCTTCTGTTATTACTTTATCGTTGTACAGCAACAATGCAACATGAATGGCAGTTGGGTAAACATCGTTGGTAGATTGTCCCATGTTCAGGTCATCGTGTGGCTCAATAATAGTATATTCTCCCTTTTTGTGGCCGTTCATTTCAAGGGCAATGTTTGCGATTACCTCGTTAGAATTCATGTTGGCAGAAGTACCCGCGCCACCGTTGTACATGTCCACTAGAAACTGGTCGTGGTATTTGCCGTCCATAATAGCTTTACAAGCTTTTTCAATTCCCGCCAGTGTTTCGGGCTTCATTCTGCCTACTTCGGTATTAGCGCGTGCCGCGGCCAGCTTTACTATGGCATAAGCATTTACATAGTCAGGATAATCTTTGGTAAGCACCCCGCTGATCTGGAAATTTTCCAGTGCACGGGCAGTCTGCACTCCATAATAGGCATCGGAAGGAATTTGTTTATCGCCTAAAAGGTCATGTTCTGTACGTGTTTGTTGTGCAAAAACATTAGTCTGGTACAATAAAAGAATTAAGACTAACAATGTTGAAATTAAGTTTTTCATCTTTTCTTTTTTATTATGAATAATAACCATTTTCATCTTTGATCTTGAATAGAACTTAGCTATAAACATCCCGCACAGAAGTGCAGGATGTATGGTCTCACCCTTCTTCTAACTGCTTCCCTTCCTTTGGATAAGGGAAAAAGTTCTTAATTGTGTATAAACTTTTTTATATATCATCTATAAAAGAATGTCTGTTCCGAAAGTGAATGTTGTACCTGTTTGCCCGGCTGTATATAATCCAAATGTTCCTCCTGCAGCCGACTTATCTACATGCATTAATTGTAAATTCAACCGCCAGCTCCTGTTTTTAAGCGGATAAATATTAACTCCACCACCTGCTTCCCAGGGATGTCTTTTAAACTGGTCCCAGAAATAGGAGTTAATTCCATATATCATCAGCTTTGGGGAATAACCATATGCGAAATCTGTAAACTATAGCCATGATCTGTTATCTTATTAATTGGAACATGACCATCAGTTACAAAATTTGATAAAATGCGGCCATGGTATTCAGCCTGCAAATTGAACCCCTTGTATTTCACCCCTGCATCCACATTCCAGTTGTCAACATCTGCATTGTCAACGGTAACACTGTCTGCCAGTGCACCGGTTTCAAAAAATAATACTCCATCTGACATTCTCACCTGCGTATTATCAGGAGAAGGTTACCCCGGTATTATTAAACCGGTCTTCCTTGCTATGGTAGAATGAAGCACCAAAACGTGTTGCCAGTTTCTGATGGTTTTCAAGATCACCTATACCGCCTCTTGGGCCAAACTCACCGGTAGTGGGCATCCACCACACGGTAGCACTTGTAGAAAGACCCTTGTCAGGCTTTGTGCTTTTATACCCAGGCTGCTCAGGTTATTACCTACCATCAAGGTATAACGCAACTTCGGCACTACTTCCCGGTCAGCCACATTCCATTGGTAAATCCACCCCGTAATGCTTCTTCACCCATGGTCCGGTCTGTGGAAGAGTAGAATGGAAAAGAACCCTGCATAGACCGCACTGAAAGGTTTGGACCTACACCAATAGCCAACCCGGAAATGCTCGTTGAATTTATACTGAAGTTTCCATATACCAGTGTTTGCTGGGTTGTAAAAACCGTCCATACAGTGGCTGTATAAGTAAGCTTTGGAGTACCCAGCCAGCCGGAAAACCAGATCATCACACGATGCCAGAAGAAATCATTTCTGCCTACAAAGTCCCTGTCTCTGCCCAGGTGGTCCTGCCAGGTTTGATGACCAGGCATTTGATTCAGGTATCTTGCCATCGCATAAATACTAATATTCAGTGATCCGAACTTTGTTCTCACAATGTCAAATCCCCTGCTGGGTGTAAACTCGCCGGAAGCATAATTCTGGTAAGTTAAAGGTAATCTTTTGAATGCTCCTCTTTTCATAGAGACTCCTTCTTGCAAAGTATCCTGCGGAGTTACATTCTGAGCAGATAGCATTTAATGAACATAACATCAAAGCCAATGAAAGAAATAATATTATTTTATGAGAGCTTATATCCGGTCATAAAGACGTTTTGCTGGTAATGGGGAATTTAGATAATACTTCCGATTGATGTATTTACCTTACATTTTTGGCTGAACCAAATAAGGATTCACTCCCAATTTCTGCACTATATATTGTATAGCTTTTTGTGCTTTTACACTGTTGCCGGCTGCATCCAAAGGAGGCGATACCACTGCAATTCCAAACTTACCCGGGCAAACTGCCAGCAATCCGCCGCCTACACCGCTCTTTGCAGGTATGCCTGCATTGTAAAACCAGATACCAGAATCATCATACAGGCCTGCTGTAGCCATTACCGGCAAGGTGTACATCACTGTTTGAGGGCTTACTACTTTCTTTTTGGTTACCGGGTTTACACCTCCATTGGCAAGTGTTGCAGCCATAGTAGCAAGGTCCTGCGCATTTACATTAATGGCACATTGCTTAGTATAAATATCTGTTGCCTGTACAGGATCAAAATACATTCTGCCATAAGCATACAGCAAATGCGCAATAGCCTGGTTACGCAGATTATCTCCTGCTTCGCTTACATACACCGGCCAGTTTAATGAAAGCTGGCGACCTGCAAACTGGCTGTGGATATCCATAATATTCTTCATTTTGGCGGCAGAATCGGCACCGCCAATCAGGCTGCTGGATGCAATAGCACCCGGGTTTACAAGTGGGTTGATTTCTTTACCTTTCTGCAATTCCACAGCCACAATAGAATTGAAACGCATACCTGTTGCATCCACACCTATTTTATCCTGCACTGCCTGCGGGCCTTGTTCTTCAATCACCTTTGCCATGGTGAATACCTTGGATACGCTCTGTATGGAAACCATTGATTTTATATCCCCTTCGGTATATACCTGCCCATCGGTAGTTACGAGTGCAATACCGAAAATGTTGGGATCAACATTAGCAAGCTCTTTTATGTAATCTGCATTTTTGCCTTCTTTCAGGTCTTTAAATTTATTGTATGCCTCATCCAGTGCGGCCTGAATATTGGCTTTGGTTAATGTATTGCTTTGCACACTCTGTGCATGGAGCGTTGTACCAATATATAAATGTTAGTAACATAACAGCGATAAACATCCGCCATATGTTATTTGCAATTTTTAATTTCATAATAATTTCTTTTGATATTTTAAACAAATCATTTATCCTCTGTCTTGTAGAGTGTATGAGAGAAACTGTATTTAAAAGAGAGTTGCACTTTGGTTATATCGGATGTAAAGCCATCTTTGAAATTCGTTCTTTTGCCGTATTGCAGTTCTATGCCGCACATAAAGTTCTTTACAGGAGTATAAAGCAGGTTCACAATGGCATAATCGCCATGTTTAAATGCACTGCCAGCAGTACCACTTGTATTATCAATATTTACAGAAGAATACCCGATGGAAGTACTCAATTTGCTGCTCCAGTTATTATCAAGAAATGCAACTATCCCCTGTACAGGTAATGCTTTACCTTTGATAGGCTTGGCTGTATTGGTTGAATCACCCTCTACACCCACATCTGTAGTAGCATCATTCATATAGTTTTCTATCCCTTCACCATATAAATACTGCCCGCGGAATGTAGACATCTTTCCAAGGTGAATGTTGGTGCTGAAGTTCAATCCCCAGCCGGTAGCATCACCACTAAGATTGACTGTTGGCGATCCGCTAAGATCTTTCCACCCAATCTGGCGAACAATACCTGCCAGTTCTAAATAACCAAAATTGCCCCGCATACCTGTACTCGGCAGACAGATCAGGATATTTAAAGTGCGGTTTTACATTTTGGATTGCAATATGGTCTGCATAGACGCCCTGGTCTGCGCTGGCGCCCGGTCTTTCAAGCGCAATGGTCAGCCGGGTAGCACCCTTAATGGGCATATAGCGTATCTGAATATTACGGAAAAAGGCCATTCCCGGAGGACCCCAGTATTCAACAGTATTGGGGAATACATCAATGTCCATAAAAGGGCTCCAGTATTGGCCTACGCCAAACTTGCCCAATTTCACCGTAAGCATGTCTTAAACGCAGGGTAGTTTGCCCGGCATCTACACCTGTTCCAAACAATTCCCATTCAAACTGAGTATATAATAGACCTAAGGGAGTATTGGTATATCCTTTTACACCAAACCTCGTTTGCCGCACACTGAAATAGGTGTTGCCATCAGGACCGTATTCGTTTTTATAAGCGGGTAATTTTGTTGTTCTGATGACATCATACCAGTTGGGATCTATCGAGTTAGCATTATAGCCCGCATCAGTCATTACAAACCCGTAAATATCCATGCTTTTAAGGGAGTCGTCCTGTGACATAGCAGGAATGCTGCCACATAAGAGCGCGACAATTAATAATGGTTTTAATCTCATGGTTGATACATTTTTATAAGTTATTAGGAGAGCTATTTTATAAGCAGTGCTCAATCTCTTTTGCTTCATTATTTCCTTAGCCGGTAATCAATCATCCTCAATACTTTTTTACGGATTATATGAAGCATGATGTAAGGTATATTGAATGTTGATTGAATGAATTGTTACAAAGGACTTCACGGTGAACTACCCTTGGCGTTAACGGTTAACTACAGGAGCAAAAGAAGAGTGCAGGAAATTATTACTTACTTACAAAAAAGTATAATGCGTAAAGGGCAATCATTAAAACAATAACCTGAAAACAATACTCCAATTAAATGCAAGTAAATCTGCTAATGAAGAGAGGTATCCTATTTCTATTTCTACTCATAATAGCAGAAACTGTGTTTTCACAAGTACAGAAAGACACTATTTTTTTTAATAACGGCACCATAGTAATTGGTAAAATAAAGAAAGTAAAACTGGGAGTGCTTACTTTCGATCCTGATGATGCAAATGATATTGATGTCCAACTGCGAAATCTGAGAACCATGGCTGCACAAAGAGACGTTTTTCGCATTGAGACTATCAGGCATGTCATTTACTATGGCAAATTGATACCATCCGGTCAGAAAGGCTATGTACAATTCGTAAGTGATAGTGATACGACAATTTTTCCGGTACTTGATATTGCTATAATGTCGCCCTCCAGTAATTCATTCTTCCAGCGGTTTTCAGGTAATGTAGGTTTAGGCTACAACTACACCCGCTCCAGCGGTTTTGGAAGGTTGAATTATGATGGCGCGCTCAATTATATTTCTCCAAAAGATGAGGTATTTCTGACTTTATCGGGTATTTACACTATGACAGATACCTCCTTTTCAAGGGACAATGAAAGCTTTGTACTTAAAAATAATTACTATCTTAACTCCAACCTGGTTTGCCACAGCATTCTTTAAGTTACCAGCGCAATCTGGAGCTGGGTTTGCAAAGGCGCTACCAGGAGGGCGTTGGTGCCGGAAATAAATTTATAACCACCAAACATGTGTACACATGGGCAAGAACCGGGTTTGTATTCAACCAGGAAAAGAATACCGAACAGGTTACCACCGGAACGCTAACGGAATTATTCGGTCAACTGGAATTCAATTTCTTCAGGTTTACGAAGCCCAAGATCAACCTCTTTATGGCACAAACTATCTATTACAGCCTTTCGCAAAACCGCTTTCGTAACGACGGAGATTCAAGGGTAAGCTGGGAAGCAGTAAAGAACTTTAAACTTAGCCTTGAGTTCTATAATAACTACGATAGTAAGCCTCCTACAGAGGGGAGTAGTAAGTTCGATTATGGCATTTTATTCAATGTTAGTTATTTCTTCTATTAATGGAATACATGTTACAATGTTAATCAGCTTAATTTTTGTAAAATTGATAGCAGGCTTATAGATTTAATAATATAAACCGGAAAGACAAAAACGTACCCCTTTAAATAATTTCGTGAATTATAAAATATTGCTGTACCTTTTCATTGGAATGACAAACTAAAACATATATTATGAAGACAACATACAAGACCATTGCTCTTATTTGTGTTCTAACTGTAAGTACTATGATCTCCGTTACAGGTTGCAGTTCCTCAAAGAAGGCTTCTTCTAGTACAGGTAGTACAGGTACAACTACAACTACAACTACAAGTACTGATACTACAGGAACAAAGACTACTCCTCATTGATTCAAACTGATTGTGGCAGGTATAATATTTCCTGAACTTCTTTGCGAATTCACAGCAATTAACTGTAGTGAATAAAAATGCAAACCAGAAGTAACAGGATGATTTATGCCATTACCTCTTAAAAGTTATGTGCGTAGGTGCACTAACAATTGCTTTCTTTTGTTGGACCAATTCTTCCCTTATTTCCATATAAGTGCCTTGATCACTAAATAAGATATTATACTGCAGCAGCGGTGTACGTCATCTTTATGCGGTTTATTTATACACCTGCACATTACCTGCTGCCAGAGGCTACTTTTTACTCATGCTTTCTACTCCCGCTATACTTAAAAGACGTAGGATATATGGCGCAGATACGGCACAGGTACGGCGGAGCCTTGGCATAGAAAGGACTTACGTAAGAAAGAAGTATAAAGGCACAAAGGTTTTAGTACTTCGATGTTTAAAGGCAATTAATCTTTAATGAATACCTATTGACTGAATTCCAGAGGCAAACGCTGCCTTTGTTTTCACGCCTTTTACTGTAAAGGAATACAACGGTTTACTGTAAAACAGCACAGCAGACGTTCTTTAACATTCTGCTTTTGTAGCTTGCAATACATGAATGGGTAATATGATCTGTAATGATAAATGTATCTGATGTTTTGTTGAGGATCATAAATTAATCTTACCACATTATAAAAAGATCACTTTAAAGGCATTGGATAAGTTATATAACGGGCAAAAGAATAAAAGAAAAGCAATTGGAAGAGCATGCTTAAACCTGGTAAAGAAATATTCGGTTAGCTCGTTACCCTTAGTGATACCAAAGCCAAAATATAAGCACCTTTCGTTTCAGCGTACGATGTAAAATATAACAGGGTATACCAAACCACAAAAAAGAAGTCTTGCAACAGTTTGCTGATCGTTTTGAAAGATTATTTCAACTGTATACTACTGGTATTTACATCCTTGCTATTGAATTTTATTTTTACTAACAATAAAAGCTCTTTTATGAGAAAGTTAATTACTGAATTTCTTGGTACTTTTTTCCTTGTGCTTGTAATTGGTATGTCAGTTACAACAGGGAAAGGAGATTTTGCACCTATAGCAATCGGCTCTGTATTAATGGTGATGATCTTTGCAGGAGCACATATTTCGGGTGCACATTATAATCCAGCAGTTACTTTAGCTATTTTATTGCGGGGCAGAATTACTTTAAAAGAAGGTATACCTTACATGATTGTACAGATTGTTGGAGCTATCATAGCAGCGGCTGTAGTCAATTATTTAATGCCTGATAAAATTCTAAATGCTGATAATTCATTGGCAAGTGCGTTCAAAGGCTTGATTGCCGAAACATTAGGAACATTTGCATTGGCCTATGTAGTATTAAATGTTGCTACTGCAAAAGGCACCACTGGAAATATGTTTTATGGTTTAAGTATTGGGTTTACAGTTTTAAGTATGGCCTATGCATTTGGAACAGTATCGAGTTGTGCTTTTAATCCTGCTGTTGCATTAGGGATAAGCGTTAACAGCCTAATAGCATGGAGTGACATTTGGGTTTATATGATTGGGTGTTTTGGTGGTGCAGCTTTAGCTGCTCTTGTATTTAGGATAAATAATCCCGAGGATAAATAAGCAGAGTGATAGCCAACAGCTATAGGCATGAAGGTAATAATTCATTTAAGTAATCTACAGCACCAAACAATGCTGCTGAGAATCTATCCGGTTTCGCAATGTTATTTTGAAGTGCCCTTCCTAAACTTATTTAGATGGCAGTGTATTTATTAACATCGGGAAATTAACACTAGGTACTTTATTTAACCGTAACATACCCATTAAATCAGCTTAAACAAAACTGCCGTTATACCTTTATTATAACCCCTATAATTCAACCTTGTTATAGGATACCTGATCGTACTACTTTATTTAAATTATTTAGCCTATTCTAACTAATAATGAAAGTGAGAAGTGTAACAATAACATTGATAACTGTGCTTACGATAATGCAGGTAAATGCACAACAGTTCAATTCAGATAGCTGGCTCTCCAAACCTCATGGTACCATCACCATTATCCCCACGGTAGGACAGCGCAATACCATGCTCATGAATACCTATTCCCTTTTTACAAGATGGGAGTTTACTATGGCAGCCTATTTATATAATAATGATAACGATCCTACTACCAATGATGGCTATTCAACCTCACTTTATGCCAAGTATATGTTTTATGAAAATAAGGCAGCGACAGGTGGTGCAGCAGTAAAAGCCGGCACCGGGATGTTCCCCGGTACTATTGATAAAGAATTAAGAGCAAAAGATGCATTCAAAACCTTTTGGATGAATGTGCCTGTTACCATTCCACTCTTTAAGAATAAAGTTTCCTGGGATCTTATGCCTGGCGTAAGCTTTACAAGAAATTATGCGGAGGAAGAACATACTACCGGCTTGGCTTTTACTTATTCTACCCGCCTGGCATGGAACCCGCGTAGCCCTGAATGGTCTATTGTAGGGGAAGTATTTGGCTCCGCCGGACCAACAGGAAGCATTCCTGAATTCAAAACAGGCTTTCGTTGGGAGCCAAGTAAGTATGCTGTTTTTGCCGTAACCTATGGTCAGGAGTTTGGCGATAATAATGGAGCAGGGTTTGAGCTTGGTGTGATGTTATTTACTCCCTCCTTTGCCTGTTTAGGCGGTTGTGTGGAGAAGAAGAACCCGGATTGATAACTATTAAGTGCGCATGTATGATCTGTTCATACTGATTCAGTCCATCGTTTTAGGAGAGATGATTATGATGTAAGGATTTTCTTTTACCGCAGAAAGGCAGAGTAAACGATAGACTCCCGCCAAAGGAGTTCTAAAAATATGTTCCTGTGTAGATAAGAGCCGTATGCTCAACCTATCTTGTAGCAAGGGGTTTCAACCCGTTGACCAAACGAACCACACCCATACCCGGGTGCCGTAGACAAGATCCATATCCCCAAATGATAAATGATTAAGGCAATAATTTAAAGTTTACCCAGTGAACACCTCTGCGAAACCTCCATTAACTCCTGTTCTCTGCGGTGAAAAAAGACTTAAAAATCCGCCGATAAAGAAACTATAACAAAATTACTACTGGAGAACGGATTGAAATAATGTGCGCCGGCCGTGACCTTCCAGAAAGAATATTCAGCAAAAATGCCACGCTGTGTATCAAACTTTGTTTGGTATAAACGGGTTCGTTGTATAGAAATACCTGTGCGAAGTGCATCAACCGGGCTCACTGCCAGTTCAGACCACACATAAAAGAAATTGTTCTCCTTTCCTGAAAAATCAACTAAGTATTCGCTTTCGGAATAAAAATCAAATATTTTATAGGATGCATCTAATTCTAGTGCGGGTATTAAACCATTAGTGTTTCCAAATGCAATACCCATCATAGGTGTTGCGCCAAACTGAAATTCTTTCCCGGTTTCAAATCGCCATCCTGCAAATGCCGAACCAGTATTCAGAGCCTCATAATTGTATCTTCCTTCTAAATGCAAAGCTTTATGATCTGCATAACCAATGAGCGTGACTGTATTCTTATCATCAGGAATAAAGTAATAATAACCTGATGCGGAGAACGACCATTTAGGTTGAGATGAATCTCCTGCATTTTCCTGTGCTTGTAATGTGAACGGAAAGAAATAAACAAGCAAGATGATAAATAGTTTATACATAATTATCCTCCTAAAATAATAGTGATAACTACCAGTATGATCCCGATAAATGTGGTAACAAAACTCATCAGCCATCTGTTATATCCACTGTACTTTGCAAGCAACCATCCGGAAAAGAATAGGAGTACAACAGCAACAAGATTAGAGATATGGAATGCAAGTTGTACATCTCCTGTTAATATGAAAGGTAATGCAATGGGAAATGTAGAAAGAAATACCAGCAAAAAAATACCTATAGCCTTTTTCACATCCGTTAGCGTAACACCTAAACGTATTGATGACTCCGGAACTTTTGATAAAGCTTTACGGATGCACTCCAGTTGCTCGTTGTCCAAAACTGATGCAACTATTGGCGGTAGTGCATATGCAATAAATTGCCTTGCATTTTCCTCATTTCTGGTGTTCCGCACATGATCTAAAATGGTAGCATTACGTCTTCTTTCTGCAAGCTCGGTCAAAATAAACATTATTGCATCCACAAGTCCCCATGAAGTATTACAACCAATAGCTGCAAACAGCTCATCTTTTACATCTGTTCTATCCACATGAGCAATCCTGATAGTGCAGGTAAAGCTGAGTACCATGATCAGTCCAAACAAAATTTCAGATATTCTGTCTACGGGATTTAATAAGCGCCTTACTGCCATACGTTCTTTGTCCATAATTCTTATACTTTAATTAATATGCAGTTTAGCAAATGTGGCAATAGCATGTTTGCTGTATTCCCTAAAAGCTGGCTTGTCTTACACTTGATATATCAAACTTTATATTGCATTATATCACTAAATACACTGTCCCCTAAATAGATTTACAATAACCATCTACAATCAAATAAATCAAGCTTAACTAATAGAAGCTAACCCAAACGTATCGTCCCCCGGTAAACATAAATTCTCCAACCTGCAATGAGCTACGTATCCCCCTTTCCAATCTCTGCTAAGTATGCCTCCGCAGTTTAAAGTGTAAGGCCAAAGGCAACCAACCTATTCATCAAATACCTGTCAATTAAGGAGCAGCACCATGTTAGCCCAACAGTGCCACTCAATAATAAAGCTGCACCTTGGGCAGTGGGGCGGCGTCTGGCCTAGCACAAAAAAAAAAAAACGGATGCGCGGAGCGATCATGCCGTGCTTGATTTTTTGGTTACCTTTTTTATCAAGAAAAAAGGTAAAAACAAGAACTATTTGTCAGCAAGCATACTTAGAAATCTTAGAAGCATACAGCACCAAAAACAACAGTCGCTCTAAATCAAATTTATTTATGTAACACTGCACTATAACATTGTTTCAGTCAACGTCAGGAAAAGTTATAATTCCTCTTTCACAATTGTAGAAAGCCCGGGTTATACCTAACTTATACTTAACTTATACCTAACTTATACTTAAGTTATACCGAATCTCCTCCCTATTTCCTTCCTGTTTGCTCCTCATCAACTCCCATTCTATTCCATTCTTAAAGCATGTACATTAGTAACTGTCATCTGGTATCTGGTCTTCTATTTCAATCTGGCACAAGCTCCATAGCATCCATAATACAATTGAACTAACCTAAATATATAAAGATAATAACTTGTAATTCTGCATTTAACTGTTACATATTCACAGTATTATCATATCCGAAGCTCCCTTTATATCTTTATAACAATTACAATTGTTCAATCTGGCAGCATGAAATCCTGTTAAACTACCTTATTCATTATGCCATCATTCAGCTCATTATAGCCCTATGATATTCAACTTTGCTTATGAATAACAAGGAAAGAGCGCTAAGCTTTCTGATATATGTAGCTAAATTTATAACAGGGGCCTTATTGGTTTACCTGGTTCATTGGCTTATCCCATTTGTAGATATTGGCTGGAGTCTTGTTTCTTTATCATTGATTCTTTCACCGGAAGGAAAGGATTCTTTACAATTAGCTTTCAACCGGATTAAGGGAAATGCTATTGGTGCAATGGTAGGTTACTTGTGCCTGCTTATTGCACCCGCCACAATGTGGATGCTTTTGGTTGCACTGGTAGTTACAATGCTGCTATGCTATATATTCCATGTAGAGGCAGGTGTCCGTTTTGCATTAGTAGCTACTGTAATTGTAATGCTGCGTCGAAGTCCATATTCCTGGGATACTGCTTTAGAAAGGATTATTTCAGTAGCAGCAGGCTCTCTGATAGCATTACTCAGCACTGTTATTTTTCAGATTAAGTTTTTAGCTTATATTCAACCGGATAAGGTCCCCGAAAAGATTGAAGTGTTCACAAATGAACCTGGCTCCCAATATCATTTCCTTGTCTCTACAGGCGTTAAGTCTGCGTTGTATCAATGCAGACATATAAGTGTCAGACTATGTTTTAAGATGGATCAGCAGGGTCCACAATACTGCAAGCAATGGACCGAGAAGTCCGGCTATAGTACCTCCTAATCTAAAATCTTTCTGTTCCAATAAACCAGTGCTGTAAACAATTACATTCGAAGGAATTGATACTGGAAGAAAAAGGGTACAGGATACTGATAGCCCCACCGAAATAGCCACTTCTGCTCTGTAGCCGGGTAAAATTGCCATTCCTAAAGGGATTAATAGCATACAGCTAGCTATACCGCTCATCACATTTGCTGCAATCATGCCCAGGTACGCCAGTATCAGCAAAAATATTATTGGGTGTGCATTCAGTGTTTTCAAATGGACTGCATACTCATTTAAAACTCCGGTGCTCTTCAGGGCTTCACCAAGCGATAAACCGCCGGCAACCAGGAAGAGCGTATCCCAGGGCAGGGTTTTCATATCATTGGCTGTAAGTACACCGGTGACTGTAAGTCCTACAATAGGAATTGCAGATATAGAAGCTGCTTTAATACCATGGATGGAACCTGTTACCCAAAACAGGATAGTAACAATCATAATGATCAATACAATAGTACGCTGCCCTGCATTCTCAGTTATCGGCTGAGTGGAATCGGGCTTTAAGAAATCCAATGAAAGCGGTGGCGAATCTCTGATATATTTTCTAATCAATATGTAACAGCAGATAGCTGTTATTGATAAGCTGATTGGCACACCGTATATCATCCAATCCAAAAAATAAACTTTTCTTCCGGTTTCTTCCACTAGGCCTGCAGCAATAGCGTTTGTGCTTGTAAGTATTGTACCCATGCCTCCGGCCGCAGCAGCTATTGCTACTCCTAATAACAGAGCCTTATTTATACCCGATTTACCCAAAGACACTAACAAAGGTGTTATCGCAGCAACCACCATTGAAGTTGCGGCTGAATCTGACATGATCATAGCAGCTACCATGGTGGTGAACATTAAAGCAATAAGTATATTCCTGGGCTTAGAACCTGATATTTTCAGGGTAAGACTTAGCAATCTGGTATCAAGGCCCGTCTTTCTCATAGCAGTGGCCATAAAAAAACCACCCAACAAAAGCCATATCACACTGCTGGAAAATGTATTAACATACTTGTCGATCTTTTCAGGTGCTGAATTGATGTTTGGATTCCCAAACGTAAAAACAAGATAAGCGAAAATAAAAAGACTTACTGCAAACGGAGGGATCGCTTCTGTTATCCAAAGGGCGACTGCAAAGAACAATAAAAAAACAGCATATACCTGTGAATCAGTAAAAGTTGGCTCTTTTAGTAAAAATGTGAGTATCAAAGCAACTATTAAAGATCCTAGAAAATAGTAAATAGATCTTTTTGCTTTCTTTTTTTGAATACTAGTTGAATTATTCATTCTGTAATTTAAAGATTGCTTTTTTTCTTATTGTGCACATTCTCTATTTAACGGTTACATTCCCTCCAAAACAACATTGATGAAACTTCACGCATAATTTTATAGGTATATAGGTATTTATGTTTTCAACATAGAATTACAATGGGCTTATGAAAAAGAAATTAGCTTTAATACTACTGGGAAGTGCGTTGTGTATATCAGTATTTGCACAGAACACAACAGACAAATTAGTAGGGCAGAAGAACGCACAGGCGCTTGATAGTATGAAAACAATGGAATATCCTTACCTGCTCCCTATATGGGGTAAAAAAGTAGCCCAGAAAGGATTTAGACTGCAGAAGTCAGCCGGCATGAGCGTACAATATATCTACCAGCAGTCTGATGTTATTATTAATAACCTCCAGATTGGATTTAATAATGGACCCAAATATAATCTGGATGAAATTGTAAGATTTGATAAAGCGCAGACTACTACTAATGGGGTTAATATCAGGCCAGACATCTGGATACTCCCGTTCTTAAATGTCTATGCAATCTTTGCAAAATCAAAAACAGCAACTGCTATTAATGCAGGTGTTTATATTCCTGACAGCAGTAATACCTGGAATAAGATAACAACGATAGATACAAAGGCCAATTTTGATGCAACCACTTATGGATTTGGTATTACCCCAACAGTTGGGGTGGGCGGTTTTTTCCTGATATTGGATATGAACTTTACCTGGTCTGACATTAGTGCATTGGAAAAACCTGCTACTGCATTTGTATTTGGACCACGGCTTGGAAAAAATATCACATGGGCACATCATCCCGAAAAAACTTTAGCTCTTTGGGTTGGTGGATTCAGAGTAAAACTGAACACTGGCACCAGCGGTTCCTTAAACGTTTCAGACTTATTTCCTGTTGAGGAATGGGGAAAGAAGATTGATACCGGTTATATGAAGGTTGCAGAAAGCCAGCAAAAAGTAGACGCGTGGTGGGGTGGGCTTACGCCCGCTGAACAGAAGAATCCGGTTAATATTGCAAAGCATAACTCGGCAAATACAGCGCTTACCACGGCCGGTGAAGTACTGAATGCTGCAGGTCAGACAGTTACAAATGCAAGTACTTCCACTGTCCAATATTCCCTTGATAAAAAGCCAAAGGACATGTGGAACTTCATCATTGGTTCTCAGTTTCAGCTTAACAGGAGTTGGATGATAAGAGCAGAAGTAGGAATTCTGGGAAGTCGTACGCAAGTTATAGCTGGTTTACAATACCGGTTTAATTTGTAAAATGAGGAAGGATTAAATGCTTAAGCCTAAGCGAACATTAAAAGATCAGCATAGCCAATCATGCATCTAAAATTTATTCTTCTGCCAAATGATAAAAGATAATCTTGTATTGAACAAATTGATGCAGTTAATAAAAGCCCCATTTAAAATTGTAGGTATTCTGGGGGTAATATGCTTATCTGCATCACAGGTACATAGCCAGGTTATTATTGCTTTATTATTTGGAGATAAATTAAATTCTGATAAACTTGAATTTGGTTTATCAGGAGGATTAAATATTAGTAACATCTCCAATTCGATGGATTCTAAAACAAGGAATGGATTTAATCTTGGACTTTACTTCAATATAAAACTTAATGACAATTGTTTTCTTCGTATTGAGGCAGTTCCTAAGTTCCCTACCGGTATTTCTAAAATGAAACCATATTCTCTAAATGATGCAGGTCTTGACAGTTTATTATACGATGGAGAGGTAACAAGAGAAATAAAAAACATCGGGTTGCCTGTATTGATACGCTATAGAATCAAAAACCTGTTGTTTGCAGAAGGAGGGCCGCAGCTAAACCTGCGTACAAAAGCTAAAGATATTTTCAAATCGGGCGACCTTACTTATAAAAATAGTATTGAAGATAACATCACCCGGTTCGACTTTGGTTTTACACTTGGCTTGGTTCAAAAAATAAACAAGGAAACAGGTTCAGTAGCCCTTGGTATTCGCTATTATTTTGGTCTAACAGATGTTGACAAATTGTCTTTAGGTTCACAAAAGAACGGCGTATTTCAAATACTTGCCAACATACCCATAGGAGTGGGCAAGGAGAAGAAGAATAAAGAATAAAAGGTAGCAAACAACAACTTACAGTAAAAGATTATATGCTCAATATGTGTTATTTTTTGTATAACCTTTAAGCTATTGGTTTAATTATTAATAAACAACATAGAAAAATTCAATTATGAAAAATATACTTATAAAAGGAGTATCCTTAGGTTGTATAATAAGTCTGCTGTTCGCCTGTAATGCAAAAAAAGAAGAACCGGCAGCGGTAGTGATTGATAAAGAACAAATCAAAAAAGAAATACAGGCTAAGGAAGATTCATTTGCTGCGCTTTACAATAGCGGAGAAGTGAGAAATATAGGCTATTATGCAGATGACGCGATAAGCTTTTTTCAAAACAGAGCACCACTAGTGGGTAAGGAAGCAATAGTATCGTTTTTAAAAGCCGATGTAATTTCAAATTCTGATAGGATCTCATATAAAACGAACGAAGTTTTTGTTTCAAGTGATGGAAACCAGGTTGTAGAACTTGGTTCTTTTAAAGTTGTTGATTCTGCCAATACGCCATTTAATACGGGAAATTATATGAGCCTGTTTGAAAAAAGAAATGGTAAATATGTTGCTGTAAGAGATATGAGTGCTTCTGATATGCCATTTAAATAAAAATAGTATAGCATTTATCTTTTCCTGTTATTTTTAAGAAATACGGTAAGCAATCAACGTCTTCTTCCGCCGCCGCCTCCCCTGGAACCACCACCCATGGAACGACCTCCGCCCATTGAACTGGAGCTGGATGGCCTGAGATGAATAGTTTGATGTTGACGGTCTGGTTGATGGCTGCGTTGATGGTCCTGGTTGATGGCTGTGTAGAAGGCCTGGTAGATGCAGACGGCGTAGACGGCCGTGTTGACGCAGAAGCCCCATTGCTTGGCCTGTTGGATGGGGTAGTTGATGGACGTGTTGATGCAGAAGCTCCATTGCCTGGCCTATTTGAAGGAGTGGTTGATGGACGTGTTGACGCAGAAGCTCCATTTCCTGGCCTATTAGTGTTCTATTACCATAATTACCCTTAGCCATGTTATTTGACACGGTATTAGATGTGTTTCTGTTATTGTTGTAATGATTAATTTGATTCCTGTTTCCATTATTAATAACTACAGTATTGCCACCACCATAATGACCGCCATAATAACCCCCATGATGGTAATAGTTATTGCTACGATATATGCCAACTGCCATAACAGTTGCAAATCCAAACCAGGGCGGATAATATCCATAATGATAAGGTGGATAATATGGGACATAGGCTGGTGAATACACATACTGTACGATTGGTGCAGATTGAACAACAACAGTAGTTGTTGTAGGTGCCGGGACATTAACAGTAACAGGGTTTTGACCACTGTAACCTGGATTAGCAGTAACTGACGAATTTCCTTTTGGCTCAATGACGTAATCTTTACCGTATAATTCTTCGTCACCAACTATCTGCAAAGAAACCTTGCCTTTGTCTTTGTTTAACAAAATAACCGCAACATCCTGGGTTTCAGTTTTGGTTACATCCACCTGGAGTACAAATGTATAAGACGAATCCTCTTTCGTGGTTACCACTTTAATAAAATCAACCTTTTTGTCAAGGTTTAAATCCAGGTTATTGATCCCTTCTTTTTCATCATTTAACGATTTCTCAAAGGCTTCAATTGTTTTTGACTTTTGAAACAGATCCAATACGGCATAAAGGTCCAGGTTGTCCCCCGGTAAGCCTAATACGGCAGTTGTATCCTCCTTAGTTTGAGAGAAAGCCGGCAAGCTTAAAAGGCTCATTACTGCTGCTAAATATGGCAAAAGAATTTTTTTCATCGTATGGGTAATTTATAATATAGACCCTTTGCAGGTTAACGAATTGCATGCACCTCAGTCGGACCATATACATACCAACCCCTATAACCCCGAATATAACTTAAATATACATACTCAGGATCATCTGACGGCTTTTCTTTTACTGCAATAGCAACCCTGCCTTTAAAAATATTACCATTTAGCTTTTCTTGTTGCGGCTGATAACAGGTGATCTTAGCCCCATTTTCAACAGTCATTGTATAAGTCTAATTACCTTTTGGAAATGCCTTAAATCCCGCTAATACCAGAAGTAAACACCATTCAATATTTTTAATCATAACATTCAGAGCTATACCTGAGTTATACTAAACATATACTGAACATATACTGAACATATACTTAATTTCCTCCCGGTAACTTCTCATAGACTCCCTTAACTTGCTCTGTTTCCCTTTACTCCTATGCTTAAAAATGGCGTGTACCGAGGTGTTCAATAGTTTATTGTATTCTGAATAGAGCAGTAGGGGATTCCTCCTTTACATAACATTATACCATCCAGCTAGCAGTTTAAATTAAGCTTTCTGGTAAAAAAAATACCCTTATAGTTCAGTTTACTTGTGTGCATTCTCTTTACGCCCACCCAATTTAAATGTCAATCCTCCGCCTAATACAAATTGCAACATAGAAGAATAAGTAGAAACACCTGCTCCTGCTCCCCCTGTTCCAAAATATAGCCCTCCGCCTACCCCTTGAGGAACAGAAAGTATCTGCGCCTGTAACTTTATACCTACCTTTTCATTTGCCCATATATTGGTTCCTAAACGTGCCCCCCATGCAAATTTTGTAGCACTGTGTGAAGTACCATTATCCGGATTTTTTGCATCTATGATAGCCATTCCAAGCATTAAGCCACCATAGGGCTCAGCTTTTTCGTGTGTAGGTATCGACTTTACTCCCCCTACCATAATATAATTCATAGCTACATCAAAACTTGTGTTTTTTACACCATTTGTGTTATAATCATAGTAAGTCATAGGAGCTTTTGTGTCAAGCCTTAAATAAGACAATTCAATTCCGTAATAATCATGTAAACCAAATTCTAAACCACCCCCCCAAAGAAATCCTCCTTTTATTTTACCATTATAATAGCTGGTAGTGCTGTAATAATTATCTACCTTATCATCAAAAGCATAACTGCCATAAATATTCAGTTTTGTACTTTGTGAATAACTGCTTAGACCAATACTTATGGCTAAAGCCATTAAAAAGGCAAACTTTTTCATAGTATAATTTTTAGGATTTATGAATAATCAACTTTACATTCCTGCCATTAGGTAATCTACTTTAAAAAGTGTTTTCATTATTTATATAACATCAGTATTAATTCTATTCACTAAATTCATTTTTCATTGAAAATGAAAACGTATAATTCCTTTTCAAGTTCTTTTTTTATATCCATGTACTCTTTAATAGCAAATTGATTTTGACTGTCACTTGCTTCGAGTTTTTGTAAAAACTGTATACAAGATAAATAGTCTGAGCAGAGCGTTCTGAAATCTTTATCAACTTCATATAATGATACGATTCTGTTACTCTGTTTAGGAAACTTTTTTATAACAGTGCTCAATAGCATATTCAGTAGTTCCATCTTTGCTATTACATGAATGATCAATCAATCTTGTTTGAAAGGTAGCGTTCATTGTAATGTACACCATAACCTTTTACTTCATTAAAAGTAGTTGACTAAAGTGGTCAAACTGCATTCTTAACCCATTTTACCGTAAAGTCATTCCAGCTAAAAAAAGCTTACTTGTTTGCTCGTTTAAATGATACTGTTAACTCAATATGTTCTGTGATGAAAAAAGTAGAAGAAGGGGATGTTTGTATTCTTAAATAAGTGATGATTAAGATCCCTTTATTATTATGGATAATGAAATTGCCTGAATTAGTAACAGCAAAGAAAGATCAACCACAAGGAGGATCTGCAAAGCGCCTGTGGTACAATGCTGTTTTATCTATGCAGAAAGTATCATAATAAGGTTTCAGATGGACACTGGTTCAATGAAGCAGTATAGAGCCGGTGTATAGGCGAAAATATCATATCTCATTGGAAGCTAACGGAGGTACTCATAACTAAATGAACATTCTTAGCATATGAAAGACATGAGCTAATACATTAAACAGATATATAACTATTTACAGCAAAATCACTATTAAACAAGTATCTAAGCAATCATAAAAACAACAATGCATCAAATATCCTGGCATTTATTATTTATAGTAATTCTCATCCAGATAAAAGTATCCATTAGGCTTCTTCCAGTACCAGTATTTCTTTGCAAACACATAATAGCTACCCCGGCTATTCTTCTTTTGTAGTTCGGCAGGCACATATAAGATTCTTGGTGGTATTTGCTTATAACGATAGGAGAGCGTCTTCAATTCAGCAGGCGTATAAGCACGTGCGTTAGCACTGCTTAAGATAGATCTGGAAGCATCTGGTGGCAGGTCCTTCTCTGTTACAGCAAAGTTACCGTGTGCATCCACAATAATGATAGACTTTGCCATAGGTACAGGCACCGTGGGGGCTGCCATTCCACCCGCCGCCGTTGCTGAGTCTAACAAAGGCTTAACCGCCTCTTTTGAAGTAGCTGTTGTGGTAGCATTTGTATTTGTAGTTGCCGAACCTGTATGCATCTTACGATGACAACCAACAATAATCACAACAAAGAACAACAGCAGAAAGGAAAATGCTTTCATTTACTAGTTAAGCTTTTAGCAAAATAGTCTAATTTCATGCCAGCCACTGTTATAAACGAGCCTGGAATAATTAATAAGAAGTTATAATGCAAACAGCGCCATACGACGCTGTTGCTTTGGGAGTAAATACAGTAATTACTACTATATGCTTTATTCTGTTATCCCTTTAATGGGCATTGGAAATAAAAAGTATTCAAAAACACTATTATGTGCTTTGGAAACATAACGCATAAAAGTTCGCATACTCTCTTGCATAGCTCCAGCATATTCAGGGCCAAGCTTAGCAACTATTTTATTCAGTTTTGTCACTTCCTCCTTAATGGTTTGCTCGCGTGTGGTTTTCTCTTTAGGTAAAGTTGTATCCAGTTCGGCTATATTCTCTTCAAATACCTTATCGGCTTCATCGTAAAAAGATGCAAGCAGAGGATTACAAGAATAGGTTTTAATATGTGACAATTTAATAGCAGCTTTTCTTTCTGCTTTATCTATGCCGCCGTCGTGATTGGCTGCCAGTAGAGAGATGTATGCCGGTAGCTTATAAAGTTGTTCCCATTCTGAATAAGTTAGCGATGTCCTTTGTGCCATGGTAAAACAATTTGACTAAAGTTAGTCCAATTCAAATAAATCTTATCTAACAAAAATTATAAAGTCATTTTTTCATGTGCCTACTCATTGAACAACGTATCATGCCTGGTGAGATAGGGAATTAAAAAGGCAGCCAGCAAACCTGTCACAGCTACCGTACCCACCAATAATCCTCTGAATTCCTCCGTGATGGATGGATCAGAGGAACGCTGTGCATGCATGCTTTCAATAAAGCAGAAAACAGTAAGTGCACAGAAAATAATAATGTATACAATATTTCCATACTTTCCATATTTGCTAAGAAAAAAGTAGATAAGGCCTGCTAAAGTAAACAATATCATAGTAGCAAAGATGATTGACGACACATTGATAATCTCTGAAGGATAAAACTTCGCGAAGTCACGGTAAAAATAATCATACGCAAGATTGACCAAAGTGGCAATAATGCCGGCAAATACGCCTGTAAGTAAACTCTTGGAAAGTCTGGTTTGCGGATAATCGTAATTCATAGTTATATGTTTTAGATGTTTATATTTCATTTATTGTTTGATCACATAATTGCAATCGCATTAGCCATTTTCTCTTACTCACCTTTTGCTTCGTTTGTTCAAAGGTCACTGACTCTCCACAGTGCAGGATTTTTAGGATGTGAGATATTGCGGATGCTCATTGGTGTGATCTGTGAGAAATAATCTCCGGATCGTACATCTCCATCACACCCCAACTTCCTTCTTTCGCTTCATCATTGTTCGCCCTTTCACTATTAGCCGCATAGTCCTCCTTTGCAGCGAAATAGAAGTGTGGTAATGGTTATCTCTCCGGTGCATTTCACTGTATACTCTAAGTATATCCGGTGCAGTAATAACCCCGGCAATCTTATTATTATCTTCTTTATCCAGCACCGCAATCACATCCATCCCTGTACGCCCCATGATTTCGCTTATCCGGCTTACCGGCTGATCTTCTATTACAACTGGTTTATGTGCCATCAGGATATCTTTCACAGGTAAATTCTCATTTAGTCCTTCATCAAATAGTTTTTCCCTTTGCAAATAGCCTTTAAAGTTTTCTTCCTCATCTGCCACTACAAAAAAACGCTGACTGCTCTTCTCTATATTTTCTTTACTCCAGGTACGCAATTCCTCAATACTATTATCTGCACATATTACCACTGGATCATCTTCCATCACATCCTCCGCATTTACATTATGTAATACATCAGGTGTATAAGCATCAGGTGTACGCACGCCCCGCCGCAAAATCTTTTCGGTCATAATGCTGCCCTTTAGCAGGAAGAAAGACACAAAATAAGCGGCCGTGCAGGCACCTAAGAGCGGCAGCAATCCATGTGGCTGAGCTGTAGTCTCAAATGCGAACACAATACTGGTCAATATAGCCCTTGATGCACCGGCAAACATAGCAGCCATGCCGATGAGGGCTGCCGTAGCAATATTGATATGAGTACCTGGAAAGATAGAGAGCACCCCCAGTCCCAGTAAGGCACCAAATGCACCTCCTATAGTAAATAGGGGGGCAAGTGTACCTCCCGAGGTGCCACTGCCAAGTGAAATAACCCAGGATAAATATTTAAGAAAACAGAGTGATAATAAGAAGGCGAGGGGCACCTTACCAGTAAGCAAACTGGTAATATTCTCATATCCAACACCCATTGTGTGCGGTGCAAAATACCCAATTACACCTACGGCCATAGCACCAATAGCAGGCCACCACATCCAGTGAATGGGTAGCTTTTCAAACATATCTTCCACCCAATACACTGATTTGGATACTAAGGAAGCAATAACGCCCACCACAGCACCCATCACCACATATGTAGCCAGTGCAGTACCACTTGGTAATGGAATCTCAGGCATGCTAAATACCGGTTCACTACCAAAAAATACTAAGTGCATGGCAGCGCCCGTAGCACAAGCCAATGCAACAGGAATAATAGAACGTGGAGAGAACTCAAATAGCAACAATTCAATTGCCAGCAGCACTGCAGCCAACGGGCTGCCAAAGATGGCAGCCATACCCGCACAGGCGCCCGCCGCCAGCATAATCTTTCTCTCACTCGCCGAAATATGCATTACCTGCCCTGCCACTGAGCCTAAAGCACCACCGGTAGCAATAATAGGTCCTTCAGCACCAAAAGGTCCGCCGGTTCCAATGGAGAAAGCTGCTGATAAAGGCTTTAAAAAGGTGATGGCAGGTGGTATTTTACTTTCATTTACAATAATATTCTCCATAGCTTCCGGGATACCATGTCCACGGATAGCTGCCGAGCCAAAACGCGCCATAATGCCCACGATAATGCTACCGATAATAGGTACGAAAACTACCATCCAGCCCCAGTGGTTACCGGCAGGCGTGGAAGGTTCAAAGGAGAATTGCTTATAAAAAGCAATATTGGTTATGAGTTGAATAAGCAAGACCAAACCTTTGGCAATTACGCCTATAATAATGGCATTCACTACTGCTTGCAGGCTCAAAAAGAATACCCTACCCGATAATTGCGGTCTTTCAGGTAAAGCATCCGTATTAGCGAAAGTCCTGTTTAAAGAAGGGGATACCGGGATTGCCGATGTATTTGTATGCTTGCTCATATTAGACAGATCTGTATTTTGCGCTGCAAAGTTATTCTATATAGAATCTATTTACAGTTAAATTTATTTTATTTATTACAAAATGCATTCCACATAGCATATTTAATTGCTTATTTTGAGTCATATAATACCTTGTGCTCTTTACTATGAGTAAGACCAAAAACAGTTGTGATGTAAGTAGTTGCTTTTTATGCCAGGGCTGCCAGCCCGACTGGCTGCAGTTAATAGCTATCAATAAAAAGAATATTCAATACAAAAAGGGTGAAACTCTTTTTACAGAAGGACAACCTGTAGAGGGTATTTACTTTTTGTATAAGGGTAAAGTGAAAGTGCATAAGCATTGGGGGCAGGAAAAGGAATTGATTATACGGTTTGCAATGGAGGGCGATATTGTAGGTCACCGGGGTTTTGCCGGCTATACTACCTACCCCGTTTCAGCAACTGCATTGGAGCATACCATCATTTGCTTTGTGGAAATGAGTTTTTTCCTTTCTTCTCTGAAGATGAATCCTGAGTTAACCTTTAAGCTGATGATATTCTATGCACATGAGCTACAGGCTGCCGAGCATCGTATGCGAAACCTCGTACATATGGATATGAAAGGGCGTATAGCAGACAGCCTGTTAATGCTTAAGGAGCAGTTTGGGCTAGATGAAGATGGTAATATCAACATCATACTTAACCGCCAGGACCTTGCATCCTTTGCCGGTACCAGTTACGAAAGCATCTTCCGGATTATGAACGAACTGGTTAATGATAAAGTAATTGAAGTAAAGGACAAGAATATAAAAATCCTCAATGACCCCCAACTTCAGGCTTATACAGTAGCTTCGGTGTAGGGCAAGTACTATTCACGAAAAAGCTTCTTATGGATAGCACATAAGAAGCTTTAATATGGGTAATGAATATGTTTTGCATAAACCCTAAACTGCAAACCCAAAATCAACGAGTTCCTCCTGCTTAATAGTCTGCTGAACCCCTGTTTGTAAAGTCTTAATAACACAGGTCTTCTCTTCAACTTCTTTACTGCCTATAATCACCACAAAAGGAATATTCTTCTTTTCCGCATATTTGAACTGTTTGTCAAACTTGGCTGTCTCTGCATATAACTCCGAAGGAATATTGTTACTGCGCAGTTGTTGCATGAGTGCAAAAGCGACCCTGCTTTCCTGCTCACCTAAATTAAAGAACAAAACACGCGTGCCGGTAGCTATATCCGCGGGAAACAGGTTCAGTTCTTCCATTACATCATAGATCCTGTCCACACCAAAAGAAATGCCTACTCCCGGCAGATCAGGCACGCCAAACAAACCCGTAAGGTCATCGTACCTGCCTCCACCGCCAATAGACCCCATTTGTACGCTCTTTGCTTTTATTTCAAAGATGGTTCCTGTATAATAGTTAAGTCCGCGTGCAAGGGTAAAGTCGGTTGTCAGTTGTTGGTTAATAGTTGACGGAAGGAAGTTGATGATGTATTCTAACTCTGCTATTCCTTTTTTACCCAAGTCATTATTATCAAGCAAAGTCTTTACCTGTGCAATTCTTTCTTCATTGCTGCCGTTGATGGATAAGTATTGTTCAATGATGTTTACCTGTTCCTCATTCAATCCTCTTTCCCTCAGTTCTGCTTTCACTTTCTCAATGCCAATCTTATCCAGCTTATCAATAGCAACAGTAATATCCACTAATTTGTCGCTGCCGCCACATACTTCTGCCAGAGCAGCCAGGATCTTGCGGTTATTGATTTTGATCTCTACATCAATATCCAGCTTCTTAAATACATCAGCATACAATGCAGCTAATTCCACCTCATTCAACAGGGAATAACTGCCCACTACATCTGCATCGCACTGATAGAACTCCCGGTAGCGTCCACGCTGCGGACGGTCAGCACGCCACACCGGTTGTATCTGATAACGCTTAAATGGAAAGCTAAGCTGACCATGATTCATTGCTACATAGCGTGCAAAAGGAATGGTAAGATCATAACGTAAGGCACGCTCAGTAAGGTTCTTATCATTTTTACCCTGCATTACATTCTCAAAAGCAACAGTAGCTTTTGCTGTATTCTTCGGATCGTTCAAACCATTATTCAATACTTTGAAGATCAGCTTATCACCCTCTTCGCCGTACTTACCCATAAGGGTTTCCAGGTTCTCCATAACCGGTGTTTCCAGCGGCTGAAAACCATAATTCTCAAATATGTTGCGAATAGTAGAAAAGATATAGTTGCGCTTACGCACCGTAGCCGCGCTAAAGTCGCGCATACCTTGCGGTATAGAAGGTTTCATAGGTATAATTAAACAGTTTCTTTTATGCCGTATTTCTTAATAATATTATCGCAGGCTTTTTCTATTAAAGCATATACTTCGTGATAACCTGGCTCCGTACCGAAATAGGGGTCTTGTACACTGCGATTTTCGCCGGGATATACTTCATTAAGTAACAAGTCTACTTTTGAAGAATCCCATAGGTTGCCGCTGATGCGTTTTACATCATTATAGTTCTGTGCATCCATTACGTATATTTTATCGTACTCCAGTATAAAATTCTTTATATACAATCTTGCCCGTTGATTGCAGATCTCTATGCCGTAATGCTTTGCTACTTTCTGTGATAAATGATGCGGAGGCTTGCCGGTATGGTAACCACCGGTACCCGCACTTTCTACAATCCAGTTCAATCCTGCCTTTTTAGCCTTATGCTTCAAGATCCCTTCTGCCAGCGGGCTGCGGCAGATATTGCCAAGGCACACCATTAAAATTTTCATGCGCGCAAAGATAGACGGAGATTTGGGGAGATGTATGGGATTTTTGAGATAGGAGAGAAGGGATAAGAAACAAGGGTTAAGGGACAAGGTTCAAAGGGTAGTAATACCAGATACCGGTTTCCGGTTACCTGTTACTGGTGCCTATAGTTTATGTATAGCGTATATAGGGAATTTATCAGAAGGTACTATTAGGTAAATAGGGAGGAGATCCGGTATAAGTTAGGTATAACTTAAGTATAAGTTAGGTATAAGTTAAGTATAACTTAGGTATAGCTCCAAGTCTTTCAAGATCATGACTAGAAATTTTAGACGTTTACCATAACAAACTGGTAGCACCTGATGTCTGGAATGAATATTTCAGAATGATAGCCGCATTGCTACATTAATTTTCCCAAGACACTCATCAAAATAAGCAAAGGCTTAACTTTATTTCCAATACATAATTAACCATATTGTGAACATTATTCAGGCAAATGCTGCTACTGCTACAAAGGAACTGCAATGGTTTGCATCTGTTGTGGCTGCCCGTGGTGCTATCTCTTTTAACAACGATACTAACCAGCAGCCGGTTGAAGCTATCCTACCGCCCGATATTACGGAGGATCCTTCATCTTATGCAGCAGTAATACGCCAGTTCAATATGTCTCACACTGAGAGGTTTGTACTACTGTTATCACTTGTGCCACACCTGCAGCCAGAACTGTTAGATATGCTGCTGATGAAAAATGAAAATACCGGACACCCGTTTACTCAGTTGGGCGGACAAAAGGGGGCAAACGGTGTGCATCTGCCTACCGGCGAAACGGCTGTTTTTCTCTTAGCCGGTAATGACCTGCAGCGACGTTATCACATGCTTCACCTGTTTGATGATACTCACTTTTTTGTTACTGAGAACATGGTGCACTTACAACCCGTTGCTGCACACGAGCCACGCCTTAGCGGAATGCTTACCCCTTCTGCTGAATATCTTACATTGCTCACTACAGGCGGACACTTTAAGCCTGCCTTCTCTACCCATTTCCCTGCTACACGGCTTACCACCGGTTTGGAGTGGGATGACCTGGTGGTATCCAATGAAGTAATGAGCGGGCTGGGAGAAATAAAGAACTGGCTGCAGCATGGTAATACCGTGCTGCATGAATGGGGCTTTAGCAATAAGATAAAACCTGGCTTTCGGGTACTTTTTTCCGGCGTGCCGGGCACTGGCAAAACGCTTACGGCAACTTTATTAGGTAAATGGGCAAATATGGATGTGTACCGTATTGACCTTTCGATGGTAGTATCCAAATACATTGGCGAAACGGAGAAGAACTTAGCCGGAGTGTTCAATATGGCAGAGAACAAAAACTGGATCCTGTTTTTTGATGAAGCCGATGCTTTGTTTGGCAAGCGTACCGCTACCAACGATGCACACGACCGCTATGCCAACCAGGAAATATCCTACCTGCTGCAACGCATAGAGGACTATGCAGGGCTGGTAATATTAGCTACCAACCAGAAAAATAATATTGACGAAGCCTTTGCCCGCCGCTTCCAGGTGATGATTGATTTTCAGAAGCCTGATGAACATCAACGACTGCAGTTATGGAAAAAGGCATTTACATCACCCTGTCAGTTAACGCCGGATGTAAGCCTGCCAAAGCTGGCTGCCGAACACGCCATTACCGGCGCTGCTATTATGAATGTGCTGCACTATTGCAGCTTGCGTGCATTGAGCCGGGGTAACACAGAGATTACATTGCCGGATATAAAGTACGGTATTCGTAAAGAGATGCATAAGGAAGGGAAAATAGTATTATGAGGATGGGAGCGAATGAATAATGTTTTTGTTTTATGACTAACAGAGTAAGGAAAAATAAATGTATGAACTGTTAGCTTATCCCATTGCTTACTAATTCTATTATCTGTAAATTTGGTTACTCGCTCTTGTATTAAACTTGTGTTATGAAAGCTGCTGCACCGCTACAACATGAATTACCAAAAACTACTGTAAATACTACAGCAAGTAAAACCACGCTTAACCCATTGCAATTGAAGACAGATGTGAAAGAGGTGTCATTGCAAATGAAACAAAATCCGTTAGGGGCAATGACTTATAATCAAAATCCATTGCAATTAAAAGAAAATAAAACTGGTTTGACCAATGCTTTAAAAGCGAATGTGGAAGTACTTTCCGGCTATAGTATGGATGATGTAAGGATACATTATAATTCGGATAAGCCAAGGCAATTACAGGCACTTGCATATGCACAAGGAACAAACATACACATTGCGCCTGGCCAGGAAAAATACTTGCCGCACGAGGCATGGCATGTGGTACAACAGAAACAAGGAAGGGTTCAGCCAACCTTACTTACGAAAGGGATGGTCGCAGTAAATGATAATGAGACATTGGAAAAGGATGCGGATATAATGGGGGAAAAAGCATTACAGCTGAAAGCTAATGCACCTGATGTAAATGCAACACCGAGTTCTTCTGTACATAAAGCCATTGCATCATACAAAACAGTAACCCAATTTGGAAGAGGAAAGGTGGAAAGGAAAAGAGAAAAAGAAAAAGAGAAACAGATACGTAAAGAGCAAACGCTTGATCCAAATAATCCAAATATTCGTAAAGGACTAGATGTAAATTATACTGACTTAAAACTAGATGTTTCAGAACAAACTGGTGGGCATGCCCGTGAGCGTCACGCAGCGAAGGATCAGGCTTATTTGGTAGGTAGAAATATACCTCTTTCTACTACATTTGATTCCGAAGAGGATCAAAACACGGCATTAGAACAGCTTTTAGTATCTAACAGTAAGGCAGTTGCCTCATGGATTGCAGATCCGTATAGTGATAACCGGCTTGTTATTAGAGGAGAAGTTGAAGGGGTAAACGTAACAGCCGTAAGAAAACAAAGACAAATTGGTGTAACATCAAGTGGATATGAGTACCAAGATCCAGCCATTCCACGGTTTGCGATGGAATCTAATATCACACATGCTGTAGCTGTATTGGAAAGATACTTGCTAAAAGCAAACAAAGGAGCGACTCCAAAGGCTCAATGGAGGGTAATTACCATCTATCCAACTCAATAGAACGAATAACAATCATTGCTATGATTTGTCGTGATCTATTACCACTCCACAAACACCAGCCTTTCCATCCAGGGCATCTTCACCACCTGTACCGTCCACGGCAGGTGATCTACCAACACATCATAAGTTTCACGCTTTACCTGCAGCAGCCAGTTGCCATCTCTGCCACTGATAATACCTTCACGGTTCAGGTATGCCTGACGCAGGCCACCAACAGATAAGTTCTTCCAGCCTGTGCCACCGTTATGTATCACGGCAAGCAGGAAGTTTTCTGCTACTGCTTTTTCTTCATCGCTGATTACCCAATGCATATTCACCGGCTGCAACAAAGGAATGCCGCAAAGAATTTTATTGAGTGGCAAATGTGCCTCAAACAATTCTTCCGTGCTGCCCGTAACAAGATATTGGAGTACAAGACAGCCTCGTTCTGCATTCTTTTCATCTGTAATTGTTTTATCGTCTGCTAAACCTATATTCTGAAAGAAGCGATGCAAAAATGGCCATAACAATACTAGCCCTGCATTTAGGATATACACCTTATCTATGTCGTTAGACAGAAGATTTCTTGTAATACGTTTATGATTTAAAATATATATGCTGTCAGGGAAATCAGATGAGGATTTAGTTTCCAAATTCTCTCTTATTAAACCAGAAGTTTTGATGTTATCTGTATCATCAGAAACTGTTTGTTCCTCCGCTTCCTTTTGCAATGACTCCTTTGTTTCAACAGTAGTAAGGGAACAGTTAGTAAAGCTGGTAATCTTTTCAAAAATCCCGGTAACTGTTCTATCGTTTTGCAAGAATTGGAGCAGGTCTGTTCGATTGCTCTTTTGTGCAGCTAAACGTACAAATAAGCTACCAGCCTTTTCAAACAAGTCCTTTTCAGAACGAATGCTTGTGCCAGCTATTGTTTGATACATACTCAGCCACCAATACTCCCGTAACTGCTGTGCATTTAGCAAATTTGCAAAAACAAGAGAAAGCTGTTCTTTTTGTGATAAGAGGGTAGTGATGCTGGTACTTATAAGTTGTTCGGCTGCCTGTATTATCAACGCATCACTAAAAGTGTATATCAGTCTGCTAATCACTTCGTCATCTTGCAGGAGAGCTGTAAAGACCCTTTTTAAAGTTAGCACTCTTTTGAAGAAGAACAGAATGGAAAGCCTTCTCCAACCAGGCATAGGTGGTTTCCTGTGCCCACCAGGGGAATACACCCTTTTGTAAGAAATAAAAGACCAATTCTTCATCTGAATGGCTCTCCAGCTGTGCAACAACAGGCTTCACCATTACTCCGGTTACCGGTACAGCGGGAGTTTTTATTTTATTAAGACCTTCCTGTAATGCCTTACCGATTTTTTCTGCCAATTCATGTTCCAGCCTTTCTGCTGGTATTTGCCCGATATTAATTTCAAGACGGTCTATGATAAGCGTGGATGAAGCACTTTTATTGCTAAGCAGTTTATCTAACAGAGGTACAATTTCCTGCTGGTAGATACGGGACACACGGCTTTGAATGTCTGCCCTGTTCATGCTTTGCGCCATTTGCAGCTCTATTACCTGCTTCTTTATAATGTGCTTCGAATACACTTGCTATAGTTTTATACCTGCTGGTTATTAAGATGAGATTCTGTTGCACAATAATATATTAAAGAGAAATTCCAAACTACTAACTGTAAATTGCTGCAAGTACTTCTTTCTTCTGTTAATTGTCAACTTCATAGAGACCTGGCATTACTTCAAGGGTTCAATAGTTATATTACCGATTTCGGCTTGTTGCTTTGTTGTAGCTTTAATAGCCAGTACATTAAAGGTGGTTGTTTGTTTAATGACACCTGCAGGCAGTAATACATCAACGCCGGTGAAGGTATCTATTGCAAATTCTATTTCAATCCTTGCTTTTCCAACACCATAATTCTTATGATGATACCCTGGCATGCCAATATTAGTAAAGCTGTTATTACCATTTACACGCCGCAACTGGTACATGATGCCGCGTTGTGTATTGCTTACTTTTAGAGTAGCCGTATCACCAGCCTTTATATTCTGTTCTACAATACTCAGCGCTTTTTTTATATCAGGCTTTACTGGAATAAAAATTGTTCCTGGAAGCACCTTTTCAATTTTAGAAACATTCTTCCGGGCTGTAATACTTACAGTAAGGTCCTCTGTAAGGTTTTTTACCGGCATCCTGATTGTTCCATTATTGCCCGGCACAATATCCCCGATCATTGTACCTTTTAGCACGTCTTTATTTACTGTGTCATCATCTATATCTTCAAAGCGTAAATAGTAAGATGTACTCTGTTGTGTATTCTTAATAATAACGGCTAATTCTCCATTATATTCAGCTACCTGCGGTACTTCGGGTGCTATCTCTAAAGCTGTATTGGGATAAACTTGTATTTCCGGCTTTGCCACCAAAAAAGCACTATCATTGGTGTGCATATTGGTGGCACTGATGGCAATTGTTGTGTCTTCGTAAAAGGGAACTTTAGTACTAATATCCAAATTGCCTCCGGAACCGCTGTTTACGGCATCACTCAATATCTTAGTATTATCTTTGGCATCAACCAACTGGTAGATGGTGCCGCTTTGTGTATTATTTATTGTAATTATTACTGGCGTACTATAATCAACTAAACTTTCCTTTGCAGTAACGGTTAAGCCTGTATTGATACCTACAATGGTTAATACTGTCTGAAACAAACGGACACTCAATTTGGTAACCGGGTTCACCGCTTCAATACTGAATATGTAATTATCACGGGTAAGCGGGATTGTTGTTATGGGAAGCTGTCTATCGTTGCCCTTATTATCTTCATCATTCTGGCTATTATTCATCAACGTACCTGTTTCGTCCCAAACTCTGTATGACACATCGGGCTGGCTATACATTAATGTGATTATGGCCGGCTCATTATATTGAATAATAAGCCTGGTATTATTGTCAGGAAAGACAACCGGAATATCAGCAAGCGGATAGGTATTAATTCCAATCGGAAGCAAATCTATGAGGCTATTACGGTAGGCCCTCCATTTTATCTTACGTCTTTTCAGCACATCAGTTATATCACTGGTTTGTCCTTCTTGTATTTCGTTTAAAAAAGACTGAAAAGGCTTTTCGAACTGTAACATCTGGTCTGAATTAAGCCAACAGATATATACGGTTATGTGCACAGGCGTTTCCTTACCGACTGTATTTTCAATAAAAGTGCGGAAGTCGTAATTAACAAAGCGTTTAGTCCAGGCAGGAAACATACAAGTTAACTGCAATGAGTAAAAGTCTGGTTGCACTATTCTTGTCCATGTACCGGTTATGCCTTCATAGGTTGAAGGTTCTGTAGCTGGTTGGTTTATCTTGAATGAATCTTTACTTACAATTCCAACCACATTGTTCAATCCGTCAAAGTAAACAGTTCCATTTATTTCAATGTTTGTGCCAACAGCAAGTCCATGATCCGGTGATGTACAGATAACATTTTGGTCGTTAATATCCTTTGCAAAAGCGGTTATTGATTTATTGCTTACATCAAAAGCAAGATATTTTGCATTAATTACCCTTGTCCATTGCGCAGTACCGGATGTTGTTTTCTGGTAAGCTGTTGAAATCTGAAAGCTATCCAGCGAGAGGTATGTGATTGTATAAATTTGATTGGTATATACGTCCGACTGGCTGATCATTATCTGGTCGCCTGTAAATAACCCGTGCTCTTTAGAATTACAGATCACATTGTTATTTCCGGCATCCTGAAAACTATCTATAGGTTTTGTAACCAAATAAGGAGTGATTGCATCACTGTCTTCCTGTACCGGCCGCAACAGTATGTGTTCCAATAAATGAAAGCCTTCTTCATCTGAATCATTAAGGTTATGCCGGTTAAAGTTTTCTATACCTATTTTGGCTGCTATTCTTTTTTCAAGTCCGGAAACATTATCTGTATCCCAACTCTTTTCCTTGTAATTGAATGCCTTTCCCCTGTCATTGCTGATAAGCGGATAATTTGATAAGAATCTTAATTTATCGCTTACCAGCTTTTCTAAAACATTTGTTGTAGCTGCATTAGCTGCAGAAGTACTGCTATTAATTAGATTTTTCCATTGCTCATAACTTTGTGTTTGAAGGGTGTATTCTGATAAGCTCTCGCCAAAACTGGCAATCATATGGTCAAAGAAGCGGTTCTTGCGCTGTAATGCATCATTAAATGATTCCACATAGCCGGCTATTCTGTTGTCGCTACCATTAGTAAGGATGTCTTCAGCACCGGGCACAATATTTTGAAGCGATTGGTAGAAGTAAGTATTTACGTTGGTGTTGGAGAAGGAAAATAGGTCTTTAAGATGCCCAGCCTGTGAGAAATAGTTGGCTAGTATTTGCTCAAAGAAAAGCAGATAGGCTTTTAACTGTTTTGCTTGTGCTTTTCTAAGTGGGGAGGCCAATTCCGGCAGCCCTGTTTCGCTAATGCCATATACCTGTGGAAAATGGTTTTGAATAGAATAGTAATCGCTGATTGGATAATACTCCCCCTGTGCAGGCACAATGTCCCGTTCTTGTATTGATAATGATGGATTAGATTGAGCAGCCATAAGATCATTAAAGAATGTTCTTACTTTATCTGCATCTGTTGTGAGGGTAGCTCCATATTTCCTGAATATAAGTTTGTCAGTAAGCCATGTCCCGTTTCTTTCTTCAACATCCAGTAAGGGAACTTTAGTGGTATCAAGTTGCAGAAACCAATTCTGAACGGCTGTTGCTGAGCTGCTCGGTTCGTTTATATTTATACTTACATTGCTTACCCGCAGCACACCGGGCTCATCCATTATTTCGCGAATGATATCTGACGTATGCAATTCTGTTTTCAAATCTGTACTGCTCAGTTCATCATCATCTATAAATCCATGTGCCAAAGCTGGTCCTTCAAAGATCTCATCAATAGCTTTCCCCTTAGCCAGCATTTCTGTAAGTGTATAGAAATTAACCGTCGGAGAAATAAAGCTGGCAATTCTGAATAATATACCGGCTGCGGTTTTATTTATATCGTCTGTCTGCCCTATTTCTATAATACCCGAAACAGCAAGGTACTGATAGGAAAGTGCGGTGATTTTATTATAATCTTCACACAGATTCCTGCTGCCATTCAATCTGTCTGTTACTGCAATATTGGTACTGCCGGATTCCAGATCAAGGGATACATTGTAAATACCCTTTATAGTAAGCAACTGGCTTTTATTGCTATTATCAGTTAGGCGAAGCTCGTTTTCATCCGCGAAATAGTACAGCTTCACATCAGCCTCTGTTTGCTTTTCTATCCAGGCATTATTTACACCTTCAATGTCTAACAGAATCTTTCTGAAGTCTAACAAAGTAACCGGGTTTACGGTAAGTACCTGTGCCGGGCTATATAGGCTTTCGTAAGCATTGCCGGTTTCCACTGCCAGCAAATCCTTCATATCATAATCCAGGCGATTACTCAGATCCGTAATTGCATAGCACAGCAAATCAAGAATTGTAATGCCGGGATCGTGCGTGTTGTGGTCAGTCCAGCTTGTACTTGCTAATTTTTGAATCCATTTTAAACCTTCACTGCGAAGAAACCGGAAATCGGACGCTGGATATACAGGTGGGTCCGTTGAGATAGTGACAGGCTGATTATTGGTGTTAGTATCCATTTGTTATAATATTGTTTGGCGGGCAATTCTTTCTCAATAGCAATATAGATGTAATACCATTTTTAATTTAGTAAGAATATAGTCCTTGCCATGGACTAAATGTTTGCTGTTTGCCACTTATCTCAGTTAATCTGTTTTAATCTGGTAATAGCTGTTCACAGCACTCCCCTCGTAAATCTTAATCCTGCTTGGCAGCAACCAAAGCCAAATTTTCTTAAATCCTTAAATTCCTTTCTTCTCACTCTGGGAATGCTTGGAGTTATACTTAACTTATACCTAACTTATACCTAACTTATACCTAAGTTATACCTGATCTCCTCCCTGTCTCCTTAGTATTTACTCCTTCCCAATGCTCTATTTACTCCATTACTGATCCATACACACTTGTAACCGCCAAATCCCAGGATCTCCCAGGAAGTCAGTAACCTATGGACTGTTATCTGGAAGTCTGTTTGAAGCTGTTATTATACCAATTTTCAATTTGGTAGTATCCAATACACTTTGCTCAAGATCAAAGCTCTTCCTGCTCAAGGCTCACGGCTCATAGCTCGCAGCTTTTATCTGCATACTTGTTTGAAGCTGGTATAATATTATCTATAAGCTTACGCCTGAAATAGCAGGAGACAATGCAGGTATTCTTTCTTTTATTGTTTCTATTTCTTTTTTAAGCTGCTTCAACTGCTTATACAATTCCTGAATGGCACTGATGCCCAGGCAAAAAATGCTGTTGTAGTTTACCGTACGGCAATCATTTACCTGTTTGCCATAAACGAAAATATCTGTTGTTTCTTCCCTCCAGTCGTTAACCGAAAAGCTACTATCACTTGTTTTTACAACTTGTACTTCCTTCATACCTGTTGCTGTGATGAGCCGTATAGTATCACCGGTAACCAGGTCGTGTGGGCTTTCCATAGTAACAGCAAGTATATTGTTGCTTAAAGTAACAGACTGGGGCAGTGAATAAATATCAGGAACAAAATCAGTATGTGTATTTACAGCTTCCTGAAAAATAGCTTCCAGTTCCTGCGCTACTACACCTTTATTCCATGCCCTCCCATGTTCAATCTCATCCTTATAATGAAAGCTTTTTATCTGTATTTGGTTTAATGTTTCTAAGCTTTGCTGAGAATTATCAACAACAAAATCTTTCTTTATTCTTAAGTCTGATGTGGCATCAAATTCTGATGCAACTACACGATCTGATGCCATTATAGAAATAGGTGCACCAGCTGCTGATGTATCGCCCCATGCGCCGGCATTGCTATAAGCAAACCATCTGTAACTAGCTATGTTACCACTTTTAAATCCTGCTACATGTAATTTTGCATTTGGTGATGTAGTACCAATGCCAACATTGCCATTAGGATCTATTCTTATCTGTTCGGTATTACTATTCGTATTAAAAGTTATAAATCCACCTGTTTTGTTAATTCCTCTGAAGAAATTAATAGAACTATTAAGCTGTCCGTAAAAGCTATGTTCTATAGCAAAACTCTTTCTATCCACCGGAAAATCCTTATCAATCTGGGTAACATACCCCCTTACACCTAAAAAAGTACCTTCATCAGATGTATCTCCTTCTGCTAGTCTCCCAAAAACAGCACCGAGTTGACCTTTGTTTATAGGTCCAATATCAAGTTTTGATCGGGGATTTATAGTGCCAATACCTACATTGCCATTGCCCTTTACTACCAATAAGGATGTGCCCACTCCCAATTGCTGTGTCCCTTGACTTATATCTAGTGCTGTAGCAATATTGGAAGCTATCTTTACAGTTAATCCATTAGCATTTGAATCTGAGCCCTGGTTGAATATCTGGGCAACATATCCTGCTTGGTTCGCTGCCCATGAAAAGGAGCCTGGATTACCACCAATGCCATCAGCACCAATTGTATTCACATTCGTATTGGAAAGCTGAAAGTAGGGACTGGTAATACCAATACCCAACTTCCCATCAATTACTGCATTTCCGCTTATATGCAACTTAGCCATAGGATTGTTGGTTCCAACACCTATACTGCCATCACTCTCTTTTATAAAAAGACAACTTTGTGCCGTAGCTGGATTTCCAATGTTTAACCCGCTTACAGGGTTTGTAGTTCCCTGAGTTAGTAAACTAAATTTCCAGGCAGCATTGGCATCATTAAAGTTCTTATAGAAATGCAACACCTGCTGTATGCCATTCTGGTCTGCTTGCTGTGCCTGTACGGCAACAGGATCAGAACCCTGTTTTCTTATACTGTCTTCAGACTGCACCAAAGAAGAATCAATCAGATCAGCAAAATCACTTTGCTTAGGAATAGCATTGGTTATAAAATAACTCTTTAAAGTAGTTCTGTTTGACATAACGTAGGTTTTGTTAGTTCTTAAATCAATAAGGTAATATCATAAGTATTTAGCTGTTCCCTTTATTTTAATTGAAAGTCTAGTCCCACCTTCAGGTAGCCAATACCTTGATAGTTATTTTGTTTATACTCCTGCCGGATTACGTCAATCACATGCTCTCTTGCAGAGACCAGTATATCCCCCGGTTTATAAACCTGAACGTAATTCTCTCCATTAACAAGGTTTATTTTGGTAAAATCAATACCATTCGTACTGGTAAATAGATAGATGTCTGATGCAAATTCTATATAGAACCTTTCTGCTACGAAATTGACAATCACATCGGCATCTAATCTCCTGTCCAGAAATATATCAGCCCCCTCATCGTATGCCCATGGAGCTAAGTACCGGATCAGATCTTCTTCTAGTTTGGCAATAAAAAAGCTTTCGCTGTAGTCTTCTCTTATTTTTACAGCTATGCGCACCTTTACCTGTATATAGGATGGATTTTTTACTTTAACAATTGCCCATGCAGGAACGCGGTACTCTAAATATTTCTGAATATTATCAATAACGTTTGACGGTGCTTTTGGCTCAAACGGATTGAACGGCAGTTTGCCTTTTATATCCGGAATGACTATAATATCTGTTGATCCAATGTCATCGGCCGGCACACATTTTACCTTATAAATCTCAGGGAACTGCTCTAATACAAGGTGCTCATAATCCCACATAGTAAGTGCCCTGCCTTTGTGGCGCAAACGCTCACTTACCCGTATATAAAATTGGCTATCCTCTTCCGCCGGCTTTCCTTTCGACGAAGAATATGGCTGACTGATCTTTTTTATCTCCGGCACCGCTGCCACGGTATCCTTTATACTTCCCGGTGACAGCAGGTTAAGGTAGTGTTCCGGTGCGTTATCATTATCAGTGAAAACTGCACTTACGCCTTGAGTAAGTATATCAATTGTATCGGGTATAGCATCAGTATTAGCAGTTGCACTTGCCCTTAGCCAATAGAGGCTTTGCCCCAACAATGTATTCCCGCTGTTTGCATCGGCAGGAATAGCCAGTTCAATAATCCCGGTATTCAATAGCCCATTGGTTAAATCAGAAACTATGTCGGTGCCCTCTAATGCTTGCCAGCTATTATTGCTCAAATAACTCCAGCTAATCGGTGGCTTGTTAAGATCAGGATCTGCACTTCCTTCTGCTAATTGGAAAAAGAGAGACAGGTTTTGTGGTGGAGTAAGATTGGTAATGCCAATATAGAGCTCACCCTCGTTCTCAAACTGTGGAAGGAAGTAAACCCAATTTATTGCTTTACCCGAACTTTCAGATGTCTGAATAGCAGGGGTGCTGTATCCGAAAACATTAATATGAAGAAGGCTGTCTTCCTCGTTAGTTGTAGTGGCATTGAAATCAATCTCAAATGAAGCTGTATAATCAACAGTGAAAGATTTTAATTTGGGTGTATAAGGAGGATTGGGTGGTGTAATATTAACAGTAGTTGAAGTAGTACTGCTGATAGCTTTACCTATTGTTATTGAATTGTTGTAAGCTTGTTTAGTAAGTAGTTCCGGATAAACATTGTGCTGGAAGTCTGGAGAGCCCAGTTCCAGACTAAAATATCTTTTCCAGTTTATAACCTCCGTTTCTTCTGTAACAGATTGTGCCGGAAGGCTGCTTACTCTAGTAGTAAACGCATTTGGTTTTTTGGCATCAGTACTGTCAAAGAGCAATATTTTTGTATTTATATCAATTGAAATGCCTGCATCTATACACTTTAAATCAGCGGTAAAAGAACCGTTATTTAAAGAAATACTATACCCGGTGTAATAAGCTGCAAAGTCTGAGGGCGCATTCATCCACTCAAAATGCAACGTCAGCATATCTAATGGCTTACTGCAAATTTCTGAATGTGCAAAATAGAAAAGGCTGCCGGTTTCAGGTGTTACACCAAAAGGCTCAAATGGTTTTTTATAATTTAAAGTAGTATCATCATTCTGTAAGGTTAGTGTTTTTAGTCCTTCTGCCTTTACACCTACATGCACACCCTGTAACTTAAGATTTTTGAACAACTGGTAGTTTGATGGTTTACCATCCGGCATTACCTGGTTTAATACAATACCGATAACAGGATAAATACTTTGAACTGTGATCACCTCACCAGGCACAGCAGGTGCTAAGAGGGGAGGGTCTGTTTCATTTAATGAAAGAATGATCTGCATTGCAGCAGTAAACACCTCATCCCTGTTATACTTCCTCGTTTCAGTAGTTTGGTTATTTACTTTGCCTTTATTCCCCACTTTAACGGTGTTGTTATCAATCCAATCAACAATCCGGTAAACCATTCCATCTTCCAAAACAAAATACTTACCTATATCAGCATTACTGAAATCTGTTCCACTGCTCTTCTGTATGACATCATTATTGAGTACAGCAACATAAGCTTCACCTTTATTGTCCGCTACATGATTAATATATTGTAATGTAGCTCTTTGTACTGTTGCAGTATCCTTTGTTACAGATCCCTTTACCTGGTACCAGTTTTCACCAGTACTCATGTAAAAAGAAAAAGGGAAATTATTAATATCATCTGAAGCCGATATGGGGTCTGCTGGTAAATTATCTATCAAACCACTGTTTTCAAAAGAGAGGCTTATGTTTATGGTCCTGTTTCCCTCCTGCAATAACAATTGTGGTGATGATATTGCAAGACCAATGCTTGCCGGCTTTGCAGCAGCTATTTCATTTGGAGTATGACCTTTGCCAAAGCTGTTAAAGTATAGGGTCGTATCTCCGCTGGTGCCGGATGTAAATGCACTTGCCTTAGCATCGCTGGTAGCGTATGCAATTCCCCATTCTTCCTTAACAGGCTCAATCAACATATTTGCTTGTGGGAGTGAAGTGCCATTAGCGCCCGAAGCAGAGTCTGGAGTATTACTTGCATTTTGTGCTGAGAGCTTTAAATTGTAAGCTGCTTTAAGCATATATACTATTCTATCCCAATCTGCGGTAGGTGTTGCATAGCTATTAATGATATCAGTAAAATCTTCTATTCTGAGAAAGAATAGTTTGTTCTCTAGGTAAAGTTGATTATTTGGATCTGAAAGATTGCTGCTTATAGCTCTTAATTCTCCTATCCCCACCAATGAACCGTTATGGTATGGCAAAGGATCGCCAGGATTTGGATCTCCAAGTGCCAGTTGCATCATCTTTACAAGCCGGTCATCATTATTCTCTCCTTGAACTTGTTCTAATATTGTTGTTTTTTTACCGGTATAGAATGTTTTGATATTTTGAATTTGTGCCTGGTTGATCACGGTGTCCCATTCCGTTACATAGATCAGATCTTTGCCTGCACTATCTTGTCCGGCTAACAATTGGGTCCCTTTTTGTACAAAAAGTTCTTTTACATCATCCACCAGTTGAACAATTACGTTTGCCTCATCAGGAACCGGACCTTTTGGAGTAAGTCCTAATATGTCATAATAATAAAAGTCGAGATGCTTTTTTGTAAATTCATTGATCTGGTCTTTAATAAAACCTAATAACTGTAGGAAGCTGATAAATAAAACAAGATGTGGGCGTGACAGCATTCTCACTACTTCAGCATTACCGGAAAAAGCATCAGGATTCTCAATGTAAATAAGCAGGTCTGATATATTGATGTCCGACAGAAAAGCTTCCCATGTGTTGTTGGGTAGGTTATCTTCATTAAAAAAGTTCAGTTCTTTTGCATATTGTTGTGCAAAGGAAATCCAGTCTTTAAGGCTTCGTTCTTCAATAGGTATAAAATCAGGGTTGAGCTCGGGTATCTGCCGTTGTGCCTGCCCTGTACCATCCCTTTGTAAAATTGCTGTCAATGAAAGCCCGCTGTTCATATTATTCAGTTTACGGTTTAACTGACCTTGAACTTTATATTCGTTGTAATGAAAGTTCCGTTACCGGAATACTGAGGGGCGGCATCAGGCACTGGCGGTGTAAGACCTTTTGGTGGTTGCTGCGCCGGTGTTTGTACTTCAAATACTGCTTTGAAACTGCTGCCCTTTACAATCACTTCCTTGCTTCCGCTTTTAGTTTTCTTTGAAGTCTGATTCCCACCTAATGCATTAATTTTTAATGTACCTACACCCGGAATGCTATACACAGGGGTTATATATGCGCAACCAGGAACGATCAATTTTGTTTCATCTCCCTTCACACATATCTTCTTACCCAGGAGAGTGGTCATACCTGAAGCTATCATCCTGCCAGGCCGTACCACTATAACTGCCGCTCCAAATGCAGGCATAAAAACCGCCTGGTCTCCATCAAGGATTGCGTAATCAGACATATGCTTGGTTTTTAGCGTTAAGTGTTTGCTTCGTTGATGTAGAATGGATACACCATATTGTACCGGTTATTGGTTGCACGGATGGTATAATCAATCGATATCAACAATAGCCCGTCTTCGGTACTGCTCTTTGTTACATCTACAGAATTAGTACTTATTCTAGGCTCGTTATTCAGTATAGCATCTTCAATGATCCCGGTAAGCCCGTTAACAAGCGTCTGGTCAACCTCCTCAAACAAGTATCGGGATAATTCGCAGCCATAAGAAGAAAACATGACGCGTTCATTCAAAGAAGTGCCAAACAGTATATACAGGCTCTGCCTGATGTCTTCCTCTCCAAATACCACTTCTACTTCAGCGCCTGAAGAAAAAAATGTAGGCGGAAAGCTCCAGCCTTTACCCAAAAAAGCTTCATCCTCATTCATAATACTATGTAATTAATATTCTTGCACAAGAGGTCTCATAAATCTGTTTCTTTAATGTAAGTATTGAATGCAGAATGTAAATAGCCTGACCAACCACTCCTTACTCATCATACACCCCATTACCCGCTTTTGCAACTCCTTGTGGACTGTTAGTATTAGCCTCAGATAAACTTGCCATATTATTTACCTGCTCCTGTGCCTGGCTGTGTATTTTGTGTATTAACTCATGCACTCTGTAGTAGGCTATATTACCTAATCCTTCAAGTATCAGGTTTAGCTCTCCTACTGTAAACTTCATGTTAATTGGTTCGTTCATATGATAATGCATTTAATGATAAACAATTTCATCGGCTATCTCCGGAGAATCAGATGATAATACTTCAAGCTGTAGAATGCTTTACTTACCCTAAAATATCCCCTTTCGAATCTTAGATATCCCTGAGCTATCCCTAAGTTATCCCTAAGTTATACTTAAGCTTATACCTAACTTATACTTAAGTTATACCTAATCTCTTCCTGCTATACTTCTATGTTACTCCTTATCTCCTCCCAGGTAACTTCTAATCAAAGCCCTATATACGCCCTATCTGATTCATACTCCCTTTAGGACTGCGGCTCTCACTACTCCCTTTAGAGCCAGGGCTACTGCATACTCCCCTTTAGGGGCTGGGGGCTTTTACGTTATATCAATTTCACTTCCCTTGATTTCTACTTTTGCAGATGCCTGCATTTTAATACCTCCTTTTGCCTTGATAATTACATCCTTTCCACTGTCCAATGTAATCCCGTCAGAACTTAGCGTAACGGTGTTATTATTGGCATCTTTTATTTCGATGGTCTTATCCTTATCATTGATGATAATAGTATTCTTATCAGAAGTCTCTATTGTCAATAACTTGTTTTCATCATTAAGCAAAATCTTGATGCCCCCTTTTGTTACAATCCCTTTTTCAGGATTCTTATCTGCTGGCTTCAAAGGTGGAGGGTTGGCAGAACTATGAACCGCTCCCAGGATCACAGGCTGGCGCGGATCATCATTCAGGAAGCCCAGTATGACTTCATCGCCAGGGTCTGGCTGAAAAAATATGCCTGCATTTTTTCCGCCGAAAGGTGTAGTTAATCTAGACCATAAGGTGCCTTTATCCGTATTGATTGCTGGAACCTTTATTTTAACCCTGTTTTCCTTGTCAGGATCCTCTTCCCATTTATCTACCACACCTATCTGTAAGCCATTTACCCCAGGTAGTAGGCCAGCCGCTTTAGTATCGGTAACATCTGCTTGCGAGGTAAACCATATAGCAGGAAGGCCAAACTGTATATCCGTAACCCAGCCATTTAAGCCACAATAATGGCGAACGCCAGTTACTAATGTTTTGCCTGAAAATCTTTTTCCTGCACCGTTGATTTCAATCAGGTTGCCAACTTTGATTGTTGCATCACCCCGTACTTTTAATCTTCCTCTCAGCATAGACAACCGGCTTTTTATCATCTTTGCGTCAGCCCAGGCCTGTGCCTCATTCTCTTCCAGGCTGGTTGCAGATAAGAGTGCATCACTGCTTGCTCCTATTGCCTTTGCAATAGCGCCTGGATTAAAATTACCTTGTGTCAGGCTAAAGCTTTTCGCTTTTTTAGACGTAGTTACCTGCTGTTTTTTTACGTCCCAGGAAGCGCCTGTAATTTCTGCATATTGATTACGTCCATCCGCCTCCAGGTCAAAATCATAGATTTCATCTATACCAACTGTGTACTTAGCTGTTGCTCCTCCTGTTAGGTTCGGTGCATTGGTAGAAATGACACTAGCATTTACTGATATCAATAATCCATTTGCTTCTGCACGGCTCAATATAAAATCCCAGTCAGTACATCCATACTGAACAATTTTTTTATGTTGTACAGTAGTTGTATCAATAGAGCCTGCTGATAAACCATTATTAGAAATCAGCTTGCTGATAATGGCATTGTCTTTTACATTTTCAAATACATTACTCTTCCTGTTAAAAGTCATTTTTACAGTAGCATCACTTAATTCAGCCACCAGTATACATCCACCCTGATTCAGTTGCAGGCTTTGTTTCAGCACAATTCCTTTAAAGACGGTCTGTGGCCTGTCTATTGGCTTTGTGCTGTTATAACCCAGCTTTATTTCTATTTCTTTTCCTGGTTCAAAGTCTGCACTTTCGCTTATCTTATACTCCTGCCGGGCAAGGTCTCCATCAATAAAGCCAAGCTCTGCATAGGGGATTCTGTTGTATTCGGTTTTTACATCAACATATAATAGTTCATAAGTCTCACTAATGAGTTTACCGTTACTTGTAATATGGACTAATGGAATACTCATTATTTATTTTTGACAGGAGGAAAAAACAGTTCTTGTCCAGGATATAGCACTCTGAAATTAGTCAGCTTATTGGCTTTGGCCACTTCTAAATAATAATCGGGTGTGCCATAAATAGATTCACATAAAAGTGGTAATGTATCATTCTCCTTCACAGTTCTTTTATGGGTAAGATCTGGAGAGCTAAGGTTACTTTTCTTAAGTGCTTTTGTATTGTCAGTATCCGCCTTAAAAGAAGTGTCCAGTTCAGCGCGCAAGGGATTGCCGCTCTGGTCAAATAGTGTATAGTTAACGGTTACGCTCAGAAGCCTGCAATCAAAACTAAGCTTACCCCATACTATTTTTAGGAACTTTGGCTCATGTAAATCACCATCCACATCCACTGTGGCATTTAAGAACTGCTGAACCTCTCCATAAACATCTTTTTTATTAAAAATGGTAACTATCCCTTGTTCTGAAACACCGGTGCCATCTATAATAATTTTCAACGAAAGGTCCGCCGGCTTGCTCAGGATATATTTACTGCTCTTTGCAGTCGTATTTATACCCTGGTATTTGCTGAATTCATTCTCATATGAAAGAGAATAAGACTCTGGATTAAACATCACTTTCAGGGAATCTTTAGGCAATCCTATCCTGAGCCTGTTTCCATATACCTCTATTTTTAGCTTCTCCAGTTTAAAAAGATTCAACAGTCCCATAATTATCTGTTTTGGCTTTGTTTAATGATCTTCAATACCTGGCTTACACATTCCTGTATGATCTGTTCATTGCCGGTTGAAGCTGCAGGTTGTGAACTAACATCTTGTTCATGCTTTTCGTCCTTTGTAATAATTGCTTTTATTACCAGTTCTCTTATCTCTACTGCCATAGTTTATAGTTGTACGATCTGAAATCTTGTATAGGCCAACTCCATCGTTTCTATCACAACAGCATTGGCATTGGCATCAAAATCGGCAATTGACCATTTAACAGGGTATGCTTTCATAAAAAGCCAACCGGCAATTGGTACGCTGTTTTCACCAAATAATGTTACCATTACATTAGAAGGAGCAAACCTGAAAAAAGAAAGCGTACTGTTAAACTCAATATGTAAAGGCGAGCCTGTTACAATACCCCTTTCTAGCACAAGGTTGTTATAGTTTATTTTTGTTGGTATTCTCTGTGTGTACAAGTTTTGTCCTCCTTCCCTGATAGTATCCGTATTAACTTCTGCATTCAATCCCGATACTTTCTGAAAGCGGATGTCAATAGGATTAGGTATCACGCCTGTGGCAAAAAAGAAAACACCGAAACGATGGCTTAGCGGTGGTGGTGGATTTATCAGGTTCGTTTCGTTCATGTGGGTGAATTAAAAATATTCGATAGTTATGTTCTGTGCTATTACATCAACACTTTCTATGGCTACACTGTTGCCTTCTGCATTAAAGGATGGGGCTTCCATCTTTAGCGGTAAAGCTTTACTTACATTCCAGCGTATTATTGCATTTCCCTGTTCATCGCAGAGGTCAATGAATATATCTTTTACCGAATTACCGGTAAACCAGTCATATAAATGAGTACGCTTTGCCACAACTCCCCGCTTTAGTGTAATCATTATTTCGTTTTGCTGTGCCCTGATGATGTTCGGCCCCATAAGATAGCTAAGTCCATGCTTGTAAATGACCTTTTCATAGCTAACGCTTAAGCCAGACACTTCTGAAAATGATAAGGTCTCCGCATCAACTATTACTTTATAGTTATAAGCCGGCAGCGGATAAGATGACTGAATAATATCTTTCGTCAGTGACATGGACTTTTAAGTCTATCGGTTAATTTAGTTTTTAGTAGCTAGCGCCTAACCTTATTACCTTCGTAACCGTTCTATCACAACACAACTCCTAACCTTATTACCTTATTTATCGCCGGATATCCTATGTCCTAAGGATCCTGTGAAGAGTCCTCACAGAGTCCTGTGGATATGACCTGTGGATTACTGAATACAATTAAACTATCTATGCGATATAGTTAGCACGGTTTTAACTATAGTAGTCAGCAATTCACTGTTACCATTTATAAAGCCGTTTTTAAGCTTCGCTCATTTCAAGACTACTTGCCATTAACTCCATTGATTCAATAGCAACTTCGGTAGAGGTTGCACTAAAACTGGGTGCTGTTAGCTTGGTGGGAAATGCATCAATTACTTTCCATCTTACAACCGAGTCTCCCTTTTCATCACACAGGTGAACTGTAATATCTTTCTTATCTACCCGGTTTAGTTGTATATCTGCTATCCAGTTGTACAATGCAGCAATACTTTTTGCTTTTACATATCCTTTTTTCAGCGTAATGGTAAGTGGCTTTTTACTGCCGGGCATGATCATAATATTAGGACCTGCCTTACCCGATGCTACCGGGCTTTCGCTGTAAGTAATGGTATCAAGACTCATTTCCAAACCTGATACTTCTGAAAAAGCCACAGTAGTAGCATCAATATCAACACGGTAATTATATGCTGGAAGCGGGTAATCTGTAATGATCTGATCTTTAGTAAGTGCCATAAGAGTAGTTTTTATTATTGTAGTTGTAGAGAGATAAGTACAATATGTTATACCATATTCAGTTTGGCAACATTATTTTTTCTGCTCATAGCTCGCAGCTTTTCATAAGGCTACCTTCTTGTATCTTGTATTATGCTTCCTGCAATTTATGCGAGAACCGTAATATGACAAACTCAGCGGGACGCACGGCTGCAATACCAATCTCAACAATCATTCTGCCTTCCAGGATATCCTGCTGAGTCATGGTAGTGCCTAAACCCACATTTACATAATAAGCAGCCTTTGATGTAGGGCCTGCAAGTGCACCCTGCTGCCATAAGCCGTATAGAAAGCTTTCTATCATTCCTTTTACCTTCAGCCAGGTTGCCGCATCATTAGGCTCGAAAACAGCAAAATAGGAGGCCTTTTTAGCTGATTCTTCAATCATTATAAATAGCCTTCTTACCGGCACATATCTCCATTCATTGCTACTGCCGTCAAGCGTACGGGTGCCCCAAACCAATGTTCCCTTGCCAGTGAAACTGCGGATAGCATTAATAGATTTACCGCCTGTTGTATCTACATTCAGATTTTCTTGGGCAGAGCTACTAATTTTCAGTGTGGGGCCAACAACATTATTAAGACTTACATTAGCTGGTGCTTTCCATACACCCCGCGTTCTGTCCGTCAACGCATAAATACCGGCAATAGCAGAAGCTGGCGGCAGTATAAGTTTAAGTTTACCTAATTCCAGCTTAACAGCATTATAAAGCGTTGGCTGCGACTGCTTGATGTCAGACAGGGTAGACTGTGGATTAATAGATGTAATTGTTACATTGCGCTCATCATATACATAATTCAAAGTAGTAATCACGTAAGGATAATAAGCAGCTCCGTAACTCAGATTATTAATCCCGATATTATTTCTGAAATCCTGCACACTGTCAGTTGGCGGTGATGTTGGTATTGGGGAGGCTAATACATCGAAAATGCAGAATCGATCCTGCAGGTCAGCGCATTGCTGAAGTGCCTGCTGGCAAAGTGCATAATAATCATTCCTGTTCAGTGTGGTTGCTTCTGAAAGAATAATTAATGTTGGCTCATCTTCAGTTTTAAGTGTATCTATACCGTTACTAAAATCATCTGTGCCTTTTTGGGCATAAGCTCCTAATGAAACAATATAACAATCGCTGCCTCCATTTTTGAAGTACAGATCCAAAAGATAATACAGCTTATGCGCCTGCATAGTATCATCATCAGCTATGCTAACAGTGGGATCATTGGCAGTACCTGTAACCGAAAACTTAACAGGAGCGGCACCTCCAAAAAGTGTGGTAAAATCAAGAAACGACGTAATTCTTGTTGGTATAAGTTTAAGGGAATCGTCAGCCGTATATCCTATAAAGGCTGGTATAGCAGTAGATACTCCGGCAATGGAAGGTGGCAGTGTAGAAATCTCTTCTACATATACATCAGGTGTTTTATAATCGAACATGTTATGATGTTTTAATAGTAATAAAAGAGGTATGATACATTAGTATTATTTTGTGGACTTGCTGAGAACAGGCAACTATTAAAAGTTGTTACTTTTACTCTGGACATAAATAATTTGCTGACCATTATCCCGCCAGGAAGGCACCGGCAGGTTATCCATTAGCAGCAGTTCATGGTCTTTATCAGTGGCATTCCATAACTGTATTATTTTGCCAGGTCTTTGCACAGATAATACTTCTGTATCTGATTCATTTACAAAAACACCGGCATCAGGGAAAGATGTCTTTAAAGCTTCATAAATAGGATCTGTTTGCAAACCATCCGTTATTTTTTTAAATGTTATTCTTTCAGCAACTATCAGTAGGTGGACTATTCTCTTTTTCTTTTACTTCCACATCCTTTACAGTTTGATCGGCAATGATATAATAGCGCCATTTTACAGCAACTGCTTCCAGTGCTAAAATATAATTACAGTACACCGCTGGAGGGGTGATGCTGATAATGCCAAACAGCTTTCGGTTTCCAAACGAGAAAGGTGAAGGTTTCGCTTGTTCCAAAACAGTAAATGAGGATGAACCAGTATTAGAGTCCATGCCGCTGAACAGTAATGTATTGCTATTATCTCGTTTATTAATGGTAGTATTTACAGTGCTTATACCTGTTGCCGTAAGACTATTACTGTTAGCAGGATATTTTGTGTAATTGTAAAACTCTTCTCCGGTTATAAAAATATAAAAGCTAAGAGCTGATGAAAGAGAAGGGATTTGTACCCCACTTTCTGGCTGCCCGAGCAAAATAGAGTAAGTGCTTATATCCTCCTGCTTAAACAACATATGATAGTTCTTCAGCAGCGTATTGCATGCAGCAGTTGGTTCTACCCTTAAGTCACTACATTGCCCATTGCTAAAGTATTGATGATTGCAAGTGATGGTGGATAGTTTCGTGAACATCATTTTACTGCAGATTAGTTTTAATTTCAAGGCTGGTTACGTCATTAGCTATTTTTACCGAACTAATATCACGGTAAATAAGCACGCCTATTTTATATACCACTGAAGGCCGGTAGGTTGTTTTTAGCGAGTTCCAGAGGTCATTACGCTCGGCAATCGGAAATGTTACCAGTTCTATACTTACTTTATTAATTGAATCAGACAAAGTAGGTGTGTTGTAATGGTCAAGAACCGGAAATTTCTGGAAGTAAGAAATCACGAGAGACAGGAATTGTAATGATTGTTCATAATCAGAAAAGTTAAAAACAAAAAGAACCATTATGTTGATTCCTATCGAAGGACTCAATTCTGTTTTAATACCGTTTTTAACAACACCTTCATACCTGTTAGCCTGCCTTATAATTTTTTCTTCTTCAACATTTATTAATACGGGAACAACACTGTTCGGAGGAAAAGACAAGGGATCCATTTTAAGACCATCCAAAAAGGTTACCTGGCTGGTATCAGAAGAGGTAATCACTTTGAAATAATCGTTCAGCTTATCCCTTATTTTAGCTAATACATCATTAATCATATGGTTGTATTGGCGTTTTAAAAAATTATGTGCAGCAGAGTTAATTCCTAACAACAGTCAGTTTTTACCAGTGGTTATCAATTATTATGCTGGTAAAAGAATTTTCTTGGATTACTTAATTAATACACTGTAACATTAATAAGCCAAAGTTATAGATAGGTGTAAATACTGAAGATCTCTGGAATAATGAAACACTTAAATTCCATAATCAAACACAGCCTTTGTCCTGCTGACCATGCCTTTGGCTTGGCAGGCTATAGAAGCATCTGTGGATAGTAGAAAATCATTGTTTGAATCAGTTTACGATCTATAGCATAGCTCCTAAACATATTTAAGTTACGCTGTACTTAATTTGGTATTTGAAGACTGAATTTAGAATTCTAAAGTAGTATAATTTTCAAAACAAAGAGGATTTAAAGTAGCTAATACTCAAATAAAAAAAAACTTTATTCCTAAGATGCTATAAATATATTACAAATGAAAATAATCAGCTATAAGTTGATAAAGAAAATTAACCGAAGTGTGTTACTGCTGCTGCCAACTATAATTCTTCTCTGTTACGCTGATAGCAACAGGGTACAAAAGCCTATGTTCCTCTATCACCTCCATACTATAGTCATAGCAAAGCCATGCTATAGTCTTGGATAGTTCATGGGAAAGCCCTGTCTAAGCCGTATCTGAGCCGTATATCCTTTATCCTTTGTTCATCTTATATCTTATTATGTATAGGTCGGATAAAACAAGTGTAATTAATAGTCATTGGCAGCGGATAGTAGATAGGGTTGTAAATATGCAGCAGCACCTGTGGCGTCTTTAGCGCCATATCAACAGGTACAATTACCATCTAACATCCTTCAAAAGGAAGTTGCTTGGTAATCTTATATGGTCAACGCTGCACCTGGGCACTTTTCTTAAAGAATATCATTTACCTTTAATATTCAATAAAGATAAATACCTCAAAGGGTATTTGTTATAGACCACCTAAGAATACCAGGTTGTGATTCTGGTATTTTAAAGTAATATGTTATAAATTTACTCATTACTGCTTTGCTGCTAAAATATAATACGTTTTAAATGACTAACATTTGGTACATGCCCGGTAACGTCATACGGGAATAATTAAAGGACTTGCAATGCTTATAACAAATAAAATATAAAGCAATAAACAACAAACTCATAGCATTATGAGCACCCCTTCAACACAAACTCCGGCTCCGGTAAATACCTCCACCTATTTACTAATATCTGGGGTAAGCCTTATTATAGCTATCAGTATCGGCTACTATTATTTCCATAATATGGTTCATAGCAGCACTGAAGAAATGGATAGCCGCATTTTTTACCTGGTACTTGTATTGTTTGGTATTGCAGTGAGTGCGCTTATTTTCGGTATTATGCATTCATATGCCAGTTTAAAAGGCATACAATCAAATGTTACTTACAAATTTACAGGTCCGGTAGTAGGTGTTATCCTTACTGTATTAGGGGGCTTTTTGATACCTAAAGGTTCAAACGATCAGTTTCTTACAGTACGGGTATTTGATGATGATAGAAATCCGCTTACCAGGGGCAATATTACGCTCTCCTTTCCTCACTACCAGCGGGCTGCGTCAATAGATGAAAAAGGCATGGCAGTATTTCCTGATATTCCTTTTGATGAGTTGCGTAACAAGATTATCATAAATGTAGTAAGCGATGGATATGCAAGCAGGACTATAGATACACTGCTCTCCAATTTTGATCCCATTGACCTGACACTAACCCAGTCGAAGGTCATCCGGTTATCAGGCACTGTAAAAGATGCTGCAGACCGCCCGATTAAAGATGTAGAGGTGGATGTTGACGGAACACCTTATGGTACTAAAACCATTAATGACGGCAGTTTTAATATACCAATACCTGGTTATCATTTTGGTGATAGAGTTACTCTGGTTACCTCTCATCCCGACTATGAAGATAAGGTAAAGGAATTTGATATTGAATCAGGCGAAATAGACAAGATAGAATTTGTTCTGAACCCTGTTTCTACAGATAATACCAAACATAAAAGATAATGAAACCCTATATTGCTTTTATAATCTTACTGCTTTTCTCTTTGAAGACAGTAGCACAGGAGGTTATTATTAAAGGTACACTACGGTGTTTAAACAATGCTGTTGAAACTTCTACCCGGGGGGCGGTTAACATCATTATCATTCCCTCTTTTAACCCCAAAGCTGCTGTAGCTACTTCTACAACACCGGAAGGCTTCTTCCAGGTAAACACCGGGTGGAATGCAAAGGACCTCAGGGATAAGAATGTGACATTGTATATCATTACCAAGTGCTCGAGCTGTAAAAAGATACAGCGTGTATTTATTTCAGAAGACCTGGACAAGCGGAATACAGACCCAACGAAAATGTATGTCACCATCAAAGGCTGGAAGGTCCTGGAGAATTGCCAGAACTCGGAACTGCCGGATATTGTGTCTGCCCAACTGCTGGATTCTGTCCGTCGTTTACCCCCTGAGGATATTAGCGGAAAGGCACCAGGCAGCCAGGCATTGGCGCCGGTTTCTTTTATTAATTTATTTGAAAAGCTGGCAGCAATAGCAGCAACTGACACTATTGGTTTGTTTAAAGTAGACACTATCCGAACCCGCAAAGATAAAATACGGTATTTTCCTGCATTCGTCCCCTATGACCAATACGGATAACACTGGTTTTAACTTTGCTCCTTCACGCAACCTTTCTGAAGCTGTTTTTTGGAATCCTTCTGCCATTGCATTCAGCAGTAAACCATACAATGTAAGCTTGCTAGCTAATTTCAAGAACAATATAAAGTTGTCCGGTTATGAGCATATTACCAGGCAGTTTTCAGTTGGATTAGGTGGTATTTATACAAAGCAAGATCAAATAAGGCAAATTAATGTTTACAGTGTTGGTTTAACCGATCCTCCTATTAAAATTCCTTTGGTAAATCATCCTGAAAAATTAGAGGAATATGCAGTCTTTTTAGCGCCGGTTTACCAAATCAATAACAGGTTGAGCGCGGCTGTTACTGTCAAATCTATATGGCAACAATTCAATAATCCAAACCTTGTTGCTATGGAACAGGATAAGAATAATATCGCATATAACTTTTTTAATGATGATACAATTAGACGGCAACGTTTTGATGCAGATGTGTCCTTCACTTACAGGATTAGCAGCTTTCTGCAGGCAGGTGTGTCTGTAATGAATGTGGCTGGTACAAAACTGTATGCGGATGCATTTGTGCCAGATTCAGCCAATCAATCCTACATAAACCAACGGGCATATGGTGCTGGCTTAAGCTATAAAAGAGGCAGACTCAATGTTGGAGTTGATGCTTTGTTAACAGACAATGGTTTGTATGATGTTTCATTGGGGATAAATTATGTGCCATTTAACAATGGACTGATTGCAGCAGGCTACGCTTTCAAACAGCAAAGCTTCTCTGTTGCATTCCGGTTAAAGCACTTCCGGATTGCTTATATCTATGATAACAATTTGGTGGTGAATGATGTAAAGGTTGCGAAAAGTAAAGTGTTCGACGGAAAGATATACTCAGGCTTTGTATTTGATTTTTGACGACGTTTAATTCAACACCTCAGACTTTATGTACCATAAGTGAGTTTCTTTTCCTCTTGGCTTAAAAGCAATGTCAAAGGATGTGTTGTTTTCCAGCCCTGCCTGCTTGACACAGTCAGGCAGGGGAAGACCTCATTGGTAGAAAAAAGAAGTGAAGGCACTTCACGTTCCATCGGAACGTCTCATTTTGATCTAAGGCACTTTTTATACTTGCTATTTCAGTTACCTTTCAACCATAGTTTAAAATTATATCATACCATTATTGTACTAATATAATATTGAACTACTGATAATCTCAAACTTATGACACATCCCAACTATACTATTTTTCCATTAGGGGATACTGCCATAACTATTGATTTTGGAAATATTATAAATATAGACCTTAATAAAAGCGGTCATCCATCTTAGTGAGCTTGTCAAAGCAGCCAATTTAAAGGGAGTGAAAGACATTGTTCCTGCCTATAGTTCACTTACTATTCATTATGATGTGATTGCAATCAAAAAACATTATGGCAGTACATCTGCATTCGCTTTTATGAAAAAGAGACTGGAAGCATTACTGGCGGAAGAAAGGCAGATGCCAGTACAACCTTCACGCAGGATTACTATTCCGGTTTGTTATGCACCCAAATATGCTTTAGACCGCGAGGAGATTACTACTTTGACAAACCTTTCTTTCAACGAAATAATAACGATACATACATCAAGCATATACCGGGTATTTATGGTTGGTTTTTTACCAGGATTTGCCTACATGGGAGAGGTTGATCCCAGAATTGCAGTACCACGGAAGCACGAACCAAGGGTTTCAATCGAAGCAGGAAGTGTAGGCATTGCAGGAAGACAAACAGGTATCTACCCATTAGCTTCGCCCGGAGGCTGGCAAATTATTGGACACACACCAGTAAAGCTGTTTGATAAAGAAAAGGAGGAGCTGGTATTGTTTAAAGCAGGAGATGAAGTGACATTTTATTCAATTGATGAAGATGAGTTTAAAAGTTATTAAGTCTGGTATATTAGATACAATACAAGATACCGGGCGCTTCGGTTACCAAAGCTTTGGCATTAATCCCGGTGGTGCTATGGATTTATTCTCAGCTCAGCTTGCGAATTGTTTGTTAGGTAAACCAATGGATGCACCAGTTATTGAAATGCACTTTCCTGCACCAACAATTCTATTTGAAGAAGCTACGATCATTTGTATTACCGGTGCTGATTTTTGTCCGGTAATTAACCAGGTTGCAATTCCAAATGAACAACCCGTTGCGATTAGTAAAAATGCTGTACTTGAATTTAGAAAAAGAAAGATTGGTGCACGTTCTTACATATCTGTATTGCAAAATCTAAATCTTCAAAAATGGCTTAACAGTTACAGCACAAATTTAAAAATAGAGGCAGGCGGTTATAAAGGACATGCTTTTAAAATTGGAGATGTTTTACAATACGCCGAAGAAAAAGCCATTCGCAATTATCTGCAAGGGAATGATTTCAGAATATTGCCTTTTAAAATAGAACGGTATAAATGGACTGAAACAAATTATGTAGAAGTAATAAAAGGCAATGAATGGAACTGGTTAATACCAGAAAGTCAGCAGTTCATCACAACACAACCATTTACTATCTCTAAACTTGCCGACAGAATGGGGTACCGTTTACAAGGAAAAGCTTTACTAATAAAAGTGGAGCAACAATTAGTGTCATCAGCAGTCAGTTTTGGTACATTACAGCTATTACCAAATGGACAGTTGATTGTACTGATGGCTGATCACCAGACAACTGGTGGTTATCCAAGAGTAGGGCATGTGATCTCCGCACATCTGCCTCGTATAGCACAAATGAAACCATTTGATTCAATCAGGTTTCAACTGGTGGACATTGAGACTGCCGAACAGCAATTAATACAACAGCATCGGTACTTATTATCTGTACAACATGCATCTGCATTTAAAATAGAAAAGCTTTTACAATGATAACCTGTGATCTTAACTGTGATATGGGGGAAGGTATAGGTAACGATAGAGCTATAATGCCCTTTATTACCTCAGCTAATATTGCCTGTGGTTACCATGCAGGTAATGAACATACAATGCGCGAAACGGTGCTGCTGGCTAAACAGGCTGGAGTAGGTATTGGTGCACATCCTTCATTTCTGGATAGGGAAAACTTTGGCAGAACAGAAATAAAGGATATTCAGCCCCGGGAGGTATATGAGTTAGTAACTGCACAAATCAAGGCACTACATACAATAGCTACTACCTGCAATGCTGAATTACATCATGTAAAGCCACATGGTGCATTGTATAATATTGCAGCTAAAGATGTACAATTGGCTAAGGCAATCGCTCAAGCTGTACACGACTTCAATAAAGCACTAGTATTATTTGGCTTGAGCGGAAGTTTTTTAGTAAGTGAAGCCAAAGGGATAGGTCTCAAAACAGCCAGTGAGGTGTTTGCTGACCGTACTTACCAGGATGATGGAACACTTACTCCACGTAGTAAAGCTAACGCGTTGATTGAAGATGAAGAACAATCCTTACAACAGGTTTTAAGAATGGTAAAAACAGGAACTGTTATTACACCCTCAGGCAAGCAAATACCTATTGTAGCCGAAACTATTTGCTTGCATGGAGATGGCAAGCATGCAGTGGATTTTGCAATAGCTATTAACAGAAAACTCAGGGAAGAAGGAGTGCAGATAGCAAAGCTTTTCTCAACCTCGGAAAGCTTTAATAAGTTTCAGTAAACTCCATTATTAGTTCTGCTTCTCAATGGTCATCTATCAACCACTTTTAAAAGTGATTTCAAAGAACTGTGGTAATTTATTCTGGGGACATTCAGAGTATATACCTAACTTATACCTAACTTATACCTAAGTTATACTGAACTTATACCTAATCTCCTCCCTATCTTCTCCATATAACCCCTTCACTAACTCCCAATGTACTCCATATCCAAGACTATGTACACGCCTCAAAGCAACTATTATTTTCTGGCGATATGTCGGAACTGATTGAATTATACCTTGTTCAGTTAGGCTGCATAGCATGCTTTACCCAAAGCTCACAGTTCATATCCGGCAACTGGCAACCGGTAACTGGTATCAGCTAACCTATTTGAATCTGGTATTATACTATTGCCAATAGTATTACAGCATGCTTTCGCTTGTATCTCATGGACCATAGCACACAGCTTTTTGCTTACAATTTGTTTCATGTAAATTAGCCACCCATTTGGATTCATAAATTATAAAATCATGTGGTTCAGAAAACTACTTTTATCCTCCATCGTTTGCTTTATAACCCAATCGTTATTCGCACAGCTAAACATAGCTGCATCCAGTGCTCTTATCAGCAGAGTTATACCTGAACATGCTTCCCATTTTACAATAGAGCCCCTGTTAAAGCAGGAGCAAGGACAGGATGGATTTGAAATAGAAAGCAAAAGTGGTAAGATCATTTTGCGTGGTACCAGCGGTGTGGCAGTTGCATCAGCACTGTACTATTATCTTACCGAGTACTGCCATTGCCAGGTAACCTGGAATGGTGCCAATTTAAACCTACCTGCAGTGCTGCCTGAAGTTAGAGAAAAGATACATAAAGCTTCTCCTTATCATTACCGTTATTATCTCAACTACTGCACCTTCAATTACAGCATGAGCTGGTGGAATTGGCAGCGCTGGCAAAAAGAAATAGACTGGATGGCATTGCATGGCATCAACATGCCGCTGGCTATTACCGGTGAAGAATACACTTGGTATGAAGTATATAAAGATTTAGGTTTTAGTGATGAAGATTTAAAGGACTTCTTCTGCGGACCTGCCTATTTTTCGTGGTTCTGGATGGGCAACCTGGATGGTTGGGGCGGACCGCTGCCTGTAAGTTGGATGAAGAGCCATAAAGCGTTGCAGGAGCAAATCGTAGAAAGAGAAAGAGAGTTAGGCATGACACCTGTACTGCCCGCCTTCACTGGTCATGTTCCTGCTGCTTTTAAAAAAAGGTATCCAAATGCAAAGCTAAAGACCACCAACTGGCACAATGGCTTCGGAGACACCTATATACTGGATTCTGAAGACCCTTTATTTGCTGAAATAGGCAAGCGCTTCTTACAAACACAAACAAAGCTGTATGGTACCAATCATTTGTATTCTGCAGACACTTTCAACGAAAATGAACCCCCTTCTGACGAGCCTCAGTTTTTATCAAAACTGAGTGCAAGAATTTATGACGGTATGAGGCTGGCAGATACTTCTGCTGTATGGGTCATGCAGGGCTGGCTCTTTTATAGTGATAGAAAGTTTTGGAAGGCACCCCAGATTGAAGCCCTTCTGAATGCAGTGCCTGATGATAAAATGATACTCCTTGACCTTGCTGCGGAAATAGAGCCGGTTTGGAAGCGTACCAATGCTTTTTATGGTAAGCCTTGGATATGGAATATGGTCAACAATTTTGGTGGTAATGTCAATCTCTTTGGCCGCATGCAAGGAGTGGCAGATGGACCAGCAAAGGCGCTGTACGACTCTTCTTCAGGGCGTATGTCAGGCATTGGCCTTACAATGGAAGGTATTGAGCAAAATCCTGTCATTTATGAGTTAATGATGCAGCACACCTGGCAAACGCAGCCTGTACAATTGGATGCATGGCTAAGCAAATATGCGCGGAACAGGTATGGAGTAAAAAATGACAGTCTTGAAAAGGCATGGCAGATACTCACACAAACAGCCTACAACGGTAAAGAAATACGAGATGGTGCCGAATCCATTATTACCGGCAGACCAACGCTTGATTCTTCTACTGTTTGGACGCGCACAAAGCTTAATTATTCTCCCAAAGATCTGTTGCCTGCCTGGGATTTATTTATTCAGGCAGCTAAAACTGGTATCCACACGGATGGCTTTACGTATGATCTGGTTGACCTTACCAGGCAGGTACTTGCAAATTATGCATTGCCTCTTCAGCGTAAATGGGTAAATGCATTTAAAGCAGGCGATAGTATTTTATTTAAACAATACAGCAATCAATATATTGAGCTAATAGGCGATATGGATAAGCTACTTGCAACAAGGAAAGATTTTATGTTAGGTCCATGGATTGCAGCAGCACGCAGTCAGGGCTCCACCACTTTTGAAAAAGATCTGTATGAGCAAAATGCAAGAGACCTGATCACTTTGTGGGGTGATGCAAATAGCCCTTTGCATGAATATGCCAACAGGCAGTGGAGTGGGCTGCTGAATGACTTTTACAAGCCCCGCTGGCTGCAGTTCTTTAGCATGCTGCAACAATCTTTGCAAACAGGTAAAACACCAGATTTTAATGCTTTCGAGCAATACATCAGTCTGTGGGAATGGCATTGGGTAAATGACAATAAAAGCTTTCCGGTTGCGCCATCTGGTAATAGTATTACCACGGCGCAGGCTTTGTATATTAAGTACCGGAAGGTAATAGGGCAGAGCTACCCATAAAATTTCACACCTGATTTGCATACTATTTTAAAAGTTTCAACCAGGCTCGCCCATTTTGAGCAGATAAAATTCTAAGAAGCTGGTGTGTCGTGTAGTGTGTTAATATGCTGAAAGCAATGTGTAAGAAGATACGCACATGAGCCAGAAAATAGTTAACATTATCCTGGTTGAGCGATTTCGAATGATTTTTAGATAGAAAAAGTATAATTGATATAACCGTTCAGCTGAAACTGACCATGTATTTACATATTCATTTTACTGCTTGTTCTCATGGTATTTTCACGACAACATTGCATAAGTTATTACAAAGTAAATAATGGTTTCTATAATATAATAAATAAAAAAGCCTTGCAAATCAATGATCTACAAGGCTTCCCATGTGCCCAGGACTGGATTCGAACCAGCACACCCTTACGAGCGCTGCGACCTGAACACAGTGCGTCTACCAATTTCGCCACCTGGGCAGCCGTGTCAGGGGTTGCAAATATATACACTGTCAGCTTTTCACAAAAACTATTTTATACTGCCAGTAAACTGCAGCCTCGAATATCACTGTTGTCCACCCGTCCCCACACTTCAAAAGAGCTATCTTCATGTACAATTCCTGCATCATCTGTTGCAATAAAAGCGCAGCTTTCAACATTAGCTAAGTCAATAATGTTTAATATGCCTTTGCCGGAAATACTCACTTTAAAGGGGTCTTCTTCGTCTCGCACCAATACTTTCATCCTGGGAGGGCAATTAAACAAGCCGGCCTCCTTCGAGTATGCCTGGCTTAATAATTCCGTCATACCGTACTCGCTGTGTACAGTAGAAACTCCTAATTTTTGTTTAAGTATAGCATGTACTTCGTTGCGGGTTAATTCCTTTTTCCTGCCTTTCATACCACCGGTTTCCATTACAACGGTATGATGCAACTGCATAGGATAAGCCTCTGCAAAGTCAAGCAAGGCAAAAGTAACACCAATTAATAGAGTTTTCTGCTGAGTGTTTTCTAATTGCAGTAACGTATGATGAAGTCTTTCAAAATCATAAAGATAAAAGCCACTTAAGTTGTAATTGGATGCTTTTATTAGATCGTTCACCATGTAAACTAACGATGAATTGCTACGTTCCAGATAAGAGGGGAGCAGACCAATAATGCACCAGTCCTTGATATCCCCATAAAACAGCTTAAATGTTTTAGTGAAGCTTTCATTGTATATATTGATGTCATGAATATAATGATGACTATTAATTGTCAGGGTAGTACCACTGCTGCTAAAGCTTAGTTGTGGTGTTAAGTTTCCGGTAATTACCGGGTGCGTTTTGAACAAGGAGATAGGCAGAAAAGGAATTTCCTGGGTGCATTTTATGGCACTAGTATTTACTCTTAATAGCGAACACCATTGATGATAGACTTTGTTGAATTGGTATTGATATCGAAACAATTCCACAGCCATTGCTTCATCAAAGGTGTTGATGCTGAAAATATTGTTAACAAAAGTTTTATTCACACTAAAAAGGAAGTTTGTTTGTTATAATTTTGAAACGAAATTAAATCTGAAAATGAAACTACCACTTTTGATAGGGATTATTGCAATATGCGCGCTAATGGCAACCTGTTCTAAAGATAAATATACCACTAAGCCTCAGCTAGAGCTTAAATCCGTCAACGGGAATCAGTTTCCTACAAATGCTGACATTCAGTTTCAATTTATAGTTACTGATAAACAAGGAGATATTCAGAATAAATTGTGGGTTCAGAAGATATCTCTGGTGTGTTCTGATTCTACTTCCAGAGTACCAACGCCTTATGCAGTACCCGATTTTACAGGCTCCAAAAATTTAAAGGTGGATTTAGATGTAAACTACATCTATGGAACCAATGATGGTAGATACCCAGGAATATTCAGGTGCGCTGCACAGAGAGATGATTCTCTTTATTTCAGATTTTGGCTGGAGGATAAGGCTGGTAATGTGAGCGATACAATTACATCTCCTACAATTGTACTCTTAAAAGATTAGTATTGATAAGAAAGCTAGGGCAGTTCTTCTTCTTCGGAAATTATTTCTTAGGAATTTGCATTGCCATGCTTTCTGCAGAAACACTTGCCCAATGTGGAATCCATTCATTTAACCTGCTTTATTTTGTAGAGGTATTACTTCTCACAAAAGTGTATTATACCCATGCTTACAAAAGTGAGATAAAGTTTTATAATGGTCCTAATTTACGTACCCAATGGTATGTGAAGCATCGTAACTTTATACGTTCAGCTCAGAAGGTGTACATGATTTTAGCATTGCTGATTTTACTCTACTTTTTGATTCACTATTATTACCTGCTTTATTATTTATCTGTATCTGATCTACTACTAATTGCTACATTCCCTTCGCTGGCGTGTTTGTATTATGGAATTTGGTTTTTACCAGCCCGCAAGTTCAACCTACGCAGATATGGCAAGTTGAAACCTTTTATCATTGGCTTTGTTGCTACCGGCGCTGTTACAGTTTATCCGCTCATTTTTTTTAGTTCTATCAAAAAGCAAACTTTTCATTTCCATTCACCTGAGCTCTTTTACTTTATAGCCAATTTCATGTTTACTACGGTTATTGCTATTATGTTTGACATAAAAGACTATGCTGCAGACCACAATCTCCGTTTAAAAACATTAATTGTACGTTTTGGGTTACGAAAGTCTATTTACTATGTGCTACTGCCGTTTATAATTGTTGGAATGACAGCGTTTATTTTATTTGGTATGGAAAAGCGTTACCCACATCTTCAAATAATTATCAATTGTATTCCGTTTATCTGCTTTTAGCAAGTATAGCATGGTCATTGCAGCAACGTAAAAAAATTCTCTATTATCTTGCAGTTATAGATGGACTTCTGTTGGTAAAAGCGATATTCGGAATAGCAGCCGTTGTATTTTTTAATAGAAACCCGGAATAACTTTGCAGCTTTTAAAATTTGAATACATTTTATTGCAATGGCAAAACAAAAAGATAAGCAACAGCAGCCGGAGGAAAAACAACCTATTATTACAGACACCTCATTTCAGTTTCTAAAAAGTTATATTAATAACCCATCGCCAGTGGGTTTTGAAAGTGGGGGACAAAGAATGTGGCTCGACTATGTGCAGCCCTATATAGATCAGCACTTTGTAGACCCATATGGTACCGCCGTTGGCATTATTAACCCGGATGCACCTTTCAAAGTAGTTATAGAAGCTCACGCTGATGAGATAAGCTGGTTTGTGAATTACATTACCGATCAGGGATTAATTTATTTAAAGCGTAATGGTGGTGTTGACCACCAGATTGCACCTTCCATGCGTGTATGGATACATGGTAAAAAGGGATTAGTAAAAGCAGTGTTTGGCTGGCCTGCAATACACACCCGATTGAGTAATCCTGAGAATAAAGAACCACAGCCTAAAGTAGAAACTTTATGGCTTGATTGCGGTGCAAGAAGCAAAAAGGAAGTGGAAGATTTGGGCATTCATATTGGGGCAGTGGTAACGTATGTAGAAGGCTTTGATGAGCTTGCTAATAATTATTATATCGGCCGTGCAATGGACAACCGTATCGGTGGTTTTATGATAGCCGAAGTAGCCCGTTTATTAAAGCAAAACAACAAGCAACTACCGTATGGCCTGTATGTGGTGAATGCGGTACAGGAAGAAATTGGCTTGCGGGGTGCTGAGATGATTGCCCGTAGAATAAAGCCCAATGTGGCTATTATCACTGATGTTACACATGATACGCAAACTCCTATGATAAACAAAATGATCGAGGGAGATGTAGCTTGTGGTAAAGGACCATCCCTGGCTTATGGACCTGCGGTACACAATAAACTACTCAACTTTGTAATGGATGTGGCAGAGAAAAACAATATTCCGGTACAAAATCGTACAGTAAGTCGTAGCACAGGTACTGATACTGATAGTTTTGCCTATGCTAATGATGGCTGCCCTTCGGTTCTTATATCTATACCGCTACGTTATATGCATACTACGGTGGAAATGCTGCACAAAGATGATATAGAGAATACTATCCGGCTTATGTATGAAAGCTTGCTGGCATTAACACCAGATACGAACCTGAGCTACTTATAACTTATAAGCCTATTTGCAAATATTTTTAACTATATGCCATCCCGGTAAGAGCCGAGGTGGCATTTTTATATGTAATTGGTTAATCTAATAAAAGAATAAAGGCGGTTGATGGTGAAAATCCTGTACACATTCAGGATAATATCTATATTCTTGTCTGATTGGCAGAACATTTGATTGTGCATATTCCGTATAATAAAAAACAGTAGTGTTTATTTATATTTTATTTAGAAGGAGTTAATGTTTTCGGGAGCAGAATATAGTTTTTTCCCGAAAAGTGTAAATTTGTCATTTATTAAGATAATAGCACATGAATTTGAGAGTCGCTTTGTTAGATATGAATGATGGTTACCCTAATCAAGGGATGCGTTGTATAAGAGAAATTGTGGGACATTGGAGCGCTATGCACCGGTACAGTTTACAACTAGATGAATTTAATGTTCGTCAAAAAAATGAGTTACCAGATTTGTCGTATGATATTTATATTTCAAGTGGTGGGCCAGGCTCGCCATTAGAGAGTGTGAACGAAGAGTGGGATAAGAATTTTTGCCAGTGGATTCAAATGGTAGAAGAATATAATAAGAATGATAACTATTACCCTAAAAAACATGTATTCTTTATTTGTCACAGTTACCAATTGGCCTGCCGCTATTATGGCTTAGCCAAAGTATCTCCGCGCAAGTCTATGTCGTTTGGGGTATTTCCAATACATATGACAGATGTGGGTTTTCATGAGCCGGTATTTGATGGTTTGCGGGATCCGTTTTACGCAGTAGACAGCCGCAACTATCAGGTAACGGAGCCAAATGAAGCTGTAATAAATAAAATGGGTGCACAAATATTAACTATAGAAAAGGACCGTCCACATGTACCATTAGACCGGGCAATAATGGCTATCCGATTTAATGATTATTTTATTGGTACACAGTTCCATCCCGAGGCAGATGCAATTGGAATGAGTATGCACTTACAGACACCTGATAAAAAGCAAAATGTAATTGAGAATCATGGTGAAGCTAAATGGCAGCAGTATGATTGAACATTTGAATGATCCGGATAAAATAATGTTTACTTACAGTCATATCCTGCCTAATTTCTTAAGTACTGCTGCTGGAGCAATGATTAAAGCTGCATAAACCAATATAAGTAAACTTTTAATATTGAGCCTGTGCACATATTGGCACAGGCTCAATATTTTGAGGTATTTCTATTCATATTAGTCATTTCGCATTTTGGGCATTACTACACTTTTATGTGATTGATAATAAGATTTATATAAACTACATGTTGCGTTTTCAGGAATATGAACAAAGCCCGGATATCCCTTTAGTTTGCTTGAGACCAGACGTTATACCAGATTCAAACAGATAACCAAATACCGGAGAAGTCACTGCCCACGAAGGGGAGTAAGGCAGATTGGAAGTATCAAAGGCGTACATCGGGAGTTCAGCAGGAGCAGATAGGAATGATATGCGTTAAAAGTTCAGTATGTGTTCAATATAACTTCAGTATACATGCTAATCAAGATCTGGAATTTTGTAAAATAGAGCACCTGGTAGGGGATGGTCAGGTTATATTCTTACAGGCAAGCTGCTATACAAAGCATTAGTCCCTACTGCTCTTCCCCAGGTTGAGAAAACATAAAAGTGACCTATTTGCATCTCCCTTCTTTATAAAACTTTCCGAGAAAATGTTTACTGAGTTAAAACCAACGTAATAAGTACGTTGTCAACTGCAATCAGTTGAGGAGCTGTGCTATATATCAAACTGTATTTAAATAGTGATTGATCTATTAGTCCCAGATGCCTCCCGCGTGGGCATGACAAGCTTAAGTTTGATTGTGGAATTTGACTGCATCATTATGCAAATACCTTTATTTGCTCTTGCATGAACTTTAACTTACTGAGTTGGCAATGTAATAAGTATTAATCAATCAAACCTAATATCTTCATCTCACTAATCTTCCGGCTGAAAAGTTTCAGTTGGGTAAGTCAATCAAATAAAACTCCGGTTCAGGTATATGTCTTCCATAGATGTCATTGATAGAATATTGAATGCCTGCTACAAGCACAATCCGGATGCATTATTTATAATGAGCCTAATGCATCAATACGAGGAGCGGGGCAGCCTGAGCAAGAAGCAATTGCAAGGCTTGTATCTGAAAGCAAAGAAGGTAGAAGATATACCAGCCGGTTGGCTTGCCACTTTAGAAGCCAAGATTTCAAAAATGCCTAACCGCTTTAAATCGGAAGCTGCAGCACCTGCACCATTATACCAGAAAGATGAGGAAGTGGGTAAAACAATTACGGCTATATTAGACAAATACCCCCAACATAAACGCGTATTATATTTACAGTCAAAGTATAAGAATAACGAACCCCTTACTTCTGCTGAGATCGCTGAATTAGAGAAGTTTAAAAAGCTATTGTTATAATACTCATGAAGAGATTATTTGCACCAATCATATCATTATACCTATTATTAGCTATACAGGGTTGTTCTTTATTGCATAAGAATAATGCAGCAGATCAAAACCAAAGTAGCAACAACTTTATTTACCAGGCAGATCCGACTATCTTTTACGGTAAAGGAACTTATTATTTGTATGGGACAAACGAAAGGAATGCCGACTCCGGGTTCAAAGTATTTGTATCAAAAGATTTGCTGAGATGGCAGCTTTCAAGAGCATACAATGGATGGGCACTTACAAAGGGTAATGCGTATGGTACTAAAGGCTTTTGGGCACCACAGGTGTTTCAATATAAGGATAAGTACTATATAGCCTATACGGCAAATGAGCAAATTGCAATAGCTCAAAGCGAAAGTCCAGAGGGGCCGTTTACACAAAGAATCATCCAGCCAATAGATACATCTGTTAAAGAAATAGACCCTTTTATTTTTATTAATACTGATGGAAAAGTTTACCTGTACCATGTGCGGCTGAAAAATGGGAACAGAATATTTGTAGCTCAGTTAAATGATAGTTTATCTGCTATTATACCAAATACGTTGCATGAGTGTATCAGTGCAGTTAACAGTCCCCAACAATGGGAAAATACAAAAGGAGTATCGTGGACAGTAACTGAGGGCCCTTGTGTGATTAAAAGAAATACAGATTATTGCATGTTTTACTCAGCCAATGATTTCCGAAATCCTGATTATGCAGTAGGCTATGCAACTGCAAGCAGTCCTGAAGGTCCGTGGACAAAATATACGGGCAATCCGATTATCAGCCGGCAATTAACTGGCATTAATGGCACGGGACATGGTGATCTATTGAAAGATAGAAAGAATAACTGGTGGTATGTTCTTCATACGCATTATAACGACACAGTTACCAGTCCGAGAAAGACAGCTATAATCCGGTTAGGCTTTGATACTGACGGTAACTTAGTGGCAGATACAAATAGCTTCAGGTATTTAGAACAAATTCGGTAGATAGACTCGCGCCATGATAAGTTATAAGTAGCGTATCAACTTCAAAGAAACTTAATCTTCTAAATAATTCAACTCCACCGGCTGGCGGATTGATGTATGATTGTTATCCTTTCCCACGAGTTTCCCCCGGGGCTATTCATATTGAAGCCTTGCAGGCTTCTGCCCGAATCTAACTATTGTTGTTCGTTATTATATTTTTCAAAATAAAAGACAACTGGCTTTTCTATTTCCTGTAGCAAGCCATAGCGCCTGGCTACTCTATATTGTACAGAATCCCTGTTCAGGGAAGTGATAAAGCCACTTACCAATTTCCTGAAATCTTCAATAGACATGTTGTGCTTGTTGATGTTGCAGCTTGCACAGGCAGGAAAATAATTATCGGCACATTCTCTTTTGGGATAGCGGCATTCGCCGGTGTGTACCAGCTTTTGCTCATTTCTGTCGTACTTGAATTTCCTTCTTATAGGTTTTACATGGTCGGCATGCCAGCCTTTCTGGAGTATGCAACCACAATATGCACAATGCCCTCCGAACTTATCAAATATGGCTTGTCTTTCTTTTTTAGTCATACTGCTTCTCTTTCTTCAAAAGCACACAAATATGTATATAAATAGGTGTTTAACAAGATATAGTATACATTGTAACATTAATATGTTTTAGTTTAGAACAAGTCTATTTGGGTGCTATGAACACAGCAGGTATGTTTTAAGTACAAGTTCTTACAGATAGTTCTTGTTTTTACCTTTTTTCTTGATAAAAAAGGTAACCAAAAAATATGAAATGGGAGTAATTGATTATTTAATGGTATTCATGAAATCGCTTCGCTAGTTCAAGCACGGCATATCTCGCTCCGCGCATCCGTGCTGGCCAGCGCCGCCCCATTGCCTAAGGTGCAGCTTTGTTACTTGGGTGGCACTGTTGGGTTAACATGGTGGTGCTACTTGTTCACTGACAGGTGTTTAATGATTAAGGTTGGTTGCCTTTGGCCTTACACTTTGAACAGCGTAGTCTTACTTAGCAGAGATTGGAAAGGGAGATACGTAGCTCATTGCAGGTTAGATCAGTAGAATATTTAACCGAAAACTATTATAATTTATGTAACAGTGTAATTATGATAGCAATTCAAGAAATTTACTAATATTAATAAGCATCCGTTTGGATAGATCTTATTATCGGGGATGTAATGTGAGAGGTGCTTAGACAAGATTCAAAGGGGCAGGTATGGGGCAGGCAGGGAGTTACTATGGAGGAAATAGGGAGGAGTTCAGGTATAAGTTAAGTATAAGTTAGGTATAACTTAAGTATAAGTTAAGTATAACATAGGTATAGCAGGGCAGTTTAACCTGTGGAATGACAGTACTTGTTAAGCAATTCCGTTACTGTTACCGCATTTTCCTGAGATACTTAGTACGTTTGCAGCTTTAAAAATTATTGAGTATGCAACTGCAGCAAGATGTATCGCTGTACCCTTATAATACTTTTCATATCCATGCAACAGCAAAGTATTTTGCTGCTTTTACCACCCTTGAGGAACTGCGGGAAGTACTCGATAACTTTTACTCAAATAATACCAACCAATTGCAACAGAACATGCTTTTGCTTGGAGGAGGCAGCAATATTTTGTTGACAAAAGATATAGATGGACTGGTTTTAAAGAACGAAATGACGGGCATTGAAGTAGTGGGTGAAGATGATACATTCTATTATGTACGGTCTGCTGCCGGTGAAAACTGGCACAAACTGGTAATGTATTGTGTAGAGCATAGCTATGCCGGAATGGAAAACCTTAGTCTGATCCCCGGATGTGTAGGCGCAAGTCCGATGCAAAACATCGGCGCCTATGGCGTAGAAATCAAAGATATTTTTCACCAGTTGAAGGCTTATGATTTACTTGAAAAAGCTGTAGTGACATTTGATTTGGATGATTGTCATTTTGGCTATCGCGAGAGTGTTTTCAAGCACGAATATAAAGGACGCTTTGTGATACTGGATGTGACATTTAAGCTGCGCAAAGTGCCAGTATATAATATTGAATATGGTGCAATAAGAGAAGAACTGGAAAAGATGCATGTTGAGGAGCTTTCCATGCGCGCCATATCACAGGCGGTTATCAACATTCGAACAAGCAAGCTGCCAGACCCGGCTGTTATTGGCAATGCCGGCTCCTTTTTCAAAAATCCGGTGATTGATAGCCATCAATTTTTTCAATTAAAAGCAACATACCCCATTATTCCCGGTTTTAAAACAGGTGATCAGCAAATGAAGGTGGCTGCAGGCTGGCTGATTGAGCAATGCGGCTGGAAAGGCTACCGCAATGGCGATACCGGCTGCTATAATAAACAGGCGCTGGTGCTGGTAAATTATGGTGAGGCTACCGGAGAAGATGTATACAATTTATCGGCAGCTATCATCCAGAGCGTTCAGGATAAATTTGGGATTACTCTGGAGCGTGAAGTAAATATATTATAGTTTACTATTATACTCTTTGACCTACAATCTTTAATAACCTGCATTATAGCTAAACACCAATTTCAGTAGGAAAAACTATTTTCTTAAATAATTAAACAGTTGTTTAATTATTTCAAACAATTGTTTAATTTTGTGCCCGGAAATAATCAATAGACATTGCAGATTAAGTTATAGTTCACCCTCTATTAACAGTAATAAAGGCGTGAATATTGATACAAAAAATTGCAATTGACGGTTATTCCACACACAAAAGTGTTTTCAAATTCTGATGACTATGAATGCAACGTTATTTAAAAGATTTACGCTTCTTATTATTTGTTTAATAACGGGCACGCTGCTCTTTGCTCAAACTACTCAAGTGCTTTCTTTGGATAGCGCTATTGCAATGAGCCTGAAGAACAGTAGCCGGCTAAGAGGCAGCCAGGCCCGCATTGAAGAAGCTACAGCGGCAATCAAGGAAGCTGCAAACGCGCCAACTCCCGGACCTGAAGGTATCGGGTGCTTACCTGCGGGTAAATAATCCAATCCTTAGTTTAAAAGCCACAAAGGGTACCTCTGGTGGTACGGATACCTCCGGAGGTATAAGTGCGGTACATGTGTCACAAGCAGCTTATGGCATAGTAAATGCCTCCCTGCCCATCTACTGCGGGAAAACGTATAAAATATGGTATCGAATCATCGAAGTATTTAGAGAAAGCAGCTTCACTGGATGCAGATAATGACCGTGAGGAAGTGATTATGAATACTATTGATGCTTATAATAATTTATACAAAGCTAAAGCGGAGGTACGCCTGATCAATGAAAGCCTGGAGCAGGCAAGACAGCGTGTAAAAGATTTCGCCAACCTTGAGAAAAACGGACTGCTGGCACGTAACGATCTCTTAAAAGCACAATTACAGGCTTCTAATATTGAGTTGTCGCTCGTAGATGCTGAAAATAATGCCAAGCTGTCTAACATCAATATGAATCTTATAGTAGGCTTGCAAGACAGCACCGATTTGATACTGGACAGTACGAGCCTGCAACAGGCCGGCAGTTTGCTAGCTGCTGAAGATTACCTGCAGTTGGCAGCGCAAAACCGTAAAGATTATGCCGCTTTAGGTTATCGTAAGCAGGCAGCAGGCGTGAACGTTAAAGCTTCACAATCTGAAAAATTGCCAAGTGTAGCAGTAACCGGTGGTTATGTAGCAGCAGATCTTCCGCGCTTCCTTACAGTATATAATGCGTTAAATGTGGGCATTGGCGTTAATTACAGTTTAAGCTCTTTATGGAAAACAAATGCTAAAGTAGCACAGGCAAAAGCAAGGGAAAAAGAACTGGAAGCAAGCCAAAGTGAGCTTTCGGATGCCATTAAGCTGAATGTTGGAAAAGCCTATCTAAACTACGTATCCAGCATAAAAAAGATTGATGTGTACAGGGTTGCAGTTGAGCAGGCAGAAGAAAATTACAGAATCACTAAAAATAAGTTTGATAACAGCCTTGCGACCACTACTGATTTACTGGATGCAGAAGTATCACAGTTACAGGCAAGACTTAATTATTCCTTTGCAAACTCAGATGCAGCAGTAGCTTACAAGCGCTTACTGCAAACTACCGGTACATTGGATACTACTACCAACAAATAAATTTTACTAAAAATCAATTATTATATAAAATTATGGCAACAGCAACAGCAGGTGCACCAGCCGAGGTAACCACACAACCTCAGGAACAACCTAAAAAAAGAAGCAAAGCATTTGTGATCATACTCATATTGCTGATAGTTGCAGGTGCATGGTTTGGCATCAGTCACTACATTTATGCTCAGCACCATGAGACAACTGATGATGCACAGGTGACAACTAATATCAGCCCTGTTATTCCACGTGTTTCAGGCTATGTAACCGATGTGCATGTATCGGATAACCAACGCGTAAAGAAAGGGGATACATTAATCAAGCTTGATGACCGCGACTTAAGAATAAAATTAGAGCAGGCTGAAGCCGCATTGGCAACAGCGCGGGCCAACCTTACTGCAGCACATGCAACTTCTACTGCAGCCAGTTCTAACATTGGAACTACAAGAGCTGCATTAGGCACTCTTGATGCACAAATAGCGCAGGCAAAAGTAAGCGTATGGCGTGCAACACAGGACTATAACCGTTATGACAATCTGATTAAGGATCATTCAATTACACAGCAGCAATACGAACAAGCACTGGCAGCTAAAGAAACCGCCCAAGGTCAATTGGACGCATTACAGGCACAAAGACGGCAAGCTGAAAGCCAGGTAACAGCAACTTCATCACAAAGTGGTGCAACCTCTCAACAGATTGGTGTGGCAAGCACTGTTATCAAACAAAGACAAGCTGATGTGGATAATGCAAAATTGGAACTGTCTTATGCTGTAATTACGGCGCCGGCAGATGGACTGGTATCGAAAGTAAATATTCAGGCGGGGCAATTTTTAAATGCAGGTCAATCCCTTTTCAGCATTGTACTTGACCAGAATTTATGGGTAGTTGCCAACTTTAAAGAAACACAATTGAATAAAATGCGTGTAGGACAAAGGGTTAAAATAGAGGTGGATGCTTATCCCGGACACGAATTCGATGCTAAGGTGACCTCTTTTGCTGCTGCTACGGGTGCTTCTTTCGCCTTGCTGCCACCAGATAATGCTTCCGGGAACTTTGTAAAAGTAGTACAGCGAGTGCCCGTAAAGATTGAGTTTACCAATACAAACGATCCGTTCATCAAACAGTTACGTGCAGGTATGAACGTAGATGTAGAAGTGGAGTTGGATTAAGATAGTTGTGAAATGTCAATGGTGAATTGTGAGAGGGGAGTGGTAAGTAAATAAAGTTAGACTCTCCATTCAAGTTCAACATTCATTATTGACATTTCAGCATTAACAAATAAAAATTATGCTGCAACAAGAATCATTAGTAGAGTATGGCAGCCGGCGTGTGATTGTTACCATTACAGCCATCGTCTGCGCCCTGCTCGAAATAGTAGATAGCACCATTGTAAACGTTGCTTTAAATGATATGCGCGGTAACCTTGGTGCAACTATATCAGAGGTAGGCTGGGTGGTAACCGCTTATGCAATTGGTAACGTAATTATTGTGCCCATGACAAGCTGGTTATCACAGCAGTTTGGCAGGCGCAACTACTTTGCGTTTTCCATTATGCTCTTTACCGTATTTTCTTTTTTATGTGGTAATGCTACGAGCATTTGGGAACTGGTTGCATTCCGCTTTTTGCAGGGTTGCGGTGGTGGAGCATTACTTGTAACCTCTCAAACAATTATTACGGAAAGCTATCCACCCGAGAAGCGCGGTATGGCACAGGCTATTTATGGATTAGGAGTAATTGTAGGACCAACTTTAGGACCTCCGTTGGGCGGCTATATCGTAGACAATTTTTCATGGCCATACATATTTTATATAAATATTCCATTAGGTATTATTGCTACGGTGTTAACCCTGGCATTTGTTCGCAGTCCTAAGTATGGTGAAAAAAGTAAAGCTGCAGATGTGGATTGGTTAGGTATTGCATTGCTGGCTATCTCCGTTGGCTCTTTGCAGTATGTGCTGGAGCGTGGACAAGATGAAGACTGGTTCAATGATTTCTGGATTACCTTCTTTGCAGTAACATCGGTGTTCGGTTTCTTCTTTTTCATTTGGCGAGAACTAACTTTCCGCAATCCAATTGTAGAATTAAGAGTACTAAAGAACGGTAATCTACGCATAGGTACCATCATGTCTTTTATACTTGGGTTTGGCTTATATGGATCTACCTATATTGTTCCTTTGTATACACAGGCAACACTTGGCTGGACAGCGCAGCAATCGGGTATGCTGATGGTGCCCGCAACACTCACCACTGCCTTTATGATGCCTATCATAGGTCAAATGTTGCAAAGAGGAGTAAAGCAGCAGTATATGGTGGCTTCAGGAATGCTACTATTTTTTATATATAGTTATTGGGGATATAAAATATTAACGCCTGATACCGGTGAGAGTGCTTTCTTTTGGATGCTAATTGTAAGGGGAATAGGCATGGGTCTGTTATTTATGCCTATCACTACTTTAGCGTTATCTACGCTTAGGGGAAAGCAAATAGGACAGGGGGCAGCATTTACAGGTATGATGAGGCAGTTGGGGGGCTCATTTGGAATAGCCAGTATTACGGCTTTTATGGCACGCCGTCTGGAATTGCACCGTAACAATCTGGTAAGTAGTCTAAATGTTAACGACCCTGATGTGCAGGCACGTGTAAGCGGCATACAGCACAGCTTTATGGCAAATGGGGCTTCTTTCGATGTAGCCCTAAAACGGGCTTATGGGGTGCTGGAAGGTATTGTATATAAACAAGCTTCTGTACTGTCTTATATGGATGTATTTTTATACTTAGGTGTGCTGTTTTTGATTTGTATTCCCTTTGTGCTTTTCGTAAGAAATCAGAAAGGGAGCAAAATTGATATGTCTGAAGCAATGCACTAACCAGATTTGATAATCATAAACAAAAATGCCGCTGATAGAATATCAGCGGCATTTTTGTTTAAGTAAAAACTTCATTAATCCTGCTTCAGCAAGTGTGCACGCATCATTTGCTTTAAATGATCTCCTACTCTCTTTCTGAATTTTTCATCATCATAAGGTAGTTCTTCAGAGTCTTTACACAACAGGAGCTTACCTACTTTTTTCGACAAAACCAGTGAGTTGAATGTACCTGTCATGGTAGCAATAGTAAGTGGTACATCTACTTTTCTGAATTCCTTTTTGCGGATACCTGCCTCAATAATGTTTTTTATAATCTGGTGATTTTTACCAATTACGTCTGAGATAGCTTTGCCCAATTCCGGTCGTTGGTTCAATTGTATTTCGTGGTGCAGCACCTTATGAAACTCACGGTTGCTGAAAATACGATTGACATAAAGGTCAATGATCTTGTCAATTTTTTCTATTTCGCTTAGTGAATTGTCGTTAGAGATTTCATCGAAAGCCCCACGGGTATAGGCCACATTGTGCTCTACCATGCTTTCAAACAATTTCTCCTTAGAGCCAAAATAGTAATTTACCATGGCTACATTTACATCAGCCGCAGAGGCTAAATCGCGTATAGAAGTCCCTTCAAAACCTTTGGTTGCAAACAATCTTATAGCTGTATTAATAATATGCTCTCTTTTATCCACGCTCATTTCTCAACAATTAATAATAAACTCAAAATTAAACAATTGTTTGACCTTAAACAAGTGTTTAATCTTTTTTTAAATACAGTAAAACATTTTTATTTGTTGTTTAACTCAATTAAATATTGATATATGAATATACCTGACCCAGATATATTGTTTCCATTGCCCAACTATGATAAACTATGCTTTTTAAAAAACATAATTACCAGCAATAACATTGAAGTTGGCGATTACACCTATTATGCAGACTTTGAGGATGTACACAATTTTAAGAAGAATGTAAAGTATCATTTTGATTTTACAGGAGATAAACTCGTTATAGGTAAGTTTTGCATGATTGCTTCCGGGGTTACTTTTATTATGAATGGCGCCAACCATTTAACTGATGCTGTGAGTACCTTCCCTTTTGCCATTTTTGGTGGAGATTGACGTGTGCCATGGAAGGAAAGGAATACCCAGGTAAAGGTGATACTATTATTGGCAATGATGTATGGATAGGGTATAATGCTACTATTATGCCGGTGTAAAAGTAGGTGACGGAGCCATCATAGCTACAAACTCAACTATTGTAAAAGATGTGCCTCCATACACCATTATTGGCGGGTATCCAGCAACGGTTATTAAGAAACGGTTCCCTGATGAACAAATAGCAGCCTTATTGAAATTGCAATGGTGGAACTGGAGTATTGAGAAGATAACTGCCAATGTGCAAAAGCTGACAGGAAATAATGTGGAGGAGTTAATACAATTGGGTTAGTAAAAGTAAAAAGGATAACAGTTATAATTCTTTATCTGCTATCCTTTTTATTTTTATACTCTGATATGTGTTACTCAGATAATTAATCCAGCTTCAACACTGCCAGGAAAGCCTCCTGCGGTACTTCTACGTTACCTATCTGGCGCATTCTTTTTTTACCCTCTTTCTGCTTTTCCAGCAACTTACGTTTACGGCTGATATCACCACCATAACATTTGGCAGTAACGTCCTTGCGCATAGCACTGATATTTTCCCGGGCAATTACCTTAGCGCCAATAGCAGCCTGAATAGCTATCTGGAACTGCTGGCGGGGCAACAACTCTTTCAGTTTCTCACACAGCTTTCTGCCAAAGTCCTGGGCACGGCTGCGGTGGATTAATGCACTCAACGCATCCACTTTATCATTGTTGAGCAGAATGTCCATTTTTACTATATCGCTCTCGCGGTAGTCAATGGGGGTATAATCAAAAGAGGCATAGCCGCGTGTCTGGCTTTTCAGTTTATCATAAAAGTCAAACACAATCTCGGTAAGTGGCATTTCAAAAATCAACTCTACACGGGTAGTGGTCAGATAGCTTTGGTTCAGCAAAATACCACGCTTGCCGAGGCACAAGGTCATAATGTTGCCAATGTATTCGGGCAAGGAAATGATTTGTGCCTTGATATATGGTTCTTCAATGCGGTCGAGCTTCGTTAATTCGGGCATTTGCGCCGGATTGTTCACTATTATCTTTTCTCCGCGCGTAGTGTATGCATGAAAGCTAACATTGGGAACGGTAGTGATAACGGTTTGATTAAACTCGCGCTCCAACCGCTCCTGGATAATCTCCATGTGCAGCAAGCCTAAGAATCCGCAACGGAAGCCAAAACCTAATGCCTGGGAAGTCTCTAATTCATAGGTAAGAGAGGCATCATTAAGCTGCAGCTTATCCATGCTATCACGTAGCTCTTCAAAGTCTTCAGTTACTACCGGGAAGATACCGGCAAATACCATTGGCTTTACTTCCTCAAAACCATTGATCATTTGGCCGGGGTTTGCAGCCAAGGTAATAGTGTCGCCAACCTTTACTTCCTTCGCATTCTTAATACCGGTGATAATATAACCCACATTTCCGGCACTTATTTCATTTATCGGCTCCATGCCCAGTTTCAATACACCTACTTCATCTGCAAAGTATTCCTGTCCTGTAGCAACAAACTTAATCTTATCACCCTTTTTAAGCGTGCCGTTAAATACGCGGAAATAAGCAATAATACCACGGAAGCTGTTGAATACACTGTCAAACATAAGCGCTTGCAAAGGCGCTTCTGTATTGCCGGTAGGTGCAGGAATTCGTGCTACAATAGCCTCTAAAATAGCTTCTATACCAATACCAGCCTTTCCGCTAGCTAGTAATATTTCATCCTCCTTGCAGCCAATTAAGTCTATGATCTGGTCTTTTACTTCAGGTATCTTGGCGCCATCCATGTCAATCTTATTGATCACCGGGATGATTTCCAAATCATTATCAATGGCTAAATACAGGTTGCTGATGGTTTGCGCCTGGATACCCTGCGTAGCATCTACCAGCAAGAGTGCACCTTCACAGGCAGCCAGGGCACGACTTACTTCGTAGCTAAAGTCTACGTGACCGGGTGTGTCTATCAGGTTAAAAATATAATTAGTGCCATTTTGCTGATACTGCATTTGAATGGCATGGCTCTTAATAGTAATACCCTTCTCACGTTCCAGGTCCATATCATCAAGCACCTGGTTCATCATGTCGCGTGCACCAATGGTTTTCGTATGCTCCAGCAGGCGGTCGGCTAGGGTACTTTTACCATGATCTATATGTGCGATGATACAGAAATTGCGGATTTGCTTCATAAGTAAGCAAAGATAATCGGCTTAAGCCATACCTCCATTAGCATTACTTTTACGGTATGCTAAAACGTGTGGTACAAAAGCTTTTCCGGCTGCGAACCGATGTGCCGGTAAACTTTTACTTGGCTCATTTTTTTGTTAAACATGTATTACGGCAAAACCGAAACATAAGCTGGGCTATCCATTTCACCTCTACTGTTTATTTTCCGGACAGGATTGTGCGCGGTAAGAATGTTTTTCCCGGCGATTCTCCCAATAACTTTATTGATGCTACCAATGGTATTGAAATAGGCGATTATACCAATATTGGTCCTGGAGTGGGGCTTATATCCGGCCAATCATGATATCATTGATAATAATATTTACACAACAGCATCCGCCAATAAGTATTGGGGCGTTTTGCTGGCTGGGGATGAATGTAATTGTCTTGCCAGGTGTTGTTATTAGGGGATTTTACTACTGTAGGTGCGGGTGCTGTAGTTACCAAATCCTTCCCCGAAGGGTATTGCGTTATTGGCGGAAATCCGGCAAGGATTATAAAGTTGCTTGATAAGGATAAATGCGAAGAGTTTAGAAGAAAGAAGGAGAAGCCCCATTCTTAACACTTCTCCACAAAATACTTCCTTGTGCCTTTTAGCCCTTGTGGCTAAAGAACTTTTCATCTGCCCGCAGGTCACTGACTCCGCGAGACTCTGAAAGTGCTATCTGTTAAAAACCTACTTTCCCTTACCCGACATAATAATTGTGATTGTGTAAATCATAATTTTCAGGTCCAGCAGTAAAGAAATATTTTTGATATAAAGTAAATCATACTGCATTCGCTCCAGCATCTCCTCAATATTAGAGGCATAGCCAAACTGCACCATTCCCCACGAGGTAAGACCCGGCTTTACTTTGAGCAAATATTTATAGTAAGGATTGTATTGACTAACCTGATCTATGTAATGCTTGCGCTCAGGTCTGGGGCCTACAAGACTCATATCTCCAGCCAGAATATTTATAAGCTGAGGCAATTCATCCAACCGCCATTTTCGCATAAACTTTCCCCATGGAGTAATGCGTGTATCGTTATCTGAAGAGAGTTGAGGCATCCCATCTTGTTCTGCATTCATATACATAGAGCGGAATTTATAAATTATAAAAGGTTTGCCCTTGTAGCCAATTCTTTCCTGTACATACAGCACAGGGCCGGGTGACGAAAGCCTGGTACGTAGTGCTACTAACAGCATCAATGGGCTTAACGCAATCAAACCTGCCAAACTAACAAAAGCATCTATGGCTCGTTTCACATTCTCCTGCCAGGCAGGCATTATGTTGGTGCTGATGTCAATAAGTGTAGCACCAATCACATTGACCGTTTTTACGCTTCCTGCGAGTATATCAAAATTGTCAGGTGCTATTTTTATAAGTACATCTTTCTCGCTTAATCTTGCAAGCATATCCTGCTGTTGTAGCAATTCGCTCTTGTCTAGTGAAACAATTACCTGCTTTACCTGCTCCCGGTCTATAATATCTTCTACTTGTGAAAGACTACCAAGCCGGGGCAAGTACAAAGAAAGCCCGTTGCCAGAAGAAGTATCAGCAGATACAAAGCCAATAGAATTGTAGTTGTAATAAGATGGATAACGGTGCTTGTATATTTCTCTGTATATATCTACTGCCTTGTGGCTATTTCCAATAAATATCGTTTTAATGCTGTACAGGCCTTTGGATAAATGTTTCTTCGCTACACTTAACAGGAGTAATCTTCCTCCAAAGACAACCGTAACCTGGCAGATCAAAAAGGTAAAAAAGATATTATAATAGAATAGGTAATTACCTTTTTCATCGTTCAGGAAAATAAGGAAGAAAATAACAATGCAGCCAATGAGTGACGCAATTACTGTGTTGGTTAGCTCACTTAACCGTGACTTTACATACAGAGATTCCTTGTAGGATCCCATAATTGTAAAAAATAGCACCCAAAATAGCGGAAAAGAAATAAATGAATGAAAGAAAAAGTGATGATTGTAATATAATAGCTTTTCAACTGGCCATACAGATCCGTATAAAAGTCTTTGCCGGTACAGAGATATGAAGACCCACACCACTCCCGCAGTGATAAAATCTATCACTGCATACCATTTTACTGAAAGTGGAGGTTTAAAGGGCCGCATCTTCTTTATATATCACTAGGCTTTAATAGCCGTAGCACCTATTTTATCAAGTATTTTATGTGCCACTTCCATTGCCAGGTACCCGTCTATTTCACTTACAACCACAGGAGTATTATTAAGAATAGAATCAGTAAAAGATTGCAGTTCAGCCTTAATGGCATTTACAGTGGGTATTACAGGCATGTCCACCGCAATTTTCTTTATTCCATTCGGAGTCTCCAGGTCAAATCCAAAACCCGTCGGTTCCTCCTCGTTTTGCAGACGGATGATTTCCGCTTTTTTGTCCAAAAAGTCAATACCAATGTAAGCATCCTTCTGAAACAGGCGCATTTTGCGCATTTTCTTCATACTTATGCGACTACTGGTAAGATTAGCTACACAACCGTTATGAAATTCTATTCGCACGTTGGCAATATCAGGTGTATCAGTTAATACGGCAACTCCACTTGCAGAGATATGCTTTACATCACTTTTAACAATACTTAAAATAATGTCTATGTCGTGGATCATCAGGTCTAGTATTACGCTTACTTCGGTACCCCTGGGATTAAACTGTGCCAGGCGGTGCACTTCTATAAACATCGGCTTAAGCTTCATATCATTCAAAGCAAGGTATGCAGGATTGAAACGCTCTACATGCCCCACCTGCAGCTTTATATTTGCCTCGCGTACCATTTTTACTATTTGCTTGCCTTCTGCAATGGTATTTACCAGCGGCTTTTCTACAAACACATGCTTGCCATTGCGGATTGCTGCTTCGCATAGTTCATAATGGTAAGTGGTAGGGGCTACAACATCGGCAGCATCTATGTCGGCAAGCAAAGACTTCACATCGTTATACCTTTTCAAACCATATTCCTGTTCAACCTTTGCTGCATTGGTGTCGTCCGGGTCATAAAAGCCAGCTAACTGGGCGCCTTCTATCTCCTTCCAGTTGTTCAAATGATATTTTCCCAAATGACCAACTCCAAATACGCCAACTCTCAACATCTTATTCTGATTTAGGTAACAAAGATAACTGACAGGTTGGAGTTTGTTCAATGCTTGTTTTTTAACTATAAGCATAAAAAAGCCGTCCTGCTGAAAGCAGGACGGCTTTTAAATAATGAACTACAATATTAGTTAAATAAATAACGGATACCAAACTGCATCTGCCAGCGGGAGACTGCGGCGGTATTGTCGCGGAACGGCTGTGTATAAGGTGTTTGTGTGGATGCATTGGAATAAGGGAACGAGAACACCGGGTACGTAGCACCATCTGCGCCAGTGATTGTTTTATCAAACCTGATAGGGGTAGTTACGGTTGGAGTTCTATAAGTCCCCCAATTACTACTAATCAGATTTCCTAAGTTAGTGATGTCGAACGATAAACGCAAGGTGTGCTTGTTGTTACCCGTTTTTACATTAATATCTTGTGTAACATTCAAATCAAGGCGATTGAACCAGGGGTAAACTAAAGCGTTGCGTTGTGCAAATTCTCCTCTGTGTTTGTTTAAATATTTATTGTTTTCAATAAAGGTATTTAATTGATCTCCTATTTGTTGTGGCATACGGGTGTCAGTTGCGCTGGCTGCTTCTAACTGTCCGTTTGCTATGTAAGTAGCTATATCTGCTTGGGTAGGAATATAAATCAGATCATTATTAAAATTATCATTATTTATATCAAAGTAAGGCTTACCAATACTACTGTAAACATAAGAACCAACGCCGGCAGGAGCAGCTTCGAAGAATAAACCAACGGATGTTGCAAAGTGTTTTGAGTATTCTGTTCTGTAAAATGCCGATGCAACTATACGATGAGGCAAGTAACCTTCAGAATAGCCTAACTCTGGAACGTTTGGATCACCCGTTATAGGTCTTGAACCCCACATGGTTGCTGCAGTAGAACCACCTACCATTACATCTTTTGATTGCGCGTAAGTGTAAGCTACATTAGCGTAGAAGTTTCTCCAGGTTTTCTGTACTTGTACGGTTAAAGTGTATGCATAACCTTTGTTAACATTGGTCATGTAAATGGCATTCGCCATACTTGGATTGTTAACAGAAGCTGTGCCCCCTAAAGGATAAGTTTGATAAGTAGCATACCTTGTTCCTCCGCCTGGACCTGCCAGTTTCGTACCGGTTTCAGGAAGGTTAATATTTTGGAAGAAAGCTGAATTAATGTTCTTAGTATAAATCCCCTCCAAAGTGATGATCCAGTTGCCTGGCAGCTTTTGATCTATAGCAAGATTAGATTTAAATGCCTGTGGAAATTTAAACTTAGGATCAGTAACATTAATGCTGTAGGAACTGCTTAATCCACCTTTTAAGGTATCAAGATTTGGTTTGTAGGCGTTTACATCTGGATTAAATAAATAAGCATTGGTATTTACTGCTTGTGTAGAACCAAATAATGCTACGCCACTGTTACTAGCCTGGTTGCTGATCCATACAAATGGGGGCGGACCTGCAAACAACCCTAAACCACCACGCAATTGGGTATTTTGTTTTCCTTTAGATAAATCCCAAGTAAAGCCTGCTCTCGGTGATAACAACGGGTTCGTTTTTGGTGCTTGGCCAGTGTTTACATGAATGCCGTTATAAAACTTCGAGAGTGTATCTACCACCGGATTGTAGAGAAATGTATTTTGGAAAACCGGCAAATCTACACGCAACCCGTAAGTTAAAGTAAAGGTTTTGGTAGCTCTCCATTTGTCCTGTGCAAATAAGCTGTATTCCTGGTCTTTAGGCCCAACGAGCGGGAAGGAACCGTCGTTGTTCAATGTATAGGAAAGGTTATATTGAGCTGTTCTTACAGAAGTATCGCCGGCAGCAGATCTATAAAAATCTGAAAGGCTGTTATACCGGTACACACCATTATAAGATGGAGAAAAGCCATTCTCGTATTTCTTAAAGGAGTTTTGAGTTCCAACAGTTATTTCATGACTTCCTTCATAGAATGTGAAAATATCATTAAACTGGAATACATTAGTATTCAGCAGGTTGTTGTAAGTATATTGTTCATACCCAAATGAAGTATAAGGTTGGCCGTCCTGCAGGATATCAACCAAAGGAAAATTAGATGGAGAGAATGCAGAACGATAATCATGTAAAGCAGTATATCCCACCTGTAATTTATTGGAAGACTTATTACCAAATCTTGAATTTAATTCAGCAATGACGATATTGAAATTATTGTTGATAGTATAGCTGCTGCTGTTGAAAGGCATAGCATATTGGCCTGGTGTACGCCCGTAGGATGAATTAGCTGAACCACTGTTGCTGGCTGAGGTTTGTCTCGAAGATTTTAAATAATTATACTTAATACTTAATGTATTATTGCTGTTGATGTTCCAGTCTATCTTAGCGGTTAACTTATCACTTTGCGTTTTGTAAGAGTAAGCTTGGTAAGAACCGGGGTCGTAATTATATTTACTAATAAGGAACTGGCGCAATGCATTTAATGTATCTGCATTTGCTAAAGAAACCGAGGTTCCGTTGGGTGCATGAGAAGCATCCGATGCAATATAGCTGGTAGCTGGTTGTGTCAGTCTTTCCTGCTCACCACTGATAAAGAAAAATAGTTTATTCTTCACTATTGGACCGCCAATAGTAGCGCCGCGCAGGTTGTAGCTGTAGTCCTGCTTTGGAATGGTTACATCACCTACCTTATAACCCTGTGTTCCAGGGCCTCTTAAATAAGTATAAACTGAACCTTTGAACTGGTTAGTACCACTACGTGTAACAGAGTTAATACCTGCCCCAGAAAAACCACCTTGTCTTACATCGTAAGGTGAAAGGTTCACCTGTATCTGCTCAATAGCATCTAAACTGATGGGCTGAGAATTTGTTTGTCCACCCAAGGTACCCGATAAGCCAAAAGAGTTATTAAAGTTGGCGCCGTCAATGGTAATGTTGTTGAGCTGGTTACTTTGTCCTGCAAAGGACAAACCATTGGCTTGTGGTGTCAATCTTGTAAAATCCTGCAGCGAACGGTTTATAGTAGGTAGTCGCTCAATCTGGTTGCGGCTGATAATTTCCTGCGCACCCGTATGATTGTTATTGAATACTTTGCTCTGGCGGGTAGTTGTTACAACCACATCTCCCAATGTCTGTGTAGAAGGCGAAAGCTTGAAGTCGCCCTCAAATGCCTGTCCTAATAATAAACTAACATTTTCCTGAGTCTGCGGTTCATAACCAACATAGCTTACGGTAATGGTGTAAGGTCCACCCACACGTAGGTTTGCTAAGTTATAATGCCCATCCTTACGGGTTGTAGTGTTGTACTTGGAGCCCGTAGGAACATGCAGCGCCTGGATAGTTGCACCAGCAAGTCCATGACCCAGGGTATCCGTAATAATACCATTGATCTCTGATGTGGTTTCCTGGCTAAAGCCGTGAATGGCGCAAAAAAGTGTTAGTAACAAAACTAAAAGTTGTCGCGTTCGCATTTGTATCATGGAGTAAAAATTAAGCATAGGAGTTTGGTTTTAGTTTTTGCGCTGCAAAGGAAGTGCAAACGATTGTACACTGTGTTAACTTTATATTATGTATTTTATACACGACCCGGTTTTTAAGCCCTTTTTAATTATGCGGGTTATTCTTTTAAGGTTTATTTAAACCATACATACTTCCACAGAGGTAAGCATCTCGTTGGTGCTCGCTACTCGGAAGTGTCCTTGCCAAAGCCACGCATTTAAATTTGCTGTTAGATCGCCTATATATAGAAGATTATTCTTATTTTAAATACCCGCTCAATCCACTAAAAATATTTTTAACATAAGTGGTTATTTTCCATTCTCTATTTCCTTTTATGCCACAGTTCAATAAGTCTCTTAGCAGCAAATCCTACCACTTTATACCTGATCTACCTGGAATTGTACATAACTACCTCTCCAAAATTTATTCCTAATAATGGACAATTCAGAGTTATACCTAAGTTATACTTAACTTATACCTAAGTTATACCTAACTTATACCTAATCTCCTTCCTTTTTCCTCTATACTTACTCCTTAGTAACCTCCTATAAACTTCTAACCCTTCTGGACTAGCAGCCAGGGCTGAAACTCGTACATCCTACATTGTACATAATAGGCTCTGCCTCATCTGAGCTATCTGGAAAATCCTTCCCTTTAGTCAATTATTTGCAATCATTTACGCCGGCAATCAGCCAAGTATAATAGTGTCGTACCTTTGTAATCACAAAAGAATATATGTTAGATAGTATTGAGAGTGCCTTAGAAGATATTCAAAACGGTAAGCTGGTGATTGTAGTGGATGACGAGGACCGCGAAAATGAGGGAGACTTTATTACGGCTGCACGCAATGTAACTCCGGAAGTTATAAACTTTATGAGTAAAGTGGGACGGGGTTTGATTTGTGCACCTATCACCGAGCAGCGGGCAGATGAACTGGAATTGCAATTAATGGTAAATACAAATACCGCTCTTCACGAAACACCATTTACGGTAAGTATAGATTTATTAGGTCACGGCTGCACTACCGGCATCAGTGCACACGACCGTGCCAAAACAGTACAGGCTTTAATAAATCCTGCTACCAAACCATCCGATTTAGGGCGGCCAGGACATATTTTCCCATTACGTGCAAAACCTGGTGGTGTGCTCCGCCGCACCGGTCACACCGAAGCTACCGTTGACCTTGCCCGTCTTGCTGGCTTTGAGCCTGCTGGTGTATTGGTAGAAATCATGAATGAAGACGGCAGCATGGCACGACTGCCGGAACTTAAAGTACTGGCAGATAAGTTTAGTCTGAAGATAATCTCTATAAAAGACCTGATTGCGTACCGCATGGAGCGTGACTCCCTTATTGAGGAAATCGTGCGGGTGGATATGCCTACCAGGTATGGTCAGTTCAAACTGGTAGCATTTAAAGAAAAGGCTACTGGTGGTGAGCATTTGGCATTAATAAAAGGCGAGTGGGAAAAAGGCGAGCCGGTGCTTACCCGTGTACATTCCAGTTGCTTTACCGGCGATATCCTGGGCAGCATGCGTTGCGATTGTGGCGAGCAATTGCACAAAGCCATGCAAATGGTAGAAAAGGAAGGCAAAGGTGTTGTATTGTACATGAACCAGGAAGGTCGTGGTATTGGATTGATGAACAAGCTGCGTGCCTACAAGCTGCAGGAGCAAGGTATGGATACGGTAGAAGCCAATCTAAAGCTCGGTTTTGGTATGGACGAAAGGGACTATGGCATTGGAGCACAAATATTAAATCACCTCGGCGTAACCAGGTTAAGACTAATGAGCAACAATCCCCGCAAGCGTGCCGGTCTCAAAGGTTATGGATTGGAAATAGTAGAGATTGTTCCCATAGAAGTTCCCCCAAACAGGCACAACCACCGCTACCTTCAAACAAAACGTGATAAGCTTGGACATAAAATATTGAAGGAAAACAATGAAGCGCTGTAAATAACATACTCTGTAAGTTTTGAGAACCTTACAGAGTATGTTCCCGGAAGATAAATAAAGAGTTCTATCTCTCTGTGCCCCTCTATGCCTCCAGTGCCTCTGTGGTTCCAATACTCAAGCAGCTTTCCCTACATTTGCCTCTACAATAAACCATTACATTGCAACAAAATAAGCTTTATAAATAACGATTGTCTTTCTTCTCTCAAACAAAACACATGGCTGTAAAAACCGATACCTTTCAATCACCCGACTACTACCTGGTTGATGAACTGCTTACCGAAGAGCACATACTCATCCGCGAAACAGTAAGGAATTATGTAAAAAAAGAGATCTCACCTATTATAGAAGACTATGCGCAGCGTGCCGAGTTCCCACAGCAAATTGTACAGCAATTAGGGGAGCTGGGCTGCTTTGGTCCTACTATACCCGTAGAATATGGCGGTGGCGGTTTGGATTATATAAGCTATGGATTGATGATGCAGGAACTGGAACGTGGCGATAGTGGAGTACGCTCCACCGCTAGCGTACAAGGCAGTCTGGTTATGTTCCCTATCTATCAATTCGGCAGTGAAGAACAGCGCCGGAAATATTTACCCAAATTAGCGAACGGCGAATGGCTTGGCTGCTTTGGACTAACAGAACCCAACCACGGCAGTGACCCCGGCGGTATGCTAACCTCCTTTACCGATGCCGGAGACGATGTAATACTGAATGGCGCTAAAATGTGGATCAGCAATGCTCCTTATGCAGCTATTGCTGTGGTATGGGCAAAGAATGAGCAGGGCGAAGTACAAGGGCTAATAGTAGAAAGAGGTATGCAAGGCTTTAGCACACCGACCACCCACAACAAATGGAGTCTCCGTGCCAGCTCCACCGGCGAACTGGTATTTGACAATGTAAAGGTGCCGAAGGCAAATATTTTACCCAATATAAAAGGACTAAAAGGTCCCTTAAGCTGCTTGACCAAAGCCCGCTATGGCATAGCCTGGGGTGCATTAGGCGCGGCAATGGACTGCTACGACACAGGCTTACAGTACAGCAAAGAAAGAATCCAGTTCGACCGTCCTATTGCTGGTTTTCAGCTTCAGCAAAAGAAACTGGCCGAAATGATCACCGAAATTACCACTGCGCAATTAATGGTATGGCGCCTTGGCACCTTAATGAACGAAGGCAGGGCAACACCACAACAGGTAAGCATGGCCAAGCGCAATAGTTGCGAGATAGCCACTAACATTGCCCGCGACGCCCGTCAGATACTCGGCGGCATGGGCATTACCGGCGAGTACAGCATCATGCGCCACATCATGAATTTAGAAAGTGTACTTACCTATGAAGGCACTCACGACATACATTTATTAATTACCGGTATGGACATCACCGGCATTAATGCATTTAAGTAATGCCCTGAACCTAATAGGAATAAAACATATGCAACATCTATATAGTAACGAGTCTAATTCTAATAACGAAACATCTTCTACCTTTGGACGACCTACCCCCCCTTCAGGGGCCGGGGGCAAAATATTTCTCATAGGCATTATGGGCTCAGGTAAAACCCATTGGGCGCAGCGCTTAGCCGGGCATCTCAATATGGATTGGATAGACCTTGACCAGCAAATAGAAAAAGTGACCGACATGCCTGTTCGGGACATCTTTGCCACAGAAGGGGAGGAGTACTTCCGTCTTAAGGAAAAAGATACACTGCGGCAGTTTGCCGGTATTCATAACATCATTATTTCTACCGGGGGGGGCACACCTTGTTTTCACCACAACATGGAATGGATGAATGACAACGGCATTACCATCTGGCTAAATCCAGATAGTGAAGTGTTAACCGAACGACTGAAGCGCAAAAAATACAAGCGTCCTTTGATCAGCCAATTGGATGATGAAGAAATACAGGAATTTATTGAGAACAAAATAAAAGAACGCGAACCATTTTACTCGCTGGCAAAATACCAGGTTACCGGGTCAGAAATAGCCTTGGAAGACTTCACTAAAATACTTACCCATGCTCAATAGTTTTTTACGCATAGCCGCTTATCTCGGCGCATTATCAGTGATACTTGGTGCATTTGGCGCCCATGCACTAAGAAATATGCTGCCTCCCAAAGCATTAGAGGTTTTTGAAACAGGTGTTCGTTACCAGTTTTACCATGTATTTGCCTTAGCTCTGGCTGGTATTTTATATAATTCCTTTCCCAATAAGCTCATATACTGGAGTGGCAACTGCTTTATGGGCGGCATTATACTATTTAGTGGTTCCTTGTATTTGTTGACCTATGCTTCTGCTACCAACAGTACAGCTTTCCGCTGGGTTGGACCTGTTACCCCTCTTGGTGGTTTACTCTTTATAGCCGGGTGGATTTTATTAGCTTTGGGTATCCGGTAATCTTACTCATACTCTTGTATGCTAATCATTCTATTATCCGCCCTGCTGAATATAGTCTTAATTACTATTCTCGTTTGGCTCATTGTCCTGATCATAGCCATAGTAACACTCAGTAGGCGGCGCGATATAGCAGTACCCGTTAAAATCCTTTGGGCAGCAATTATCTTTTTTGCACCCGTAGTAGGCCTCATTTTGTACTTTGTCTTTAGCTTTAGAAAAAGAGACAATAACATCAAGCGTTATTGAATAGAAATATACACCTCAACTGCTTTCATGATACAATTCACTACAACTATAAAAAAGTTCGGCAGCATGGGAGAGAAGACCGGCTGGAGTTATATTGAAATTCCTGCTGGTATTGCGCAGCAACTAAAGCTGGACTATAAAAAGTCGTTCAGAGTAAAAGGTAAGATGGATGACTATCAATTTAAGCAAACAAGTCTGTTACCTATGGGTGAAGGTGATTTCATAATCCCTTTAAATGCAACAATAAGAAAAGGCATCCGCAAAAGCGTTGGTGCTACACTTACAATATCAATAGCCGAAGACACGAGCCCTTTTGAATACAACCAGGATTTCATGCAATGCCTCCAGGATGAGCCGGATGCAATTGCCTATTTCAGAACGCTCCCGGGCTCTCATCAAAAATACTTCAGCAAATGGATCGATAGTGCTAAAACAGAGCCTACCAAAGCTAAACGTATTGCACAAGCAGTAACTGCTCTATCACAAAAGCATGGCTACGCAGAAATGATCAGAAGCCTGAAGTCCCAAAATAATAGCTAAAGACCTCTGTCTAAGGTCACTGACTCTGTGAGATACAATGGATGCTTTTCTGTGCCCTTCCTGTGCCTTATTTAATGTTCATTGATCACAGCTTTTTATTTGCAACTTGTGGTTTAACGCTTGCTATCTTGGTTCTTGTCTCATGTGGCATGTGGATGGTATTAGTGCTTACTATAATTCGGTGATTCTTTAGTGATTTCCACGTCATGTGCATGGCTTTCGCGCATCCCGGCATTGGTAATCTTTATGAAAGTTGCCTGCTGCAAAGCGGCAATATCTTTGGCGCCGCAATAACCCATACCTGCCCGTAAACCGCCTACATATTGTGCTACCACTTCAGCTAGGTTGCCCTTGTAAGCTACACGACCTTCAATACCCTCAGGTACGAGCTTTTTAATATCGTCTTCCACATCCTGGAAATAACGGTCGCCACTGCCTTGCTGCATAGCGCCAATACTGCCCATGCCGCGGTACTCCTTAAATTTCCTGCCCTCGTAGATAATGGTCTCTCCCGGGCTTTCTTCTACGCCTGCAAATACGCTACCCATCATTACTACACTTGCACCTGCAGCCAGTGCTTTTACCATATCACCGGTATAACGAATGCCACCATCAGCAATCAGCGGCACGCCAGATTCTTTAAGCGCAGCGGCAGCTTCCATAATGGCAGTAAGCTGCGGGACACCCGCACCTGCTACAATACGTGTAGTACAAATAGATCCGGGGCCGATACCTACTTTTACTGCATCTGCACCTGCTTCGGCTAGTGCTTTTGCACCTTGCGCAGTACCCACATTACCTGCGATTACATTGAGGTCTTTAAAGCTTTGTTTCAACGATTTCAGCGCGTCAATCACCCCTTTTGTATGCCCGTGTGCACTATCAAGTGCCACCACATCTACGCCTACCTGCTGCAATGCATAAGCACGGTCATGCAAATCTCTGGTAATCCCTAAGGCTGCACCTACCAATAGGCGTCCATAATTATCCTTTACAGCATTAGGGTAGTGTCTTACCTGGATAATATCACGGTAAGTAATTAACCCCTTCAATTTGCCATCACTGCTTACTACAGGCAGTTTTTCTATTTTGTATCTATTCAGGATCGTTTCTGCCTGTTTCAAATCAGTTCCTTCCGGTGCAGTAATGAGGTTTTCACTCGTCATTACTTCACTTATCTTCCTTTTTCTATCTTGCTCAAAACGCAGATCACGGTTGGTAAGAATACCCACCAGTTTATTTTGATGATCAACAATAGGGATACCGCCAATTTTGTTCTCCTTCATAAGCTTCAGTGCGTCCCCGATAGTGCCGTCATCGTGCAGGGTGATCGGGTCTATGATCAGACCTGCCTCGCTGCGCTTTACTTTACGTACCTGCCCGGCTTGTTGCTCAATACTCATGTTTTTGTGTAAAATGCCTAAACCACCTTCGCGCGCAAGTGCCATGGCCAGGGTGGCTTCGGTCACTGTATCCATTGCTGCCGACAGCATAGGGACATTGAGTGTGATTGAATTAGTAAGACGGGACTGAATATTTACATCACGTGGTAATACCTCGCTATAAGCGGGCATCAGCAATACATCATCGAAAGTTAAGCCATCACCAAAAAAACGGGTAGAGGATTCCTGTGCAGAGAGAGAAAAGTTGTTTGCCATGTGCAAAGATAAAAGCCACAATAAATACGAGGCAAACTAATTTTTTGTAAAGGGCTGGTAAAGGTGGGTTTGATAAAGATTAAAAGTACAATCCAACCACAATCTACATAACCTGTGAATTAAAATCACCTCAAACCTGCCGGATGGGAGGAGTAAACAGAACATTGATTAGGAATTGCTATAAAATAGATAGGGAGGAAATTAGGTATAACTTAAGTATATGTTAGGTATAAGTTAAGTATAACTTACAGGTATAATTCGACTTGTTTTATTATTGAGAATAAGGCAACTAAGCCAGTAAATTTTTAAAATATGCCTCAAATTCACATTAGTTTTATAGTTCCGCATGCAAGCAGAAGCAAACTCTGCTGAGAATCACCAACGTTATTAGGTGGTTGATCTTGCCGCAGAATATATCTAATAATTAACGAAGTGATCGGACGGAGACAATGAAAGCGGGACTGTTCTCTCGTTTAGAGTATGGGGCTATCAGTTCACCATCACCTCATCCATAAATATCCAGCCTTTATCGGCTTTTCTATGCTTGAACCAAGCTGGCAATGTAGTAACAGTCTGTACAGAAAATTTGATATACCGGAGCGAAGTTGGGGTGAAGGAACATGCTGCGCTAAACAGTTCCTGTTTCTTTTTGTCTTTAGATGTTGGCTGTTTAGGATTGAGTTTTCCAAGTACTTTCCATTGCCTGCCATCTGTTGATCCCCACACTTCTATTTTTTGTGGTGGGAAAATGTAAGCATCTACATTCTCCAGCATACTAAAAGTAATGCTTTTAGGGGTTATCTTCTTTGGAAAATAAAGTATTGCAAGCATTGGGGTATCCTTGTATCCAAGCCATTTACCATTACCAAAATCAAGGCTGCCCTTTTCAAAGTCAACCAGAGTTTTAGCCCCACCCGCCGCTCTGTTTTTATCGGGTTTGGTTAGTAGCAGAACACTGTCTGGTTTAAACGTGCTTTTATAAAAAGGCTGCTCCACCACATCGCTGCTTATCCAGCCCTTTTTATAGGCTTTTGCTTTTACGATCACGCTATTATCAATGATCGCCTTGCCATCGTACACCGGCGATGTAAGGCTATCCGGGTCTTTACCATTCAGGGTATAACGGATGGTGGTCCCTTTAATATAGTGTTTTAATTGCAGAGGTGTAGGTCCGCTAAAGATCTGTTCCTCGTTTTCCACTAATGGTGGATTTAATTTCATTACTACCGTATCGCCGGTAAAGCCGGTTTGATATACAATATTTTTGTTCTTATCTTCTAAGGGTTGTAATGCGTTATTTGCTATAGTAGTATTCCACAAATACACTGCGTGGAGTTTAGGCAATTGGGTTAATGCAGTTAATTGAGAAGGTTGTACAGCCGTACCCGACATTGAAACGCTTTTAAGAAATTGTAGCTTTCCTAACTCAACCAAAGTACTACCGGTAATATCACTGAAGTTAAGGTTCAAACGGCGCAAATTGCTGAAGCCACTAATTACTTTCAGGTCTTCATCTTTCACCGGCATGTTGTCTAAGTTCAGTTCTATAATTTGTGATTTGATGGGCTCTAATTCTTCCAAAGCTTGTTTATTGTAAAAAGGTTTGTTATAGAAGTTAACTACAAGTGCCGGTGATTCGATAGCTACAGGTGTAATCACCCGGTTGTTATTGTTCAGTTTTAATATCTCTTTCTCATCAGCAGGTGCAAAGCTGTACTGCTCATCAGCAGATGATTTTAATACTTTACTTGCCAATACCCGCAATGTATCTGTGGGAGATAGGTCTATTACTTTCTTTTTAAAGTCAGCTCCACTTTTTATCCAGGCATATAAGATTGCCATTTCGTTGTCGGTCAGTTGTGGTTTACCTGCCGGCGGCATATGTTCTTTTTCTTCTTCGGGCAAATGGATTCTTGCCAAAAGCAAGCCCATATCCGGCTTGGTAGTATCCCATAGCTTGCCGTCTTTGCCACCTTTCAGCAGCAATGCTTTGGTGTCCATTGCCAACTCGCCTTTAGATTTATTGCTGTTGTGGCAGCCCATACATTTCTTTTGCAAAACAGGCTCCACCAGGTCGGCATAAACGAAGGCATCTTCCATTGCAGTTGGTTGCCTAATCTCTTCGTGGATGATGGGCGCTGTAATAAAGTTTTCTCCATGGGTGATATCTGCACCTAAATGCCCGGTATAAATGACCACTACTGCAGCAATGCCTACACCCACTTTTAATACTTTATTATACCGCTTCAGCCAATCGTGCAATTGGTACATCACAAACAACACCAACGAGGTAAGTACGCCGGTGTATTTGTGCAGTTGTAAAGCATCCGCATCATAGCCGCTTTCCCTGGATAGAAACAAGCCCATGAGGGCCGTTACAGAAGCTGTAAAAGCAGCAGCTAATAAAAGTATTTCAGCCAGGGTAGTGTACCAGCTTTCATCTTTGTACTGCCTGGGTACCGCTAATACAAATACTACATACAACAGGATAAGTGCAATAGGAAAATGAAGAAACAGCGGGTGCATACGACCAAATACCTGTAACCAGGCAGGTACTGCCACCCGGTTGCCTGCAATGAGCAGGAACAGTAATAAAGTATTGAGAGGAATAAGCGAAGCCGCTGCAATATTCTTGATCTTCATTTATGGATAGTATTTACACCGCGAAGGCGCTAAGGCGCGAAGGTTTTTGGGAACCACAGAGACACAGAGAACACAGAGGAGCACAACGTTAAGTTTAGGTACTACTTATTTGATAGTAGGTTTAAAAACTCATTTGTGCTCATTCGTGTCTTTGTGTGGCAATTACCTATACTCTTTTCAATTTGTAGGGATATACTTTACCTGATGCCCATTGCGCTACATAGAGGTTTTCATCTCTGTCTACACATACATCGTGGGGATGTACAAATATCTTTTCAGTCTGAAGCATGGGTTGTAATACGCCATTCACATATGTAGGTTCGCTGCCACCGATATTGCTGATTACCTTACTGTCTTTATCTAAGATTGTTACGAAGCCGGTACCTACTGCATTCATATCGGGTGAGCGCAATACTGCTGCATACAAATGATCTCCATGAATTACCGGCCGGCATACACAAGCACCTGGAAGGTGGATCACTTCTATTAAATTGCCATCTTTAGTGAAGCGTTTGAAGCAGTTGCGGGTACGGTCTGTTATCAATAAGCTATTATCGTTGCGGCGGGTATCGAAGGTAATGCCGTGCGCATTATCCAGGTGCGTATCACCTTCGCCTCTGCCACCAAAGTAGTGGAGCAGTTTACCATTTTTATCATATCGTAATACATATTGTGCTCCGTAACCATCAGCAATAAAAATGTCTCCATTGCTGTCAATGATAGTTTCGGTAGGGACAAACTCTTCGGCTTTTTTATAGATACCATCGGCATCCAGTGGTGCATCTATTGTCAGTAATATTTTGCCATCCATGGTGGTTTTGTACACCTGGTGTTTTACCGTATCGGTAATGTATAGATACTCCGTACCGTTTTCGTTGTGCAGCGTTAAGCCGTGTGCACCGGGAAACTCGTGCCCCCAGGTATCCAGCAGTTTGCCTTTGGTGTTATAGATAAGTACGTTGTTTTTGGTTTCATTGGTAAGCAGCAGTATTCTACCTTGCTTATCCTGCACCATTTCATGGCAATCATTTACAGGATATTTATTAGCATCTGCCTGACTCCAGGCAGTATCTAATGTGTACTGCATGCCGTTGTAGCCATAAGCCTTTCCTTTAGGTTTGGCATATAAGTCTTTCATCAATAGAATACCACCGGTAGCAAGAGTAGTATTTTGTATAAATGTTCTTCTGTTCATAGCAGGCAATGTTTTTAAATTAAATAATCTTTATTCTTGAGTGCTTTCGCATTATTTTATCAGCCTTTGTACTGGCTTGTAATAGCAAGAGTTAATTCTTCATTCTAAATGATTTGATGATAAAGTATATAGTTGGAAGTAAAAATAAAGCAAGCATTAACGGCAAGAACCAGGAACCTAATCCATTGCTTTTCCTGGTTGCAGTTAAATAGGTAACTAAAGTTATAATAGTGAAAACTACAATTATTGCTGCTTTGAGATAGCGGATCATCCTTGTTCCATTTGTATAATGCTTAGCTGCATTTGCTTCCGTTATCTTTACCGGGTAGTTGAAAACATAAGGATATTTATTTAGCAAGCTCATCATCATAAACAGAAAAAGTCCGGTAACAGGTAAAATAAATATGGTAGCTTTTTGCCCATAACCATCTGGTTGCCCGGAGGTGCCAAAATGTATGGGTATTGTAGAAGGTAAGACTAAATAACTATAGAATGCAAAGCCCCACAAGAAGAGTAGTGTAAATAAGCCGATAAACTCTATGAGTTTGTCCATAAGAGTGAGTTTTATTTTCAACTTAGGCCTTTGTTCCATAATACTTATTTTAGAAATGTACTGTTTTGATGAGTAGTCGTACATTCCTTTCTTCAGGCAATAACATCATTCACCACTTTACCTGCCACATCGGTTAGCCTGAATCTTCTGCCCTGGCTTCTGAAAGTGAGCTTTTCATGGTCTATGCCTAGCAATGCCAATGCCGTTGCGTGAAAGTCGTGGACATGCACCGGGTTCTTTACTATGTTGTAGCCAAAATCATCTGTTTCGCCATATACGCAAGGCTTTACGCCACCGCCTGCCATCCAAATGGTGAAGCAGCGAGGGTGGTGGTCGCGACCATAGTTGTCTTTAGTGAGTTTGCCCTGGCAGTAGTTAGTTCTGCCAAACTCACCGCCCCAAATCACCAGTGTTTCATCCAGCAAGCCCCTTTGTTTTAAATCAGTTACCAGGGCTGCACTTGATTGATCTACATCTTTACACTGGCCAACAATTTGTCCCGGAAGGTTATCGTGCGCATCCCAACCCTGGTGATAGAGTTGGACAAAGCGAACACCATTTTCACTAAGTTTTCTTGCTAATAAGCAATTGGCTGCAAACGTACCCGGTACCAGGCAATCCGGGCCATACAGTTTGATGATAGACTCTGGTTCTTTGCTCATATCGGTTATCTCAGGTACAGCCGTTTGCATACGGTATGCCATTTCGTACTGTTGTACTTTAGCGTTTATTTCGGGGTCGCCCAATTCTTTATAGGAGATTTCATTAAGTTCGCTTAGTTTATCCAGCATTCTTCTTCTGTCTGCCTTATCTACACCAGAAGGATTGTTTAAGTACAATACCGGATTTTCGCCACTGCTGAACTGTACCCCCTGATGTATAGAATCCAAAAAGCCATTTGTCCACAGTTTAGAATATACACCCTGTCCATTGCCCTTACCTTTTGAAAGTAATACACAAAAAGACGGTAGATTTTTATTCTCGCTGCCTAAGCCATAACTCAACCAGGCACCCATGCTGGGACGGTTACCAACCTGCGCACCGGTTTGGAAGAAGGTCAATGCCGGGTCATGGTTAATGGCTTCGGTGTACATGCTTTTGATAATGCACAAATCATCCACTATGCCGGCAGTGTAGGGGAGTAGCTCACTGATCTCTGCCCGTGCCTGCCCATATTGGTTGAACTTATAAATAGTAGGAGCTAATGGAAACTTTGTCTGATTAGCCGTCATACCAGTAAGGCGCTGGCCCATGCGAACGGAGGCTGGCAAATCTTCACCAAACATCTTTTGCAGTAAGGGTTTATTGTCGAACAAATCCAGCTGCGAGGGCGCGCCGTTTTGGAACAGGTAGATAACGCGCTTGGCTTTAGGTGCAAAATGGGGTAAGCCTGCAATGACTGCGTCTTCAGGACTTTTGCTGAACAAGTCGGGAATTAATAATGAACCTAGTGCTACGCTGCCGATACCAAGGCTTAGCCTGGAAAGGAAGCGGCGGCGGTTCATGTTTAATCCATGTTCTAATATTTCTTTCTGCATGGCTGATTATTTTACAACTGCGAAGGCGCGAAGACGCTAAGATTTATACAGTATTTAGTATTTGAACTATGGTCTAACTTGCCTATGTAGTTAATTTTTACGATCATTATTTTAAGTTGTATACACATGTCATTTCTGTATCGTCTATAACTGCGCCCATCTTTTTATAAAAGTTAATGGCATTCTCATTCCACCTTGAGACGAGCCAGCGTACACTTTTACATTGGTGCTCTTTGGCAAACTGAATGACTGCGTTCAACAATTTTGTTCCGATGTTTTGTTTTCTGTATTCGTCTTTTACATACAAATCATCTAAATCTATTGCCTTGCCACTCCATGAATAATAAGAAAAAAAGAAAGATGCAAATGCAATAATCTTATTATCTACTTCTGCTACTAAACATTGAAATATGTCTTTATCCTCTACCATTTGCTCCAGTGTAACAGTTACTTTTTCCGGTGTTTTTTGGAATACAGCAAAGGCTTTTATTAATTCTAAAATTTGGTCATAGTCATGAACAACTCCTTTTCTTATGGTGATGGCACCCCCAACAACCTTTGAAGGGGAGCTATCTATATTAATTTGCATATTTTAATAATATTCCATTTCCAATAGGTACTCATATCATGTCTTTGTTATTGCCTCTTCTAAATTATATATCATGCTTATTACCTTCATCAATGCTGCTTCACTATTTTCATCCAACTTATCATCATGCGGGTACTCGCCTTGTTTCAGTGTAGTATCTGCACCTAATTGTTTTTGCTTAAAGAGATTCAACTGGTCATAGTAGTAATCCTGTAATATCTGTAACTCCTTAGCATCCGGGTGGCGGCAAATGATGAGGCGGAAAGCTTTTGTTATTTTATCGTTTGCTGAAGTTTGTTCAGTAGATAGCTTTTGGGATAACACTCTGGCTGCTTCTAACACAGTTGGGTCGTTCATCATCATTAGTGCCTGTAGTGGCGTGTTGGTGCGCATGCGTTTTACCTGGCACTGATCGCGGTTACTGGCATCAAACAAGATCATAGAGGGGGGAGGTACTGTAAGTTTGATAAACGTGTACATGCCGCGACGATACAAATCATCACCATGGTCTTGCTTATAGGTAGCTAATACTCCGCGCCCGGAAGTTGCTGCTTCCCACAAACCTTTAGTTTGATAAGGCTTTACGCTGGGACCGCCAATCGTTCGTACCAGCAAGCCACTGCTGGAGAGCACCATGTCCCTGATAAACTCAGCCGGCAAGCGCACGCGCGGACCACGGGAAAGATATACATTCTCGGGGTCTGCTTCCAGTTTGTCCCGTGTTACTTTGGTAGACTGGCGATATGTGGCGCTCATCACCATTTGCTTTACCAAACGCTTGATGTCCCAGCCGTGCTCCATAAAATCAACTGCCAGCCAGTCCAGCAGTTCGGGGTTGGAGGGCAACTCGCCCTGCATGCCAAAATCATCTATCGTTTTTACTATACCCCGACCAAAAAGCTGCTCCCACATTTGGTTTACAAATACACGCGCTGTTAATGGATTATTCTTATTCACCGTCCATGCTGCAAGTCCAAGGCGATTACGTGGATATACTGTTGTATCAAAAGACATGACTGCAGGGATAGCATTAGGTGTTACTTCGTCACCAGGTTTATCATACACCCCACGCTTGAGTATATAGGTTTTGCGAAGGGTATCCCGCTCACCCATTACAGACACGTATAGGTTACCGGTATCTTTGTAATTGATATACTGAAAGATATTTTTGCGGTCAGCTCTCACTAATGGTCAGTACCGGCATTTTAGCGGGCTTTGATACGCTTATATCACCTTCAAAGCCCAATTCTTTAGTGTTATTGAAAAAAGCAAATAAGGAGTAATAATCTTTCTGGCTGAAAGGATCATACTTATGATCGTGACATTGCGCACATTCAATGGTAATACCTAATATGCCTTTACCATAAGTCTTTGTTTTGTCAATAAGATACTCGATACGATACTCTTCCGGTACTACGCCGCCTTCTTCGGTGTATTTGTGGTTGCGAAAAAAGCCAGTAGCTAATATTTGTTCCTTGCTGGCATTTGGTAGCATATCGCCGGCTATTTGCCAGGAAATAAACTGGTTGTACGGCATGTTATCATTGAAAGCATGTATCAGCCAGTCGCGCCAGGGCCACTGTGTGCGGATGTTATCATCCTGGTAGCCATAAGAGTCTGCATAGCGGGATACATCCAGCCAATGCAGCGCCATTTTTTCACCATAAGTGGTGCTTTGTAAAAGGCGGTCCACTACTTTTTCGTAAGCATTCGGGCTGTTATCCTTTGCAAAATCATCCATCAATTGCAGGGAAGGAGGTAGCCCGGTTATATCAAAAGACACACGCTTAAGCAGGCGCTCTTTATCAGCTTCTTCATTGGGCTGCAAGTGCTTTTGCTTTAGTTTGGCGAGTATAAAATGGTCTATTTCGTTCTTTGCCCATTTGTTGTCTTCAACTTCAGGAACAGGTGCTTTTTTAGGCTGGGTATAAGCCCAGTGACGCTCATATTTAGCGCCCTGTTCAATCCATTTCTTAATGATAGCTATTTCAGTTTCATTCAGTAAACCCAAATGCGATTCAGGTACCGGCATCTGGTAAGATGGATCTGTAGAAGTAATACGTTTGTATACTTCGCTTTGTTCGGGCTTGCCAGGTATAATTGCAAATGAGTTCTTATCATCCTTCAAAGGAGCATAAGCAGAAGCTGCCTGATCAAGCCGGAGGTCAGCTTTCCGTTTGTTGGCATCGGGGCCATGACAGGCATAGCATTTATCAGAAAGAATGGGACGCACATTAAAGTTGTAGCTGATAGTTTCAGGAATAGCATCATTGTTGTTGCCGCTGTTGCAGGCAACCGTTATCAGCACAAGAAGACTGATACTAAAAAGCAAGTAACCGAGTATCTTTTTCATAAAAGATATTGGCTTAGCAGGTAAGCAAATCGTTATCTAATTTAATAGCAGCAGACAAGTTAGGTGATTACCAGTAATTTGAAATGTTAAGGTAAAAAATAAGTTGCAATTGTTCAAAAAAGAAAGTGTGGCTATAAGGGACAAGATATAAGTGACAAGATACAAGTTGCAAGATTCAAGGTTCAAGATAGAAGGAGTAAGATTCAAGAGACAAGGGCAAGGGGGGGAAATTCAGAGTAAGTACGTTACTGGTGTGTATGGCTTTGGGACTAAGTATATATGGATTTACTGAGGAGTAAATATGAAGGAGATAAGGATGAGATTAAGTATAACTTAGGTATAACTCAGGTATAAGTTAGGTATAAGTTAAGTATAACTCAGGTATAGCCCGAAAATGCCCATTATTGAGCAAGAGGATTTTGATGCCTTCTGATATTATTAAACTAAAATAAGATGTGGTGGAAGAAGTTGGGGCTTTTATATGAAGGAAAACCTTGTTAATAACGTCTGAATGCAATAAGATAGGATTATATTGTTTAGGGGAAAACATCATTTGTTCTACATTACAAGTCGCATCAGTTTCCCATCCTGTCTACACATTTCCACTTCATGTCTATTCTTCAACAGAATGCCCTATACTCAAAGTAAATTTGGTAAAGCAGTGGTGATTAACAGTATACTCTAAATGAAATTTAAATAACACCTTCAATCACATTCTATGAACACAATAAGACATCCTGATAAGAGATTTCGTTGGTTAAAGTTTGCTATGTATTTCTTAGCTGTGCTTGGTATAGCAATGGTGATACGAAGAACACTAGTTTTAAGTGGTATTATGTCTACTGCAAATGTGCCAAAGGCATTCTCATTTGATAAAGGCTTTAGCGATCATCCGGGTATAACCCTGTTACATATAATACCGGGTGCTTTGTTTATGATGTTGGGACTAATACAATTTAGTCCGGGTATTCGTTCCAGGTATATCCAGTTTTACCGTTGGAGTGGCAGGGCATTTATTGTGGACGCCTACATTGTTGGTTTAACGGCCCTTATTTTGCCTTTTGTGAAACAGCCAATAGGCGGCATCACTGAAGCTGTAGGTATTGTATTTTATTCTATTGTTTTCCTGACATGCATGAGTTTGGCATTGAAGTCTATTCTGAGTAAACAATTAGAACTCTACCGGGAATGGATTATACGTACATTTTCTATTGGGTTAGCTATTGCTACTGTAAGGATTATCATGGCAATGGCATTTGCAACTTTCAGGGTACTTCCACAGAACTTTATGGGTACGGCTTTCTGGCTGGGGTTTACTATGCATTTGATAGCAGCAGAAGTATGGATTAATTATAAGAGGAAATCGCCTGCAATTGCATATAAGGTTATAGTTCCTGATTACACAGACAAAGAAGTAGTAGAACAGTAAGTTGCTGCTATTGGATTCTTTTTATACAGAAAAGTCTATTAAGTTTATACTCAATTGAAGAAGCTACTTACAAAGCCAGGCAATATTACCATTCTGTTCCATGTATTAATATGGAGTATATTGATACTGTTGCCCTATTTTGTATCTAATGCAACTAATGATTATAGAGTAGGAAGTATACCAGGGGTATTGTTTAGCATAACAGGCTTTATTCACATGGCAATTTTTTATGGCAACGCGTATTACCTATATCCCAAATTCCTAAACCGGAGTTTGTGGTGGCTCTATATTGTATTCAGTTTTTTATTAGTTTTAGCTTCCTTCCAATTAAAATATTTAATACTGGTTAGCTGGTTTCCCATAACACTTGAAGATACTACTGCTCTCAGAATTATTTTTGGACCTTCCATTGCTGTTTATTTTATCAGCATTGTTTACCGGAGGGTGATTGATCAGATCCGTTTAGAGAGGGAGTTGAAGGAGAAAGAAGCTGTTTATTTTATGACGCAGTTGAAATTTCTTCGCTCACAAGTCAACCCGCATTTTCTGTTCAATGTATTAACCAACTTAGTATCACTTGCCAGGAAAAAATCAGATAAGTTAGAACAATCCCTTATCATGCTTTCTGATTTGATGCGTTATATGTTGTACGATATACAAGGAAAGAAAGTAGAGCTAAGTAAAGAGGTAGAATACCTGAACAGTTATATACAATTACAAAAGCTGCGGTTTGGAAATGATGTGTTGGTAGATTGCAAAGTTGAACTGGATAAAGCAGATAACTGCTATACTCTAGAACCTATGCTGCTCATTCCCTTTGTAGAAAATGCTTTTAAGCATGGAACCAATCATCCGACACAGCCATGGATTACTATTCACCTGTCAGTGAAAAATGGAACCATGCTTTTTAAAGTATGTAATAGCTATGAACCATTACTTGCAGACAGTAAAGATGAAAATGCAGGTATAGGACTTAGTAATGTAAAGGAGCGTTTGGATTTATTATATAAAGGCAATTACACATTAACAATAACCAATAGCAATAACACCTTTCAAACAGCTTTAACATTGGACCTGATATGATGCATTGCATTGTTGTGGATGATGAGCCACTTATCCGGGAGTTGCTGGAAGATAATATCCGGCAGATCCCTTTTTTACAGTTAGTGAAGAACTGCAAAAATGCAATGGAAGCAATAGATGTTATACAAAAGGAGACTATTGATTTAATTTTCCTGGATATTCAAATGCCGCGGTTGAATGGACTGCAGTTACTTCAATCTTTAACTGCGCCACCGCTGGTTATTTTAGTTACTGCCTATGAGCAATATACTTTGCAAGGCTATGATCTGCAAGTAACAGATTACTTATTAAAGCCATTTAGCTTTGAAAGGTTCTTAAAGGCGTGCAACCGGGCATATGAACTCTTCCGATTGCAGCAAAGCAGCAAGCCTGCAAGCACAGCAGAAGCCGCCTATATCTTTGTAAATGTTGAATACACGCAGGTAAAAATTGTATTGGCAGATATTGATTATATAGAAGGCTTAAAGGACTATATCAAAATACACCTGTCTTCCACATCAAAGCCTGTACTCACGCGCATGACCATGAAAACAATAGAAGAAAAATTAAAATCACCTGATTTCATACGTGTTCATAAGTCATTCATGGTTGCTGCCAAGAAGATTACGGTTATCAAACGTGACCTGGTTTGTATAAGAGACAAAGAAATACCACTAAGTGAGTTTTATAAGGAAAATATTATTCAGTTGCTGAATGGCCCTAAAGCTTAGGTGAGGGCTAATACAGCAAAATGTTATTTCCAGAATATCCCAATTATTTTAATTGGGGACAACAATTGACAAATAAGATTCTTTTTTATTTTAGCCGCCATGAATAAAAGCACATTTCTTACCTTAATAGGACTATCTATCGCATCCATTACACAAATTTTAGCACAGAACACCGATTCCATTACCATCCAAAACATTATCAAGGAGGCTACCAATAACTCCCAATTAAAGCCTCTTGCACATGAGTTACTCGATGATATCGGACCAAGACTCGTAGGTACTCCGCAGATGCAAGCAGCCAGCGACTGGGCAATTGCCAAATACAAGAGTTGGGGCATTGATGCTAAAAGAGAAAACTGGGGGCAATGGAGAGGCTGGGAGCGGGGTGTATCGCATATAGATATGGTGTATCCGAGAGTGAAATCGTTGGAAGGCATGCAACTGGCATGGAGCCCTTCCACAAAGGGTAAAACAGTAACCAGTGAAGTGATTATCCTTCCAGATATAAAAGATTCTATCGCTTTTCAACAATGGTTGCCCAATGCAAAAGGCAAGTTTGTATTGGTATCTATGTATCAACCAACAGGGCGCTCTGATGCCAACTGGCAGGAGTTTGCAAAGCCTGCATCCTTTGATAGAATGAAAGCCGACCGGCAGGCACAAACAGATGCCTGGCAAGACCGCATCAAAAGTACAGGCTATACTACCCGTACCTTGCCACGTGCATTGGATAGTGCAGGTGCTGCTGGCGTAGTAAGCTGCACCTGGTCGAAAGGCTTTGGGGTAGATAAAATATTCGGAGCATATACCAAGCGCTGCCCAAGCGTAGATATTTCGTTGGAAGACTATGATCTATTGTATCGCATGGTAGCGGCAGGTGAGAAGCCCCGCATCAGTGTATATGCCGATTCGAAAGACCTTGGTGTAGTACCTACCTTTAATACCATTGCAGCAATAAAGGGTACCGAAAAGCCCGATGAATATGTACTTCTTTCTGCTCATTTCGATTCATGGGATGGAGCTGCCGGTGCAACGGACAATGGTACAGGCACACTCACGATGATGGAAGCAGCACGTATTCTTAACAAGATCTATCCTCATCCTAAAAGAACCATTCTAATAGGGCATTGGGGCAGCGAAGAGGAAGGGCTGAATGGTTCGCGTGCTTTTGTGGAGGACCATCCCGAGATAGTACAGAAGATACAAGCAGTATTCAACCAGGACAATGGCACCGGAAGAGTAACAGACATCTCCGGGCAAGGCTTTTTGAATGCTTATGAATATGTGTCCCGGTGGCTTACAAAGGTGCCCGATTCTATCCGAGGTAACATCAATACTTCTTTTCCTGGGATGCCAGGTGGCGGAGGAAGTGATTTTGCTTCGTTTGTGGCAGCGGGAGCACCTGCTTTTTCGCTTAGCTCCTTAAGCTGGGATTATGGCGTTTATACCTGGCATACTAACAGGGATACCTACGACAAGATTGTTTGGGATGACCTGCAAAACAATGTAATACTGACTGCCATTCTCGCCTACATGGCTAGCGAAGATCCTGCTACTACTTCAAGGGAAAGAAGCATTTTGCCTGTTGATATAAAGACCGGCGAACGCAACAAATGGCCGGAACAGAAGAAGGCGATCAGAAGGGGAGGATTGGATTAAGCAGGTTGAAGATGAAGTGATAATAAGACCCGGTAAAGCCATGCTTCGCCGGGTTTTTTGTTGCTATTACCACATTATAAAAATATTTGTGCCTTTTATGTAGTATCCTAAATTTCGCAAGTTAAAAAGTATCAATTCTCTGAAAGGCAAGCCTATACTGCTTTCTGGGCTACATATTAAGAAAATCTTATTCACTCATTTGGGTGAAGGTGTTTTTTTAATATGTCCGCTGTAATACAAGCAGGCATAGTGTTGTAAACGAATGGCATTTTTCTACTTGCGAAATTTATGTAGTAATTGAAAAATAGTACTACATTTATTCTACGATTAGTGAACGGATAGTTAAAAACAGATTGTAAGATTCGTTAGCCTGGCAAATTTAACTGTGACCTGTAGCCTTTATTGTTCCTTATTCTTTTTCCTGATTATAGTGCTGTATGCTACTGAGATGCCTTCTGAAAAAATGATGCATGAGAATGTCTTTCTGCAGTAAATGTTCTTTGCCAATGGTTTTTGAACTATACAATTACTGAAATTACTTTTTGATCAGTATTGATAAATGGTCTCTTAAAGATTTTACTGTAATACTTATCCTGAAATCAGCCCCAAAAGAACTGACACCAACACTCACATATATATGAAAACAAAACCTACTCTCTTCAAGCTGGCAATTGCATTTTGTTGTGCAATTGTGTTCCAGACCACCTTAGTAGCGCAGGATCTTCAAGAGAACCAGAAAGCGCTGGCTCTTGTAAAAAAGAATGCTGCTGCTATCGGGCTGTCCAATGATGATGTCGCCAATTCCCGTATTTCCAGCACCTATGATGATGCCTTATCAGGCACTACTTTGGTGTATCTGCAGCAAACCTATAAGGGCATTGATGTAGATAAAACCATAAAGGTGCTGGCTTTTAAGAACGGACAATTGGTGTCCTCTTCCGGCAGCCGTATTGATTTAAGCCGTTCCACAATTGCTGCTTCTCCAACGATGCAGAAAAAGCTGGCGACTCCTGCTGTAACAGCAGAAGCTGCTATCAAGTCTGCAGCACAACACCTGCATCTTCCGGCGCCTTTAATAAATGCACGACCTGCTGCAGGTCAGGATTTTTTAAAGCCGGTTGATTATGGAGATCTTAGTATAGCTAAAGAAAACGTAACTGTCCGGTTGATTTGGGTACCTCAGAAAACATTCGAAAGAATAAAGCTCGCCTGGGAGGTCAATGTTTCTCCCAAAAAAACACCGGATAGCTGGCGGGTGATAGTGGATGCCAATGCCGGCAATGTAATCAGGAAAGACAATTACACAGTTCCGGATAACTGGGATAAAGAAAATAAACAACCAGGGAACGGCTATAATATAGAAGGCGCCCCCTCCGCACCAGATACTTCAGGAAAAGAAGTACAGCAGGGTAATACAAATACATCGCTGCAGGGAATTACATCAGTTACCTACCGGGTAGTACCTTTTCCGGCAGAAGCACCCAGCTTTCCCAGGGGTAAACCATCGTTGGTTACCAATCCATGGGAGTTATCTCCTGCAGGCAGCGGAGCAACTCCTTTTATATGGAATGCAGACAGTGCAAAACAATATAGGTTCACCAGGGGTAACAATGTGCTTGCACAGGAAGACCTGAATGCTGACGATGGCAATGGCAGAAGAGCAACCGGTACTGTTTATCAGAATAATCTCTATTTTGACTTTATGCCTGATTTCAGTCAGCAGCCATATGATTCTATCAACCAGGGCTTTGCCATCACCAATCTGTTTTACTGGAACAATATCATGCATGACCTGTCATATCAGTATGGCTTTGATGAGAAAGCCGGAAACTTCCAGCAGAACAATTTAGGCAGAGGTGGCAAAGAGCATGACTTTGTGTTTGCCGATGCCCAGGATGGGAGCGGTTTGAACAATGCCAATTTTAGTACGCCGCCAGATGGGCACCATCCCAGGATGCAGATGTACTTATTTACCGGCGATCCTTCCAAGACAATGAAAGTTAATACTCCATCATCTATAGCAGGAAATGTAACAGCAGTTGAAGGAGCGGTAAGTCCTAATAATTCATTAACTAACCTTGGTCCTGTTACCGGCGATGTAGCCCTTTATGATGAAGCTGCTGATACTTTTCATAATGCCTGTTCTCCTGCCAGTAACAGTGGTGCACTAAGTGGTAAAATAGCTTTATTAAGGAGGGGAACCTGCACGTTTGTGGCTAAGATTTTAAATGCCCAGAATGCCGGAGCCATAGCTGTAATAGTAATAGACTCAGTTCCGGGTGAATCCCCTTTTACTATGGGGGCTGTGGGGGGGCTAGAACCATCTATTGTTATACCGGCTGTAATGATTAGCTACGAGGATGGAATGAAAATAAGATCGGTATTGAATTCCGGTACTGCTGTGAATGTTACACTTAAAGCTCCACCGTACCTTGATGGAGATTTGGATAATGGGGTTATATGCCACGAATATACACATGGTATTTCTAACAGGCTTACAGGCGGACCGGCTAACGTATTTTGTCTGCAAAATGCAGAGGAAGCAGGTGAAGGCTGGAGTGATTATATTTCATTAATGACCATTACTGACTGGAGTAAGGCTAAAGTCAACGATGGATATAAGGCTAAAGGCGTTGGAACTTATGTTTTAGGTCAGCCTACAGATGGGCCGGGTATAAGGACCTATCCGTATTCCGTAAATATGAGTATAGATCCTCACACTTATGCAGACGTTGCCTATTTTTGGTGAGGTTCATTATATTGGAGAAATCTGGGCGAGTACTTTATGGGATATGACCTGGTTTATCATTCAGCAGGATGGCATTAATAAAGATATCTTCAATGCAAATGGCGAGGGAGGTAACTCCGTTGCTTATAAACTGGTGATAGAGGGAATGAAACTGCAGCCTTGCAGTCCTGGGTTTATTGATGGTCGAGATGCTATACTAAAAGCTGATACGCTATTGTATGGCGGCAGATACAGTTGCGCTATTTGGAAGGCTTTTGCACGTAGAGGAATGGGGGTAGCTGCTTCACAGGGAAGCTCAGAAATAACTGGTGATGAGACAGTTGACTTTACAGAATCCGCAATATTCATTACCAAGCATGCTGATAAAAAAGCTGTACAAGAGGGAGCAGCCCTAAATTACACGATAGGTTTGAAAGCGCAGGCTGTTTGTAATGGAAGTATAAAACCAAACTTTGCTGTTGTAGATTCATTACCCGGTAATGTCACTTATGTAAGCAGTGATGGTGCTTACAATCCTGCAAACAGAACAATTATCTTCGGCAATATAGATATGAACGGCGGAGACAGTCTTAACTATAAAGTGAAAGTAAGGGTTAAACAGAATAGTGCCTTCCCGGACTCTGTTTATATCAATGATTCAGTAACTACTTCTACTATTTCTGATGTATGGAAGGCTCAAAATGGTAACCATCTTGCATGGGGAACCCTTGATTTAGGCATTTACTTCTACTATTCAAATGATGATAGTGTAAGAGATGCGGAAAAGCTAATTACAGCAAAGCAGTATTATATACCAGGTACTTCAACCACTCTTAGCTTTTTCCATGAGGTAGCATCGGATGATTTCCATAACGGAGGTGTGGTTGAGATTACTGCTGACGGAGGACAAACCTGGGAAGATTTAGGCCCCTATATGTCAGGTGTTGTATATAATGAAACAATAACGGGCAACTCTGTACTTCATGGCAGAAAAGCCTTCTCCGGTTTTGTTTTTGGTACTACTACTATTGACCTTAGCTCCTTTGCAGGTAAGAACGTAAAGCTCCGCTTCAGATATGCAACCAGCGATAGCAGCTTTGCTGTACCGGATGGAGGTACAGGATGGATAATAGATGACATTGTACTTTCGGCATCTGCCAATACCGCTAACACCGCTAAGTTGTATAATCAAAAAGGTGAGTTAAAAGGCTCTTCAACTGTTGTTACTAAGATCAAAGCTGGTAATACCTTTAATGACTTTATTGCAGTTAATCGCAATAATACATCAGCGCAACTCAACTGGCATACACCTGGTGAATTGAATGGCAGGTACAAAGTAGAAAGAAGCGTTGATAAAGGAGTAACATTCAAGGAAATAGGCACATTAAATACTACAGGTGAAAATGTAGATGTTCAATCTTACAACTTTGCAGATGCGTCACCCTCTGAAGGTGTCAACCTGTACCGTATTCATCACATTAGCAATAACGGCGTTGTGGATTATACGGAAATAAAAGCACTAACTTTTGATAATAAGAGCGTCATACAGGTATCTCCAAATCCGGCAAAAGACAGGTTAAGAGTAACCATTCCGGGAAATATGAAAGCGGCCACCTTACAGCTTACAGATGGATCTGGAAAAGTAATCAAGAGCTATAAAGAGTCGGGGCAAATTATACAATTGAGTTTGCCTGCGCTTTCTGCCGGTGTTTATTACCTGAATGTAATAAAAGCTGATGGTACAACCAGCAAACATAAGGTAGTAATTGAATAAGGTTATTTCAAACTCAAGAAAGGTGCTAAGATAAAAACAAAGCTTCTTGAGTTAGTTAACAGAAGAGATAGTCTGAAACTTCAGGCTATCTCTTTCTTTAGTAGCCCTGACTTGTTTTTGTTGTCAGGATTACTTTTTTCCTACTTCTAAAAATATTTGCTCCACAGATTATAGTAATTAAAAAATAATACTACATTTATTCTACGATTAGTGACTGGATATTTCAAAACAGATTGTAAGATTCGTTAGCCTGGCAAATTCAACTGACCTGTTGCCTTTATTGTTCCTTATTCTTTTTCCTGATTATAGTGCTGTATGCTACTGAGATGCCTTCTGAAAAAATGATGCATGAGAAAAGGTTTTCTTTAGTAAATATTCTTTCCAAATGGTTGTTGAAGTATTCATGCTGATGAAATTACTTTTTGATCAGTATTGATATATGCTTTTCTAAAGATTTTACTGTAATACTTATCCTGAAATCAGCCCCAAAAGAACTGACACCAACACTCACATATTATATGAAAACAAAACCTACTCTCTTCAAGCTGGCAATTGCATTTTGTTGTGCAATTGTGTTCCAGACCACCTTAGTAGCGCAGGATCTTCAAGAAAACCAGAAAGCGCTGGCTCTTGTAAAAAAGAATGCTGCTGCTATCGGGCTGTCCAATGATGATGTCGCCAATTCCCGTATTTCCAGCACCTATGATGATGCCTTATCAGGCACTACTTTGGTGTATCTGCAGCAAACCTATAAGGGCATTGATGTAGATAAAACCATACAGGTGCTGGCTTTTAAGAACGGACAATTGGTGTCTTCTTCCGGCAGCCGTATTGATTTAAGCCGTTACATTGCTGCTTCACCAACGATGCAGAAAAAGCTGGCGACTCCTGCTGTAACAGCAGAAGCTGCTATCAAGTCTGCAGCACAACATCTGCATCTTCCGGCGCCCTTAATAAATGCACGACCTGCTGCAGGGCAGGATTTTTTAAAGCCGGTTGATTATGGAGATCTTGGTATTGCTAAAGAAAATGTAACTGTCCGGTTGGTTTGGGTACCTCAGAAAACATTCGAAAGAATAAAGCTCGCCTGGGAAGTCAATGTTTCCCCCAAAAAAACACCGGATAGCTGGCGGGTGATAGTGGATGCCAATGGAGGCAATGTAATAAGGAAAGACAATTACACTGTTCCTGATAACTGGGATAAAGAAAATAAACAACCAGGGAATGGCAATAAGATAGAAGGTGCCCCCTCTGCACCAGATACTTCAGGAAAAGAATTACAGCAGGGTAATACAAATGCATCGCTACAGGGAATTACATCGGTTACCTACCGGGTAATACCTTTTCCGGCAGAAGCACCCAGCTTTCCCAAGGGCAAACCATCGTTGGTTACCAATCCATGGGAGTTATCTCCTGCGGGTAGTGGAGCTACTCCTTTTAACTGGAATGATGATGGTAACAGACAATATAAGATTACAAGGGGTAACAATGTACTGGCACAGGAAGATCTGAATGGTGATAATGGTAATGGCAGAAGAGCAATCGGCACTGTTTATCAGGATAATCTCTATTTCGATTATATGCCTGATTTCAGTCAGCAGCCATATGATTCTATCAACCAGGGCTTTGCCATCACTAATCTGTTTTACTGGAATAATATCATGCATGACCTGTCGTATCAGTATGGCTTTGATGAGAAAGCCGGAAATTTCCAGCAAAATAATTTAGGGAAGAGGCGGCAAAGGATATGACTTTGTGTTTGCCGATGCCCAGGATGGGGGCGGTTTGAATAATGCCAATTTCAATACGCCACCGGATGGACAACATCCCAGGATGCAGATGTTCTTATTTAATACCAGCGATCCTTACCTGGACGGGGATTTGGATAATGGAGTTATTTGCCATGAATATACACATGGTATTTCCAACAGGCTTACAGGTGGTCCGTCTAACGTATCCTGTTTGTTTAATGCAGAGGAAGATGGGTGAAGGCTGGAGTGATTATATCTCATTGATGACCATTACAGACTGGAGTAAAGCTCATGTGAATGATGGAGCATAAAGCCAAGGGCATTGGAACTTATGTGTTGAATGAGCCGACAGATGGTCCGGGTATCAGGACATATCCATATTCAGTCGATATGAGTATAGATCCTCATACCTATGCGGATATTGCTAACGCAGTGGCGAAGCTCATGATATTGGTGAAATATGGGCAAGTGTTCTATGGGACATGACCTGGTTTATTATACAGGAGGATGGTATTAATAAGGATATATTCAATGCACAGGGCGAAGGCGGTAATTCCGTTGCTTATAAACTGGTGATAGACAGGGATGAAACTGCAACCTTGCAGCCCGGGGTTTATTGATGGCCGGGATGCCATTTTAAAAGCTGATACCCTGTTGTATGGCGGAGATCAGTTGCGCTATCTGGAAAGCCTTTGCACGCAGGGGCATGGGTGTAGGTGCTTCACAGGGAAGCTCGGAAATAGCCGGTGACGAAATAGTTGACTTTAAGAAGCCGGTATATTTATTACTAAGCATGTTGATAAAAAATCCGTACTGGCGGGTGCGAATCTGAACTACACCTTAGGCTTGAGAGCACAGGCAGTATGTAATGGAAGTGTAAAACAAAACTATGCTGTAACAGACTCTTTACCAGGTAATGTAACTTATGTAAGCAGCGATGGTACCTACAATCCTTCAAACAGAGTAATTACCTTCAACAACGTAGATATGAACAGCGGGGACAGCCTTACTTATAAAGTCAAAGTAAGAGTAAAATCCAATGCTGCCTTCCCGGATTCTGTTTATATCAATGATTCGGTAACTACTTCTGCTATATCAGATACGTGGGTAGCTAAGAATGGAAATCATCTTGCATGGAGCACGCTTGATTTAGGCATTTATTTTTATTATTCGAATGACAATACTGAAAAAGATGCTGAAAGACTTATTACAGCACAGCGACTATTTTGTACCTGGTACAGCAACTACTTTCAGCTTTTTCCATGAGATTGTTTCAGATGATTTACCAATAACGGAGGTGTGGTTGAAATTACTGCTGATGGAGGAAGAACCTGGGAAGATTTAGGACCTTATATGTCTGGTTTTGTATATACCGAATACAATAACAGGTAATTCTGTACTTAATGGAAGAAAAGCTTTCTCGGGCTTTGGTATTATGGTGTTACCAACATAGACCTTAGTTCGTTTGCCGGTAAAACAGTGAAGATCCGCTTCAGATATGCAACCAGCGACAGCAGCTTTGCTATACCGGATGGAGGTACAGGTTGGATAATAGATGACATTGTACTTTCGGCAACACCGTTAGTTCCAAACACGGCTAAGTTGTATAATCATAAAGGTGAGTTGAAAGGCTATTCAACCGCAGTCACAAAGATCAAAGGTGGTAATACCTTCAATGACTTTATTGCAGTTAATCGCAGTAATACAGCGGCGCTACTCAATTGGCATACACCCGGTGAATTGGATGGTACTTATAAGGTAGAAAGAAGTATAGATAAAGGAGTAACATTTAAGGAAATAGGTACAGTAAATACTACAGGTGAGAAGGCAGACTTCCAATCGTACGGCTTTACGGATGCATCCCCTGCCGAAGGTGTGAATCTATATCGCATCCATCATATCGGCAGCAATGGAGCTGTAGATTATACAGATCTAAAAGCACTGACCTTTGACAAAGCTAAAGTTGTACAGGTATCTCCAAATCCGGCAAAAGACAGGCTAAGAGTAATCATTCCTGGAAATACAAAATCTGCTACCTTACAGCTTACTGATGGATCAGGAAAAGTAATCAAGACCTATAAAGCATCAGGACAGATCATAGAGTTGAGTTTACCTGCTCTTCCATCTGGTGTTTATTACCTTAACGTGATCAAGTCTGATGGTACAGCGAGTCAGCATAAGGTAGTAATTGAATAAGATGGTGATTAACTGAGCGAAGGTCTATATAATAGAACTAACCCTTTTAAATTCGGTTAAAATAAAGAAGCCATATGCCGTGTTTCGGCGTATGGCTTCTTTGTCTAATCCCTGCTTAAGACAATCCATTTGAAGCGGATATCAATTGTCCTTAACTACTCTCGCCTGGGTTCTTTACCTGAGCATTCCCTTTTGCCCTCAAAAACTTCCATTCTAAACCTGTAAGCATCCGGAGCTATACCCGTACCTGAGTTATACCTAATCTCTCCCTTGTATACTTTATATCTCCTACCGGGCAACTCCCTGCTTAAGCCATATCTGCTCTGTTCTTCCTATGTGGTTTATATTATTTTCAATTAGGTGGTATTATATGCACTGCCTAAAACTTACAGCTCATAACCGGCAACTGGTATCATGCTACCTATTTAAATCTGGTATAATCCAGCCTTCGGTATAGAAAGGTAAATTTGAAACTACTAATATCATCGGACTAATTTACTATATTGCCACATCCAAAGCACTGCCATGAAAAAATCAATCCATCCGATCCTATTCTTCGTACTGTTATTAGCCTGCCACAATGTTCAGGACAATACAACCAGCAAAGTCATTCTTCCAATTCAAGGAACCTGGAAACTACTGAGTGGAACTCTTATTGAAAAAGGCGATACTGTTGTAACTGACTATACTAAAGCCACCGAATTCATTAAGATTATCAACAGTACCCATTTTGCTTTTTTAAGCCATGATATTCATAAAGGAAAAGACACTACGGCATCCTTCTCGGCAGGAGGGGGCAGATACTCACTACAAGACAGTTTATACACCGAACACCTGGAGTATTGCAATGACAGGCAATGGGAAGGCAACGATTTTAAATTTACCATTACCATTCACAATGACACCTTAACACAAGAGGGTTTGGAGAAAATTGACAGTATTGGGGTGAACAGGATTAATATTGAGAGGTATTTGCGGGTTAGAGATTGATTCAATCAAGTTCCTTTCCCATCACACCCAAAGACTTCAGGGTATGGGACTTAAAATGAAAAATATTCAAATGCTACTAACATATTCCCAATTATGTCTACATTTATGTCAACATATGTCAACCTATGTCATCTCATTATAAGCGAGCCTCTGCTGCCGGGCTGCTAGTTGCGCTGGGTATCATCTATGGTGATATTGGCACCTCCCCGCTATATACGCTCCAAACCATTCTTACCGAAGCTGGCACCATCAATAAGGAACTCGTTTACGGCGCCATATCGTGTATCTTTTGGACACTTACACTGCAAACCACTTTCAAATATGTAGTTATCACCCTTCAGGCCGATAACCATGGCGAAGGAGGTGTTTTTTCTTTGTATGCCCTGGTAAGGAAATATGGAAAGAACCTCGTATACCCGGCACTAATTGGAGCGAGTACAATGCTCTCTGATGGTATTATTACACCGCCTATTACTGTTACATCGGCTATTGAAGGCTTAAACATGGTAAAGGGATTCGACCAGCACATCATTCCGGGAAATAGCCTGGTGATGGAAATTGTAGTAGTTATTTTGCTACTCATTTTCCTTTTTCAACGGTTTGGAACTAAAGTAGTAGGCGCTTCTTTTGGTCCCATCATGTTTCTCTGGTTTTCGATGCTGGGTATATTAGGCATCAGCCAGATTATTCATCACCCGCAGATCTTTGCAGCCTTAAGTCCGGTGTATGGAATAGAGTTGTTGACTGCACACCCGAGAGGCTTCTGGTTATTAGGTGCAGTATTTCTTTGTACAACAGGTGCAGAAGCGCTCTACAGCGATCTTGGGCACTGCGGCAGGAAGAACATACAAATAAGCTGGATATTTGTAAAAACTACCTTAGTGCTCAATTATCTCGGACAAGGAGCATGGGTGCTGATGCAAAACAAACAAAGTCTTACCGGTATCAATCCCTTCTTCGCTATTGCTCCCGGTTCATTAATATTGCCTGTAGTATTGCTTGCAACTATAGCATCTATCATTGCCAGCCAGGCATTGATCAGCGGTTCTTTTACGCTTATCAGCGAAGCAATAAGTCTTGGTTTTTGGCCCCGGATAAAGGTAAAATATCCCTCCAATATAAGAGGGCAGATTTATATTCCTAGTATTAATTGGTTTTTATTTACCGGGTGCCTGCTGATAGTACTATACTTCAAAACCAGCGAGGCAATGACAGCCGCTTATGGTTTTTCTATCACGGTAGCTATGCTGATGACCACTGTGCTGATGTACTATTTTTTGCGCTATGTAAAGCATTACCCTTTCTGGATTGTTGGTGCTATTATAACTGCCTTTGTTTGCGTAGAAACTTGCTTTTTCGCTGCCAATGCTGCTAAGCTGCTAAAGAGATTATTCTTCTTTGTCTTTGAGATCGGGCTCTTCACTACCATGTATGTATGGTATAATGCAAGGAAGATAACCTTGCGGTTGCTGTCATATGTAAACCTGAAGGATTACTTGCCAAGACTCGACAGTTTAAGTAATGATTCAAGCATCCCTAAATACTCCACCCATGTAGTTTATCTTACCAAAATGCAAAGCCATAAACTCATAGAAAAAAGAATTATGGACTCAGTTTTCAGCAACCCGGTAAAGCGGGCTGATGTTTATTGGTTGATAAACTTCGATCGGTCTGATGATCCTTATACATTGAAATATGGAGTAGAACAACTATTAGAAGATAGGCTGATAAGAGTAGATTTTCAAATAGGGTTTAAAATACAGCCTCGTATCGGCATTATGCTGAAACAGGTCGTAGGAGAAATGATCAACAACAAAGAATTAAATATCTCCAATAATTCTCTCAATATACATAACAGTGGGTTAAAAGATTTCAAGTTTATTATACTGGAGCGTTTTCTGTCTTACGACAACGAATTCTCTTCAAGAGAGAAATTCGTCTTGAACAGCTACTTCAATATCCTCAGGCTTGCACGCAGCGACAGTGAGGCATATGGTATAGACCTTGACCAGGCTGTATTTGAAAAAGTACCACTGGTGGTTGCACCCGTTTCAAGCCTTCATCTCGAAAGAACCTTTTATAAACCTGCTCCTAAAGAAGTTTAATTGTACAATAACATATAAGTGCTCGCAACACTACATATATAGCCTGCATTACATTATTCACTAATGCAGGCTATGTAAATACCTTACCTCACTTTACTACCTCCATTTTCCCGCTATATACTTCATCGCTTTCTATTACCTTCAAAAGATAGATACCTGATGCCAGATCACTGACCTGCATAGTCTTCATATACATGCCACTAACTGCTGCTTCGTTCCATTGCCTAACCGTTTTCCCAGACAGGTCTGTAATGAGTAACTGTACTTCTCCGGATTTTTGATGTTGCACGATATGGTTACTTTATCTCTTGCAGGAACAGGATATATGCTGATGCTGCTTTTATAGTCTGCTTCCGGTACTTTTTGAAGAGAAGTATTGCTATTATTTTCAGCAAGTGCAGGCAGAATCCCAAAATCACTTAACGGTCTTCTCCACACTCCGTTTATGAATAATCCTGCAAACAAAAAGCTGTTGTTTGCCGCTAAGCCTTCCACTGAATGGTTGGGTGAAGGGGCAAGTCCGGTACTTACATTAGTGAAACTGTTACCGCAGTTGTTAGAGAAAAAGATACCTTGGCTGTTACCTATAAAAACCTTAGCACTGTCTATTACTTTTATCGTAATACCATTGTTAGCTGCTGCCCATGTAGCGCCATTATTTGAAGAACGGAAGACACCTTTATCCGTACCGGCATACAAAAACTGCTGGTCTTTCGCAAACGAGAAAACAGAGGCATTGGCTAAGCTTTTATTGGCTGCTGTCCATGTGGCTCCATGATCCATAGATTTAAACACGCCTTTTGATGAGGTACCGGCAAATAGCAATGAATCAGTATCGAATAAAACATTTACATTAACGCCCGGAGGGCCTGAAGTTTTTGTCCACTGCGCAAAAATCGTATGATTCGTAAGCATTAGTAGCAACAGCAAAATAGTTAGCTGTTTATGGACTTCCATGAAAGGTGGTACACTTTCTCATAAAGGGGTATGTTTTATAGTTAATAATTGTTGAAAGGCTGAAGATTCTTTTAGTTCCTTTAACATTTGTTGCCATGGACTCTGCACCTCCTTGGCTTAGCAGCTTAGCCAGTACGACTCCATGGATGTAGAAGATCATTCTAGCTTTTGAAGTTATACTGAAGTTATACTGAAGTTATACTGAACATATAACTGAATCTCCTCCATATTTCCTTCCAGGTAACTCCCTGTATGCTCCGGTTCTAAGACAAGTACTGCTCAGTGTCCAAAGCTCCAGTGGAGCGGTATATTAGTTTGGCATAGCCCAATATACTTAATTGATTACATTGAAGCATAGTATAGTAAAACTTAACTTCCTCCATAGCTCCTCCGTATCTAATACCATTTTTAATTTAGCTGCATTATATGTTCACTGCTCGAAGTTCACAACCTTAACTTGTCCCTTAAAATATAAGCGGACGAACATTTACAAGAGACAAGATTCGAGAAAGAGGTTGGTTTAAAGGGGCAAAATACGGAGTAGATAGGGCGCAGATACGACAGAGATAGGGGGAGATAGCAAGGAGATTAGGTATAAGTTAAGTATAAGTTAGGTATAACTTAAGTATAAGTTAAGTATAACTCTGAAGGTTCCGGAGATCTGTACTGAAAATTATGGGACAAGTTAAGGCTCACAACTCCCAACTTTTTATAAGGCCTACCTATTTGAATCTGGTATTACTCATTATAAAACACCTGAATATGCTGTTTCACTTTTGTTAAAACATATTTACTTTAACAATTTTCAAGCCTGCAAGCCAACCAGAAGTAGTTTTTTCACGTTCGTTTTTATCTGTTATACATTTTGATAAACTAACCTATTTATATTTACGCGCTTGTTGTAATTCACTGCAGGTAGCTGCTAAGCTAACGGGAGCAGTCCTTTTATTTTCACCAAATGGATACATTGAAAGATTATATAGAACAAATCATACAACAACTGGTAGGTAGTAATAGTTGGAAATGGCTAAAGGATAAAGTAACAACCCTTGATAATACTTCACAATTCAACCTTGCTTTTGCTGCAATTCCCCGTAAAATAGGAAAGGGGAGCGTATATGTAACTGACGAACAGGTAAAAGCAATACAACAATTGCGGTCTGGCTTATCCATTGAAAACTGGACAATAGACCGGCTTTGCAGAGTGTGGCTATTAATGCACCTCAATGCTTCTAAAAATGAAGAATATATCCGCACCATAGAAAACCTTTTCTTAACGGCCGACATGAATGAGCAGGTGGCACTGTATTCAGCACTGCCGGTTTTGGCTCATCCTGAACACTGGCAAAAGCGTTGTGCTGAAGGCATAAGGAGTAATATTGGTGATGTACTGCAAGCCATTATGTGCTATAATCCTTATCCTGCCGAACAACTACCGCAAGCAGCATGGAACCAGATGGTACTTAAAGCTTTCTTTACAGAAAAGCCGGTTCATCAGATTATAGGGCTGGATGAAAGAGCTAATGAAGAGCTGGCTCATATTCTCTCCGACTATGCACATGAACGCTGGGCTGCGCACCGGCCTGTTAATCCTCTGTTGTGGCGTTGTGTTGCACCCTTTGTAGATGATAGCATATTCCCGGATATTGAACGGATAGCAGCCTCAGAAAACAGGCTGGAGCAAATGGCAGCGGCGCTGGTATGCCGGGAAAGTAGTTATCCTTCTGCTAAAAAATTAATAGGTGACAATGCTACTTTAAAGCTATTTGCAGAGAGCCCTGCTGTAAGTTGGGATACACTTGCCCGGGAAGCAAGCCCGGTTCAGTAGTTCTTTATAATAAAGCGTTCGATTTTTGTTATAAATTATAAAACAACTTATATGTGTTGCAATCAATATACACCCGGCGAAGATGGTCTTAGTGAAAAAGGACTCCAGCCGGTAAGTCATGTTCCCTTTTTTATGGGTCGAATAGCAGGTATGAAGTTCTTTGACCCACATGTGCACATGACCTCGCGCACAACAGACGACTACCAGGCAATGGCGGATGCCGGCGTGGTGGCTATAATTGAACCTGCTTTCTGGCTAGGTCAGCCACGCACAGGAGTGGCTTCGTTTCGCGATTATTACAGCAGCCTCATTGGATGGGAGCGTTTCAGGGCATCGCAATTTGGCATTAAGCACTACTGTACGATCGGCTTAAACTCAAGAGAGGCTAATAATGAACCACTGGCAGAAGAGGTGATGGAACTGCTGCCTTCTTTTATTTATAAAGAAGGCGTAGTAGGTATTGGCGAAATTGGTTTTGATGACCAGACTGCCGCAGAAGAAAAATATTACCGTTTGCAATTGGAACTGGCAAAAGAAGCCGGTTTGCCGGTGCAGATTCACACCCCACATCGCGACAAAAAAAGGGGGACTGCCAGGAGCATGGATATAGCTATTGAGCATGGGTTGGATCCTTATATGGTAATCGTAGACCATAATAATGAAGAAACAGTAAAGGAAGTCTTAGACCGGGGCTTCTGGGCTGCATTTACCATCTATCCATTTACCAAAATGGGTAATGAGCGCATGGTAGAAGTCGTAAAGCAATACGGCACAGAACGGATTATGATCAATTCTGCTGCCGACTGGGGCATTTCTGATCCGCTGGCAGTGCCTAAAACTGCAGCACTGATGAAAGAACTTGGTATTGCTGATGAAGATATCCGCCTGGTAACTTATCAAAATGCTATTACTGCTTTTGGTCAGAGCGGGCAGATAGATGAAGCTGATTTTGCAACAGTAAAAGAGATTGACCAAAGCCAGAAGTTTAGCGGCAATACGGTGCTGCGTGGCGGTCAGCAACCAAGAATAGATAAAAACTCATTGATTATACGTTAATAACTATGGCAAACCAACTTAGAGGATACCTCCGTTTAATGCGGCCTGCCAACATTGTTACTGCTGTCTCTGATATATTGGCAGGAGTTGCCATCGCAGGTTACTTTACTGGCAATAATACCGGCGGCATACAACCGGTATCTGTTTCATTTCTCATTTTGTCAACTATCGGGTTGTATGGAGGAGGGGTGGTATTTAATGATGTTTTTGATGCAGAACTGGATAAGATAGAAAGACCGGAACGTCCCATTCCCAGTGGCTTAATTGCAAAAAGAGGCGCTGCTTTGCTGGGAAGTGTATTGTTACTGACAGGCATTGTGGCTGCTTCATTTGTGCATCAGCGTTTTATCCCATCAGGTATAATTGCACTGGTGACAGCTATTGTTGCACTGGTATATGATAAATGGGGAAAGCACCATTCGTTCTTAGGTCCTTTAAATATGGGTGCCTGCCGGGGCTTAAATCTCTTGCTAGGTATTAGTATAATCCCCGCCGCATTATACCAATATTGGGCGATCAGCCTGGTACCTGTGCTTTATATTGCTGCCATTACCATGATCAGCAGGGGCGAAGTGCATGGTGGAAAAAAGGGAACTTTGTATGCTGCTGCATTACTTTATTTGCTGGTGATTGTAGCCATTCTCCTTATTTCTTTTACCAACAAGACCGTTGTATTCAGTTCCTTATTCGTAATGCTTTTTGGAATAATGATTTTTATTCCTTTGAGAAAAGCCATCCAGAATCCTAAAGGATCGCTGATTGGAAGGGCGGTAAAAGCAGGTGTATTGGCATTGATTTTAATGAATGCAGCCTGGGCGGCCGCTTTTGGCATGCTTTCGCTTGCACTGTTTATTGTATTACTCTTGCCGCTTTCAATATGGATGGCAAAAGCATTTGCAGTTACGTGAGTTTGTTTATTTTTTATTTCAACGATTATGGAGTTTCTACAACAATCCTTTGCTGTTAGTTTTCAATACAAAGTATTCTTTACAGAACATCTTTTTGATACTTCCAATAAGGTATTTGCCCAATTTTTACAGGAGCAACGCACGGAAGGTCTGCAAAAGAAGATTTTGTTTGTGATAGATGAAACAGTAGTTGAGCATCATCCTCAGCTTGAGGAACAAATCATTCAGTTTTTCAGCAATATACCTGCTGTTTCGCTTGCCGCTATTCTGACAGTTGTTGGTGGCGAGGATGTGAAGAATAGCGAGGATGATCTACACCAGGTAATTAATGCCATTAACAAATACGGCATTGACCGCCATTCGTATGTGGCGGCTATTGGTGGTGGTTCGGTACTGGACATGGTAGGCTATGCCAGTGCAATATCGCATAGAGGCATCAAACATATCCGCATCCCAACTACCGTATTATCGCAGAATGACTCAGGTATAGGGGTTAAGAACAGCATCAACTATTTTGGTAAGAAGAACTTCCTGGGGACGTTTGCACCCCCGGTTGCTGTTTTCAACGACACACATTTTTTAACTACTCTGAGCGAAAGAGACTGGAGTTCCGGAATATCTGAAGCAGTTAAGGTGGCACTTATTAAAGATGCGGCTTTCTTTAACTGGCTGGAAGAACATGCAGCCGCAATGGCAAACAGAGATATGCAGGCTATGCAATATCATATAAAACGTAGTGCAGAGCTTCATATGCAACATATTGCCTCCAGCGATCCTTTTGAGATGGGGTCTGCACGTCCACTGGATTTTGGGCACTGGAGTGCACATAAGCTGGAGCAGCTTTCCGGCTTTGCTGTTCGTCACGGGGAAGCAGTAGCAGTGGGTATTGCTTTAGACAGTGCGTATTCATATTTATCAGGCAGAATATCTGAGGTAGATTTAAAACGCATTCTGCAACTCCTGGAGGACCTGCGGCTGGACATAACACATCCATTGATGGAGATTAATGATGAGGATCACCCCTTGCTGGATGGATTAAATGAATTTAGAGAGCACCTGGGCGGAAGATTAACTATTACATTATTAAAAGCCATAGGTAAGGGAGAAGAAGTGCATGAGATGGATGCTGGCTTGATCTCCAAAGCCAGCCAATACCTGCAACAATATTGCCTCACAGAACATAAGCATAGCATCTGATGCAAACACCATTTGGTCACCTTACTTATTGTACGAATATACATGCAGGTGAAACCTGGCCGGATCATTTCAAAGCTATACAACAGGCTGTCCCGTCTATCAAACAACAACTCTCTCCCGGACAGCCTTTTGGAATAGGGCTGCGCTTGTCCAATACTGCAAGTATAGACTTGATAAAGGAAGAAAATCTGCAACAGTTTATCCAATGGCTCCGGGAACAGCAATGTTATGTATTCACCATGAATGGATTTCCTTATGGCGGATTCCATAATACAGTTGTAAAAGATGACGTGCATACCCCGGATTGGATAACCGGGCAGCGGGTAGAGTACACGATTCGCTTAGCTGAGATATTAGCAGCATTGCTTCCAGAAGGCATGGAAGGTGGTATTTCTACTTCCCCGCTTTCTTACAGGCATTGGCATAAAGGGAGCGAGGAAACGTATCAGGTTTTCCAACAAGCCACTACTAATCTTTTGCAGGTTGTGGAAGCTTTGATACAATTAAAGGAAAGGACTGGCAAAATTATTCATATCGATATAGAGCCAGAACCTGATGGACTGATGGAAACGGGCCCCGAGTTCGTACAGTGGTATCATGAATACCTGCTGCCAATGGGTATAACTTTCTTGCAAAAACAATTAGGTTACGGGAAAGATGAGGCTATACAAACCATCAAAAAGCATGTACAGCTTTGTTATGATATCTGCCATTTTGCAATAGGCTATGAAGATCATGCAAGCGTTTTGCAGCAGTTAAAGGCACATGATATTAAAGTAGGTAAGATACAGATAAGTGCGGCATTAAAAGCTGCCCTGCCGGATGCGATTGACAAAAGAGAAGAGGTGATAGCCGCTTTCCGGAGATTTAATGAACCTGTTTATTTACACCAGGTAGTTGCAAGACAAAGAGACGGAGCACTTAAACGATATCCTGATTTGCCAGAAGCGCTACAGGAAGCAGATAACTCAGATGTATATGAATGGAGGGCTCATTATCATGTGCCACTATTTATAGAACATTATGGTGCGTTACATTCTACTCAAAAAGATATACAACTGGTATTAGAGCTACACCGAGAGCAGCCTTTCTCTACACACTTAGAAGTAGAGACTTATACTTGGGAGGTCTTACCGCAGGAGTTGAAGCTGCCACTTACAGATTCGATTGTCAGGGAATTGGAGTGGGTGAGAAAGGTATTGGCGTGAAGGCATGTCCCATCGGGACATTTCGTCGGTAGAAGAAAGTATTGGGTTCAAATGCGTGCCGTAGGTACGCTTGATTTTGTGAGCCTCAATCAGACGTTCCCCAGCCTGACTCCGTCACTCAGGCAGGTATGAAACGCTGTGAATCTTAATTGCTTTTGCTACGGACGAGGTCTTCCGCTACCTTTCGGCATTGATAAGTTAAGAGGGAGGTGAGAGTAGTAGAAAGAGCCTTGTAGAGGCTTCCTGTTTATAGCATTAATTAATTGTTGTTGCTACATGACTCCATAGGAGCCTCCTTGTAGGTAGCAGCAGGTGGCACCTATGGAGCCAAGGTGTACCTTGCGCAATATTCTCCTATAAACAGGAAGCTCCTATTGGAGCGGGATACCTCCATCTTAATTAATCAATGCAGAGCAGTACAGGAAAACAATACAGTGCTTAACTTAATAACATTGGGCATCAGAATAAGTCTAACAGCATGACAGTTGCTTACTTTATCTAATTTATCAGGCCTACTTAGCCTCAGATATACAAACAATCACCTACATCAAACATGCATAAAACAGTTGTTATCGACATAGTTGGGCTGTCTGCTTCACTTATTGGAGAGCATACACCTTTTCTCAAGAATTACAGTGCAACAAGACATTTAAATTCGATACCCTCGCTACTACCAGCAGTGACTACCTCTGTACAATCAACTTATCTTACCGGAAAGTGGCCCTGTGAGCATGGCATTGTAGGCAACGGATGGTACGACCGCACCGATTGTGAGGTGAAGTTTTGGAAACAATCCAATAAACTTGTGCTGGCAGAAAAGATATGGGAGCGGGCCAAAAAGGAAGATCCTTCATTTACGTCTTCCAATATGTTCTGGTGGTACAACATGTATTCGGGTGCAGACTACTCCGTAACGCCACGCCCGAACTACCTGGCAGATGGGAGAAAAATGCCCGACTGCTACTCTCACCCTGCAGACCTCAGGGATGAATTGCAAAAAGCAATAGGGCAGTTTCCATTATTTAAATTCTGGGGTCCCGGTGCAGATATTACTTCTACGCAGTGGATTGCTGATGCTTCGATCTATACTGATAAGAAATATAATCCTGCACTTACGCTCATTTACCTGCCACACTTGGATTATGGATTGCAAAAGTACGGGCAAGATATTAGCAAGATTGGTAAAGACTTAAGTGAAATAGATAAGGTAGTGGAGCAACTGGTTAAGCATTATACTTCCACCGGTGCCCGCATTATACTCTTATCCGAATATGGTATCACAAACGTCAATAATCCTATTCATATCAACCGGGTTTTACGGGAACATGGCCTATTAGCCGTAAGAGTAGAAAGAGGATTGGAACTGCTGGATGCCGGTGCTTCCAAAGCCTTTGCTGTTGCCGACCATCAGATAGCACATGTGTACATCAATGACCCTGAAGTAAGCCAACAGGTAATGAAGATTGTTGAAGGTGTGTCCGGCGTTGAGCTGGTATTGGACAAAGAAGGGCAGAAGCAATATCATATCGATCATGAAAGGGCAGGAGAACTGGTGCTGATGGCGGATGAAAAAAGCTGGTTTACCTACTACTTCTGGCAGGACGATGCTAAAGCGCCCGACTACGCCAGGGTGGTGGATATTCATAAAAAGCCAGGGTATGATCCGGTAGAACTGTTCATGACCTCAAAAGCCCGGGCTGCCTACAAGCTGTTGCGCAAAAAGGCAGGCTTTAGATATGTCATGGATGTGATACCACTCGATGCAACGTTGGTGAAGGGCTCCCATGGACGGTTGGTAAAGGATACTTCTTTCCACCCGGTATTGATTACAGACAGTAAGATTGATAAAACTGTATTAGAACCTACGGACGTGTATAATGTGATCTGGAAACATTTGATGGAATAATACCACTTCCATTTTGGTAATCCGAAGGTCCCTACTCTCCGCAGGTTACATGACTCATAAGGGATCCTGGGATGTGAGGTCCTGCGGACATAGGCTATTTCTGTTATCCTATCATCCAATTACCAAGGCTCAAAGAGCTCCGGCGGAGCGATATATTTGTAAGAAACAGACATCTCCATCCCCAAAGCTCCGTTAGACCCGCCCTTTAATAACTATAATTTAGACAGAAGCCTGAAGGGTTTCAATATGAATAGCCCCGGATGAAAATCCGGGTAAAAATCCAATTGTGCGTACCACAACCCTGAAGGGGTTGAATTCACTAGGAACCTCCAGGCTATAATCAGTTTATAACTATTATGGCGCGAGTTTAGAGGAGCTAGATATTGTAGCCCCTTTCACAAATAATTATCCCCGATAAGATCAATACTACATCGGGGACAAGCTTTAATAAATATACTTATACCAATTTAAATAAGGTATCATCGAATACACTTTGCTCAAAGGCGAAGCTCTTTCTGTTTGTTTCTTGTACCTTGTTTCTAGTGACTTATATCGTGTAACCTATTTGAATCTGGTAACATACTACTTCTTCAACACATTTATTACTTGTGTACTGCCGTCACTAAGTATAAACTTTACAAAGTATATACACTATGACCATAAAGACCAAAGAAGGCGGTGCCACGAAATGGAACGGCTGTTCAGAGCAGTTACAAACATTAAGCATACTATGATAGATACAATATCAGGTGATTCATGAAGATACGAACCAAGGTGAGGGACTTTTTATTTTAAAGTACCCAACCAAATTGCTTACGAATTCATCTATATTTTTATTATTACCAAATTCATTTACCAGCTAATTACAAAATGAGAAAGCAATTAATCGTCTTAGTGTGTTTGATTTTGATAGCGGCCTGCCTGATAAATTGTACTAAGAATGACCGTACTACTCCTGTTACAACAAACAATATAACGAGTACTTTATTTCAGGCATTGCCTGAGACTGTTTCAGGCCAGCCGATAACGTACTAAGCAGTCAAAAAGTAGCGTTAGGGAAATTACTTTTTTGGGATCCTATTTTGTCTGGAAGAAAAGATGTTTCATGTGCTTCCTGTCATCATGCCTCTTTAGGTTATACAGATAATTTAGATTTAGCCATAGGCTCTAATGGTGTTGGGCTGGGCAGCTTGCGTCAGTTTGCATTGCCCAACGACATTCCTTTTGCTAAACGCAATACGCCTACCATTGTAAATACAGCATTCAACGGAATGGATGCAAATGGTGTTTGTAATCCTGTAACAGCGCCTATGTTTTTTGACAGTCGTGTCAATAGTCTTGAACTTCAAAGCGTGCAGCCTATGAAGACATTTGAAGAAATGGCGGGCCATCCATTTTTAGCATTAACAGCCCTTGATTCAATCATTACACGTTTGAAAGCGATACCCGAATATGTTCAATTATTTACAGATGCCTTTGGCGCCAATTCGATAACGACAGACAACTTGGGAAAAGCCATTGCTTCATTTGAGCGTAGTATTATTTCGACCAACTCGCCTTTTGATAAATACATGCGCGGCGATGCATTAGCTATGTCCGCAACCCAAATACAAGGCATGCAGGCATTTCAAAACAACGGCTGCATTAACTGCCATAGCGGAGCAATGTTTTCTGACTATCAACTGCATGTACTTTCGGTGCCTGACAATTCAAAACAGCCGACAGATGCGGGTGCTAATGGCACTTATGCCTTTAGAACACCAAGCCTGAGAAACTTAGCTTTAACTGCACCATATATGCACAGCGGCGTGTTTAGATCGCTTGATGATGTACTTAATTTCTACGATCGGATTGGTGATCACCGCTCTCAAAATGCTCATGTTAGCGATAATCAGCTTGATGGAAAACTACAGCGGATTAATAACAGGGACAGGCAGCTCATTATTCAGTTTTTAACCTCTCTTAATGATCCCAGTTTCGACAAAACAATACCAACAAGAGTTCCCAGCAATTTACACGTGGGAGGTAATATTTAATCCATGTTAAATCTGAAATTCCAAGTTATAGACTCTTTTTTACCATTGCTGATGTTCCTCACCAGCAAAAATGTTTGTAATATCTTATCGGTGAAGAACACCAATATGGGCGAAATATGATAATAGGCGCTATTCTGTTAGACCCCTTTCTTCCGCTTCTTCACCGGCTAAAACAATCCATAGGTGTTCTTATCATACAACTCTAACTGGAACTCAATTATGTTGAAGTCGGTAACATGTAGCTATAAACAATCTATTCTTGAGCATAGTGTTGCTACCGAAGAAAGACTGGCGCAGTTTATCAATGATCTTGATGTGCAAATAGCAGCACAGGAAAACGAATTTTGCCTATGGCCAATGCTGAATAGTGCATGGATACAAAAACCAGCTGTTAGCTGAGGGAATATTGTATGCCGTGTAACTTTATATTTATTGTTAATAAACTGAATTAAATGTAATAGTTTAAGATATTTATAATAAACAGAACTTTCTGTCCAAAAAATAGATTCCTCTGATAGGGTGTATCTTACTATCCATGTTAGTTGTTTCAAATGCCAAATGCCAGATAGACGCCGACTCTTCATACCAAACAAATGACAATGACAGTGCTGCCGTTGATGCTGCAATAGCCAATTTTTACCAAACCTTGTCTTTTAAATCAGTTGATCAAAACAAATACAGCAATCTTCCCCGGCTTTTCACGGCACAGGGATTTTTAATTTCCGCTGTAGCTAATAAGCCTTTTTTCTGGACAGTACAGCAATACGTGCAAATTGCAGAGGATAATTTTAAGAAGCAGAAAATGGAAACATGGGATGAGCAGGAAACCTGCTCTCAAACACACATCTATGGCAATATAGCACAGCGCTTTAGTACCTATAAAATAATATACGTTGCAGATAGAAAAGAAACCATGCGCTCTGGCATTAATGCTATCCAGTTAATAAAGGAAAATGGCAAGTGGCTAATTACGAGTGTGGAGTGGGATAGAGCAAGTGATGCCTTACCTATTCCTCCTGATTATACCTGCCCATAAAGCTGTGAGCCATTAAACTCGAACTAACAGCTTTTATTCTCTTCAAAGTTTGTTGAGAATGGGGATGGGAAGGAAAAAAGGGAGTAACTGTTTGTAGTGTATGGTTTTTTTTAAGTCTAAAAGGTAATCATCACTCCGTTTCCCACTGACTAAACAATATATAAAGCTCTATGGCGTGTGTGTTTCATCTATTAGAAGATTATTTGCCAGTTGAGAAAGAAAGAAAGCCATTAAAAGCTGTACGATTATGGTAAAACAGCTTTTACTTAAAATTACATCATTTTATGGAAAGGATAATGAAAGTGGATAGAGCCACTTATTGAAAAATAAGTGAGAGCAGGTGTGCACGCTAATACTTCGAACAGCCATCATGGCATTAGGAAGCGTAAAGAAGATGGATAATGAATCAAGATATCACTCCATTATTATTGCACAGGAATATCAATGGTAACAATCGTACCAGCATCTCCCGAAGTTTGCCAGTTTATTGTACCCCCTAACAAAGTAGTACGGTGTAGCATATTTTTTAACCCTAAGCTGCTATTGATTTTTTCATCTATTTTAAAGCCCTTACCGTTGTCTTCAATTGTTAACTGCAGGTGTTTATCGAATTGATGTATATTAATTTTTATCAGGTTGGCATTTGCATGCTTGATACTATTTTGTAACGCTTCCTGCACTATTCTGAAAAGCATTATCTGGTTTTCAGTTTCTAAAGGCAGACTTTTACAATCGCTGGTAAACTCAGCTTCCAAACTGCCTGTTATATTAATCCGTTTCGCTTCTGCCTGCAAATTCTCTATCAGGTTAAATTGTTCAAGCCATTCTTTATTCAAGGATTTAGAAAGCAGGCGTAGTTCTTTAATAGCTTTATCAACTGTTTGTTCGGCTGTGATTACCGATAGATGTATGCCGGTAGATTGTAAAACTGCAACCTGAAGCAGAACTTTTGTACTACTTAGAAGTTGTCCTATATTGTCGTGAAGTTCTTGGCTTATCTGGTAATAAGAGTGTTCTTGTGTTTCAAGACGGGTTTTTAGCAACTCATTTTTATAAGTCATTTCCAATAGTTCCCGCTCCTGAATGTGTTTGTTCCTTTTTCTTCTATACCATATAAATACAAAGAATAGAAAACTGGACAGTAAGACAAGTAGTGTAGTAATAAAATAAATAGATATTATTATTTGACTTTTATCCATGGTTTGTTACATAATAAGCCAATAGTAAACAAACCAAACAGTACATTGGTTGTAACACTGGTAATAACAATATATACATCCCCTTCAGGATCTACCTTGTATTTCAGAATATAGCCAAACAGACAGTAATAAACAAAGTTACCCGTGCAATAAAACATCAGACCTGTTGCTACCCAAAATAATGGGATTCTGAAATAATTGATAAATGTTTCCCGCATTAATAGCTCAGCCATATATAAAAAACAAAGTGCTAAAGTTAGTAATTGTCCTACATTATTAACAAAATGGCTAAAGTCATAAAATTGGTTTAAGACAAATATGTTATAGATGTAGATAATAATAAATGTGACACCGGCATAAATGGTTATTTTTTTAAAAAGCGGACTTAAATAAGATTTATAAAAAATAAAGAAATAAGCCAGGTATTGTGGTAAAATAAACAGGTTGTAAATAAAATGGTTGCTGTTCTTTGTTATTGCAGAGTAAGTCTGCGCTGTTACTTCAACGATCAGCCATAATACCATTGCCCATACTAAAACTCTAAGCTGAATAGGACGGAGTTTTTTATAATAAAGGAACGATACAGCCAGTGCAAATGGTAATGTTATGCATTGTATGGCAATATCCTGCATTTAAAATAATGTTCTTATATTAATAACAACAACATGTCGAGTTAATTACTTGCCACATCTTGGAGGGCATAAAGTGCCACCGCTCACTACTGCAAAGTTAAAAGTATTGGTACTTTGCATTTCCGGGTCAAATATATCTTTACTGGTCTCCGCCTTAGGATCTTCAGGATTTGTACGGTCGGTTGTTGCAGCGATGATAACGGTTTTTTTATCGGCCAGATGCTTTTGGTCTGCTGGTTCACCATCATGCAGGGCAAAATAAATTCTTATTCCATTTACATCCTCCTGCGATATGAGCTGTTTTATTTCTTTAGCATTAAACCACACACATACAGTATCATCGTCCTTAATTTCATCTTTATATTTCTTGATTAATTCTACAAATTTAGCATGGTTGTCTGCATTAGGATTTGAATAGGCAGGTGTCATTGGGTAAGTTGTTTTAGGGGTTAACAAATTAATATTGTAAATATAAGTTTTCTCACAAGCAAATACTAAATATTTTTAGAAGTCAATTTGTTTGTTGGGCTGAATGGACTTTAATTACCATAGTCTTTAGAGCAATAAGGGAAATAATAAACCTTATGATTGTGTGGTGAAGCCGCCAGTTTTGTTGAATGGGGTCAGGCTTTTATCAATCCCTATTGCGCAGTTTGTTAATACCTGCAAAGAGATGCAATAGAGCGTGATAAGGGAGCTATTAATTCAATCCTTATTTAGTAAGGTTTTTCTTTTGGTATTAGCGTATGTAGTATTGTGCCAGACTCAAAAAGGTAGGAAGCGATGAGTTACAGGCTATTGTGATTGCAGGTTACAGGTGTGAATGGCTTTATACCGAAGTAAGTATGGAATATATGAGGAGTTACCAAGGGGTAAATAGGGAGGAGATTAGGTATAACTCAGGTATAAGTTAGGTATAACTTAAGTATAAGTTAGGTATAACTCCGCCCTTTCCAATACGAAAAAGCGAAAATTTCGAGATACCATAGGACCGCTTCAATAAAACAAACGTATGACTTACTATCTAATTGAATACCGTAATAGGTTAAGTATGCAGTCTAACCCTTACTCAATTAGGACGGGAGTAATAAATAACCAGCATTGAAGTATCTAAAAATGTATAAAACATTGATCGTAAGCTGAATGGATTACCATCAATGTTATTCTTAGAGCAATGAAAAGCTCTATGCTAAGTCCTTATATTCCTGTTTAAATGGCTTTTTATGACCTTGCTATGATCTACAGATTACTTTGTGTTACTCACTAAGATGGAGGGATAAACTTCCAATAAATACGGGGCAGTTTTGAACAGCCAGTTAATACCAAGTGGCTATCAAGACGACAGAAGGAAAAGTGCCTGCAGCAATATAAAGTAAACCGTTTGAGATTTCACTTCATACAATATTCTGTAACGATAATCTTTATCTTGATAACCTTTGGGTATCCGCAAATTTGGTGGGTATAATACTAATTGCAACCGGACAAGGTTTGTAAACAGGTATGCTACCTTTTTGTAAAGATTGTATTATAAAACGATAACACTGTTAATGCCACCAAAGTCATTAGATGCCTGGCTATCTGCTTCTGGTTCGTTTAACCACTCCGTTTCGTTAATGCGGTATTTAAATTCGTGTTGAGAGTTTTTTGGCAGAGAAACTTCAGAGGCGAAGGTGCCATCTTTTTTCCTGCTCATAATAACTGCATGTTCCCAATCGCTATTCAAACCTAATATTTCTACAGTTTCAGCATTTTCAGGCTTTATTGAAAATTTCACTTTGCAGTAATCTTTGGTCTTAAAATATGTTTTTGTTACCATCGTTAAACTTGAGGTTTTTATAATCCCTTAATTCCGGAAATTGGAAAAGGTAACCCGAAGGGAGGAGAAACACGAATTCCTGTACTTAGAGGTGTACTGCGATAGTGCCTAAAATGAAGTATTGATTATACCCATAAACTAGCTTATAAAATTACCATAGTATTCCTTCATATACCATTATTCTATGCCTAAGGTTGGAGGAAGTAAGACTTTAGCATGGCTTCCCATGAACTATCCATGACTTTACTAGGGCTTTACCATGACTTTGCTATGGAGGAGGTAGGACTATGATATCCTAATACATACAGGTAGAGCGTAGGTTTTGCAACTATCTTTTACCTGGAGGTGTATTGCATTAACAATTAGAAAAGTAGGGAAACAGCAAACTTCTAATGTCATGCCTTCACAAATGCTTTTTTATATGAGCTGTAATTTAACCTCTTTAATTAAGACTGTTTTAATAACAAGTTAATCAGTAGTCAGTGTTTTACATGTAGGTTTATCAGTTCTTTGCCGAAAAGAATATTACTCCTTTTGATGCATGTATACGAATTGGCTCAAAACACTTTTAATTATTTGCCCTATTATACTGACTTATTGTAATAGTAAAAGCAGTATAAAAGGCGTGACCACAACTACCCACATACAGCAACTGGCTCAGAAAATATTGCACACAACTAAATACGAGCCGAATACAATTGACACTTTTAATTACTCCGATTTACGTTATTGGAATTCTACAATGGATAGGTACGATAGTGCTTACCTTGATACTTTTTCTGTTAATGGATACCAATTTAGATTTGTAAACCCAATTACAAACGTTAGTAAAGGACTTTCCGCAGATATTATTGTGTATTTAGAAAAACAAATCCAAGATAAATGGGTTTTTACAGGTTTGATTTTAGGACCCGGTAATCATTTCGGCGATTTCTTTCATTCAAAAGATGTAAATGGAGACGGGTTTATTGACATTACTCAAAATGAGCGGTTTGTACAAGCGGTTTACTTTTATAATCCTGAAATTGCTAATTTTTATGAAGATAGTACATCTGATGATAATTATATTAATCCACATTGGATATTAATTGATACAGCAAGAAAAGTATTTTGTGATTTTCAGGATTTGAAGCAAATGTGTAGTCAAATACATTCTACCTTATACACTTTCAAAGGATTTAAGAAATACAGCTTATATGACTTGGAACTTTATAATTGTTAGATCAAGCAGATGACAATACTGATAAAATTACTAAGCTCATTCTGCAAAAATGTATTAATGGTAATTTGGATTCCACCACTACAGTTAATGAAAGTATTCTTACTAATCCAATTGTAGTAGCATACGATTCCAATTACTTTGATTATAAAAAGTATTGGGAGGACAGATACAAAACTTTATTAGGATACCATTAACAAGTGCCTGCCGTAAAAGTGGTTGACAACAAAAGTTGCCGAAAGGTAAAATTGTAAAACTTAGAGAATAAATCAACTCTAGTGCTGCCAATAACGCTAATTCGCCAAGCAGATAACGATAAGCATGACTTAGGTTATTTGCACTTGTGGCAACAGCCGCAATGTTCATGCTAACGTACAAAATGCTGTTGATGGAAACATCTGCGGAGAAGAAGAGCGAAGGCTTGCTCGCCTCCTTAACGTATTAGAAACGATTATCCATTCAGTTCTTCACTGCTCTGAAAAACCTCCTTTGATAAGCTAAATAGCGTTCTTTGGGTATTAGACTTTAAACATTCTCACTTTGTCTGTGCACTGGACTCTGCGAGTGCTCATCTGTATTATCCGCCACCTTTATTGTCGGGCAGGTGTCAGGGCAAACGCATCTAAATGTTGAGATTTTTCAAAAGTGTTTCTAAGTAGCTTTCATCCCATCCAGCCATTTTGCGCTTTCGCTTTATGCTGGCTTTTACGGTTATATCTGTTTTAAGCAGATTGAGTGCCAGACGGTTGATAATGCCAAAGTTTTCTGCTGCATTCTTTGCCCGTTTTCTGCTTTTGTCCTCTCCAAAGGCTACATCCAGTACCCAGTGCTGGCTGTTCTCTATTCCCCAATGACTTCTGATGTGCACATTGAACGCCTTTGCTTCCTCTAACAGGTCTGAAATATAATATCGCTGCTCTTGCTGATGACTGCCGGTGTGCTTATCCCAACGTTCCGCCGTTAGCTCGACTATACTACTCAGACCTTTCCACTTGTGCCGGCTGCATATCCAGTCCATATCTGTTATCACCCGGCAGCTACGCTTTTCTATACGCCCATGCCCCAGGCTCTTTGCCAAATCCGTGCTGATGTTGATTGCCTGTTCATGTGCAAAAGCCTCTTGTATATCATCGAGTAAATGTTCCTGATTGTCCTTTACAGCTAAGAGGTAGTGTGCTTTGCTATCTATGATCTTTTCTGCTATGGCAGTCTGGCAGCCCATAGCATCTATGGTAACAATACAATCGGATAAGTCCAGCATCTCCAGCAGTTTAGGAATGGCAGTGATCTCGTTATGCTTGTCTCTACTTTGTAGCTACCCAATACCAGATGATTGGCACTGCTCCAGGCACTTACCATATGCACAATCGCTGCTTTGCCATCCTGACCGCTGCTGCATAGCCGCTTACCGTCTATGCTCACTACTTCTGATTTGCTCAAAGTCGCTATACTGGCAACCCACTGCACAAAGCATTGCTGCATAGCATTGGGGTCAATAGCCGAAATGACACGGTTGATGGTATCATGTGAAGGAATACCATTGGGCAGTTCAATGTACTTACGCAGCCAGGCTTGTTTTTTCTCAGCATATAGTTCTATTTCCTCCCACTCATCACATCCGCACAGAACAGCTGCTATAGTGATGAAGAGTATATCAATGAGCTTGTGCTTTTTGGTACGGTCTACACGAGGATCAGCTATGCTGCTGAAATGCTCTTTGAAACTTTGCATATGTCCTTTTTAGCAAAGTTCTGCTTCTATAACTTAAAATATATTAGATGCGTTTACCCTGT
>CAWFUV010000027.1:0-10567 GCA_963819045.1 uncultured Chitinophagaceae bacterium | reverse complement strand
GGCATCCTGCCCAAGTACGCTTTGGCATCTGCGGAGTACAGCGGTTAAGAGAAATCTGCACGAGTTGATTCGCCTACACGCGTGCTTGTGTGAGACTTTGCCGCATGCCTTCGGACCGTCCGCCCGTTGTGCTCTTGCACGGCCTAGAACGCGTCTGAAGGCGCATGGCAAGATGTGGTCCCACTTTTCTCCGTAGCTATCACGAGGTTTACGCACCGACCGTGATAGGGCACCGTGGCGGAAAAAGCAAATACAATGGAGGTTTTTGGAGGTGATGGCTCTCTCAATTTCACAGCCGGCATTACAACAGATCTGTTTTTCCAGCAAAGGGATAAACTATCACAAGGTCTTAAGAGTTTAACACAGGAAGCAACCACTCAAACAGTTTCAATTGAAAACCTTTATAAGAAAGGCGCTGCAGCTATTAACGGCTATTGATCACTGGCACCAGTACGTGTTAATTCATAATTTGTAATATAACTATCAATGGCTTTCCTGATGTCCTCTAACAATGACCGATAAGACACATCTCCAAACAGCAACTCATATTCTACCCGCTTATGTTTAAGCCCCTTGGTCCTGAGTAGTGGCCTGTTACTTTGTAGTAATAACACCTTTTGACTACCTAACAGCATCAAGTGTTCTATACCGGCATTATCCCAGGTTTTAATTAGGGTAAGTTATACGCCTACCGTTATAATTTATTGAAATGTCGCACTTAAAACCAATAGGGATTTCTTTGGCTGGCATAGTGCAATGGAAAATCCACGTAAACTGACCCCCATTGGCCAAAGGAACCTGGTCCCCGCCGGCCATTTCAAATAGCCCCCCTGATACCGGCTCAAACTGACCCCCTGTAAAGCAGGGTAAAGAACAGTTGTTTTTGTAGGATAATAATTGGTTGTTTTAACCAAAACAACCAGGTAATCAATGTCCAACAAACCAATTGATATGTTTAAGATCAGGCAATTATTACGCCTTTATGCGGACGGCAGAGGCAGTAAGTTTATCAGCAAGGCCACAGGTATCGCCCGTAATACTGTTAAGAAGTACTTGTTGAAGTTTATTGAGTTGCGGCTCACTATTGACCGTGTAGAAGCGATGAGTGACAAGCAACCCGCCACGTTATTTTTGATAGAAAAACCAAAGGTAATAAGCAGCCGGGTAGCAGATCTGGAAGCATTGTTGCCGGAGCTGGCAGACAGGCTGAAGAAGCGGGGCATCACCAAGCAAATACTTTACGCTGATTACATCAGCCGGTTCCCCGGAGGGTATAAGCATTCTGCCTTCCTGGTACGTTTAAACACTTATATGGGGATGAGCAAGCCCTCCATGCGCGTGCCCCATAAGGTGGGCGATAAGCTCTTTATTGATTTTACAGGCAGGAAGCTGCAGGTAGTAGATGAAGATACCGGCGAAGTGCAGGAGGTGGAAGTTTTTGTGGCTATACCCGGCTGCAGCCAGCTTACTTATGTAACCGCCGTAGCTTCCCAAAAGAAAGAAGATTTTATACTTGCCTGCGAAGGTGCATTACATTTTTATGGTGGTGTACCCGAAGTATTGTACCCGATAATTTACGATCAGCGGTAAAGAAGGCCAGCCGGTATGAAGCACAGCTTAACGACAGCTTTGCCGCATTTGCAGCCCATTACAACACGTATGTTTTTCCTGCAAGGGCTTACAGGCCCAAGGACAAAGCGCTGGTGGAAGGGGCTGTAAAGATCATCTACACCACCATCTTTAGCAGGATAGATGAAAAGGTATACACCAGCCTGTCTATGCTGAACGCGGATATACTTTTGTATCTGGAAGACCATAACAACGCCCTGCTTACCGGATGTAACTACAGCAGGCGGCAACAGTTTGATGCTTTGGAAAAAAATGCATTGAAGCCCCTGAACAAATACCTGTACGACCCTATGACCACTAAAATGGCAAAGGTGGGAAAAACCGGTTTTGTACCGGTAGACCACCGCTTCTACAGCATACCTTATAAGTTTATTGGCAGAGACGTGAAGGGGATGTACAACCGTACAAAAGTGGAAGCCTTTAATGACCATGAGTTGATTGCAGTGCATACCCGGCATTTTGGTAATGAAAAGTACATACAAAACAATGACCATCTTGCTTCCTGGCATAAGTACCCGGCAGAATGGAACCCCGAAAAATTTATTGCAGACGGCGCCCTTATCGGCCCGGCGGTAATGGAGTACATCAAAAAAGTATTGTCCCGCAATGAGTACCCGGAAAAAAATTACAGCGCCTGCCAGGGAATCATCAATTATAAAAAACGGGTCGGGGAAACAAGGCTGATCAATGCCTGTAAAAGGGCCGACAGTGGAAATTCCGCTGTCAAAGATCACCCAATTCCGCTCAGCACTGATCAGGAAAAAGCTTAATAATCAATCATTTTACTGGTCAACCATAAACGGAATTCAGTGGTCAGGCCGAACGGAATCTCCACCTTGGGTATAGTATCTTAAAATCTGACGTAGCTTAAGCATGTTGATGGATTTATTAGCCATATATACTGTGTTGGTTTAACAACCAACTTCAGCAATTATGGCCACGCAAACAACTTGTTTATACGCCTGGAAAAAGGGTGGTCAATTTACAGCGACACAGGCGATCAGTTTAAAGCGATATGACTGCTCAATTTAAAACGATTTACTATGGTCAGTTTAGGCGCTTTTTCCACAATGGAAATTCCGCACAAAGAGATCAGGGATTTTCGCTCCAAATTGACCACCTCATCAAGAGATACTACAGAGAGGTTGTTTAAATAGCTATTAAATGCGGATGTTGGGGACTTAAACCAACTCTCCGATGGCTAATAAAACAATACTCATGAGCAGAATAAGACAGATACTTCGTCTTTACACGCAAGGTCAGAGCAACAAGAAAATCAGTGAACTGACTGCTTCTTCGCGAAACACTGTCAAAAAATATATCCATAAGTTTATTCACGAACATCTTACCTATGATCTTATCAGTGCGAATGAGTGATCATGAGCTTGACCTGCTCTTTGGTTACACAGAACCTGCTGTAAAAGATAAACGCTTTGAGCAACTCCAAAGTCTTTTGCCCGACATGGAAAAGCAGATGAAGCGTAAGGGAATGACTATTACGCTGATCTGGGAGCAGTACCGTGTAACAATCCAGAGGGGTATGCCATTACCCAGTTTTATAAGTATTACCGTTATTTTACCAAATGTGCCCAGCCGGTGATGCACATAGAGCATAAGGCAGGTGATAAAATGTATATAGATTTTACCGGAGAGAAACTAAGTATTACGGATAAGGATAGCGGGGAAGTAATAGATGTGGAAGTGTTTGTTGCCATACTGGGTTGCAGTCAGCTTACTTATGTAGAAGCCGTATACAGCCAGAAAAAAGAAGATCTGATCAAGGCATGCGAGAATGCCCTTCATTACTTCGGCGGTGTTCCTGCCGCTATTGTACCCGATAACCTGAAGTCCGCCGTAATCAAAAGCAGCAAATATGAGCCGCTTATTAATGAGACTTTTGCAGACTTTGCAGAGCATTATGCAACAGTGATACTACCTGCAAGAGCTTACCGTCCCAGGGACAAAGCACTGGTAGAAGGAATGGTCAAGATCGTTTATAAGAGTATCTATACTGCTATCAACACACCACTGCCATATACCTCACTGGAAGCGCTTAATGCAGCGGTAAGCAAGGCACTTGAAGTGCTTAACAATACTCCTTTCAAAGGCAGGGATTACAGCCGCAGGCAGCAGTTTGAAGAGATTGAAAGACCTGCCTTGCAGGTACTGCCTGTTTACCGTTATGAATTTAAACAGCAGGTCATTGTTACGGTTATGAAGAACGGGCATGCCTGCCTTGGTATAGACAAGCACTATTACAGTGTTCCCTACCGCTACATTGGCAAGAAGGTGAAGATCCTCTATACCTCTACCCGCGTGGAGATCTACTTCCATTACGAACGTATTGCCAGCCATGCAAGACAGATGCGTAAATATCATTACACAACCCTGAATGAGCACCTGGCTTCTGCTCACCAATATGTAAGCGACTGGACACCTGAGAAATTTATAGAACAAGCCAGAGCCATACATGAAGATGTCGCACAGTACATTACACAGGTAATCGAATCAAAGCTTCCGTCCTGAACAGGCATATAAGTCCTGTTCGGGTATTTTAGGTATGCTACGTAAAGTAGGTAGTGAACGCCTGGCAGGTGCCTGTAGACGAGCGCATAGCTTTGGTGTATACAACTATTCGATCATTGTTCAGATACTGGAAAAGAACCTTGATAAGCTGGACAGTGATGAGCAAGAGGAGGAGCAGTCAGTTCACTGATTTTCTTGTTGCTCTGACCTTGTGTGTAAAGACGAATTATCTGTCTTATTCTGCTCATGAGTATTGTTTTATTAGCCATCGGAGAGTTGGTTTGTGTCCCCAACATCCGCATTTAATAGCTATTTAAACAACCTCTCTGTAGTATCTCTTGATGGGTGGTCAATTTGGAGCGAAAATCCCTGATCTCTTTGTGCGGAATTTCCAGTAGAGAACGTGCCATAGCGGAAACTGTAGAAGGTCTTGCAGTTCAGGTACATGGTCGTTGTTATTGGTTAGTAAGCTAAATAGATTAGCAAAGGTATGCTAAATTTTTGTGCTAACAAAATACCATTGAAAAATTAAGCTTATTAGGATAGATTACAAAGAGATTGAAGTGGGTTGAAAGGCAATATGGATAAGGCTTTTAGTATGTGGATAAAAATTATATGTTTGAGTATGTATTATAAAATGAATTTGGGTAGAAACATTTTCAAATCTTACTTGCACTGATAATATCCTCCTAAAATGTCGCATCAAACCAGATTAAAGTTAATCATTAGTTATTGGTAAAAGTCTTCGAGTGCGAAAGAAGATATATTCGTTCAACCTAAGCGACTTAGCCAGCAAACTACACAGTGCGGAGAATATATCATTCCCTGTATTCTTTCCTGATTCCTAGTTTTTTCATCCTTGATTTCAACGTCGAGGGATGAATATTCAGCATTTCGGCAGCGGCACCTGCCCCCCATATTCTACCATTACATTTGTTAAGCACCGAAATAATATAGTCCCTTTCATTTTCATGAATAGTTTTCATTCGGGCTTCTTCAATCTGTTGCGGTACTTCCTTTTTAATAAATGGTAGTAAAACTTCTTCAATCACCGGCCCTTTTGCAAGCAACACACTTCTTTCTATTAAGTGTTCCAACTCACGGATATTGCCAGGCCAATGATAAGCCATCATATTTTTTAAAACTGTTTCCCCTATTCCGCTTACTTTTTTTCCTGCCTTGTGATTATAATAATTCATGAAATAATATGCCAGCGCCGGAATATCTTCTTTACGTTCCCGTAACGCAGGGAGCGTTATTGGAAAGACATTTAAACGATAATATAAATCGAGCCGGAAACGGCCTTCCGCAACTTCTTTTTCGAGGTTACGGTTGGTGGCAGCAATAATTCGCACATTGATTTTTATGGGCGCTTTTGACCCAATAGGCTCAATTTCCTTTTCCTGCAAAACCCGCAACAACTTTACCTGTAGTTCAACCGGCATTTCACCAATTTCATCCAGAAAGATAGTACCCTCATCAGCTTTCTCAAATTTGCCGGTTCGTTTATCACTGGCGCCAGTAAAGGAGCCTTTTTCATGACCAAACAATTCGGATTCAATTAAAGTGGAAGGTAAAGCAGCACAGTTAACTTTTACAAATGGTTTGTCTTTGCGGGTTGATAAGTTACGTATGCAATCGGCAATCCTTTCTTTGCCGGTTCCGCTTTCACCTAAAATAAGTACAGACGTATCTGCCGGAGCCACCCGGGAGATAAGATCAAATACATTCAGCAGCAAATGACTTTTACCGATAATTCCCTCAAATCCTTTTAGCATATACGGTTGCTCTACTTCTTTTACCGGCCTGTTTTGATGATGTGCAATCGCATTATTTGTTTTTTCAACTTGCAGATTACTTTGCATGCTACCATAAAATGATTGTTGTATAAACTCAAACAATTCGATTTGACTGTTATTGTATGCATCTTCGCGGCGGCTGTAGAAGCAAAAACTAAACAGCTTTTTATTTGCAAGGTGTATGGGCATGGTGAGATGTGACTGCATCTTAAACGTATCTGCAAATAGCTTTTTTAATAAAGAATGCCTGCATATATTCCAGAAAGCATCTTCATTATAAAAGGCAGCACTTGTAGCTATAGCATTTGTTAATTGAAGTGCAATCAATTCACCTAACGATTTTCCTGTAATGGTCATTAATTCTTTTAATCCTATAGTTTGATATTCATTAAATCCAATTCTATAAAAACTAACACCGTCAAAGTTTTCACGCCCAATATTGTCAAAACCTGCTGCCATATAATCAAATGGAATGAATTGCTGAAGCAGCATAGCTATTTTTAAAAGTTTTCCGTTCCAATCTGTAGAATCATCAATTATATTTTTCAATTGTCTTTTTAATTCATTCTCTTTTTTATGCTTTGATTCAAGACTATGCTCATACCGATAACGTGCAATTTCAAGGGTAACTAATAAATCTTTCTGGCGGAAAGGTTTTACCAGGAAACCATATGGCTGGGTAGCTTTGGCAGCATTCAAGACATCTTCATTTGAATTGGCGGATAAATACACAAAAGCAATATTTTCTTCATTTAAATGTGCGGCAAGATCAATCCCGGTAAGTTTACCTTTTAGAAAAATATCCAGTAATACAAAATCGGGTTTCTCCTGTTGGATGAATTCCTTTGCCTGAATCACTGAACGGGCTATACCGGTAACCCTATAACCAGCCTGTGTTAACATCAGGCGCAAATAATCAGCTTCTATAAACTGGTCTTCTGCTATGAGTATTTTTTCTTTCATATAGAATTAGTTGATTGTTTGATATTGCTTACATCCGGCATGGTATACGGCTCATAATTAAATTCAAGACTTATTACAGTTCCGTTATGATTTCTGATTTCAAACTTACCATCTATATCTTCACTTAATCCCTGCATCAGTTTCATTCCCATAGAAGTGGCATTAAGCAAATTAAAATCTGAAGGTAATCCATCACCATTATCATGAATAAGTAATAATAAATGACGTTGAGTGGTACGTTTAAAAACGATAGTAATGATACCTTCCTCTTTTTTGATGAATGCATACTTGATGGCATTGGTAATTGCCTCATTCATTATCAATCCAAGCGGAATACAATGCGACAGGTCTAATTCAATTGGGTCAACCTGTAATTTAAAGTGAATGGAGTGGCGAATATTGAAACAATCGCTCAGGTAGCTTACCAGTTCATGAATATAATCAACCATATTAATGTCAGTCAGGTTATCTGACTGATAGAGTTTCTGGTGGATAAGCGACATAGCAAAAATTCTGTTTTGACTTTCACTCATTGCACTGATGGCTTCATCGGTTTTAAGATACCCGGACTGTGTTCCTAAAAGACCAATTACGATGTGAAAGTTATTCTTTACCCGATGATGAATTTCCTTTATAAGCCATTCTTTTTCTTCTACCAAACGGCGGAGTGTACCGTTTTTCTTTTCAATTTCTTTTTGCTGCGTTGTTAATTGCTTATTTGTGTTTTGCTTCAAGCGGGAGTAATTCATCATTAATCCAGATATAATAAGCAACAGTACAGCAACACCTGCAATCCAGTTGCGAGTATTATTTGCCTGTGTTAATCTTCCCTGTTGCAGTTTGCTTTCGTTCTCCAGCAGTTTAATATCCTTATCCTTTTTTTCGGTTTCAAATTCAATTTGCAGTTGTTCGATGTGCTTTCGGCTAATTTCGTTTACCGAAGAATCCTCCAACGCTTTATACTGCTGGTAATGCACAATTGCAGACGCATATTTACCTTGTAAAGAATCCAGCTTAAACCACAACAATTCGTTTTCTAATAAATCTGAAGGGCTATGATTGGCTTTATAAAAAGCATCTGTAACAGCCAGTCTTTTACGGGCAAGCTCATATTGATGTGAAGCTATATAATATTTTGTTACCGGGTATTGTGCTTCGCTTTGGTCCGGATCATTCTTGTCTATTTTTGCAGATAAATAGAGTACACTGTCGCAATATTGCTGAGCCGCGCTGTATTGTTTCAATGCATTATAAGTAATAAGAAAGCTGGTAGTAATGTATAACTGTAAATAAATCTCGTTTATCACATATCGCTGCTGCACATCCCGTAAAATAGCCAGCGAGGCATGTGGTTTGTTCAACAAAATGAGCACTCTTGAAATATTGGACGTTAGTAAAATAACTGTTTCCGTATCGTTATATTTTTTTGCAACCGTTAGTGCCTTTTGGAGATATTCATAAGCAGGCTCATACTTTTTCATACGGCGATAGGTTGCACCTATCCGGTTGTAAATGGTAGCCAGCGACATGGTTGTATCTTTAACTAGTTCGGCGGCATCTACTGCCAGTAACCCATATTTCAAGGCTTGCTCATTGTTGCCGGTAACACTATATACAGCTCCCATTAAGTTATAAATTCCCTGGAGCTTTGTATAGCCAATAGACTGGTACAATTCAAGTGCACGATTAAGAACCGATAATGCCTTTACATAATCGCCATTCAGTTGTAATAAATCACCCAATTCTTTTAGTATATCTGCTTCTTTTAGCTTGCTGCCAGCTTGCTGAAATGCAGGTAAGGAATACTGTTCAACTATATTAATTCTAGTAGTTATCTCATTGCTGTTATAAGTTGAATAGTAACCCGATAAATCATAATAAGCATAACCAAGCTCCATGAAATAATTGTTCGTTCTAAAAATACTAATGGCTTTATTCGCAAAGTATTTTCCTTTTGCAGTATCATTTTGTTTGTGCAGCACTTTTGAAATTTGCTCATAACTATTTCCAAGACCTTTTTGATAATTCAAATTGTTACTAAGCACTTCGGCAGCATGCGCATACAGTAGCGAGCTATCCATATCATTTTTCTTCCCTGAAGATTTAAAGAAATAGTATTCACTTAATTGTAATAATAAATCAACTTTTAAAGTGTCCGGTATGCTTGTTTGTAATTGCAAACGCACATCTTTAAGAGCAACATCATTCTTTTCTTGTGCAGCGGCATAAGACATTACACCCGTTAAGATGCAGATATATATAAATTGCTTTAGCATTTTCTATTTTATAAACGCATATTCTACACCCGATTTTCCAAATTACATAAAAGATGAAGGCTGCAGTGCATGTATTGACAGATAAGTTTTGAATTCAACTGGTTGCACGAACAACATTTATGGTATCGCCTACCTTTCTATAGTGTTTAGTTTTTAAAGATAAAAATTAATACCGTGATATTTCGCGGAATTGTTTATCCAAACCACGAAATATCGCGAAGCACTCATACTTTCAGTTATTCTAACTACCTGATTGTTAACCTCTTGAATGAGCGGCATTTAGTTCGTAATAGCTGGGCATCAACATTACAAATGAAAAACAATCAAACTGCTACCGTACTCTTTATTACAGGCGCTTTTATCCATAATAGTTGCTGGGATGAATGGAAAATCTATTTTGAAAATAAAGGATATACAACCAGTGCGCCTCCATGGCCGTACAAAGATGCCTCTGCGGAAGCGTTGCGTAATTGTCATCCAAGCGCTGAAATAGCTTCCAATCGTTTATCTGCGTTAATAGATTATTACGCTAATATTATAAAACAGTTACCGGAAAAACCCATACTGATCGGGCACTCAGTAGGAGGTCTTTTTGTTCAGCTTTTATTACAGCGCGGATTAGGTACAATGGGAATTGCCATACATTCTGTTCCACCACAAGGGATATTCACTTTTAATCTTGATTTTCTGAAATCAGGATGGGGACCGCTTGGATTTTTTACATCCACAAATCAATCTTTTCTAATGTCTTTTAAGCAATGGCAATTCGCTATCACCAACGGAATGAGTTGTGAGCAGCAAAAAGAATCTTATTACCGGTTTGCCTTGCCTGAATCAAAGCTCATTGTAAGAGACACTATAACAAAAACTGCAAAAGTAAATTTTCAGAACCCGCATGCGCCATTACTGCTTACTTCCGGCAGCGATGATCATTCTATACCGGCTTACTTAAATTATACTAACTACAAGCGGTATGAAAAAAGCAACTCGGTAACTGACTACAAAGAATTTGAAGGACGCAATCATTTTGTGTTAGGTCAACCTACATGGAAAGAAGACGCTGACTACATACTTACTTGGATAAATAAGCAAATGCATTAAACAAAAAAATAAAAAGTAATCAAAAAAATTAAACATTATTAAACTAAAAAGGTATGAACAAGAAAATGATTGGTATATGGGTGATAATAATCGTGATATCGTCCATAATGGGCTGCTCACATCATGAACACTTCCCACCAATAAGAACATTTGTATTGGTTCACGGTGCATGGCAGGCGCCTTACGTGTGGCAGGCAGTGAAAGCACAGTTGGAAGCAAAAAGGCAAAAAGTGATTGTTGTTGAATTACCTGCACATGGAAACGATTATACTG
>CAWFUV010000026.1:0-144136 GCA_963819045.1 uncultured Chitinophagaceae bacterium | reverse complement strand
AGTTTGCTAGCTACATGCTAAAGTAATAGCAAAGCCGTAGCAAAGCCATAGTAAAGCCATGGATAGTTCATGAGAAAGTCATGGTAATGATATAGCTAAGTCTATCCATTCATCTGCTAATGTATATTTGTAGCTGTTCATGCATTTGTGACTATTTCCCTGCAATAACACGATCTGAGTTGACTACCAAAAAAAGCATACATAAACAAAGTAAGCACTAATGAGCAACGATTTTATCAGCCCTACCCAACCGTCCTCACCGTACCGGTATTTAGAAAAGATGGGTGTCAAAGAATTGATTACCAACATTAATAATGAAGATAAAAACAGTTCCTCTTGCAGTAGAAAAAGCATTGCCGCAAATAGAAAAGCTAATAATTAGAAATCACTGATAAAATGCTGGCTGGCGGACGGTTGTTTTACATTGGTGCTGGCACCAGTGGTCGCCTGGTATTTTAGATGCAAGTGAATGTCCCCCTACGTATGGTGTGGATAGTCTTGTAGTTGGAGTTATAGCAGGTGGAGATGTTGCCATACAAGGTCGGTGGAAAATGCAGAAGATGATAATGAACAGGGCTTTAAAGATTTAAGCAATAAGCGTGATGCAAAAGACTTTGTAGTAGGCATTGCTGCCAGCGGCACTACTCCATATGTGATTGGGGCTTTGCAGCAATGCAGAGAAATAATAGTATTCTTACGGGCTATATTACCTGCAATTCAAATAGTCCGCTTGCTGTAGCAGCCGACTTTCCGGTGAAAGTAATTACAGGAGCTGAATTTGTTACCGGCAGTACGCGGATGAAAAGCGACACCGCACAAAAGTTGGTGCTGAACATGATTTCTACTACAGTAATGATACAACTTGGCAGGGTGGAAGACAACCGTATGGTAAATATGATGCTTGCCAACGATAAGCTGATAGACCAGGATACCCGCATGTTGATGCAACAATCAGGTATGAGTATTATGAGGAAGCCAAAGGTTACTGCTTCAATATGGAAGTGTAAAAAAACAGCCAGCCAGTTTAAGTAGGGGTTATATTGGTATAATTGAATTATTTTATTGACAAGAATTGACTTCAGGCTACTTTTGTATAATAAAAACTTTATGTTATAATGGTTTTACATGACAAGATAATGTACTAACTTGCTTATAGTTAAAACACTCTGCTATGAAAAAACCTATACTCTTGCTTTCGTTTGCTGCGTGTTTTATTAATATTCTCCCTCTGGCACAGGCACAAAAAAATACAGCTTTTGCTGTTACCGGAGAAATAAGGCAATATTAATTGGAAGGTCTTCCGTGAAATAGATTTAAGCAATGGCTCTTTGATTAGAAACATTTATTTACCAGTTTCACAAAAACCAGGTCATGTAGATGCTGCTACAGGTAAATCAATCACATCGATGCTGCTCCCGCTCAATCCCAGCAAACGGTGGAATTGCTCACCGTCATTAAGTGCTGCTTCAGCCTACGATGCCAGGCAAAACAGGTTGTACTTCATCAATCTTTTTGGCAGTGAACTACAATACATTGACCTTAACCAGCCGAACTGAAAATATACCATGTAAAAAATCAACAAGTCAAGCAGTTTGTATCCCAACCGGGCGAGGCAGATAATATTACCCGTATGGACTCGGTCTGATGGTTATGGGTATGCATTAACTAACAATGGCAATCACCTTATCCGCTTCCTACCGGCAAAAACATCAGATTACTGATTTAGGTAACCTGAAAGATGGCAAACATAATGCGAATTAGTGTGCATACACATGCAGCAAGCTGGGGTGGCGATATGGTAGCAGATGATGGCGGCCACCTATTTTTATTTACAACAGGTGGCATGTCTTTAAAATTAATCCTGCAAATATGGTTGCTGACTACCTTGGTACTATCAAAAATTTACCTGCACCCTTTAGTGTGAATGCTGCAGCAGTGGATAAAGACGGGCAGGTGGTAGTAAGCAGCTCACTGGATGCTAACGATTACTATCGCGTTAACTTATCCACTTTAGAAACAAGCCCTGTTCAACAAAGCGAAGAGAAAGTGTTTAATGCTTCAGACTTTGCAAATGGTAATTTCCTTGACTGTGGCGATAATCATTATCAACCACAGCCCGCACCGGTCGTTCAGGAAAATAAAGGAAGCGAAAAAATCTGTACTTGTTTCTCCCATTCCTGTTAAAAACAAAGAAATTCATGTATATTTTAACAATCTACCCAAGGTAAGAGCATGATTGAAGTAGCTGATAAGGTGGGCAAAAGGTGGCTAAAGCAGAAGTGATAGTATCTGCTAAAGGACAATATCAAACCATTCAACTACCAGCTACAACTACAACGGGTATTTATGTAGTTCGTGTATTTAAATCAGATAAGAGCGTGTTCTTGAGAATGTAATGGTCGAATCAAGCCTTAAACACCAAATGTTAACGTAAATCAAAAGTCCCGCTTGCAGATGGGACTTTTTGTTCGTCTCACACAAAGATACAGAGTCTGCATAACTCTAAAAATCGCTCTTTCCCACTAGTGGACTGACTGGAGTTATAGTTAACTTACACTTAACTTATACTTAACATATACCTAAGTTATACTTATCTCCCTGTATTTCCTCTTAATTACTCTTGTGTAACTTCTTAATACTCCTCGTTTCGTATCCAATCTCATGTCTTATTGATCTAACTTCTGGGTTTCTCTTTGCCACTTCGTTACGTACTTTATCTATGAATCTTAACTTTGTCCTAAAGAATAAAAAAGTTTAGTAAAAAGTCATTGAAAGTCCTAATTACCAGTCCAAGAAAAACATCACTCAGGTCGAACCCTGTAACGGAAGCACCTCGAAGCGGCCAATTGATTGATAAGATTCTATTGTCAAAGTCTGCCAACGGTGAAAGTATTAACGAAATACGGTTATTTGCCAAGACCTACAATGTACCCATACGTTATGTATCTGTTGAAAAGCTGAATCGTGTCACTAATATAAAACACCAGGGCGTAGTAGCTTTTAATACAGGTGTGGCTTACCAGGATTTAGAACAGGTTATTGACTAGGTAAACGAAAGGGGAGAAGCGCCCTTGTTTTTGATGGTGGATGGCGTGACCAATGTACGCAATATTGGTGCAATGGCACGTAGTGCAGTATGTTGCGGAGCGCAAGCTATCATTATACGGAAAAAGGAGTAGGCGCGTTGAACGAAGAAGCGGTAAAAAGCAGTGCCGGCGCATTGGAAAAAATACAGGTATGCCGTACGCCAAGCCTGCTTAAGGCTGTAGATACCCTGCATTTGAATGGTATCAAGCTCTTCACCAGTGAAATGAAAGCAGCAAAGAAATTACATCAGCTCAACCTCCAGGAGCCTTGCTGCATAGTAATGGGCAATGAAGAAAAAGGTATTCAAAGAAGCCTGGCTAATGAAGCAGATGAACACTTCACTATACCCATGAAAGGCGACTTTGATTCATTCAATGTATCAGTAGCAGCCGGTATTATTTTGTATGAAGCAATGAAACAACGCATGTATGGCATTGACCAATAAAAGGAAGGAATAAAAATAGTTGAATGCCCGCGAGATGCTATGCAGGGCTGGCAGCATTTTATCGCTACAGAAGATAAGATCCGTTATCTAAACAGCTTATTAAAGGTAGGCTTTGATACACTCGACTTTGGTAGTTTCGTATCCCCCAAAGCTATACCCCAAATGAGGGATACCAAAGAAGTGATCCCTCATCTACAGCTCTCCGGTACAACAACTAAGTTGCTCGCCATAGTAGCCAACCTTCGTGGTGCTGAAGAAGCGGTCAAGTATGATGAAATAACACATTTAGGCTTTCCGTTTTCCATTTCACCTACATTCCAGCTCCGCAATACAAACAGCACCCTGGAACAAAGTATGCAAACAGTTGAAGCTATTCAAAACCTCTGTTGCAACATGGCAAAATATTGGTGATCTACTTAGCATGGGCTTTGGCAATCCATACGGGGATATATACAATGCAGATATCTTGTTACAATACGCTGCTACAATGGTAGAACGGAATATCAGCATTATTTCTTTAGCTGATACAGTTGGCCTGGCAACGCCGGAATAGATAGCATTTGCTTTGAACACACTCCTTCCTCAATACAACAATGTAGAGTTTGGCGTGCACTTGCACACCAATACTATTAATTATAAGACAAGTTGCAGGCTGCTTTAAGGGCAGGTGCAGCCGGTTTGATGGTGCTCTAAAAGGAATAGGAGGTTGCCCAATGGCACAAGACGATTTGGTAGGTAATATGCCTACCGAGAAGATGATCAACTTCTTTGAAGATCAACAGGTTTCAATCAGTATCAATAAGCAGGCATTAGCCGAAAGCATGGCTATTGCTTCAGAAATATTTTAAGAAGCTGTTTGAGTTAATTGTTTAGAATGGATTATATGTGTTTTTTTGAGCGAAACAAGGCGAATTTTGCAGCCATAGTCCAACGCCTAAGGCGAAAAATTCAACGCAGTTGCAGCCAAATAAAACACCATAAGACATATCAAATTATTAACTTAAACAGCTTCTCAAATGCAGTTTCAGATCTCTATAAATATAAAGCCGTTTAAAGAACCTATTAACTATCATGATAAATTGCTCTTAATAGGCTCCTGCTTTACTGAGCATATCGGTAACTATTTAAGTGATGTAAAGTTCCAGGTACTGCAAAATCCTAATGGTATTTTGTTTGACCCCTTAAGCGTTTGCAGAAGCATTATTTCTTACATAGATAACAAACAGTATAAAGAAGAGGATTTATTCTACTTAAATGAAGCATGGCATAGCTGGAATCACCACAGCCGCTTTTCAAATCCTGACAAAGCGGAGACTTTAGAGGCAATCAACAAATCACAGCATGAAGCGCATGACTTTTTAAAAGAAGCAGATTGGCTTATCATTACCTTGGGCTCCTCATTTGTTTACAAGCTTGTTCCAACCACCCCTGAGGCAATGCAGAAGGGAGTAACTGCAGAACAAAATAGTGTTGCCAATTGCCATAAAGCACCAGCCCAAACCTTTCAAAAGCATCTATGCACTATCGAGGAAATCGTAACAGCACTGGATGGCATGTTATTCCGCTTATTTCATTTCAACCCAAAGCTCAATATTATTTTCACTATCAGCCCGGTACGCCACCTGCGAGATGGGGTGATAGAAAACAACCGCAGCAAAGCAAGATTAATAGAATCCGTACATCATTTAGTAAACAAGTTTGACAAACTCCACTATTTCCCAGCCTACGAACTAGTCATTGATGTACTACGCGATTACCGCTTCTACGACATAGACATGGCTCATCCCAACTACCCCGCAACACAATTTGTATTAGAACACTTCTTTGATGCCTGTGTAGATGAACCATCCAAAATCCTGGCAGAAGAAATACGGAAAATTAATATTGCTAAAAACCATAAACCTTTCAATCCCACTTCCCAGCAGCACAAGCAGTTTTTACAGTTGTATGCCAATAAAGTAGCGCAATTACAAGCTGCCCACCCATACATCAACTTCATAGCAGAACAGGTTTATTTCAAGACATAAAAAAAGCCACTGCTTTATGTGGCAGTGACTAATCCGGCACTCTTGCCGGCAGATTATTTTTGGAGAAGCCCGATTAGACGATACTAACCGAAGGCGTCCATGTTTTATCTGTAGATTGCATGAATACCTCCTTTTCTTTGATGAGTTGCAAAGATAAGGCAGAAACTCTTTTTAGGAAAACTATTTAGTCATTTTAACTAAACAGTTCATCACTGTTTTATCCTATATTCCTTATTAAGACATGCTGAATGTTTGAGTGTACATCGTTTTGTTCTTATCAATAAACTCCGTTTTAATGTGCCAGTCCAGCATCTCACCCTGATGTTGCTCATTACGCGTAGCGCCCCTAAATAGCATCAGTTTATAGCCATCCGGCTCTTTTGAAAAAATTAGTTCCTTATCCTCAAACATGTATGCAACAAAGTCTTCTATCAATTGTGTTGAGTAAATGATTGTGTTGTTATGTTTGTGAATAAACACCTTTGCTGTAAAAGCAAAACCATTGTAATTGAACGTAATTATAAATTTTTTCATATCCAGTCCTCCTTTGACAGTGAAACTACAAACATTACTTCATTCCAAAAATTAGAAAACGCTTAATTTCTGGGAAATATTATTAAAATTTGATAAGGGTTACAAACGCTTGTAAGTAAGTTGGGTTGTACGCCTGCTTATATTGGATGTATCGTAAAAGAGGAGGCTTAGGGTAACAAAAAGCCAATATTTGGAGGTATTTTTATTTTATTAATGTGTGTATTATGTCATTTAAGGGTAAAAACAATAGTTGTATTATTTCAAAAAGAATGAATCAGGATGGTTTAATGTTAAATTAAACTCATTTAGTATATCATGCTAAGGTTGGACAATTGCCTGACTGGCTGTATCGTGTAAACAAGGCTGCAAGCCTTTATTAAAAAGCTTTAGTAAATGCTTCAGTTTTGTATTTCTGCTGAAACGGCGAAGCGTATCCCCATTAATGTTTAAAATAATTTACTGTATTGCTTTTGGTAGTATAATACCGGATTCAGATAGGTTGCCATTTATCAGAGAGGCTCTAACTCTTAAAGGGGGAGTAGAGAGCCAGTTGTTCGTTTGCGGTTACTGGTGTGTACCGTTTAGGAGTGCAGTCCATAGGTAGTTACTACAAAGGAGATAAGGAGGAGATTCGGTATAAGTTAAGTATAAGTTAGGTATAACTTAAGTATAAGTTAGGTATAACTCATGGTGACTTCCATTAGGCTTCAAAATAAATTTTGTATGAAATAATCCCGCCCACAATTACAATTTTGTGACATCAAGTGGAATAAGTGTAATATTTGACTTTATTAAACCAGGGCAGCAATTCTGTCAAATTTTAGTCAGCTTTTTATCAAGCATAACTTATTTAATAGGCAATAGGCAACTCATTACATTGAATATACGTTTCATAACAATTGTCATTTACATCTCTTTCTGATAAGTGTAATTTTAAACATGACAGAGAAATGACAATGCAATTACTATTTGCCAAATGCTTATCCTTGTGTGCAGAGTACCTTTGTGCCCGATCAGATAGGTTTAGAACAACGAATTATAAATGGACATATTCTCATTTTATTGCGCTGGGATCAACTATAAAAAGACCGATGCTTCTGTAAGAGGATGCTTCGCCATTAACCCTACCCAATACGCTTCATTGCTTGAAAAAGCCAAACAGGCAGGACTCAAAGAATTATTTGTTTTAAGCACCTGTAACCGCACCGAAATATATGGCTTAGCTCATACTGCATGCGAACTTACACAGCTATTATGCAGCGAAACAAATGGCAGCCATGATACATTCAGAGAGTTGGCTTACATTAAACACGGACCTGATGCAGTAGAACATTTATACAATGTAGCCGCTGGTTTAGATTCGCAGATATTGGGTGATTATGAAATTGTAGGCCAGCTAAAAGGATCTGTGAAGTATGCCAAAGAAAATGGTTTTATCGGTACTTTATTAGAGCGCATGATAAATGGTGCATTACAAGCTTCTAAAGCCACCAAGAGCTGTACTCAGTTAAGCTGCGGTACTGTATCAGTTTCATTTGCCGCTATTCAATTCTTAAAGGCACACGTCCCAAACATCCAGAACAAAAAAATATTATTGCTCGGTACTGGTAAAATAGGCGCCAGCACCTGCAAGAACATAGTTGACTACATAGGTAACTGCAATATTACCTTGCTTAATCGCACCGAAGGGAAGGCCGAATTACTCGCAAAGTCATTAGGCGTAGAGGTAGCTTCTTATGATAATTTATACGGTGAGATTGCAGAGTCTGACGTGATCATCGTTGCTACCAATGCCTGCGAGCCTGTCATCCGCAAAGAACATGTACTGAACAGGGGCAATAAGGTATTAATAGATCTCTCTATTCCAAATAACATTGATACTACCGTAAAGGAGTTGCCATATATCCAATTGGTGAATGTTGACCAGTTATCCAAACTGAATGATCAAACGCTGCAGAAGCGCCTTGCTGAAGTGCCAAAAGCAAAGAGCATCATTGCACACCACATTCAGGATTTTAAAGAATGGTATTACAACCGTAAATATGTTCCTGTTTTATTAGCTGTGAAAGAGAAATTGATTGCCATGCACGATTGCAGCCTTTATGCATCAGTTTATGCCGAAGATAAAAAAATAATGCAGCCTGTAAACAATGTAGCTATTCAGAAAGTGATCAACAATATGGCTGTAAAGATGCGGTGTACACATCAGCCGGGTTGCAACTACATACAAGCCATCAACGATTATATAGGCAGTACCACTAATTGACTTGAATGAATAAGGTATTACGTATTGGTACGCGCGATAGTGAACTTGCCGTATGGCAGGCTACGCTGGTTAAAAAAAACTTTGCACAGCAAGGCATTACTTCCGAGTTGATATATATCAAGAGTGAAGGCGATATAGACCTTGTAACACCTTTGTATGCAATAGGCGTGCAGGGCATCTTCACTAAAACATTAGATGCTGCTCTACTCTCCAGGCGCATAGATATCGCAGTACATTCTATGAAAGATGTACCCACGCAAATGGCACAGGGTATTGCACAGGCAGCCGTACTCAAGCGTGCATCGCAGGTGGATGTATTGGTATATAAAAACAATCCCGGTTTTTTAGAAGATGAACAATCTATTGCTGTAATAGCCTCCAGCAGTGTGCGTCGTATAGCACAGTGGCTTAACCGTTATCCCAATCATAAGATAGAGAACCTTCGAGGCAATGTAAATACACGTATGCAAAAGGTTCGGGACAGCAATTGGAATGGAGCCATCTTTGCCGCCGCCGGTATAGAGCGTATTGGTTTGCGTCCGTCTAACTCAGTAGACTTGCATTGGATGTTGCCCGCTCCCGCACAAGGTGCCATCATGGTTGTGTGCCGCGAAGAAGACAAAGCTATTTTAGAACAATGTGCATTACTCAATGATCAGGATACTGCTGTTTGCACCAAAGTAGAGCGCGACTTTTTACGATCTTTAATGGGCGGCTGTTCTACACCTATCGGTGCGCTGGCGCAAATAGAAGGCGAATACTTATTGTTTAAAGGAAATATATTATCTCCGGACAGCATGCATAAGGCGACTATTGAAAAACGTATTGGTTTAAATGAATTTAATGGTAATTTAGGTACTACATTAGCGCAGCAAATATTAGCTAACGGCGGAGCCGCTATCATGGAAACCATACGACATGCAACAAAGTAACATTTACCTCTTAAGTACACGTGTGCTTGATGACACGCTGATCAGGAGAGCGGAGGAAAGCAATATCACCCTAGACTGTGTATCATTCATAGAAACGAAACATTTGCAGAGCGAGGCATTGCAACAACAACTACAGTCATTAGCTAATGAAACAATTACTGCCGTTTTTACTAGTATGAATGCGGTGAATGCAGTCGCTTCTCAATTACCTCAGGTACCACAATGGAAAATATTTTGCACCGGTGGTATCACCAAAGAGTATGTGATTAAGTACTTCGGAGAAGCCAGTATAGCTGCAACAGCAAAGAATGCAACAGTCTTAGCTGAAAAGATTATCTCAGTTAATTCTACATCTCCTATCATTTTTTTCTGTGGCGATCAACGATTAAATGATTTACCGGAACTATTAAAAGCGCATGGAAAAGCAATAGAAGAAGTAGTCGTATATACAACCGAAGAAACCCCTGTTTTTATAGAAAAGAACTATGAGGGAATTTTATTTTTCAGCCCCAGTGCAGTGCATAGCTTTTTTTCGCTTAACACTGTCCCAACCGATGTAGTGCTGTTTGCTATTGGGCAAACAACTGGTGCTACTATTCAGTCCTATTGTACCAACAAAGTTGTTGTCAGTCAGTGGCCCGGTGCCGAAAGCATGCTTGACCTGATTATCGAGTATTACGAGGAGCAAGCTGCTAAAGCTTTATAATTTTTAACGTATAACATGAATGATATTTTACTAAAGGTATTGCGTGGTGAAGAAGCAGAAAGAACACCTGTATGGATGATGCGTCAGGCGGGTCGTTATCTGCCCGACTATATGAAGTTAAAAGCAAAGTATTCTTTTTTTGAGCGCGTGCAAACTCCTGAATTAGCTGCTGAGATCACAATACAGCCGGTAGAGCAGGTAGGTGTAGATGCAGCTATTCTATTTTCGGATATTCTGGTAGTGCCGCAGGCTATGGGATTGGAAGTACAACTAATAGAAAATAAAGGTCCCATTTTACCCGATCCCATCCAAACAGAAAAAGACCTGCAGCGCATATGCATTCCCGATGTAAATGAAACATTAGGTTATGTATTTGATGCAATAAAGCTTACTAAAAAAGAGCTGAACAACCGTGTACCACTCATCGGTTTTGCAGGCGCACCATGGACGATATTATGCTATATGGTGCAAGGCAAAGGCTCCAAAACATTCGATGAAGCCAAAGCCTTCTGCTACACAAAACCGGAACTCGCACACCAACTGCTGCAAATGATTACTGATACAACCATTGCTTACCTTAAGGGGCAAGTGGCGGCCGGTGTGGATACTATTCAAATTTTTGATAGCTGGGGCGGTTTGCTGAGTCCCGCAGATTTCGAACATATCTCCTTACAATACATCCGGCAAATTGTAGCTGCTATAAAGGATAAAGTGCCCACCATCATTTTTGCAAAAGGTGCCTGGCATTCTTTGCAAAGTATGGCAGTTACAGGTGCGCAGGGCTTAGGCATTGATTGGTGTATCAGCCCGCAAATGGCACGTCAGTTTGCAGGTAATAATATTGTACTACAAGGTAATTTTGATCCGGCTAAATTACTCTCACCCATACCAGTGATTGAAAAGGAAGTAAAAGAAATGTTGCAGGCATTCGGCAAAGGAAAACACATCGCTAATCTCGGTCATGGTATTCTACCCAATGTACCTGTAGATCATGCCAAAGCGTTTGTAAATACAGTAAAAGAATATAGCAGCAATTTGTAACTGCTGCTCTGAACATATTCGTGGAAGTGTCTTCAACTCCTGGTAGCCTTTGCAGCATGGCTGAGAGTATGCGGCTGTAGAAGATAATTCTTAAGCAACAGTACTACTGATCTATAAACAACCCTTATAGCTTATCAAGGTAGTCAATCTTATAGCTGCTGCTCCTTTTGGCGGCTCTTTCTCTTTATTATGCTCATATAAATTGAAACACTGCATTTGTGGCATGGTGTTGAATTATGTAAATGTAATCGTACTCTTATAAACTTTGATTTATGCCAATCGAAAAAACAGACTCACAACAAGATCAGGATAATAAAACAACCACTGGACTCAGCTTGGATCCAGAGATGGAAGATATGAGAAGTACTTCAGCGGAGCCAAACAAAGAGATCCAGCAAGTTGCACTGAATGCAGACAGCGAGCAAAATGATAATAATGCTAATAGTAGCCGAACAAGAAGCAACAACTAAGTTGAGATTAGGCAAATAAAAGCAGCGGGTTAAGCAACTGGCAGCTTTTCTATAAATGAAATTATCATTTTCCTTTATTGTCTTACCCCACCATATTGATCTTTCTCCATAGAGTCTTTTAAACGTTTAGCAATGTATTCCGAAAATACAGCAGCCCCTTTTTCATTAAGGTGCACATTATCGTAAAAGTACTTTCGTTTACGAAAAGTAGTATCCACCGAAAAATCCCACAATGGTATATTATAGCGCGCCAGTATCTCTTTAGTAGCAATCTCAGACTTAGTTTTCGCGAAATGATTTACATAAGCTGGTGAAATAATAACAAACAAAGGAATGTGGTGCGAAGTAACTTCTCTTATAAAAAATTCAAACTTATCCTTAGCATATTCATCCACCTCTGCATCAAGATTGAGCGTAATAGGCTGGCGGCTGGCTTTTATGCCAAAAAGGGGTACATAACCCTCTATGTTAAAATTATCATGATTTGAGTAATTACGGATAATAGAAAGGATCATAGAGTTGTAGGGATATAGTTTTGAAACCTTTGCTTTCATTAGTTCATTGGGAAAAAGGTCGTTTGCAAGTTTCTCAAACCGTTTATTCCTGTTTACATAAGGAAGTATCATGCTGGCTAATACATCGTTTCCATCTTCACTGCCTCTCCAGGAGAGTTCTTTAGGGGTAATATCGAGTATAATAGCTTGTGGAGGAGGCCCTTCTCTGGCCAGTGCTGATGGCAGGATTGCAGCATGATAAATAATAGTAGAAGCATTACGTCCGCAATTAAAGCAAGACAGTCCTAACTCCCTCTGGAATACCCGTGGGTCATACGTGTGCATTGCCCGTGAACTGCCATATATCAGTATATCTTCTGTGGGGTTTTCAATTGCATGAGAAAAAGAAGCAGCGTCTCCTTGTGGCTCTTTTTCAAAAAAATAAGCTAAAATGCTGCCGCCCACCCTGTCCACTACAAACATAATAGCAATCAGGATAAGCAGCTTATAAGCAAATTTATAATAGCCAATTTTCATACCTCTGAGCTTGTTTAGGTTGCTTGTCTTGGTTGAATTAATAAGTTTTTATGCCTTTTGCTTTATCAATATAGAAATATAATTGATGAGTAAGAAACAATACTAAGTTAGTTCTATTAAATGTATAATGACTATGATGGAAGGATTTTCTTTCACCGCAAATGATCTCAGCGAAACCTCTGTTTACACTTGTTCTCTGCGGTAAAATAGATACTAAAACTGAAAATATACAAACTGACCGCCATTAAACACACCAATCAGCAACAGCAGTGTTAGTAACATTACATACCCGGTATAACGCACCACTGCATTGCGGTGCCCCAGCAGCTTTATCTCGGGTTTATATTCCATTGTATATTCTGCAATAAATAGAATTACACTTACAATAATGCAGTATAAAAGAGCTGTAGGAGGCTCGCCTTTATACAAACCACCTGCTTTCCAGGTTAGAAAATTTTTATAATAGCCTCCCAGATCGTGCAGGTCTTTGCTTACAAACATGATGTTGGTAAAACCGAATATAATATAAACAGTCATTGTACTTACCATTGCAGAGGCGCTGCCTAAAAGGCGAACAATTTTGCTTGTAAATGGTTTTATCAGCCGCTCAGTTACCAGTAGCAATCCCTGCGTAAAACCCCACAATACAAAACACCAGCTTGCACCATGCCACAGACCACTTACCATAAATACAAATATGAGGTTGATAGCGCCTCGCAATGCTCCTTTGCGCCTGGAGCCACCCAATGGGAAAAAAAGATAATCTCTAAACCATGAAGTAAGCGATATATGCCAGCGTTGCCACAATTCCTGAAAGCTCCTGGACAGTAGAGGACGTTTGAAATTGGTCATTAACTCAAAGCCCATTACACGCCCTGTACCCAAAGCAATATCAGAATAACCTGAAAAGTCACAGTATATCTGGATAGGCCCAAAAATATTTACTGCCAGCAGGGTTAGTGCACTGTGATGGCTTAGGTTGCCAAATATGGCATTATCGTATATAGCAAGCCGGTCTGCAATGACCACTTTTTTTACCATTCCCCACAATATCAGGCGTAAGCCGCTAACGGCTTTATCATAGCTGAAATCATGTTTCTGGTAAAACTGGTGAAGCATATGTTGAGGGCGCTCTATTGGCCCTGCTACTAACTGGGGATAAAACATTACATACAGGGAGTAAATGCCAAAATGAGTTTCAGGCTTTTGATTACCACGATACACTTCTATAGTATAACTCATAGCCTGGAATGTATGGAATGATAATCCTATGGGCAGAACGATATTTTGCAATATAGGCAGGTCAGTACCTAAAAGGTTTAAATGGCTATTCACCCAGTTATTCCATACAATAATGCGCGATGCCAGCCACAAATCTTTCATGTATGGCAGGTGTATACTAAAGAGGTCGTTCAGTGTACTAATTAGAAAATCATGGTATTTAAAGAAACTTAGAAAGCCAATATTAACAATGAGGCTGCATATAAGGAACAATTTACGTTTCGCCCCGCGTGATTTAGCAATGTAAATGCCTGCAAAATAATCTACTACAATTGTAACAAGTAAAATGAGAACGTAAACAGGCAGAAATGCCATGTAAAAGTAAAAGCTACTCAATAACAATAATAGCCACCTGGACTTGTAAGGTAGGGAGAAGTACAGAGAAGTGACTACTATAAAAAAAGCAACAAAATGTAGAGAATTAAACAGCATTCACAGTTGGCTTTGGCTTTCGTATAGGACAATATTATAAAAAAAGCTTGAAATTGTATAAAAAAACTGCTTATATATGGCCGTTCGTTAATGAGGCTTCTACATTTCATTTATCCCTTATAGAAACTCTTTAAATAGTTTTTAATGATTGCAGTATTATTCAAATAAAGCCACAAAAAGTAATTCAGTATCAGATAGCATTCATTGTTTTGTAGTGCTATATTATTAGGTTAATTGTTGTATTGTCTTCCAGCAGAAGGCTTGGTCGTTAGTGAAAGCAGTTTAGAGGCTTCCAACATTTCCGCCCCTTGAATCCTATCTGAATGTCGCCAGCTAAGCCGTACCTCCTCCGTATCTCCTCCCTATCTAAGCCGTATCTGAGCCGTATATCCTTCGATGATCCTACGTTCATCTTTTGTCTTTTACTGTATTAACGAAGTAAAAAATAATTGTAAATAGAATTCTTTGGAAACAGGAGGTATTATGATCAACCTAATGCAATTCACATGGGCTGCATACTATGTACCTGAACAGTCAAAGGCGGTGGTCCAGTCTACATTCCTCTGTGCCCCTGTCTGACTGGCACCCGACAGGCAGGTATGTGGTGATGTGGGCAGAGATGTAAATATTAAGCAGGAAGCTTCAAGCGTAAAAAGTTTATTACTCCTTCAGTTAGAACACTATTTTATTATATCGCCTTTTCAGCAGAACTTGCAACAATTAATAGATAAGCAATTGAAAATCTATGGCCGATATTTTAGACTTGGTTGGTAATACACCAATGGTAAAACTGAAGAGACTCCCCGAAAATGACAAAGTAACGATTTATGCCAAACTGGAAGGTAATAACCCCGGGGGGAGCGTAAAAGACCGTGCTGCTTACGGCATGATTAAAGGTGCATTAGATCGTGGAGAATTAAAGCCAGGTATTAAACTGATTGAGGCAACCAGCGGCAACACCGGTATTGCATTAGCTATGATAGCAAGCATGTTTAATGTACCGATAGAATTGGTTATGCCCGAAGATGCTACCCGCGAGCGTGTGCTGGCAATGCAGGCATTTGGAGCTAAAGTAATACTGACCCCCCAGGAACAATCCATGGAGGGAGCCATTGATTATGCAAACGAACAACTGGAAAAAGGTGGTTACCTGATGCTTAATCAGTTTGCCAATGAGGATAATCCCAAAATGCACTACCACACTACAGGTCCCGAAATATGGCGTGATACCAATGGTACTGTTACTCATTTTGTATCATCTATGGGTACCACAGGTACCATTATGGGCGTCTCCCGATTTTTAAAGGAGCAGAATCCTGATATACAGATAGTAGGCTGCCAACCTACCGATGGTTCTCACATTCCCGGCATCCGCAAATGGCCCGAAGCATATTTACCCAAATTATTTGACCGCAGCCGCATAGACACTATTATTTCTGTTGATGAACAAGACGCACGGAGAATAACAAAGCGCCTCGCAAAAGAAGAAGGCATTTTTGCCGGCATGAGCAGCGGCGGTGCTGTATATGCCAGTCTGGAATTAGCAAAGGGGTTAAATGAAGGCGTAATTGTATGCATCATTTGCGATAGGGGAGACCGGTACTTATCTTCCGATCTTTTTGATTAATACAAAATGCCTGTATTCTGGCTTTCTTCCAGACTTATTAATGGCATAAATTTTTCACTTCTAACTAAAAAACAGTTTATGCCAGATACAAACAATACTGAAGAAACGAAAGAGCAGATCAAAAAAAGACAGGATACACCCAATAATGTAGAAGCCGCGCATAAGCAGGCTGAGGAAGATATAGCCCAAGATGCCGACTTAAGCATTCACAGCCCCAACGACGACTTGGATGAAGCGGAAACTGCACGCTTAGGGGATGACAAAAATGATTTAGGTGGTAGGATATAAAAGATAAAGCAGCTATTGCATTTATTTAATTCAATAGCTGCTTTATTTAACAAGTATTCTTACAATTAATAAACTAATACAACAACTGCTCGTAGTTAGTGGCTTTTAACTTGTTAGTTGAGACTTGTTCTTCTTACTTATTACAGCTTATTACCTTCTTTTGGAAAGCAGATCCAGGGCTTAAAAGACTTAGCTTCTTCAAAGTCCATCCGCGCATAAGATATAACAATAATAACATCCCCTACAGCACCCCGGCGTGCAGCCGGACCATTAAGGCACACTGTGCCACTGCCTCTTTTGCCTTTAATGATGTAGGTTTCCAGGCGTTCGCCATTGTTTACATTCACAATGACGATCTTTTCACCTTCAATCATATTGGCTGCATCCATCAGATCCTCATCCAGTGTAAGACTTCCCACATATTGCAGGTTAGCTTCTGTAATGACGGCTCTGTGAATCTTTGATTTTAATACTTCTATTTGCATAGCGGCGCAAAGTTAGTCTCTTTTATTGCTAATAGCAAGATTAAACTAATAACTGTTAGGACGTTAACAATAGCAATATGTAACTATTCTCTAATATTCACATAGTAGAATAATTTTTGGTAGCAGATGGTAACTATTAGATAAATGATGGGCTGACAATAATCAGCCCATCATTTTATGAAGAAATAATATGGTTGAATATTAAATCACATAGTAAAAAGTAGAACAATAACAGCAATAACAAGCATGGCAATGATTAGATAAACCCACCAATAGCTCTTCTTTGCAGTTACAGCTTCTGGTTGCGCCAGCAACTCTTCCATGTGTTTGTTAGTGCGTTCATCTTCACCCACCCGTATAGTATGTGTTTCTTCTCTGCGAATCACGCGCTCTACTGGTATTACCGGCAATGGTGAATTACCTGCATTATATGTAATAAAGGATATGGCATCATTTGGTTGCCTGCTTAATATTCCAATGCCTCTTAAATTGTACTCACCATCCTTTACCAACGCTTCTTTAATTCGATGCATTTCCTCGTTGTACAGCCTCACCGAAGTGATTTTATCTACCCTCAGATCCTTTGAAAGAAAGTTGAAGAACTGATTGTTATTAGGTGAACTTTCAGGCTCGAACTTTACTTCACTTACAGGTGGATACAGGAGTTTTGCAGTAAAGTCAAGCTGTGCTGGTGTTTCTTCCAGTACAAAATTGCCAACCCCATGGAGGCTTAACTTTCTATGTGTTTTCAAATAATTGCGCAAACTGTATGCAATCATCACTTACCGGTTTTTTGTCCAAATGAATATATAATACCCCCCAACACATTAAACCCTAATACCTGATATTGGTTCCAGCGCTGATATTTATTGTTTAGAATATTGTTAAACTGCAGCCATGCGCTAAAGTTGCTGGTGATTTTTACTTCCCCGCCCGCATTCAAATCAAATGCAGGATCAAGACGACCTGTTTCCTTGCTGGAGGTTAAATAACGTGGTCCATCCCAAAAGTACACATCGCTTTTAAACAATACATCTTTAGTTACCTGCCAGCGCAGTGAACCATTAATATCTATTGGCAGCAAGCCATACGCTTTTGCATTATCGGTAAGGTTACTGTATTTATTGATAGAGGCTCCTGCTAATAACGAAAATTTCTCCTGTACCGTATATCCAAGCTCGCCATGCAGGCGAATATCTTTCATATTACTTTCATTCAAAGTGTAAAATGATCTGCCACTGATTGAATCATTCACAAACAAGGGCTGATTGTACATGTGTAAATAAGACACTTTTCCATTGTATGTAAGGTGACTTCCCGCAGACCCCTTAAATCCTGCATACTGCTCAAGAATACGTGTACTCTTCAGGAGTTTGGGCTGTTGCAACCATGGATTAAACTCCGCAAGCGATTCATAATTGTTTTTGTTGTAATAGCCTGTCCAGCCTGCCATCAGCACAAACTTCTCTTCATTTATTTTAGCTTCCGCAGTAAAATTGGGCAACAGGTGAAAATCTTTGTTATCCCAGGATGGTGTAATGCCAGCAACAATTTTAAAAGCATTTGCACCATACTGTACAGCAGGAGAAAGATATACTAAGTTATTATTGATTTTTCCTGAGCTATCACTCTTATAACCGGTAAGATTAGCAGTAATACCAAAATTGAAAACAAACTTATCTCCAAAAGGCTTAGAAACCGGAGCATCCAATATCAGGTTAGTTTCATTACCGTTATGACCATCAGTAAATCCATCTACATAAAGACTTGGATTGTAGTTAATCCCTACGCTGTTGATGGTCTTGTTCCGCATACCAACCTTTGCTCCAAATGTATTGAAGCGGTTGCGCAGTTCATCTTTAGAGAAGTACAATGAGTCTGGCTGAAAGCCATACTGATAACGGGTTCTGCTTTTGTAAAACACTTTGCCTGTAAACTCGTTAACGCCATTGGTAATAATTCCAATCGCATCTACATCAGCATTGCTGTACTGCTGGAAAGGAATATTGCCTTTGGAGGAAATGTATTTGGCGTGCACATTCACAATGCTCTTTTGTCCATCGCCAAAAGATAAGCCTGCCTGCAAAAAAGGTGTTGAATAGTTGCCAAAGCCGGCCTTTACATAATTATTATTCTCCCAATGTACAGCAGTATCTATATTGGCTGCCAACGGCTTAAGTGCGGTGGGCTGATACGAGAAGAATAAATTTTGTGACGGCACATTGTATTGCAAGGTTGGCAATACGCTATCAGCAGGCGGGGCAGCCGCACTAAAGTTCACTTTAGCAGCGGGCTTTAGTTCCGGCTTGTACGAGGAAGTTACCGTTACTGTTCTGCTGGGAATAGAAGTATCAGCACTTTCCTTTTCTGCATCTTTCTGAGTCTGTCTCTCTTTTTTTTGTGTTGACTGCTTAGTAGGCGTTGCCTGTTTAGTAGTAGTTGGTTTCTTTTTTACAGGTGCTTTTTTACGCTGTTGTGCATCGGCATACTGCACCAAAGAAATTAATAAGGCTATTGCTATAAATGACTTTTTCAAGGCTTATTGATTTAAAGTTTGGTCTATTTTACTGTTTTTGTTTTTCTCTTTCACTACGATGTCCAGCTTTTGCTGTGCCTCCTGTTTAAGAGTGTCATCGGTTGCGTTTTCTACTACACTTTTTAAAGTAGCTTCTGCATTAAAATAGTCGCCCTCGCGATAGTACACATCGCCCAGTAAAATATAAGCTTTGGTAATCCAGTAATCATAAGAACCAGCTTTGTTGATCACATCAAAGCTGGCTTTTTCAGCCTTCTTCATATCTCCTTGTGCTGAAGCAATCTCGGCTATCCGGTAGCGGGCTTCAGCGCCATACTCTGATTTTCCAAGTGCTACTACTGAGTTGTAAGCTGTGACTGCTTCACTCGATTGATTGTTTGCCTGGTAATTCCTGGCAATTACCAGGTTCGCCATCATCTTATCATCTGTGGCTAAACCTTTTTGCGTAAGCAAATCCTGGGCATTCGGTACAGCTTCTGCAAACTGCAGCAGCTTATACTGGCAGCGCAACAAGCCGCGCATACTTTCCAGTTTAGTATCCTGGCCAGTAGCAATGGTTTTTAATTGTGTAAAATATTGCTCTGCTTTCGCATAATCCTTTAACTCAAAATAGTAGATCCTCGCTGCCTGCAATACTGCAAACTCCGCGTATTTGTTAGGTGCCTTATCTGCAACAGCCGTGAAGTAAGTAAGTGCGTTATTATAGTCTTTTCTGTCGTAAAAAATAGTTCCTGCCAAATACCCGGCATCTATAGCATATAGCCCATCAGGGAACTGGATAAGATAAGATTGGAAACCTTTCAAGGCATTATTAAAGTCCTTGTTTGTATAGCTGATATTAGCAGAAGTATATGTCAATGAATCCTGCTCATTGCGGCTTACATCTTTACCATTCTGCCGCATGAAGGCCACGAACTGGTCAGGCTGCTGGCGGCTAATGAAGATGTTTCTTACATATTCCACAGCTTGGTTGCTCTCATCAGCATTTGGATAAGAGGACATCAATGTTTTAAAGCTATTCAACGCCTGGTCATTGTTATCCATGTTAAAATAACAAACACCCAATTTGAGGTAAGCTTGTGGCTTAAATGACACTGCGTTTTTATTGGCAATTATTACATTAAGCGGTCCAATGGCATTCTGAAATTCTTCATTTGCCATGTATGTATTTGCTATCTCCATATTAGCATCAGGCACTAATACGGATGACGCATAACGCTGTATAAAGTTCTTTAGCAAATTAAGCTTCTCATTCGTTTGATTAGCTGCACCGGCTATAATAGCTTTTTGATAATACGCATAATCAGCTGCAGGTAAATTCAGTGCAATCACATTCTCGTATGACTGCAACGCTTTGCTGTATCTTTTTTGCATGAAGTTGCAATCAGCAGCCCTTACAAAAGCATCCTGCTGTATGTTGGACGAAGCTGGAGATACAGTAGTGGTTATCTGCTCAAAGTTTTTAAGTGCTGAGGAATAATCTTCTGCATCCATATAAGAATAGCCTAATGTATATCTGGCATCAGTCGGGTTTACTTCTCCGTATGTTTCCGGTTTGCGGAGGTATGTGGTTAAATAGTAAATAGCAGAGTCTGAATAGTTTAATCTAAAAGAAAGTTCACCCTTCCAGAAGTAGGCCGGTTGTAGTTGAGCTTCGTTGTAATTGACAGTAAAGATCCGGTTGAGTAGTTCATCAGCTTGCTCTATCTGCTGTTCATTGATCAACTCGGTTGCTCTGCCATACAAGATGCGCGGGTATACACGTAGAGCACTCTCACTCTGCGAATGCGTACTTTCAAACAGGCTCAATGCCTCTTTGTAATTATTAGTATTTGCTAATACATTTATCAGCAATTCTTTTGCCTCTGTAGCATAAGAGGAATTGCCGTAAGTAGCAATGAAATTCTGTAATTCTGTTAGTGCCACATCCTGATAGCCTAATTCATAGGAAAGCTTGGAATATAAAAACCTTGAGATTTCTTTTTGCGATGCATTACTGCTGTTCAATGCACAGAAAAGGAATGCACTACGGGCATTAGCCTTCTTATCAGTTTTAAGATAGGCATCGCCTAATAAATACATACTATTTTGTGCCAGTGAATCCTGCTTACCACCTAATTCTTTGAAGCCGGAAATGGCTTTATCCCATTGTTGTGCCACATAATAAGTGTAGCTTAACTCATATAAGTCTTCGCGGCTCACTTTGGGTGTACTGCTTACGTAAGCTTCCAAATATGGACGTGCTTTGTCGAATTGTTTTTTATCAAAATAAGCATGACCAAGCAACTGCTTTAACTGGTTGTTATAGAATTGATTACCCTTTTGTAAAGCAGCTTCCCCGGAAGCTATAGCACTATCACGGTTGCCCGTGAAATAATAAATCTCGGTTACATAATATGGCACAATGCTTTGAAAAGCTGGCTTATCCTGTACTACTTTAAATGCGTTTAAAGCTTCCTTATAGTTCTTTTCGCCAAACACGATAAAGCCATAATAATAATTGGCGTCTATATAATTAGGATCATCTGGTATTTGCCGGATACTATTGAATAAAGGTTTCGCCTCGCTAAACCGTTTCATGGTAAAATACCCATAGGCTTCATGAAACTTCATATTAGCAATTTGGGTATTGTTCAGATTATCAAGGCCAGCCTTCTCATAGTAAGTAATAGCATTTGTAAAATCCTTTTTACGGTAATAATATTCTGCCATCTGAAAGCTCATCATTTGCACACGTGGAGCATTATGTTCTGCTTCAATAAATGATTTAGCCAAAGGTTCTGCTGTCTCATCATTAAGTTGTAATCCGCAGGCGATAGCATAATATTTTGCCTCCAACTGCTCCGATGTTGGATAATTACTCCACTTAAAATTGTCCTGGTTGTGCAGCTCTTTGAAAAGCGGGTAAGCCTGGCTGAACTGCTCTTTCATGTACAGTTCTTTGGCTAGCTTAAATTCTGCATCGGGGTCATTATTTTCTTTGGTTGCCTGCGCATTCACCTGCACTACACTTACTGTTAAGAAGCAGGAAAGAAGGATATGTGTTGGTTTCAGCCTCATACTCTTGGTGAACGTCAATTGTGAATAAATATTTAATAACTGGTCTTAAAAAAATTAAAAAACGGCGTAAAGTTAGTTGCTCACCTATGTGCATAAACAATCGCACGCGCTTGTGGATAAAGATTGATAAACCTTTACTTTTGTACAAACCTGTGGAATGAAAAGATTTTCTTTTACTTCTATTAGCTATAGCAGTGCAGCATTCAATCTTGGAATGCTGCTTCTGAGGGTATGCTTCGGTGCTGTGCTAATGGTGAAACATGGATTTGCTAAGGTTATGAACTTCGCTACACTTGAACATACATTTTATAATTTTCTAGGCCTGGGACCCAAGTTTTCTTTAATACTCATATTGTTTGCAGAAATCTTCTGCAGTCTGATGATTGTGCTCGGTTTGTTTACCCGATGGGCTTGTATTCCTATCATCATTGCTATGTCTGTTGTAATATTTGGCAACGATGTAGGTAAGGACCTGTTAGATTCAGAGTTGGCGCTGTTTTATCTTACTGCATTTGTTACTCTTCTTTTTTGCGGTCCCGGAAGCATCAGCGTGGATGGTATGATAGGCAAGTAGTGGGTTTGGTTTAATGGAGCTTGCATTTTTATTATCTATTATTTTTTGTGTAAAGAGTTTAGTACTATTGTGATATTTAGTTGTCTGCTACAGACCTATGAATATTACTATACCAGTGCATTGTTCAGCAAGACTTAAGTCGTTAAATGATAAATCAATTTATATATTCTGAATGGCTTTAGATTTTCATAGACTGGACAACGATGAGTATTTATTTGGAATTGATGGCGAACAATACACCTATCTTTTACCAATATTCGAAACCTTTTATCAATGGACAGGTCTTGCTATAGATCAGTATAAAGGTGTGCAACTCACAAAAGAGAATTGCCAGCCTATACTTAAAGTAATCGATGGTTATATTTTGCAAACTGATCTAAACAGAGATAAGAAAAAGACATCTGCTATATTAGAATTTAAAGGATTATTAAAATATTTCATTAGTAGGGACATAAACTTTGTTTTATACGGAGATTAGTACCTTATTTCATAGTTTACATTGTATAATTTTAAATGATAAAAAGGAACTATGTACACCACATTACTCACCACTTTAGAAGAAGGTATTTTTACGATCACTATCAATCGTCCTGATAAATTCAATGCTTTAAACGGCACTGTATTGGAAGAGCTTGCCAAAGCTGTAGAAGAGATTTACACAAACGAATCCATTAAAGCAGCCATTATTACCGGAGCAGGCAACAAAGCATTTGTTGCCGGCGCAGATATATCAGAATTTATTACGAAAAATGAAGAGGCCGGCGAAGCATTGGCGCGATACGGACAAACTTTGTTCAGTAAAATAGAGAACTGTCCAAAGCCCATCATTGCTGCAGTGAATGGTTTTGCATTAGGTGGCGGCTGCGAACTTGCGATGGCATGTCATTTTATTGTTGCTTCCAGCAATGCCAGGTTTGGTCAGCCAGAAATTAATTTAGGTATCATTCCCGGCTATGGAGGTACACAGCGCCTTACAAGATTAATCAATAAGAACAGAGCAACAGAACTCATCCTTACCGGTAGAATGGTAGATGCAAACGAAGCCTTACAATTAGGTATTGCTAATCATGTGTACGCCCCTGAAGAACTGCTGGCAAGAGCAACAGAAATATTGCAAACTATTATTGCAAAATCATCATTAGGAGTAGCAAAGATTATTGACTGCATCAACCATTTTGATAATACCGAACAAGGTTATCTATACGAAGCAAAGAAGTTTGGTGAATGCTTTGGCACGGAAGACATGCTGGAAGGGGCTACTGCCTTTTTGGAAAAGAGAAAACCGGTTTTAAAGGGAAGTAGCTTACTTAAACGCATTCCACCCCTGTGCTGTGATATCAAAAGTATTGCCTCCTTTAGTAATTATTTTTCTGCCTTCTTCAAGAGGTGCCATGTAGCCAATCACACTTATTTCTTCATTCAACGTTATCTTATCGTAATCACTTTGCTTAAGCGTAAAAATTAATTCATAATCTTCACCACCGCTTAAAGCACATACGGTAGGATCTAAACCAAACTTATAAGCAGCGGCTCTCGCCAACTCGTGAATGGGTAATTTTTCTTCGTGCAGCCTGCAACCAGTGTTGCTTTGTGTGCACAGGTGCAATACTTCACTGCTGACGCCATCGCTTATATCCATCATAGCAGTTGGCATAATATCATTTTGCTCAAAGAACTGAATGATATCCCTGCGGGCTTCAGGCTTTAATAAACGACCAACGATGTAATCTTCGTCTTCCAGGTCTGGCTGTATATTAGGGTTCTCCAAGAAGATTTTCTTTTCTCTTTCCAACAGTGTCAGACCTAAGAAAGCGCCTCCTACATCGCCACTGACACATATTAAATCGCCGGGCTGTGCAGTACTGCGCTTTACAAACTTGTCAGGTGTTACTTCGCCGATAGCAGTAACAGATATTACAAAGCCTTTTTGCGAAGCACTCGTGTCACCACCAACTAAATCAACCTCATATTTTTCACAAGCTGCAAATACACCTTCGTAAAACTCATCCAATGCTTCCACGCTAAAACGGTTACTGAAAGCAACACTAAGTGTCACCTGTGTAGGCGTAGCATTCATAGCATAAATGTCACTGAGATTTACTATGATACTTTTATATCCCAAATGCTTAAGCGGCGTGTACATCAGGTCGAAATGAATGCCTTCCACCAGCATATCTGTAGTAATCACTGTCTGCCTGCCATAATGGTCTATTACAGCAGCATCGTCTCCAATACCTACAATGGTAGAAGCATTTTGTATTTCGAAGTTCTTGGTTAAGTGATCTATAAGTCCAAACTCACCCAGAGTAGATATTTCAGTACGAGTATTTTCCATAGTTCTAAGTACGATGTTAGATATATGATATGTGATGTGCAATTACTAATCCTAAGTTCTTCTGGAGGAGTTTAGTGTTGCGACAATAATTTTTAATAGTTCCTCACCTTGCTTAAATATGCTGATAATATTTTCTTTGTGTACAGGATTAAACTCATATAACAACTCCAAAAATAATAAGCTTTCGTCCAGTTCCTCTTCAACAATCTTCAGTTTATTAATAAAGTCTGCTTTTGATTTCGCACGACGAGTAGCACGATAATTAGCTGCAACTGAACTGCTGGAGCGTATAATTTGATTGCTATAATTTCTGTTCAAGTCATTTCTCTCCAATTGTATTGTTAGCTTTCCAACATCTATAGCGAACTGCTTAGTTCTTTTCTTTAATTCTTCCGCATCCATCGTAATATATTCTAATAATATAAGAATTGTACATCAATAAAAGTATGCTTCATTTCATTTCTCTATATCAAATCAATAGTGTTAGAAAAGCTACACAGTACATCGTACATCCCACATCGTACATCGTACATAGAATCATATCTCATCATTCACCCACTTAATCAACTCCTCATGGATTTTGCCATTTGTTGCAATGATACCCGGCTGGTAGGGATTATAAGGATTTCCCTTTAAGTCAGTGACTTTACCGCCTGCCTCTTCTACAATCAGGAAACCGGCAGCGCTGTCCCAGGCATTTAATTTATGCTCATAAAAGCCATCAAACCTGCCGGCAGCTACCCAGCACAGGTCTAAAGCAGCACTACCTAAGCGACGTACCGGTATGCCTTTGCGGATCAAACGGGCAAAAACATCAATCGGTCCGTTAGGCGTGTCAAGGTAAGTATATGGAAAGCCGGTAACTAAACAACTGGTTTCAACATCTGTTTTGAGGCTTACAAAAATCTGTTTATTGTTGAGCCATGCACCTTGTCCTTTTTCTGCAAAGAAAAACTCGTTCATAATAGGATTATATACTGCTCCCATGATCATTTTTCCTTCGTGTTCCAGTCCTATAGACACAGCACAGATAGGAATATTGTTGGCAAAGTTTATAGTACCATCAATAGGGTCAATGATCCATTTATAGCTGGATTCCTGGACAATTTCGCCTGTTTCTTCACTCAATATGTAGTGCTCAGGATAACTTTCCTGGATGACACTGAAAATGCTTTTTTCGGCGGCATAGTCTGCTTCTGTTACCAGGTTGTTGATGCCTTCTTTGTTGGATACTTTAAACTTTCCTTCAAAAAACTGCTTTAAAACGGCGGCGCCTGCTTCTGTTGCTTTAAGTAATGTTTGCTTCAACATAGGGCAAAGATAGAAGGAGATTTGGGAGAAGGAAAAGATTTATACCCAGCCTATCTTAAATCCTAAATCTCTAATTTCCTCTTCCAAATGTTAGAACCTTCCGGGCTATACCTAAGTTATACTTAAGTTATACCAAACTTATACTTAAGTTATACCGAATCTACTCCTTATCTCCTCCATACTAATTCCTAAGCAACTTCCTATCTACCCCATACATAACTGAACTTTTGACCACCTGACCTGGCAGGTTCTTGAGCCTGTCAGGTTAAATAGCACCAGGCTCAAGACAGCTTTTTTATGGAATGCGTATCCCTTAATGTCCCTATATGATTCCATTTATCAGATTACTTAATAAACAATCCTGAATGTTGCACCCCATTATAATTGACAGATGTTTGATTTACCTGGCGGATATTTTAATATTGTTCACCGATACTTCTTCCTTTTTAATCATTAAAAACGATTAAGTAAAAAATTACTTCATACCTTTCTTTATTTGAATTAAAACAATTGCAAATGAAAAAAACTCTATCCTTAACTGTTGTAATGGCTATAGGCATTACCCAATTAACACAAGCCCAAACAATTATTAAAAAGCTGCAGGACATTAAAGGATTACATCCTACCTATCTGGAATTCAGCGCTGCAGATGCACCTGCTTTTATAAAAGATAATGTATGGCTGGAAAATGAAAAGCAGAAGATAGTACAGCAGGCAGCGCAATTACTGCGCAGTTCAAGCGACGAACTTGGATATACCAATTACCGCTATCAGCAAACTATTAATGGTATACCGGTAGAAGATGCAGTATATATAGTGCATGTAAAAGGTGGAAAGGTATTATCTGAAAATGGTCGATGGGCGAAAGATTACCCTCATAATCTGGCAGCAAGCGCTGCATTGGGCGAGAAGGCCGCATTACAAAACGCATTAAATAAGATCAATGCTAAATTGTACAGATGGCAGAATGCTGAAGAAGAAAGCTATTTAAAACAGCAAACAGGCGACCGTAATGCTACCTATTTCCCAAAAGGCAAGCTGGTGTATTACTCAGCAGGTGAGGATATATCTGCACAGGAGATTCGGCTGGCTTACAAGTTTGATGTGTATGCTACCGCGCCGCTGGTGCATAAACAAATATTTGTAGATGCTGTAAATGGTACTGTGCTGGGAACAAAAGACCTGATACAAACCATTGATGGAACTGCTAAAACAGTATATAGCGGTACACAAAATATTAAAACAGCGCAGAGTGGAAGCAGGTATATTTTAAGCGACAATACAAGAGGTAATGGTATAGCAACATTCAACCTGAAAAAAGGCACAGATTACAGTGCAGCGACTAACTTTTTTGATGATGATAATAACTGGAATAATGTAAATACTGCCAAAGACCAGTATGCCACGGATGCACACTGGGGTGCCGAGATGACGTATGATTTTTACAAAAAAGTGTTCAATCGCAACAGCATTGATAATCATGGTTTTGCTTTAAAGAGCTATGTACATTATGATAAAAACTACTTCAATGCTTTTTGGGATGGAGAAAAAATGAATTATGGTGATGGGGATTCATCAGACAATAACAAGCCGCTTACAGCCTTGGATGTATGTGGACATGAAATTACCCATGGTCTAACTTCATTTACCGCTAATCTTAACTATAAGAATGAATCGGGTGCTCTTAATGAAGGCTTTAGCGATATATTCGGTACCTGCATCGAAGCTTTTGCGCGACCAACCAAAAAAGACTGGCTTATCGGCAGCGATTTTGAGACTATCCGGGATATGAGCAATCCGAATGCATATTCTCAGCCTGATACCTACAAAGGTAAATACTGGGCAAAAGGCATACTCGCATGGCTGGATAATGGCGGGGTACATACAAATAGCGGAGTGCTCAATTATTGGTTTTATCTTTTGGCACATGGCGGCAGCGGTACCAACGATAATGGAAATGCTTATAATGTAACATCAATAGGAATGTCAAGAGCACAGGCAATTGCTTACCGCACGTTAACTAATTACCTGGTTCCTACATCGGTGTACAAAGATGCAAGAACCTATTCTATACAAGCTGCCAGGGATTTGTATGGTGCCGGTTCTTCGGTGGTCACACAGGTAACTAAAGCATGGGACGCTGTAGGTGTGAAAGCTACCGCTGCCGCTGCAGCAGTAGAAACAGATGCTCCGATTGCATCTGCTGTAACTCCTGCATTGAAGAGTGCTATAGGCGATACAAAAGTGTTTAAGATTTATCCTAATCCGGTTAAAAACCAGTTTACGATGGTGTTTACCCAGCCAAAGGCAGGTAGTGTATATGTAACTATCTACAGTATAGGTGGTACTAAAGTGTACCAGCAGGTAATAGCTGCGTCACAGGGTGCTAACCGCACAGCCATCTTATTGCCTTCATTAAGTGCGGGAAGCTATATTGTAAAGCTGAATAACGAAAAGGCGACTACTATACAGGTTGAATAACGGTGATTTGGGGAGATTTTTGAAATTGTGAGATTGAAGAAGGAGGGTAGTTGATATTGATTGTTTTGCATCTCTATCTAAAATAAAGGTTCCGGACTGTTGAAAGGTCCGGAACTTTTTTATAACCACTAATTACTTTCTGCCAGCTGTCTATACCATAATCATTAGTAACATGATATACTCTGCCTGAAGCAAACGGCTTTTTACTTGTAGCTTGTAACCTTGTAGCTTATATTTTGTATTACTCCTTTTTAGTTTCTAATGTAAAGCCAATGGTGGTACCTACATCAGGTTTGCTGCGTACATGTATTACCTGCCCGTGTGCCTCTATAATGTGCTTGCAAATAGCAAGACCTAAGCCTGTGCCGCCAATATCGCGGCTGCGTGCAATATCGGTGCGGTAAAAGCGCTCAAAAATACGTGGCAGATGTTCGGGGGCAATGCCGCTGCCATCGTCACCAATCTCTATTAATGCATGATTTTCATCGGCCTTGTAGACACTCGCAGTAATATGCCCTCCATAGCGTCCGTACTTAATAGCATTCTCTACGAGGTTAAATAACACTTGCTTTATTTTTTCTTTATCAGCATATACAAACAGAGGTGCTTCGCAACCTTTTTTAATAGCAGGCTTTATTTTTTTAGCATCTGAAAGTATATACAACGACTGGTAAACTTCTTTTATGACATCCTGGATGATAAACCTGGTTTTATTAATGCCTTGCTCACCGCTTTCCAGTTTGGATATTTCATCCAGATCATTCACCAGGTTCACCATACGCTCCACATTGCGGGCTGCGTTTTCCAGAAACCTTTTGTTATATCCGGGGTCTTCCATAGCACCATGCAGCAGCGTTTCTACATAGCCTTGTATTGCAAAAATGGGCGTTTTAAATTCGTGTGACAGGTTTTGTAAAAATTCCTTTGCGGTAAGCCTCATTGGTCTTCAGTATTTCTATTTCTTCTTTACGCTGCTGTGCCCATTTGGTCACATCCTCCTGTACTTCATCTATACTTTTCTGAGGCAGCACATATTTGTAATATGTTTCTTCTTTTTTGCTGGCCTTTGTTTGATAAATAAATTTATAAATGAGTTTTATTTTACGGTAAATAAACCAGCGCAACACAAAACGGATGAGCAAATAACTGCCAATAAAAGTAATAGCGATAGCAATCAAAGCTACTACCGGGTGTGAGCTAATGAAAAAAAAGACAATACCCTCCGGTATAGATAAAATTAACGCTGTAAATAAAGATAACTGGTTAGGTGTTAGATTTTTTGTTTTAAACATAATTTAGGTTAACAAGCTAATACAGGCGGAATAACTGCATTACAAAGCTATACAACAGTAACGCAGTGACGGTTGTATAGCTTTGTCTGTTTATACAATGTAGCTATCCGCTCTCAGCAAGATAAACAAGAAGCGTCTATCAGCATTCAAATTTGTAGCCTACCCCTTTTACCGTAGTAATGCAATCTATCCCCAGTTTCTGCCTGATTTTACGGATGTGAACATCAATGGTACGGTCGCCTACAATCACATCGGTACCCCATACTGTGTTTAGGATTTCGTTCCGGAGGAATACCCTGCCAGGTTTGGATATAAGCAGGTAAAGGAGTTCAAATTCTTTTTTAGCCAGCACTACTTCTTTATCTTTTACTGTTACTACATAGCGTACCGGGTCAACTGTAATTCCCTCTGCCTGTAAGGTCTTATTTTCTGCAATTTCTGCTAAAGCCTTGCCCGTTCTTCTGAACAGTGCATTAATGCGGCTCACCAATACCCTGGGGCTTACCGGTTTGCTGATATAGTCGTCGGCACCGGTTTCTAACCCCTTTATATGAGAAACATCATCATTTACTGCCGTTAAAAATGTGATCAGGGTATCATCAAATGCGTCCAGCGTACGCAGTATACGGCATACTTCTATACCTGTTTTGTAAGGCATCATAATATCAAGAATGATTAGTTGCGGCATTATTTCCTTTGCCTTTTCTAATGCCTCATTGCCATCTTTTGCTGTATAAACTTCATAGCCTTCCTTTCGCAGATTAAAGCCTATGATTTCTAAAATATCCGGCTCATCATCTGCAATCAAGATTTTTTTTCCAGTACTATCCATTAACGATTTGTTTACACAAAATTAAAATTCATTTTATCAAAGCTTATATTATAAAGCATTATATTATTGTTAAGCAAACTGTTTAGGGTTTGGTTATATTTTTGCTCAGTTCACAGTCGTATTGAGTTTTTGAGCTACGAAGGCACAAGAACAAAAAGCTTTATAGAGAAGAATTCGAAACCTATTTTTGTAATCCAGCCTGCTTGTTGCGGGTTCTTTCCTTTAAGGCTTAGTGGTTTAAAAAACCAAAGAAGAAAATAAAAGTTGTGATGATTAGAAAGTTTACTGTTCTGCTGCTTTTAATAAGTGTATTATCTGCTTTAATACCCGCTGTTGCTCAAAAAAGTACAATACCGCTGCTGCGTCAAACCTTTCACGACCGTATTGATGCTGCCCAGAAGTACATCCTCCGGCTCGATGGTACAGCAGATAATGAGATGAATCTTACCGATGATGAAGACCTAAATCTTCAGCTTACGTATGCGGCTACCAGGCGTGTAGATGATTTGCAAAAAAACATAGAAGCTGATACTACACTGAATAGTAATAGCAAAATAAAGTACCTGCGCGGCTTAAGCGAGATATTGGAATTATTTGCCAAAGGCTATCACCTTCAAACAATAAAAGCATCAGCCTTCCCGGTATTATTCAACACTTACACACAGGCTGTGCATTTGGATAAACAGAATGCTTCTATCGAGCGACTGAGTTGCGAAGAGCAGTTACGAAGTAGGTAGCATTTTAGTCCAAACTATTGCCTTTCAGGACAATCCGGGATATACACAGGCAAAAAATGTTGTATTTCTGAAAGATTGCAGATTGCACCCGGGTAGGATCTTACCTAATCTGTACAGCAACTCCAACTATCCTTTTACAGACAGTCTGATTGTAGAGGCGGCGCATTACAACCCTGATCAGTTCTACGATTATGCGCAGGGCTATGGTCAACTGGCCCGTAAAATAAAGGATAACCCCGATACTTTGGTGCAAACCATAACCAAGCTGGCAGTTCAAAAGGCGGGCAGATTGTATTTTCCTTTTTTAGATAATTTATATCGTGGTAAAATAACGATAGAAGAAATTGATTCCGTTAAAGATGATGTGCCCAAATATTTCAACCTGCTGGTAAAAACAAAAATAGACTATATGGACCGCGTGATGCAACGCGATACACCAATGGGGTTAGTTTCTATTGATGGGCAGCTTGGGGAAAAAGGTAAATACTACATTAATACAATTAACGGATTGCACGAATCGCCTGATAACGTACGCTTTAAAATACTGGATGGGCTTTCGCCACAGGAACTGTATTACTTAGCGGTAATGCAGGAAGAGTTGATTTATACCTCCAGTTATGTGCGCGGAGTATATCCGCGTATTTTCCAGAGAATGAAAGATCCGCGAGGTGATTCTTTACTCATCAGTGTGCGGTTTGACCATTTTAAGAAGTGGATAAAAATGGCTGCTAACTATAACACGCTCGATGACTTTTTAAAGCGTATGGACAGGCAAAATGCGTTGGTGCTGATGAAAGCTTTTGTAAACGGACTAGATAAAACGCGTGGTAAAGATAGTCTGGAGGATGCGGTGGATGTTGCAGGTTCTTACGCAAGTATTTACGATAAAGATTTACAGCAATTAATACTACACCAGGTGCAGGAAAACCTGCAAACGGCAAAGCAAACTAACAACATACGTGCGCATGATATTTACAGCATTCTAAATACGCTGTTCTTATCTATGGATACTACCAATCACATTGATGTATCCAAAGAATTAAGCATTCGACCTGTATATTTTATGCCAAATAAAAGCCTGGAAGACTCTACAGGCAGGATAATAGTGCAACAGTTCTTCTATGGTGATAAAGGCGGGCAAAATGATTTTAGTGCTTTTGTAAGTGCCTATAGCAATGGAAACTGGAAAAGGACTTCTACAGAATACTGGGTGGCATTTAGCTCAACGAAAGGTAAGCCTATTACTATTTATTCCAACAGACCATTGGATGAAAAACAAAGCCTCGACGATAAAGCGCAGCATGAGTTGGATGACTATCTGGCTGAGCACGATATTAATCCTACAGTAGTGCTGCACCGTGGACATAGTTATTACTTGAATGCCACACTCGATCAACTGCCTTCGTCTGCACAAATGGTACTGCTGGGTAGTTGTGGTGGCTACCAAAGTCTTAGCCGTGTATTGTCTATTTGTCCTGAAGCGCATATCGTTTCTTCTAAACAAACTGGTAGCGGACTTATTAACCTGCCGCTTATTAACGGTATCATAGATAAGCTGAGGCAGGGTAAAGATCTGGATTGGCCAGCCATGTGGAGTACTTTCCGTAAGCAGTTCACCAGTGGGCAAACTAAAGAGCTGTTCGATGATTATGTACCGCCGTATAAGAACTTAGGCGCTACATTTATTATGGCTTATACCAAGCTACAAGATAAGGATAATGGGTAGTCTGAACTAGGATTTGTGTGATTTTTGGGATGGATAGGATTGGAGAAAAAGATTCTATTGTATGATATTTAAACGGTTCTGAACTTTTGAAAGTTTGGAACCTTTTCTTTTAAACTCAGACAGGGTGTTAAACAGTGTCACTATGGAATGAAGTTGTCGTAACCTAAAAACCACACTTTATTTTATGTGTTTATATATGTTACTAAGTGTCTAGATGGTTCAATTGTTCCCTTATTTATTCTTAGTGCCTCAGCGTCTTCATGACTAATTACCTTTACACCCTAAAACAACCTACTATGAAATACAACCTCTTAGGCAATACCGGGTTAAAAGTATCGGAGCTTTGCCTGGGCACAATGACCTTTGGCGGTAAAGGGTATTGGACAGCTATTGGTACGCTGCCACAAGATAGCGTGGATGAACTGGTAAAAAGAGCAGTAGATGATGGCATTAATTTTATTGATACAGCAAATGTGTACTCTGAAGGTTTATCGGAGCAGATGACAGGCAAAGCAATTCGCAATCTTGGCCTGAATAGATACGACCTGGTGATTGCTACCAAAGTAAGGGGCAGGATGCATGAAGGACCGAATGGCAGTGGATTGACGCGCAAGCACATCATGCAACAGGCAGAAGAAAGCCTGAAACGTTTAGATATGGAGTATATTGACCTCTACCAAATACACGGTTATGACCCTATTACACCATTGGAAGAAACCTTGCGTGCATTGGACGACTTGGTAAAAAGTGGCAAAGTCCGCTACATTGGCTGCAGCAACTTGGCTGCATGGCAACTGATGAAAGCATTAGCTTATTCGGAGCATAAAGACTTAGCAAAGTTTGTTTCGCTACAGGCATATTATACTATTGCTGGACGTGATTTGGAAAGGGAATTAGCTCCTCTTTTAATCGATCAGAAAGTAGGCTTGATGGTATGGAGTCCGCTGGCAGGTGGTTTTTTAAGCGGTAAATATAAACGTAATGGAGAAGGACCTGAGGATGCTCGTCGTGTCAACTTTGACTTTCCGCCAGTGAATAGAGAAAGAGCATTCAATATTTTGGATGTATTGCATCAAATGTCTGAAGCAAAAGGCACATCAGTTGCACAACTGGCACTGGCCTGGCTCTTGCATCAGCCAGTTGTAAGCTCTGTAATTATAGGTGCGAAGAAAGTAGAGCAACTAGAAGATAATTTAAAAGCTATCAATGTTCAATTTGCAGTAGAAGAACTACAACAATTAAATGAGGTAAGTAAATTACCGCCTGAATATCCCGGCTGGATGCTGGAAAGACAAGGCGCAGATAGAAAATAACCGTAATAAGATTAAAAAATATATTTTAGATTTTTAATTATTCTACTAATTGCAGGCTGGATGAATTATTGAAGTCCAGAGCTGTAGTGGTAATATTCTCTACAAATCTCTACAACTTAAAAAAGATATTAAGTACTGTTTTATATATGTGTATTGTAAATCAATACTGGTGAAAAGTTGGCACTATGTTCGCTTATATTTAGTTGTAAATGAACGGTGATTTCCAGCTATAACCTTACTAAGTTACCCTTAGCAGGAGTAATTTAGTAAAAAGTAAATGGAATAAGTGTTCAATACAAAGTGTATTTCTTTAAAGAGAAATACACTTTTTTTATGTAATAATGTTATCAGGTATTCATCCAATTGTGGTAGCAAATGCACAACATCGGGTACCTCCATATTGTAAGTATTTGAATAAAGATAGTTGTAAAACTATTCCTTTACCACAGGATAGCCAATCAGATAAGCGATGTGCATACCCATCTTGTTCTTCAATTTCCCGGCTTTCCAATAATAATCTGTGCTGTTGGTTGCATGAGCTATAGACAATAATTCTTTTACTGTATGCAAGCGAATAGTGGATACTATGCCATCCCATACCGTACAAATTGGAATAAGTGGTATAAGATAAGTAAATAAGATTCTTGACCAGCGAAATGGTTTGATAAATGGTGTGAACAATAAAAAGCTAACCGGCTGCAATAGTAAGATAGTAAGGATAAATAGCAAACTTTTATCACCTCCATCAAAAATAGCAATGCCCTCATGGGCAGCTATAGTATCATTCAATATGGCTATTGCAGATGGCTTGCTAAAGTGATGAAAGCCGGAGAAAATAGTTCTGAAACCTTTTATATTAGGAGGCACTTTCATAGCATCAACAGGATATGAAACATAATTGATATTACCATTAGTTTTATTTTGTAATAGCATAAATGAGGGGATATTAGGAAATTTATCTGTAATAGTAATTGGTATAGCAATACCTTGCTTTGTTAATAGTGCTGCAACTTGCTCAATAGGACCGCCACTACCGGAGCATAAGTCTACTATACCTTTGGTATTTGCTCGTTGTATCGCATCTTCAAGTACTGGCAGGATAGGCTTGTATAAATTGCCTGTAGTAAAAACAAAACGCAAATAGTCCGTCATTCCCTCTCTGATCACATCAGGAAACCAGCTTAGATCTTCAAACTCAAAAAGGAATGGCTTTGGCATATCTACAATCTATTATTGTTTTTTATCAAAGAGAAGTATATATTCAATTTTGATTCCTTTAATTAATTGTTTCAACAGTAATATATGTTTTGCTTGCTAAAATTCGTTGTAAGAGCAAATTGACTTAAATAAAATAATATTTATGCGTTGGATACTTTGTTTATTATTTGCAGCTTCTTTATCTGTTATTCATGCGCAGAATGATGACATGCCTGACTATCGCAGCAAAAAAGACAGCTATACAAAGATGGCTGAAAAAGATATCAAAAGTGACCTCGCTACCTTCACAATGACAGGTATTGATGAAAGTGTTGGTAAAACACCATTGGTACGTATCCCTGCCACCAATTACGGCAATTATTTCATGACCTTTGAAGGAAATAACATCAAAGTAGAAATTAAGAGTGGACCTTTCTTTCCTACTCAGCACAGATTGGATTATGCAGATGATAATAGTAAATATGTAGTAAAGATTGATAAGAAAGCTTATTATGGTAACTACGGTTCTGCACCAGGAACACAGATCAATTCCATTGCTGTTATTGTTGATAAAGATACTGTTGCTATACCCTCAGCAGCATACTTCGACTTATATAATCCTAACCTAACTTACTCGGAAGGCGGCAATCAAAAATCCTATAATGGCGTATATCTTTCCCCCGATAAACACAATATTTACATATATATGCTCAGCCGCGATACCAACGGCAGCTACGAAGTGACTTGGGTCATCAGGGACAAGAAATACCTGCGCCGTATAGTAGATTATGGCTTTCTGAAATAGCACTTTCCCTTTTAACCGCAGACCTGCCTATTGGCAAACAGAGGATATGAGTATATGGAGCTTAAACTGAGGTATATATATAACTACCTGAAGATTTAACCTCATATTACATCTCTGCGAAACCTCTTTGCCCTCTTGTTCTCCGCAGTAAATGAAGCGGCATGTTCTGCTGCCAGGGTGCCTGGACGCCATGGCAGCTACTATTTGCATGGCTATGGCACCTCGGAGCCCATAACAAAACAAAATAGATATTTTTTAAGCTTGGTAGCCTTACATGCTCTCTGTTCGATGCTCATGGATCATAGCTTACAGCTTTTATTCGCCTGCTTGTTTGAATGTGGTATTATACTACATCTCTGCGAAACCTCTTTACCCTCTTGTTCTCCGCGGTGAATTGTTGTGGCATGTTCTTAGTTGAAGTGATAGCTGTTTCTTTTAGCATAAACATTAAACTATGGAAAACACAACAGCTAAACAAATACAAGGCACTTTCACTATTGGAGGTGATCTTACTGTACACAGAATGGGCTATGGCGCCATGCGTATCACCGGCGAAGGCATTTGGGGCCCACCTAAGGACCACGATGAATGTATCCGCGTTTTGAAAAGAGCCGTAGAACTCGGCATAAACTTTATTGATACTGCAGACAGTTATGGTCCTCATGTTTCTGAATCGCTCATTGCTGAAGCTTTATATCCTTATCCGGAAGGGTTGGTGATTGCAACTAAAGGAGGTTTGTTGCGTACAGGTCCAAACCAATGGCCGGTTAATTCACATCCCGATCATCTGCGTGAAGCACTGGAAGGTAGCCTGGAACGCTTGAAATTAGATTGTATTGACTTGTATCAGCTACACCGTATTGACCCTAATGTGCCCTTTGAAGACACATTTTCATTTTTGCAAAAGATACAGGAAGAAGGTTTGGTTAAACATATTGGTTTATCGGAAGTAAGTGTAGAGCAAATAAAAAGAGCGCAGCAGTTTATAAAGGTAGTATCGGTGCAAAATATGTATAGTGTTGATAACCGTAAGTGGGAATCAGAATTGCAATTTTGCGAAGCAAATAATTTGGCTTTTATTCCCTGGTATCCACTGAATGCAGGTAATGTAGATGCATTGGATAAACTGAATGCAATAGGTAAAAAATACAATGCATCTGCCCATCAGATAGCACTCAGTTGGCTGCTGCATCATTCACCTAATATCCTACTCATACCCGGCACTTCTAAAGTAAAACACCTGGAAGAAAACTATAAAGCAACGTCTATTAATCTATCTCAGGAAGATATGGATGCGTTAGATTCATTAGGGAGTAACAACCGACAGTATAATTAAACATAGTTTTAAAGAAAAATAATCCCGGTGATCAATATGCCGGGATTATTCTTATATGTTGATGCGTTTAAAATTATACTATTTCCCAAACGTTTATTACTTGAACAGCCCTATTCTATACTCAAAACACTTATTCCCAATCAAGGAACAGTCGGAGTTATACCTAACTTATACCTAACTTATACCTAACTTATACCTAAGTTATACCTAAGTTATACCGAACTTCTCCGTATCTCCTTGCTATCTCCTCCATCTCCTCCATATTTACCCTATTAACTCCCTTTACTGAGGCTCCTAAAGTCCCCCTTTTAAGGGATGGGGGCGTCCTATCGGCTATCTGGTCACTATTCCATAATTAGGCTAATCTGCATAATCACCTAAAATCCTGGTTCAAACATTTTTGGCGCTTTATTGGATAAAGATGACTTATTAACATTTTTACTCCTGCTATCTATGAACCACGATCAAGTCTTTGGCATTATTGCCGGTATATTTACATCTGCTTCCCTTTTACCCCAACTTATAAAAACCATAAAAGAAAAGGAAGCAAAGAGCATATCTGCTGTTATGATAATTGTGTTGATTACAGGCAACAGCTTATGGATATATTATGGGTTTTTAAAGAATGATATTCCCATTATTTCAACCAATATATTCTCCGATATGGTCAATCTAACCTTACTGTTCTTCAGTATAAAATACAAAAAAGCTAAGGGAGATATGTAGTTGTCATCTGCTTGCATCTTATTTTGCCGCCATGGCATTGTTTTTAGTAACTGTAATACAAAATTCTTTAGGAGTGAAATTTAATTGGAACAAAATATATGACACAGTTACCATATGGGTAATTACGCAAGGACCCCGCATTATCTTAGCATTTATCTGTTTGTTTTTGGGCTTTTGGTTGATAAAATTAATAATTGCGCGGCTGCATAAGATAATGGATAAGCGCAATGTAGACCCCTCTTTCAAACCATTTTTAATAGGCTTGATCAATGTTGGTTTGGATGTCTTGCTTTTTTTATCATTGATACAAGTGTTAGGGCTGCAGCTTACTTTATTTGCAAGCCTGATAGCATCCTTTGGTGTAGCGGCTGGTTTAGCTTTATCGGGCACATTGCAAAATTTTACCAGTGGTATCTTGATACTCTTGCTAAAGCCTTATCGTGTTGGCGACGGAATTATTGCTCAGGGACAGGAAGGTTTAGTGGCTGCAATAGAAATCTTTTATACAGTGGTAACCACATACGACAATAAAACGGTTATTATACCAAATAGTAAGCTATCCAATGAAGTGATTACTAATATCAGTCGCGAAGGTAAGCGCCGGCTGGATGTGGAATTTAAGTTTGGTTTTGGTACCGATTTTAAGCAGGTGGAAGCAGCATTAAACGCTACTATTAAGGATATCCAAAATATATTAAAAGAGCCACAATACCGGATCGGTGTCTCTACAGTAGAGCCTGATGGCTATAGAGTAATGACAAGTATGTGGCTGAATGCACATGGCTTTATTGATGCAAAACTTTCGATACAGGAAAAGCTCATAAGTGGTTTAAAAGCAAATAGTATAAAGCTGCCCGGAATGTAATTAAACAGGGGGAATAAACCTGTATGAACATCAACGCTGACAGGGTTTGAAACCCTGTCAGCGTTTTAATCAGAGGAACATTATCGTAAGTAAGATTATCTCCTTAAGCAAAAGCAGAGGTGAGGACTAATACCATTTCCGGTTAGGTAGCCTAATATTTTTCCGCACAAAGCTTACAGCCCAAAGCTCGCAGCTTCTATAAGGCTGTCTAATTGAAACTGGTTAACCCTTGTCTGCAGGCTTTTCAAATACTATCGCACCACCTTTTGCAAATAGCCGTAATGCCAGTTCTCCACCTACACCATCTGTATCTTTAAAAACCAATTTCTGGTCAGCTACAATAGTCTTTCCGTAAGCACTTTTCACATTAATGATTGCCTCGTATTTATCGCCCTTCTTAGTAAACTCAATATTTGCATTCGCTGCATTGTTAGGGGTATCAAAATCAATATTACATTGTTTTACATCATCAATAACCTTTTTGGTAGCATCATCTGTTATACCCGAAACATGCAATTGTACCGGCATTGCAATATTGGAGAAAGGCGCTAATTGCGGAAACACTTCCAACAATGTATTGCGGTATAGATTGTAGTTGTCTTTCCCGTTCCTGAATCCTTTATATCCGCGTGATAAGTCTTCATATAGGCGGCCTAAAAACAACTTTTCATTGGCAGTGTCCAATAGTGTGGTTTTTACAATGCTTTCATAATCATCCAATGCCTCATCGTCATCGCCATCTTCTTCTTTAAACTGTGCTGCAAACAACTTGAAATAACGTTGTATGTTCTGCCGGTTATCAGTACGTTGATAATCTTCATACTTATTGCGGAAGTATTTGGGGCTAAAGTTTTTAAGCAGATACCATGCTTCATCATAAGTAGTTGTGGATTCACCACAAAACAGATCATACACAAGCCTTGATCTGTCAGGGTTATTAGCCAATTCATTTACCGCTACATAGTCCGCCATCAATCGCTGAATCTTTAACGCAGCAATTCTAAAAAGGGCTGTGGGTGAATACCACCAGCCTCTGTTTAAAAATTTTATCTGTGCAATCTGTCGGTCAAGCAGTTGTGCTTTTAGTAAGCTGATTGTAAAGTCGTATTGTGTTTGTGATAAAGTAGTACCAATGTGCAACTCTTTAAAACCAGCAGCTTTATTCAAAGCAAATTGGGCGCTATCCAGTTGACCATCGTACATATAACTGCGGGCAAGACCTATATTGTACCAGCCAAAGCCCGGCTTTGAGCCCGTTTGTTTAATAATATCATTACACATGCTGATAGCTTTTTTAGTATCGCCACCATACACATACAACTGTGGTAAATAGTAAAATGGCTCCTGCAGCATGCCTTGCTCGCCAACATACATGTCTTTACTGTAATACTCAATAGCATTGGCAAACCTGCCTACTTCGCTTTGCAGGTTGCCATAGTTATTCCAGGAGATAGCACCATTCTCAGCCAATTGCTGGTAATAATATTCGCTACTGTCGTAGTTCTTATTGTAAGAATGCAGCAAAGCAAGATAGTGGTATATCTGTAGTCGGCTTTGATTTGCTTGCCCCGGTCCAAACCAGGCATTATTTAATGATTTATTCTCATCTATTTGTGCAAAGCCCTTATAGCAACTCGCAAAAGCTGCTTGTTCATTAGCAGCAATTGAGTTCTTTAAAAAGCCAAACTTATCACTTGTGAAAAAACGGTTGCGGTGGTACTCCCAGGCACGCTGAAAATAAATACCAAAATAGTCACGCTGAAAATGATACCTTTCTATTTCATCCAGCACAGCCATTACTGAGTCGGGCATTTCTATATTATCATAACATTTATTCAGTGCATTGGTTATTACAATCATGTCCTGGTATCGCTGTACATGTTGCGAAAAATAAGGGATGGATGAATAAATATTTCGTAGCACCGGGTCATAATCTTTCTCCAGCAAATCCAACGACTTACGTAAAGGAGCAATCGCATTTTTATAACCCAGGTAATCAGCACTTCGGTTGTACTTGTACATACCCTCGTACATCCAGCCCACATAATAGGTGCTGTCAATGCGCAAAAACTCACGGCTGCGCGGCAGCGCATCTTTATCTGTAAAATCGACTCCTGTTCTTTTTGCATCTATCTCGTAACGGGCAGCCGTTTTATCTTCCTGAGCTAAACAATGGCATGCAAAACAACATAATATACACAGCACAAATAAACGACTCATTAGCTATCCGAATTTTTTATACTCTTCAGTATATTATCGTATGTATAATTATCAACTTCTTTAAGCATTTCTTCCTTACGTGCCTTCTGCTTTGCTAAATCTTCTTCGTTCAAAATTTGTATTTTTTTATTGCGTTCCATTTCTTTTAGTTCCTCTAAAGCTTCATCGTTCAGCGGGTTTATAATTAAATTTTCCATACGACATTTTTTTGTTTGAATAATAATGTAAATTGTGATGTTTACATGATTTGCAAAAGCTAATTTTTGATAGTAAAGTATCTGAAACTATGCTAGCTTAATATCATCAACTATTGTATCTTATACAAAGGTGATATCAATTCCAGATGATTATCAACTGATAAAATGGCTGTCCATTTTCATAATGTTCCGGTAAATATTGGCTAACCGTTTTATATAACAATTATGCCTCTTTTATTCTATTATCGAAACATTACGAAATCAGTTTTAATTTATTTGCAGCCATACTGTGGGACAGCTTTTTAGGGCTTTAGGACTGCAACAAATATTATACACCTATCTTTTTGCCTTGCAGTATCGTAAAACTACAATTATTATTATTCCAAATCTGTCGTCCTTAAAATTTAATACTCCAACTTCAATTTGCTTAACCTATTCATTTCTTTTTCCAGGATATTGCTTAAGGCTTTCTGCTTTGCTTCGCGGTTGCGGTAAATAAGACGGTGGTCCAGCACTGCATGATGTAATGATCTGCATATCATCTTCTGTTACAAATGTGCGTCCGTTTACCAGTGCAAAAGCTTTTAAACATTTTAAGAATGTAATACCACTACGGGTAGAGGCACCCAGTATAATATCCGGATGATGGCGTGTTTCTGTAACAATATTCCTTACTGCTTTGATGATTTCTTCGTGAATAAAAACCTTCTCGGCTTCGTCCTGCAAAAACAGGATTTCATCCATGCTCAACACCTGGTGTATGTGTTCTAGGTTGTTTTGAATGCCGAGATAATCTTTATAAATATCCAGTTCCGTAGCTTCATCTACATAGCCAAAATAAATCTTCAAAAAGAAACGGTCAAGCTGTGCAGCCGGCAGGGGATAAGTGCCTTCCATTTCTACCGGGTTTTGTGTAGCGATGGTAAAGAACAAACGCTCCAGCGGATAAGTTACATCGCCCATGGTTATCTGGTTTTCCGCCATACACTCCAGTAAGGCAGATTGCACTTTTGGCGAAGCACGGTTTATTTCATCTGCCAGCAGCACATTGCAGAACAGCGGGCCTTTTTTGAAGATAAATTCCTTCTTGATATCATCAAATATATGCGAGCCAATAAGATCCATTGGCAGCAAATCGGGGGTAAACTGTATACGCTTAAAATCGGCGCCACCTGCATGGTGCAGTCCCGAAATGCTTTTGGCCAAGCGTCTTTGCCATTACCGTTTTACCGGTGCCGGGATTATCTTCTATTAAAATATGTCCTTTGGCTAATAACGCCGTAAGTATAAATTGTATTTGCGTGCGTTTGCCGCGTATTACCGTTTCAATATTATCCGTCAGCTTCTGAATATTCTCCAGTGCCTGCTCCATTTGTATATTCGCTTCTGTTGCTATTGCTTCCATGCTTATCGTTTATTTTTATTTAGGTTGAGAAAAGTACCCGATGGTATTATAAATGTTCAAAAACCGGTTTACCCTTGTTTTAAAAGGAACGTTTTTATTTACCTGCGAAATGAAGTTATTGTAAAAATGGCATATCAATTTCTTCTTCCCTCGGCGTCAATGCTGCCGAGCTATATTTTGCTTTTTGGTACACCGCAATAAATGGTACAAAACGGGTGCCAAACTGCTCATCAGTTTGCAGTGCATATTGCTGCGGTCCCATCATAGCGCGGCTATAGCCAAGCTGGTTGAGATAATAGCATAGCCGCACGGTACTTGTTGAATGCAGCCATACGTGCATTACCGTCTTTGCTTCTTGCACGACTATTGTAATACACCCATATAAAGTAGGGCGTTAAGAACAGTAGCACAATAAAGGTTCCTACTGCCGCTAAGCGAAGCCCACATCATCTTCACCCAATCAATTGGCTTGCCTGCTGCATACTGTTCCTTCTTTTTTAGCTTCTTCGCCTCGTCTTTTTCAATGATCTTTATTTCATCCACCGGCACCGGGCTGGGTATTTTCTTAAATATAGATATCATACTGTCTGTTGAAGTAGCCTCTATATTTTTCAACACTGCTGCATAAGATGCAGCCGTAATGTGCATGCCTTTTTTCAAAGCACTTAACGGAACAGTCGCTGTATCTGCCGAAACAGTAGCACGGCTTGCATCAGTTGATAAATCCAAAGGCATTGCGGTAGTATAATTCTGATCGTGGTACAATAAGTTCTTTACCTTCATTTGCACCAGCTTGCCTACCGTATCCACATTAGTTACTTCGCCATCAGCAACCAGATATACCTGCTGCATATCCAGTGGCGGCGTTTGGTCGGGCTGCGATGCCTGTTGTGTATTTACATCCGGAATGGTTGTATCAAAATCCATCCAGCCATAACCCGGAAAATATGCCTGCACCCATGCATGTGCCTGGTCTTCATAAAACCAATACCAGCCTGGGTTTTTACTGCTTCTGTCAATCGTTAAAAAACCCGCTGCCACTCTGTGAAGGAATACCCAAAGCACGCAGCATAAACAAGGTAGCACCGGCATAATAAGCACAGTAGCCTTTCCTGTTTTCAAACAAAAAATAAGTCAGCTTACTCGCGCTTGGAATACCCGGAATGCCTGGGTTATCAGAGTATTTAAACAGCGGCTGACCAAACTCATCCTTGCTTAAAAAATAATTCCTGATTGCCAGCATTTTATCAATCGGCGTTTGGGCATTCGCGGTGATCTGTTTTGCCAGCAATGTTATTTTCTTATACTCCTCATTGCTTGGCATAAAGGTGTAATAATCATAAAACTGTCTTATCCAAACCCTGATAATCCTTTATGCGGCGCAAAAGGCTAAAACGCTGTTCCTGGAAAGCTTCCAGCGATTTATTGCCTGCCGGGTTGTAAATAAAATAAGCGCTGTTCAAATCACTCACCCACATCTTGGCGCGGTAAGCGCTCGTGTATTGCTCTTGATATTCCTTTGGCACACCAATCGGCTGGCACGAGAAATGCGGTAGATGGCGCTAAATATTCAGTCAGGCGAAAGCAGTACTTTATACACATCCGCATTCACCACTTTGCGGTTAAGTGTTGCATGTGTATTTTTTATAACAGTAGAATCTGTTTTTGTAAAATACAGCGGAATCTTGGACGGATCAGGCTTAAACAAATCGTTTGATGGCATATGCGCTGTATCCATCTCAAAAGTTTGCGTAAGCGTATCAAACTTGGTGTAATAGTATGCGGTAAAATACAATGGATTAGGTGTAATGCCATCAGGCAAAAAGTTGTCCAGTTTGGCTACAAACACCAGCCGCTTGCCTTTGTTCAATGAGCCGGTAAGCCTTGTCTGGTCTTTATTCTTAATGGTGCCATCCTTATCCTGTTTTGGTCATGCTTTCGCTGTTGCCCTTCTTGTTATAGTCGGGCTTCATGCCACCCCATTCTGTTTCAATGGCCTTAAAATCCTTCTGGAAATAAGTAAAAGTGCCTGCCAGCAATAGCGCCAGTACCACAGCAAAGCCAATCATCCGCTTACCAACAAACCAGCCAAAACCCGGTCCATCTTCATTCATGTTACGTATCAGCTCGGCAGTGTAAATAATGTACACCGAATAAGCAAGTACCGGTACAAATGCGCCGATCAAAGCAGAAGCTTTTATATCTGCAGTTTTGCTTACGATCAATACTTGTACTACCAGCAGCAAAATGCTCCATAAAATGGTAAACCATCTTGCCCTGCTAAAACCATAACCTACCATCCATGCCGCACAAAAGATGGTGCAGAAGATGTAAAACTGTATGGTAATTAAAAATCCAAATTCCGTGACGACTACCACTCCTAAGAGCTTATATGCTAAAAATAAAATAGCTGCCAACACTGCCGCAGTCGTTACAAACCGGAACCTGTATGAATAAAAAATAGTGGACAATGCCAATCCAGCTAAAAAATAGCTACCCTGTAGCAGCCAGTCGTTTTGCAGGATGGCAAAAAAGCGGTTGGCATCCCAAAAATCATAATACATCAACGCAGCTGTTGGTAATACCAGCAACAGCAATTGTGCAATCACCTTTTTATAACTATGTATTCTTCCAATTCTCATGAAAATTATACTCCTGTACTAATCTATTTGTGTTTTAGTAAAATTAAAAGCCGAAAAGTTTATTAAATGGTAATTATGCAACCGCAAACCTAGACTATCTCAAGATAAATGAAAACAAACAGTAATTACATAATCCAACCTCATTATCTCTGTGCCGCTCTGTGTCTATACTGCCTCTGTGGTTCAAAAACTTAGACACTAACCACCTTTCCATGCTTCGAAATGATTTCCCTTAAGCGTTTTTCATTATTAACAATCTTAGAACGCGCAAAAGATAAATTCCATTTTCTCCGGTACTCATTAATAGCATCCTTTTCATTCTGTACAAATAGCCACTGCAGCCAATCACCTACACCCGATTGATGCAGACTATTTGTCAACTGTACAAATACAAACGAAATAGCACTGCCATACTGATCCACCAATTGCGCTACATCATCTGCATCACTTAGAGAAGAAACCACCACCATCGCCGCATCTTTGGCTTGTACATATTGCTTCAGGTCTTTATCGCTATGCCACTTACTGGTACTGATACTGTACTTCGCCTGCTGCTGTGCATCATTGGTATTGGCAGCAGCAATCGGCTGGTCGGGTATATAACGTACCTCAAAACCTTCCTGCACCAACTGACGGTAAATATTCCAGATCTTGCTTTTGTAATAATTCAAAAACGGGACATCAATAACTTCATTCCTGGGCATGTCGTCTGCAAAAAATGAAGCATAGAGGTAAATATGCGAAGCATAAGGATCCAAAATCTCGGGAATGCGTACTACAAGGTCCTTATTTTTCGCATAGATCTTCCATACTATACGGCGCACATCATCATTGCCTTCAAAATGCTTATAATTGATGTATTCCCCTTCCACACGCTTCAGTTCTTCAATACGTGTATTCGTTTCTTCGGTTCGGCGCGGTGTAGCCTGAATTACCTTATCTGCCGCATCCAACGGCTGCGTGTAAAAGCGGTTGCTCGTAGAAACAGGCAGTACAAGCGAAAAGAACTGGAAGAAGTCTTCGAAATAAATAATCGCTTTTTCTATCTGGTATTCCTTTATCTCCGGCAGTTTCCAGTTATAAGTGCCGGAGATAGCCGTACTGATTAATTTCTTTTGCGATTGTTCAATCAGCGAGAACTTTTTAGAATAATGCTCCTCATCATACTTCAATCGTATTTTAACAAAACCCAAAAATGGCTTTACAATCGGGTGAATATCCAATTGTACCGTCTGCTTTTGCTCTCCTCTTTTTGTTTGCAAAGGTTTCGTACCGATCTTGAAAGTAATAGCTCCTCTGTTTTTCTTAATCAGGAAGAATAAAAAAGAAACAAGCACCGACAGCAACGAAATAGAAAGAACAACAACAACAAAGAATACTGCAATATGGATCAGCAAAGGGAAAATATCAGCATATGCGGTATCGGGCAGTTTTGGTTGGGTACTTAGCCATTTATAACCTGCTAAGCAACAAACTGCAAATACAACAAAATACCAGGTAAAAGGAAGATAAAAAGTAACGTTATTCCGTACGCCTTTGAAGCCTTTTGTTCGCTTGCTCATCGAGCGGAAAATTACACACAATAAAGCGAAAAGAATGTAAAAGTTGGATGAGCCGTAAACTGGTGATCTGGCTGCTTCTACATGAATAAATTAGACTTTAACTAAGTTAACGTGAGTACAGGGTGTATTTAGATTTTCACTGGCTGCATTTGCCTTATTCCAAATCTTATGAAATAGCCCCGAGTTATACCTAAGTTATACTTAAGTTATACTTAACTTATACATAAGTTATACCTAATCTTCTCCCTATTTCCCTGGTACTAACTCGTCTTCAACTCCCTCCCTGCTTGTATGCATACCTCCATTACTTTGCGCATACCTTTCTCACCATTTAGGTGTCGGGGGGTACAGTTAGCAACGCTACATACCACTAACTCTCCTTAAGTTAGGAGAATTAGTAATAAGAATATTCAATTACGAGAGAATAGTAAAGCGTGTGGTACAGGATAGCAGTGGAGTAGTGCTATATTGTCTTTCAGCGGAAGACCTTACCGGTAGTTAAAAGCGATTTGGGAGTACTCATGTTCTAGCGGAACGTTTGACTTTTAGACATACACATTATTTGTTGTATTGAGCAGGCATTTTTTGGGGAAAAGCGGATTCCCCGTCAAAACCGGAAATTTTCAAACCAGGTATGTCATGTGTTTCTAAAGCATAAGCAAAATAATCCGGGCGGTTATTTCCCCATTTTACGGAGCAGTTTCTTACAACGATACCTGTAGCTGTATCAAAATAAAACCCGGATGTTCTGCCCTTCACAAATCCTTCTGCTTCAGAGGGACGTCGGTCATACACGCCACCCGGTATTGAGGTTGTTTTATCAATGAATACATCAACATTATCGAAAATGATGGCATCCATCTTTTCTTTTGATTCGGCACTTACATACACCCCGTTTTCACTGAAGCATTTAATATTGCTGAAAGTAATATTTTTTACTGCTCCCACTTTCCCTGCTGTTGCCCCTGCCGGGAAACGCCAACTGGCATCTTTGCCACTGATTTTCGCCCGGCGGTAAGCGGTTACATATATTGGTTCCGCTTTTCCCCACCATACATCGCTAAACAAATGGCTTTCAATAATGATGTTGGAAAAGATCACATCACTCACCAAGCCTTCATCCCTGTTTTGAATACCTATTCCCCGGTTGCTGTTTTTAATAATGCAATTGTTAATTAGCACCTGCCGTATGGTATCCATATTCTCTGAACCTATCTTAATGGCACAGCTTCTGGATGTCATGGTGCAATTGGAAACCACAATATTTTCGCAATGCCCGAATGCTTCATATTCTCTCCTGTTTTTTAAGCAAATACAATCATCACCACTTTCAATATAACAATCACTGATACGTACATTTTTACTATGGTCTACATCTATTCCATCGCTGTTTCTTACTTTTAAACTGTTGAGCAGCGTAATGCCCGAAATCACTACATCATTGCAACCCGCCAGGTGAATAGTCCAGTAGGCAGAATTGCCAATATGCAGATCTTTGATCCGGATATTTTTACATCCGACCAATGTCATTACATGTGGCCGCGGATCCTTTACATAGAATGGTTTCAATTCATAAGAATCTTCCAGTTCCTGCCCCATAAATGCAATACCATTACCATCAATCCTGCCGCCGCCGCTAATGGTAATATTCTCTGCATTTTCGCCGCCGATCCATATGGTGCCTTCTCCCGGGTTGTCCCTGAAAGCGCTTTTGGTATATATTTTTTCATCAGGACTTGCTTTTAGAATGGCGCCCGTTTCTACAATAAGTGCAACATTTGACTTCAGGTCAAAAGGTCCGGTAAGAAAAGTAAAGGGACCTGGCACCAACACTGTTCCCCCACCTGCTTTTGAACATGCGTTAATGGCTTTTTGGATTGCCCCGGCATCATTCGTTTGTCCATCTCCCTTTGCACCGAATGTTTGTATATTGAAAATGTGCTGAGCTCCTGCATGAAAAAACAGCAGCAAAGTCATTATAAGTAAATTATTTTTTTGCATACCACTACTATTTTGAAGATAATCCTTTTGGCTGCTCACCAACTTCACTGCCCCAATCGGATGGCGTTGGCTGAAGCCATATGTGCAATATGCCACCTTTAACAATATCCTGGTGCTGTAAATAATTTTTTGTATAGTTTACGCCGTTAAGCTCCACCTTGCTGATGTAGATAGCCGCTTCGCTTTGTTTATGACAAACAATATTGAATGTTTTGTTGCCGAATAACTTTATTGTAATACTATCGAATAGTGGTGAACACAACAGGTAATTTCCCGACACAGGATCAAGCGGGTAAAAACCTATTGCTGCAAAAACATACCAGGCGCTCATCTGTCCGGCATCATCATTACCGCTTAAACCGCCGGGTCCATCACTATATTCATTCTGTAAAATTGCTCTTACAGCCTTTTGCGTTTTCCAGGGCGATGCCGTATAATTATACATAAAAGGTATCTGGTGCCCTGGCTCATTGCCATGCCAGTATTCATCCTTTTAAGAATAAACTGTCCAGTGCATTTTCCAATGCTTTTCTTCCGCCCATCATCGCTGCAAGACCCGGCACATCCTGCGGAACATAAAAAGTATATTGACGTGGCGTTCCCTCGGTAATGATAGAAAGCTCTGTTATCGGCATTAAAATCTCTGTACCAGGTACCATTTGCATAACGCCCACTCACCAGTTTGATATCCGGATCAAATACATTTTTATAATTGAAAGCACGGCTGTGCAGTTTTGCATAATCATCCTTTCCTGCAAGTGCTTTTGCCATGACAGATAATGCATAATCATCAAAAGCATATTCCAGTGTTCGGCTCACCTGCTCTTTTTTATGAAATGCATCCGGCACACTGTCTTCCAGTGGTATATAACCATATTTCAGGTAAGATATTCAGCGCCTCTTCTGCCTTTACCATTTATATAATCTTTTTCATCAGGAACAGTAAACGCATTTGCCCTCATCAGCCGGTATGCTTCATTTACATCATAACCACGAATGCCTTTATTATAAGCCGATGCAATGAATGCACGCAGCATGATCACCAATCATGGCCGCAGTATAATTGTTCCAGCAAGGAAAAATAGGCAACCAGCCGCCTTGTTGTCCTTTTCATATCAGCGACTGAACCAAATCGCTGGTTACTTGCCGGTTCCAGTATCTCCAGCAAGCGGCAATTGTGCACGGTAAATATCCCACATGGAAAAATCATCATAATAGTTGCTGTTGCCACTATTCATCAATTCGTAATTACCGGCAAATTTTGGATAGGTGCCATCTACATCATTATACAACCTTGGATGTTGCATAGCATGATATAAGTGCCGTATAAAATATCTTCTTTTCCTTTTCGCTCTTCGTTTCAACGGTGATCTTTGAAAGTGCATCCTCCCATACACGAATCTGCTTCAGACTGTACTTCTTCAAAACTTTTTGTACCAATTTCTTTTTCCAGGTTCTTCTTTGCACCTTCCAGGCTACTAAAGGAGGTGCCTGTTTTTATAAGCAACTGTTCTCCTTTATGTAATTTAAACCCTGCAAAAACACCGATATCTTTTTTATCTTGTATAGCTGTCTTTATAAAAGATGTTTTCTTCACTGAATGTGCCTTTTACCTTAAACGGCTTTTCTATTTTTATATAAAACCACCCGTTGAACCCTGCAGGCTGCCCCCAGTCTTGATAAATACGATGCACCGGATTGTAGCCGTAAATGATACCTTTAGCAGCATCCACCCTGATAAAGCCTTTGCTAAAATCGCTGTTTGGCATCACCAGCAGAAACAAACTGTCATCCTTATTAACTGTAAAGCGCATTACCCCACAACGCAAAGAAGCAGTCATCTCTGCTGTAAATTGATCGGTGGTTATTTTATAATAAGCTGGCGTTGCTTCTTCTTGCTGATGCGAAAAAGCAACAGCATACTCCGTGCTTTTGTTTTCAGTTTTCCCGCTACTGGCATGATGGTAACGCTGCCATAATCCTGCATGCAGGAGCCGCTTATCCAATGCGTGCCTCTGAAACCGGTAAGCAGGCTGTCTGTATATACATAAGGCGCAATGCATTTGGTTTCCGTAGTTTGTGTCTGCGCTACCCACTGTGTCATCCCGAATGGCAAACCCACAGCCGGGATGGTATTGGCATTTTTTTCCGATCCTGCTTCACTGTGTTTTGATGCGCTGATGGTTGTGGATGGAGCAGTTCCTGAAAGCGGCTGCACATATTGAATCAAATGTTGAGCCGGCAACACAGTACTAAACAGGGTGCAAATTAGCACCATCAGTTTAGTTTTTGTAGCTGCCGGCTACGGTAATATGCTCCGGCTTATGTTGCGAGGTGTTCTTCATGGTTCCGGTATCTCACCCTTTTATCCGTAACATGCTTAGTAACCTGGATTTTGTACCAGCAGGTTATTGGTAGAAATCGCAATGGTAGGTATTGGAAAAAGGCGGCGATAAGTATCTGTATTTGTTTTAAAGCCATAAATATCTTCGAATTTTCCAAAGCGGATCATGTCATTTCTATGCCAGCATTCCCAGGCAAACTCACGGCATCTTTCTTTATATAAATCGTCTAAAGTAACAGTAGTCCATTCAGGAGAAGTAGTTCTGTTGCTTCTTATCATATTTACCAACGATAATGCTGTTTGTCCTAAGGTAGGATTGCCGCCTCTCAGGATAGCTTCTGCTTTCATCAATATGATATCAGAATAACGGAAAACAGGAACATCATTACTCTGATTCCTGGTAGTTGAATTGGGGTCCGGATAAAATTTGATATTCCTTGCGCCACCGTTCCAGGCTATTTCATCATTACCGCAATCAAATAATGCAGGGTTCTGCCTTAATTTAATAGAGGTATCAATCACCAAAGGATATATATAAGTAGCTCCTCCGTCTGAACCGGTGTAAAACTGGTTGTACCCAAGTTTGGTAGTTTGCACCATAATGGGGTTACCATTATCCCAATATTGAGGGCCATACAGCCATTGTTTTAAGCGTATGTCATTAGTATCTTCAAGGAAATAATTCAGAAAAGAGGATAATGTTGCCCTTGGGCCGCTTGGCTTACTGTTAACAAGGCCATTCCCGGTTGACCCGTTGATTATTGGGTCAACATAAGAACCTGGTGTTGAGCCGGAATACCGGTATTTAATACCAAGATTCCTGTTAAGATCATAACGGGCAACAAGTACCCAGCCAGACGAAGTGGATGGATCGTAAGGAATAGCAAAAATGAATTCCTTTTGTGTTGTAGGGCCGTTGGTGGGATAGAACATCTGAAGATAAGTATTGCTGGGTTCGATGCCGTAATTGCCTGAGTTAATGATACTGTCGCAGGCGGCTATACATTCATTATATTTCGGTGTTCCTGTATATACTTCTGCATTCAGGTACAGTTTGGCCAGCAGCGAAAAAGCAAAGTATTTAGTTATCTGGCCATATGTTGAGCCATCAACATTTGGTTTTAAATAGGGGAGTGCCGCTTTTAATTCAGATTCTACATAATTAAAAACTTCTGCTCTTTTTGCATTGGTTTTGAGGCCGGGGCTGGGATATATCGTATCCAATGGTACATTTCCGTAAAGGTCACACATTTCCCAAAAAGCATAAGCCCGCATAGTTTTTACTTCGGCAAGGCTTGCATCTTTAGCAGAGCCTTCCGGCGCACTCTTCAATATATATAAAGTTTGATTGCAGAGCCCTACAAGGCCGGTAGCATCAGCCCAGTCTGAGTTTACCCATGCATTGTCTTTTGTCCAGTTATGATCGTGCAACTCATGGTATTTATTTCCATCGTACCAGTTTCCGCCGTATGCAGGCAGTATAGCCTCATCCGTTGAGCATTCCTGCACAAACCAGTATGAACCGGTAAAATGGCCACGAAGGTTGGAGTATATTGGCCCAATAACAGACTGGAACTGCTCTTTTGTTTGCGGAAACACATCCGCTGTGTACAGTGAGTTGGGAGTTACATCTACTTTATGGCATGCACTCATAGCAGTAATGAGTAGCAGGAATGGTATGATGTATTTACAGTTATTGTTCATTTGTATATTTTTAATTTTTATTACTATAGATTACTCCTGGTTTAGCTTATCAGAATCCAATATTTACTCCCAGCAACATTGTACGGGTTTTGGGGTAAAAATTATTGTAGTCAACGCCAAGCGCTACGCCGCCCTGGTTTATTTCAGGATCAACTCCCGAGTAATTAGTAATAACAAACAAATTGTTGGCAGTAGCATAAACGCGAAGAGAACTGATGTAACTGCTTTTTACCGGTATATGGTATCCTAATGTTGCATTATCAAAACGCACATATGATCCATCTTCTACATAGCGGGAAGAATAGTAATTATTTTTAGCATCGGTCATAAGATCTTCCGAAGCTGAAGTAACAATGTTGTTTACAGCAGCATTAACGGTATAGGAAAGATCAGCCCTTGTCGCATTGAAAATTTTGTTACCGAATACACCCCGTATAAAAATGTTCAGATCGAAATTTTTATAGCTGAAAGTATTGTTCCATCCCAGTAAAAGTGTTGGATGAGGGCTTCCAATATAAAAATAATCAGTACCAATAGCAGGCGATGTAGTTAAAGATTTATCATGTCTCAGGAACTGAGAGTTGCCATTGGCATCTTTTCCTTCATAAACATATGAAAAGAACTGACCAATTGGATGGCCCACTTTCAAAATCTGCAAAGTACTGCCAGACTGTCCCGGACCTTCAGGATAAGTATATACAATTGAATCAGGATTCACACCATATTTCGCCGGGCCATGCAAATCCAGTATTATGTTTTTATTACTTGCCAAATTCAGTGTTGTAGTCCACCTGAAGCTCTTACTCTGAATTGGTGTTGAAGAGAGGCTTACTTCAATCCCCCTGTTGCGTACCTTTCCTCCGTTGCCATATACAAAACCTCCCGGAACAATAGTACTGCTTACCGTATAACCAAATATCATATCGGTTGTTATCTTCTCATACCAATCTACGGATCCGGTTATTTTACTATTGAAAAGCCCGAAATCGAGGCCTACGTTTTTGGTGGCTGTTATTTCCCATTTTAAATCCGGATTGGAGCCTTGGGCAACTCCTATTGCGGTAGCAAACACACCATTGTTATAATAGGTGCCCTGCCTGTTATACAATAGTTTGGCGGTATAAGCCCCAAAGCCAAAAGCATTACCTGTTTCACCATAACTTAACCTCAGCTTCAAATCACTTATAAATGAAACATTTTGCATGAAGTTTTCCTGCTTAATTCTCCATGCAAGGCTTACTGCAGGAAAATAACCCCACTGATTATTCGTGCCGAATACGGAACTTCCATCCCTGCGTATGGAAGCCTGCAAAAGGTACTTATCGGCATAGTTATAGTTAAGTCGGGCAAAATCAGATATAAATTTTGTTTGCTGGTAAACTGTTCCTCCAAAATCAACAGTATATCCGTTTACAGCACTATAGTTACCCAAACCCAGGTTTTGGTAGCCTGTGTAATCAGAAACAAAATTGGTGTTGCTGGCCTGCAAGCCATCACCAGTGGTATTATTCTGCCATGAATAGCCTATCACGGCATTGATGCTGTGCTCATTTATTTTTTTGTCCCATGTAAGATAAGATTCTATAGTAGTGGACGTGTTCTCGTAATAACTCCTGTAAGCAGCGCCATTGGTACCAAATGAAAGCAAAGTATGCCCGTAAAATCCAGGGTCAGGGTTGTTATAAAAACCCGACTTATAATTGTTAGAATAATAGCTGTTATAGTATTCCCCATGCAGCGATGTGTTTTTCTGGTAGGCAACATTCAGGTTGTATCTGAGTCCAAAAGGCAATTTTGCTTCGGCAGTAAAATTGCCCAGCAAGGTGCTGTATTTGGTATCGTCCTCTGCATTGTTAATCAACGAAACAGGATTGTAGTAACCGGTAGTATTGAAGTTTTCAAAATAAGAGCCATCAGCATTATAAACCGGAGAAACCGGCAGGTGTTTGGCAGCTTGTAATAATACTACGTTTTGCAAAGGCACGTTACCGGCTTTGCTGCTTGAATTGACAATATTCATCCCTAACTTCAGTTTGTCATTCAGTGCGCTATGTTGAATACTGAGTCGGCCAATTACCCGCTGCAGGTTGCTTTTTAGCAAAATACCTTCTTTATCAAAATAGTTAAGGCTAGCACTGTAGGTGGTTTTATTGCTGCCGCCGCTCAATGAAAGATTATGGTTCTGTGAAAATGCCTGCGATCTTTCAATAGCTTTCATCCAATCGGTATTAGCTCCCAGGTCATCACTTGGTGATATGGAGTTTCCGTTTTTCGTTACGTAGTTTCTGATCTGGTCAGCATTCATCAAATTAAGATTATTGCTAACCTGCTCCAGCCCGGCATATCCGTTGTAAGACAGTTTGTGGTACGCCTGCCCTGCCTTTTTTAGTGGTAACCATAATAACACCATTTGAAGCTTTGTTGCCATAAATAGCAGTGGCTGCCGCATCTTTCAAAACATCTATGGATGCAATATCGTCTGGTGCAATCGCCGCAATATCAGCCCCTGGAATTCCATCTATCACATAAAATGGACCCTGAGGGCTATTGATAGTGGATGGTCCCCGCAATACTACTGCGGCTGGTTTGTTGGGGTCGCCACTGGCCGTAATGTTTAACCCCGGTACTTTACCTTGGAGCATTTGCCCCACATCACTGATAGCACCCTTATTAAGGTCGCCGGGCTTGACAGTAGTAACAGCGCTGGACAGATTTCTTCTCGAACTTTGTCCATAACCTACCACTACCACATCGCCAAGAGCTGCAACCGAAGCTTTCATAACCACATCGTAGTTGCTGGCATCCGCAACGGTAATTTGTTGTTCAGAATAGGAAATGGAACTGAAAAGGAGAACATCTCCTGCTTTTGCTTTGATAGCATAGTTGCCATTTGCATCTGTAACTGTTGCTGCTTTACTTTTCTGTACGGCAACACTTACTCCCTGAAGTGAAGTGCCGGCTGAATCCGTTACTCTGCCGGAAATAGTTCTGCTTTCCTGTGCCAGCAGGAATACAGGTAGCAGTAAAAAGCAGGTCATGATTGTAAGCAGACCGATATTCGGCTTTCTGACGCGAAGCAATCTCATAAACATTTTTTTAATGAATAAAACTGGTATGTAGTTGTTATTTGGACACTTATTTTTTATCGGCAACAATTTTCCTATGTTTAATTTCTATCTCATTTGTCTCATAACTACCTGATTAAACAATTGAATATTTGTTGAATAAATAAAAACATTACTTATGTGCCTGCCTATCGGTATTTTCCACGGTATTATAATCTTTCACCTCTATACGATAAATTTGAAAAAGACAATTACAGGCGTCGTATGATTTTTAGAAACAAGCATTTTCTAGCCGGAAAAAAAGAAGGGAATTTGCCTGAATGTTAATTAACCTGTTGACTGAACGCATGTAATCTTTTTAGGTTAGTTTGAAGTGCAAGTTCAATTTTTTTTCTATTCTGTACTTTAAAAGATTGCTTTATTTACGAAATCGGTTTCGTAAATAAAGCTGCAGTACCAGATAAAAAGCAGTCTTTAGGTTAGTATAAAGTAATAAGTGTGTAAATGAAAAAGCTAAATATAAGAGAGCTGGCACAATCACTTCAGCTTTCAGCATCTACAGTTTCTAAGGCACTCAAGGATAGTTATGAAATAAGTAGTAAAACAAAACAAAGAGTGCTGGAAGCTGCAGAAAGGCTTAATTATACACCCAACCCGTATGCAAGTAGCCTGAAAAAGAAACACAGTAAAACAATTGCAGTTATAATACCTGAAATAGCAGACAATTTTTTTTCACTCGCAATTAAAGGTATCCAATCTGTAGCGGAAGCAAAAGGATACCATCTGCTGATTTATCTTTCTCACGAAAAATTTATAAATGAGAAAATGATTGCGGCAGAATGTGGTAGCGGACGCGTAGATGGTATATTGATTTCCATTTCAGGAGAAACAACCTCTCCGGAACATTACCTTAAACTACAAGCTGAAAAGATACCTGTTGTTTTTTTCGATCGTGAATTTGAGAACCTGGATATTCCGAAAGTGGTCACTAATGATTACGATTGTGGTTTTATAGCGGCTAAACATTTATTGGAACGGGGATGCAGCAATCCTGTTTTTCTTTCTTTATCATATTCATTATCTATATGCGCCAAAAGAGCGGAAGGATTTTCTGCAGCTTTGTTTGCAGCCGGTATTGACGCTGAACAAAAAATAATTTCTTACACAGGTAATGAAGATGCCACTCTTGCTGAAATAAGACAACTGCTTTTAAGTGATTACAAACCAGATGGCATTGTTGCTTCAGTTGAAAGGTTGGCTTTCCAGGTGTATCTGGTAGCACAGGAAACCGGCATAAATATTCCTGATGAAATAAAAGTAGTAGCCTTTTCTACTGTGGAAACAGCCCAAATCCTGAATCCATCACTTACTACTATCACACAGCCTGCTTTTCAAATGGGGAAAACGGCAGTTGAATTACTTTTTAAAAGTATCGAAAAGCCCGGTGTTGATTTATCAGGTACATGCATTGAGCTGCCATCCAAATTAATTATACGTAACTCCTCTGGTAAATAATAGAGGAGCTGGAGCTAAATTTCATTTGAAGACATTATTCGTCAGTTTATCAGCTATTATCAGTATAATCATTATCCTTTCTTAGCATATCCTATATTTGCCGCCATGCCCCAAAATATCCACTATTCTGCTTGCCCTGCCTGCGGCAGTCAGCAGATAACACCGGTATTGCAGGTAAAGGATTTTACCGTAAGTAAGGAAACATTCAGCGTCTGGCAATGTAACAATTGTACCTTGCGATTTACCCAGGATGCACCTGCACCGGAAGATGTTGGAAGATATTACATGTCACCACATTACGTATCTCACACCGATACCAAACAAGGCATTATCAATCAACTGTACCATGCTATCCGGAAGTTTACCCTTAAGAAAAAGCTGCAGTTGGTACAAAAGATTAGTGGTTTGAGAAAAGGAGTACTGCTGGATGTAGGGGCGGGCACCGGGGCTTTTGCCCATATTATGCAGCAAGCAGGCTGGAATGTGATAGGGCTGGAGCCGGATGAAACTGCCCGCCAAAACGCAATAAACAAATACAAGCTCAATTTTCAACTGCCCGAAGCCTTATACAAGCTTGAAGCTCAGAGTTTTGATGTAATAACCATGTGGCACGTGCTGGAGCATGTGCACGACCTGCACGGCTATCTGCAAAATTGTGAACGCATTCTTAAACCAAAACGGCACCCTCATTATTGCCGTACCCAACTACACCAGCTTAGATGCCACTATTTACCAGGAATATTGGGCAGCTTACGATGTACCCCGCCACCTGTACCATTTTTCACCCCAAAGTATGAGGAGCCTACTGCAGCAGCACGGCTTTACAATCACCCAATATGTACCCATGCTGTTCGATAGCTTTTATATCAGCATGTTAAGTGAGCAATACCGTACCGGCAGCAGCCAGTTGCCCCGTGCTTTCATTAATGGCTTACGCTCCAATATGAATGCCTTAGTCAATGCAGCCAAATACAGTTCAGTAATTTACGTGGTAAAGAAGTCAAAAGTATAAGCGCATGTCTCATACATGTTTTCGTCTTGGAATCTGCACCATAGCCTCTGCAGCTTGCTCCGTCAGAAAGTATTTTGTCGTTCTAAGTTTACTTATTTAACTAATAGGTTGAAAATTAGGATTAGATAAAATCATATCCTTACAGTCTTCCATAGTAAGACCTTCTGCTACCAAAAACCACTGCCCTGTGTGCCGGAAATAGGAAAAGTCAAACTGATTTTGTCCTCTATATGTTAACCTTACAAATTTTTCTTCAATTTCATCCTTTATTCTGTTGGGGTGTTCTGATTTATACTTCTCACATAAATAAAAATAATTCTGATACCACTTTGAGTAGATATCTACAAGGTAGTTAAACTCCTTATTTGGGTTTTCCGGAATGTATTGCTTCTTAAAGTCATCAATTAAAGGCTGAAAATAATCCTGAATAGCTTTTTTGTCCGATTCGGATAACTTTGTTTTTGGGGCTTTTTGGGGTGAATACACCCAATATCTCTTATTGGCTTTCATATTTTTTATTTATTTACCAGGGTAAAGGGAATCCAAACATAAATACTCCTCAGCTATTTTTTACATCTAAACGCGTCAAAGTGATTGTATATAATACAATTTGCAAGTCCGCAAGTAAATATAATAATCATTCTGACCTTTTATGTAGAACTTGTACGCATTCATTTCAAACCCCTATTACCTCCCAAAAACCTTTTCCAAAGTAGTTGAACAACTCCGAGTTATACCTAACTTATACCTAACTTATACTTAAGTTATACTGAACTTATACCTAATCTCCTCCATATCTCCCCCGTATATCCTCCTTAGTAACTTGGTATCTACCCCCTTCCATATTGAACATTACCCCTTAAATGCTTGTATCTTGTTGCTTATTCCTTGTCCCTTAAACTCTTATTTAACATCCCCCTTAAAACCGTTCAATAACTTACTTAATCCCTGTATCTTATCTTTGCGCCCTTATGACACAGCGGCGTTCAGTAGCATTTCACACATTGGGTTGCAAACTCAATTTCTCCGAGACCTCCACACTCTCGCGTATGCTGGAGCGGGATGGCTTTGAGAAAAAAAGCTTTGACGATACCGCTGATGTGTATGTCATCAATACCTGCTCCGTTACCGATAATGCCGATAAAGAATGCCGCCAACTGGTGCGTCGCATTCAGCGCCGCTCGCCCGAAAGCCTTGTGGTGATTACCGGCTGCTATGCACAGCTAAAGCCTAAGGAAATTGCAGAGATTCAGGGTGTAGATTTAGTATTAGGTGCTGCGGAAAAATTCAATATTAGTCAGCATCTAAAGGAGTTGACCAAAGGCAACTCGGCAAAAATATCCAGTTGTGATATTGAAGACGTGACCGGCTTTAATGCTTCTTTTTCCATTGCCGACAGAACCCGTACCTTCCTCAAAGTGCAGGATGGCTGTGATTACAATTGCTCTTTTTGCACCATACCAATGGCACGAGGCAAAAGCCGTAGCGACAGTATCGCCAATGTAGTTGCCAATGCCGAAGAGTATTGCTAATCAAGGCGTTAAGGAAATTGTGCTGACAGGGGTGAACTTGGGCGATTTCGGCAAAGGTCCTGATGGTAATAAAAGGGGCGAAGAAAGCTTCTACGATTTGATTGTCGCTCTGGACAAAGTGGAAGGCATTGAGCGGTATCGTATTTCCTCTATAGAACCCAATCTGCTTACCAAAGAAATTATCTCTTTTGTTGCAGGCAGCCAAAAGTTCATGCCGCACTTTCACATTCCGCTACAAAGTGGCAGCGATAAGATCCTTGGTGCCATGCGCCGCCGCTACCGCCGCGAGTTGTACGCCGAAAGAGTAGCTTGGATAAAGAGCCTTATGCCACATTGCTGTATTGGGGTAGATGTAATTGTAGGCTTTCCCGGCGAAACAGAAGAGGATTTTAAAGATACCGTAGATTTTCTGCACAGTCTTGATATTAGCTATCTGCACGTATTTACCTATTCTGAAAGAGACAATACCAAAGCGCTGGAAATACAACCAATAGTGCCGGTGCAAATACGGCATCAGCGCAATAAAACACTGCGTAACCTTTCTTACATGAAAATGCAGTATTTTACACAGCAGTACACCGGGCAAACACGTAAAGTGCTGTTCGAAGACCACAACAAAGACGGCATGATGGAAGGTTATACGGATAATTACATCCGCGTTGCAGCACCTTATAAGGCAGAGTGGTCTAACCAGTTACTAGACTGGAAATTAATTTAATGCAGCAGGCATTAAGAAATAGTTATGAATGAAAAAGTTTCAGGTCATTATATCATTTGAGATAACCGAAGAGTTTATGCAGTTGGTGCCACCGCACCGGACTTACATTGGTTATCTCATAAATAAAGGTATAGTGGACTCTTACATGGTAAGCATGGAGTCACAAACTGTCTGGATCACATTCAGTGCTAAAACAAAAGAAGAAGTAGAAAAGTACCTCCGCAAGTCGCCACTCTATCCGTACTGGGCTTACACCATAGAAGAATTATTCATTTTCGATGGACAATTATATAGGCTGCCCACTGTCCAGCTTAATTAGTTTCTCACATTTGTGAGTTGGCAAACTGCCATCTCTGAGAAATTACCTATCTTATCCTGTCCAAACTCTTTATCAGCTTTATATCCCTGTAGATACCCCGAATAGCCATCAGTATAAATATAGGTATCAGAAAAGTAAAGATGGAGAATAGCGAAACACCGCTAACCGCTTCATCCTTATAGGTGAAATATAGGTAAATATTAATGAGGCTTAGCAGTAATGCCAGAAATGAAAGCCGTAGTTGCAGCTTACGGTTCTTATACAAAAAGATCAGAATGAAACTACAGGGCACCAAGAATGGAGGCTAATATCGTTATAGATATTTTAGACTTAGCAGTAAACGCATTAGATTCATTTACTAAGATTGCGTTCAGATTATAAAAGGGAAATATAAAAGTAAGAAAGGTGCAAACGGCAGCGAGTAGCAGCCATAGGGTTTGTGAACGTTGTATCATACCATGACATTTGTGTAATAAAGTGCGCAAAGTAGCAAAAAAGCAACAATACTGCGGTGTACTTGAACCGTTAAAAGCAGTTTAGATCCAATAATTGGCACGAAATTGAAATTAGCTATATTAAAAAAAGCGTGGAATATGAGGTACAGAAATTTACTTATTGCATTTGCATTATCAGTGATAATGCCTGCAGCCGTCAATACCCTCAAAGCACAGCAGTATAATACCATTCCTCACAATAATAATACTGGATCGTATAACAATACGGTATCAAACAACAATGTGGAGAAGAATGCCTACACTTATGCACCGGTTTTATATCAGCAGGGAGCCAGCACAGCCCAAACGCGTATATTCCCCAATCCTGCACGTAGTTCTACTAACATCTATATAAATGACTTTAAGGAAGGTGAAACAGGCGAGGTGGTAATATACAATCCTAATGGTACTCCGGTATATAAGAATATTTTACAAACAGGTAATAACAATATTGATTTAGGTAATTGTTCAGATGGTATATATACTGTAAAAGTATTTACTCGGGATAGGTCTACTTATTCTTACCGTTTGATGGTTCAGAAATAATTGTGTGCATTGAGGCGTAGGATAAAAGTGAATGCCCTTGTGGTATTCACTTTTTGTTTTTAACTACTCTGCTGCTATAATTCTTTTTTCTCTTTAACCAAACTATTTTTTTGATTATTAACTTCGCAACCTTGAGAAGAGCAAGTATATAACTTGCATTCAGCAGTTCAACACAAACAATTAATTAAAGATTTAAAATTAAGCATGCATGTTTAACAGTTTATCCGAGCGGCTGGAAGGTGCCTTTAAAAACCTTAAAGGCGAAGCAAAGATTTCGGACTTGAATATTGCCAATACTATAAAAGATATTCGCCGTGCACTGATAGATGCCGACGTTAACTATAAGATAGCTAAGGAGTTTACAGACAGGGTAAAAGATAAAGCTTTGGGTGAAAAAGTACTCAATGCTATTAGCCCTGGACAATTAATGGTGAAAATTGTGAAAGATGAACTCGCCGATTTGATGGGCGGCACCGAAGCAAGTTTCAACATTAGTGGTAACCCTGCGGTGATACTGATCGCTGGTCTGCAGGGTAGCGGAAAAACAACCTTTAGCGGCAAGCTGGCAAATTACCTTAAAACCAAAAAGGGCAAATCCCCATTACTTGTAGCAGCAGATATTTACCGTCCTGCAGCTATTGACCAGCTTACAGTATTAGCCAACCAGATAGGTGTGGAAGTATATGCCGAACGCGAGAATAAAGATGCGGTATCTATTGCACAAAATGCTATTATAGAAGCTAAAGCAAAGAATAAAAACGTAGTGATTATAGACACCGCAGGTCGTCTTGCTATCGATGAAACAATGATGATTGAGGTGGCAAACATCAAAAATGCAGTAAATCCTACGGAAATATTGTTTGTAGTGGATAGCATGACCGGTCAGGATGCTGTGAATACAGCAAAAGCCTTCAACGATCGACTTGATTTTAGCGGGGTAGTTCTAACCAAATTGGATGGAGACACACGCGGTGGTGCAGCATTATCAATAAAATACACAGTAAACAAGCCCATTAAATTTGTAAGTACCGGCGAAAAGATGGAAACACTCGATGTATTCTATCCCGATCGTATGGCACAACGTATCCTTGGTATGGGCGATATAATATCCCTGGTAGAAAAAGCCCAGGAGCAATTTGATGAGGAACAAGCTAAGAAGTTAGAGAAAAAAATACGCAGAAACCAGTTCGACTTTCAGGATTTTCTTGATCAGTTGCAACAGATAAAGAAGATGGGTAACCTGAAAGATTTAATGGCAATGATACCAGGTGTGGGTAAAGCAATAAAAGATATTGATATTAGTGATGATGCCTTTAAAGGTATAGAAGCAATTATACACTCTATGACACCGCAGGAGCGTGCTAATCCGGATTTATTAGATCAAAGGCGTAAAATGCGCATAGCTAAAGGAAGTGGAAAGGATTTGAACGAAGTAAATACATTTATGAAACAGTTTGACCAGATGCGCAGCATGATGAAGATGATGAACAATATGCCAATGGGAACGGGGCGCATGCCGGGAGGCTTTAGACGTTAAGAACGTGTATAACTTACAAAAAGAAAGCGTGAGGTTACTCACGCTTTCTTTTTAATTGTTACAAATGATAAAAAGCTCGTGCTCCGATTTCTCTCCACAAAAAGCTTTCAGCAGGCGTTGACGACCTGTAATTTTTTTCCTTTCTACTACATCTAAGATTTCATTAGTAATAAGGAAGGCATTGAAAGATTCGATATACGGAAACAGTTTTTTCATGTTTCTTTTCTCAATCTCTATTTCTTCAGCGGTAAGTACAGAATCCTTAGGCGCAAGCAAAATTAATTCCCTTTCCATCTCTCCACGTTTTTAATGAATATAGATGTTAAATAGTATTACTAAATTGATACCAAATATATTTTGTATCAATACGTGTTTATAAAATGTTTATTATTTTAAGTGTACTTTAAGAACGGTTAACATTTGCATCTTTTAAAATAGCTGAGTCTTAATTTTTCATTAATGGAAGCCACCAATCAAATCAGAAATTTCTTAGGTAGCCAAAACCTCTATACCGGTATCCGCATGACGGCTGCCGCGCTAATACCTTCTTTTATTTTATATCATAATGACCTGCTGGTTACTATGATGGCTTTGCCTTTAGGTGCAATGTTTACAGGACTTACAGATAATCCCGGGCCTGTGCGCCATCGTATTAACGGTGTTGTTGCTAGTATGATTCTCAATTTTGCAATCATCCTTATCACAGGCAGTCTGCATGCAAATCCATGGCTGGTAACGCCGGCTATTATTTTCTTTGGAATGTTTTTATCGCTGATAGCGGTATATGGCAACCGTGTAAGCTCCATCGGGGCGGTTGCACTAATTGTTTTTGTCTTCAATATAGATGGCCATTTGGCGGCTCACATGAGTGTATTAAGAGAGGCGATCTTGTTTACTGCTGGCGGTGTGTGGTATTTAATACTCAGTTTATTACTACACACGCTACGTCCTTACAAAATGATACAGCAACTGATTGGGAAAAGTATTATAGAATTGGCTAACTATCTGGAAGTAAAAGCACAGTTTTATGGGGAAAAGCCCGACTATACAAAACTACAGGATCAGTTAATGCGCTACCAGGTAACTATCCGGCAGGACCAGGATGATCTGCGTGAAATATTGTTCAAGACACGTCGGATTATAGCAGAATCCACTGTGCGCAGCCGTGTGCTGATGTCAATTTTTTTAGACAGTATTGATTTGTATGAAAGAATAATGACTTCACAGTACGATTATGCTGTATTACACGCTAAGTTTGAAAAAACTGGCATTTTAGAAGTAATTGCTGCGCAACTGCACACCTTGGCTGTTGAACTGAATGAAATTGGGCAGGCTTTGCAGTGGGGTAGACCATCAGACAATAGCAAAGATTTAGATGCTCTGGAGCGCAAAACAAAGGACACCTATATTGCTGTTCGTAAGGAGAATATTAATACTAAAACCATTGAAGATTTTATTGCACTGCGGCAAATCATCTACAGTTTACAGGATATTACAGAACGTGTCAAAAGATTACATCTTAGTACACGGTATGATAAAATGATTAGCAAAGAGTACAGAAATGATGTGGAACTGGAGAAGTTTACTCCTCATACTGAATTGGATCCTAAGTTACTAATTAACAATCTTACTTTACAATCTTCAAATTTCCGTCATGCGGTTCGCGTAACAACAGCTTTACTGATTGGGTATTTTATTTCACTGTTCTTTCCGGTTGGACATAGTTACTGGACGCTGCTTACCATTGGGGTAATTATTAAACCGGCATATAGCATTACACGCATGCGCAACCTGCAGCGTGTGGCTGGTACACTTGCCGGTGCTGCAGTAGGTTTTCTTATTATTTATCTGGTAAAAGATACTACTGCATTGTTTGCAGTAGTTATTCTTGCCATGATTCTTTCTTACAGTTTGCTTAAAATAAACTATTTCTTTAGCAGTGCTTTTATTACTTTATATGTATTGGTAAGCCTTGCTTTTCTAAGCCCGGCAGGATTTCAAAAAGCTTTGAGCGACCGTGTCACCGATACTATTATGGGTTCAATTATAGCTTCTGTTGTTGCTGCTGTAATACTGCCGGTATGGGAGCACGAACAGATTGACAGATTGATTAAAGAGGCGCTGGAAGCTAATCGTAAATACTTCAATATTGTAGCTGGTATGTTTACAGGTGAGCCGGTGAATATGACATTTTATAAGCTCTGCCGTAAAGATGCTTTTGTAGCATTGGCCAATTTGTCTGATGCTTTCCAGCGTATGCTCTCGGAGCCTAAAAACAAGCAGTTGAAAATGGAGCATTACCATCAGTTTGTAGCTACTAACCATACACTCACTTCTTATATTGCTACCTTGTCTTATTATGCACAGCGTAATGCGCACAATTATACTTCAAACGAATTTGTACCTGTCATTAAGCAAATCAACAAACAATTTGAGATAGCTTCTGAAGCATTTGAACACCATGCTACAGTACCTGCATCGCAAATGAAACCTGTAATACCGGTAAGTAAAAAGGTGCATGAGTTATTGGAACTGCGCCGCAGCGAAGTGGCAAGCGGTAACACAGAACTGGAGACTACCGTAAGAAGAACTTTATCCGAATTAAAAACTATCTACGACCAGTTTGAAATGATTAGTATTGTAGTAGTGGATGAGGTAAGGATATTGGAAAAGCTGGCGATGTAGATGTTTTTAATTGTTGATGGTTAATGGTCGATTTATTGGGATGAGAGCAATTGTCTATACATACTCTTCTAATATTAAGCAGTAGGCTCATAATAAAAAGGCATCGGTTCACTACTGGACCGATGCCTTTTTATCTACATTGAGATCTTTATTTATTTAAGCTTGTTTATCTGCTCATCATAATAGTTCTTAGTAAGAATAATATCCGGTAAGCTATGATACCAATTTGATTCGTGCTCAATGGAGAGCATGCCATTAAAGTTTTGTCTTTTCAGCTCCTTTAGTACAGCTGGCAAGTCTATTACACCTTTGCTTACTACTGTATCTTCAGCCTTAGGGTCATTAAACTTTACAATGTCTTTCAGATGTACACCAATGATATGACCTTCCAACATTTTAAGTGCATCTACCGGGTTAACACCATTACGTGCCCAATGTCCAATATCTGCGCAGGAGCCAATATTAGGATGACCTTTGGCAGCAGCCAATACAGAATCCGGATGCGAGTATGGATTTGGTATTGGATGGTCGTGGATGGCTACTTTAATACCATAAGCTCCGGCAAGGCTATCTACCATATCCCATTGCGTTTTGATAGGCTCCGCAGTAATGTAGCTTAAGCCAAAATCTTTGGCAAGATCAAATGCTTTTATCCATTCTGCTTTGTCCTTTGGGGAAATCACACCCATAGCTACGATTTGGATGCCTTTTGATTGGAGTAACTGCTTTAGTTTGGTGCGGGTATCGGTACTCATAGCAATACCAAACTCTCCTGTCATACCATTTCCTAACTTTTGCCCCCAAAAAGCTTCTATGTTTTTGATGCCTGCACTATCTACTTTGTTCAGGGCATCGGCAAAGGAAAACATTCTGAAAGTCCACATTTGCACGCCTAATTTAAAACTGGCAGTGCTGCCGCTGCTGCTGGCAGCAGTAGTGTCATTTTGTTGTGCACCAGCAGTAGTGCTGTCAGTTGTGGAGGAAGTAGAAGAATTGCTGTTGCAGGATACAAGCGCAAGCAACAAAGCGGGCAGTAATAAGCCGGCAAACCTTTTCATGGCAATGTAATTTTTAAATGATGAATTTGGCGCGAAAGGTAGAGTATTGTGCTTATAGCCCATCCGCTTTATTTATTATTTGATGATTGATTATTAGCAGAAAGAGTAGATTTCCTACTAATAATTGTTATTTTGTAATCCTATCAATCACATCAATTTAATCATTGTCTCAATTCAACTACAACTCCGTTATTACAAACTCTGTTCTCCTGTTTTTGGCTTTGCCTTCTTCGGTGCTGTTGTCTGCAACCGGTTTCGTTTCGCCAAAGCCTTTATACTGGAGACGATTGGCACCGATACCCTTGCTGATTAAATAATCTACAACGGCTTTGGCGCGATTGCCGGATAATGTGAGGTTAGCAGCCGGTGTACCTACATTATCTGTATGACCATTTACCTGTACTTTAATGGTGGGATTTTCATTCATCAATTGCAACAACTTGCCCAACTCTATCAGGCTTACCGGTTCTAACTGGTAGGACTTGGTTTGGAATTGCAGGTTTTTAAAAGTAACTGCTGCATTGAGTTGCAAAGGTTGTAATGGAATATCCTTTTGGTAGGTACTGTCTGGCAACTTTTTACTTAAAGCAAATACTTCGCTGTAAAACAAATATCCTTTCCTATTAACAGTAAACGTGTAGTCTTTACCTACCGGCAGCGTAATAAAATAGAAGCCAGTGCCATCGGTCTGTACTTTATTAACTACCTGCTCGTTACTATCATCGGCAAGCTCTACCGAGCAAGGTAATCCTTTGCCGGTGGTTGCATCAGTTACATAGCCTTTTACATACAAGGTCTTGACGGGTTGCACTTCTTTATTCAGTTCAAACCTATATAAGTCAAGTCCGCCACGGCTATCAGCGCGGTCACTTGCGTAATAGGCTGTTACACCGTCACTCGCTACAAACAAGCTGCCTTCGTTTTCAACTGTATTGATAGGATACCCTAAGTTTTCGGGAGCACTCCATTTATCACCGGATTTGCGAAGCATATAAATATCGGTGCCTCCATAGCCGGGCAATCCATTGGAAGTATAATACAGTGTTTGATTATCAGCATGGATAAATGGGGCTAGTTCATCTCCTGCACTGTTTACCTGTGGTCCCATATTTTGGGCTGGTCCCCATTTGCCATTAGTCTGACGATAGCTCACATACAGGTCTTTACCACCATAACCACCCGGGCGGTCGCTGCTAAAGTATAGTGCATTCTTATCGGGGCTCAGGCTGGGACCACTTTCCCAAAATTCAGTGTTGACATTAGCTCCCAAATTAAACGGTTCACTCCATCCTTTAGGGGTGTTGTAAGACATGTAAATATCGAAGTTGCCAAAGCCTTTGCCCGAAAAATTACCGGCAAATAGCAACCATTCACCATCCTGTGAAATATTGAGGGCACCTTTGGATGGTTCTATATTGATGTCGCCATTAATAACCTGGGAGGCGGTATAGCCGTTTTTAGTTTTAGTGCTTTGTATAAAGTCTTCGCGTATGCCTTCGCCACGGCGTGTAAATACAAAAGTGCTGTCGTCTATGGTAAAGGAGGGATAGTATTCCGATTCTTTTGAGTTGATGCTATCACCTAGATTTTGAGGAGCGAATACATAATTATTATTTGGATGCTTGGCGGCATAATCAATAGCAAACTGATAGCACTGCTTACGATAATTACCAGCTTTAATGCTCTTATCGCCCAGGTTTTTGATTTGTAAAAAGGTATCCACTGTAGCAAGGGCTTCATTGAATTTACCCATGGCAGCCAGATTGATAGAGCAGGGTAGGAGGTAGTATTTTGAATAAGCGCTATCTATGGCTTGTGCTTTACGAAAATAATCTACTGCTTTAGCGTAGTCCTTCATTTCGCCGTACACGCCTGCAAGAGATAGATAAGCATCAGTAAAAGTTGGATTATATTCAATGGCTTTCCCCAAAAGCGGCACAGCATCACGCACTAAACCATCGCGCAACTGCAGCATGGCGGCATCATATGCCTCCTGTGCTTTTTTTTGCTGCTTGTCGTTTGTTTTTTGTGCAAATAAGTGAAGGCATATTACACTCAATACCAACACAGTCAACAATCTTATCATGCGTGTAAAATGCTTCAAAACATTGATAGGATAGTGTTAAAAGCTGGGAAGCTGTACAAAAGAAAAAGGAAATGTCGGCCTTACGGGGCTTGCCACTTCCTACTGTAAATATATAATAAATCGTTCTAAAAAGAAAACTTTTTATATTATCGCTGGTCTGCGCATCGTTCTCTTTAAAACTACTGGTTTTTCTTCCTGCTTATTATTTTCTTTGGCAATAGTTGCCTCATTTGTGTTTGAGCTCTTAAACTCTACGGGCATACTTGTTACCTTTTCTCCATTCGTGTAAAAAACGACTTTAGTTACGTTCAATACTTTTGGCACTGTTGCTATTGCTACAGGAACTGTCGCATTTTTAAGCTGCTCACTGCTTTTGTTTGTAGTGCAGTACACATTCATTTCTTTACCAATCACTTCAGCCTTTTCAAAGTGAATAGTTACAGGATTGGTGGAAGGTTGAGCTATACAAGCTACTACTGTTTGTCCGTTGAAGCTTGGATAGGTAATATTGATATTGCCGGATGTAGCTATGCCAAAGCTTGCGTCAAAATCGGACTGGTTGGTTATAACCATGTAATTTAAATCGTAAGATAAATTGGCAGTGGTTTTCGCAGCATAGTTTTCCAGGTTAACTAATCCAATGGACGATGCTGTGTTAATGTGCTGATTAGTACTGCAGGAAATTGTCAGCATTAAGATAGTTCCAATGGTGAAGAACTTTTTCATTGTTGATGGTTTTTCGGGGTGTATGTAGTAGATGGTGGTTTAGATATTAATTTTAAGATTGTCTTTGTTAACCGCGTTTGTTACCATATAGTTGTTTAAGGTTAATTGACTGCCTTGTGTGTTGTAGGTAACCGCATAGTTGATGAGCAGCTTTTCTTTCTTGTTGAACAAGTTTGGTATAGTTAAGTTACTGTTTATCGCATTTTGCATATCAGGGAATTGTTTTAGTTGCATACTGCTTAATGTTTTCTCGTAAACGGTTGTGTATTTGTTTCCAACAACTTTATACAAGGTTATATGTACAGATGCCATTGTGCTGTCATATGCTGCCGAAGAATAATTATTTTCACTGTAGATAGACAGGTTTATTGATTTGTTGATTGGTTTGTCTGTTGGGTGCGGCTTTACAACATGCTGCACAGCAAGAACAAAAGTGATTAAGATTGGGAGTATGCTGATAAACTTTTTCATGTTTTTTATTTTTATTGTTGATGCTTAATACATTACAAAGGCGTACCACCAGCCAGTACCAAAGCCGGTGGAGCGAGATGAATGGTAAAAAGTAGGGAGCAGTGGTCGGGAGAATTAGATGAGTGGTTCAGGGCTTGGCAGAGTAAAAAACAGGGACTTGATTATGGCTTAAATAAAATGTTCTAAAGCGAACAAAAACTGTTTGTTTTTGATACAATTTTTAACCGCAGAGGTATGAAGGCGCATTGATCCACAGAGACGCAGAAGAACAAAGAGGAGCATAGAGGAAATTTGACAGCTCTTCACTCAAAAGTCAGATAAGCTCTCAGAAGTGCATAATTAATTTTGTCAGCTAAATAAAAACAAGCAATTCAATTTAAGATAGGATTCATTGTTATATAGAGGTTGACATCACCTATATGTATTAAAGGGCAGGCAATCAGGACGTATTTATTAATGGGTAATTGCCAATATGAATGAGATACTACACCTTTGGTTCCTCCCCACCTCCTTCGTACTTGCTCCGTATCTGAGCCGTATATCCTACGTCTTTTTTGAATAGGTCACGTTAGAAAACCAGTGTAAGAATAGTACAGGTAGTAAGGGTAGTGTGCAGAGGTGTGAATCTACAGCAGACGGGCTATATACATCACTGCTTCAATATTGTAAACTTACTTAGGTTACAATGTTATAACAGTACTTTCTATTTGCTTATTATTTTCCCAAACACAAACAATTTCGTTATTACTTACTGATTTTAACAGCGGCAAGTTGCCTTTGCCAATTATTTTAGAGGTACCATCCGGCAGCAGGCAGGTAATGCTACCATTGGCAGACCAGGCATAAATATTCTTGCCGTTTATAGTTTCTATAGAGCAGCCCTTTCCTTCACCTAATGCTTTTTCTGCCTTGCCTGTCTCGCAAGTATAAATAGTAGTTTCCCTGCGCCAAACTGTTTCAACATTGCCGTCATTATTGATAGATAAGCTGCCGCCGTCCATAGGGCAGGCATTTAACCGCCAATTACCCTTTCCCAACTTTTGGGCTGTTCCAAAGGTTTGTCCTGCATCATTGGATTGTATCAGGTATAAATCCCGGTTGCCGTGCAGCCAGTTTCTGAACATTACATAAACATTGTTGTCTTTCATGCCTACCGATGGCTTACAGCATTCGCAAACGTGCCCATCCGGAGAAGCATAGATCAACATATTTTTTTGCCATGTCTTGCCGCCATCCACTGATCGGGCGCCGTAAACCTGGTTATGATGTGTGCCTCTAACATCCAGCCAAATAGCAAATAATGTTTGTTGTCCGTCGCTGCTCAATCCTAAAAAGCCTTCTTTATTAGTAGTATCAGTATCGTTTACCTTGCCGGTTTTTGCCCATTTGCCGGTTGCGTCCTTTATATAAGAAAAGATATTGCCTTGCTTGTTTACAGCAATGATAGCAACGCCATCGCTGGTAGTTGTTATTTGTGGTCCGCGGGTAGCATAATCCACTAAGCCCGGTAAAATGGCTACCAACTGCGGTGCAGTAAATGAAGCGCCTTTATTGCTTGAAAAAGTGTAGAGAATACTATCGCCACTGCCATAAACGAGATGTATATTCAGGTGGCTGTCTTTTGTGATGGCTGGCATTTGTCCTGTTGCAATAGTTGTTTGTTTTTGTGCAGTAGAGCAGATAGTTATTGATAGAAGTATAGCAATAAAGAGGTTTGTTTTCATAGCATGCAATGTTAGAAATAATATTTTAACCTGGAGGCACAGCATAGGGAATGCCATTGGCGAAGGGGTATGGATCAGGGAGATCAGCTACCGGCAGGCAGAGCGCATCATCGTCCTAAAGCAAAGTGAAGAGATTCGTCCTGACGCTAGGGGCAGGAAATAAAACATTATTCCGCGCATTTTCCACTCTTGAACAGCCTCAGGCTATACCTAACTTACACCGAATCTTCTCCCTATCTCCTCGTATTAAACTCCATAGACACTCCGCACCTGGTCCCTTGTATCATGCCACCTTGTATCTTGTTCCTCATACCATATACTGCTCCCCTTTAAAGGCTCTGGGCTTTCTCCTTAAAATCAAAATAGCACATCATCCCAAACCCGAATGCCAGCATCAGGTGGTAGGGGAACATCGTAAAATCATTATAATAAAACGCCAGCACTGCACCTGCCAGGAAATAAAAGACCAGCAGCATCTCAAAAGGCAGCAATGGGTTCCTCTTCTTTTGTGCCGGTATTATTGTGCTCATCTTACCGTTACCAGAAATATTGAATTTCGGGGTACGTATAAAAGCCGATTTCCTTCCCATCCAGCCTTCAGTAACAGCCAGTGCATTATTGAACGAGATACCCATAGAAAAAGAAAGATATAAAGGGAAGGTCTTGAAGAAATATTTGGCGCCCTCCTTTGAAAACCCGGTATGCACCGTAGATACATAATGAAACACACTTAAGCAAAGCAGGCTGACAAGCGAAAGTGATGCATACTGAAACCATGCTCTTAACTCCGGTACATATGGTTTAAGGAACAACAGAGGGATACTCAATACCGAAGCTGTAAATACACTGATGAAAACAGTGCCTACCATAAGATGAAAGAAGGCATGCACCTTAGCTTTGAATGGTATGTTTGATTGCAGCACATATTTTACATGCTTACGCGCGGTTTCGGCATTCCCTTTTATCCAGCGGTACTGTTGCGTCTTTAATGCACTCATTACCGGCGGCAGTTCGGCGGGCACACTTACTTCTTCAAGGTACTTAAACTTCCAGCCTTTCAGTTGCGCACGATAGCTAAGGTCAAAATCTTCGGTCAGCGTATCGCTATGCCAGCCACCGGCATCCAGCATACACTCCTTGCGCCATACACCGCCCGTACCCGAAAAATTAATAAAATAGCCTGCATTATTACGCCCCGTCTGCTCCACAGAGAAGTGAGCATCCAGCAGGAAAGCCTGGAAATGAGTGAGTAAAGAACTGTTCTTATTGATATGATCCCAGCGTGTTTGCACCATGCCTGTTTGCTCATTCGCAAAATAGGGTAGTGTGCACCGCAAAAAGTTGACAGGTGGAATAAAATCAGCATCGAAAATACAGATGAACTCCCCTTTAGCGATAGCCAATCCCTCCTGAAGTGCCCCTGCTTTATAATCCTTCCGGTTAGTGCGTTGCAAGTGCCTTATCAGCAAACCTTGCGATTGATACTGTCGTACTTTATCAGCAATAATAGTAGTTGTTTCATCTGTAGAATCATCCAATACCTGCACTTCAAAGCTATCCCTGGGATAGTCCAGTTGTGCTACTGCATTTATCAATCTCTCAATCACTAAGCTTTCATTATACACCGGCAACTGAACAGTCACAAAAGGGAAATGAGTCAGAGGCGGGCAATCATCCTTTGGGCGCTTCCTATACCGCAGGTATTGATATACCAGGTGGATCTGTATAATACCATAAAGAATTAGAAACAATAAGGCAGCCGAATAAAAGATAAAAAGCACCTCAGTGATCAGCACATAACTACGATTCATGCAAAAACTATTTCCTGATACTATCCGTGGCACAAACTGCACCAAACTCAGACGGGCATTTGGGGTGATGTATGGGATTAATGGGATGGACATAATCAATCTTCTCAACTCACAGATGATAAAAATACCTGCCTTATTCTACAATCCCATCTATCCAAAGAATCCTAAAAATCCCAGTTCAGACAATCCCCTCAATCCCAAAAATCTCCCCAAATCCCAGTTACAGGAACCGTTTAATGATCTGTATAATCAGCGACAACAATAAGCTAAGAAGAATCATAGTAGTAATAGGAAAATAAAACCGGAAGTTATCCCTCTCAATACGGATATCACCCGGCAACCTGCCCAGCCATTGCATTTTATCATGAAAGAAATAGATAAAAGCACCTGCTAACAAAATAAAGCTGCCTGCTACCATGAGCCATTTGCCGGTATCGCTGTTCATAATACAAAATTAGGTTGAAATGAACATGGAGAAATAAGATCGGTACTTAAAGTAACCATTCAAAATATTGTTCTCCAAAATAAAAGTACATAATATCTTTACCTCCGGTTAAGCCAACTTAGCTCAGCTGGTAGAGCATTTCATTCGTAATGAAAGGGTCGTCGGTTCGAATCCGATAGTTGGCTCGATAAAAGCAGTGCTGCAAAAAGCACTGTTTTTTAGTTGTTAAGTAATTCACTTATTACAATACCTGATTCAGCGCCATACCTTAATACCAGAATTATGTCCATGGAAGAGGAAAGAGATTATATTATTATCTTCCCCGTAAGCTTGTGATTCCCCTTTAAGATCAGAATTATCCGCCAATTTTCAGTATTATCATTATTCCATGGCTCATTTTTGATGTTGGATTCATTCAAGTTATACCTGATTGTACCTGACTTATACCTAACTTATACCTAACTTATACCGAAGTTATACCAAAGTTATACTTAACTGGTCCCAACACGCTAGCTTAAGCTATGCACTTTAGTGCAAGAATTTATTTTCTACAAATCTAAAGGCTAAGCTGGTAGGCAAGATAACAATCGCAGTTGCCCCTTGGTCTATCATGGTTATCAATTAAGCAAAGTGTTTAAAAATTCTAACAACCTTTTGTTACTGGATAAATCAGTGTGACTGCAAAAGCGTTATTGAGGACAACACTTGAATGGCATAAGTGATAGATCCTGAAACAGCATCAACATTACCAATCAGATGATAGCAGAGTAGCTGAATCCATAAGGTAAAAATCATGAGAATCAGAATTTCATTCTGGAATGATTTCAATGCACTTGCAGTGCACAGTTTTCAATGCTGTTTACAGCACCCTCCAATGACTTTCAGTCAACGGCTGTTTAAACCTATGGATTTTCAATACCATAGTATATTGACTTATACCGAATCTCCGCCCTCTCTCCCCGGTACTAACTCCTGATGTACTCCCTACATACTCCCAATCTGCTCCCGTTTACTTATTACCACCTGCGTAGTCAAAACTGTAATATCATTAAATACTTTGCCGGGTAAGTGGCATAAGCAGTATCATCAACCCAATTCTTTGAACATAATAACTAACAAACAGTTCTTTTAACGAAAAATGTTTAAGGCAGGACTGGTGGATTATAAAAAATATTCAATCTTTTCTTAATAATTAACATTTTTACTTACTTTCATCAGCTATTTTGAACTGCTTATCAATTATACTCAAACCATAAAAACATGAAAAAACTCATCGCTTGCCTCTTCGCAGTTGTGGCTTTTAGCTGTTTAGCGCCGCATGCACAGGCTCAGTTGCTAAAGAAGCTAAAAGACAAGGTAAATTCCATGGCGGGTAGCAACTCTTCTTCCACCACTAACACTAACGGTAACAACACAAGCAATTCTTCATCCGGGGGCAACAGCAACAGTAGTGGCCCTGCCAATCGCACAGGCGCTGGCCTCACCAACACTGCACCTCCCGATGTCCTGAGCAATATTGATAAAGCAGAAACTGCTGGCAAAGACACTAACTACAGCCAGGTAAGATATGCTTTGCAGCAAGCTATCATGGGTGTCGAAATTCAATTGGGCAGGCAGATCATCCATTCGCTGCCCAATACTGTAGACGGCCTAACAAAGGATACTACTAAAAATGTGGTTGCAAGCACCCAGTTCGGCTGGAGCAATATGACCATCCAAACCGTTTACAGCGATGGCAAAGACAAGCAAATGACCGTAATGATTGGTAATATTCCAATGTATGCCGGCATGGTAAGCATGTACTTTAATAATGCTTATGTACAGAACAACATGACGGAAAAAAATCCAAACATCAAGCAGGTGCAGGTAAAAGGTGAGAAAGCCATCATCCAGTTTGACCAAAGCACCGGTTACTCCTTAATAGCACAGTTAGGACAATCAACCGTAATAGCATGGGAGTGCGTCAACTTTGCTACAGAAGACGAAGTAATGAAAGCTGCCAACGCATTTGATATTGCTAATATTAAAAAACTCATGGGCGAACAATAAACCTTTAAAACAACTTAATCATGAAATCATTTATCATAGCTGCTTTATTTATTTGCAGTGCCGCCGTTGCCACTGCTCAACAACAAGATCTTAATAAATACCTGGCTACCGCCAAAACTTCCTATAGTGGCAACAAGCTGGAAGATGCGCATTTTGCACTGCAGCAGGCCATGGTAGAAGTAGATATTCTTACCGGTAAAAAGGTGCTTCAAATGATACCTGTAGCCTTAGACACCATGCACGCAAATACAAAGAACGATAATGTATATGCTAATACAGGCTTTATAGGAGCCACTATTCATCGTGAATGGGGAGGAATGAATGGTCAGCAAGGCTCCCAATCTGCCGAGTTAGATATTATCAATAATTCTCCGCTGATCGGTACCCTGAATACATTTTTGAATGCACCAATCATAGGCGGCATGATGAATAGTGAGAAATCAAGATCTATAAAGATTCAGGGCTACAAAGGGAGGCTGAACAATAATGGCGAAAACACAAGCGGACCTTCTGAATATGAACTGCAAATACCCTTGAACACAGCATTAGTTACCTTCAAAGTAAATGGTGCTACCCAGGACCAGGTAATGAAATATGCCAACTCATTACCCCTGCAACAAATAGCAAAACTGATACAGTAAGGCTTTATTCAAAGTTAATTATAATCATTTATAAAAGGCTGCCCCACGAGGCAGCTTTTTTATTTTTAGGTAGAATCCCATTTTCATTTTGGTACACAGATATGTGTATGATAATCCAAAACAAAAGCTAAAAATCGGGTACACTCGCGCAATAAATAGTTGACTACCTGCATGTACAGGTTCTATGGCTCTGTAATTACCTACATTTCTGATCATTTCAGTTATTGTGCATTGACCAGAGCCGTAGGCTCGAATATCTTGTAGCAACGGGTTTTAACCCGTTGACCAAAGCCTGCACCACACCTACCCGAGTGCCGTAGGCACGATACATATCTAAAGGTTATATCCGGTTATGGCGCGAGTCTAAAGGAGCATCCATCCATTAGCAAGCCAAAATCGAAACTGTTAAACCCAATCCCAAAGGTTTGAAAAGCTCCGAAGGAGTGATATATTTGTTGTAACAGTAAGACATCTCCCATCCCAGAACACCGGAGGATCGAAATATTTCTAGCATCTGTACTTTTGCTAACTTAAAAACAAAGAATATAATCATGAAGAGAGGTTTAATAATAGTTGTTGCACTCATCGTAATTGCAGCACTGGTGTATTTCCTGCTTTTTAATAATAAAGGACAGGCAGAGCAATCCGCTGCACAAAAGCAAAAGCCGGTGCCGCTTGCTATCAGTAAAAACCCCGAAGCGTTCAATGCGGCTTTTGGTAAAATGATGGATGCATATTATGCACTAAAAAACGACTTTGTAAACTGGGACAGCACTAAAGCCGGCACCGATGCTACAACATTGAAGCAACTCGCGCAACAAGTTCCGTATGATACGCTGAAGGCAGATAAAAACATTGTGGCAACAGCAAAAAGCTTCTCTGATGAAATAGCCAGCCAGAGTGATGTCTTGAATAAAGCCAATACCATAGAAGCCAAGCGTCATGCATTCAGTACAGTCTCTGATAACTTGTACAGCCTTATCAATACCGTACGCTATGATAGAGAAGTAATTTACCATGATATGTGCCCCATGGCATTCAATGAAAGCGATCAGGCATATTGGCTAAGCCGCGATAGTGCCATCAGCAATCCTTATCTGGGCAATAAGCATCCTAAATATAAAGGTGGTATGGTGACCTGCGGCGAAGTAGAAGACTCTATCAATTTTGCGAAGAAATAAATAATTGAACCGCAGAGGCACTGATGGGGCACGGAGTTAATATGCATTAATGTGCTCAGTAGCTTCTTCCCTTTGTGTCTTCGTGGCATAATTACTCTTACAAGCTTACTGCTCACTCTTTACCTGCAGTAAGCTCTTTATTTTATGGGCTTTGTAAGTAAGGTCAGCTACCTCTTTGCCCAATATAGTTACATGCCCCATTTTGCGTCCCGGTTTTGTTTGTGCCTTACCATAAAGATGCACAAATACAGTATCCATCTTCAGCACTTCTTCTAGGCCCTCATACACTGCATTGCCACTATAGCCCGGAGCACCTAATAAATTGACAATAGAAGAGCAGGTAATATTAGCCGTATTGCCTAAAGGATAACTCAATATAACACGCCAAAGCATATCGTACTGGCTGCAATAGCTGGCTTCTATAGTATGGTGGCCACTATTGTGCACGCGGGGGGCTGTTTCATTTACATATACTTCACCATTCCTATCTACAAATAGTTCAACGGCAAATAACCCCGGGCTTTTTAAACACTGTACCACTTTCAATGCAATGGCTTCTGCCTTCCACAATACATTTTTCGGAATACGTGCAGGGGCAACCTGGTAATCCAACAGATTTAAGACAGGATCGAACACCATTTCTACGGGTGGATAAACAGCCGTTCCGCCTTTCTCATTAACAGCAATGATGATGGCAATTTCCTTATCCATATTCACCATCTTTTCCAATACAGATGGGGCATCAAAGCCTTTATCTGTATCTTCCTTTGTCTTCATAACCTGTACCCCTTTTCCATCATAGCCACCTTGCCCTATTTTGTGCACTGCTGGTAAAAAGGAATGATGGTTCGCAAGCTCCGCTTTAGTTTGAGTAACAACAAAAGCAGGTGAGGGGATCTGGTATTCTTGGTAAAACTGTTTCTGTATTATCTTGTTGCGGATGGTTCTTATAGCTGAGGGTTTGGGAAACATTTTGATACCTTCTTTCTCCAACTGTTCCAGCGCTTCCACATTTACTGCTTCTATCTCTATGGTGAGGGCATCTACCATTTTGCCAAACCGGTAAACGGTATCATAGTCCTTAATATCACCTTTTATAAAATGGGTGCAAAGGTGTGCTGCGGGGCAGTTTTCATCATTCTCCAGCACATAGGTTTCTACTACATAATTCGCTGCAGCCTGCAATAACATTCTGCCCAACTGCCCGCCACCAAGAATACCAACTTTCATAGGGATATAATAAGGTGCGAAGATAATCGGGATTTTTGCCACGAAGGCACAAGACACAAAGAAATCAGGAGCAACTTTACTGCTAAGACGCAAAGACACTAAGTAATATGTCGTTCTTTCAAATAGTCCCTTTTCTCTTTGTGTCTTTGTGCCTTCGTGGCAAAATTGCGCATTCGCATCTTTGCGGTAATAATTCAACTCTTACCATACACTTCCAGCATCTTCCTCAAATCCTCCAGCGAATTAATTTCCGAAGCCGGCTTATCCTTCCGCCACCGCAGTATCCGGGGAAAACGCAATGCCACACCACTCTTATGCCTGTTGCTCGCTGCAATGCCCTCAAAGGCAATTTCAAACACCAGCTCCGGCTTTACCGTGCGTACCGGACCAAACTTCTCCAGGGAGTTCCTCTTTACAAAAGCATCTACTTCATTGAATTCTTTATCTGTCAAGCCAGAATACGCTTTAGTAAATGGTACTAAGTGGTCGCCATCTCTTACTGCAAATGTGTAGTCTGTATAAAGATTACTTCGCCTTCCTGCACCTTTCTGTGCATACACCATTACGGCATCTATAGTAAGCGGTTCTATTTTCCACTTCCACCAATCGCCTACCTTTCTGCCTACTTTATAAATGGAGTTTTTATTCTTCAGCATAACGCCTTCTGCACCTGCTTCCCGTGAGCCTTCACGAATTATTGCCAGTTCATCCCATGTTTTAAATTCTATTACATCAGACAGTAATAATGTTGGATGATTAACCTGCTTCACTACATCTTCCAATGTTGCTCTCCGCTGCCGCAACTCCTTGTTGCGCCAGTCCTCTCCATTAAACTCCAGTAAGTCGTAAGCAAAGAATGCAATAGGCGCTTCCTGTAGTTGTTTCTTCGTAACGTTCTTTCTGCCAATACGCGTTTGCAATAAAGCAAAGGGTAGGGGCTTGCCATCTTTTGCAGGAATAATTTCACCATCTAGTACCACGCCTTCCGGCAGCTTATCTTTTAATACCTGGTATTCCGGAAACTTTTCGGTCATCAGTTCTTCACCACGGCTCCAGATAAAGAGTTCGCCATTCCGCTTGATCATCTGCCCGCGTATGCCATCCCATTTCCACTCTGCCTGCCAGTCTTCGGGCTTACCCAGTACAGATAAATCACCCTCATGCGCATAAGCAAGATAAAAAGGATAAGGTTTGGAGTAATCTATTGCTGTTGCATGTTCGCTCAGCAATTCATTGAATGTGGTGGTAGATGGATCCCAGTTACCACTGATGCGATGGGCAATGACAGATGCGTCCAACTCAACTGTTTTTGCCAATGCATTCACTATCATCTTCTGGGATACACCAATGCGGAAAGATCCGGTAATAAACTTGTTGAATACAAAGCGTTCACCCGGCATCATGGTCTTCCACGCATTGCTGATAAAGTTCTTCTTAACCAACTCATCCTGCTTCTCCAAACTTATCAGCTCTTCCAGGTAGTAAGAAAGACTAACATCTCTGTGTGCACCTTCTTCTATATCTGGTAACAGCAAAGCGATGGTTTCTGCTAGGTCTCCAACGGTATGATAGCATTCTGAAAATAACCAACCCGGTATGCCGGCCAGCTCTATACACCAGCTTTGCAATAAGGTGACGTTTACGGCACGCCGTGGTCTTCTGCCACTAAAAATAGCAATCACCCACACTTTATCTTTATCATCAGCTACAGTAAAATAGTTGGATAAAGCAGCCAACTTATCTAATGTTTTGGTGGAAGTCCCTAATACCTGCACCAGCGAAGCAAAGGCCGCCAAACCTCCGGAGCCAGGAGTGGTAGATGGAAGTTCATCTGTGGCTGTATCCAACTGCTGTTCTTCTTCCAGTATATCGTTATTGTTGGTTCCTTCAATCATTTTCTTCTATACTTTCATTTTTGTGATCGGCATTACTAGCTTCTTCAGGTACTGTTTCGTAAGGGGCCGGCCCGCTACCTTCATCCTCATCTGTTCCGTATTCTGTTGTTACTTCCGCTGCTTGTATACCATGCTCATTTAAGTAGCGGCTCAATGCACTTTGAAAGCCATGCGTAGCGTACACTTTTTCGGCGCCTGTAGCATGTATAGCCGTAAGCAATCCGTTCCAGTCAGCATGGTCGCTCAAGGCAAAACCTGCATCTGCATTGCGACGGCGCATGCTGCCCCGTACCTGCATCCAGCCGCTGCATACACCCACAGCGTACGGAGAGAACTTCTTCATCCATGGTGTACCATCCGCGCTGGGCGGAGCGACTATAACACTGCCTGTCAATTTGCTCTTGGGTGTTTCAGGTGTAATGCGCTCTACTTTTGGGAGGTTCCATCCCGCATTTTCTAGTGCCTGCTGCATATTAGCAACAGCCCCATGGGCGTAAATGACATCTGTTACCTCGCTTAATGGTTGTAAAATCCGCTGTGCTTTTCCAAGACTATATGCAATTAGGATACTGCTTACTTTATCAGTTCTATTCTTTTGCACCCAATGTTTAATGTTATTGTAGATTTCCTGCTGCGGTTTCCATTTGTAAATAGGCAATCCAAAGGTAGATTCGGTAATAAATACATTACACTTCACCGGTTCAAAAGCCGTGCTGATGTTATCGTTTTCAACTTTATAATCACCGCTGGCTACCCATACTTCTCCTTTATACTCTACCCTTATTTGCGATGAACCAATAATATGTCCTGCCGGATGCAGTGATACCTTTACGCCATTCATACCTACAGTCTCATTCCAACCAATACTTTCATAATTATTATCGCCCAAACGCGCCTGCAGCAAGGGTTTGGTGTAGTGATGACACAAGTAATATTGGCTTCCACCACGTGCATGGTCGCTGTGTGCATGCGTGATAACGGCGTGCTCTACCGGTTGCCAGGGATCAATGTAAAAGTTGCCTTGCCGGCAATACAACCCCTTATCTGTGAATTCTATAAGCAAAAGAATAGTTTTGGTGATGAGTATGCGAATACCTTGCCTGAAATTATGTGAACCACAGAGACACTGGAGGCACAGCGGAGCACAGAGAGGCACAAGAGATAATGGTCTATGTATCTTTTTTATTCGTGTTTTAGTAATGCCAGCTTCTCAATGTACTAAATACACTGTTAACAAAATAAGTTGAAAATAAGACACCACTATTACATTCATGTACTTCACAAATGAAAGGTTAACTTTCAACTATTCTCCTCACTACAATGCAGGTATAATCCGCCCTGCATTGTACTACGCCACGCCTTCTATGTGCTTAATATTCCCTTCCGTTTAAGTTAAGTTCCTTTACTCAGTCTGCTTCCAGATGCCGAAGGCAACCCACCTAACTGTTCAGTATCCATCAAAACCACACATGCACCATTGTTAGCCAAACAAACCACTCAATCAAAGAGATGCCCTTTAGGCAATGTGGTGGCGCTGGCCCGGAAAAACGCGCGGAGCGATCGTGTTTTCCTTGAACTTTTTTGTTTCTTTTTTCTTCCAATGCCTGTCATTCAAGATGAGAAAAAAGAAAGACAAGAACTATATGTAAAAGATTACCCTGCTACTACTTGTAAGCTCAACAGCCTTCAAAACATATTTATTCCCTCCTAAACATATTAAAACAACACCATATTGATAATCCCAACACCTCAAAAAGCAATTTGACTTTTACTCCTTCTTCAACCCACTCATATGCACAGCCATCCCCTCCAGCATACACTTCCACAAAAAACCAAAGAAAGAATCGTAATCCCCACGCTGAACATCAATAGGCCCTTCTTTAAATTTACCCCGCTTATTCGGATTATCATCCGGCACAAAAATGTTAGACACAAAAGAAATCAACTTCTGTTTCTTATACTCGTCATCCCCTTTCTTCTTTACAAAGGCCACTTTCATGTTTTTATAGTACATATCAATATGCCCCTTGCCTCTGTATGCATTACCATTGATAACTGTTTTCATCTTTTGTACATCTAAGGATTGAACTTCCATCAGGGCTAAAGGCTTCATGAATGGGTTCATCAGTTTACCATCCATACGGCCCATGACGCTGGTGATGGTAAAAGCACCATCTTTATCATTTAAGTTAAAGCGCATATCGTTGGTAATATAAGCCCCTTCCATTACCCTTGCAGTGGAGTGTAAAGTAGCATAATGATTGGCAGTTTTTGCAATAGCATTATTGGTAATATTCAAATACTGTCCTTCCATATTATCCAGTTTAAAAGTGGCCACATCATCCGATTTCTCCCCCTTGATAGAATACAGGAAAGTACCATTATGCATGTTCATAGTATCAATAGTAATATCGAATGCCAGCCTTTGCAGGCGCTCATGCGGGTCACCGTGGCGGCGTACAGGCACTTTTCGTTTGGGATAATGATAATCGGTATATACCTCACCCCACGAACTGGCTGTGCTCATAGACTGTATGTGAATTTGCTGCCGCTTTAGCAACCTGTCTATATCAATACCTTTGTAAATAGTGTTGCCACAGATAAAGTGATAGCGGTCTTTACGAACCTTTACATAGTTATAAAAGGTCTCTTTATCAAACCTGGGCTCCAGTGTTGTCTTTTTTACGGTGAGTGTATGTACCTCTGGTGCATATTGTATCCCTTCCATGGTTAAATAATACAGTCCATCCGGAGTTGCCAAACGGTTGCTAAAAATAGAAATTGCGGTAAGTTCTTTTCCACTGCTATCGTTCAGCTTAATGGTATTAGTATTGATACCTGCCATATTTATACTCAGGTTTTTCAAAGCTGTTTTGTGAGGGGTGCTGCCATTATTGTTGATCATTGTAAGGTCAAGATTGCGCATAGACACACTCCGGAATCGCAAGGCTGCTCGGTCTTCGGAGAAGAAGCACAAGGTGAAGTACTTTGGAACACCCTATGAAAAGGGGATGAAGCTGCCACTGGAGGCGTTTGAGCCGGACTTGCAGAAGTTTAAGAGCAGCGAGATTGCTGTCAATGATCTGTCGTACAACGGCAGCGCGGCTGGTGTCTGGATGAGAGACGATGTTTGAGGAGGTGGGAAGTGAACTAGATGTGTGAACGACTGATCTTGATATCGCAAGGATGCTTTAGATATACAATGTCTTTGATTCGCGTCTGAGCGTATTCACTCGGCTTTTGCGAGTACAACAGCTCAAGACGCATATGGTTCGTCGGCGTTCGTGCAGTTATTATAGATCGAGAGAACTGTATGGATACAGAGTCTGCAAATCGTAAATGCACAAACAAAGCAGAAGCCTCGAAGAATTGCAAAGGTGGCCTTATCATTTGACCAATCGACGAAGAGACTACCTCCTCCACTCGGCAAAGGGATCCGAACAACATCACCCCTTCGTTCACGCCCTCAAGAATCGGTCACACAAGCACCACTTGTCATGCAAGACATCGGCATCCATGCACTGGTAATCTCGGAAATACGATCGCTGTCAGCGGTTGAGTGAGCTCACGGTCCTTTATGTTTGTCTTCTGTTTGCCGCGCGCACAAACCTGACGTGGAACCCTTCCATGCATTAGCCCGCAGTGAGGATCATCTTTACCTCCCACCTACATTCCTTAGACCTGCACACAAAGCCACGTTTCTTGTATTGTCGCAGCACAACTTACAACCAAGCAAACAGAAATGTGGTAGTACCTGGTACTTAAATCTCACCTCTGGCCACCTACTCTATTGCGCTCGACAAGTCAAAGAATCCGCGATGAGGTGGCCGGGCTTTATTCAGAGGTGCTTCGGCGACAGAGATGAGCCAATTAGCGCTGGCTCTGCACAAGCACCCAGAGCGAAAACCGATGCTACACTACCGGCCAACTCGGAACCGCCGAGTGAAACAGCGAAGGTCGACCAACGACATCAGGCTGCAGGAACGGCGTCTTCGGGAACGACTTCTGAGCGGCAGCAATCAGAGCAGAGCCAAAGTGATGCGACTCAGCCAGCCACTCAACCAACATCCACGGAGTCAAGCGCCAAAGTCAACTTTGACGCAGATGACATCACTCCGACCATGCCCGCGACACGAGTTTCGCCACCAGCGGCCATTGCACCTCCAGACCCAGATGAGATCACTCCGGTCCAACCAACAGAGTCTAGATATGCGAACGTCAAAGATGCTCTCGAGGACAGGCGCAAACTGTATGAGCGACTGCGAAGCAAGCCCGAAGGCCAGTCACCGCTATCAGAAGCTCAATCAGCATCGCAGCAACCACCCGCAGAACTCTCAAAGACGGGAGTAATCAAGCCTGTGCCAGATGCGCGGAACGAAAGCTGAGAAATGCAGTTGTTACTCTAACCAGGAATGGAGTGCAAAGCTGGAAGAGCGGTATGCAGCAAGGAAAGTGATCATCGATTGAGCCGGCGCCAGTTTCACCTCTCACAACTTATGTGAGGGTAGAATGGTCTCACTGGACGTTCTCAAATAAGCACCACCACCATGACTGCTGCGAAGGATTACATCACAAGCACATCACAAGATCACAAGAATCAGGGCGAGCCGCGAGGTTCGGCAATGGAGGCTATGACTGCACCTCTGGCGGCCTTTCCAGGAGGCTGTCTCTGAACGTCTACCTTGCAGAACAGGGAAGAATCGCAATTGGAAAAGCGACCGTTGGAGACTGTACAATCCAGCTCACGCGAGATCCAATATTGAATCCCCGACTATCTTACGGTCACGACGGTGGTCGAACCTGGGAAGGGGGTCGGGCATAAAGAGTGCGACAGTAGAGTATTTCTCGATGGCTAGCTTATGTATCTCGAAATAGAAAGTGGTTTCTACACAATCTTTAAATTCTTTAGCTTCACTTCAACATTAGTCACAGCAATTTTTGTATTTGAATGTGAAGTAAGACTTTTGCTCGTGCGTAGGCCGCAAATGCAAAGCGTTGTGCTTGCCACAGTCATATATGTACTTCGGGTATCTCAAACCGATCAAAAGGTTATGCGAACTTGTCGTGCTTTCCTTTCACCTTAACATCGAGCATCGCTTCGTGATAGTTGCCTTCCCGCCTCGCCTTCTTCAGCTTCTTCACTTCGTCATCCTCCAACCTCCTCCCAACTTCTTCTTCCAATTCCTTGCGACTGATCTTCGCACGCACTTTCTCGGCCTTCTCCACTTTATGCTTAGGCTTGAATCTCGCCTGCATTCGTATACGGACATGACTTGGTGCTTCGGCCTCCTCAGCATCGCCTCGTACTTCTGGAGGCGACTTCTCAGAACTAACTGATATGAATGTAGAGCGTCCTGTCTGGATGTCGAACATGCCAGGTTCGGATTCTGTTGGTGCCAGTATGAACGTTTCTTCTGGGGAGATCGCTTCCCTCACTGCAGAACATATGCCATATTTGTCACATCCCAGATATCGTCCATGATGTCCTTTGAGCGTGAACTCATTCTCCGAGCCTACGACTCTGGTGGCGATCCAGACTTGAGACACGAGATGTGGTTCTGCTGTTTTGGGCTCATCCTCCACCATGTTCTCGACCGCGGAAGCGAAGACCTTTCCAAAAGCATCTGAGGCCAAGCAAGTCACTGGCTCGGTAGGTAGCACAAGCATCACTGGTCCAGATATGTCTGTAAGCGCATCGGCAGACACCCAGTTGTCATCGTGTTCCGGTTCTGCGTCTGCAGAAGGTATGAGTTGCTTCGAAGTTAGCCCATCGCCATCGTCAGCGTCATTGTCCGTTCGCTTTCGCTTTTTGGGCTTCTTATCGCCCTTGAAACTGAGTGCCTTCACCATTGTTTATATATGAATGGTAATGAATGTAGGGATGGGAAACATATGCGCCTTTGATTAAGCGATGGAATATTCGCATAATCAAGACTAACTTCATGGAGGAGGTGGCCGCAAAACCTTAATCAAATTCAAGCTTTCCCGCCGGCTCATCCCCGCCCGTTCCTAGTTCAAAGCCTCTCTCGTTTGCACCGAACTTCAACTTCATGCTTCCAGACGCATCATGTTCCAATGACCAGACCCGAACATGCGTCTCCGGCTCCGCATTGAGCGCAATGCTCTCCCTCCCACACAAGCAATCTGGCCGGTGAAAGAAAGCAAGACCACGATTGCAAAGCTGGTCCAACAAGTCAATGATGTTTTCCCACTGGAGGGAGATACATGGGGCCTGGAGGACTACAGCATTACCGTTGGTGGATATGAGTGTCTGCACTATCATGAGCTGGGCGCTGTATGTCGGGACGAAGACGAGGTAGTCATTCGACCACTGGACTACGTGGATGTAAGAGCCAGAACTTTGACTGGACGAGATCAGATCGCAGCAGATGGACGGCATCTTGTGGACGGCGTGCCATTCGGCAGACCATGCCTGAAAGGACCCATCAGACCGGAAATCAGGATTCCACCAAGGAAGAGGAGGAAGTTGACTACAAGCGAAGAGGCTGAAGCAGAGCAGTTGATGATAACGCAATCGGGAGAGGCAGAGGAGGATGATGAAGATTTCGAAGTGAACGACGCCAAGGATTCGACGTCCAGTGACGAGACATCTGATAGCGAAAGTGACGACAGTGATGACTCCAGTGATTCCAGCAGCGATTCGGATAGCTCTTCAGATGGCTCGGACAGCACTTCTGAAAGTGATTCAGATGCTGAATCGTGGGACGGAATACCGGCCAGCAATCAGACGACACCGCAATCTATGACTGCTTCAGTCTTACCGAATGGGACTGTTCTAGATGATTCACCAGTGCCTCCAACGGGTACTAAACGCAAACGAGACTCTGACACGCAACTTCAGGAGTCAGAGCAAGACCGTGAGGACGAGCACTACCAGTCGGGCCTTGGTCTTCCTTACAAAGGCAGCCTCGACACGAAGCTACGCAATCAACGACGCCGCGATACGAAGAATCTCAAACACCTTAAGATGAAGAAAGTTCTTCCCCCGGATGCGGATTTGTCAACATTACGCGAATGGAGAGATGGAAGTCGGACACAGAAAGCAGAGTCCCGGCACGGTTTTGATGGAGGTGAAGTAGATGTCATCGGTGGCGGCTCGGCATCAGCATCTGCTGTGAAACAAGGAGTGAAGCGCCTCAGAACGGACTCGAGTAGTGGTACTGTCATGCAGGCAGCAAGCGGCGAGTCACCCGACCTAACATCACAAGCTCAGTCTGGCACCTCCGCACCAAAGATCAAATCGACCAAGCGATCTAATTCAGGAGCTGAGGCAGCTAACAAACGGAAGGACCTCGAGGAGCAACGCCAGAAGCTACTTTCGCAGATCGCGGCTGGTGGCGTTGAAGTGATCAACAGAGGTATGCGTAGGACGCTTCGCGAGTCAGCGCAATCTTCCGATGCCGCCATTGAGAACGAGGACGAGCCACCTGAAGAGGTCAGCAGCAAGCAACCCTCCGAGGCTGCTGATGCAGCGGAGGATGTGATGTACACTGCCGACGATGCTCCCATGGAAGTGTCCACCACCGCTCGTCGCGCTCAGTTAGACATTGCAGGCTCCAAACGCCTTCTCTTCGGTAGCCTTGGAGTGCGAGTACCGAAGACGCAGGAGGAAAGAGACCTTGTCCAAAAGAAACTTGCTGGGCGTCCGAAGCGCAATGCTAACGCCTTAGATCAGCAAAGCGCTGTGGACTCAGCCGGTCCAACAACCAACGGTGCGGAAGCCGCTACCGAGGCTGACGATGTGGACGAAGATCCCGACTTGTGGCGAGAGAAGATCAATTTGACAGCTGTCGAATGCTGCGACGACGGTATCACTCTCTCGACGCCTCCGTTTCCATTCTATCAACGCTGGGATCCGCAATACAACAAAAAGAAGAATCGCAATTCGGCCAAGTATTCAGGCAAGTCAACAAAGCACGGCACGAAACGTAACTCGGAGTATGTCGAGACTTACGACAAGTACAACATCAATGCGAATGGCGATGCTCTTGAATACGATGATGTATCAGCTGAAGAAGAATACTGGGAAGATGGAGCGCTTCTTGGCGATGAGGAAGAGCAAGAAGCAGAGCCAGAGAAGGACGATGGCTTTCCAGATATCCCTACTGAACTCGACCAGATTCCACAACTGCTGCTGAGCGACGTGCAGGAAGGTGACTTCATCGCTTTCACCGAGCTTGCATGCGACGAGGTTACTGAGTGGCAGCCGAAGATGGTTACGCGAACCGCAAAAATCATCACCATGCCTCCCAATGCAGTAGTCAGTAACGAAGCTGTCGCCGCTCCATGCATCATCCAGCTATCGCAACGTGATCTGAAAGCTAAAGTCTTCGACGATGAAGGCAACAGAGTATACGCCAAGTTCGACATGCCCGACACTGAAGAAGAGGAGGACGAAGGAAGGAGAGAGGTTGCATGGCAGGACTTGGGAGTTGTGAAACTGGTACTGCGCCCGGAGGTAGCGGCTGAAGAGTAGCATGATAGATGATTGTGGAATGAAGAGATGCTATTCAAGCCCAAACGATAATCGATGCGAGTTGCGGTCAGTACAATAGTTTCACTGTGCTGTGCAAATCTCAATGTATCTCAGAAAGATAGTTATAGGCTACCGTTGACGGCAGTTTCGTTGCGCTTCCCGTTCGAATCCACCCATTCAGAGAACGCATCTTCTGCACTCTTCAACGTATCAAACCCGAAGAGCTCCCGAAGATACGGCAATTCAGCAAACACCCACGGAAACGAACGACCTTCTTCCCACCAATCATGCTCTGCAAACATACGATCTCGTTCCTCTTGCTCAGGGCCGTCTTTCATGTGAAATAACTTGCGATTCCCATTTGCAGTGCGCACGGTTGTTTCCGCTCGTTTCTTCCGGACGTGTTGGTATAGCTCCAACAACGCAGGAATTGATGTCTTCGAAATTTGATGCTCATTAAGTCGACTGAGAAGGCGCCCAAGAACGGCTCCATCCTCGACGGCCATAGCTGCTCCGCTGGCTGCATAACTGGTACGAATAAGTATAGAATCAGCCTATATCCACGGACGGTTGCACTCAAACCAGATGAACATACGGCACACTTGGATGGCAGGCATCGCCGAGCAGAGCAACTTTCTCCTACGCTCTCCGTTAGTAGTTGAATGCGTTGGAGTTCACGTACCAACGTACCTTCACCCAGATGTCGAGCTCTTCCATCGTCCAAATTTTCCACTTGAGTGCATTATCAACTTTGCTGATCAGGATTTGTAGTCTAGGATCCCAATCCTCGAAATGCTTGTGCATCTCTTCAAGGTCGCCAGCCTGTCGAGAGACCTCTAAAGGCAAGTTGTCAGGACAGCTGCTATGATATCAGACCCAACTCTCAAGTACTATTAGGGTGGGCGTGTACTGACACAAGCACGAGGTTGGCCAACTGGTCATCTCGAACTCCGTAGAGTACAGCGTGCTTGTTGGGGCCCCCTTAATTCTAGTGTCAGCAGGCACATCACTTCTACACTGCGCCAAGGGAAATAAAACGAACACCAAACAGCGCTTGTAGAGTCGTTCACAACACTTCGAACGAAAGGATCTGGATCGTTCTCAAGCTTCTCACGCGGAATTGTTATCCGATATGCCAGATCACCGGAGCCGTCGGGTTCTTTAACATAGCCCAAAACGAAAGTCCGGGCATTGCCACGAAGACCATCAGCGCCGACAACTACGTCAGCCATCAAGCGCTCGCCGTTCTCCAGAGTGACAGCTGCACGACCATCACCGCAATCAATCCTCACAACGTCAGAGTCGAATCGAAATTTTGCTCCCAGTCGCCGTGCTTCGTCCGCTAGTACTCGTTGATAGTCTGCTCGATGCATCACACTTGGAGTGCATATAGTCAGCGTATCATCATATTGAAGCAACCATACCTCAAGAATATCTCTTGCGAGTATATCACTTACTACCACGGATGTCCGAATTTCGATAGGGCCTGCCAGAGAACGGGTCAAACTAATATTTCACAGGCCTCGTTCGCTCATATAGATTAGTACCCAGTCTTTGCCAGGCCTCTCACCTATCTGACGTCCATCTGACCATCGGAATATAAACTGGTCTTTCTTAACGACACCACCAGCTTCATGGATTTTATCCGTTAACCCCCAGTCGGACATGATTCGACTTGCATTTGGCTAATGTTGGAGTCAGCATTGCCAAAGTGAACGACGCTCAGTTGTCTGACAGGGAGCTGTATGCCGGCTCCTATCTGATGTTTCCGTTAGAGACTGCGGTTTTCAAAGTTTTATTTCTTAAAGGAAGCATGCCTCGCTCAACTCGGATGTCTTTTCCAACAACAGCACGTCGAGTCCTCCATGTCGACATGAAATAGCGCAAGCGAGCCCACCTGGACAGCCATAAGTGTGTTGATTCAAAGTCTATGCAGCTTTCCTCTTACCGAGCCCGCAGCCCACGATGATCACACTTAAGGTATTAACCTGTGCCAATCAGTAAGCGTGCCTTTTGAAGTCCTATCCTGCCAATGTCGGAATACCTCAACAGGACTGGCCATCGTTGTCGGGGTCGTCACAATATAATTGTCGGCATGCTTCGAAGAAGACGCTTATTTGTACAATCCCTACAATTACGCCAGTAAAGTCATCTGATTTGAACACTATCGCAATACAAGTTGACGATGAAACGCGGCAATCCAACCGGTAAGTCTATGTTACGGTATGTGATGACAGATTCAGAACCCCTCATCATCCATCGCTTACTCGCATTGCGTAGAAATTTGTTCCTACTTCCGTCTGAAGTATAGCGTTAGACATCATTGGAATGGCAGTAATTGAGCATATTCTTAAGGGAGACGATCTGACTTATGCATTGCAAATCGGTTAGTTCAACAACGTCACGTAAACTTTCGACCTTCTATATCCAGATTGAGTTCTTGCTCAATGCTGACTGCATGTTGTTTTAGTTACACAACGGGCATACCGTCAGGATGATAGACTAGATACGGAAGGTTCATAAAAATACCGGGACGATTAAAATCTCGGTATTGAAGTTCCAGGTGCGCTTACATGCAGTACCATGTGCGTGACTCCTGATTAGCAAACGCGTAACTGTCTCTGTATGAAGGAAGTAGAAGGGTTTGCCTGGCTTTCCGGGACACGAGCAGTCCAAGACCGGATCATGACGAACGATGATCTAAGGCAACGAATGCTGGTGCACAGGAATGCTCACGATCAGTTGTCATACTTCTAGTTCAATCGTTACAATGCCCGAAACTGGGAACTTTGTATTCGAAGAGCAGAACGAGGTCGAGCCTGTTGTCGGCTCCTTAGACACCTTCACCAACAGTATGCCAAAATGGAGCTTTCCTCACAACAACGTGGTACCTGGCGCAATTATCTTAACGCAGGCGACACGAGCAGCGTACAAGACTGTCTCGACGGAGTTCCACGTTCACTCGCTCCAAACCCAGCTTTTGGTGCATGCAACAATGGAAGAGGCATTGTGGTACGGGGTCCATCGAATAGCGACGACCCACAGGATCGCATCTCGACTGGTACTAGTAAAGCAAGAAGGCCAAACGAAAGTCTCCGTCACGGTCAACTTTATGAGAGGCTCGGACGAGGACATGACAATGCAGCGTTTCTCGCATGCACCAGAGGCATCCTTAGAGAGCATTCAAGCCGCGGCAGTACCCATCGACAACGCACTGGATGAGTACGCCCGTTCCAACTTCCCCAACTGGCCGGACAACATCCCTTACCCTGCCATTAGCGCGCAGAGACTTTCTGTTTCTGGGGACGACGGAATCGAAGACCGAGTCTACCGATCCAAGTTGCGGACCACGTGTCCCCTATCATACCCTGAGGCCCAGATCCTCGCCATTATCTACCTATCGGACCACTACGTGTTGGATGCTCCACTGACGGTGCAGGGTCTCAGCTATGGGATGCACCGCATTGGCGACACGGCGAAGAAGCCTGTCCGGCCAGACGTCCGCATGCTTGCCACGCTCAATTACTCCATGCACTTCTACCGCACAACGGGGTTCGATGTGCAGCAGGGAGTGCTCTTCGAGGTCCAGTCGAGATGGGCGAACGGCCATCGAGCCGTGGCGCAGTTGACAGTCCGCGATGTGAAGGGTGGGCTGATTGCAACTTCGGAACAAGAGGTATGTGTTCGTTTGGGCCCTGATGGTTGCGCTAAGAAACCATGTATGTGTGCTGATGGAACTATCATTTAGGGGTACTACGTCAGCTCTAAAAGAGGAGCCAAGAAACAGCCTGGCGCTTTAAGCAAGATCTAGACTTATGAAATGCTACAGGTGAGTTCTGTTCCGCTAACGATCAGTCCTGAGCGGCTTTGATCGCCTTCTATGAACAACTGGATCGGCTTCACAGGGTGCGTCGGCACGCTGGAGCCGGTAAAGAAGATCAGGAATGATATCCGAACGATGAGAGTTCTATTATTGAGCATCATACTCCTCCCATGTTCAATCAGTGGCCCTCTCGAGCTGAGGAGAGGCTCCTGTCCAGCTCAATCCCTCTTCTCCATGTAAGGCAAACATGCTTCATACACGTCCGCAAACCCAGGATACTTAAACATGCGCTGGAAGACACTTTCATCGATTACCCGACTGCACTGCATGGCGCCTGCAACAAAGAAATCAGCATAACTTGGTATGGCTCCCAGTATGAATGGTCCTTCTGCTTTATTGGTTCGTATAAGCTCGCCGACATTTCGCAGACCCTCAGCCGCAGCGTTCCAAGCCTGCTCCTCCTTGTCACGGACCAGAAGCTCCTCCAGCGGATGGCCAAGCTTCGCCTCGCGAGTCCGCCGGAAAAACTCCTTTGATCGTGGCGATAGTATGTTTATTTCACGAGCCATGTTCGACATCTGCAGAGCCATCCCACCATTACGGCGTGCTTTGGACTCAACTTCAATGCCCAGTTCCGATTTCAGTGGTACAGATGGGTCTGGATACGTTGATTCAATGAACTCGGAGATTGTCGCCGAGTCCATCAGGTACTTTTTGGTCGGAATGTGTTGGATTGCAGGCACTGTGTACTTGTTGCCATCTCCAGGTGGCAAACCCCTGCGATGTATCAGTGGCGATCATGCGTTGGTATTGAAGCAACACGGAGAAGACTCACAGTCCCTTCAAAGTGGGCTCAATATCTGGAAACTCGAGAAAAATGGTCTTGTACGGGACTTTCTTGTAATTCAGCATCAGGCGTATTTTCCATACGACTGGAGAGAAGCACTCGTTCTTCGTACAGGCCAAGTCATAAAGAGTGATCTCAGGTTCAGTTTGTGTCGCCATTGTACTATAAGGGAAAGGTCGATCAAAGAAATGTGTTTATGTGCAAAAGTTGCGAACCCCAAATTTTTCAGCTTCAAGGCGGAGAGAAGGCGTTGAATGTAAATAATTGGTACCTGGTACATAGTTGTACCTGGCGCCCTTCAGCCCGCCGATGCGAAAGCGCATGATTCCAGATATAGAACTCATGTCGGGTGGACTTAAGCCATGTCACTCCGAGTTCGGGCATAGACAGCGAGTTTAAGTACACGTATTTTGTGCGGTGAATACTTTGTAATAGTATCATCGGAATGAATGGTATAGTGGACCCTTGTGCATTCCTCTGTCGACTTGACATACAACTACAGCTTGCTAATCTCAAGCACGGCCTTGCCAAAGTTCTTACCCTCGAACATTCCAAGCAGCCCTTCGCCAGCATTGTCAATACCCTCAGTCACGCTTTGCGAAGCCTTGAACGACCCATCGTGGATCCATTTCTGCACGTTCTTCTGGTGCTCTGCCGCATACACAGGTCCCATATTCTTGTCGCTAACCTGCAAGAACTAGTCAATAATGCGATTCGTGAGAAACAATCGTTCGATACCACTTACAATAAAGCCTTGAATCTTGAGTCGTTTTGCAACGACATTCATGAGATTCCGGATCGGATAGTGCTCACTCGGAGGCTTGTTGTAGTTTGAGATCATGCCGCAAGCAATTATTCGACCGAATGGGTTCATGCATGTGATTGCTGCTTCGAGTTGTTCTCCTCCGACCTGTTTCATGAGTCAGCTAACGTTAAACAGTGTTGGTGCTTGCTGTACCACTCACATTCTCGTAATAGATGTCGATACCATCCGGAGCGAGCCTCTGCAGCGCCTCCAGAGGATTCTCTTTCTTGTAGTTGAAGCCACCGTCGAAGCCAAGCTCCTTGGTGATGAACTCGAGCTTCTTATCATCACCAACGCTTCCAATGACTTTCAAGCCCTCATGTTTGGCTAATTGACCAACGATCTGTCCAACAGCTCCAGAAGCTGCGCTGATGAAGATTGTTTCACCCTTCTTGGGCTCTCCAATGGCGTAGAAAGAGCTGTACGCTGTCAGACCGGGCATCCCTAAGGCACCGAGGAAGTATTTGGGGTCCAGGTTATATGGATTGTCGAGAACCCTGCCTCCCTCAACCATGGCTTTGGGTAATGCGGTATATTCTTCTGTATAAGCCATTGTAACGATCACATCTCCGGGCTTGAACTTCGGATTGTCGGATTTAATGACGGTCACTACTGCAGCATTGGTGATCGGCTTGCCCTCTTCGAAGGGTGGTGCATAGCTCTTAACCTCCGGTTTTCGCATGCGGCCCCGTTGGTATGGATCGAATGAGACATAATGTACTTTGGCCGTGATACCACCCTCTGGCGGAGCTTGGTCTTTGTCGAAATCTCTTGCCTCAACTGCCAGGTGTTTCCCCAACTCTGGCCAATGAGTTGGCGCCTCCTTGTAGATCAGGCCCTTGTTTTGTACCATCGTATCAATGAACCTTTGCTAAGGAAGAATATGAGGGAATTGAGGAATTGCGTACTCTGTCGAAATGGAGTAATTGAGGAATACGAGAAATGATATGTAGACGGAGCAAGGACAGCTTCTCAAGTACAAAAAAGCTTCTTGCATTACTAACCAAGGTGTCTTGCCGAACGACGAGCTCTGGAAAAGCTGGTCGGTACCTGAATATGCAGACGTGTCGTAACCACAGAAGGAGCCTCGGTGCAAAATGCGCATGTGGGGCAACAAGGGAGCTGGAACGAGTAGCTGGCCCGCCATAAGGACACTCTGAACGGTACGACAAATGCTCCGTTGATGATGTGCGGCCGTAGCAATATGACATGCATCCACACTTTGCTTGTCAGTGGATGGGAGGAGTTTGGCTTATCAAGCACGCGCGAGATGAGAATTGGTTTCATGATCGGGCCGAGGCTGAACAGTGAAGGCCGTAAGGCGATCAGTGTGTTGCATAAGGAAGCTAAGTCAATGAAGAACAAGGTGTCGTGAGTGTGACTTGTTCGACTGGGCATTTTGATGGGATGGATGGTAAGGAGACGAGACATCCTTAGAGGATGAGGTCCTCGAATCATGTGACCTAAACTTTTCAACGTCCATGTCCGACTCTCGCTTCCAACAACCTTCCAACAAAATTGCACACCTTTCATAACAACCTCGAAAATGGCAGACGAGAAGGCACCATTAGAGCCTCCACCCTCTTACGATGCATCACAACCATCTCCTCCCAACAATGGCCCATCGCGACCAAGACTGCCGCTTCCACTCGACTTACCAGCCTTGAACATGATCAGAGGCAAGAGAGTCATTCTAGCCTCTGCATCGCCCCGAAGAAGACAGTTGCTCGCACAGGTGAGTCGATCTCGCACACCAGAAGCTCGAAACAAAGCTGAGCGGCGAATAACAGCCACCATGACAGATCGGCCTCACAGACCTCGAAATCATCGCTTCGACACTGCCCGAAGACAAGAGCAAATCTCTCACCCCTTTCGAATACGTGCTTGAGACCGCACAGCAAAAGGCTTTGCACGTTTATCAAGCGGAAGTGAATTCACCGAAGGGCGAACCAGCCCTGGTGATCGCGGCGGACACAGTTGTTAGCACGCATCTCGGGCAGATATTGGAGAAGCCACGGAGTGAGAAGGATCATGTGGAGACATTGAAGATGCTTCGAGACGGCAATGGCGGATGGCATAAAGTCTACACTGCTGTTGTGTGCATAGCGCCATTGGAGTCAGCAGTCGATCCAGGTTATGCTATGGAGTCGCATGTCGAGGAGACTGCCGTCAAATTCGATGACAATGTTACAGACGAGTTGATCGTTTCATACGTCCGAACAAGAGAGGGCGTGGACAAAGCTGGAGGATATGGTATCCAAGGGATTGGGTCGATCCTGGTTGAGAAGATCGATGGCACGTTTGACAATGTGGTCGGACTACCACTACGAGCAACGCTTCAAGTCATTGAGAAGACACTTGTGGATCCGGATGAGCCTGAGATGGTTGACCGTGTGCTGTAGGTGGATGAAATGCGAGGCTGTCCACGCTGTTTATGCTTGTGGTTTCGGTGTGTCCGGGAAGAGGCGTAGAGGAGTTGGGTTGCTTCTCTGGTCAGAAAAGACAGAGTGAAATCACGGCCGTTCATAGAATACACAATAGAGATGTGCCGGGAATCTGATGGCAATTCTATTTCGGGTAAAAGAGGCTCTACATCGAAACAAATTCGAATTGCTATTGACTGCTTTGTATTCGAACTCACTGGTCTGACTGAGTCGATTGTTTTGTTCGTACTCGTCATCTCGGATAGCATTTGAACCATTTGCCCGTCATTTTCAGGTCGTGCTCATGTGATGTCAAGAGGAAGGCAATTTAAAGTTTCTGGAAGCTTCATCGATCTGCAAACTCGCAACCTCGCTCCGATACTTCACACTCCACACACTACTGAGACTTCAATGCCGACGACAATGTCGTGATCTTACGACGATGGAAGACATAAATCATCTTTATGGCGCCTGTGCGTGCGAACGCAACCAATACACAGTCGTTGTACCGAGCTCCTCCGCCTCACTCGCGCAAGTGTTCTTCGACAACAGCGCCGCGAATCGTGAGTTCCGCTGTTCACCAAGATCAAGCCATTGACTAACCCACGACCCTGTAGGACGAACACAAGCATCTCCAGTCACAGCATGGCTCCGAGTACCTCTAGACTGGTACCACAGCACCACACTCGCATACTTCCCGGATGAAACTCATACTGCCATCCGCCGAACGTTCCACACTCCTTCACTTCACCCCGCATTACCGCCAACACGACGACAGTTCTGCGGATACTGCGGCACTCATCTCACGGCATGGAACGAAGGACACAGTCATTCGGGCGAATACATGAACGTGACATTGGGAAGTCTGCTGAATGAAAGTCTCGATCAATTAGACGCACTCAACCTCCTACCAGACACAAGTAGCGACGAGGATGAGCTGGTAACTGGAGGAGAGGTGAACGAAGAGGATCATATTCCAACCACTGAGGAGGATGAGGGTGGCGTGGATGCTGGCTCGGCCGCTCCAGACCAGTCTCGTCCTCGTGAAGTCACATCGCAGTCTACACACTCTATGCAGAATCGAGGCATGCCGTACTTCGAGGAACTGGTCGAGAATAGTCGGCTGGGCCGGATAAAACGACAGCGAGGCGGTCAGACGTCGCAGGATGGGAGGATGGTGGTCCAATGGGAGGTGATAGAGATTGGAGGTGATGATGAGCCTACGCCGATGGAAACTGAGCCGGATATTGCTGGAACAGAAGAAGGAGGTGGGAACAGCAATAAGCGTCAGAAGCTCAGCACATGAGCGGTGGTCGGGGGCGAACTTCAGCTACGGAGAGGGCGGCCATTATGTTACAGCGACAGGAGTCTGGAGCTACGATATTGATGTTAGATGTTCTCTTTGCAAAGCAATGATCGCTCATGCCTATAGCCTACTACTCGGGGCAGAAGCATAGCAGAAAAGCATCGTGGGCCGCAGATTGCCGGAGTCTGTGAAGGGCTTGCCTGTACCACATGCGTTGCTCCTTGCTCGCGCCTTCTCATTCGGTTGGAGACGAGTCGCTCAATCCTTGCCACGGTTTCAAGACCTTGGAGACTAGACAATCTGAACACTAATCAGAGCTCTTGTTTTGATGGAGATCCGGCCGATGCCACAGTACAGACCTCATCCCTTGCTCTACTCCATCTTTACCATACAGCCTATGCTACTTTACAATCTACTTAAACCTCCTCCCTATCTCCTCCTCAGTAAGCCTCCTCGTCTTAGTCCGCAGCATATCCGCAATCTCAGCTTGACTCATACCAATCTGGTCGCCAATGGGGAAAAGCCGAGTAGCAAGATACGTATAGTCTTTCTGCAGGAGCTTGACCGTCATCATGAGATAGTCGATATCGTAAAACACAAGCGCACCGCCGGTCCGATATGCTTCCTTCGATTTCAGGAAGTGGAGTGGGTGGTCCCGCCAGTGCCGCCGTGGATTCAGGTGGTGCGAGGTGTGGTAGCCGTCGTTGAAGCAGAAGCGGTTGCTCTATGTACAGTTAGTATGGAGGAGAAGTATGGTTTGTCTTGAGGTGGCAAAAATACTGTTACGTCTATCAGCGTAATGCTGGAGCAGAAGTCAGAATTGGGATCGGTCTCGTCGACAAGCGCATGCTGGCTCCAGTTGCCGACCATGAGTGCGAGGCGAAGTATGGCGAAAGGTAACAGGAACACAAATGCGCTTGCTCTGCAGCTTGGTCATGGAATACATGAACGCATAGCTCGCCGCTTCTGAGAAAAGGCCCGCACGGCCAGATTCGTTTCGCCTTTCTTGATGACGTACAGTGGTAGTTCCAACCATATCAGGAGCAGAAAGCGGCCGAAGTAGTGTAAGAAGTGGAACACATCATCGGGTTGGTATCGAATCGTGGAGGACAAGTCTTCTGGGCCTATTGCGATCATTTGTGAGTCTGGGCTAGACCAACTGTCATGGCAAGCTGTAACCAACCATTGCTCTCTACGTGATGATGTTTCACATGATGATAGCAATATGAGTCCCACGTGTGGCCCATCAGTGGCTCCAGGATGTAAGGGAAGGTCTTTTCAAGCCAAGCCCAGTTCTTGGAGAGGATGCCGTTGTTGTGAATGTGATTATGCATTAGAAGTGTGAATGCACCAACGCACCAGCCGGTGTATATTGCATGTGCGATTGCATGAAGATAGGTGAAGCGGTAGAATAGCCAGATTGCGCTACCAAGGTTGAAGGTCATGTATTGGATGAGGTGAGTTAGGAAGACAACGTCGGTTGGATGTCGTACGATGCGTGTTGCGATTCGTTCGTATGGCTTGAGGATGTATTCGTTGATGAAAGGAGGTATATCCTTTTCGTCCCACGAAGTAAGGATGGTTGCAGTGAAGTCGGCGTTATCCGGATTGTTGTATGCGTTCAGTATATCGATCGATGCCTTATTGTGGGTGTTTCTTTGGACTTTCTCCTCTTGGCGCTTCTCGTTTCTCTGGGGCGTAGCCATTGCGCCTTGTGCGACACTGTTCCCGCGAACATCACCCTTGGAATTTTGGATGAGGATTTTTCAGAACCACAATGTTGGGTTGGGTGAGATATCGAATCATCTTGTGATCCATTGGAATGACGTAATTTGGAATAGCTGCTGTCGAAGGTCTCCTCACATGGAGTCGTTGGAGGAAAATACGGTCAATGTTGGAAGAGCGCAGACAGGGCTCGGGTGGAGTCCTCCTCATTCTTGAACAGAGCGCAAGCCGTTCTGTGCGTTCCCAACGACTTTGCGTTAGCCGCACGATGCACCAATATTTGATAGGACGCTGTTGTCAACAAGGCTTCCACTTTACTGGACCGATATTTACAACAAAGCGCTGACCTCTGGTGGTATGCGCCTTTTGGATTCAGAGGCCTTGGCAGTATCATAGCCCGCCTCCAGGTTTTCGCGATTCAAGCACCCTGGTGGATCAACAGCAGTATTGAACTGTTGACGTGGAGTCTCCGGGAGCATGTTCTTAAGCCGTTTTGAAGGCAAAGAGTCCAACTTACGCGCTAAACCCGATTAGATATAGTCGACGCTCGGCTAAATTACCTTATTGGTTCGACAATAGGATCTTGACCGGTGATCGCCACATGCGCAAAGACTGCCTCTAGCAAACAATGCTTTACAACTTTAGTATGCTGGATGCTGCCATTCAGTGTGCTTTAGACATTCCCTCGATTGTAAGATGGCGGACCCTCTTTCGATTGCTGCAAGCACCTTGGCCGTGGTGCATGTTGCCAAGAAGGCGGTAGGGTTTATTTGGGAAGCCCAGAAAGGCACTAAGAATATTGACAAAGACCTTGAGACGCTCGTCGGTGACATCAAATCTGTGCAAAGTTTATGCGAGCAGGTCAGCAAGACTTTCGATGATGATGTGGCCGAAGACAGCAACGTGCCCACGAAGGATGAAGAGGCTGGTAGAAAGCTATGGCGAGAAACATCCGGTACCCTTAAGGATTGTGAGGCCATTCTTGAAGACCTGGGAGAAGTGGTGAAGAAGATAACCCGCCGTCATGATTCATCCCAGCTCACCAAGTATCTCAAGAAGCGTTCAAAGGACGATGAGCTTGGACAGCTTTGGGAAAGGCTGAAGAAGAAGCGTGATACTCTACAGATACAGCTTACTTTGCTGCAAATGTCAGTCCTCGAGGTTCATCGAAGTATTCGCGCTCACCATATCTCAGCACTATCACTCGAAAATCTCAAGTTGACCAATTCCAATCATTCGACAAGCTCTCCTTGTTAATGACAAGTTTAACAAAGGATCTGAAGGATCAAATCTCTGCACTGCAAGACAGGCCAACTAGTTCTCTTGGAACGCGAGATGAGGTTTGCCAACACTCAGTCCTCTTGCTCTTCGAGATATGGTTCTAACACTACTATCAGACAGGCGGCATTCTAGCAACTGCAGCTTCTATTCAGAAGCTTGCGTCGCTCAATGTACATTTTGACATCCCTAGGTCGGTGGACCCCATGTTCACAGGTCGCGAGCTCCAACTTGTCACATTGAAAGAGGCTTTCAGAGAATCCAGATTACACGAGGGCACAAAGAGGTTCGTTGTATACGGGATTGCAGGCTCTGGCAAGACCCAATTGTGCTGCAAGTTTGCGCAGGAAAACAGGCAGAAGTAAGTTGTTAGGTTTGAGGTGACTGAACAAGCTGACAGAACCACGCTAGCTTTTGGGGAGTCTTCTGGATTGATGCAAGCAACGCTGCGAGCGTTTCGTGGTCGTACAAGAATATTGCTGAAATGGCGAGAAAAGAGCCGAACGAACGTAGTATAAAGCACTGGTTGTCAGAACAAACCAAGCCATGGCTCTTGATTGTCGATAATGTGGACGATAACATAACCACCCACCCTCCGGACAGCTTCTTTCCAGAGTCTAGCTCTGGACTTGTGCTTCTGAACACAAGGAATCATTCGCTTAGACTGCTTGGAAACATTGGACCCCGCTCCTTTGAATTCAAAGGCCTTGAAGAGGCTCCATCGACTGCTCTGCTGCTGTGCTCAGCCGGTAAATCTCAGCCCTTCCAGCCGCAGGCGATGCAACTGGCGAAGTCAATATGCACCAAGCTTGGTTTCCTTCCTATTGCAATTGCAATTGCTGGGGCCGCAATCAGGCAAGGGAGGTGTAAACTCGAGACATGTTTGACCGTTTTGGAGACATGCTGGACTGTCGTGCGGGAAACGATTCAACGAACGCAGGACGGAGGACCCCAACGTGGTAGCTCTGCTACCGATGAAGCTGCCTACACAACCTTCGAAATGGTCTGCACAGGGGCGCAGGAAGAAGCTAAGGAGTTACTGAGGCTTCTTTCCTTTATGTACCCGGGGCGGTTCAGTTATCAAATCCTTCTTCAAGCTATTATTAATCCACAACGTCAACTCCAGGCAGACAAGGAGGCGGCTGCGAGTAAAAGGTCATCGAGCCTTCCACGAAGATCGACTAAAAGGGTTTTGCGAGACCTTCTGCTCAATTTACATGGGTCCTTGGTACAGCTGGGGGAACGACCAGCGTTGCCGAGTGTGCTCCGATCTCTCTGTGGGACTGATCAACGAACCGCCGAGTATGAACTCCGCAAACGACTGACGGAACTGAGAGACCTCGCTCTAATTGACCACATCGAAGCGGACGACAGTTACTGCATACACCCACTCGTTCACTGGTGGACTCGAGACTCAATGACTTTTCGTGAGAAGGCCGTTTGGTGTCAGATGGCATGTAACGTATTAGCTCTAGGGATCCTGTTGCCTCCGGTAGGCATCACGGAGAGTGATGCTGAATTGCGAAGACAGGCATTCCCACACGTTGAACATGTCAGAAAGCAAGAGCGAGAGGTCCAAAACAAGCTTCAGGTGAAACAAAAACAACGTCAGAGATCTTGGCCAACGGTAAACTTGAATTTGCGGAGATCTGACATTCTTCAATATGCCAAATTCAGCCTAGTATATGTTGAGTGTGGTTGGTTCCTCCAGGCTCAAGAGCTTCTCTTGCAGGTCGGACGAGTTCTTGAACAAGACAATTGGCCTAGATCATCCAACTGCTATCAAGGCCCGTCTGTTCCTCTCTGATACATACTGGTGGCTGACTAATGGAGAGGAAGCCGCCCGCTTGCAGCAAGAACTGCTCACGATCTGCAAATCGTCTTTAGGAGATGACGACGTCGCTACTCTAACCGTCACCGATCGGTTGGGAACAAGCATGTGGCAACTAGGCCAATTCCAAAAAGCGGGGGATCTCGCCCAACAAGCTGTGGATGGATTTCAGAAGGCGTACCCGTCCGGTCATGTTGACACTTACCGAGCGATGACGCACCTTGGCCGATGTGTCGGTAAGCTAGCGAAGTTCGACCAGGCAGTCGGCCTCCATCAGGAAGCTCTTGATGGCCTCTTAGGAGCCAACGCTATTCCAGAACACAATGCTCTGGTTCTGGAGGTCATGGAAAACTTAGCAATGGCTAAATATGATCGCAACCGATACGGTGCATCTCATGATGATGATTTGCTTACTGCTAGAAAGTTACAAGAAGATGTACTGTCTCAGCGCGAGGAGAAGCTGGGGAAAGAGCATCCTCTAAGTCTATGGGCTGCTTGTAATCTTGCCCGGCTCAAAGGCGCTTCTGGCCAGCTCCAAGACGCTGAAAAGATGATACGTCAGCGTTTACCTATAGCGGAGCGCGTTCTCAAAGACCCTGCCCATATGGGTGTACTCTTCGGGAGGACATATCTCGCCCAGATTCTTATGCTCGCGGGAAATCTTGTCGAGGCCGAAGAAATCTTGCTCAGTGTGGACGAAAAACATATTTCCCGGAAACATGGGAAGGACAAGATATTGCACCCCGACCATCTGGTCACAGCCGCATTCCTGCTTGACTGCTATCGACGCCAAGAGAAATATGAAAAAGCTGACGAATTGGAAGAGATGGTTCTCCAAGGTACCAGAGATAACTTTGGTAAAGGGTCGCCATGGGAGGACTACTTCGTTCTTCGTTACTCTACCCACACGCGGGCGGGTGCTATGCAAGATCCGCAAAAGTAAGCTGTCAATATATTGGCTCGACGATACTGAAGATTAAGGCCTTGGTACGAGGCGAATCCATACCCCTGCATCTGGTGTCATTGTCAAACCGACATGATACTGCACCTTGTCCACCCACGATCCATCAGAGTCCAATGCCACCACATTTCCTGCTGAGTCTGTGGGAATAAACCGCTCATAATGCTGTATCATTCGACAGATCAGGTACTTGGCTTGAGTGATTGCAAAATATTCTGATGATACCACAATACGGTCAGTAAGGTAAGCCGTCAATAATCGTTCAAGACTGTCAACATACCGCCCAGGCATTTTCGCTGCCCTCCAATGAAAGGATGAAAGGACCAATCTACAGTTCTTCTTTAGTCCGGACATCTTCCCACCTGTCGATACGAAATCTGTTCGCGGTCTCTCCATACAAGTATTGATTGTGTTGTGCGGCAAACGTGGAAAAAGCAATCAACGTGCCTTTTGGAATAAGGATGGGCGCCTCGCCATCTTTGCCGCCGCCGTGTGGCAAGAAAGTGGCTCGAACACTGAAGCGACCGTTGATTGGGACCGGCGGAAACAGTCGGAGTGCTGTTATTGCAACTTAGTTAGAGAAAGCTGCTTAGCCGTACTTAAGTGTACTCACTTTCATTGATGAACTGATCCAGCTTGACCATACTATTACTACCCAATTCACTTTTAGACGGCATTCTTGATCTGTCCAAACCCAATATACTTTCAACCTCCTTACGGAGTATTGCCACTAAGTCCGGTTCCCGGGCAAGCACATAGAACACCCAAGACAGTAATGCTCCAGATGTATCTCTGCCCGCGAGGAGAAAGTTTATGAACTGGTCTCGAATCATATCCGTATCCGTCTGTGTAGAGAGTAGAGGCTCAAGCGCGATATAAGTTTCTGCGGGCATCTTGTACATTTTACGCTTTTCGATCGAGCGTAACACCATCTCATCAACAAGGGCTCGAGCAGCGTTGCACGACCTTCTGAACTCCAGGCCATCGACGAGCCAGTAGAAGGCTTTAAGTCTTTCTCGTTTGGATATCCACTGGAAGGCGTTCTCAAACTCTTTGACAAATGCATCACTCCACCCGGAGTTCTCCAAGTTGTTTTCCGGGGATGTACGATTGATATCTTCTCCCAACAAGAATTCTGTTGTCAGCTCTAAGCTCAAATCGAACATATACTTTTTGAACTCGACACTCGGTATTACAGACACATCACTGGAATGATGAGATGGTGCGACTCTATTCTGAAGCCGCTGAAAGTGTCGCTCAATCAGACGTAAATCTGGCAAGGTTGGTCGGCGGATCATAGGAGCCAATAGTTTGCGAGATGATTCCCATCGTGGGCCGTCCTGAGTGAACATGCCATCGCCGAGCAGGGGCCTAACGCATCCATGTCGACCTTCGCCGACCTCGAAGTCTAAAAAGCATCAGCTTGTCATTTGGCAGCGAAGACGAGGTGCAAGATGAATACTCTGGAATTGTCTCGAAAGAATCTCGCGAATGTTGCGAGGATCTCTAGTGATGACAGTATACATAGGTCCGCCCCATTGGCAATAAGTATCACCGTGTTTCTCGTGATCCTCGAGCATCAAGAGTGGGTAAGCTTTCGCCCGTTCAGCTTCGATCACTTTCCTTAGTTTGTCCAGGCCGAAGGGCGGATATAGTTTATTTGGTAGACATTTTACCGGTTGACAGCCTTCGCGCTGAACGATCTGTTGGTGGATTGCCTGCATACCAAGTTAGCTGGAGAATACCGTTGCATGGTAGCATGGTCGTTGGGCAGCTAACATTTGTCCGGTAACGTTCCAAGAGATAATATACAAAGCCACAGACGGCAAGACTGAAGATGTATATTGAGTACTGCATCTGTTCACAAAGAACGGCACAAGAGTGTTTTGTTACACTTCAAGCCGGCGTGGTGATAGAGTACGAAATCACGGAACTCATGCTAGTCGCACATGATGGCGTGGAAGATATGTTCAAAGCTGCCACGCGCCCAGTTGTTTTAATCAAACCCTGAGCGGCACTGTAATAAGCGCTCAGCTCACGCTGTGAGTCAATAAGGCTCCGTTTCATGAATGGATTAGTTGGCTTCCCCGTGATTGTATCCTTGCCGCACGAAAATATCATCCCATAGGCTCTGCGCTTGAAACTGCAGACCGCAGTCAAGGGCGAATGCTCGTGCCTTCGTTCTGTTATACTCGTAATTTACGTTAGAAGTTCTCGCGGCGGGGTTTGGTCAAGTGAGTCGCGAATGGTAACAGGCGAGGCGTACCCCCGATGGGCCACCTCCTCGCTCGAGCCCCTTGCAGCACGGCAGACATGGGCTCCAACCTCCCCAAAATATTTAGTATCCTCGCCCTTCATCAACTTGTTTGAGAGATACATCTCAACTTTCCAGATATTTTCAGCGTCAACAGCAGTAACGACAGAGTCCAACCGTGAGAGCAAAGCACAAGGGGAGCGTCAAGCTTTCGAAGTGTTACTGCAAACTACGTCAACCTTCACAATGGTAGAAATGCGTTCTGCCTCGTTCAAAGATCGCGCCTATGGGATATTCTGGCCTCTCTCATCCGTCCGCTTTGCTATCGTTTCGCTGATCGGGAAGCCAACCTGGGACATGCGACCAAGTCCTCAGAGCACGGAGAAGTGCTGGATGAGTCAGCTACCACGCAGTAGCGGTGTGCGAGCGAACTGTCGTAACTAAAGTGCAATGATGACGTTTAGTTCAGGTACGTGCTGTACACCTCGCAATGTATTGGTTGCCAGGGACAGGCACGACTAAAATTTAATCTTTCCTATAACACACCTAACAGACCCTACCTGGCCGTCCTCACCTATCCTCCGTACACACAACTCAACCTCAACCTCTACCTCAACCTCAACAACCTCTACCTCTACCTCTACCTCTACCTCTACCTCTACCTTCTCTGGTCCTCGTCACATATTGCTCACCTACAATGCCGGGAAGTCGTGTCTTTACACGACGAGAAATCGAGGCTCGTATCGCTGCCGGCGATACCCTGATCATTGTCCACGACAATGTTCTCCGCCTGCACACCTGGCAGGACATACATCCAGGTGGCCGCCTCGTTATCCAGCACATGGTAGGCAGAGACGCTAGCGATGAGGTCAGCATGTAAATAACTCCAATACATCTTCTATCTTCACCGAGAAAATACGGTCTCATTCCCATTGTCATGAACTTAATGATAGCGGAAGTGGCCATGCATCTCAACGCTAACTGAGACGTACCGCAGATCGCATTCCCTTGAAGTTGTCGAGTCAATGAAGAAGTACGTCGCGCTGGCCGCAAAATAGAGTTCTTTGTTGAAAATTGAGATAGATATCGCATTGGGCGAATCGAGGGCGAGTGGGAGAACTTTGTCCCACCTATCCAAGGTGGTGCCTTCAGGGAAGAGATCGGAAACGAGGACAGGGATACGATACTGGTTGGGAGTTATGACGACTCAGACGAGCTCAGATCCTTAGGCCATAGGGCGCGATGTTCTCCAACCAGTCAGCCATTTGATCAGCGTGAGACCAGTCCTATCGAGAGCCCGGTACTGCCCTACAGTATCGGCAACAACATCGGAGTCCAAACGTCTCAAGCGGCGCAGGGCTGGAAAATAGAGGCCTCGCCGGGCTCCTACACTGAAATCGCCATCCAGGAAGCTCTCGATGCAGACATCGCCAGGTATCCGTCTCTCGATGCTGCTACCCAACGCAATATCACCCATAAGTTCCGTGTTCTACACCAGCGCGTCTTTGATGAGGGCTTTTACGACTGCCGCAGTAACGCATACACCAAGGAGCTGGTGCGCTACTGTGTACTTTTTGGTCTCTTCCTCTTCTGCCTTCACAAGCAATGGTATATCACCTCTGCCACCGCGCTTGGAGTATTCTGGCAGCAAATTATGTTCACCGCGCATGATGCAGGGCACTGCGGCATCACGCACAATTATGTCATAGACTCATTAATTGGCATCTTCATTGGTAATTTTTGCTGCGGCCTGTCTATTGGATGGTGGAAGAGCAGTCACAACGTGCATCACTTCGTCACAAACCACCCTGTAAGTCCAACACTCCACAGGTTGTCAGGGCTAGTGAGATTAGCTGACATACACTACAGGTCCACGACCCAGATACCCAGAATGTCCCGCTTTTCTCCATCTCTCCTGCTTTCTTCAGCTCCGTCAAGTCCAGCTATTACAACGGTTTTCGATTCTCGTGGAACGCATTCGCAGACTATGCCGTCAAACTGCAAAAATGGACGTTTTATCCCGTTCTGGCTATAGCGCGCTTCAACCTTTACTATCTATCCTGGCTGCATCTTGCATCGCGTCGTTCTATCAAGCGCGGCACAGCTGCTTGGATCCGTCCAACCGAGATCGTAGCTATACTATGTTACGTCTACCTCTTCTTCTACTTGTTACTGTGGCGAACGATTGCCGATTGGCGGAACGCCGCAACCTTCTTGTTTGTGAGCCACCTCGCGACCTTACCTCTACAAGTACAAATCACCTTATCGCACTGGGGCACAAGCACATCAGATCTTGGCCCTACGGAAGCATTCGCTCAGCGCCAGCTGCGTACTACCATGGATGTGTCGTGCCCGGAGTGGCTGGACTTCATACACGGCGGCCTGCAGTTTCAGACAGTGCACCATCTATTCCCGCGTGTGCCCCGACATAACTTGCGAAAACTACAGACTCTGGTAAAAGAGTTCTGTGCGGAGACGGGGATTGATTACCAAATTCTTGGGTTTGTAGACGGAAATTATCATGTATTGGGCAAGCTCCAGCAGATCACCGACCAAGCGAAAACCATGGCGGCCTACCAGAAGCACACAGTGGTCGAACGGACCCGAAATGCCCAGGAAGTACACGTCTCAGGAGTCGGGGAGCATACTTCTCAATGAGAATATCATGTAAACTATTGGAAAGATAGCAAATAACGATACCGCAATCTTAGAAATACTATGTACTGTATACTTTACTTAGTCGTTTAGCAAAGCAGGTAGCGGTTAAGCTACCTTCTAAATACTAACAAGCCGCAGACGTTGCTTCGACTTGCAATAGATATCTAACGAGGACCGGACCAATTGCAAAATCGCTCCTGATTGGCCACGAAGTCGCGGGCGCTAGCGGCTGGCTACAGACGCTGCTGCTGGGCGGCTCTGTTCGTTCTCCAGCTTCAATTTTTGGCAGTGCACCTCTGCGAGGTTGCGTCCAAGCAGGCCTGGCACGCTCGGAGAGCCGACATTTGCGGCCGACCACAGAGACTCACCCACTTGGAATATCTCGACAAATTTTGACGTTCCTTAGCAGCTTCGACCGATCCTACACCATCCCAACGCTCGCGTCCAGCGCATTGAACTGAACGGCATCTACGTCTCTCTATCCTTGCTAACCTGGAGATAACTCGGCGCAATCCTTCAGACTATGATTATGTCCATGCAATACCACGAACATCTGTTATACGGCAAAGTGGCATCCTTGCCACGTGCTGCAGATCAACATGGCTGTTTTGCATCATCATGATCATTGGAGCCGCCACTTCGAAGCGAGCATTATTTTCACTCGGTACATGCAATGATGATGGCTTTACGCAAAGGATCCATATTTGATTGCGTAAGGCACAACTCATAAGAAAGTAACTTCAAGTGACGTGAGTATACTTCACCTCTTTCGACTTTCGTTGTATTACATTTTCCTACCACAATTATGGCAGTATCTCAATTAGCAGCAAAAGCCGAACAAGTAATCGGCCACGGCGACAACGCAGTCACCGCTCAAGACATCACTAACCCAGCTCGAGATGGCAACAAATACGGCGACCCTTCGCAACCGATGAAAGCGTTGGTCTGGCAGGGCAAGAACACGGTCGAAGTCCTCGATGTACCGAAACCGATCATTGTCGAAAGCAAGGATGTCATTGTCAAGGTGACTGGCACCACTGTCTGCGGAAGCGACCTACATCTCCTGCACGGCACCGTAGTCGAAATGGAGAAGGGCGATATATTGGGTCACGAGTTCTGTGGTATCGTGGATGAGGTTGGATCGGACGTCAAGAAGGTGAAGAAAGGAGACAGAGTGGTGGCGAGTTTCCAGATCGCATGCGGAGATTGCTTCTACTGCAAAGATAAGCTGTCGAGTCAGTGTGCGAAGACAAACTCGAATACGATTGAGAACGGCATGTACGGTGGTCGGACAGCAGGCATGGTAAGCTACTCTTGTGTATAATACCGATTGAGACAATTGCTGATCATACCCAACAAATTCTAGTTTGGATACTCGCATTTCACAGGTATGTGCTTTACCACCTCTTATGTTCATGAAGCGGCGCGTACTAATTTATATTACGCATAGGCGGCTTTGCTGGTGGCCAAGCAGAATACACTCGAGTCCCAATAGGCGACGTCAACCTCCTCAAACTACCAGACGACGTGCCCGACGAGAAAGGACTCTTCCTCTCTGACGTTATCAGCACCAGCTGGAACTGCGTAGTCGACACTGGCGTCAAGGAAGGCGATGTGGTCGCAATCTGGGGAGCAGGTCCAATCGGCCAAATGTGCGCAGATTTCAGCTTCATTAATGGCGCGAAACGAGTGATCATAATTGACAGCAACTGGCGGCTAGATTATGTCAAGAAGGCATATCCTAAAGTGGAGACTGTGGATTTTTCGCAACTGAAGGGCGCCAAGGGTGTTGTAAACAAAATGAAGGAGATGACCGATGCCATCGGTCCAGACGTGGCTCTCGAATGCGTGGCGGGCGAGTATCCAAAGAGCTGGACACACGCCGCCGAGCTTGCTGCTGGTCTGGAGACCGACACAAGTGAAATTTTGAACGAAATGATCGAGAGCGTGAAGAACTACGGTCGTGTTGGCATCACCGGTGTCTACGTTGGATTCACGAACCACTTCAATATCGGTACGTCTAAATCACTCTTACTAGGCTATGGGGCTGACTTCTATCAGGCTCCATCATGGAAAGAGGTATTCGATTCATAGGCAACGGCCAAGCCCCAGTTCATCTCTACTGGGAAGACCTACTCAAGCGCATTCAGAGTGGTGAGATCGATCCGCTGAAAATGGTCTCTCATCGGTGTAGGATGGAGGATATGGCAAAGATATACTACAAGTTCGAGAAGAAAGAGTTAGTATCTCATCAGGTTACACCCACTTTAAGATTGTCACTAATGAGTACTGTAGGGACGGGATGCAGAAAGTCTTCGTGCAAACGAAGTTCTCGGCACCGCCTTGTAAAGGATCTCCTCCATTGACGGAGTACTAGCACTTCTTGCGTAGCGTCTTATGACATATTCACCAGGCCTGCAAAAGCCGATCGCAGACTGGCGGAGGGGTATAGGTCAGTTATAGAAAGCTGCATAAGAGCTCAATGAGATCTATGCATCATGCGAATAACCCACCCTGTCTCTCAGTGGGTCTCTTCTGTCCAAACCATCAGCTTCCTTCTGAGAGCACTTTTCTCACCACACCTCAGTTTACCAAATCCAAACCCAGCAGCTGGAGCATACTTTGTGGGTCCGTGCAACTTGATTTATGTAGTTGAGATTCTACTGAAGAACTTCGATGATTAAACATTACCTCCTTCTAGTCTATGGACCGACTTGCGCCTTCTGCAAGAAATTAAGTCGTATGCCGCAGCTGCCAACTACTCACATGGGTATCTCTTTCAAACATGCATTCCAGCTTCCTGCCGAACTCCTGACTCGTACGCTTAGATCTAGGACGCCCGATACAGAGCGAGTATCGAGCATACAGTGTTGATCAGTAGTATGCCGCCGACTGCCATCTCCTTCCCCGAGATAGCTAACCCACGTCGTCGGTGTAAAGAACCGCTTCGCTCTCTCTGCCTTGAAGACGACTTTGCGATTCGCGAGCGCCCAGCATCGGGCGATAGAGCTCGGCCGTGTTGGATCGAACGCACTGGTTTCAAATACAAAGGCCCGGACGCTGCAGCTACATCGCTCATTACGGCGTCGTCATCTGGCATACCAATAACGAAATCGCCCTGCGTCGCCTTGACAACCGGCCGCCTCGACTCGTTCTGCTCACCTCCGGGTGAGCGGGAAGTACCCGATCCCGAACCCAAGCACTCAAGTGCTGCAGCTGCATCGGTCATTACTCCGTCGTAACAGCTCATATCAAGAACGAGATCGCCCTGCATCGCCTGTATGTTCATACTGTTCGACTCACGCTGCTTCGTCTCCGCACTTTTCTCCTTTCCAAGTCTGACTAGTGCTGCGGCTCGATCGCGCTGTCCGAGAAATGCATACGTCCAAGCGGCCTCTTTGAGTTTTGGTATCGAGCAATTCTCCTCGTAGAGATTTACATGGCCACCAGGAGCAGCTGGCATTTGGTCATTACCACAGGCTGAAGCGCTTCGGGACACGATGTAGTCCTGCGGCGCCCTGATGTTCCTTTGATACTGCTGAAGCTCTTTGGTTGACTGCCCGTGCTTGTGCTGACCTGGAATGATCTCGAGCTTTGTGAGAGAATCGACAGCACAGATGTTTTGGACCATTTGTAGAGCTTTGAAGTCGTTCGCATCGAGTTCGTCCGTGAAGTCAACTTTATCCTCAATAGCTTGTAAACCGCCTTTGACCGTAACTTGGAGTCTTCTTAGGCCAGTGCACCAGTGGAGATTCGGAGAGAACGCTCCATAAAAGAACTTTTCACATTCCCAAGTAACGCCGATGGTTTTGATCGCCGAGAGAGGAGCATGGTTGAGTTTCTGCACAAATTGGTCTAGTTCGTTGCTGCTTGGGAACTCAAGTCTCGCTGCTTGGAACCACGCACTCGCGGCCTCGTGGAAGAAGTGCTTCGATACAAGCATCGGTAGCAGTGGGTTGCCTGGGAATGGCCTTATCTATCGAGAAAGTCAGTCTAAGGTATGATATGGGCAGCGTCAAAGTTAGCAACGGACCTCATACGTTCCTTTAGCGACAGCGGCGGCACCTCGTCGAAATCGATCCCAACCTGTGATATTTTCTTCCCTTGCCTTCATTTCTCTCGCCTTCCAGTCTTTTCTCCATACCACCTTGGAATACTCAAACTCAGGACTGAAGGCGTACAGATAGATCTTGTCTCTGATCTCCTGTGGCAGCTTTTGGAAGAAATCTGGTGATGTGGAAGCGGCCATCTTGTTCGATCTCCTGATGGCGAGCGTTGGTGATGCCGGTAGAAGGCCCCACAGCTGCTTTTCAAGTTGAATGTTAGGCTGCAGAACGGTCGAAACGAGCCTCTGTGCGAGATTTCGGAAAATTCTGCTCGAGAGCTGAGCCGGCCGACTTTGTTCGATCTCCAAAAGACAAGAAGCGTTAGAGCTGCTGGAGGAAGCGTAGTTGAATTGTGTATGCTTTACTTAAGAGGAGATGTGACAAGAAGTTCTGGTCGAAGCTCGAAAGAGTGCGAGCAGGAGAGAAGATTTTATATCTTCAAAAGACGAAAGTTCACTTACACAGTCCCAGCCACCTATCTTCATCTGATGCAACCACTCACAATCATGACGAAAGTAAAGAATGTTCTCGCACCTCACAATCATCATAGTTGTTGTCATGAATAAACTCCACGCACCACCCGAATGCACACAAAAGCCCAGTAACTCTCAAGTCCCACTGCACTGGGAAAACCTTCTTTCGATATGCGCCAATCGCCATTGCTTGAACGGTCACTCAAAAACACCAAGCTCAAAGTTTGTTACACATTATTCAAACCCGATCCTCTTGACACCTTGCCATTAGGCAAATCACTCGACTTCCTCGGCGTGGCCTGAGGATCTTCCAGTCGTCTCGAATCGCTGTACTCCGGAGTGCGAGGTGAACTCGGCTCATCGTCACCCTCCATCTCGTCCTCATCATCGCCGTCGTCTTCTTCGTCCTGCATCATCGAACTCGAGAGCTCTTCATCATCCTGCATCATAGACGACGTCATATCCTCTTCATCGTCTTCGATAGACTCCGCAATACTCTCCTCCAGACTCAACCGCGGGTCTGAGAGGATGGAATCCATCAACTCGTCTCCAGCCTCGTCCTCGCTCAGGATGCTTCCCTTCGTCTGGACAGGATTCAAGCGGCTCAACAAAGCATCTTGAATCGAGTCGTCTTCGTCTTCTGACTCGGAGTCTGTGAAATCAACGATATCAAGGGGTTTTTCGCGCCAGTAGTTGAAATCTGTGAAATCCTCTCCACCGCCTTTGACAAGTAAGCCGATTGGTGGGAAGTAGTGGTCCACGATCTCACGCATAGTGCCGTAAGCGGTCTTGTAGTTGTTCAGACTCAGCAGATCGAGCGAGATCTCCGACATGGAGTTGATCGTGAAGATGCGTGTAGATGGGATGTTGACAGAGCGGTAGCTCAGCGCATCTGTGAGACGATTGCCGAAACCAGCATAGAAGGGACTACCGCCTTTACCCCTGTTCGTTCCGAGCCCTGCTGTAGAGCCGGATCTGATATGTAAGCCTGCATCTGCTGACTCCGTGACGTTTGTGGAACCTCCGTGCCCGGCGAAAAGGGACATGATATCGCGCAAGCAGGCCATCTTGAAGAGCTCCGGTTTCCGGAGGTAGACTTCGCGTCGCAACGCTGCGATGGTGCGGTCAGGGCTCAGTATAACAGGGCCCTTGGGTAGCTTGTAACCTTCTTGGACCACGCCATCGAGGTAATTGCGGGTAGTGTCTGCCTGTCCGACGCTCCTGCTGGTGAGGTACAAGAAGTTGTAGCCGTTGGATGCTATATCTGTGTACAGCTTCGCAACACCTGGATGCGTCCAGTCTCTGCCGATCGTGTTCAACACGTGGCCCAAGACATCGGATTTGGTGATCGTGCCATCAATGTCGCTGATCACGATCGGAACATCGTGTCTCCAGTAGAACAGGGTCGCATTGCAAGTTGCTCGGTTCACTGTAAACGACATGGAGTTTGGTCCAGCTTTCAAGTCCATAGCTTTCAGCTGGTCCGATGTCAGGCGAAGAGTTTTGGCGTAGTTCTTGTTAGGATCGCCTGCAGCTCCAGGTTGGCCTGGAGAACTGGGTTGCGACTCCATCCCAACGGCGCTGTCCGAGTCTCTGCGAGAATGTGAAGCAGCCATTTCAACCTTCGTGTCACTCCGCGTATCATCGCTGTGGTAGCCAGGGTCTGAAAGTGCGTCTGTCGAAGCGTACGCAGTCGGGTTGTATCGCTCTAACGCCTTCGTAGCCTTCTGGCCTGCAGCTTCTTTAGCTTCCTCACTACTGTAGATCCAGATGTTCCCATTCTCGTCTGCCCCAATCAAAGCACCAATATCGTATGGTCCATCAATCTCTTCCGATAATAGTTGTCGTGCGACAAGCTCAGCCTGCAATGCTTCGCCCTCGCTGCTCTTGTATCCAGTCACGTCCAACATCAGATCACCGGAATCAGTCACATGATTGCTGATATTAGACGTCCAGAGCTTCTTTGACAAGTTCATCGCCCGAGCCTTTCGCATCTTCTTGATCCAAGGGTGGTGGGCTGCTCGACCGGTCTGCTCGGGTCTCCAGAGGTGAAGGTGGTTGCTGTTGATCGAAGCTCGTGAGAAGAGGCTTGCTACTATCAAGAGAGCTGGATATGGCAGCTCGTGCAGTAGGCAAATCGCTATCCGTCACGTTGCGCTCCAATTTGGGCATGGTGAAACCAGAAACATCTGCTGACAACGGCCGTCTGTTTGGCGGACTCGACACGTGGGATGGTGGTGGTGTCAAGCGTCCAATGTCACTGTGCGCTTTCTCTGCTTGCAAGATTGGAGGTACCATGTAGCTCGTACTCTTACTGTGCAGCCGCCTCTTATTCCCAACAGTTCCACCCTCCTCGTCCTCCAATTCGAATGGATCTGGCTCTTGCAGTGCGGGCGGCGTAACATGCGCAACGGGTTCCAATCGCGGACTTGCTGCCGGACTCGCCAAAGGGCTCGTCTGCAACGCTTCAGGCACACTCTCACGCGTCTCGAAGACAAAGAAGGCCTCCCCTCCCTCGCCCAGCTTCATTGGGAAGTCTTGTTTCTGGCCATTGACTTTGAATTCGACCTTCTTCTCGTAGGGTCGTAGGAGTCGCCATTTGCCAGAAGCGGACGTGGAATGGACTGCAAGCCAGGGAGCCATCATCCTGCTCTACTACGATCACGTCGATTGCTCCCAGAAGCATCGCGGGATTGATGGAGTTCCATGCAGCGCCAACGGATCCGGAGATGGAGCGGACGTATTGCATTGTGCAGTGGTCTTATTGTGGTTACCGAACAGAAGTTGACATCTGGGTCGGTACGAGCTGGACTTGGGGTAGTTGGATACGGAGTGGAGATGCGTTGACCAAGATTCTATTGTACAGTATGCTGGAAACCAAATAGCGAATGAATGCCACCACGGTGACGAGGCGCTTGAGAGATGTATTTACCAGAGAGCCGGCCAAGCGCTGGAACGTTGGCGGGAGGGCGCGGCGTGAGGTGAGCGTTGGTTCGAGGTCACAAGGGTAGAATAAGCCGCTCAAAGGAAGCGGCGTCCAAGGTCAGGCGCGTGCGTCATTGAGCCGTCACTTTGCGCCGGGAGTTGAAAGTAAAGTGGAGTCTTGAATGAAGACTCACTTATTAAGTGAGAATAATTGGTGTCGAAATGGCTTTCACATAGTCCGAGAATGAGTGGATACATAGCGGCGCAGAGAAACTGCACGAGAATGTTGAGGCGTTGAAGCTCGACAGACATTTGGTGGACCATGCAGGCCCCGGGTCAGCGAAACGTGGTTGCTTCGCTTTAGCTGCGTGAGCAATACTCGCCGTCTACTCACATAATATATGACGGCTAGAGCGCCCAAGAGGCTGAAGTAGATAGAATCTTAATTGCTCAGTCGATCTAGAACAGCCGCTAGATTTGGAATGGTATCGAACTTTGCATGGCCATAGTTGCAACAATGATGATAATATCGAGGCCGAATTTCGGTGAGACCGCCCGCAGTTTCTCGGTACAGCCAGCCGACGCACGAGCGGCTGAGGCGTCCCGTCCGCCAACCTTATTTGAGCAACCGCGGACCGTGACGTGGCAGCCAGCCGCAGCCCCCCTCCGCACAGCACGCTTCGTCCCGTCTTTTCGACCGCTCCTCCTTCATTCTTCCCTTTTCGAACCATGCTACCCCCATAATGTTCTCTCCTGTTCGCTGCAATGGCGGCTACTCTCCTCTTTCCGGTCGCATATGGCTCCCATCTCTTCGCGGACGCTGCAAGTGCTGGCACCGACGTCTACCATTCTATCCCGAGCAATGTCTGGTTTCAACGCTTCATATATCTGTTGCAGACCTTCGCTTTGCCCCTTGCTTACTACTTTCGTCCCCTTTGTACTGCTCTAGCGCTGTTTTGGTATACCCCATTCACACCACTCACATGTGATCGACCTCTACTAAACACATACCAGGCTTGTCTATCGTGCAACCAGAGTCTTGTACAAACCTCTCGACGAGCTCTCATCTCTCCTTGGCTTCGACATTCCCGCCGCCCCGCTCATCGATCTCGCGAGCATTAAGGCCGATGGAGCTATTGTCCACTGGAGTCATCCGGAGAAGTTGAAGCAGAAGAGTTCGTTGAAATATGCAATACATTTGAACGGCGTTGTTATTGGCAGTGTACCCACTCAGGAATCGGCCGTCACCATTTCCGGCCTCCAGCCCAACACTTATTACGTCGCGCGAGTCGCCCTGGTGAATAGCCATGATTTCAGTTCTAAGAGTACACCCATTCGCTTCCGCACCAAGCCTGCTTCTACCGGTGATTGTTTTAATGTTACAGCGCTCGATGGAAACGATACGGAAACCGATACAGTACAGGAATCCGTGCCAAGGATTCGTGTCTACCGTGGTCTTAAGGATATCACGCCTGCTTCGACTGTCTCCGCTCCGATGGCACGGTCCGGGAGTACCGGCCTTGAGCCGAGGAGAACTAGCAATGGCCGACGACTCTCACCAGCAGCGTTAAACCTAGATAACAAGCACGATCCACAGCCAGATGATGGTGAGCCGCCGGAAGGTGCGGAGACGATCCAGCAGTTGACGAAGAAGCTTGACGCAATTCGGCGAGAGACGGATGAGGCGGAGAGGCAAATGAAAGAAGAGGACGAGGAAGAGATCAGGCTAAAAGAAGAGCTGTTGAAGGAGAGAGATGAGTTGCGGGCAGAGTTGAATGAGAAGGAGAAGGCGAGTCGCAACTTGAAGCGTGAAGTCAACATTGCAGAGCGACAGAATACTGCTGCTCAGAACGAACGCTCGAAGTTGGAGAGAGCACTTCAGCAGAAGAAGACCGAGAGGCAGAAGCTGAAGGACGATGTCGTGCGCTGGGACCGAGAGGCCGATGAAATGAATGCGGACGCCGTACGCCTTCAGGAAGAGAAAGAAAAGCATGTCGAGCAAGCTAGGCAGGAGAAGGAAGCGTTGCGTACGGAACTCGCCGAGAAGACGGACAGAGTGCGCGAGCTGGACGAGCAAGTCAAAGAGAAGACAAGTGAAATTAAGAAGCTCGAGCGTACGCAAAAGGACAGCTCGCCCAGCGGCACCGAGGCCGAGCCAAATCTTGTTCAGCAATACCAACAGGATGCAGAAGATCAGCGCCTTCACGAAAGTACTATGCAAACTTTGCAGCAGAAATATGCCATGGTGTACACTAAGGTGGATGCTGCCAGGAGATTCCATGCTGAACAGTTGCGATTCTTAGAGTCTTTGCGCGCCGAACGCCGACGTCAAGACGAGCTGCAAGCACAGTATGCTTCTCCCCCTCCTACGCAAGACCGCTTGCCTCGCCGTGAGAACAGCCAACGTAGCCGCAACGCTGCGAGCAGACTCAGCGTCTCGGATAGCCCGCGACTTGCTGCCTTCCCTAACATCCCTGGCCCCTACGCCGGCCATGCGAACACTATGTCGTCTGGATTCAACTCTGCCCCTTTCTTGAACATTCAGAACGGCATGACTCTGCCAAATCCCACGGATGCCGTTACCATGTCTGAGGAGGACAAGAACCAAATGACCGGTGGTGCGGGCATGAGTCCAGGGATCGAGGAACTATTACCGCGTGATCTCTTGTCGGGCGATGACAGGAATTCTTCAGAGCAAGTGGGACCACTGCCTGGCCTAGGTGCTCTCCCTGGGTTAGGAGCGCGCTTTGGACCACTCCCTCCCCCCTCGTCGCAAGAGCAGACAAGCACTGATCCGGTGTCTCCAGCCTCGGTGAGTAGTAGGTCGCCGAGCGTATTTGCCAGTCCAGGAGCCAGCCAACCCAACCTCAATCTTGGCTCGCCAGGAGAGATGATGGACGCCGATAGACGCTCGATTCGATCTACTAGATCCACTCGAGCGACAAGTGGCGGTACGACCAGCAGATTTAGCAGCGTGTTTGGCATCAAACAGAAGAATAAGTCCATGCCCGAAGAAGGCCCTCCGCTGAGCAAATCGAGTTCGATGCCACGTGCGGATCAAATGCTCTCCGGCTTGGGTTCTGCAGCACGTAAGAGGAATAGCAGTATTTCCGGCACGGTATTTCAGGGTTCCAGCCTGGATGGTGCAACCGATGCGACCATTGCGGCACCGCCAGGTAGACGAGCATTCGGCTTCTTCAGTAGGGAGAAGAGTGGTGGATGGCCTTCATCTTTTGCTACACAGTTCGGTCGCAGACCAACTTCTCCACGACCTGGGTCTACGCACTCCAACGAGCTCCCGCGACCATCGACGGACAGCACTCGGTGGGGTGTAGGAGGTATGGATCCGTCCTGGCCTTCAGGTGATGCAGCGAGCGGTGCGCGCAATAGTCCTCTTGCGTTTGGTCCCGGCTGGAATCTGCCAGCCTCTCAGCAATCACGCTTCCATGGTTCACGACATCCGTCCAGAAGACCGTCGGTCCAGTATGGTGCCACTGGCCCTCCTGAAGATATCATGGAAGACGAAGATTCTGATGCTCTCGACACGGATCAAGCACCCCATCTAGCACCCATTGGAACGAGGCCGTCTGCGAGCTCGAAGAAAGCTGACGCCGCCGCCAAGTTGAATCCCAACGCGAGAGATTTCAAGTCATTCTTCGGCAGCATGAAGTTTAGAAGCGGGAAAGACAAGAACGAAGATCGCAGCGCTTCCCGAGACGGGTCTGAGCTTTCCACCACGATCCCTTCTGCCAGTTCCACACCGAATGTGGAGGAAGAGGAGAGCCCCCCGAACAGTCGCAAGTCTCGCGATGTGCACTCGTTGACCACAACAGAGTCTACTGCGGAGTCTGGCCGTCCGTCATCAGACCTCGCCCGTACCTCATCGTACTCGAATAGCGATGTACCGTCTCCGTCGCTTGGAGGCAACTCGAAGGAGACGTTCATGCAGAAGATCACGCGCAAGTCTTCGTCCGGCAAATTCGCGCTCCCATACCTCAAACGCGAGAAATCACATCTCAACCCCTCCTCTATTACTGCAGCAGGAGCTACGTCTGCGCCAACCGTTCCGGCTGAACAGGACGAAGAGGATGACCTGTCCACGAGTGTGGGTAGTTTGAAGGAGTCCTCTCAGACAGGGTCAGGAAAGACGTCCTCTGAGCCGAGGGAAAGTAAAGAAGGGAATCGAGGCTCGACGAGGGGCTGGAGCAGTGTTCTGAAGATTGGGAAGAAGAAGGGTAATGAGACGCCTAGTCTGAGTGAGGTGAGTATGGCTACTTCTGGCACTGAGGAAGCGGATGAGGAGGGCGATGAGGAGGATGTTGTAGCGTAGAGGGGTATTGTTAGGCTAGTAGTTGAGTATACGGACATCTTGGATCACTAATATCTGTTCGTCTTGTCAAGAAGTGTGCGAAGGGCATTGTCGTAATTGAGTTCCAGATGTCCAAGCTTCTTCGGAATCGCGAGCCGAGAGCTCGAACTTCAACTCCATCGTCCATCACAAAATTCCATCTCACAGCCTCTCCGTCCGCTCTCCCACTTCCATCCCCATCCAGACCTCTACACAATGTCATGGCAGCAACAATGACCTCTACATCACCCACACCAATCACCACCACCCGCCCAAACCCTTCCCGCACTCCCCTCCCTCTCTCCGCTTCCCAAGAATCCCAAGTCCGCGAACTCTACCACAAACGCGTGCGCCAAAAATGCGCCGACGAAGTCCGCGAATTCGCGACCTGCTGCCTCAATCGCACCTTCACGGCCACGTTGTTTTGTCGTCCTCAACAGAAAGCTATGAATCAGTGTATGATGCGCTTTGCGACGCAAGAGGAACAGGATGCTGCGAGGGCGGAGTGGTTTGCGAAGTTTGATGAGAGGAAGGCGGAGAGGGAGAGGAGGGAGGAACAGAGAAGGAAAGATGAGGTGTTTTGGAGGGAGTGGTGGGATAAGGATTTGAGTAAGAAGCCGGGCGAGTCGTTGAAGGAGGGAGATGGGAAGTGAGATGATGCTATTCGTTCTGGTTTACAGCTCATATGAGATGGGAGAAATATGTGTTGTTTTCATGGCCAGCATGATGCGTATGATGGCCTTGGTGGTACTACACAGCCGCACAGCAGCCAATGCATCGGATTACTCGCCTACCGACATTCTATCGTACAGTTCAACCCAAGGCGAGCCCGATGCCTCTGCCTTCCACCATCTCCGGCGCCGCATCTTCCACAGTCGCTGCTCGCGGATGGACCCAGCGCCGGCACCATGAGCCTCAACACCACCATCTTGCACTTCGGCTCGCCGGGCAGGGGAATCTCTGGTTGCATAACTTGGCGGGCCTGCTCGTGCTGGAGCAACAGCTTCTTCATACGTGGGCGATGGCAAATCCGGAGTATGAGGATCGACTGGAGAAGGAACGGGCTGCCAGTGCAGCAAGTCGGGATTGGCGCGCACGCTGCCACGCGATCTCCATACGCCGGCGGCGGGTTGGGAACATCTTCCACATCCTTGTCCCAGTCTACTGCAGTCACCCCTGGATCTGCGGTTGCAGTTGGTTGGGCTTCCCGACTGTCTGGTCGTACTTCGTCGGCCGGCATGTGGATCTGATTGGCGTTTGTGGAACGAAAGCTGTCGGTTCGTTGGACAGAGATCGCATGGTACGGTGGTGGTGGTGGCCATCCGCGTGATGGGTTCGACGGTGCCTGTGATGCTTCACTCGTGATGTTGGAACGAAGACGACTCTTCGCGCTGGATTGGAGCTGCGGGAACGAATGGAACAGCCGAACCGCCGTCTGCGCAAAACGATAGTTCCAGGATAATTGCAAGAATCAACAAGATGTGGAAAGTCGGCGTAACGTCTGTGGAGGTCGTTGCAGATTACCAGATCTACATTTCTTGTCAGCTTTTCCCTCAGCGATGTGAAGGTATAGGGTCGAGACTTACGCGTCGCCACGATAGAAGACAGCAACAACGCAGAGAGCACACGGAGCAAACACTGTGACGACCCAACCTGGGCAGCAACATAACGCTCCCCTTTTCCATCTCCTCGATCGTTTCCAGGCCCTCTGCTGCCCGCGTCTCAGCTTTTGCTGCACGTACACGGCCAGCGAAGGGTGACTTCAAATCGGGATGGTCGAGCGCGGCCACAGCGCGCGAATTGAAAAGAGCGGACTGATGAGCCATCTGCTGCACCGCACGCTGATAGCCAACAGGCGGGAAAAGAAGGCCCGGTACCTCGCCAGCCTCCGAAGATGGAGACGCTGCACTACTACTCGTGCCTTCAGTAGATGGACTCGGCAAGACTTCTGGTTGCTGTTGCGTACGACGCGTGGGAGTTTCTAGTGGGACTTTCTGTGCCGAAATGGACGACGGGAGGTGGTGCCGGTGCTGTTGGTGATGCTTGAGGTGCACTGTTGACAGAGCCGAAGTGAGAGTTGCGCAGGAGGTTGCGGACGTTATCTTGGACGCGTGAGAGACGCGATGGCGGTTCGTCTTCGAGGATGCCGGCCTCGAGGGCGCTGGCATCGGGGAGTGGGCTATGCATGTTTGCTAAGCATTCAAAAAAGAATTTCAAGTCTCGCAAAGAACGAAGGATAAAATCTCTGTAGAAACGACAGACTGAGGAGAAAGAAGTAGACAATAAAATCAAAACAGACCAGATAACATATCGTAATGAAACTCAACACGTCCCAGGCAACTCAGGTACACAGAGATGACAATAAAATAAACAAAGTCAACGCCTTGCTGTAACTGATGTCGCCCAGTGGCCACAGAGTGCACAAAAGAAGCCCGCATGAAAAGACGTCAACACTACCTTGCTCCAACAATGCACGCCTTCAAACTTTTTCAGCCTATCAGTCGTCGCATTCAGCGGTATCAGCAGACACAGCTTTCGCCCAGGTTACACGCAACGTTGCAAGGGCGTCGCCGCAACCAGGAAAGCGACAATGGGTTCACGCCCATCGGACCGTGCCTTGTGGCCAACGACCCCAATCAGCAATGCTCAAAGAGCCAGGCACAAATACGAGACGAGTGTTTGCAGGGTCTGTTTCAGGAGTGGCAAGAAAGAAGAGGGTGCGTTCATGCAAAGAGGCGACGAGAGAGTGGATGTTTCGGGCGAGTGGTCGAGGTTCAAGGGTGCAGCGGCGACCAATCAGCAGCTGAAACGCCCGGATCCTGAAGCAGGCGTTTTGGGTGAGGGTGTGCTTCGGGTGGCGATGTCTTGGAACATTACGAACTTTATTTGAGGGCGACGGGCATATGATAGGTGATGAGTTCTGGCATAATACGAGCATCGCCATTAATGAGGTTCGAATGCACGTGAATGCACCAAAGCGAGAGGGTCTAGTCTTGTCTACTGCCAATCGCTCCTTCGTCGTCTGACACGGAAAGAACGAAAGAACGGCTATTTCAAGATGAGGAAAGTTCGAATTACGCAAACTACAAAGCTATCCGCCCTCCTGCCAGAGATGGCTTGTCTCCAAAGATCGAACGCCGTCATGTCCTCAGAGCGAAAACAGTTGGCTTGAACCTTCCGCCTGCTCCTCCCCCCATGCGGTCATGCGGCTGCATGTAAATATGAACGTTACGCCGTGTATCCCGTCCGAAACATGAAGAATAATTACATAATGCAAAGGACGAGAGAGTGTCTTGATGTAAGAGCACCGTCCTGGCCGAGATAATGCGCCCGTTCGCCTTTTAGTTGGGTATCGATATCGCACAAATCCAATAATAGCCGCCTCGTTACTAAATGGGATCGCTTCTAAACAGAGATTTGCAAAGAACGTTGACGGATAAGACCGTGGAGTTGACAACCGCCTCCCGATGCCAGCGCATGCATTTTGGATGAAGATGATCAACAGAAAAGCTGCGAGTGCCTTCCGCATCCGCGTACGCTTAACGAAGCGACAGCAGGTGTCAAGGCCAAGGGACAGCATCCATTCAAGTTCATTGCGAGACCCAAGTCTTTGCTCATATCCTGAAGAATTTGGTAGCCGGTGTTCAGCGTCTTCCACATGCAAGCTGTTGCGTCAGGTCCAAAAGCCAGCTATTCGGGTAGCCGCAAAGATCCAAGTAGGAGGGCAAAAGATCCTAACCATTCGTCCCATCCAAGCCGCCAGCTTCGATGCCGTCGCCAAAGTTAAAGCTCGCATCGAATCCAAGGCCCATGTCGTTGTCCTGATTCAGGAATGAGTCGAAGTCGAAGTTATCGAGTACATCGCCACTGTCCAGATTCGAGAACTCTAACGGCATGCCGAAGGATTGATCGGAACCATCCAGCGCTCCAAATGGACCGCCCATGTCCGTTGGATTGGTGGGCGCGGCAGGCTGAGGGGCAGACTGTGCCTGGGAGGCCTGCTGGTTCTGTTGCTGGTTGTTGGCCTGAGCGGCGGCGGGAGCTTGACCGTTCGGCAAGTTTTGATTCTTGTTGAACGAGTTCGCGTTCATTGGAGTGATAGGAGTTGCAGGAGTAGGAGTCGGAGGTGCTTCTGACTCTGTAGCTGGTGTAGCATTGGCGCCACCCTTCTTCTGTGCCGCGCCCTGAACACTGGTTAGTGGACGGTCACAAGACTTCCACGTAGATGATGGTTAGCACTCACCTTCTTCGCAGCTTCCTTCTTCGTACCAGGCTTTGGCTTGTTCGTTTGGCTTGGTGTGGGAGGTGCAGGCTGCTGTGACGGACTGCTCGGCTGTGTCCCGCTTTGCGGTGCAGGAGGTGGAGGCATATTGTTCTGTCGTGGCGTACCCATCGGCTGTCCTGGTTGACCAGGTTGACCAGGCTGCCCAGGCATACCTTGCGGCGGCTTGCCACCAGGAAACTGCCCATTTGGCATCTGCATACCTTGCGCTCGCATCATCTCCATTTGCTGGCCCATCATAGGATGTGATGATGGTGGTCTTTGCATCTGTCCACCACCCGAAGCCATTATCTGCGCGCGCATTGCTGGCGGTATCTGACTTGGATCCATCATGCCTGGAGTAGGTGAGCCTCGACCTATGTTAGCGTCAGGACGATTTATAGTCCTCGCGCTTGATATGAGATGCTTACCTCTTTGCATGTCATTTGGGTTCGGCGATGGATCGGCACCACGTTGGCTACCTTGCGGCGACATACCCTGAGCGAAGGCACCATTGGGACCAACGCCACCTGGATGCTGCCCGGTCATCGAGTCTTGCTCCTGACGTGCCATGAGCAGTCGCTTCTTATTCTGCTGCTCTAGCAACATGAGTTGCATCTGATAATCCTGGAGCGCATGGTTGCCATTGCTATTGCCCGCTTGACCTGCAGCCGCTGCGCCGGCTGCATTAGGCTGCATGGCCATACGCGTGCCGCCGTTGGCTGCCGCGTAGAACTCTCCAGTCGCACCGTCCATGCCTGGCTGGCTCATTGGGCTACCTTGTGCTGCGCCGGGACCCATGTTCGGTGGAATGCCCTTGTTCATGTCAGAATTTGTAATCTTGTGATTCATTTGTGCTGCCTGCTGATCTTTTATGGATTTCGCGTAAGCCTCAGCAGCCTGAGCCTGTACGTTAGTGGGTTGGGCTTTGAGATTCTCAATAAGATTTTCTGCGAGCTCTCCTGGGTCGAGGTGATGTTTACGAAGGATCTCAAGCGTCTTCTCTTCTGCAGGATCTAATGGAGGGAGGGAGACGCGCGAGGCAGCGGGGGAAGGATAAGGACCCACCTGGTTGCCTTGCATTTGACCTGGCTGACCAGGTCGTCCTTGGTTGATCGTTTGCATGTTGCCTTCCAGTCGCTGTCGCTTCGGCGAAGGCGCATCACCTGAGCCGGGTGATCCAGATCGCTGGGCGCTCATATTGTCCATCTGGGAGCCCTGACGCTCCATCTGGTTGCCTTGCATCATCTGTCCGTTCTGCTGATTCGCAGCCATCTTCATCATCTGCGCCTGTTGAGGCGTCCTACAAAGGGTAAGCAAATAGAGATTCTACGACAGGTGCTCTGGATACGTACAGCCTCTGTTGGTTTTGCATAGCAGCTCGCTTGAGATCATTCTGCATGGCAACTCCATTATTCACACCCGGCATCATGCCATTGTAAGCTCTCATGTTCTGTGCGCCGTTACCGTTCATCATGTTCACTCGGCCTTGCATGGCTACTCGCTGGGCGTTGATGTATTGCTGAGTATTAGATCCGACATTTTTCGACTTCCGATGTCCGGCCCATATCTCCCAGAACTGGCACCACCAGTCTTTCAGGAATTCCGGGTCGATATCAGGGGGAGGCAAGTCGTTGGGCTTATTCGGGATTATATTGTCTTTGCTATCACCGTCCTCATCCACGCCGTTCGCTTGCTGGCCTCGTTGGTTTGGTGAAGGCTTCCCATCCGTTGTCAAGATCTCCATCTTACCACGGAATTGCCTCGCAAGGTCGAATTGCTGATTGCGTAGTAAATATTCGTATATCGCAGTGTTGAGCTTTTTGATGGAGATGTCGTGCGAAATGATTTCACCCGAGTTGCTGGGTGTGCCGGCGTTCATTTGCGGTCCACCGACGGGACCGCCCATGGCCGCCATGTTCATCTGCTGCTGCTGGCTCATTGTTGCCAGTCGTGGAGCGCCGCTGAGACAGCCGTGGCGTAATCTGGGAGTGCGCGGTGTGGTGCGCGATAAAGTGGCGGTGGTGAGGGGCGACCTCCAGTCGTAGGCTACACCACGACACTACCACTCCACGGATCGCGGTCGAGTGTCGCCGGCGCAGAGGGGATAGGAATGACGAGCGTTGGGATGGGAGTGAGGTGAGTGATAGCGCGCAGCGTGGCGAGCGAAGGCGGGAGTGTCTAGGCAAATCGGGCTGATTGCCCGTCCGAGCGCCCCACGATGCGACAGGTCACCGCAGCAGGCGGGCACTCGCTCACTCGTCTCTGTCGCCTCCTCTTATCAGGCCTGCCGTCGAGCCGGTGGGGATGGTGAAGGGCGGCGATCTAAAGATGCGGTCGCAGGCGTGGTTGCAGGAAGTGAAGTAGGAAGGTGCGGGTAAGGCAAGAGCGGCGCTGGAGGTTGCAGGAAACTGCCGCCCAAACGGTACCTGACAATGCGCCGAGCGGGGAGGTGCGATCAAGGCGGTGGAAATCGACAACAGCGCACGTAGGGAAGGAACGAGGTGTGCACTGGCAATATGGCAGTTTTCTCGCTGCTGCTGGCGAGAGAAGAAGAGCAGAAACACTTGCGCCTTTGCCCGCCGGGTTCACGTGACATGAGACCCACAATGATCCAACTTCCAGCCAATAGTCGAGCTGCCTTCGCCTGCCCGTGCCCCTTTCTCTCTGGTCTGACCAATTTTGGTGGCCGATATGATTGTTGAATTTCACTCTATTTTTACTCTTTCTCAAGGCGAATCACTTCTATGCAGCTGGGAGTGCAATCCACACTCGACCCCGTTGATGACCTGCAAGCTGTGATATACATTACTACCTGCAAGGCAACAATTACGCACAAAACTGTTGATCCAACCACGTCTTGGCAAACTTGCTATCTCTCCGTGGAGGTGTGCGACGACCTTCGATAGGTGGGGTGAACAACAACCATGTCAAAGTCAAAAGCTCTCATTCTGGTTTCTGCGAGCTACCCGAGACATCAATAATATGTAAAGGCGATATTGAATTCGTCTTCAGCGCAGATCCAATAGAGGGTATCAGAGTGATCGCCGGCCAATAGACGAATTTGTCATAATGAACCGCGGATCGGGAAAGAGGATGCCTCAGGTTGCGACACTTACGTTGGATCCTTTTCCTCGCCATATCATCTCGAAATCGGGAGACTTTTAGTTCTGTAGCTGCCCTACAGCAATACGATGGATTGAGAACATGGCAGATTTACTAAAAGAATCAGAATGTGCTCGTACATCAACTCTGGTACGAATAGCAGTAAGATCCGCTAATGGAACCAAAGATTCAATAACGATATGATCGAGCCTGCTGATCCCATTTTGTTGATCTATAAGCGAGCCTGAATCTTCTCCATTGTATCGCTCAACGCATACTCAACTCTGGAGACGCGACTCCGCACCTTCTCAAAGTCCGCTTTTGTCACATATCTAGCTTCCACCGCAGGGTTGTAGTCAAAGTTGGAAGCTTTAACAACTTCCTCATTCGACAATTTGCGGTTGTCTTTCCCGTCCGGTCGCTTGTATACAGTAACCACGACGCAACCACCAAGGCCAAGGTTATGCTGCAGTGCAACTTTGGTGTTGACAAGGCGGTTATTCGCCCATCCGCGTCTACCACCATGTTAGCACATCTCGTTACGAGATCAGTATTAAGATCAACATACAGCTGCCACGTCAACTCCGCGCACTGAGCCAGGCCGGTTGCTCCAAGAGGATGTCCCTTTGATATCAAGCCTCCAGAAGGATTTATAACAACCCGACCTCCGTACGTAATATCCTTGGCGCGAACGAGTTCGTGCGCCTTACCCTGCTCACAAAACCCGAGACCCTCCAGGAGAACCAACTCGTTACACGAAAAGCAATCGTGGAGTTCACACACAGCCACATCCTTAATCGAAACTTTCGCTTCGTTGAGCGCAGCTTTCACCGCTTCCTTGGTCATGCCGAATCCTACTAGATCCATCGCACTTCCCGAATATAGAGAGCTGTTGTCTGTGCGAAGAGCCTGCCCAGCGAGAAGAATTGTTTGATCCTTCTTCAGATTTGGGTGGCTGTCGAGAAATCTTTGCGACACCACTACTGCAGCTGCAGAGCCATCACTGGTAGGGCTGCATTGGAGTTTCGTCAACGGTGGATGAATCATTGGAGAGTCTAAAATCTCCTTTAGCGTGTACTCTTGTCGGAATTGAGCATATGGATTGCGTTGAGAATGTTCGTGGCTGACGCGAGCGATCTCCGCGAAGTCTTCGGCGGCTGCGCCGTATCTGTATGATGTTAACAGCGGAAATATAGATCAAGCAGTCGAGATTCGACTCACTTCTCCATATACTCCCGACCCGCATTAGCGAAGAACTGCGCATTCTGCGGAGTAGAATGTTTGCCATAATGTTTCCGCATGAGATCCACAGAAAGCTCAACAGGACTCGGACGACCATCATCAGCCCCAGTCAAAGGACCAGCTACCATCTGCTCGAATCCGATAACAAGAACGCAATCGACAGTCCCACTCTTAACGAGCGTACGAGCTAATTGTAACCCAGCGGACCCAGTAGCACAAGCGTTTCTGGTATTGTAGATCGGGATTGAAGTCATGCCGAATTGATAGAAGACGCGTTCACCACATGTTGAGCCACCGTAGCAGTAGCATGCGATTCCTGCTTGAACGTCGTCGTATGTGATGCCTGCATCGACCATTGCCTTGACGCCAGCTTCGAAGCCGAGTTCGGGATATTGACGTTGGCCTCGAGGTTTGATGAATTGGGTCATGCCCACCCCGAGCACGTAGGCATCGCTCTGATTGTTAGCCATCTTCACTATGATGTATTATATTCAGAAAGATTGGTTGTGTTAGATACCAATATGAATGAAATGTATCTTCGCCGTCGTTGCCGAACAGCACTGGTTGGAGCCGAGGCTCGGACAATATCAATCCAATCCTACACAAACATGGTCACTACATCATGGGTCAAGATAGTTCAATATCGTTCAGATAGCAATAAACTCTGGCCCATTCTCATTCTCAACGTGTTACCGTAAACTCTGTCGTAGGTTACCAGCGATGCACTGCACAAAACTCGAGATCGGAAAACATATCCGATCGAACGACGATCGGCTGCGACAGAACTCAAGCCTCTCGCATTGGTTTCCATTTCTATACTCAATTCGATTTGAGTTCTAACTGTGTCCGTAGATCCGTTCCCCGCCCAAAGATGGCTCTAAGATTACTGTAGAAGCAGCGCGTGTCGCAGCTGATATAGCATGAACGAGATTGCTGCGTTCTCTCAAGCTTTTGCACATCAACGAGACCGGTTGTAAGATGAAGTCCCTTTCCACAATCCTCTGCCTCGCTCTATCTCTCCTCGCAGGAGCAATGCCAATTGGAGAACGCGCATCATGCAGCGCTGCACAACGCTTAGCAGGCGTTAAACAAATCGTCAAAACCATCAAGACACACAGCGACGCTGACGCATCAAAAATTCCTTTGGCACCAACATGTACACGATTAGTAACCGTCTAGTACGCCTTTCTCACTACCTGTAATCGAGCCAAGTTGTCTGACTTGATTCAAGCCCAAAGGAACTCGGCGGGAATGTCCCAGTGCCCGTTCCAGCAGGAGTGAACGCAATTACAGTGCGACAGATCTTCACGAAAGGCGGCACGGCGTTGTTTGCTGGTGTTAAGAGTCCGAGCTATATTGTTAATAGCAATGGTTCTGTGACATTTGATTTGATACAGGTGAGTACGAGCATCATCGAACTTCGATAGGTCAACTGACAAACACATCCGTCAGACTGATCTGACAGCTCTTCCATACACAAAATTCCGCGAAGTCCACAACTACAACCTTCAGACTTGCCAGATAACGTCGATCATTGGATGGGGCTTTGGAGATCTGTTGCCAGTGGATATTAATCCGGCAGCTTGATGGAAAAGACACGTGGTGACCTTGTAGAAATGTATGGTTGATCTAGCCCAGCTAATAATCATTCGTCATCAGGCGGCATTTCGTCCTCGATATATCGTATCAAAGAGACCCGCATCTCTGTCACATCGTCGCCGCGTAGCACATCGCTTACGAATTTCGCCTCGACTTGCATTTGCACCTATTTGATCACAGCGGTTAGCTTCATATAACCACACTTGACAAAGGGGCATGATATGTTCTACCATCTCCAAAGCCCCTCTCAGGACTCCACACAGAATATTGGAATACCACAACTCATCCTGCGCCCGTCCATCATCCGGCAGCTCCACAAAATCCGCCAGCGGATTCTCCTCAAACACCAACCCAAACGTCTCCCTCCCACCATCAGCAGCACCAGCCCCGCCAGCTCCACCCTCCCCAACCCACCGCACCGTCGGCGTCACATTCAGAAACACCTTGAACCCCACCCTACTTATCATCTCCGCCGTTTCTCGAAAACTACTGCACTGGCCTGTATTCGTTTTGGCGAGGTAGTCTTCGATCAGGCGTAGGCCGATGTTGTAGCCCATGCGGTCTAGCTCGGCGTTGACGGCGGCGTAGTCTGTTTTAGTTGCGGCTGGAGGGGACGGTGATGTCGCGGCAGAGTTGGGCGACGATGGTGCCGTAGGTCAGAGTGACGATTTCGGCGGAGAGTTTGTCTGTGCGGGATCTTGAGATGGGTCAGTTGGGTGTGTTGTTGAGCTGGTTTTGGGGAGAGCATACTTCCATACTCTGTTGTTCCATCAGCAGCCATTCGTAGTATTCTTTTTTATAGATTTGTGCTCACTCTTCACCTAATCTTGCAGCCTTCGTCGAAGCCATTGTGGTATTGCTTAAGAAGCGCCTTCAACTCAGGGCGCGCGTACGATGGATCACCTCATTCCTCCAGCTGTCGGTATTACGGTCCACAGTGACGTTCGTGTGATGTTGTTCAGAGCAGTGTGGTCGGATTAAGGTAGATCTAAAGGCGTTCAAGATTCGACCCGAGAGTGTGGAACTGATACTCGGAAGCTTGCCGAAAATTTAGCTTCATCAAAGCGGTAAAGTGAACTTCAACTTACGACATCCTCCACACATCAAGATTGAAACAACTTCTACGTTCTGCTGTGACCGTTCAGCCGATGCTCTTGGAGAACTATATCGTCGAACTTTCTGAACTTGGTTCCGTGACGGATTTGTCACTGGATCTGATCGCGGAAGAATATCGCGTGCGCCGACGATTCGCCGCAGAAGGCCTCGCATGCTGAATATGTCGCGAGATTTCCACACTTTGCCAATGTCTTACCGACAACGCTGGAACAACTAGATTGCCGAGTTGTCGAGCGAGACGGAGCCGTCCATGACGACTCCCCTTGCCACACCGTTACCACACATCGATCTCCAGATGCCACTCTTTCATGGCGACTATCACCTGCAGCGTCTGATCGGTTCAGGCGGCATGTGCAAGGCCTATGCGGCGACACAAAGGAGTCTGGGCAAACTGGTCTGTGTCAAAGCTTTGCGAAAGCGGAGTCGACACGATCCGCGCACAGTATCTCGTTTTCTGCAAGAGGCACGCGTTGTCACCCGCCTGCGGCACCCACAGATTGTCGCTATCCATGGGCTGGGGCGATTGCCCGACGGCGGATACTTCATGGTCATGGATTGGATCGACGGTCACGATCTGGCGCACGAATGTCGTGATGTGTTAATGTCTCCGTCGAAGGCAACTCGCCTGGTCGCCAGTCTTGCCGATGTACTCGACTACGTCCACCAGCGAGGTGTCGTCCATTGCGATCTGAAACCAGCCAATGTGCTGCTCGATCAAAATGAAAGACCTTTCTTGACTGATTTTGGTCTGGCCCGGGTCTTAGCGAGAGAACCAAGAGGTAATTCCAACCACGCCGACTACGTTGCCGGGACTGCGGCTTTTATGGCGCGGAACAGGCCGATGCACATTTTGGCCCCATCAGCCCGTTGACCGACATTTATGGGCTGGGCGCCTTGCTCTATGCGCTGCTAACAGGAAGACCCCCTATCGATGGCAACCATTGGACGGAGGTACTTCATCGTGTTGTTTCCGTGGATACTCCCGCCCCACCGCATGATTTAAGACCGGAAATCCGCGATTGCTCAGCGATATTTGTATGACCTGCCTGCAGAAATTACCTTCACAGCGTTTTGGCTCTGCAGCGACACTGGCCGACAAGTTAAAGCTGGTGGTGCCGTGAGTAGCACAGATATGACCCTTCCCATTAAGGCTTAACTGCAACAAAGCTCATGCCATCTACGTCATCAATCCTATACTTCGTGGTCGACGCTTTCACCGATCCACCTTTCGCGGGCAATTCTGCGGCGGTGGTGCCGCTTGTCGCAGTGGAGAGACGACAGCTGGCTGCAGAACGTCGCGATGGAAATGAACCTGTCGGAAACTGCCTTTCTGGTGCCGAACTCGCAAGGCTTCGATCTTCGCTGGTTCACGCCGAAGGGTTGAAGTCGATTTGTGTGGACATGCGACTTTGGCTTCGGCCAAGGTCCTTTTGCACTTGGGTCGGATGTCGCCAGACCAGGAGTGGCCTTTTCCACACGTAGCGGCATACTGCGTGCATCGTGTGTTGAAGACCCATTCAACTCGATTTCCCACTCAAGCCGGAATCGGCCGGCCGACCTCCTGCGGATCTGCTTGAATCTCTGGGGGTCGCCAAATATGTCGGTAGGAATCAGTTGACTATCTGATTGAGGTCGAGTCGGAGACACTGCTGCGGGAACATGGCGCCGACTTCAAGCGACTGGCGAAAGTTGCCTGCCGCGGCATTATTGTCACTGCCGAGTCTGCGCAACCGCAGTTTGATTTTGTTTCGCGGTTCTTCGCCCCAGCCGCGGGTATCGATGAGATCCTGGTGACCGGCTCGGCCCACTGTTCCTGGTCGATTTCTGGCGGAAACAGCTGGGAAAGACGGGTTTGTCGCCACCTATGGCTCCGCCCGCGGAGGAGTCGTGCATGTCGAAGTGCAGGGCGACCGAGTCTTGTTGGAGGGCCACGCGGTCATTGTCGCCCAGGGCGAACTTCTCGTGGGATAAAAGCTAACGTGATGGAAGGCCGCGAAACCGCAAGCGACAGGGTGAAGCGGAAAGGTGTAGACAAATGCATGGTGAGAAGCCCAATCTCTGGCGAGACTAGCTGACGTCGCTCTTGTAGAGTCCGACTCAACGAGTGCTCGACTGCACCTGCTCACCACCTGGTGAATGGCGTTCCAAAACGCGAAAGTCGCGCCTGCAACGCTTCGATTGCGGCTTCGGTAGCCGCTTGCCACCGGCCATCCGTCATGTCTCACACAGCGACATGACGAACCGCGCTGCCATCGGCCCATGCTCGTCGCCATCCAACTCGATGTGACGCAGCAGGTAATAATTGAATCGGTCCAGGTCGCCGTCGGCTTGTTCCGCCAGCTCGTCGACGATCTTTTGAAACACGGCCGGCAACAAATCCTCGCGACCGTAAGTGAAAGCTGCGGCAATCCGGCACAAGTCGCCGCTCTCGATGACCGCGAATGTATGTCCCACGAACTGCTGAACCGCTTCGGAAACTTCCGCGACCGCGAACGCATGACGAAAATCGCGACCGCTACGAACCTGTTCCAGAAAATCGTCGATCTTCGACGTGTCGTGCGCCAAACGCAATCATGGCCCGATGGTACAGGTCAAAGTGACTGGCATAACCTCCCTGGCCATCGTCGTCGGTCTCTTCGGCCAGGACGATCTCGTTCACCAACCGGCCACCAATTGAAAACGACCTGGTACCCCAAGGGACCGAAACGCAACAGAGCCGCTGCTGCAACGCCTTCAGCAGCGACATGAAATCCCAGACTGCGAAAACATGATGCTCCATGAACGTCCGCAATGCATCCGAGCTCTGCATGTCGTGATAAATCGGATGCTCCAACAAGGCCTGTCGCAGCGGAGCAATCGCAGATCGAAGTTCTGTCAAGACCCACGTTCGTTAGTTCCCATCTTGCTTGAGGTTCGGTTTACCTGCATTCTGGTGCTTTCCTGGAAATCACACCGGAATTCTACCACATTTCAGCCGATTGCGTCGCTGCGTGGCCGTTGCTTGCTTCCCTGGCGAATGTCAGAGTATCCTGGCACTCAGTCGCATTGATCCGTCCACCTATTCCGAGATTTACATCATGAAGTTCTGCCCTTTCCTTGCTGCATGTCTCGTCTGCGTGCTCAACATTTCCGCCTTTGCCGACGATGGGGATTGGAAGCCGCTTTTCGACGGCAAATCGATCGAGGGCTGGACCGTGCGCGGCGGCAATGCCAGCTACAAGGTCGATGACGGCACGATCGTCGGCACGACCACCGAAGGAAGTCCCAACACGTTTCTCTGCCGCGGACCTTATGGCGACTTCGAATTGGAGTTCGATGTCCGTCTGCGACAAGGCGCTCAACTCCGGCAGCGCAGATTCGCAGCCATGTCTACGAGAAAGACACGCCGCAGCCTTCGAACCCCAAGCGAATTCGCAAGGCGGGCGAGGTCTTCGGCTATCAGTGCGAAATCGCACCGGCGGAAGGCGGCGTCTCCGGAAACTTCTGGGACGAAGGTGCAATACCAAATGGCACGACGATTTCTCCAAGAAGCCCGAGCGGTCAAGGCCTTCAAAAACGACGAGTGGAACCACTACCGCATCGTGGCCCAGGGCGACCATATCCGATCGTGGGTCAACGGCGTGGCCTGTGCCGACTTTCATGACAAGACCGACGCCAGCGGTTTCATCGGACTGCAGGTTCACGGCATCAAGACGGGAACAGGCCCATACCAGGTTCGCTGGAAGAACATTCGCATTCGCGAATTGAAAGCAGGTAACACGGTCAAGTGATCTTGTTTTAGAGCTAATCTCGCCAGAGATTGGGGAGCGAGACTACAGCTAAATGTCCCACGGTCTGGAGACCGTAGCCACAAATATGCAAGGAAACCCCCACCCGCCCAAGATTGGACGGGTGGGGCAAACTTGACGTCTTGTTCGTAACTAATCTCGCCAGAGATTGGGCAATGAGAACCACTCAAAATGTCCCACACGGTCTGGCGACCGTAGTTACGACATCTGTAGTCGAACGACGATATCGTTCAACTGGTTTTCTTGTGCTTGGCCCACAGCAGGCCTTGCCTTCATCACAACAAGGAAGTCCCTCGAGGCAGCACTTTTGCACCGCCGCAGCAGCCCTTGTTTTCGGCACAACACTTCTGACCTTTTTCGCAGCAACCCAACTTGACTTCGGCCGAGCAGCAAGCTGCTTTGTCCGCGCAACAGGCGAGTTTCTTCGCACAGCAGCTCGTATCGACAGCCTTCGCCAAGGCAACGGGAGTTACCGCGATCGGCGACTTGACCGCGGCCGACTTTTGTTGACGCCGCAACAAGCCTTTGCCTTATCGCAACAGGCCGCACCTTCGGTGCAGCACTTCTGCGGAGCATTGCAACATGCTCGCTGCTCGGCACAGCACTTCTGGCCTTTCTCGCAGCAGCCCAACTTGTGGTCTGCATCGCAACAGGGCCTCTTCGGACTGCAGCAGGTGAGCTGTTTTCGCAACAATCCTTCGTCGCCTTTTCGGCAGCAACGCCGGTGAACATCAACATTATCGCGAGCGACGTGCTCACGATCGATTCATTGAACATATAGTAGTTCTCCAGATTCAAGAAGTTTCGTTGCCAGCCGTCGCACGCACCATGCGCAAACAACCAGGCACAAAGCCTTAAAGCAACGAAGAAATGAAACGGTGTCCACGCGTGCTGACTAGCATCGCCACACACACAGGAGAACGTGGAGTCTTAACCCCACATCAATCGGCACAGAAGCCGTCTCAAAGGTTGGCTTTTCGCCGAGAAGGGATGCAAGATCGATCGGGGCCACCGGCAGAGAGCGCACTCTGCTGGTCGGGCGCCTGCACGCTCTTTTCCGGCGCCGTCGCTTTCGCGCACAACAACACTGCACGCCTGGCTGCACGGGCCGCTCACCAGATTCCGACTTCGCCTTCTGAGCCATCCGCTGACAGCAGCTGACTTTGACCGGGGCGGGATCGGCACTCCGCTGCTGACAAAAGCTCGAACACCACCCTGGCGGAAGTGCCAGAAGCAATGCGTTGGCCAGAGCAAAGAGTTGCAGAGCAAGAGTCTTCATACGTCCGAATTATACGGGAAACGGTCCGCCGGACAAAGAGATTTCTGCCCCATCCGATCTGCCGCGGAACCGACAGCATCCCGCCTGCCGCGAGCCTCACATAAACCCAAAAGCAGCTTAATGTTATCCTTCCCCATCAAATCGTCCTCCGTACCTTGCAATCCCTGTAACATTCATTCACGATGCATTCAGAATATTTGGCACATGACAGGTACCAGTAATCCGCTCCTTCGCCCAGACAGGCTCTCGCATGAAACTCCAGTTCGCCGCGCTGTTCGCAGTTATCTGTCTGTGCGGCGTTGACCGATCGGCGACGGCCGCAGAGTCCAAGCCGATGAACGTCGTCGTCCTGTTTGCCGATGACTGGCGGTACGACACGCTGGGCTGCGCGGGCAACCCCGTCGTGAAAACGCCGCACCTCGACCGTCTCGGCAGGAGGATTTCGCTTCACGCAGCATTGCGTCACCACCTCGATCTGCGGCGTCAGCCGGGCCAGCCTGTTCACCGGCCAGTGGATGTCGCGCCACGGCAATCCGGCGATTCGACGCCTTCAAGACCCCCTGGGCCGAGACCTATCCCGGGTCTGCTCGCGCGCCAACGGCTACTTCGTCGGGCACGTCGGCAAGTGGCACAACGGCAAGTTCCCCGCCGAGAACTTCGACTTCGGCCGCTCCTACTGCGGCACCCATTGGATGACGCAGCCCGACGGCACGAAGATCCACGTCACCAAGAAGAACGAAAACGACGCGCTGGAGTTCCTGCGCGACCGCCCGACGGACAAGCCGTTCTGCCTGACGCTGGCCTTCTTCGCCACGCACGCCGAGGATCGACAACCCCAAGCAATATCTGCCGCAGCCGGAGAGCATGCAGCTCTATCGGGACGTGACGATCCCCGTGCCGAAGACCGCGACCGACGAGCACTTCCACGGCTCCCGCCGTTCATCGCCAACGAGAAGAACGAAGGCCGCGTGCGCTGGCACTGGCGGTTTGACACGCCGGAGAAATACCAGGAGATGATGAAGAACTACTACCGCCTGGCCACCGAGGTGGACGCCACTTGCGGCCGGGTGCTCGCGGAGTTGAAAAAGCAGGGCGTGCTCGACAACACGCTCGTCATCTTCACCGGCGACAACGGCTACTTCCACGGCGAGCACGGGCTCGCCGACAAGTGGTATCCGCACGAGGAAAGCATCCGCGTCCCGCTGATCGTTCGCGACCCGCGCATGCCGCCAGCGAAGCGCGGGCAGCACCAACGACGACTTCACGCTGAACGTCGACCTCGCCCCGACGATCCTCGCCGCCGCCGGCATCGCCGCCCCGACGACGATGCAGGGCCGCGACTTCGCCCCGCTCTATCTCGCGGCGAAAAGCCCGCGTGGCGCACCGAATTCTTCTACGAGCACGCGATCATCCACAGCATCGACTTCATCCCCTCGTCCGAGGCGCTCGTGCGCAAGGACTGGAAGTATTTCTACTGGCCCGATTTCAAACACGAGCAACTCTTCGACCTGCGGCCGATCCACCGGAGGAGAACGACCTCGCCGCCGACCCGCCCAGCGCGAAGCTCGCCGAAATGCGCCATCGCTTTGCCGAACTGAAAGCCGCCGCGCGATGAACGTCGATCAACCCCCCGCATAAGACGATCTTTGTAGCGATTCATCGTCCTGCTGCTCACGCCGCTCGATCCATTGCACGCAGCGAACAAACCGAACATCCTCTGGCTGGTCGGCGAGAACATCGACCTCGACCTCGGCTGCTACGGGCGAAGCGCTGTTGCCACGCCCCAACCTCGACCGGCTGGCCGCCGAGGGCGTGCGCTTCACCCGCGTCTTCGCCACGGCGCCGGTCTGCGCGCCGAGCCGGTCGGCCTTCATGACGGGCATGTATCAGACCTCGACCGGCACGCATCCGATGCGCTCGCACCGCGACGACGCCTTCCGCCTGCCGCCGGGAGTGCGGCCGCTCACCCACCGGCTCCGGACGCGGGCTACTTCACCGCCAACATCAAGACGATCGGCGGGCAGCGTCGTCGGCACGGGCAAGCTCGACCTGAACTTCGTCAACGAAGGGCCGATCTATCGAGTCCGACGACTGGTCGGCCCTGAAGTCGCATCAGCCGTTCTTCGCGCAGATCAACTCGCCCGAGGTGGAATACGACATCTACGACCGCAAGTCGGCGGAGCAAGCCGCGGGTCGAGTGGGTCGGCGAGCGCGAGCACCCGCAGATCGCCACGCCCGAGAACGTCACGCCGCCTCCCTATTACCCCGACCATCCGATCATGCGGCAGGAGTGGGCGCGGTACCTGAACTCGGTCTCGGGCATGGACCGGCGCATCGGCGTGGTGCTCGAGCAGCTCCGCGCCGACGGGCTCGAGGACGACACCATCATCATCTTCTTCGCCGACAACGGCCGGCTCGAAGCCGCGCGGCATCCACTGGTGCTACGACAGCGGCCTGCAGCGTGCCGCTGATCATCCGCTGGCCCAGGCACTTTCCGCCGCCCCCGCAGTACCAGCGCCGGCACCGTCGACGACCGGGTCATCAGCCTGCTCGACCTGACCGCCACGACCCTGGCGATCGCCGGCATGCCGCGGCCGCCGGGGATGCAGAGCCGCGTCTTCCTGGGCGACGCAGGCCGACCCGCCGCGGCGATACGCCTTCAGCGCGCGCGATCGCATCGACGAGTCGCGTGCAGCGCATCCGCTCGGTCCGCGACGCGCGCTATCGCTACATCCGCAACTTCATGCCCGAGCGGCCCTTCCTGGCCCTGAACCGCTACAAGGAGAAGTGCTTCCTGGTGCTGCCGCTGATGCGCGAGCTGCACGCCCGCGGCGAGCTGACCGGCCCCCCCCTCGCCCTGTTCGCCCCCCGCCTGCCGGACGAGGAGCTGTACGACACGCAGGCCGACCCGCACGAGATCCGGAACCTGGCCGATTCCGACCGAGCCCGAGCACCGCGAGGCCCTGCTCCGCCTCCGCGCGGCGCTCGACGTCTGGCTGACCGAGACCGGCGACCTCGGCGCGATAGCCGGAGCCGCCCGACGATCCTCGCCCCGATCGAGCAGGAGATGCACGACTGGTTCGGCACGCCGGCGTGGTATCCGAACGCCATCGACGAATTGATGAGCCCTGAGTTTCAGATTGGATCTGCACTCCAAATCCCTGCGGGCGATCACCCGGCAAACGGTAGACGCGGGGGATAACTCCTGGTTAAGATCGCAGGGACTGATTGCCCCGATCTGCGCACTCCCACCCACCCGCCTCATTCGTTGAGGGAATCGCACCCATGCCTGCTCCCAAGCTCGGAAAAGCTCTCAAAGAAAAAATGCTGCACAGCGACACTGTGTATGGAACCTTCATTCAGCACTCGTTGAATCCGGCGATTGTCGATGTGTTCCCCGAAACATGTCGACTTTGTGATTGTGACGGCCGAGCACAACGCGCAGGATCTGGCCGAGTTTCTGCCGATTCGCTATTCACTGGCGGGCAAGGGAATTGCCTGCCTCGCACGACGCATCGCCGCGAAGTCGACGACGTGTCGAAAGTTTGCGATACCTACGACGGCGTGGTTGTGCCGTATGTCGAAGATGTCGAGCATTGTCGCCGTCTTGCCGCCGCCGCCGTCTATCGGCCCTTGAAAGGGGTGGCACTCGACCGCGTGCTGGCCGAGGGAAAATGGCCCAGCGAAAAGACCAAAAACTATGTGACGAACGAACGTTACGCAACACGGTCTTCATTCCCATGATCGAGTCAGTGCTGGGGGTCGAGAATCTCGAAAAGATTTGTGCCATCCCCGGCGTCAATGCGGTATTCGTCGGGCCGAACGATCTCACGACCAGCATGGGCATTCCTAACGAGTACGACCATCCAGATCTAATTGCCATGCTGCAGCACATCATCGACACGGCGAACCGTTCGCACGTTGCCGCCGGTTGCTGGTTCGGCAAACGAGAGCAGGCCGAACGGACCATCAAGCAAGGCGCACCGTCTTGTGGTCTTCTCCAACGATGGCGTGATGATGGGCGAGGCCATTCAACAGGCGTTTTCGCAACTGCGTAAGCCCTGAGTTTGTCTCGCTACTCGTCGCTCGCTACTTTGCATACCGCGGACCAATCGCCATTGAGCATGGTCCATGCCCAACGCGCAGGACGAAAGGACTTCGCTTGAGCTGAAATCCATCCACGTCGAACACTACGATTCGATGGGCGTAGGTCAGCCCCACGAATAATTGCGAGCCGTCGGGCGAGAATTCCATCCCTTCGGGCAGACTTTCCACATCCAGGTGATACAGCAAGCGCCCCGGCTTGAGGCTCAAGTCGATGACCGCTAAATGACTGTACGCCTGGTGCACGAACCGCGGGCTGTCTTCCAGGCAACTGAGCACGGCGAACTTGCCGCTAGGATGAACGGCCACGCCTTCGACGCCATCGGCAACTTGCGGAATCACGTCGGTCACCGCGGGCGGGTCGACGGTCACCAGTCGGCGATGAAAGCCGGGCGAGAAGTCCCTTTGCTGCCCAACGTGCCCGCCGTTAGGAATGATGACCCGCCGGCCATCGGTCGTGAAGCGGCAGGCAAACGGACCTTCCCAATCGGACATACTCCCGGCTTGATCTGCACCTCGCTTTGATAGGTGATCTCGCCATCGCGATAACTGAGCACGTGGGCCGCCAGTTTGCCTCCCGGCTTGATGCCGTTACCCACCACGCGATCTCCGCGACTGATGTCGATGCCGTACAGGCGAAAATCAGTCGGGTTGTCCTTGACCATTTCAAGTTTGCCGTTGCGCATCTCAAACACACGAATGCCGACGTCGCACGGCACCAGCAGTCGCTTGCCGTCGGGATGCATAACCGCCATCCTTGGATCCGGCAGTTCGACCTTCTGCACTACC
>CAWFUV010000025.1:0-232274 GCA_963819045.1 uncultured Chitinophagaceae bacterium | reverse complement strand
TGTGGATAACTACAGTCTTCATATTGTAAGTATTGTAATTGAGGTGGTGCATAATATTTTCAGGAATTTTTTTGGTAGTAGATTTGTAAAGCGGCATTTTTAAGCCTAAACAAGCTCTGGATAAGATCTCCCTGTTCAGGCAAGTGTTCCGCTTCGCTGGCTTTTCTATGAAGTTTGTAACTTCATTATTAGCAGGATAGCCTTATTCTTATCAGCTATATATCTCCGACAGAATGACACCAATCGGGCAGTAGCCCCATTATCCTAAATAATCCCCTATCAGTAAAAAGTACCACAAAACCCATAAAAACTACCCCTTTTAGCGGTACACCTCTCGTAGCTTTGCATCAGAAACAGAGGTAATGTCAAAAGGAGTTCTGCCTACATATAGTATCCCAACTTTAAAAGATACACCACCTTCCCTGAAGGATTTTGTAGCAGACTACTTTACACATTACCTGGAGGAGCATAAGAATCTGCATTTCCCCCACAAGCATTCCTTTTATCATCTGGTCTATTTCTCAAAAGGAACAGGCAATCATTCCATAGACTTCATCACTTTTCCGGTTGAAGCCGGACAGATATACTTTATGATTCCCGGACAGGTGCATACATGGGATTTTGAGACACAGCCAGACGGGTATATTGTGAACTTTTCAGAAACATATATACAGGCACTGATAGCTGATCCAAGATACCTTGACCAGTTTAGTTTCTTTTCGGGTATTGCAAATGAACAGGTTATTGACTTGCCTAAAGAAGGTAGAAAAGATGTGGAACATATCCTGGAAACGGTTGTTCGGGAAGGTAATTCAACAAACGAGTTGAAAGATGATTATGCAAGAGCAGCTTTAGTGCAGTTATTTATCCTGGTTAACCGTTATGCAGGCAACGGAAATGATAAGCATCAGGGCAATTATAATTCCGTCCTTTTAAGGAACTTCCAAAAGCTCATTGACCTGCATTATAAAGAAAAGAAGCTCACTAAGGATTATGCAGCCATGCTGTATGTAACGCCCAATCATCTGAACGCATTGAGCAAAGATCTGACAGGTCGTTCAGCAGGCGAGTTAATAAGAGACAGGGTATTGCTGGAAGCTAAGCGATTGCTGGTAAACGCAAAAATGACCATCTCCGAAATAGCCCTTGAGTTGGACTTTGCAGATAACTCTTACTTCTCCAAATTCTTTAAAAAGTACGAAGGGGTAACTCCTGAAGTATTCAGAAAACAGATCATTAAAAGATAACAATATGGAAACGATAACGCTTCATCAAACAAACAATATTGATATGCCGAACAGTGAACACACACCCAGCGTCTTCAATCTCTTTTTATGTAAATGTCCAAGATGCAGGAGAGGAGATATGTTCCAGGACACAAATCCCTGGCATTTAAAGAACACCATGAAAATGAATAAAGAATGCCCCGTTTGCGGTCAGCCTTTGGACATAGAAGTAGGCTTTTATTTTGGCTCCAGCTTTGTGAGTTATGCACTTACTGTTGCATTGAGCGTAGCCACCTTTATACTTTGGTGGTTGACTATCGGCTTTTCTATTTATGACAACCGTGTATTTTACTGGCTTGCTTTCAATGCGGTATTCTTAATAGCGTTGCAGCCTTACTTAATGCGGGTGGCGCGTACAGGCTGGCTTTCTTTCTTTGTGTGGTATGATAAGAACTGGAAAACAAATCTACCCAAGCCGTTAGAAAGAACCAATAAAGAACAGGAAGGTAACTGGTAGTAAAAGGAGAAAGGTGGCAAAACCTTATCTAATACCAATTTCAGTTTGGTAGTATTGTATATGCTGCTCAAAGCTTGCAGTTCATTTCCGGCAACTGGCAACCGGTAACTGGCATCAGGCTACCTAATCGAATCTGGTATAAGATTTACACCAGCACCCGACAAGAAATAATTATTGATAAATACGATCAGGTAAAAGCTACTTCGGTAGCTTTTATTTTTATGTAAGAACAAATCCTGCAAAAAGTACTTTTTCTTCTGTCAACTATCATCTTCTTAGCAAATACCGCCTAAAGTCTATGCTCCTCCCTACTAAAGTCATGGTAAAGCCATGGTAAAGTCATGGATAGTTCATGATAAAGCCCTGCCAAAGCCCTGCTTTCTCCCTATCTGAGCCGTATATCCTAATCCTTCGTCCATCCTTCGATCATCCTACGTCTTTTTTAATATAGTTGGGGTAAAAAGCAGTCTTTGGCAGCAAGTAGCGTACAGGGCTGTAAATATACGGTGGTGCAATCTCTCCTAAATCGTAATTCGTAAATCTTGTATCGTAAATTCCACTCTACATCGTACATAATAACATTACTTACTTTTCCAAACCTTTTCATCATAACCGTCTTCAACAATAGCTTTGCATCTTAAACCCAATTGCAATGTTTGATTTCAGGCTTAAGGTCTTTTATACTGTAGCAAAGCGGTTAAGTTTTACTAAAGCTGCTGCCGATCTGTTTATTACACAGCCGGCAGTAACCAGGCATATACAGGAGTTGGAGCAACACTTTAAGGTACAGTTGTTTGAACGGCAGGGAAATCAAATTAAGCTAACCCAGCAAGGAAAGGTAATGCTACAATACACTGAACAATTATTGGAGATTTACCGGAAGATGGAGTTTGACTTAAACAGCTTTTCTGACACCCATACAGGCTTATTACATCTTGGTGCAAGCACTACCATCAGCCAATACGTTATACCTTCTGCATTGGCAGAATTTCATAAGAAGTATAAGGAAGTGGAGGTGAAGCTGCTGAATGGCAACACCGAGCAAATAGAGCACGCATTGTTGAATAATGACATTGACCTTGGCTTGATTGAAGGTCAATCGAAGACAAAGGGAATTAAGTACACAGAGTATCTTAGAGATGAACTTGTATTAGTATGCAACGTTAATAACCCCTTAGCAAAGAAGCCTGTTATTACTATTGATGAATTGAAGACCATTCCCCTTCTTATAAGGGAAGCCGGTTCCGGAACATTAGATGTGATTGCATATGCACTAAAACGCTTCGGGCTTAACTTTTCCCAGCTAAATATTGAAATGGAATTAGGCTCTACAGAAGCTATTAAGACCTACCTGCGAAACTCCGATTGCATGGCATTCCTTTCTGTGCATTCTGTCTTTATCGGGCTTTCCAATAATGTGTTCCGCATTATTGATGTAGAAGGACTAACCATTGAACGCTTCTTTTACTTCATTGAAAGGCAGGGGACATCTGAGCAATTGGCTCACCTGTTTATGACCTTCGCTAAACAGTATAACTTAAAGTAATAACCCATTACTTTTATCAATTTCCTTTTGCCATTCTTATATTTCAATTTTGCAATGTGTAATTATCTGTTCTTGATAAAAACACATTTGCAGCATGAAACATTATTCAGAAAAAGGCAAAGTGATCTTAGCAGGTGCCGGTCCCGGTGACCCTGAGTTACTTACTATTAAAGCCTTACGCTACCTGCAAAAGGCAGATGTAGTATTGACAGACAGGCTTGTAAGTGATGTGATCATTGATGAGTATGTTAACCCCAATGCGGAAGTTTTGTATGTTGGCAAACAGTGCAGGCGTGGCGCATCTACACCACAGGCAACTATTAATGACTTAATGGTTGAGTATGCTTTGCAGGGCAAACTTGTAGTAAGGCTGAAAGGAGGTGATGTATCTATCTTCTCAAATGTTCTGGATGAACTGCAAACATTGGTTGAACACCACATACCTTATGAAATAATTCCCGGCATCACTGCTGCTTTGGGTGCTGCAGCCTACAGTGGTATTCCTTTAACAGCCCGCAATCATGCTACAGCAGTCCGCTTCCTCACCTGTTATAAATCAGATATTGTTACAGAAGAATATTGGAAAGACCTCGCAGCAACTGCAGATACTTTAGTATTCTATATGTCGGCTGAAACGGCTAACCACGTTGTGGCAAAGCTGATAGCTAATGGTGTTGATGGAAGTAAGATGATTGCAGTAGTGGAACAGGCAACCACGCCTTTACAAACTGTGTACACCAGCAGCTTATATGAATATGAAGCAAAACTGGGCAACAAAACATTTAAATCTCCTTCTTTATTAATTATAGGCAAGGTTGTTCAACTGCATCAGCAATTCAATTGGTTACAAAACAAGGAAACTACACAGGAATACTTTGCACCAGTGGAAAGTAATTTATTAGTATCCAAAGCAGAACGGGCTTAATTAAATAGTACAAACAAGCATTATGTTAGCATCACATAAAATGAAGTTGGTTGAAGAAGTCATTTCAACCTTTACAAGAGAAGAGCTTTTTTGGTTGAACGGCTATATTGCCGGTAAATGTTCAACTGTATCCCAGGCACAAACAGAAACAGTTGAAGCCACAAAGCCCTCCATTAATAAGCTTACCATTACGTATGGTACCGAAAGCGGCAACTCTAAAAAGCTGGCTTCTGAGTTTGCAGCCAAAGCTAAGAAAACAGGTATCAATACAAAGCTGGTCAGCCTCGACCAATACCGCCTGAATGACTTACCAAAAGAAGAGTATTTGCTTTCGGTTATCAGTACACAAGGCGAAGGTGAACCACCTGCGGCTGCAAAGAAGTTCTACGACCACATCCATAATAACGGCTTCAAGCTGGATAAACTGAAGTACGGCGTATTAGCACTGGGTGATACTTCTTATCCGTTGTTTTGTAAAGCAGGTGAGGATGTTGACCAGCAACTGAACAGGCTTGGTGGCGAGCGGATCATTCCCTTACAGAAGTGCGATGTAGACTATGAAGATGAGGCTAATAGCTGGTTTCAGCAGGTGCTTCACCATTTAAACAATCCTGCTGTTGGAGACAGCGTGCAAACTGCACCTGTTTTTACTAAGAAATCAACCGGTAAAAAGATCTATGAGGGAACCATTATCACCAATATCAATTTGAACGATACAGGTTCCAACAAGCAAACACATCATATGGAGATTGCTGCTGAAGAACTGGAGTATTTGCCAGGAGATGCTTTTGGTATTATCCCTCAAAACCCTCAGCCCACTGTTGATCAAATTGTTCAATTGCTAAACATCGGGGCAGACAAAACCTTTGCTTACAGGAATGAACAGTTAACTGCTGCGGAACTCTTGAAGAATAAGCTTAACATTATTTACCTGCCTGAACGGGTAGTTGCTAAATATGCCAATCTTACAGGGCAGCAGATTCCTGCTATAAAAATTGGTTTATCAGACTTACTAAGGATATATCCTTTAAAAGATACGAACAGGGTTGAGGAGTTAATGGACATATTAGAGCCAATAGCGCCCCGCTTATATTCTATATCCTCATCACCTGAAGCGCATAATGGGGAGGTACATCTTACAGTAGCAAGAGATAGCTTTACTGTAAACGATGAGCAGAAGTGTGGCTTATGTTCAGATTACCTGACTGCCTTGCCTGAAGAAACAAAGCTGGAGTTCTATATTCATAAGAACGCACAGTTCCGGCTGCCTGAAAATGATAAGGATGTTATCATGGTTGGTCCCGGTACCGGTATTGCACCCTTCCGTTCGTTTATCGCTCACAGGGATGCTACTGGCGCAACTGGCCGCAACTGGTTGTTCTTTGGAGACCAGCATTTTGTAACCGACTTCCTTTATCAGACCGAGTTGCAAAACTGGATGGAGACCGGTGTTCTTACCAGGTTAAATGTTGCCTTTTCAAGAGACCAGAAGGAGAAAGTGTACGTGCAGCATAAGATGATGCAACATGGCAGCGAGTTGTATCAATGGCTTACCAATGGCGCATACCTCTACCTATGCGGAGCTAAAGACCCTATGAGTGTAGATGTTGAAAATACACTGGTACAAATAGTTGAAACATTCGGTAATAAAAGTAAGGATGAAGCTATCCAATTTATTCAGCAGTTGAAAGAGGATGGAAGATATATGAAGGATGTGTATTAGTTAGTCTTACACAATTCTGTTAGCAATGTCATTAGTTAAGGCTGTATTGTCTTCCAGCGGAAGACCTCGTCGGTAGCAAAGGGTAATTTAGAGGCTCCTACGCTCCATCGGAACGTTTGACTTTGAGGGGTGCCAATCAAGCGTACCTACGGCACGCATTGAACCCGTTATACTTTCTTCTACCGACGAGATGTTCCTACGGAACAAGTCATCCTAACTTTATCATTGTGCGTTATCCTTGAGCTATATTCATTTATGAACTAATTATTCCCCATTATTAAGAATTTTCCATTCTATTCTAACACAATAATAACGACAACAATAATGACAGACAATAAAGCAAATCTTTCCTCTAACGAGCTAATAAAAATGAAAAGCAATGGTTTGCGGGGAACCATTATTGAAAGTTTAGAAAAAGAAACAACCGGCAGCATAAATGAAGAAGACAATCCTTTAACCCGCTTTCATGGAATGTATTTACAGGACGACCGTGACCGTCGTGACGAAAGGGCTATGAAAAAGCTGGAACGTTTGTACGCATTCATGATACGGTTACGCCTGACAGGAGGCTTTTTAAAACCCGAACAATGGGTAGCACTGCATCATATAGCAGGTGAAAACTCAACCGGAACCATTAAGATAACAACAAGGCAAACGGTACAACTGCATGGCGTGTTGAAGTCTAAAGCCAAACCTACTTTACAGGCTTTCAACCAGGCAGGGTTAACTACATTAGCTACCTGTGGTGATATCAACAGGAATGTAATATGTACTGCTCACCCTAAACAATCGCCGGTACATGAGCAGGTATTTGCATTAGCAAATGAGATAAGCGATATGCTATTGCCTAAGACCAGGGGGTATTACGAAATATGGCTGGATGAGGAGAAGATAGCTGATACACAGATAGAAGAAGATCCACTCTACCAGGACAGGTATATGCCCCGTAAGTTTAAGATAGCAATCGCCATTCCGCCCAACAACGATGTAGATGTATTTGCAAATGATCTGGCACTTATTGCTGTTATAGAAGACGATCAATTAAAGGGCTTCAATATCGCCATTGGTGGTGGTATGTCCAGCACACATGGTAATCCTAACCATTATCCACGTTTGGCGTCTCTGATAGGTTTTGTAGATACAAAAGAGAAGCTGTTAAAGGCTATTTATCGAAATCCTGACCATACAAAGAGATTATGGAAACAGGAGCGACAGGAAGCTTGCACGTTTGAAATATACGGTAGACCGGTTAGGCTTAGACTGGTGGCATCAGGAAATTGAAAGCAGATGCGGCTTTAAACTGGAAGAAGTGAAGCCTTTTGAGTTCACCCGCCGGAAGGATTATTACGGCTGGGAACAAAATGGTGAAGGCTTGTGGTACTACACAGTCTTTGTAGAAAACGGAAGAGTGCTGGATGATGAGAATGTGGCATTAAAAGCGGCACTGTTAGAAGTTGCTCAGACAGGGAAAGCCAACTTCCGGTTTACCTGTAACCAGAATGTGATATTAGCAGATATAAAGAACGAAGACAAACCTGCTATACAAGAGATTTTAGAACGCTTCAAGATCATAGAACATACAGATAATGCTTCTACCATAAGAGGTAATGCGGTAGCCTGTGTAGCGTTAAATACCTGCGCTTTGGCATTAGCCGAATCTCAACGTTATCTGCCCGCACTACTTTCCAAAATAGAGCCTTTACTCCAAATGCATGGACTGGAAAATGAGGAAATGATAGTAAGAATGTCGGGTTGTCCCAATGGTTGTTCTCGCCCCTTTCCGGCAGAAGTTGGTTTTGTGGGTACGGCTTTGGGCAGGTACAACATGCATATTGGTGGAGACAGGTTCGGTATGCGCCTCAATAAGCTTTACAAGGAAAGTCTGAATGAAGAGGAGATACTATCTGAATTAGATGCTTTGTTCAGTACATTTAAACAGCAAAGAGTAGAGGGGGAGACGTTTGGTGATTTTACTCATAGAACATATTGTAATTAATAAACCCTGATACGCTCTTTGCAGGTATTAGCTCAACGCAATTTAGAAGTAAAAGATAAGAGGCAGGTCGGGAGACCTGCCCTTTTGTTGCCTGCCCGATTGAGGTTATCCTGGCTTTATATTAACGAGGTTGCATAGTAAACACATCCGGTTATTTACCCCCTACTCTTTCAAGTCATATTCCTCATTAATCATCTGAATAATGTTGCGGCTTTGCTGCATTAGCACCTGGTATAGTGGCACTACCTGATCGGCTGCAGTGCGATAGCCGAGGTAATTTTGCATCACAGGTTGTTTAAAGAGGCTAATGAACTGGTTGCTATCACTGTTGGGATGCATGTTCTGCAACAGGTAGGGAATGAATTGCTGGTTTTTAAAATTAGAAAAAATATCACTGGATAAGCGCAACGCCGGAATTCTGTTCTGGTATAGATCAAGAATGAGGTTTTGTAAAGAGTCGTTTTCTATAACGCCTATTTCGCCACTGCTCTTTAAGGCTTCAAAACGGCTATTGTTAGGCAGGAATGTAGTATTATTTAAGAAGGTCCATGTATAAGATTTAATAGTATCCTCGTTATAAACTGCACTACCCGTTCCTAAGCGTTGAAAATAAGTCCACCCCATTTTCAACCCGACATATGCAGCACTATCACCTTCCTCTTGCGCCAGATCAGCCTGCAGGTCTTTTTTCAATCCCAGCAAAAACTGCTTCTCTATAGTTTGCTCGTGCACATGCTCGCGCCACCGCTCTACTATTAAGGATAATGTAATAGCAAAGACAATAATGAATATCTCGGTCAATATTTCACTCAGCTTGTACTTCCAGCTATGATGCGGATTTTTCCACTCTTTATAGATTGCTTTGGTGTGCTTTGAAATTTCGTGTTCCGACATAAGGCAGTTTTCTTGTATGCAATGTACTTATTCAGGCAAATATTTCTTACCCTAAAGGGTATTATACTATTTTCAATTGGGTAGTATTATATGCACTGCCCAAAACTTACAGCTCATAACCGGCAACTGGCAACCGGTAACTGGTATCATGCTACCTATTTGAATCTGGTATTAGCCCAAAACAAAATGATGCTGTTTGAACTAACAGCATCATTTTGTTTTATAAATCCGTAAACCTTAAGATACTATCCCTCCGCCATTGCCTTTGCAAAGTTCTGGGGCTTCATTTGTGCATTGATGGTACTGATGAGGCGAACGGTGGTAGCGGTAAATTCTTCAAAAGCTTTTCTGCTTACCAGGTCATCACTCAGTATTGCCGGTACGCCTATATCGCCGCCTTCACAAATACTTTGCACCAAAGGAATTTGTCCCAGCAAGTTGAGATCATATTCATCAGCCAGGTGTTTACCACCTTCTTTACCAAAGAGGTAATATTTATTATCAGGCAACTCAGCCGGTGTGAAATAAGCCATATTCTCCACCAGTCCAATAATGGGTACATTCAGTTGTGCCTGTGCAAACATGGCAATACCCTTTTTGGCATCTGCCAGTGCTACCTGTTGTGGGGTAGTTACAATAATAGCTCCGGTTACGGGTACTAATTGCATCAGGGTTAAGTGAATATCGCCGGTACCAGGCGGCATATCAATCACCAGGTAATCTAATTCGCCCCAGTCCACATCGGTTACAAACTGCCTGATGGCAGTGCTTGCCATAGGTCCGCGCCATACTACAGCGCTTTTTTCATCTACCAGCAGCCCTATGCTCATCAGCTTAATGCCAAAGCGTTCCAGCGGTATGATAAAGCCTTTGCCATTTACTTCTTTCATCATGGGGCGCTCGCCACGTACACCAAACATGATGGGCACGCTTGGTCCGTAAATATCGGCATCCATCAGTCCTACACTTGCCCCATCCTGTGCAAGAGCAAGAGCGAGGTTGGCAGCTATGGTACTTTTGCCCACACCACCTTTACCGCTTATTACCGCTATAATATTCTTAACCCCGGGTAGTACCTTGCCTTCATCATTGCGCTTGGAAGTAGTATGCGAAGTGAAATTGACATCCACTACCGCTTCTTTATTTACCATTATCTTTATAGCATTTACACAGGCATTGCCAATCATGTCTTTCATGGGGCAGGCAGGTGTGGTTAACACCACTGTAAAAGATACATTATTGCCATTGATCTTTATGTCTTTTACCATGTTCAGCGTTACTATATCCTTACCTAAATCGGGCTCTTGTACATTGCTTAAAGCCTTTAATATTTCAGATTCTTTCATCACACATATTTTTGTTAAATAAACTATTGCTAACGCAAAATTACTCCCTATGTAGGTTATTTTGTCATTAACGTCAAATAAAGGAACTTTATCGCAGATGAGGCATATTATACAATTTCTTTCGGTTGCTCTATTCCTGCTATGCTTATCACAAGGTGCTGCGGCACAAACGCAGCAGGTAAAGAAAGATACGGTAGTGGAATTGTATGGTGTGGTAATGACTGCCGATAGCCTGCAAGCCATTCCCGGCGCCAGTATTATTGTGGAAGATAAGGGTCGCGGTACAATCACCAACAATGATGGTGTCTTTTCTATTGTGGTGCTTAAGGGCGATAAGGTCCGGTTTTCGGTAGTAGGCTTCAAAGATAAAGTGATTGATATTCCTGATAATATTCCCGGTAATCAATATAGTTTGATACAATTAATGGTGACCGATACGGCTTACTTGCCAGCCACCATCATTAAAGCACGGCCTTCACGTGCACAGTTTGAGCGCGACTTCGTTAATACCGATGTTCCCGCCGACCAGTTGGAGATAGCACGCCGGAACACTGATGAAGCCACACGGCGTATTTTACTTGCTACCTTACCTGCCGATGGCCGCGAAGCGGTGAATACGCAGTTCCGCCAAAATGCAGTGAAGTATTCCTATATGGGGCAGCAGCCACCTATTAACTTATTGAATCCTATGGCCTGGGCTGAATTTATTCAGGCATGGAAGCGTGGGGACTTTAGAAAGAAGAGTAGTAGTGATTAGGCTTATCTTATCATGTCCCACATTTTTATTTTTGATAATTCTTGCTTATTGTTGCTTTCGAACTACCATCTGTCCTCTTCCCGCCTCAGCTATACCAAAGTCATAGTAAAGCCATAGCAAAGCCATGGATAGTTCATGACAAAGCGGTGTTAAAGCCCTAATTCCTTCGATGATCTTACGTTCTTCACTTTGTCTTTTTCAGTTCTGAAGCCTGAGGGCAACCAAAATAGCGAAATAATGTAGTCGGGCGGGTATGTGGTGAATATTGGTGCATCCTGCAATTGAAAACACTTCCACCCATGTTATGTGACTAAATCAGGGGCTTATACCATTTTCATTTAGGTAGAATAACATTCACTTTGCTTAAGATTAAAGCCTTTCCTGCTCGAAGCTCACAGCCTTAACTTGTCCCATATTTTCATTATCTGAGCTCCGGAATCTTCAAAGCTATACCTGACATATACCTAACATATACTTAACTTATACCTAACTTATACTTAATTTCCTCCCTATCTCCTCCCAATCTCCGTCGTATCTGCGCCGTATCTCCTCCGTATCTTGCCCATGCAAACCTGCACCTTGAATCTTTACTCTTTCTCTTGAGAATATTCGTCCGTTTTTATTTTATGGGACAAGTTAAGGCTCACAGCTCATAGCTCGCAGCTTTTTATAAGCTTGCCTATTTGAAGCTGGGCTTACGTATCCATTCAAATAGCTAATTCAAATCTGAATTATTTAGCTCAGCCAGGAGTGCCCTGTTTTTAGAAGCACAAAACAGGCTACCATTCTGCTCTATTAAAGTTTTTCCTTAAAAGAGTATCATCCCATCCGTACTCATCTGCCCGCAGGTCACCGACTTTGCAAGACTCTGTGAGTGCCATGTGTGAGACACATTTACCCGCTAACTATTTTAAAGCGATATTTGCACCTGCACTATGGAAAAAAACAACTTCATTGATTATATCCGCATTTTTTGTCGCAGTGGTCATGGTGGTGCGGGTAGCCGTCATTTTATGCGTAATAAGTTAACCTCCAAAGGTGGTCCCGATGGGGGAGATGGTGGTCGCGGGGGACATATTATTTTGCGTGGCAACACTCAGTTATGGACACTGCTGCACTTGCGTTATTTCAAGAATGTATTAGCGGAGAACGGGGAGGGCGGCGGCAAAAATAACCGAACCGGCCGTAATGGTAATGACATTATTATAGAAGTTCCGCTCGGCACCATAGCGCGCGACGAGGAAACGGACACCAAAGAAGCGGAAATACTGGAGGACGGACAGGAGTTTATCTGGCTATACGGCGGAAGGGGAGGACTGGGTAACAGCAATTTTGCTACACCCACCAACCAGGCACCTGACTATGCGCAACCCGGTGAGCCCGGCATAGAAGGCTGGAAGGCCCTGGAGCTGAAGGTATTGGCAGATGTAGGCCTTGTAGGCTTTCCCAACGCAGGTAAATCTACGCTGCTGTCTGTGATTACGGCTGCAAAGCCAAAGATTGCCAACTATGCCTTTACTACACTGGTGCCTCAGTTGGGCATGGTAGAGTACCGTGATGGCAAAAGCTTTTGCGTGGCTGACCTGCCAGGTATTATAGAAGGCGCTGCAGAAGGCAGGGGATTAGGGCATCGCTTCTTACGCCATATTGAACGCAACCCGGCTTTATTATTTTTAATCCCTGCCGATAGTACTAATCATAAGAAGGAGTTTGAAATACTGGTGAATGAACTGGAGCAATACAATCCTGAATTATTACAAAAAGACTTCCTGATAGCCATTAGCAAAAGCGATATGCTGGACGATGAGTTGAAACAGGCGATTGTTAAAGAATTACCTTCTAATATTCCGCATGTATTTATTTCATCAATCACCAACCAGGGATTGGTAGAGCTAAAGGATAAGTTGTGGCAGATATTAAATAAGCCGGTGAGCACGCCTTGAGCCACAGAGGCACGGGAGGATGAACCGCTAAGACGGGGAGCGCAAAGGATTTGAACTACAGAGGCACGAAGAACACAGAAGAGCATCCGCAGGATCCTTCAACACTTAAGGTTAAGGATTCCTCAATTGCTTCACCATTATATAGTCTTCCTGTTTATCATTGCCCAGCATAAAAGTCCAGTCGCTCACAATCTCAAACCCCCATTTGGTATAGAATTGAATGGCTCTTTTGTTTTCTTGCCATACTTGCAGCCATATACAAGCGGCATTGCATTGTTTGGCATAATCAGTAGAGGCTTCCATCAACAATTTGCCCACTCCTTTACCAATAAATTGTTTAGCGACATAAAAGCGGGCGATCTCTAATTGTTTTTCAGTAGTATTTGGGGCATCAGGTCTGTTACCCCAGGTAAGTTTTGTAAAGCCACACAACTCATCATTATTCCAAATCAGGAGAAACTTCGTTAGAGGGTTGTTGATGCCCTCTTCTGTCCTGGCAATAGTGAAAGCTTCATTTATATAAGCTGCCATATCCTGCTCATCGTTGTACGATGCATATGTGTCGTAAAATGCCTGGCGTGCAAACTGGCAGAGTTCATCAGCATCTTTTATTGTGGCATACCGCAGTTTCATAGTTGAGCAATTTAACCAAATGGAGCAACACTTTTTATGCAGTCATTACAAACGGTTAGAAGCTGTTTTAATTTGTATTAATATGTACCCACTGAGACTTTCCCAAAGGCAATGAGCTTTGGTCAAAGAATAGTACTACCTCTTACAACAAGAAGCCTTGCAGATAAAGAAGGACAGGGCGTACCGCCACAGGATAGGTACGGCACGCAGGACATTCTTAGATCGTTCTCTACCAACGAGATGTTCCTATAGAACAAGGCTTCCTTAACGTACTGACATTGCTCTATGTGTCTATATAGTTCAATGCTAATTCCTTGCTATAGCCTCACTCTTCTTTTCAAACTTAACTATACTGTTGTGTACCGGCTTTACCGTACGCAGGTAGGCATAAATAGCTTCCAGATCGCTTTGCTGCATGCCTTTATACATCATCCAGGGCATCATTGTATTTACTTCATCTGCACCCATTTGGCGAGGCTTGTAAGAAGAGTCGGCATACATTTTAAAGCGTTGTACAAACATTTCTTTCGTCCATGTACCAATACCGGTTTCATTATCAGGGGTTATATTGGCTACGCGTAGTATACCGGTTGGTTGCTGAAATTCATTGCCACCGGCAAACTCACCTTTTTTCTCATTATGGTGACAATCACCACAGCTCGCCACCTGCACTAAGTACTTTCCGTAGTTTATAGTATCGCCCGGCGAGGGTTTTTGGGTAAATGCTGCCTTGGCAGGCATAGTGTGTTCGATAATATTAAAAGGAAAAGCAGGCTCGGGTTCAGGCACATCTGTTTTTACCGGCTGCAGGGTGCGTATATAAGCTATAATGCTGTACACGTCCTCTTTATCTATCTTACCATAATTTTGATAGGGCATCATCGGGAATAGCGGGCTTCCATCCTTGCTCACGCCGGTAGTAATGGCTCTGAACAACTCGCCATCCGTCCAGTTGCCCAAAGCATAAGGTGTAAGATTCCTGGAGTAGAAAACGCCGGGAAAACCCATGCTCTGGTCGAAGCGGTCGCCGCCAGCACCAAAGGCACCTTCTTTTACAGGTGCTGCATACAGGCTATAGTCGCGGGCACTGTGGCAGTCCATACAGGCAGCTACGTTGTTGGCTAAATATTTGCCGCGCTCTATGCGTTCCGGCGTTCTTTCAATAGTTAGTTCTTCGGGTTTGCCGGTGTTAGGCAAAAAGGTAACAATATAAGCTGCTGCACAGGCAACTAATACAACTAACGACAATACAACAATTAAAACTGTTTTGAGGATCTTACGTATCATATTTATACAGGGTTGAGTGTTTTAGTGTTGGTATAAGAATGTGTTTGTTTTGATTAAATGAATATGGGTAAATAAAATAGGTTGTTATAAAAAATAAGGAAATATGATTTCAGGAGTCCGCAAAATTGAGCTTTCAATGGAGAGAAATACAATAAAAAGGATGAACTGTTGTTATGAGGCTATGAATTGCCGGAAAATCGGTTGAACGGCGACAGAGGCAGCAAAAGAACCTGATTTTCTCATGCTATTAAAATCAACTATATGAACAGTATGCAACGGCAAATGTGGAGTAAATAATTTTATTCTTGGACTGAAAATACTAACTTAACACAATGAACGAACCATTAGCAGCAGGCACATTACTTATAGCCGATCCCTTCTTAAAAGACCCAAATTTTATGCGCACCGTTGTGTTCTTATGCGACCACCAGGTGGAAGGCTCTATCGGTTTTGTGATTAACAGGAGATGCGAGAAGAATATTGGTGAATTGATCACCGATCTGGAAACGTGCAACTTCCCGGTGTACTATGGTGGCCCGGTGCAAAAGGATACCCTTCATTTCCTGCATCAGTGCCCTGACCTGATAGAGGGAGGCGTGGAAATAATCAAGGGTATTTACTGGGGTGGCAATTTTGAACAGGTTGCAGACCTGATTAAAAAAGGACAATTAGAGCCGAATTTGATACGTTTTTACCTTGGCTACAGCGGCTGGGGCGAAGAGCAACTGGATATGGAGATGACCGAGAAAACCTGGCTTACTACAGAAGGTAACCCTCAACTTGTTTTTCATAGGAATATTAGCCTCATCTGGCAGGATGCCCTGAAGCAAATAGGTGGGCAATATGAGCAGTTGATCAATTATCCGATTGATCCTCAGTTGAACTAAGGGCTGCAGGGTAGAGGGAGTAATTATAATGTAATTGTATGGCAGCGACTGGATGAAGCATCCGGTCGCTGCTTTTTTATTGGGGTATATGGTTGGTGAGATAGGAGGTAAGAATGTAGTAAGTAAGGGTTAGATAAGGAGGAGATATGAAGGAGATTTGGTATAACTTAGGTATAAATGCTAATCAAGGGTTAGAATTTTGTAAAATAGAGCAACAGGAAGGGTGGGCAGGTTATATTCTTACAAGCTGTTTGCTATATAAGGCAATAGCACTTCCTGCTCTTCTCCATGTTGAGAAAAAGCACCTTCTGAACAACTCTAAGATCAACTAAATAGCTTACCTCTATTTATAAGGACATCATAAGCACACCTCAAGCCCTGCTAATTTCCTTGCTGAACTATACTAAAGCCATACTAAAGTCATGGCAAAGCCATGGATAGTTCATGAATAAGTCATGCTAAAGCACGCTCTAAGCATATGCAAATCCATTCAAACCCAAAACAAACCTGGTCGCTAAGCAAAATTCTACATCACATCCCAACCCTTGATTTGCATTATTAAGTTCAGTATAACTCTGAGTTGAGCCTTTGTTTTTTGGGTATCTGGAATGGAGTTGCGGATAGAAGCCTTTTTTACAGAAATATTTGTGTAGTTAAATGGCTTCATGTATATTTGTAGTCAAATAGCTACGTAATGAATTTAAGAAGAGATGTATTTCAAGCTATAGCAGACCCGACAAGAAGGGCAATACTTCTGTTGGTTGCTTCGCAAGCCATGACTGCCGGAGCTATAGCCTCAAACTTTGACACTGCCAGACCAACCGTTTCAAAACACCTGCAAATACTTACTGAGTGCGAATTGCTTAAACAGGAGCAAAACGGCAGGGAAATCTACTATCACTTAAATGCAAAAAAAATGAAAGAAGTAGCAGACTTTATTGAACCATTCCGCAAAATGTGGGATGACCGGTTTAATAAATTGGAAACCATAATGAAAAAATATAAACCCAAAAAATAGAATAATATGGAACAAAAAACAAAAGTCAATGCCGAAGACGGCAAACAGGAATTGGTGATAACAAGGGAATTTGATCTGCCATTGGAGTTACTTTTTAAAGCGTATGTAGAGCCCGAAATTGTTGAGCAATGGATGGGGACGAAAGTATTGAAACTTGAAAATAAAAAGCACGGCAGCTGGCAATTTGAAACAACTGATGCCCAGGGTAAACGTAGCATTTCAGGCCAATGGGGTAATCCATGAGTTTATCCCAAACCAGAAAATCACACGGACATTTGAAATGGAGAATACGCCTTTTGGCGTTCAGCTTGAGGTGTGTGAATTTGAACAACTTACTGAATGACACCAGCAAACTGAATATGCACGTAATATATGAATCGGTTGCACAAAGAGACCAGGTGCTGAAGTTACCCTTTGCACAAGGTATAAACATGGCACATAACCGATTACAAGATATTGTAAGCAAATTAAAATAACATACCATGGCAAAGAGTAATAAAATCATCTACTGGATATCCACCATCTGGCTTGCATTAGGAATGTTATCAACCGGTGCAGTACAGTTATTCAAAGGGAAAACGGGAGCAGGGGGAGTAGATAGTATTATACATTTGGGCTATCCTGTTTATTTTATAACAATACTCGGTGTTTGGAAAATTCTGGGAGTTGCAGCAGTGCTTATTCCTAAATATCCTTTACTAAAGGAATGGGCTTATGCAGGCTTTTTCTTTGTTATGACCGGAGCAGCATTGTCGCATATTGCATCGGGGATTCCATGAGTGAAATATTTCCCTCGTTGTTATTATTAATTCTGACTGTGGTATCGTGGTATTTCAGACCTGCAGATAGAAGAGTTATAAAAGTTGAACATTAAATGCACCTGAATACAGTGTCAAGTAAATAGGTTTTAGTTTAGAACAAGTCTATGTGGGTGCTGTTGAAGTTGTAAATGCAATAAATGCAATCTCATACATATAAATCTTGTCTTACCTTTTTCTCTTGAAAGAAAAAGGTAACCAAAAAGTTCAAGCACGGCATAATCGCTCCGCGCATCCGTGCAGGCCAGCGCCGCCCCATTGCCTAAGGTGCAGCATCATGGTTGTATGCTCCTGTTGGGCTAACATGGTGCAGCTTGTTAACTGACAGGTATTTGATGAATAGGTTGATTGCCTTTGGCCTAAAACTTTGAACAGCGTAGCCTTACTTAAGGCAAAATCAAATGGTGAATACGTAGCTCATTACAGGCTAAGTGGTTGCTGTTTCTTAGGGTGAATGTTGTGGAATGGTTAGCTCTCAATTGTAATACACAGTATGTTTGATAGCTCTTATTTATAAACTTATCTCAGTAACAGAGTATTAAATATAAAAGCATGAACAAAAATATTAGTAAGAAAAAGGAGTTGTTGCCAGAACAACATGAAGAACTACTCGGCGTATTAAAAGCCCGTTTTGAGAAAAACAGGAACCGCCATAAAGGTCTTGAATGGGCTGGAGTACAAGCAAAAATAGAAGCTAATACAGAGAAACTGTGGTCGCTCCATGAAATGGAAAGAACCGGGGGTGAGCCGGACGTTGTTGGTCATGATAAAAAGACGGGCGAATACATCTTTTATGATTGTTCAGCAGAGAGTCCAAAAGGCCGCAGAAGTCTTTGTTACGACCGGGAAGCCCTGGAGTCAAGAAAAGAAAATAAACCTACAGATAACGCTATTGATATGGCAGCTGCTATAGGCATTGAGCTTTTAACGGAAGAGCAATACCGGGAGTTGCAGCAACTTGGAAATTTCGATACGAAAACGTCGAGCTGGGTGAAAACACCTCCTGATATCAGAAAACTCGGTGGCGCCGTCTTTTGCGATCGCCGTTACGATACAGTGTTCCTGTATCACAACGGTGCAGAATCTTACTATGCCGCCAGGGGGTTCCGAGGCTCACTAAGGGTGTAGATTTTGCACAAACAGCAAAGTGAGGAGAGAGCGCCGGATAGTGTATTTAACAAACATTCCATAGAGCAGGTTGCAGAAGCCTTGAAAGCAGCAGGCTTCAATACCGTGGAGCATTATGGAGAAAAAGGGCATTATATCAAGGCAAAGAAATGATCTTTGTATCAGAAGTTTATACGAATATAAATAATGCTTACAAACATTACAACCGAAAGACTCTCTCTAAATGCTTTAGCTATAGAAGATGCTGATTTTATACAAGAACTCGTAAATACTAAAGGCTGGCTTCAGTTTATAGGAGACAGAAAGATTCATTCCACGGAGGAAGCAATTAGCTATATCAATAAGATCAACAGCTCACAAAACGTACACTACTGGATAGTTCGCCTGAAAGAGGCGCATGCCCCCATTGGAATAATTACACTCATTAAACGGGATTACCTGGAGCATTTTGACATTGGCTTTGCCTTTCTGCCCCGGTACAATGGTAAAGGATATGCTTATGAGGCTGCTAAAGCAGTATTATCTGGTGTAAGTATGATGCCTGAACACGCTATTGTGCTGGCAACTACTTTACCCGGAAATGTAAGTTCTATCAGGTTGTTAACTAAGCTTGGGATGCACTTTGACAGGGAAATAGAAGAAGGTATTGAAAAATTACATGTTTATTCAAGTGTGGGTAAAGCCTTATGAGGCAGTAATATTCTGCAAGTATAACAGGATAAGCCTGTCCGGTTTTATAAAACTTCTTAAATTTGGCATCATGCAATTACAGGTTGATATAGGATTTGACCAATTAGTAAAATTGGTAAAGAAGCTTCCTGCGGCACAGTGGAGAAAGCTGAAAACCGAGGTAGAAGAACAACCAGAGGCGGTTAGTACTTCCTCAGATCTTGAAGCGTTTTTGTTAAATGCACCCACATTTAATAAAAAACAGCTTGATGAAATTGCTAAAACCAGAAAAGCTATCAGCCAATGACGGACAAAATAATATTGGTTGATACTTCCATTCTCATTGACCTTTTCCGTAAAACTGATAAAGACAATGCCTCTTTAATAGCCTTGGTACGTCAGGGGTATACCTATTGCCTTTCTTCTATTCCAGAGTATGAGATATTCACAGGTGCATCTTTGGGGCAGGTAGACTTTTGGAACAACTTTTTACAAAATACTAACGTATTACCTTTTGACTAAGCAGTTGCAAAAGTTGCTGTTGAAATTAACCGTGAATTAAAAAGGAAACACAAACTAATCGCCATTCCTGACCTTTTTATTGCAGCAACTGCTATAAGCAACAATTTACCCTTCGCAACACTGAATAAAAAGCATTTCGATCGCATTGACGGACTTATTGTAATCGAATAAAAATCTTAATCCGTAAATTGTGCAATAGTTATGGAGAAAGGCTATTTTCTACCTGCACAATATACTTATACGTTTTTGTCCCAATCGTCAAACAACCTAAACACAAACCAATGAACGAATGGAGCGATCTTCTTGTTGCAACTGCCGGTGCCGCAGCCGCATTGACAGGATTGTTATTTGTTGGTGTATCCATTAGCTTAACTAAAATCCTCTCTTTACCTACTTTGCCGATACGTGCGTTGATTTCCTTAACCCTGTTATTAACTATTTTAATTCAATCCATTTTATTGTTAGTTCCCCAACAATCATCCTATTTAATAGGAGTGGAGGTGCTCGTACCTGGCTTTATTGCGTGGATGGCTATAACCCTATATGGACATCTATATTTTACGGAAGATTGATAAGCCTTACAAACGGGCAGCATAGGTGGAATGTACTTATTGACCAGGTAGCATTATTACCTTATATTGTTAGTGGCATTTGGTTTTTAGTGATATGGTTATAGCGGAATGTATTGGATGGTGCCAGCATTTATTGTTTCGTTTGTGAAGGCGGTTTTAGATGCCTGGGTTTTACTGGTAGAAATTCACAGGTAAATGATTGCCGCTGCCTTCATTTCAGCCTTTGCAGTACAGATGTTTACCCTGTTTGTAGAAAATTATTCTCTCCTTCTGCTAAATCCCAAACTAATTCCTTCCGATTTACTTAAATTAGTATAGCTTTCGGTTAGGTGCCCGGTGATAGTCTCAATTAGGTAATAAGGTCTGGAATAATCTGAAGTATGAGCGGTTATTAAGGTAATAAGGTTTCTGGAGGAGGCTACTGATAAATAATCGCGTTTTAATTGAATAGCAGCTTTCTATTATCGACTCATTTAAGCAACGGCATACGAGTATCCTATCAACTAAATACGTTCGTACAAACACCTGATCCTCCTAAAAAAGGGCTGACAGACAAAATAGATATCTGTAAAGAGTAGTAGTCTGTAGGTAAGCCGGTGCTAAAGACTGTGTTCCTCTATCTTCCTCCCCACCAAAGCCATACTAAAGCCATGGCAAAGTCATGGATAGTTCATGAGAAGCCTGCTAAACTCCCCGTAATCCCTCCTTACCTAAGCCGTATATCCTCCGTGATCTTTCGTGTATCCGGTATATACGGCCAGTAGCCAGATACGGAGCAGATACGGCTGAGCCCAGGGTAAGCCGAAGGCTCTATTACCTAATTCAGGCAACTATCGATTGCAAATCCCTATCATCCCTCCAGTATTTTGATCACTAAATCCAATTCTCTGCATTTTAAACCTTACACTTTCTTATCCAACTTGTAAACACGTAAACTCATGTTTCTCATTATACATCATCCGTGCTCATCCGCTTTATATGTGATAAATCCTAATTCCATTTAGAGTACCGGAGCTACTAAATTTATTAATTCTTCACCAAAAAATCGTTGTAATCCTTACCTTTGCAGCCATTTTAGAAAATATACTCAATTTAACCATACATACAATATGGCCAATACAGGTAAAGTAAAACAAATCATCGGCGCCGTTGTGGACGTGCAGTTTGCAGAAGGTAAACTGCCTGAAATCTATAATGCATTGGAACTGACAAGAGAAAACGGCGATAAGCTGGTACTGGAAGTACAGCAGCACCTTGGCGAAGACAGCGTTCGTACCATTGCGATGGATGGTACCGAAGGTCTGGTGCGTGGTACGGTAGTAACTGATACCGGCAAAGCGATCGCTATGCCTATCGGCGATGCAGATCAACGGCCGTCTGTTCAATGTAACCGGTGATGCTATCGATGGTTTGCCACAGGTAAGCAAAGTAAATGGCCGCCCGATTCACGCCAAGCCTCCAATGTTTGAAAACCTGAGTACTGCTTCTGAAATCCTGTTTACAGGTATCAAAGTAATCGACCTGATCGAGCCTTATGCAAAAGGTGGTAAGATCGGTTTGTTTGGTGGTGCCGGTGTGGGTAAAACCGTATTGATCCAGGAACTGATCAACAATATCGCCAAAGGCATACGGTGGTCTTTCGGTATTTGCAGGTGTGGGCGAACGTACCCGTGAAGGTAATGACCTGATGCGTGAAATGATCGAAGCAGGCATCATGAAATATGGCGACAAGTTCAAGCACAGCATGGAAGAAGGCGGCTGGGATCTGAGCGCAGTAGATATGGAAGGACTGAAAGATTCTAAAGCAACTTTCGTATTCGGACAGATGAACGAACCTCCCGGAGCACGTGCACGTGTGGCCTTGAGCGGTCTTAACTATTGCTGAATATTTCCGTGATGGTGATGGCACAGGCAAAGGAAAAGACATCCTGTTCTTCGTAGATAATATCTTCCGTTTCACACAGGCAGGTTCTGAAGTATCGGCGCTGCTGGGCCGTATGCCATCAGCGGTGGGTTACCAGCCAACGCTGGCTACAGAAATGGGTCTGATGCAGGAACGTATCACTTCTACCAAAAATGGTTCTATCACTTCCGTACAGGCGGTTTATGTACCTGCGGATGACTTGACCGATCCGGCTCCGGCAACAACCTTTGCCCACCTGGATGCAACAACGGTATTGAGCCGTAAGATTGCCGATCTTGGGTATCTATCCTGCGGTGGATCCACTGGATTCTACTTCACGTATCCTTACGCCGGCTATTGTTGGTGATGCAGCACTATGACTGCGCCAACCGTGTGAAACTGATCTTACAGCGCTATAAAGAATTACAGGATATCATCGCCATCCTTGGTATGGATGAGTTGAGTGAAGAAGATAAAATGACCGTATCAGCGTGCACGTAAAGTACAGCGTTTCCTGTCTCAGCCATTCCACGTGGCCGAGCAGTTCACCGGCCTGAAAGGTGTATTTGTACGATATTGAAGATACCATCCGCGGCTTCAACACGATCATGGACGGTGAAGTGGATGAATATCCTGAAGCAGCGTTCAACCTGGTAGGTACATTGGAAGATGCCATCGAAAAAGGTAAAAAGCTGATGGCACAGGCACAGGGGTAAAAGAAGCCCCTGACCCCTGAAGGGGGAGAAAGGATAGCAAGCAAAACTGTGGGCTAAAAGAAAAAGTGTAAAATATTATTTGATCATAAAAGCTTTCAAGCTATTCTAAAAGTTTGGGGCTTCAAAATTCCCCTTTAGGGGGAAGGGGTATTATGACTTTAGAAATATTAACTCCGGAAAAGAAACTGTATAGTGGTGAAGTTTATGGCATACAGTTGCCTGGCATAAACGGGCTGTTTGAGGTACTCGACCGGCACGCACCATTGGTAAGTGCATTAGGCAAGGGCACCGTAAAAGTGCTGCAGGATAAAACACGTACCGAGCGTTATTCTATTCAAGGTGGCTTTGTAGAAGTACTAAATAATAAGGCTACCGTACTGGTAGAAGGTGCCAGTGCATTAGGCTAAAAGAATAAACATATCATTCATATAGCCCTTAGCTTTTAAAAGCTAAGGGCTATATTAGTTTATATACACTATAGTGCTAACTAAAAGCGTCAGCCTTGTGACTACCTGCAAAAGGCAAGCGCTTTGCTATAGCATGTACTTAGTTTAAAGCTGGTATCTTCCAATCCGGGCTCCTAATCCTAAAGTCCTGGTTTTATAAAAACTAATGCTGTCTACCTATTTAAGCTTATCTGGTTGCCACTGTACTTAACAGTTAAAACCAGTCATCAAAAAAACACCAACTTATATTTCTACAATAAGCCATCATTATGAAACCATTTTGCACATTTTAATGATAATACCTGTTACTCGCCTAAGCATTGATTAAGATAAAACCCGTTTTTTATCAGCTCTTATCTGTTGATCTCAACAATCCGATAAATCTAAATTTAAAGTTTCTATCTTACTTTTAAATTGGAAAACGACACATCATGCGAAGCAAGCCACCAAATAATGGACAGATTTTTGTAAGAATTCAGCAGACACTCTCATGACAAAAAAATTTTAACGCATTGTGTAATTGTCAAGTTCGTGTCATATTTTTGCGCCGTCTTATAGGGAATATTTCTACATCCAACCTCAGACTGTGAATATGAATCACCATAGTAGATTAGGAAGACACATAGGTTCAGTTGTCATTTTATTGTTATTCAGTATCATTGGTTTTAGAGCAAATGCTCAAGGCGGAGGGCAAGCTTTGTTTGCTGCCAACTGTGCATCTTGCCACCAGGTAAATAAACGCCTCGTTGGTCCTGCATTGGCTGGCGTAGAGAGCAGGGGACCCTGGGGCGACAGAAAACAACTGCACGCCTGGGTACATAATCCTGCCGGCTTCATGAAGACAGATGGTTATACCGCTGGTTTATTCAAGGAGTATAATGTAATGATGCAGGCTTTTCCAGGTTTACCAGATAAAGATATTGATGCAATAATAGATTACGTCAAATCTGTTCCTGCAGCTACTGCAGCTACACCGGGAGCACCAAATGACGAAACGGCTAACGCGCAGGCTGAGAGCGACAACACGCTCTTATTTGGTATTCTTACTTTAATATTAGCCATTGTAGCCTTTGTACTGCTGCAGGTTAATAGTAACCTCAGAAAGCTTGCTGATGATAAAGAAGGACTAGCAGGCAATGAGCCGTTGCCTTTCTGGCGCAATAAGGGGTATATAGCTTTTGTCTGTGTGATCCTGTTTTTGGTAGGTGGTTACCTTACCGTTCAGGGGGCAATTGGTCTCGGGCGTTCGCAGCATTATGAGCCGGAGCAGCCAATATTCTACTCGCATAAAGTACATGCAGGCACAAACCAGATCAGTTGTTTCTACTGTCATGGCAATACAGATTTAGGTAAACAAGCCAATATTCCGTCTGTAAATATTTGTATGAACTGCCATATGGGAATTAATGAATACAAGGGACCTGATAAACTGATTGATGGTGACGGTAAAGAAAGAGACGGAACAGCCGAAATACAGAAGCTGTATAAATATGCAGGCTATGAATATGGTAAAATATGGGATGTAAGCAAGGCAACGCCAATACCCTGGATACGTATTCACTATCCTGCCCGACCATGTTTACTTCAACCACTCTCAGCACGTAAAAGTAGGTAAGGTGGCTTGCCAGACCTGCCATGGTGAAATACAAAAAGAAAATGAAGTGTACCAGTTTGCCGACCTAAGCATGGGCTGGTGTATTAACTGCCACCGTAATACACAGGTTCAGTTTAAAAGCAATGGCTTCTATAGCATTTACGAACAGTATCACGAAAAGTTGAAAAACGGTACCCTGGATACTACGCAGATTACTGTAGAAAAAATAGGTGGTACTGAATGTCAGAAATGTCATTATTAATAATTATTGGCTAATAGTGCTAACGAAGATGCAGCCTAATGATTAAGTACATAACTATAATAAAGATTAGCACTTTAGCTTAACCAGCACACTACAGATTTAATACATTATGGGAAATAAGCACTGGCAAAGTTTTGGCGAGCGCAATCAGTCCGAAGCATTTAATAATGTTGCAAAAGATGAATTTCGCGAAGACCTTCCACTCGTATCGGATGATAAAGGTCTGCTGGAAGCGGTAAGACCACGTAGAGATTTCTTAAAATACTTAGGCTTTAGCACTGCCGCTGCCGCTGTGGCTGCAAGCTGCGAAATGCCGGTAAGACATGCAATTCCTTTTGCCAATAAGCCGGAGGATATTGTACCAGGTACAGCAATTTATTATGCTACTACTTATGTACAGGATGGCGATGCAGTAAGCGTTCTGGCTAAAGTAAGAGATGGGCGTCCTATAAAATTAGAAGGTAACGAATTATCGCCTATCACCTTCGGCGGTACTTCTGCCCGTGTACAGGCATCTGTGCTTGATCTGTACAATACCGCGAGACTGCGCTTTCCCCTAATCAATAAGAAGGAGATTACCCTTGAAGGAATAGACAAAGCTATTACTGCAGATCTGGCTGGTCTCGGTGGTGCGCCGGTAGTACTTTTGACAGGCACTGTCAATTCTCCAACAACCAAAGCTGTGATAGCACAGTTCCTTGCAAAATATCCAGGCAGCCGTCATGTACAGTATGATGCTATTTCTCATAGCGGTATGCTACTGGCGAACAAAGCCAGCTATGGCCGCCAAACTATTCCAACCTACCGCTTTGATAACGCTAAAGTAATTGTAGGTATAAGCGCTGACTTCCTGGGTACATGGCTGAGCCCGGTTGAGTTTGGCCCATTATACGCACAGGGCAGAAAAATAAATGAGCAGAACCCAACCATGAGCAAGCACATTCAGTTTGAAAGTGTGCTGAGCATGACAGGTGGCTGCGCCGATGAACGTTATTTACATCGCCCTTCCGAAACAGGAGCTGTAGTAGTTGGCTTGTACAATGCTATCAGCGGTACCGGTGCTACAAACATAACTGATCCTAAGCTGAAGGCAGGTATTGAAAAAACTGCTAAACTGCTAACAGCTAACAGAGGAGCAGGTGTGATAATATGCGGCAGCAACGACCCAAACATTCAAATAGTTGTAAATGCTATTAATGAAGCTATCGGTGCTAATGGTAAAACTATAGACTGGGGTACAACTTTAAACTACCGCCAGGGTATAGATAGCGACTTTGCCCAACTAGTCGAAGATATGAATGCAGGCAGGGTAGGAGCTTTACTGATCCATGGCGCCAACCCTGTATATACATGGAGTGATAGCAAGCAGGTAGCAGATGGAATAAAAAAAGTAAGGGTAACTGTTTCATTCAATGGTAAGAATGATGAAACAACCCAGCTTTGTAAATATGTGGTGCCAGATCACCACTTTCTGGAAAGCTGGGGTGATGCTGAGCCAAGGACAGGATATTTCTCCTTCATACAACCAACTATTTTCCCGCTCTTCAAAACAAGACAGTGGCAGGATAGCCTTCTTAAATGGAGTGGTGCTACTACTGATTATGCTACTTATGTAAAGCAATATTGGACAGGTAATTTAGGTGGAGAAACAGCATGGCTTCATGCACTACAGGATGGCCTTGTACATCCATTAGCAGCATCAAAAACCAATACACCTGCTCCTCAGCCTCCGTTTGGGAGTAATATTAATCAGGTAGACACTGCAAGAATATACTTCAACACTGATGTGAAGAAGCGAAATGATACCACCTGTAGGTGGCGGTACGCTACTTATAATGCAGGTGCAGTAGCAGGTGCAGTTGCTGCTATAAGCGGTATTCCGCCAAAAAATAGTGGAACAGAACTATATATATATCAGAAAGTAGGTATTGGCGGTGGTGATGGTGCTAGCAATCCCTGGTTGCAGGAATTGCCCGATCCGGTAACAAGTGCTACCTGGGATAACTATGTGATGATTTCTCCTGCAATGGCAAAAAGCCTGTTGGGCATTGATCTGCAAAAGCAGAGAGATTCAGATGATTATGAAGTGCATCCTGAAAAGCCGGTGCTTAAAGTAACTGCTGGTAATAAATCAATTGAACTGCCTGTCATGATTGTTCCGGGTACACACCCTAATACAATTGGTATAGCAGTAGGTTATGGTCGTACAGAAGAAATAGGTAAAGCGGTAATAGGTTCAGGTAAAAATGTATATCCTTTTACATCTTTTAACGGAACTACTGTAAGTTATATAGTGCCTGCTGTAAATGTTGAGAAAACCGGAGATACTTACCCGATAGCAGTTGAACAAACACATAACACCTATACTACTGCTCAGGGCGTACGTACCGAGGTGGTAAAAGAAATGAGTTTCGCCGAGTTTAAAGCTCATCCAAATGAGATATTTGATGAGCGTGAAGAAGAGTTAAAACCGTTTGGCGGACTTGAAAAATTTGAAAGAACAGGTACACTCTATCCTCACCACGAAAAACCGGGTATTAAGTGGGGGATGAGTGTTGACATGAATAGTTGTATTGGTTGTGGTGCTTGTGTAGTAGCCTGCATCAGCCGAAAATAATATTCCAGTTGTAGGTAAAAATGAAGTGCAGCGTTTTCATGATATGCACTGGCTGCGTATAGACCGCTATTACAGCGGTGATATGGAAAATCCAAATGTTACCTTTCAGCCTATGCTTTGCCAGCATTGCGATAATGCACCTTGCGAAAATGTTTGCCCGGTAACTGCTACCAACCACAGCAGCGAAGGGCTTAACCAAATGGCATATAACCGTTGTATTGGTACAAGATATTGCGCTAACAACTGTCCTTATAAAGTACGTCGTTTCAACTGGGCTGATTATACCGGTGCAGACAGCTTCCCGGATAACCAAAGACAAGTGTTGATCTGATGCTGCAATGGATATGAATGAACCACTTTACGCGCATGGTACTGAATCCTGATGTTACTGTTCGCTCGCATGGTGTAATGGAAAAATGTAGCTTTCTGTGTACAGCGTCTGCAGGAAGGTAAGCTGAAAGCTAAAAAAGAAAGCCGCCCATTGAAGACAGGAGAGAATGACGAATGGGATTTGAAAACAGCTTGTCAGCAGGCTTGCCCAACCAAGGTGTTTACGTTTGGTAATGTAAATGATCCTACAAGTGCTATTTCAGCAAGTCAGGAGAGATAATCCAAAGAGGTCTTATGGATGTCATTGAGATGTCTGCACACGTTGCCAAACATAAATTACCTGGCAAGGTTAGGAAATGTAGAAGAATCAGTAGTGACATAAGAAGGAGAAGGCATGCGTAAGTGCACTGTAAGGTAGAGAGCATAGATTGTTGATGAAGTAAAAGTGTATATCAGCTAGTAGTAATTAAGTTTAGAATTTATAAAGATAGGTTTTCTTAGATATAAAATATTACCGGATGTCATTAAAATACGAATCGCAGTTAAGAGAACCGCTGGTAGATGGAGATAAAAACTATCACCAGGTAACGGAAGATATTTGCAGGCCTATTGAAGTAAAGCCCATCTAAATTGTGGTATGTAGGCTTTTATATTTCGGTAGCATTGCTCTTGTTTGGTGTGTACAGCGTATATCGTGAGGTAGTGTATGGTACCGGGCAGTGGAACCTGAATAAAACAGTAGGCTGGGGTTGGGATATCACCAACTTCGTATGGTGGGTAGGTATTGGTCACGCCGGTACGCTGATCTCCGCTATCCTTTTGCTGTTCCGGCAGGGCTGGCGTACAGGTGTAAACCGTGCTGCAGAAGCGATGACGATCTTTGCGGTAATGTGTGCCGGGCAGTTCCCTATCTTCCACATGGGTCGTGTATGGGATGGCTTCTTCGTATTGCCTTATCCAAATACCCGCGGTCCTGTTTGGCCAAACTTTAACTCGCCGTTGATGTGGGACGTATTTGCGATCTCTACTTACTTTACCGTTTCATTGTTGTTCTGGTATTCAGGGTTTGTTCCTGACTTTGCTACCGTCCGCGACCGTGCAAAAACCAAATTCCGTAAATTACTATATGGTGTTGCATCTTTCGGCTGGACAGGTTCCACTAAACACTGGCAACGTCATGAAGCTTTTTCACTTGTACTTGCAGGTCTTTGCTACACCACTGGTACTTTCTGTACACACCATTGTATCTTTTGACTTTGCTACTTCGGTTATACCTGGCTGGCATACTACCATCTTCCCGCCTTACTTCGTTGCTGGTGCGATCTTCTCCGGTTTTGCAATGGTGCAAACACTGTTGATTGTTGTTCGTAAAGTGTTCAACTTGGAAGATTATATTACTATTGGTCATATTGAAGCAATGAATAAAGTAATTGTACTTACAGGTTCTATTGTAGGTGTGCTTATCTTACTGAATTGTTTATGGCTTGGTATAGCCAGAATAAATATGAAGCATATGCATTCTTTTATAGCCGTGGCAACCTGTTTAGCCCTTATGGTGGAGCTATTGGGGCATGATGGCCTGTAATGTATTATCCCCACAGATCTTCTGGTTTAGAAAACTGAGAAGAAATGTTATGTTTACCTTCTTCATGAGTATTATCGTAAATATAGGTATGTGGTTTGAACGTTTTGTAATTATTGTTACTTCTCTTTATCGTGATTACCTGCCTTCATCCTGGTCTACTTACTACAGCCCAACTATCTGGGAAATTGGTTTCTACCTCGGTACATTCGGTTTGTTCTTTACCTGTTTCTTCCTGTTTTCAAAATACTTCCCTGTAATTGCGATTGCAGAAATTAAGTCAATATTGAAGACATCAGGAGAAAACTATAAGGACAGGATGGACACCGATAGAAGACAGAAGAACCGGCTGAATTTGTGCATCAGCATGCACATTAACGCAAGGTTATTATTAAGTAAGTACAGTTATATGTTAACCATTAAATTTCCTGCGGGAATATAATTATGGCAAAAAAGAAATTTGTAGTAGGATGTTTTGATAACGAAGATGTGTTGTTTCCTGCTGTAAAAAAAGTACGCACAGCAGGCTATAAAATACATGATGTATATACTCCATTTCCTGTGCATGGACTTGACCATGCTTTGGGTATGAGGGAAACCAGCCTTCATACTGCAGGATTTATTTACGGTATTACCGGTACAACTACTGCCCTAGGCTGCATGGGATGGGTATTTACTGTAGACTGGCCGCATAAATATTGGTGGTAAACCTCACTTTGCTTTGCCGGCATTTATACCTATTACTTTTGAGTTGACTGTACTGTTTTCGGCGGTTGGTATGGTACTTACTTTTTGTTATCTCTGCCAGATTGATGCCTTTTGTGAAAAAACATCATTTTCATCCAAGAGCAACAGATGATCTGTTTGTAATGGTAATTGAATGCACTGCCAAGACAAATGTAGATGACCTGAAAAGCTTTCTTAGCAATAATGGTGCAATAGAAGTAAATGTGCAGGAAGCAGAACCAGGCTGGTGGTTTGGCCGCTATGATAAAGAGCAGCAATTGGTACATGATACTTACGTACCGGCAGTCTAAAACAGGAATTAATTATGATGAACAAATTATCGGTTATATTAATTGTTATTGCAGGCGCTACTACCGTTAGTTGTGGTGGAGTTAAACGAAAGCCAGGAGACATTTATATGCCAGATATGGCTTACAGCCGTGCATATGAAACATACGTAGAAAGGGATTCGACAGTTTTTACAGAAGATCCGGGAAATAAAACAGATGAGATCTTTTATAATAACCGTCCGGTACCAGGTACAGTTTTCAGAGGAGAAGATGTAAGCTTTACATTACCAAAGGACAAAGCAGGAGACAGCACCAATTATGTTGCTGCTAAGCTGGTAGTAAATCCAATTACCAATCCAACTCCTTCACAACTACAAGAAGGTGAACGGTTGTATTTAGTAAACTGTGCTATTTGTCATGGTCCAAAACTCGACGGTAATGGCCCACTTTGGAAAGGTGGTCAGGGACCATTTCCTTCAGCTCCGAAAAATCTCGTAAGTGATCCTTACACTGTCAATATGCCACCAGGCCAAATGTATTATTCAGTTACTTATGGTAAAAACCTGATGGGTGCTTACGGCTCACAGTTAGATCACCATCAACGTTGGTTGGTTATAAATTATATAAAATCTAAACAGGCTGCTAATGCACCAAAACCGCCAAGCACAAGTAATGTAGAACCAGCTAATGCAAATGCCGCAGGTGCAACTGGTACAAACTCAGGAAAATCAGGCACGACAGCTGCTTCGGGAACTAGTACAAGCACTACAAAATAATTTTTTACTTCTGTTTAAGTTATAAAAGAAATATAATGGCTGCTATAAAAGAAAGATTTGAAATCCCAAGCAAAATGCGAACATGGTCATTAGGACTGATTGCTATCGGATTATTACTGACTATAATTGGCTTAATCACAAAAGGATTTAGCAGTGATGAGCATAACAGGGCTGTATTTTGGGGTACGCTCTTGTACAATAGCTTGTATTTCCTGATGATATGTAATGCCTGTATGTTTTTTGTTTGTGCTACTACACTTGCAATGGGAGGATGGGATGCAACCTTTCGGCGGGTACCGGAAGCAATCTCTACTATGGTGCCGATATTTGGAACAATAGTAGGCGTTCTACTTATATTTCTTGTTTTATCTGATAAAGGATACATTTATCAATGGTTACGTCATGAAGATGTATCGAAGAGCGAAGTTCTTAAAGGGAAAGTAGGATTTTTAAATAAACCATTTTTTCATAGTGTGGACTATTCTCACAATTGGTTTATGGAGCTTATTAGGAGCCCGGATGCGAAAGCTATCAAGTGAAACTGATGAAGGACAATTAAGCTATGAACAGGGTAAAAGCTATATCTGGCGTAATACTGTTACTGCGGGAATGTTTATTGTATGGTTTGCACTTACTACCGCATCTGTTACTCCCTGGTTCTGGCTAATGAGTATTGATACAAAATGGTATTCAACTATGTATAGCTGGTACACTTTTGCAAGTACCTTTGTATCAGGTATGTCTTTGATATGCCTATGGGTAATCTACCTGAAAAATAAAGGCTATCTGGAGATAGTTAACCAGGAACATTTGCACGACATTGGAAAATTCATGTTTGCATTCTCTATCTTCTGGACGTATCTTTGGTTCTCACAATATATGCTAATCTGGTACGCCAATATTCCTGAAGAAACCATTTACTTTAAGACCGTGTGGAAGGTCCATACAAGGGTATCTTCTTCTTCAATTTAATTGTGAACTTTGTGTGTCCTATTCTTATATTAATGAAGCGTTCGGTAAAAAGGAATTATACACTCATGACCTTTATGGCAGTGTTGATAGTGTTTGGACACTGGATTGACTTTTACCAAATGGTAATGGGTAGTGTATCTAAGCAACAGGTAACCCTGTTGGAGAGTGGCTGGCTTGATTTTGGTGTCGCTGCTTTATTTATAGGATTGATGATATTCTTTGTAAGTAGAGCTTTGGCTTCTAAACCACTGGTTGCAAAATATCATCCGTTTCTTAAAGAAAGCATCATTCACCATACGTAGAATGAATATATTTTTGATAGAAAGAGTATATACTTAAGAACTAGAGGATATAGGTGCTGAAAAGAAGCATTCGATAAAAGTAAAAACTACTATTTGACAGTTTTTACCAAGCTTGAACATCATTTTATAGAAAAGAAAACTTATTTATAGCATGTCAGTGTTATTTTCATTTGCAGTTGTATTACTAATATTTCTAATTATCTTTCAAATAGCTAAGGCGGCAGAATATGTAGCTGTTTTGAAAGGAGAGCAAAAGTCGAACAGACAACAAAATAAGGTTAACGCTTTTCTAATGATTGCCTTTTTAGTTTTGGGGTTAATTGGTGTGTACTGGTGTAATGAATTGTATTACAATAAAACATTAGGCTCAATTGGTGCTGCAAGTGATCATGGTGAGAAATATGACCAAATGTTTAACTGGACTGTTATCATTACTGGTATTGTATTTCTTATCACCCAGATTCTTCTGTTCTGGTTTGCTTTTCGCTATCAGCATAGTGATAAACGTAAAGTTTACTTTTTCCCTCACAATAATACATTAGAGTTGATTTGGACGGTAGTACCAGCTATCGCATTGACCGTCCTGGTGGTAATTGGTTTGAAAAACTGGTTTGCTATGACGAGTGATGCTCCTAAGAATTCGCTTGTAGTAGAAGTAACGGGTAAACAGTTTGGCTGGTTGTATAGATATCCAGGTAAAGATGGCAAGTTAGGTCAGAGATTTTATAGAGTAATTGATGATGGTGCTAACAACCCATTAGGACAGATATGGAGAGATAGCGCGGCATTAAATCTGCATGCTGATCCTGCTAACTATGATGATGTAATGCCTACAACATTATACCTGGTAAAAAATCGTCCTGTAAAATTAATAATTACTTCAAGGGATGTAATACATGATGTGGGTTTGATACATTTTAGAATGAAAATGGATGCTGTACCAGGTGTTCCTACAACCATTTGGTTTACTCCGAAATACACCACCAAAGAAATGCAGGAAAAAACAGGTAATCCAAATTTTCAGTATGAAATAACCTGTAATCAGATTTGTGGTAATGGTCACTATTCAATGCGTGGTGTTATTCAGGTAGTAACTCAGCCAGAGTTTGATGCGTGGATGGCTCAGCAAAAGCCAAATTATTATGCTGCTTTCCCAGAACAGGATCCAGCTAATAAAGTGCAATTAGGTACTCCGGCAACTAATCCTAATACAGGTGATACTTCAAGGTTAAGAGGTACAAGTGGTAACCCTGTTGGAAGCGCGCCGGGAACAAAATAAAAGTAAGTAGAACGAAATTATTATAAAGATTTTGATATGAGTAACGAAGCAGTTTTGCATACAGGAGTTGGTGGAGCACATGCCGCTGGTGTTCATGAAGAACATCACGAACATCACCAGTCTTTTATTTCAAAGTACATCTTCAGCCAGGACCATAAAACGATTGCTAAACAGTTCCTCATTACAGGTATGGTATGGGCAGTTATAGGTGGTGCTATGTCTCTTTTGTTCAGATGGCAACTAGGTTATCCTAACGAGCCATTGCCAATGTGGGTTCAGGATTTATTAGGCAAATGGTGGGTAAAAGATGGTCATGTTACCCAGGAAGCTTACTATGCCTTAATTACAACACATGGTACCGTACTGGTATTCTTTGTATTGACAGCCGGCTTAAGTGGTACTTTTGCCAATTTATTGATACCCTTGCAGATCGGGGCTCGTGATATGGCATCTCCCTTAATGAATATGCTGAGCTATTGGTTCTTTTTTACTGCAAGCATTGTGATGTTGTCCTCGATGTTTGTTGAATCTGGTCCATTTAGTGGAGGTTGGACAGCTTATCCTCCATTAAGCGCTTTAGGTGATGCTTCGCCAGGTTCTAAAACGGGTATGGACCTTTGGCTGATTGCTATGGCACTATTTGTAGTATCTCAGTTGTTGGCTGGTCTGAATTATATATCTACTGTATTGAACATGCGTACAAAGGGGATGAGCATGACCAGATTACCACTTACCATTTGGGCATTATTCTTTACTGCGATTTTGGGTGTTCTTTCCTTTCCAGTGTTTTTATCCGGATTTATATTGCTGATATTTGACCGTAACTTTGGTACCAGCTTTTATCTCTCAGACATCTTTATTAGTGGTGTTGGTCCTTTATCACATGAAGGCGGCAGCCCTATATTATACGAGCATCTTATTCTGGTTCTTAGGTCACCCTGAGGTGTACATTATTATTTTGCCTTCAATGGGAATTGTTTCTGAGGTTATGTCTATCAATGCACGCAAACCTATATTCGGTTATATGGCAATGGTAGGCTCCATGTTTGCTATTGCAGTACTATCCTTTCTGGTGTGGGCGCACCATATGTTTGTATCAGGTCTAAATCCATTTTTAGGTTCTATTTTTGTGTTGCTAACTTTACTAATCGCTGTACCGTCTGCCATCAAAGTATTTAACTGGCTTACTACATTGTGGCGTGGAAATATTCGCTTTACTCCGGCAATGCTTTACGCCATCGGTTTTGTAAGCATGTTTATCTCAGGTGGGTTAACAGGTATTTTCCTAGGTAATTCATCATTAGATATTCACCTGCACGACACATACTTTGTTATAGCTCACTTCCATATCGTAATGGGGGTATCTGCAATGTTTGGCATGTTTGCCGGCGTATATCATTGGTATCCCAAGATGTTTGGGCGTTATATGAATAATACATTAGCCTACATTCACTTCTGGATAACAATAATGGGGGCTTATCTCATCTTTTGGCCTATGCACTATGAAGGATTAGCAGGTATGCCTCGCCGTTACTACGATTATACTCCATGGGTTTCGTTTGATCACTTTGAAGGATTGAACCGTGCTATCTCTACAGTAGCCATCATTGTTTTTGCTGTACAATTACTTTTCCTGTTCAATTTCTTCTATTCTATCTGGAAGGGCAGAAAAGTATTGACACAAAATCCGTGGGGTGCTACTACGTTGGAATGGACCACCCCAATTAATCCTGGACATGGCAACTGGACAGGTGAGATACCAGAAGTTCACCGTTGGGCATATGATTATGGAAAAGATGGTAGTGAGTTTATACCACAAACTGCAGAAGTAGGGGCAAATGAAAGTGCTCATTAGATATGAATAACTAAGATTATTCATTGAATTTACTTTAAATATTCTTAACTGATGCCCTGAGAAATCAGGGCATTTTTTTAAATATATAAATTTGAAATTGTTGACGGGAGAGTTAAACACAGAAAATAATGCATCACTCAGGTTGACGCTTAAGGCTAAAGATTACTTGCAGCTTATGAAGTTCACTTTAAGCTTTACGGTGGTGTTTTCATGTGTGATTTGTTACCTTTTAGTACCAGGGGTTGTATATGATTGGACAAGAATAATCCTGCTCTTCATAGCAGGATTACTCGTTACAGGTAGTGCAAATACTATTAACCAGGCAGCGGAGCGGGAAACAGATGCTTTAATGAAACGCACAGCAAAAAGGCCGGTTGCCAGTGGACGAATGAGTACCAACGAGGCATACGGCTTCGCATTCATTACTGGCTTAGTTGGAGTATGCATGATGTACATGTTTTTCAATTTCGAATCTGCTCTATTATCAGTTTTCAGTTTATTCCTTTATGGATTTATCTATACACCACTTAAAAAAGTTAATTCACTCGCAGTACTAGTAGGTGCCTTTCCAGGTGCTTTACCATGCCTAATCGGGTGGGTAGCTGGTTTTACCAACGGTGAAACAATAAATTGGGAGGGAGGGTTTGCATTATTTGCATTACAGTTTCTCTGGCAATTTCCACATTTTTGGGCTATTGCATGGGTTGCACATACAGATTATAGCAAGGCAGGATTTAAATTATTACCTTCAGACAGAGGTCCGACAAAGTTTACAGCTTTACAAACTATTTTATATGCTATAATGATGGTTCCTGTTGGAATGCTTCCTTTTCGGTTGGGCATAAGCGGTCAGGTGAGCATGTTTATCGTACTGGTATGTAATCTGTTCATTGTATTACAGTGTGTACGTTTGTATATAGATATGGATGTAAAGGCAGCACGTAGAGTAATGTTTAGCTCTTATATCTATCTGCCAATTGTACTGCTTGCATTATTAGCAGATAAAATATAAAGGCCATTCAAATAAGAGTTATTAATAATTAAATTTAAAATATTTATGATTATGAGTGCACAAAGTGCAGATTCCAAACGTCTTCACCCTCATAAGTTTACCTTATGGGTAGGCATTGGTTCCATCATAATGATGTTTGCTGCGCTAACAAGTGCTTATGTAGTGAGACATTCCCAGCAAAATTGGTTAGAATTTAATTTGCCCAAAGTCTTTTGGTATTCAACTGCAGTAATAATTACTAGTAGTATTACTATGCAGTTATCACTTAAAGCATTCCGCGAGCGTAACCGACTCCGTCATCGGCTTTTACTTGGTATTACGGCATTGTTGGGCGTACTATTTGCGGTACTGCAGATAGCTGGTTTTTATGATTTATATTCGCGTGGTATACGAATAATTGGTGAAGGAAGCAATCCTTCCGCTTCATTTCTCGGGGTTATAACAGGTTTACATGTGGTGCATGTGTTTGGTGGAGTGATAGCATTACTAATTATTTTTTTTAAAGCTTATAATACAAGAATAAAAACCTATAACAGTACACCAGTGGAAATATTAAGTGTGTATTGGCATTTTGTAGATATCTTATGGATTTACCTGTTTATATTTCTCAATTGGGCAGGATAAGCGGAACTTATGATAAAAGGGAAACGATAAAATGAAGAATAGCTTTAGATTATAAAAGAAAAACTTATTCTTTTATATAGTGGTTTAAAAAACTGCTAATAAATTTGCGAACGAAACCTTAACAATAATATGGAAACAACAACAACAGTATCAGCACCACCAGCGAAACTATGGGGTGGAGGGCGAAGCCCCTTTAATGTAGAGTACGGGAAAATAATGATGTGGTACTTCTTAATGAGTGATACTTTTACTTTCGGAGCTTTTCTTATTTCATATGGTACTACGAGGTTTGCAACTAATGGTTGGCCCGACCCTAACAAAGTATTTAAATCTTTCCCTGGCTTTGGTGATACTAACCTCCCTTTGGTGTTTGTTAGTTTAATGACATTCATCCTGATCATTAGTTCCGTAACGATGGTATTAGCGGTTCAAGCGGGACACCAGATGAATAAAAAAGGAGTTGTTACCAATCTGATATTAACTATCATTGGCGGTTTGGCTTTCTTAAGCTGCCAGGCATGGGAATGGACTCACCTTCATCATGAAGGTGCTTGGTGGGGAAGAAATCCTTTTCCAAACTGGAATGGAACTGTTTCTACGACCAACTTTACCAACTTCTTTTTTACAATTACAGGGTTTCATGGATTTCACGTGTTCTCCGGAGTTATCATCAATACTATAATGCTCATTATGACCCTTTCTAATGTATTCGAAAGGAAAGGTCATTACCTGATGATTGAAAAAGCTGGCTTGTACTGGCACTTTGTTGATCTTGTTTGGGTATTTGTATTTACTTGTTTTTATCTAGTCTAAACTCAAAATTGAAAAACTAAAATAATTTGAATATGGAACAACATGTTTCAGCCGTTGAGTATCACGAACATCATGGTGGTGGTACCAAAGAAATAAAGCGGGTAACTATTATACTTACCGTACTTACTATAGTTGAACTTGCATTAGGTTATAGCATGATCACAATGTCGGAAGAAAGCACAATGAGACATTTTATTAAAGGAATTATTCTCATTCTGATGCTTGCAAAAGCCTTCTATATAGTTGGTTATTTTATGCACCTAAGGCATGAAATAAGAAACCTGATTATGACCATCTGCATTCCGCTCTTCTTATTTGTATGGTTTATTATTGCTTTCTTGTATGATGGCAAATCTTATAACAATAACCGTAATACTTATACTCCGTATTATAAAGTACATAGTGAACAAAAGGCACCGGTGCTTAGACCTGAAGATGAAAAGCAAGGTCAGGAGAAGAATAAAAGTATGGAGTAAGGTTTTAGAATGGATATAAATTAGGAAGTCTCAATACTTAGATACAGTTGCACTAGCCATAAGTGGCTATGAATAAAAAAGCGCTTAACATTCATTAAGTGCTTTTTTGTTTAATGTAATACATAAGTAAATAAAATCAATAATGCAAGTTCATATATTTTAGAATATCTAAATAACTCAGGTAGGCAAAATAGAAAATACATCTTTATTCTCATAGTTGATATAAGACAAATCACATACAATCTACTATCATTTTAGTATTACTTCTTGCATTTCTATAACACATAATGGAGTTAGTTTTGCAACAATGCTTCAAAAGAAAGGATTTTATGAAATTGTTACTCCCTCTGTTCTTTTGTTTTAGTCCTCTGTTCTTTTTTGCCCAAACAACTAAGCCAAAAGGATTTCTCAATGGCAAAGTAACAGACAAACTCACAGGACAAGGATTAGCAGGTGCTTCGGTTTATATCCATGAGCTTAAAACGGGTGCAATAAGTAATGATAGTGGTTATTTTAAAACACCGCAGGTCAATGCGGGATCTTACACTGTAGAAATTACGTATCAGGGATATGCAGCGGATGTGGAGCCAGTAACAGTATCGGTAAATAATACAACAAAAGAGTTTAAGCTTTCGCCTACTTATGTAGAGCAGCAGGCAGTTACAGTTACGGGAATTTCTTCGGCTACCAGTACCAAAAGAGCCTCGCAGCCAATCACCATTGTACGTCATGATGACCTTGTAAAAACTACTTCTTCCAATCTTATTGATGCATTAAGCAAAACCGTGCCGGGCGTTTCTGCTATCACTACCGGGCCGGCTATCTCGAAGCCAGTCATTCGTGGTTTAAGTTACAATAGGGTAGTAGTGGTAAACGATGGAATACGGCAGGAAGGACAGCAATGGGGCGATGAACATGGTATAGAAATAGACGATTACAGTGCTCAGCGGGTAGAGGTACTGAAAGGTGCAGCATCACTCGCTTATGGTAGTGATGCGATAGCAGGTGTTATCAATATACAATCACAGTTGGCAGCCCCGGAAGGAAGTATTAAAGGCAATATTATCAGCGAGTACCAAACTAATAATCGCCTGCGCGGATTTGGGGCAAATATATATGGCACAAAAAACAGCTTCAACTGGGGTGCATATGGCTCTTTCAAAGGAGCACAAGACTACAGCAATAAGTACGACGGCCCTGTATTCAACTCTAAGTTTTACAATGCCAACTTTGGTGGTATGATAGGAATCACCAAAAGCTGGGGACACAGCTATTTCTTAGCTTCCAATTTCAATCAGCATATAGGCATGGTGGAAGGCGAGCGCGATAGCACAACAGGAGCATTTATTAAAGCCGATCCAAATGGGGGCACACCTATTGCTACTCCTGAGGATTTCAAAAAGGTTACGCCCGAAGTCCCTTTCCAGCATGTACAGCATTTTAAACTCATTTCTGATAATACCTTCAATCTGGGTAATGGTCGACTTGATGCTATCGCTGGTTTCCAACGCAATCAGCGCCGTGAATATGGCAATGCTGCAGACCCATTAACACCAGATGCCTATTTTGATTTAAAAACAGTCAATTACAGCCTAAACTTTCATTGGCCATATACCGGTAATTTTAAAACAAGTGCTGGTATCTCAGGCATGTATCAAAACAACCAAAACAAGGCGGTAAATGTATTAATTCCCGATTACGATTTATTTGATATAGGTGGGTTTATTTACTCACAATATTCCAAAGACAAATTGAGCTTGAATGCAGGAGCACGCTTTGATAACCGCCATTTGCAGTCCAAGGCAATGATGATTGATAATATTCAAAAATTCTCGGCATTCAATAAGAACTTTTCCAATATATCAGCAAGCGCTGGTATTAGCTATCAGGCTTCCAATGAGATCACACTAAAAGCTAACATTGCAAAAGGCTACCGTTCACCCAATATGGCAGAACTTGCCAGCAATGGAGCACACGAAGGCACTTTGCGCTATGAGGTGGGCTCTTCTTCCCTCAAAAGCGAAGACAGCTATCAGGCAGATGGTGGTATGGAAATAAATACAGAGCATGTATCGTTCACAGCCAATCTATTCTACAACTACATCCATAATTTTATATTTTATCAAAGGGTGCTAAATGCGGCAGGCAACGATTCTCTGAAATATGATCCTGAAACAGATCAATCCTTGCAGGTGTTTCGTTTCTCGCAGCAAACAGCCTATTTATATGGCGGCGAGTTGAATGTAGATATACACCCCCATCCGTTGGATTGGCTACACTTTGAAAATACTTTTACTTATGTACGGGCACAATTCACTCAGGCAGTTGATGGAAGCAAAAACGTCCCATTTATACCTGCAGCAAGGTTTGTATCTGAACTGCGAGGCAACTTTTTACCTAAGGGCAAGAAGTGGAAGAATATATATGCAATGATAAATGCCGATTATACTTTCATGCAAAATCATCCATTCACCGGCTTTAACACCGAAACACCCACAAGCGATTATTTATTATTTAATGCAGGCATCGGTACCGATATAGCGCATAATGGTAAAACACTCTTTACTATTGCATTAGCTGGTAATAACCTCGGCAACATAGCATATCAAAATCATCTCAACCGCCTCAAATACCTGGATGTAAACAATGTAACCGGCAGGCAGGGAGTATTCGAAATGGGCAGGAACTTTAGTATCAAAGTAAACGTGCCTTTGAACTTTAAAATATAATTACATTCAGTTAATAGGCGAAGAGGCTGCATATTTTAATATATGCAGCCTCTTCGCTTAATTTTTAACCTAAAGCTTACTATGATAATGGTAATCATCACAGAAAAGTACGTACAAAAAAATCTCAGACTAATAACTATAAACCTTATTAAACGTATTTTTCCGTCATCTCTCATCTATCAACTCTCATCTTCATATTAACTTTAACCGTTAGTAGATTCCTCCGGATCTCTTCTTTTATCAAAATCTTCTCCCCCAATACTATAAATATTATTCTCCTCATCCTCTTCACCAATGTTTTCCATTGCATCATCTGAATCTACTATAGTGGTGTCAAGGTCATGACCAGATAGAGCATCTGCACTGGCTTCATTTAGCGGTTCACCTTCATTATCATATTGATCAACAATTCCACTTCTCAGGTCTGTATTATCCTGGGTAGGCAAATCTGCAAAAGTGCTTTCTAATACATCCTTCTCTTCTTGCGTCACATCGTTATTATCACCATTAGTAAGCTCATCTCTTGTCTCTGTATCATTGCTTTCTGCCCACAGGTAATCAGCCTCTTCATCATCCGAAGATATAGTCGTATCAGCCAGTTCTCCTAATTCAGGCACATGTACAAACTCTTGGCCAGGTATATCATTTACATCTGGCAACTCTATATAAGCGGTTTCACTTTTCAGGCGTTCTTCATCCCTTGGCGAATCATGCACATCACTCGTACGGTCTGGTGTTGGATTTACAAGTTTTTCATTATTATTCATACATCTGTTGTTTTATGGTTTACAAAATATTGAGGCTCCGGCGATTGTTGCTGCGCCTGGGAGTAAATAGCATCACAACAGCAAATATCAATCCTACTTATTTTGCGTTGCCTTTGCTATAATGTTAACCTCAGTAGGGTTAGCACTCACCATGCCGTAGACCAAATAGGCACTGTTAGTGAAAGGGATACGGGTAAAAGCGCTCACCCATTCAAACAAAAAGGCTGACCTTTTCAAGTCAGCCTTCTACATAAATGCTATTATTTAAATTTAAAGCTTAGTAAAGGTTGCTGTATATTTTAAGGGATGACTTAAGTCCAGCACCACTTTATAATTGCCGGCATCAGGTATGGAAATGTTGTCTCCTCCATATTTTAATGCATTTAAATTACCCCCCAAATTGATGTCCCATGCATCATTTGCCCTGAATTTTGCTGCACCTGCAGCCAGGTGGATGGAGTTAATAACCCAAACATGGTTGGTTGCATCATAAGTCATAGGTGTGGAGGCATTCCATCCATTTGGCGTTGCATCACCAATAATCCCCCAATTCGTAATAGTTGCAGACCAGGTTAATGCAGACATATCTGTCTTTAACAGGTAAAAACCTCCACTATTCGGCCACTTAAGATTACCGCCCGATGTACTTAATTTGTTATTGCCGCCATCTCCATAACTGGTATGGTTCCAGTCTGGTGCACTGTTTATTTTAAATTCATAGCTGCCACCTGAAGGTACATAAACATATCCTTCAAAGGCATTCAGATTGGGCACAGTAGATCCTAAAGATGGCGCACCTGAAGGATTCCAGCTTTGGTAGTCTCCCGGAACATACTGAAATAAAAACGGCAGATAAGTGGTTACACTAACATTAACATTATTTGAAATAACTGCAGGCTGTGTGTAACCGGCATCAAGAAATCCGGCAATTCTGAAAGCAGCGTTGGCAGTAGCACCTGCTGCTACCCCCAAATTAATAAGTGCAGTATTCAAATCTCCAATAGTAAGATTGGCACTATGTGTAGTGTCGTATTTAATAACCTGCGGAGTGATAAAATTACCGCCGGCCGTATCTATTTGTAGTGCATAATAAATGGTAGTACTTCCAAACTGCGAGGCAGTCCAGCTAAATGAAAGCGCCGTATTGGCAGCATTATCAATCTTCAGTACTAAAGCATCCGTAGAAGATGCAGTTAATGTAACAGGAACAATATAAGGCTTAATAGTTACGGTAACTGCTTTAGAAGAGTATTGCTCATTGTTATTGGCGTAAGAAGATTTTATTCTTATGTCAAGAGAATAGGTGGAGTCAGGTTTGAAAGAAAAACCAGCCACAATTGCATTCAGTTCAGCAGCCGTAAAAGAGGTACTTAATGTACCCGATACTGTTCTGGTATATTCATGCGCAAAATTGCGCCCCGAAGAATCTATCTCTATCACAAATTTCTGGGTAGCCGAATCAGTAGCATAGTTCGGATTTGTCCAGTTAAGAGTAAGCGCAGTATTTGCCGAATCTGCCGGTGTCGCAGTGATAGTAGTGGTACTCGCACTCAATACAGGTGCGGTCCCTTTTGCATAATAGGGTAACGGTTCAACCTTTTTGCAGGCTGCAAATAGAATAATTACCCCAACGATTAGTAATAAATTATTATAAATATTTTTCATTGCGTAAGCTATTGAAGAGTTATTGTTTGGTTACCGTATATTTTCCGGTTTTAAAGTTCAGGTCCACTTTATAGTTGGCCTCTTCGCCTGGCGTTGGTATTGAAGCAGGGTCACTTTGACCAGGCAGTCCAAAATTGTAGCCAATATCTCCGCCCGTAGCGCTTGAACCTCCGTACTGTGGCTGCCAAAAGCCTTGCGTTGAGAGGAATTTATAATAAAAGCCGGGTTTAAAATGTGCAACTATCGAGTATTCGGTATTGCTGATTTTAGTGCACACCTGGGTCTCAGGAGGTGTATTGGTCCAGCCACTGGTGGTACCATCGCCGGTGATGTACAAAATGCCGGTAGGTGGTATCGGCACCGCCACATCAAGATAAGGTGTGATAACCATTTTTACTACGTTAGAATACAATGGCGCACTGTTATTTGCCAGTGAAGATTTAAGTCTGAATTCTACATCATGCTGGATATTTTCCTGCAGATTGAGTTTGGTAAGAACAGCATTCAAAACACTATCATTAAAGGTTATTGACAAATCTGATGAAATGGAAATCTCCTGTGGACTTGAGAAATTGGAGCCTGTAGTATCTACTTGCAATAGATAACTCACATTCATCGAACTAACTCCTGTAGTAAATAAATAATCAGGATTCGTCCACGAAAAAGTAACAGCAGTCTGTTCAGCATTATCGTGTGTTAATACCAGTGCTGATGAGTCGCTAACAGATAAAACAGGATCTGTCCCTCCCTGGAAATATATCTTGTTTTCATCTTTCTCGCAGCTAAACAATATGCTTGCAAAAAGAAGTAGCATGCTGAGTCTGTAAATTGTTTTCATTATCCTTAATTTTTTATTAATAACCCGGATTCTGTTTCAGGTTGGTGTTAGATATAATATCAGTAGATGGAATAGGATACAGGTTTAAATAACTTGGTACCGCAGTGCCGCCTTTTACACCACCTTTCCATTGCCATACATAGTTACTACCGGTATATTTACCAAAGCGTATCAAATCAGTGCGTCTGTATCCTTCCCAGTACAGTTCTCTGCCCCTTTCTGCCAGTATATCATCCGGCGTTAGTGTAGTAAGATTACCGCTGTTATTACCATAAGCACGCTGGCGTACTGTATTAATGGCAGCTAATGCACCGTTTGCATCTCCTGTCCTTAGCAAGGCTTCGGCATATTCAAGATAAACCTCTCCCAAACGGAAAAGAGGAAAATCTATAGAACAGAAAGTGCCTGCGTTAGCAGGAGTGCTGCCATCAGCATTGATGTTCTTAAACTTGGTTACGCGTAGTCCATTCGTAAACTGGTTCATTGCTGTTACATCTTTCACATCACCATAAAACTGCGCTCTTTTATCAGTGCTTCCGCTCAGGTCAGGGAATAAATCAGGCAACGATGGCTTGGCACGATTGCCACCCCATCCGCCGGCGGGAACACCAAAAGAGGCAGGGTTCATATCGGTATTAATAGACGAGTTAACAATGAAGGTAGTGCCACCGTAATTCTGCGTACTTAAAGCATCATAGTTAATTGGCAATATAATTTCCTGGTTATTTACATTATTATCAGCCAGGAACAGGTTTTGATATTTTGGTGCTAGTTGATAACCTGCGTCTATTACTTTTTTAGCATATATAGCAGCAGAATCATAGTGTGCTGTGCCGGTATATACTTCAGAATTCAAATACAGGCGCGCCAGCAAAGCCCAGTCTGCAGCCTTATCTGCACGGCCATACTCATTGGTTTTTGCATCTTTCAGGTCAGGCTCTATGGCCAGTAGTTCCGATTGTATATATTGAAACAAGCTATCCCGCGAAATTTGCTTTGGCAAAAAAGAACCAATAGCGTCATTTTCCGTTACAAATGGTGGATTCCCAAACAAATCCATTAATACCCAGTATTGGTAGGCTCTCAAAAAGCGGGCTTCTGCCGCAAAATGCCTTATTTCATCAGCATCAGTGCCGTTTATGCCATGAGAAGCTACTGCATCAGGGCTTGCTTCGCGAAGGAACGCATTAGCTACCGTAATCTGGTAAAAGGAGCGGTTGTATAAGCCGGTCAGTATAGCATCATTAACAGACCAGTTCATGGTATTCAGTTCCAGTATAGCGCCGTTAGCATCTGTAGTCCATGCACATACTGCTTCATCAGATGCTAACTCCTGTAAGTTCCAATACATGCGTATAAAGTCGGAGAGACCGGCATCAATGCCTGCCAGGTCGGTACTGCCGGGGCCACTGCTCCCGGTAAGCGCAAATGCACCATATACCTTAGCCAGCGATTGTTTATACCCACTGAAATTACTGTAAACACTATCAGCGTAAATGCCGTTATTAGGTGTCCTGTCCAACTTTTTTGAACACGATGCCATCAGTAGCACACCGGCTGCCGCAACAAGTATCGAATATATTTTTCTGTATTTCATAAAACGTAATAATTAGCTGTTAAAAATTCAGATTCACACTCAGTGTAAAAGTGCGCGGACGTGGATAAATGTTATTGTCAACGCCAATGTACTGTCCAGTACGTACACCTTCTGGATCAAGTCCCGGGTACTTGGTAACAACAAATACATTCTGGCAATAGGCGCCTACTGTAAGATTGACTTTGTTTTTGATTATCCTGCCCGCATTATAGCTAAGCCCGATATTATCCATTTTCAGGAAAGATGCGTTATATACATAATAGTCCGATTCGCGCTCCACGTAAGTTTGAAAACCAGACCCTAAAGCAGCCTTAGGCACGTTTTGTATAAAATTGTTCGGGCTGATGATTGCAGAAAGATTTCCACTACCCGAGAACACCTGGTTATACATGTAATTACCAATGTTAGCACGTAATAAAGCACTTAATGTCCATTGCTTATACGTGAACGAAGTGTTGAAGCCCATCTTTACAGGTGCATAAGGCGATTTATAGCGGTATTTATCATTGTTATTAATAACACCATCCCTGTTTAGGTCGGCAAACAATCCTTCTATAGGTTTTCCATTAGCATCATACACCTGTTTATATACGTAAAAAGCATTAGGTGTGTAGCCTATCGAATTTATTTGTATCTGGGTTCCCTGGGGTCTATACTAGGGCCGGTAGGATTGCCATAAAAAGTAGGATCCGTTGTTTTGGTAAGCTTGGTGATCTCACGATTGATATACGTAAAGTTGTAAGACAAATCCCATCGGAAATTTTTGCTTACCACTGGTGATACATTCAGAGTTACTTCCACACCTTGGCTTTTCATATCACCTACATTGTCGGTTATTTTGTTGGTAAAGTTGGTTCCCACTGGCAGGTTAAGTGTATTTAACAGGTCTTTTGTTTTCCTGGTATATACGTCAACTGTTGCCGAAATCCGGTTTTTCAATAAGCCTATATCTATACCTGCATTATATGCTCCGGTTTGTTCCCATTTGATATCTGCTGCATAGGCCACCGGCGTATATGGAACATAGAAACTATTACCAAGCTGGTACTGCGAGGTAGTAGCAGACTGGTAGTAGGCAGGCCGCCAGGAGTAGTTGGCTATACCTTCCTGCTGACCGGTAACGCCATAGCTGAGGCGAAGTTTTAAATCGTTGATTGTATTGGAGTTTTTCAGGAACCCTTCCTGGTTAATACGCCAGGTAAAAGCAACAGAAGGGAACACCCCCCAACGGTTTTCTTTGGCAAAACGGCTCGATCCATCCGTACGGATAGAACCTTGCAGAATGTATTTGTTCGCCAGCGTGTAAATCAAACGGGCATAATAGGATTCCAGTGTATTTTGCTGTATGTCGGTGAAATATGCTGGTTTTGAGCCAGGTACAGTATCATTATTATCAACAAAGTAATTATAACTGTTGTGGTTGGTTATTTTGTTATCATAATAGCCATAACCTGCAACCGCATTAATATTACTGTTGATAGACTGCAGGGCTTTTACATAGCTTAAGTAAAACTCACTAATGTAGTTATCGTTGTTCTGCTTGTAAGGGTTGCGTGTGCCTCTGAAACTGTAGTTACTATTGCCTTGTCTAGAGCTGTCAGTATATGGGTCTCCATGTCCTTGGGATATATCATAACCTAAGTTAAGATTGGCATGCAGGTCAGGCAAAAAGTGAAACTTATAATCGAACTGGATATTACCAAAGCTCCGTGATACATTTCCTCTGCTGTGCAGTTGATTTAACAAAGCAACAGGATTAGAGTTAGCATTCGGATTAAAAGTGCCATTCGATTGTAGCCATTCAAAATAGCCCCCCTTATTGTTATTAACAGGTTGTGTAGGATCAAAAGCAACTGCACCGCCGATAGCTCCCTGGTTGGCAAAATCACTCTGTGAGTAAGCTCCCTTTATGTTAATATCAATCTTAAGATGCTTATCAAACAACAATGGTGATAAACTAATTCCAACAGTACCTCTTTGCAGCAGGTCTGTTTTCAAAGTGCCTTGCTGGCTCAGGTAACCAACGGATAGCCTGTAAGGAATATCTTTAAATGCACCGGAAACACTTATGTTGTTATCAGAGGTAATCGCATTTCTATAAATTAAATCCTGCCAGTTAGTATTTGCTGTTCCCAGCCAGGCTTTTTGTGCTTCTGTAACACCTGGATAGTTGTTTACAAAATTGCGCATCTCCTCAGCATTCAGTACATCCAGTTTCTTGGCAATAGTAGCTACGGAAAGATTACTTACTACATTCACCTGTGGTTTGCCACGCCGTCCGCGCTTGGTAGTAATGATGATTACACCGTTGGAAGCCCGCGATCCGTAAATAGCAGTGGAAGCCGCATCTTTCAACACCGTAAATGTCTCAATATCATTAGGGTTAATGAGTGCAAGTTGGTTAGAGCTCCCGGCTATACCATTATTGCTTAAGGGAATACCATCCACAATAATGAGTGGGTCGTTACTGGCGTTTAGTGAGGCCCCCTCTCTTATACGTATTACAGCCCCCGAACCAGGTGCGCCACCGGCGGTAGTTACAGTCACACCTGCTACTTTGCCTGAGATCAACTGCTCCGGCGAGGTGATCGTTCCTTTCTGAAAATCTTTACTGGTAACAGTAGCAATAGAACCAGTTACATCTTTCTTCTGCTGTGTACCATACCCTATCACTACTACATCAGCCAATGCTGCAGTAAGTGGCTCCATCCTGACGCTGATTGCTCCTTCAGTTATAGGTACTTCTTGTGTGGCATAGTTTACCGAGGAAATTACAAGTGTTTGTGCACTTGCTGGTGCGTGCAGGCTGAAGGAACCATCTGGTTTGGTCTGGGTTCCTGTTGTTGTGTTTTTAATCACTACCGAAGCACTCGGTAAAGGTCGTCCGGCTGTGTCCGTTACAGTCCCGGTAACTGTTCTGTCCTGCGCTAAGCCAGGCACTGCAATACACCATCCTATGGCAAGCAAAAGAGCCATGAATGTCCATTTCAAATTCATAATGTGCAATTTATAGTTAGTGAGAATAATGACTATTGGAGGGGCAAGCATCGTTTCCTACATTTCATAACAGCAAAGCATTAGTGGTTTTTGTGATTCAATAGCAGCAAGATTGTTTAAAGTCTGAATGTGTAAGTTGTACACGAAACAAAAGTGCTCTAAATTATATTAATATCAAAAAAATATTTTATCTGAAATCCTTTACACATTAAGACAACAAACTGCTTGCTGATGCTGCTATCACTATGCCAATATCTGCAGTACAGTTACAGGCATTTTTTATCAAACTGACACACAGATACTTATCAGTTTTAATTTAGTGTATTAAGCATTGTGATATAAAAGTTATTGTTGGCAATTATTTAAACAATAGTGTAGGATGAATTTGATCACAGTGAAAAAGAAGCCTATGATTCACAGTACTAAAGCGGTAGCAAAGTCATGCTAAAGCCGTGGCAAAGTCATGCTAAAGCCATGGATAGTTCATGCTAAGCGGTGGCTAAGTCCTGCTTCCTTCGCACCTTCTCCCTACCTGAGCCGTATCTGAGCCGTATATCCTTCGAACATCCTACGTCCATCTTACGTTCATCCTACGTCCATCCTTCGTCTTTTGCAGTAGAGATGTGGTAAAAACTAGGTGTAAACAGTAGTAGTTTGCAGTAGATGATGTGCAGGCGTGTAAAGATACAGTGGTATCCCATAGCGCTATCGACATATTCCTCAATGTACAATTTCTTCCGGGTAAGTGCCTCCATGTAATTAGTTTATAGCAAACCAGTTCCTAACCTTATTACCTTAGTAACCCACACTCACACTACGCAACTCCTAACCTTATTAGCTTATTTGAGTGAAGGGGCACTGTATCACTTTAAACTGATTTCTCAAAGCCACTTAAATACTATTCTCTAAATTGCACATATCAAAGCAAACCTGTATTTCCAAAACTAATATGAAAACACTACTCGAAGTTGCCATAAAAGCAGCCATGGAAGCCGGAAAAAAGATTATGGGAGTATATGCACAGGACTTTTCCGTTTATACCAAAGAAGATAATTCTCCACTCACCGAAGCAGATCGCCAGGCACACGAATGCATTAAAGCTATATTAGCCGAAACTAACCTGCCGCTCTTAAGCGAAGAAGGTAAACTTACCCCTTTTGAAGAACGCAAAAACTGGGAATCCTTCTGGCTCGTTGACCCACTGGACGGTACTAAGGAATTTATCAAACGCAATGGCGAGTTTACCGTAAATATTGCTTTGATTAAGAACGGTACACCTGTATTAGGCGTTGTATTGGTGCCGGTTACAGGCATGTTGTACTTTGCTGAGGAAGGCAAAGGCAGTTTTTACCTTGAATTAGGTACTGCCAATACAACTATAAACCCTGAAGAAATTACTGCCCGGGCTAAACCATTGCCTTCCACCCAAAATGTGGAAGTATACACCGTTATAGCCAGCCGCTCGCACAATACACCCGACACAGAACAGTTCATTGAGGACAAAAGAAGAAAGCACGGCAAAGTAAATATAATTAGTGCCGGCAGCTCACTCAAACTTTGCCTCGTTGCCGAAGGTAAAGCGCAGGTATATCCGCGCCTTGCACCTACAATGGAGTGGGATACTGCTGCAGGGCATGCAGTAGCAAAGTTTGCAGGCTGCCAGGTGTACGATTTTAAAAACAACACCGAACTACAGTACAACAAAGAGAACCTGCTCAACCCTTGGTTTGTTGTAGCGAGAGTATAAATTTTAGTCAATATCACTAATCCTACTTGTTTAATAGGAAATTGAGATATTAAATTTGCATACAGCAGCTATATAAGAAATACTTTAGAAGCTGTTTGAGTTAATTGTTTAGGATGGATTATAGATGTTTTTTGTAGGGACAGGTCGCGACCTGTCCCATAATATTCCAAACGCCTAAGGCTGGAAAATTCAACGCAGTTGCAGCCAGACAAAACACCATCAGACATATCAAACAATTCACTCAAACAGCTTTTTGGTGGTATTTTCCATAATTATTAGCCCTTATTAATTAAGCTGCTTGTATAAAGCTCAACGTAACATAAGTAATGGAAGAAAAACTGCACATCATAGCGCATGACTATAAAATATGTCGTGCTGACCGCGAAAGGCAAAACGGGCATCGTGCGGCATGTCTTTGGTTTACCGGCTTATCCGGTTCAGGCAAAAGCACCATTGCAAATGCAGTAGAGCAGGAATTACACAATATGGGGCACTTTACCTATATTTTGGATGGTGATAATATTCGTAAAGGATTAAATAGTGATCTAAACTTTACTGAGCAAAGCCGCATAGAAAATATCCGCCGTATTGGTGAAGTAGCTAAGCTCATGATGGATGCTGGTATTATTGTACTGGCAGCATTTGTTTCTCCTTTTATAAAAGACCGTCAGATGCTCCGTAATCTCATGGATGGCAGCTTTGTTGAGATATTTGTAGATGCACCTTTGGAAGTTTGCGAGCAGCGCGATGTAAAAGGCTTGTACAAAAAAGCCCGGACTGGCGAGATCAGCAACTTTACCGGTATTTCGTCTCCGTTTGAGCGCCCGCTATCTCCCGATGTGCATATTCATACTGAAAAAGAAACAGTGGAAGAAAGTGCACAGGCTGTACTCGATGTTGTTTTACCTAAAATTAAAATTAATTAACCGTCATGCATAGTTATTACCTTAACCACCTGCAGGAGTTGGAAGCAGAAGCCATTTTCGTGATAAGAGAAGTGGTGGCGCAGTTTGATCGTCCGGCAATTTTGTTTTCTGGTGGTAAAGATTCGATTGTTGTAACACATTTGGCACGTAAAGCCTTTCATCCCGCCAAAATACCGTTGCCGCTCATTCACATTGATACTGGGCACAACTTCCCGGAAACAATGGAATTCAGAGATAAACTGGTAAAAGAACTGGGCGTACAGCTTATTGTAGGCAGTGTACAGGAGTCTATTGATAAAGGTCGTGCAAAAGAAGAAACTGGTTTAAATGCCAGCCGTAATGCACTGCAGACGGTTACTTTGCTCGATACTATTGAACAGTATAAAATAGATGCTGCCATTGGTGGTGCCCGTCGCGATGAAGAAAAAGCGCGCGCTAAAGAACGCTTCTTCTCTCACCGCGATGAGTTTGGTCAGTGGGATCCCAAAAACCAGCGTCCCGAGTTGTGGAATATTTTCAACGGTCGTAAACACCAGGGCGAGCACTTCCGTGTATTCCCTATTAGTAACTGGACCGAAATGGATGTATGGAACTATATCTGGAAAGAAAATATAGCTATTCCTTCTTTATACTTTGCTCACGAAAGAGAAGTAGTATTCAGAGATAATTCATGGCTGCCTATTTCCGAATTTCTATCGTTGCGTGAAGGTGAAGTTGTTCAGAAAAAGCTGATGCGCTTCCGCACCCTGGGTGATATCACCATTACCGGTGGTATAGAATCAGATGCCGATACTTTGGAAAAGATAGTAATGGAAGTGGCTGCCACCCGCAGTACCGAGCGTGGCAACCGCGGCGATGACAAGCGTTCCGAAACCTCCATGGAAGACAGAAAAAAACAAGGATATTTCTAATGAATTGTAAATGGTCAATTGTGAATGATTGATTCACACTCACAACTCACCACTCACAACTGACAACTCACCTCTCACAAATTCACAAACAAAATGGCTAAAAATACAAGAGAACTTTTACGCTTTACCACAGCAGGCAGTGTAGACGATGGAAAAAGCACACTGATCGGTCGTTTGCTGTACGATTCTAAATCTATTTTCGAAGACCAGATAGAAGCTATCAGGCAAACCAGCGAAAGAAAAGGCTTATTACATGTAGACCTTTCTTTACTGACAGATGGCTTACGCAGCGAGCGCGAGCAGGGTATCACTATAGATGTTGCTTATCGCTATTTCGCTACGCCGAAACGTAAGTTCATTATTGCCGATACTCCGGGTCATATTCAATACACCCGCAACATGGTGACGGGTGCTTCTACTGCCAACCTCGCATTGATATTGGTAGATGCAAGAAAAGGTATTGTAGAGCAAACCAGCCGTCACTCCTATATTGCTTCTTTATTGCAGATACCGCACATCATTGTGTGTGTAAATAAGATGGACCTGGTAGATTACTCCGAAGAAGTATTCAACAACATTGTTGAAGAATATACCGAGTTCGCAAGCAAGCTGGATGTTACTGATATTCGTTACATCCCTATCAGTGCATTAAATGGCGATAACGTAGTAAATCATAGTGAGCACATGAAGTGGTATCATGGTGCTACCTTGCTGCACGAGTTAGAAACTATCCACATAGGTAGCGACTACAACCACATTGATGCCCGTTTCCCTGTTCAAACCATTATTCGTCCGCATTCTACCGAGTACCACGATTATCGTGGGTATGCTGGTCGTGTAGCTGGTGGTATCTTCCGTCCCGGCGACTCAGTTACAGTGTTGCCTTCTGGCTTAACCTCCAAAATTAAAAGTATAGACACATTTGAAGGACCGGTTGAGGAAGCTTTTGCACCTATGTCTGTTTCTATGACTTTAGAAGATGATATAGATATTAGCCGTGGCGACATGATTGTAAAAGAAAACAACCAGGCAGAAGTAAGCCAGGACATAGATATCATGATGTGCTGGTTTAATGCAAAGAAAATGCAACCTGGAGCTAAATTTTACCTGCGCCAGAGCGCCAGTGAAGTACGCACAATTGTAAAAGAAGTACTTTATAAAATGGACATTAACCAACTGCACCGCATGGAAGATGATAAAGTAATTGGAATGAATGATATAGCGCGTGTCAGACTACGTACCACCAGGCCTATAGCTTACGATCCATACCGTAAAAACCGTTCTACCGGATCTGTAATTCTGGTAGATGAAAGTACCAACGAAACCGTTGCTGCTGGTATGATATTGTAGATCAATATTGCCCTTCTCCCATTTATTGGGAGAAGGGCTCTTAAAAAATAAACAACAACGGTAATGTATAACCAGTCGGTTTTGATTGTTGTTTTGTATACTATAACCTAAATAATTATAGGTGTAGGTAGAAGTAAAAAGGTGTTTGTACAATGATTCAGTTAGTTTTAATAATCAAACACCGCCTTTGTCCTGCTGACGAAGGAAGCATCTGTGGATAGTAGACAAATCACTGTTTAATTATACTTTGATCTGTAGCATAGTCCCGCAACTTATTAATATGTCGCTGGATTAAAAGAAAATAGTTTAGGCAGTAAGCAATTATCTGCTTAATTTAGTTTTAAAGCTATAACACTAGCAACCAGAAATAACATCATGCAACCCTCCATATTTCCCAACACTTTCATCATTGGAGTGCAAAAAGCAGGCACCACCACACTCAACGACTGGCTGAGTCAACACCCGGAAATATATGGTTATGATACGCTTAAAGATGTACATCTCTTTGTACGCTTTAAGAATTTAGCAGAGATAAACCAACGCTTGCAGCAAGAGCCTGTTCCTTATAAGGGCGAGCAAGTGATACTGCAATCAGCAGTCAACTATATTTTCTACGAACAGATGCTTCGCGACATTGCACATCAACAGCCCAATGCAAAGCTCATCGTCATACTGCGCAACCCGGTACAGCGTGCTTTTTCAGCATATGGTTATTTTAAGAAAATGCTACGCGAAAAGAGAACCGTGCATCAGGCATTAATGTATCAGCCCAAAGAAACAGTGCCTTTCTCCAAAGACAATAACGACTTTACCTACATAGAGCATGGGTTATATTATACCCAAATAAAAAACTGTCTAAAGTATTTTAAGAAAGAGCAACTGTTGGTGCTGGAATATGAAGAACTGGAAAACCCTCAGGCTTTACTACAAAAGATATTTGCCTTCTTAAAGGTTAATCCTTCTTTTCAGCCCGATCTTGAAGCAAAGAATGTAACCGGCATTACTAAAAGTGCTGCCCTTCAAAAAGGGATTATCGGTCAAAGCAGGCTGAAGAGATTCATTATAAAGTATCTGGTAGATTTCTGGATGCCCGTTACTAAACGCAAAAGGCTGAAGGCAAAGCTATTTGAGTTGAATACGGCTAAAGTGGCACTGGCAAAAGATAAAGTAGCAGACACTACTGATACTTCAGATATTAAGCAATACCTGGAAAGTTTATATAGAAATGATATAGAGCAATTAGACGCTTTGTTGCATACTGCTTTCTATTCAAAATGGTTTGCTCCTGAAACAAAACAGCAACCTGTAGAACAACCCCTTTCTAATGCGTAAAATTGTTCAGGTATTACCGGCGTTAGGCTTCGGTGGTGCACAAGTTTTCTGTATACAGCTTTGCAATGAGTTGGTTCGTACGTATGGTTACGATGTAACGCTGGTGAGCATGTATCACCACAAGCCGGGTAAGCATTTACCCCTTGATATGCTGGATAAAAGGATACAATTTATTACGCTCGGCAAGCGGCCCGCACTCGATCCCTCCATGTTCTTCAAACTGCGTAAACTCATAGCACAGCAACAGCCAGATGTGGTGCATACGCATTTACATGCAGGCTATTACTGTTTCCTGGGATATTTAAAGAACAAAAAGGGGTACAAAAAAGTACATACCTTCCACAATCTCGTAAAGCAAGATAGCCCCTGGCTGGGAAGGCAGGCATTCAGGTATTTCTTTACTAAAAGAATAATCATACCCGTAAGTATATCCGCAGAGGTTTATAAAGGCGCTGTAGAAGAATATGGCGATTGTATAAAGGTACTCATAGAGAACGGTAGCGAGCCTGTGAAGCCAACACCTTTGTTCCACGAAACAAAGGATAAAATAGACAGGCTCAAGAAGAATGCAGATACCAAAGTCCTCGTGAATGTAGCCCGGATCAGTGCCCAAAAAAATCAGCAGTTATTGTTGGAGAGTATTCGGCAACTGCCGGATGAGAATGTGATCTGCCTTATCATTGGAGATTATGTTCCGGATGATAAGAAAATATATAATGCATTGATAGCTAATAAGCCGGATAATGTATTTTTTATGGGTAAAGTAACCAATGTAAGCGATTACTTATTGAATGCCGATGCTTTTGTGCTGTCCTCTGTTTTTGAAGGTGCACCCATTAGTTTACTGGAAGCGCTCTCGGCAGGCGTAGTGCCCGTGTGCACACCCGTAGGAGGACTGAAAAATGTAATTACGGGAGACATTGGCTTTCTTTCCACAGATGTCTCCGAAGTAAGCATACACAAATGCTCTAAGAGCTTACCTGCACACTCCAAGGGAGGAAATTGAAAGTCTGAAGAAGAACGGCAAGGAATTGTTTAACAGCATGTACAGCATGAAACATTGCGCCGCACAGTATAAAGAACTCTACTTTAATTGATTGTTGCGGGGGTATGATCATAAAGTGTATGATGTATATAATTGCATTATCCCCTTTATCCATTTAATAAAACAATCTGAATAACTTCATCATCTGTTCAATATCTTACCTTTATCACCTAACCATATCTACTGTAAAAAACACTATTTTCCTCCAGCATCACCTTCTCTTATAGGGACATTATGGGTACTAAAAGACATACCTGTTCCCTACCTAAAGCATACCTAAGCCGTAGCAAAGTCATAGTAAAGCCATGGATAGTCCATGGAAAGCCATGGTAAAGCCGTACTAAAGCCATCCCTGCATTTATGCAAATCCATTCAAAACTCAAACTTGCCTGACCGGCAGACAAGGTCGTACAACTAACATCGTACATTTAACATCGTACATCGTACATTCTTCGCGCCTTTCTTCATGGAAATGCCCCCAATTACCTCCGGAAACACTCCGGTTAGAGCAGTATATATAAGAAATAATATATTTATCAGCAGATACTAATAGAATCTTAATATATTATATGGATTTTAATGAATGGAACTTATATTTACGAATGATATTTGCTTTATCAAACGTTTCAACGGTAGCTCTGCCGCCGGTTTGAAAAAGATTAGTACAGAAGCGGAAGATTAGCAGGAATTAACAACTATATAGAAATCGCAGCCGCTTTTAAAGTAAATCGTTTAAAAAAGTATTTAGATGGTAAAATTAACCATCGCTATTATCGCTTAATCCAAAATATCAAATATGAAAATCGTCGTTGTTGGTACAGGTTACGTTGGTCTTGTTACCGGCGCTTGTTTGGCAGAAGTAGGGACTGAAGTAGTGTGTATTGATGTCAATCAGGAAAAGATTAGTAATCTTAAAAAAGGCATTCTTCCTATTTATGAGCCCGGCCTGGAAGACATCGTAAAACGTAATTATAAAAAAGGCAGACTGCACTTCAGTACTGACCTGGCCGATAGTATCCGCGGCGCACAGATAGCTTTTATCGCAGTAGGTACCCCTCCCGGCGAAGATGGTGGCGCCGATTTAAAATATGTATTGCAGGTTGCTGAAACCATCGGTAGTTATATGACTGATTACCTGGTAGTGGTTACAAAAAGCACGGTGCCGGTGGGTACTGCGGCTAAAGTACAAGCAGGCATTGCCAAAGCACTTTGCGAAAGGGGAGAAGACCTGGAGTTTGATGTGGCTTCTAACCCGGAGTTCCTGAAAGAAGGTGCTGCTGTAGAAGATTTCCTGAAACCAGACCGTATTGTAATAGGTGTGGAAAGTGACCGTGCCAGGGCTGTATTGCAGCAGATGTATAATCCGTTCCTGTTGAATGGTCATCCTATCTTATTTATGGATGTTCCTTCAGCAGAAATGACTAAGTATGCAGCTAATGCTATGCTGGCAACCAAAATATCATTCATGAATGATGTCGCCAACCTGTGCGAGCTGGTGGGTGCCAATGTAAACCATGTTCGTCAGGGTATTGGCTCCGATCCACGCATTGGTAACCGCTTTATCTATGCAGGTATTGGTTATGGCGGCTCATGCTTCCCCAAAGATGTAAAAGCACTGATAAAGACAGGCGAGAAAAAGGGCTATGAACTCCGGATTTTAAAAGCAGTAGAGGAAGTAAATGAAGACCAGAAGAAGGTGCTCATCAATAAAGTAAAGACCTACTTTAATGGTGATCTGAAGGATAAGGTATTTGCAATGTGGGGCTTATCTTTCAAACCTAAGACCGATGACATGCGCGAAGCACCATCCCTCGTGATCATTGATATGTTGCTGGAAGAAGGTGCCAAAGTACAGGCTTACGACCCAGTAGCTATGAACGAAGCAAAACACATGATCGGTGATAAGATAACTTTTGTAGATGATGCTGTGTCTGCTACCAAAGACGCTGATGCGTTGTTGTTAATTACAGAATGGCCGGAATTTAGACTGCCTGATTGGAATGAGATCAAAGAAAATATGAGAGGACATGTGATTTTTGACGGTAGGAATATTTATACCGCAGACGAAATGATCAATAATGGATTTGAATATTTTGGTATAGGCAGGTATGCAGAAGGATTGAAGCAAATACAAGGTGAAGAGGTAACTGTTATTCGCTAATTAAGTCATATCCCTCTATTTAATAAAACAATTGAATGAAGAAAAGAATTTTAATTACCGGCGCAGCAGGCTTTTTGGGTTCTCATTTGTGCGACAGGTTTATAAATGAAGGTTATAAGGTAATTGGCATGGATAACCTCATTACCGGTAACCTGCAAAATATAGAACACTTATTTTCCTTGCCCGATTTTGAGTTTTACCACCATGATGTAACCAAATTTGTGCATGTATCCGGAAAGCTCGATTATATACTGCATTTTGCATCGCCGGCAAGTCCGATAGATTACTTAAAGATCCCAATACAGACCCTTAAAGTTGGTGCACATGGTACACACAATTTGTTGGGTTTAGCAAAAGATAAAGGTGCCCGGATCTTAGTTGCTTCTACTTCCGAAGTTTATGGTGACCCTGTAGTACACCCGCAACGGGAGGATTACTGGGGCAATGTGAACCCGGTGGGCCCACGTGGGGTGTACGATGAAGCAAAGCGTTACCAGGAAGCTATTACAATGGCATATCACACCTATCACGGTGTGGAAACGCGTATCATCCGCATCTTCAATACGTATGGTCCCCGTATGCGTTTGAATGATGGTCGTGTACTGCCTGCATTCATTGGGCAGGCTTTGCGTGGTGAGGACTTAACCGTATTCGGTGATGGCTCACAAACACGTTCTTTCTGTTATGTAGATGATCTGGTGGAAGGTATTTACCGCTTGTTGCATAGCGATTATGCCAGTCCGGTAAACATTGGTAATCCTTCGGAAATTACGATTAAAGACTTTGCAGAAGAGATTTTAAGGCTTACCGGTGCCAATCAGAAGATCATTTATAAGCCGCTTCCAACAGACGATCCAAAGCAGCGGCGCCCTGATATTACGTTGGCTAAAGCGTTGTTGGACTGGGAACCACAAGTGGATAGGAAAGAGGGCTTGCAAATAACATACGACTACTTCAAGTCGCTCACGGTGGATGATCTTTATAGAAAAGAGCATAAAGACTTCTCATCGTACATTAAGCATTAATATTCTGCAATAAAGTTTGCCACAAAGTAACGAAGACACGAATAAAAGCACTAAAAGCTTTGTGTCTTCGTTACTTTGTGGCAAACTCATTTTATACCAAAGCCAATCATGCAGCGCATTAAAGTCTTACACATTACACAATCGGTTGGTGGCGTAGAGACCTATTTGAAACAAGTCATTAGCACAATAGACCATAGCAGATACGAGCTGAAAATTGTAGGTACTATTTCTGAGCATTTAGAGCCTTATTGTATTAAGTACAACGTGCCTTTTATACGGCTTAAGATGGCACGCGGGCTTAATCCAATACTTGATATAGCTTCTGTCTTTCGCCTGAAAAAGGTGCTGCAGCAAGAGCGCCCTGTATGCGCGCATTTGCATAGTGCCAAAGGCGGTTTCCTGGGCAGGCTTGCATGTAAGCTGGCTAAGCAGAAATCGCTTTATACGCCGCATGGATTATCTTATTTATCTTTTACCGGGGTAAAGCGTAAGCTGTTCTTTGCATTAGAAAAGTTCGCAGGCAACTTTACTTACAAACTGCTGGCTATCTCCAATAGTGAGGCAGAAAGGCTTGTAAATGATCTAGGACAAAGGCGTGAAGACATTTATGTAATACCAAACTCTTTGGTTGCAGAAGATTATTTTTATAATTCTGGTAATAAAAGCATGCTGCATACATTAAGTGGGGAGATAAAAATTGGCACTGTTGCAAGACTTACACCTCAAAAGAATCCCTTATTGTTTATTGATATCGCTAATGAAGTGATTAAAAAAGAGGGTACCCGCGTGCATTTCTATTTCCTGGGAGTAGGGGAGCATGATCATTTAAAGAATGAAGTAGAGGAGCGTATAAAGCAATATGGCATTGGTAATAATATTCACCTGTTGCAGCGCGGGGATTTAGAGACTTCCATTCATTTCCTGCAACAATTAGATGTGTTTCTATTTCCTTCCGTATTTGAAGGGTTGTCTTATGCTTTATTGGAGGCTATGCTGCAAGGTGTGCCTTGTGTTGTTAGTAATGTGGATGGCAATAACGATGTAATTCATAATAATGAGACTGGCTTTGCCTGTGACACCTTACAGGATTATACCAATGCCATTTCGTTGTTGATAAATGATAAAGAAAAGGCAATTGCTTACGGACAAGCAGCAAAAGAGTATGTACTAAAGTATCATGATTTACGTAAGAATATCCATCAACTAGAAAAGATATACATTGAGTTCGCAGATATGCACTACTAATTGAGGTTAAGCCCAAGTGTAATTCCGTACCAGGCTTTATTTTGATAAATCCACTGTGATTTATACTTATCCAATAAATTATCCCAGCCAACAGCAAGTCCAAAGTTTAGTTTATCAATACCGAGGATAGCGGCAATCCCCTTAGTTAACACCACGCCATCGTATTCTTTATTAAGTGAAGGGTTGGTAGTCCATTCGTTAATGGCGGTAGCACCCATACCTGCAAAACCACCTAAACTAATTCCATAGTGTGTAATGTGGCGGTTGTAAAATCCAAGCTTATTTTGCTGATAGTTAATCTGGTAAATATCCTTACGGTAACCCAGATAGGCGGCACCGTTGAGGTTGGTATTAAATTGATTGGGAAAGCCCTGTGAAACAGGGCGGTATTTAACAATAATAGTAAGAAAATCTAAATCAAAACTGTTGCGCATAAAGCTGCGGCTATCAATCGCTTTATCTGTATTTGCAGGTAAAACAGCAGCTTTGTATTTTGAAGTATCTATCTTATAAACGTGATTGTTTTTAGAGATTGAATATAGCTTAACTGTATCACCTGTGTTATGCACATAAATTGGGTATTGTTCTTTTCTGTGTTTCACCGTATAAAACTCATCTTTAAACTCGTATTTGGGCGATGTTCTGTAGAGTGCGCAGCTTGTAAATAGTATTGATTGAAGGATAAACAAAACGGGTAAAAGATGCTTCATAAGGTTTAATATATTTTGCTTGTGCCGGCTAATGGTATACTGTGTTATGGTTATATCTTTATATCCATACCTATGCCGGAAAGTAAACATATCTTTACTAATGCAGGCAAACTTGTATTAAACAATCTGATTTATATAAAGAGAACAGCTTCTCCGTATTCATTCCCCTGTACATCTCCATCATTCACCTTTCTGAAAAACTCATCAAATTGTCAATGAACAATGAAGAAGGCTGTTAATTATAGTTGAAATAAGGGGAATCTTATATCTGCAGGTTAGGTTACACCGGCATATATAGGGTGTTGCATAGAGGTATAACAGGAGTTCCCCTTGAGTAAGTATGGAGGAGATCAGGTATAAGTTAGGTATATGATAGGTATAAGTTAGGTATAACTTAGGTATAACTTAAGCGTATCCGGGAAATTAGCTTGTAAAAACCGCAGTTTACAGGTTGCGAATATCACTGTAGTGCCATAAGCTTTCGGAATGACGGTAGCTGTGAACTCTTACATTGGTATACACTAAATTACCAAACATATTTAAGCACAGTGTCAACTAAATACATTTAAGATAGTGCAACCTGTTTTAAATGCTGTATACAGCTTAGTTATTGTAGGTGTGCTTGCTGACAGCAAGTGGTTGTTTGTTACTTTTTGCTTGATCAAAAAGTAACCAAAAAATCAAGGCAAACCTGATCGCTCCGCGCATTTTGCCGGGCCAGCGCCGCCCCATTGCTCAAGGTGCAGCTTTATTATTGAGGGGCACTGTTGGGCTAACATGGTGCTACTTGTTCACTGACAGGTATTTGATGAATAGGTTAGTTGCCTTTGGCCTTAAACTTTGAACTGCGGAGGCATACTTAGCAGAGATTGGAAAGGGGAATACGTAGCTCATTGCAGGCTAAGTGGTTGCTGTTTCTTAGTGTGAATGTTTTGTGATGGTTAGCTCTCAATTGTAATGCACCTATGTTGGATAGCACTTATTGATAAACTTAGTTCGGTAACAGAGTACTAAGTACCTCCGGATAATTAGTTTATACTAATGCAACCACCAGATCGTGGATAGCGCTATAGTACCAGAGGACTTTCCAGGATGGTGGCGGCTTGCATCTCTTACATTACTTCAAACTAATTTATCTGATACACTTAAAGGAATATTTATTTTTAATTAAAAAAGCTCATTGGTCTGTAAATAATTTTCACTCCTTCATAATTTCTTATAGTTTTGGCGCAAACCATTCTATGGCTGCTCATATTAATCCGATACTGTTTACTTAATCGCCTTATTAACAAATGAATATACCAGATTTTTACCGTGTGGTGACTAATGCTCAAAAGTCTGTTTATTTACCCAATAACTATGGAAATTGTGGATGAAAATCTTTATGAAAAATAATTATAATTAAATTACCCAGGAAGACAACACTATCACCCAATCCTAAGCAAATATGCAAAAGACAGTATCCCGGATGTTGTTTCTGTATCGTAACTCATGACCACTAAATCAATAAAGTTTTATCTATCGCTTGCCGCATCTTAAAAAAACAACTACTGCTGCATGAGGCGGTATTTACATAGTAAACCAACGCTTTTATCATCAAATACAAACTATGAGGATCAGACATTTACTCTTTTGTTTCACGTTCTTATTATTTTCTAAACTAACGCAGGCGCAGTGGGTGAAGCCTGCAGACCCGGTATTACTTCAGCGGCTTAAGAAGTATGCAGCCGATAATCATTTGCCCACTCCCGGAATATATGTGTACTGGGATTCTATAGCAAAGAAGCCTGTAAGATTTAATACGAAAGACTTTACTGTGGAAGAATTATCAAAGCCCAGGTCTTCCAAGGCTCCTACTTCTACAAACAGTCATGTTTTGCGCGATGCAGTTAATTTTCATTTGGTAAAGGACATTAATACACTCACGGATGCAAACCCGGCTAATGCTTCTGCATTTGGTTTAACAAGTTCCTATGCAGTTATAAATAATGTAAGCTATTTTAGAGCAGATGACGGTATACATGGTAATGAGCTGTGGAGAAGCGATGGCACCGCTGCAGGTACTTATATGGTTAAAGATATTATACCGGGCACAAGTGGTTCCTGGCCAACTGAGATTATTGTTTCAAATCATAATTTGTATTTCCAGGCTTATACAAACACTTCTCCTTCTTCCACTTTGTGGAAATCGGACGGCACAGAAGCAGGAACGGTTGAAGTGGCAGATTTTGTGGGGAGTTGGCTATTCGAACCATCTTATTTGTGCGGTGTTGATAGTGAGGTTTACTTTACTGCAACTCATAGCAGGTTCAATGATCAGTTATGGAAGACAGATGGCACGCAGGAAGGCACGGTGCTGATTAAAGATTTTAGTACCGAAGACGGAGGCAACAACCTCAGGAGCTTTGTTTCAGCCGGTGGACTTTTATATTTTGTAGCAAATACCACAAGTAAGGGGGATGAACTTTGGAGAAGTGATGGAACTGATGAAGGCACATTCATGCTGAAGGATATTAATCCTGATAATTATGCTTACGATGGCCCTAACCATCTTACTTCGTATAATAACCATCTTTATTTTTCGGAGAACGATAAGGATAACTTTATAAAGCTCTGGCAAACAGATGGCACACCTGAGGGAACAGTATTAGCAGAAGGATATGATAGTAGTATACACCTGGTAGATAATTATTCAGGTTCTTATACAAATATACCTTTTGTTATCAGCAATAACAATCTGTATTTCTCAGCAAGTGCTACAATAACCGGTGAGGAATTGTATAAGTATAATCCTGCATTGGGTGCCGTATTGATAAAAGATTTAACTCCGGGTACTGACGGTGCAGTTTACAATTCTGACCAAATAACAGATGTAAACGGAACGGTTTATTTCATATCCGGGGGAACCCGGTTGTATAAGACAGATGGTACAGCAGATGCAACCATACTTCTCAAAGAATTTACAAACTTTACATGGATAACGCACATGACCAATGGGAACGGCAGATTGTATTTTGTAAAGGAAAATGAGACATATAGCTATGAACCCTGGACGAGTGATGGTACACCGGAGGGAACAGTACTCCTTAAAGATATATATGCGGCTACAGAAGATGGGCAAAAAACCTCATTTACAGCTTGCAATGGAAAGGTATTGTTCAGTGCAACAGATACTGTGCACGGAAATGAATTGTGGACAACAGATGGAAGCACTACTCAACTGCTAACTGATATTAACGTTACAACAACCGCTAATTCTTCACCCTACCAAATTACAGCCTTTAAGAAAGGCGTAATTATGACAGCAAGTACATTTAGTAAAGGTCAGGAGCCCTGGGTAAGCGATGGTTTGGATGCAAAATTGGTAAAAGATTTTTCTCCGGGACGGACGCCAAGCTACGCTGGTAACTACCAGGCGAAGGATGGCTTTGCTTATTTTATGGCAACACCAAGCCTTAATAATTATGTTTCTACCTATAATGTTTATAAAACAGATGGCACAGAGGCAGGCACAAGCCAGGTAACATCAATAACATTGAATCCTTTGATGAATTTGTTTGACTTTACGATAACAGATAACGGTACTATATTTTACGTAGTGTACAATTATTCAACAGCATCGAATGAGATATGGAAGACCGATGGTACGGAGGCAGGAACAGCAGTTATTAAATCGGGGTTTGGAATTGATCAATTTTATATTGATAGAAAAGGTAACTACACGGTAAATAAAAGTTTAGTAGCTGTCGGGAATACTGTTTATTTTAAAACATTTGACATTGACCGCAATGTAGGAAGAGAGCTTTGGAGAACAGATGGAACACCGGAAGGTACTTATGTGGTAAAACATAACAATCCTCTAAATGATGGAAACTTGCAAATATCAGTGATCACCGCATTTAAGAACCAGATATATTTTGATGCTTTTGATGGTACAACAACTGCATTATGGAAATCTGACGGTACAACATCCGGAACCATTAAGCTGGCAGATGTAATGCCATCTGAATTCAGTTTGTCGAACAATACGCTTTTCTTTACTGGCGCAACAGACAGCACCGGTACTGAACTGTGGAAAACAGATGGTACTGTAGAAGGTACTGTACAAGTTAGCGATATCTATAGCGGTACAAACAGCTCTACGCCCGCTTCATTAACGGATGTAAATGGTACGCTGTTTTTCCACGCCAGTGACGCTGAACATGGGGATGAACTTTGGAAAAGTAACGGGACTAAGGCAGGAACCCAACTAGTGCTAGACATTACACCTGGTGCAAGCAGCAGCTTTTATTCCTATGGCGATTTTTATTTTACTGCGGCAGCCGGCAAATTGTTTTTTATTAATTACTCAAGTATATGGGTATCGGATGGTACCACTGAAGGAACCGGATTTATAATGGATAATTCTTTGGATGGTGTTCAGCCTTATAGCTTAACAAGCAGTGGTAATCAACTATTTCTTGTAGGGAGCAATTATAAATACGGGACTGAATTATATGCAGGTAATGCCAACCAGGTTGTTGTACTACCGGTAAGTATTCAATCTTTCTCTGCTTCGTTGGGAGGTACAGATGTAATTGCCAAATGGCAGACATCATCTGAAATAAATACAGCTTACTTCAATGTGAAGCGGAGTACAGACGGAATACATTTTACTAATGCAGGAAAAGTAAATGCAAATGGTATCAGCAATACACTACAGTCTTATATATTTACTGATGCAAATGTTGCAAATCTTGTTTCTGCTAAAAAGGTTTACTATCGTTTGGAAACAGTGGATAAGGATGGCACAGTATCACTTAGTAAAGTGGTGGCGGTTGATTTGAATTGGAAAGGACTTTCGATGATTGTACATCCTAACCCGGTAAAGAATGTATTAAAAGTCAGGCTGAACAACTATTCTGGTAATGCTGTGGTGGATGTGTATGACATGAACGGTAAAAAGGTAAGGACTATTCAGCAAAGTGTGCAAAACGGCAGTGATATTACATTAGACGTGTCTGCCTTACAAGCCGGCATTTATATGATAAAATTGAACTTAGCCGGTAAGATTTTACAGCAAAAGTTTGTAAAAGAATAGTAACGGATTTAAACAGGTAATTTATAAAAAGCTGTGAGCTTTGAGCAGAGAGCATCTAATGCTACCAATCTAGAAATGGTATTATACTACCTAATTGAAAATGATATAATCTATCAGTTGCTTAAACGAATAAAGCCGTCTTTTGGACGGCTTTATTCGTTTGAAGAATATATGAGTTCAATCATCAATTGCTTCTGGTTGGTGCAAAGTCAATCATTCTTAATTGCACACTTTTCATACCATTCCACTCATTCAGTTCTATTGTAAAAACAATATCGAGCGGTATGTTCTTCTGCAATAAGTAAAACTTATCTGCCATGCCAAAGCCAATGCCGGTAAGGATAGAGTTTTGCTGCTTTAGCACAAAGCGGATATGCTGATCTTTGATGATCTTTGAATAACCGCTTTCGGTAACATTGTGTGCTATAAATACCGGGCGCATATTTTGTGGACCAAAAGGCTCCATTTGGGACAGGATATTGTAGAAAGAAAAGGTTAGATCGGTAAACTGTATTTCGGCATCGATGGTTATCTCAGGGACCAGTAAATCATCGGTGATGGTAGCAGCAACTATTTCTTCAAACTTGTTTTTAAAGGCATCTACATTCTCGGGCAGCATAGTCATTCCTGCTGCTGCAAAGTGCCCTCCATAGCCAAGCAAGTGCTCGCGACAGGCATGAATAGCTTCGTATAAGTTAAAGCCATTGACACTGCGTGCGCTACCTGCAACAATATTCCCACTTTTTGTGAGCACTACTGTAGGGCGATAATAGTTTTCAACTAACCGAGACGCTACAATACCAACTACACCTTTGTGCCAGTGGTCGCGAAAGACTACAGTAGTCTTGCGCTGCTCCAGCATACCATCGCTTTGAATCATTTGCAAAGCCTCTTCAGTAATAGAAGTATCAGCTTCTTTGCGGTAGGTGTTATCGGTATGAAGCATCTCGGCGTACCTGAGTGCCTGGTTAAAATCAGTTTCAACAAATAACTGCACTGCTTTTTTAGCATCATCCATACGTCCTGCAGCATTGATACGCGGTGCTACGATAAACACCAGATTGTTGATGTGTAATTTTTGCTGCATACCCGCCAACTGCAACAATGCCTGAATACCATTACAGGGATTATTATTTATTTTTTCCAAACCATAATAAGCCAGTATCCGGTTTTCGCCGGTAATAGGTACAATATCGGCAGCTATAGCTGTAGCTACTAAATCAATATATTGCAAGTGCGCAGATGGCGATAATCCCAATTCCTCGCTTAATGCCTGCATCAGTTTGAAACCAACACCACAGCCGCATAATTCTTTGTAAGGGTAAGTGCAATCTTTTTGTTTAGGGTTTAATATAGCAATTGCCTGCGGCAACAGATCATCAGGTAAGTGATGGTCGCATACTATGAAGTCAACCCCGTTTTTCTTTGCATAACTGATCAGATCGTAAGATTTAATGCCACAGTCTAATGAGATGATTAAAGAAAAATTGTTTTCGATAGCATACTGAACACCTGCCAGAGATACTCCATAGCCTTCTTTGTAACGGTGTGGGATATAATACTGCACATTAGGATACACCGCTTTTAAGTACTGATACATTGTAGCTACGGAGGTGGTACCATCCACATCATAATCCCCAAATACAAGAATTTGCTCATTATCTTCTATAGCTGATGTGATACGTTTTACAGCTTTCAGCATGTCTTTCATCAACCAGGGATCGTGCAGATCACTTAATTGGGGGCGGAAGTATTTTTTTGCCTCATCAAACGTGCCAATACCACGCTGCACCAATATTTTACACAGGGTACGGTTTATTTTCAAAGATTGCTGCAAGACATTCACCCGGGCGTCATCAGCAGTTAATATGTTCCATCGTTTTTGCATCAGAATGTGCGGTCTGTTGTGTATCTTACTAATTCTTCTAAGGCCTCTCTTACTTCGCTTTGTGGAAATTCGTACAGAATTGACAAAGCTTCATCGCGGAAAGTAAACATTTTTTTGGTAGCATACTCAATACCCCCGCATTGTTGTACCGTATCTATCACAAAACGTACCTTTTGTCTGTCTTTATTCTCATTTTTAACAATATAGATAAGTTTCCTTCGAAGTGGGGTATCTACATTGTTCAGTGTGTATATCAAGGGGAGTGTCAGTTTTTTTTCCTGGATATCATTGCCCGTTGGCTTACCTACGTCTTTATTGCCATAATCAAATAAGTCGTCTTTTATTTGAAAGGCCATCCCTACTTTTTCGCCAAATAGTTGCATTTTGAGTATATCTTCTTCGTTGCTAAATGTGGTGGCGGCACCTGCTGCACAGGCTGATGAAAGTAAAGATGCAGTTTTACCGTTAATAATTTCGTAGTAGATATCTTCTTTAAGGTTGAGGTTGCGTGCTTTTTCTATTTGCAGGAGCTCGCCTTCGCTCATCATTTTTACGGCACGGGATAAAATCTGTAGCACTCTGAAATCATTATTGTCCAAAGAAAGCAACAATCCCTTCGACAGCAGATAATCCCCAACAAGCACAGCGATTTTATTTTTCCACAATGCATTTATAGAAAAAAAGCTTCTACGTTCGTATGCTTCGTCTACCACATCATCGTGTACAAGTGTAGCTGTATGCAACAATTCTACTAATGAAGCGGCCCTGTAGGAAGCAGGATTAATATCACCTCCAAGCCTTGCACTGAGTAATACAAACATAGGTCTCAGTTGTTTGCCCTTCCTTTTAACTATATAATTCATTATCCTGTCAAGCAGCGAAATTTTACTTTTTACTGCCTCTTTAAAGTAATGCTCAAAAGCTATAAGTTCTTTGCCAATAATGCGTGTTGCTTTTTCCATTTTGTATATTCTCGTCTGCAATTTGGGGAATAAAATTAACTAACTTGTAGCGTTGGCATTGCAATTGCTATCAGACTAACAGAAATTTTAGTTAGTACGCATGAGGGGAATTTAGATTTGTTTGTTAAGAATCAATATCTATTTTTGCCTAGGATTTTACAACATATTGAAAGTTAACCAGAATTGACTTTATAGGTAACCTTAAACAGTAATTTAAAATTTAAATTATACCAACCATGGTAAGCAAAAAGTACGTAGCAATGCTGGGCCTTTTAGGAATGGCCCATGGTGTTTTTGCACAGAACACCAACACAACGACCAACACTACCACTACTTCACTGAGTGATACAAGGTCTTATTGGGACGATTCTTCGAAGATTTCCACGAAGAGTATGGCTCAGTATAATCAGTTTAGGAACAATGCGTATCCGTATCCTGCAAAGCCCCGTGATATGTGGCAGATAGGGATAACGGCAAATGCGCTGATTCCGATGTTCGATGTGCCTAATGATCCTTTTCCTGGCTTTGCGGCAGGTTTGTATGCAAGGAAATCTTTAGGGTATACGGTATCAATAAAACTTTCTGCTCAATATGCGGAGGCAAAGGGTACGGAATTCAGACCGGGTATTCAATCCGGCTAATATTTCAAACCCAGCGGTGGATGCTCAATATGCAAACTCTGCTACTACTCCATTTTTGCCAGCTTATAAAATGACTGCAGTTATCCCTGCTATTGAGGCTATATTCTCTTTCAGTAATATATTGTTCCACCAGGGAAATCCTAAGAGTAATATTTATTTTACTGTTGGTTATACACCCCTCCTTTATCAAACCAAGCTGGATGTAACAAATGATAATGGACAAGCTTATCAGTGGCTCTCAGTTGTAAACTCCGCAGGTGGCTTTATCGGTAAACGTAAAGATATACAGAAGGCCGTAAAAGATGGGTTGGATGGTAATTATGAAACTGCTGCCACAGTAAGACCACGCAGCCCGAGCCTTGGTAGTGGTGATAACACATTAGCAGTTACGTCATACTGTATTCATTGGCGGTGGCTACGAATGGCGTATTAGCAAAGGCTTTTCACTGGGCTTAGAAGCTAAATACTACCAGACCGGCGATGATTATCTGGATGGTATCTACTACTAATGGGAATGAAAAAGATAATTTCTTAACAGGTGGTATCAATTTAGGCTTTAATATTGGTAATGCTAGTAAGAAAACAGAGCCAAAGTGGTTTATCAATCCACTCAACTACCTCTACAACGAAGTAAATACTCCGCAGCATATGAAATTACCAACTCCGGTATTACCAGATGCTGATGGTGATGGTGTAACTGACCAATTTGACCAGGAACCAAATACACCTGCCGGTGCTGCTGTTGACTCTCATGGTGTGGCCAGAGATTCTGATGGTGATGGCGTACCTGACTACAAGGATAAAGAATTGCTGACACCACAAAAATGCTTCCCTGTAAATGCTGATGGTGTAGGTACTTGTCCTGCAACTTGCTGCGACTCTATAGCTGCCGGCTTAATTAGCCTTCGTGGTAAATGTAACCTCACCGGTTTGCCAAGCATACAATTCACTGGCAAAACCACTTCTATCAGCACTGCCTCGCAAGCTTCACTGGCTTCAGTAGCACAGCAAATGCAGGCAAATCCTGATTGTAAGTTAAACGTAACTGGTCATGGTGCTTCTGACAAGCGTGCTCAACAGCTTAGCTGGGATAGAACAAACGCTGTAATCAGATACTTGGTTGAAAAGCAAGGTATCTCTGAAAGCCGCTTCATCTTCCACTATGGTACAGAAGGTGATCCGAATACAGTAGATTTGGAAGGTACAACAGATGAAGGTCCAAATACTGCTCCGGCTCCTAACCCGCAGTATCAACAACAGCACAAATAATCTGTATATAAATTTTAGAAAAGCTTGTAAAGACCGTCTCATAATTGAGACGGTCTTTTTATGCGTGTCAGGTATGTTTATTATCAATAGAGTTGAAGATCCGCATGAGCTCCAACTATACAGATTATTACACTGCAGGAATTTTCAATACTTTTTTTAGTATAGGCTCTTTGTCTTAAATCAACCTCGTATTCTCTTGTGTGCCTTCCTTAGGAGCATCAAATTCTTCTTTTCTTCAAGATTATGCTGCTATTTCGCTTATGTTCGAAGAACATAAAACTTGAGTTACTTAATTGCGTGTCTGTTTTATTACTCAATCAACGAACTCTTCCTGGTATCCTGCATAAACACGAATACACATAAGGAAATAAAGATGCATGCAGTAACATACCAATAAAACAAAGATTCGTGCCCCATTTTCTTTAATCCTAAAGCTAATGCCTCAGCGGTGCCGCCAAACACAGCCACTGTAACAGCATATGGGAAGCCAACTCCCAGTGCCCGCACGTGCACAGGAAACAACTCGGCTTTTACAATGGCATTGATGGATGTATAACCACTAACGATGAGCAACGCAAGCATAATTAGCAGAAATGCTTCCCACTGCAAGGTGGTCTTGCTCAGAGCTGTGAGTAATGGTACGGTAAATAGAGTGCCGGTGATGCCAAAGCCAATCAGCAATGGCTTTCTGCCTATCGTGTCGGATAATAAACCAAACAAGGGCTGCAGGCAGGCATATATAAACAGGGCTACAAACATCACGAGGGTTGCCTGTTCTCTTGTTAAGTGGACGGTATTGACCAGGAACTTTTGGGCATAGGTCGTAAATGTATAAAAAGCTATTGTGCCACCTAAGGTTAATGCTATAACTATGGCTACCGCTTTTTTATGATTTAGCAGTTCGGGTAATCTGCCTTTCTGGTTTGTTTGAATATGCCTGGCTCCTCTTTCAAATGCCGCCGTTTCTTCCATGGTACTGCGCAGGTATAAGGCTACCACCGAAAGCAATGCACCTATCACAAAAGGAATGCGCCAACCCCAGGCCTGCATTTGTTCAGCTGATAAGAGTTGCTGCAGCGCCAGTTGTACGCCCAATGCTATGAGCTGGCCACCAATGAGGGTAACATACTGAAAACTGGAATAGAAGCCTCTGCGGTTTGCCGTAGCAATCTCACTCAGGTAGGTTGCCGATGTTCCGTACTCACCTCCTACACTCAATCCCTGAATTAGTCTTGCGATGGTTAATAACACGGGCGCTATAACGCCAATAGAGGTATAGGTGGGTGTAAGCGCAATCATCAGAGAGCCGCCGGACATCAGCAGTACCGAAATGGTCATGGCATATTTACGGCCTTTGCTGTCGGCAAGGTTGCCAAAGAGCCATCCTCCTGCTATGCGCATCAGGAAGCCTAAAGCAAAGATGCCTGCTGAGTTTAACAACTGGGTAGTAGAGTCGCTCCCCGGAAAGAAAGCCGGCGCAAAATAGACCGTAAAGGCCGCATAAGCATACCAGTCGTACCATTCCACCAGATTGCCAATGCAACCACTGATGATAGCCCGCAAGCGGTGTGGATTTATATGTTGAGATCGGATAGTTGCTTCGCTCATGAATGTGTAGATGTTTGATAAGAAAAGTAAAGCGCAAATGTATATTGCTTTTGTGGGGAGTTTGGAAAGGCAGGGGGCTTCAAAATTTAGTTCATTGACAGCAAGACGGATGGTTGCATCATTGGAGGAATTTTTGATTAACTATGGCATACATACTCTATTAATACTGTACATGAATCAAAACTCTTTTGCTGATAATCGGCAGTTGCGTCACCTGGAAACACTTGCAAAATTGATGGATAACCAGTTTAGAGTACCAGGCACCAATTTCCGTTTTGGCCTGGATGCCATTATTGGCCTCATACCTGGCGCAGGGGATCTTGCCACCTTTGGCATTTCTGGTTTTATGCTGATCATTATGGCTCGTAATGGGGCAAGCGGTGCTGTATTGGCTAAAATGATATTGAATGTTTTAATTGACACCTTAATAGGTTCTATTCCTCTTATCGGAGATGCATTTGATTTTGGATTTAAGTCAAATACCAAAAACATCCGGTTGATGAAGGAGCATTATCTTGAAGGTCGCCATCACGGCGGAGCCTGGAAAGTGATGCTTCCTGTTATGCTTATATTCATTGTACTCTTTGCCGGAGTGATTTGGTTGGTATATAAAGCTATAGTGCTGATATTTCATCTCTTTAGTTAAGGCAATGTACAAAAATGAGAACATCTGATGGTCTGCGAATACGCTCCGGATACATGCCGGAACTACATAAAAGCTGGGAAAGCGGGTGAATAAGCATTATTCATCAGCGTTCAACGATTCAGCATAATAGCTTAGGTCTTTAGTATCAAGAATGATACTATTGTTTTCGTCCAGCCCCTTAATTTTATCCAATATATCTCCGGGGTTGTCTTTACTAAAGACATACTGCACCTGGAATACTACACCGCCACTATCAAACAAGTCTTTATTGTAAAAGTCTAGCAACAATAAATCATTTAATTCAATACCTAAAGCCTTTGCAAGGCTGGTATAATCCCTGCGATCCTTATCATTGCCAGGTTTATGTTTTATATTACTCATAATCTTACTGCTTAGTTAAGCGAATTATCCTCATTATTCAATACTGCTTTTGTTGCTTTGCTGCATATGTCCTTTATAGCGGGTTACTGTTTGTACTGTTCTGCACGCAGGTTTGGCTCCTTTTTCTTTATCATATTCCAAAGTTATGAAAACAGCTTATTGTTTAGCAAGCAATTGCTTATAGGTTAATTACCACTCAGCTTTTGATAAGCCTATTGTAATGAATAATAAACAGCCTATGTGAAAACATAAGCTTTTTAATCCTAAACCCTCTCATGGCTCCGTTGGGCTTCAACTCCGGGCTTTTGCAGCCTCGCTGAGACCTATGGCTGTAAGAGATCATCCTTACCTTAAATCACAGCCCAACTAAACTATTCTGAGTCTTTAAAATGCACAAGTGTAAAGTGCCCTGCCTGCTACATTTATCCTGTAGGTCCATGTCATTAATTCAAGCATGATTGCCTTTGGGTTATCAAATTAAACAGTATTACTATATAAAAGGCGGCTCAAAGCCGCCTTTCGAGTGTTTATTAGTCGTATAAGGTATTGTAACTAACGGGTTACGAGGCCTTCGTCGTTGCTGGGGAGTATAATGGCATCGGTAGCATAGGTTGGTTCAAACACCGCCGGAGTGCCTGTACTGATGAAACTTGCAAGGTGATTGCTTAAGCGCACCTTCTCGGTAAAAAAGAGACCGTGGGGTGCTCCTTCGTACACGATGTATTGATTGTTGGAGATCAGCCTGGCGGATTGCTCACTGCTGGTTGCGATGGGCACAATTTTATCAGCATTGCCATGAATGATGAGTGTAGGCACGTTGATAGCAGCCGCATCTTTACGGAAATCGGTATAGCTGAATGATTTAATGCACTCCAATGTTGCCCTCGGGGACGCCATTGCTGCTATATCGCGGTAATACTCCAGTGAAGCGTTGCTGACGGGATGTTTGAGAAAATTAATACCAAAGAACTCCCTGCCAAAGTTATCTAAGAAGCCGATGCGGTCATCTTGTACACCTGCCAGCATGCCATCTATTGCATCGGTAGGTACCCCATCGGGATTATCATCTGTTTTAAGCACATAAGGCACTACAGAGGAAACGAGCACTGCCTGGGTTACGCGGTCGCCGCCATAGCGTGTGAAATAACGGGCTACTTCGCCGCCACCCATAGAGAAGCCTACCAGTGTTACATCGTTGAGGTCGAGCTGTTCTATAACTGCCCGCAGGTCATCCGTTAAAGTATCATAGTCGTAGCCAAACCATGTACGGTCAGACATACCGAAGCCGCGCCGGTCGTAAGCTATTACGCGTAAACCTGCTTTTATTAAATCGTCCACCTGGTATTCCCACATTTCTTTACTAAGCGGCCAGCCGTGTATCAGTATGACGGGCTTGCCGGTACCATAATCAAAATAAGCCAACTTTACTACTTCGCCGGTAGTATTGTCTTTTGATTCAATAAATTTCATAGGATGGGTTTTAAAATGTGTTAGAATTTGAAGTAAAACTATGCCTTTTTTTGAAAAAGGTTCAAACAACAAGAGACAAGGAACATGGGAGAAGAAACTATGGGATTTGCGATATACGATATACGATTTGAAGGAGACAAGGAGGATATCTGGAGTTGCTCAGGAGGAGATTAAATACCCTGTTACATAAATTATAAAAGTTTTCGGTTAAATATCCTACTGATCTAACCTGCAATGAGCTACGTATTCCCCTTTCCAATCTCTGCTAAGTAAGACTACGCTGTTCAAAGTTTAAGGCCAAAGGCAAGCAACCTGTTCATCAACTACCTGTCAAAAAACAAGCAGCACCATGTTAGCCCAACAGTGCCACCCAGTAATAAAGCTGCACCTTAGGCAGATGTGGCGGCGCTGGCCACGCACGGATGCGCGGAGCGATTATGCCGTGCTTGAACTTTTTTGTTTCTTTTTTCTTTCAAGAGAAAAAAGAAAGAGAAGAACTTGCTGTCAGCAAGCACACCTACAACACCTTAGAAACATACAGCACATAAAAAAACTTACATTATCCTAAATTTATTAAGTTGACAACGTATTAAGTACAGTGTCAACTAAGTTTGTTTAAGTTTAGAACAAGTCTATTGAGGTGCTGTGAACAGAAGCAGATGTTTTAAGTACAAGTTCTTACAGATAGTTCTTGTCTTTACCTTTTTTCTTGATAAAAAAGGTAACCAAAAAATATGAATGAATGGATGTTTTTTAATGGTATTCATGAGATCGCTTCGCTAGTTCAAGACACTGCATGAACGCTCCGCGCATAACACGATGCATTAAAGCCAGCGCCTCCCCATTGCCTAAGATGCAGCTTTATTACTGAGTGGCACTGTTGCGCTAACATAGTGCTACTTGTTTTTTCACAGGTATTTGATGGACAGGTTGGTTGCCTTTAGCCTTAAACTTTGAACAGCGTAGTCTTACTTGGCAGAGATTGGAAAGAGAGTTACGTAGCTCATTGCAGGTCAGGTGATTTCTATTCTTTAGTGGGAAGATAGGCTATGTGTTATATTCCAATTAGTAAAGCCTCATATGTTTAATAACAGATATCTATATTAAACTTAATTTAGTTGACAACGTACTTAATACATTGTCAACTAAGTTTGTTTAAACTTTAGGTTGTCAGTATTGACCTTAGCATATTTGTTATTGAGTTTGGTTCTGGCACTCTGAATAGAGAACTGCCAGTGGATCTTGATGCCTTTGTCATTTCTCTCTTTGATAATAGCTTTGAGTTGTTGTTCTAACAACTCTTTAGTAGCTATTCTTCTGCTCAGGCATTGTTTGGACAGGGCAGAAAACTCTATTTCTATCATGTTGAGCCAAGAGGCACCTTTAGGGGTGTAGTGGAACTCAAAACGCGCTGCCAGGGCTCTGGCCTGATCGGCAGGCAGCTGGTCATAAAATGAAGCGGTCTGATGGGTATTGAGGTTATCCTGCACTACGATGATCTTCTTTGCCTGTGGATAGCTCTCAGCGAGGTGTTGCATGAACTGCGTGTATTCCTTTTTGGTACGATGCTCATATACCTCAGCTATTCGCTTACCTGCCTGTGGTTCTATAGCTGCCAGCAAGGCACAGGAGCCTGCGGACTTCTTATAACTGTAGTGTTCTTTGGCTATTTTCCCTTCCTGAGTAGGAAGGGGAGCTATCGTATCCTCAATGAGAAAACAAGGTCGCTCATCGAAGCACACTACGGGATACTGCTCATCGTAAGGACGTCCATAGACATCCAGCACATCCTCCATCTTCGCCAAAAATGCCCCATCCACCTTCGGGATACACCAGCAGACCTTCAGATGCGGCTTGACTTCGTTTTTTTTAGAATCTGCCCTACATACTCATGGGAGATCGAGTCACAGAAGTCCAGTTCCACTGCTTTATCTGCCAGCAATCGCAAGGTCCAGCGTGCATGCCCCTGGGGAGCCTCACTGCAAGCCAGCGCTGTTATCATCGCTCTTTGTTTGCCATCGATGAAGGCAGGACGACCGGGCTGCTTTTTGTAATGCAGACACTTCAGCCCACTTTGCTCATAGGCATCGATGAGTCTGGCTATAGTAGGATAACACAGTCCCAGGGCATCCTGTACGGCAGCTATCGTTTTGCCTTTATGTAGTTCCAACAATACCATGACTCGCTTCATGACCTTACTCTTTAAACTGTTCTGATGCAATAAATCTTCCAATGATTCCTTGTCTGCTGCTGATAAAGTTAGATGTGACTTCTGCATATTGTACCTTTACCTTTTTTAACGCTCAAACCTTTACTTTATTTAGTTGACAGTGTATTAAATACACTGTCAACTAAATAACTTTAAATAATTACATCCTATTCTTAATTTGCGATCATGCCTGTGCTTGATTCAATAGAAAAAAGAAAAAATTATCTGTAATAATTGTACTTAAAAGTGTGACATAGCTTGTTAACTAAAATTATTTTACACTGTACTCAGTACGTTGTCAACTAAATTACTTCAGATTTCTGCGGCGCTGTTTCTGTCCCTGCTGTAGCCACTACTTCTAAACGTATTAAGTAAACCATGTACTACCCCCCACCTTCCGTTTCCCTTAAGTAAGGGTACGCAGTCTGCCACCCGATGCCGAAGGCTACGCCCCAAACACTATTGTATCCATCACTCCACACCTGCACCATAGTTAGCAAAACAGTAAAGTCCTAAATAATAGATGCACCTTAGGCAATGTGGAGGCGTTGGCCCGGAAAACGCGCGGAGCGATCGTGTTTTCCTTGAATTTTTTTGTTTCTTTTTTCTTTCAAGAAAAAAAGAAAGAATAGTCACTTGCTGTCAGCAAGCACACCTACAACACCTTAGAAACATACAGCACATAAAAGAACTTACATTATCCTAAATTTATTAAGTTGACAACGTATTCAGTACGTTGTCAACTTAATAAATGTACAATAAGCATCTACTACCAAATAAATCAAGCTTCACTAATAGAAACTAACCTAAACAATATCAACCCCACTGAAAAACATAAATCCTCCAACCTGCAATGAGCTACGTATCCACCTTTCCAATCTCTGCTAAGTAAGACTATGCTGTTCTAAGTGTAAGGCCAAAGGCAACCAACCTGTTCATCAAATACCTGTCAATTAACAAGCAGCACCATGTTAGCCCAACAGAATATACAACCCTTTAATGATGCTGCACCTTGGGCAATGGGGCGGCGCTGGCCTGCACGGACTATTCTCACTGAGACCAATAAAAAACATTATTCACGAAGTAACTATTCTCACTGAGACCAATAAAAAACATTATTCACGAAGTAATGCGCGGAGCGATCATGCCGTGCTTGAACTAGCGAAGCGATTTCATGAATACCATTGAATAAACATTATCCCATTCATATTTTTGGTTACCTTTTTTATCAAGAGAAAAAGGAAAGACAAGAACTATCTGTAAGAACTTGTACTTAAAACATCTGCTGTGTTCATAGCACCCAAATAGACTTGATCCAAACTAAAAATATTTAGTTGACAACGTATGCAGTACTTTGTCAACTAGATAAGTTTGTACTAACATCCTTCATCCTCCTAAAAAGGAGTACCAGCCAATAGGTATTCGTTAAAGAGTAGTAATCTGTAGATAGCCCGGTACTAAAGCCTATGTTCCTGTATGTTCCTCCCCAGCAAAGCCATACTAAAGCCATGGCAAAGTCATGGTAAAGTCATGGATAGTTCATGGGAAAGCAGTGCTAACACCCATATCCTCTCCCAATTTGCACCTTATCTAACTTAACAAACCTTAGCTTTAAGCCGTACTTTAACCCTTGAACTCGTAAACTCGTGAACTTGTAAACTTCCCTATTTCCTCCTTATCAGTGACATCAACTCTTTTTATACACATCCGGCTTGTGTATGACCATCCATCGCTCTACATTATTCAATGGTTTAAAGCCGTATTGTGCATATAAGCCGTGTGCATCCTTAGTAGAGAGCATAAACCTTCGTAAGCATTGTATAGTGGGATAGTTGATGATTGTTTGCATCAACCATTTACTTAATCCTTTACCTCTGTATTCATTCAACACAAATACATCAGCCAGGTAGGCAAAGGTGGCCTCATCGGTTATAACTCTTGCAAAGCCAACCTGTTTATCTCCATGCAGCATAGAAAAGCAAAGTGAGCCGTTGATGGAACGTTCCACTGTTTCTTTGGATATGCCTGCTGCCCAATAAGAAGAATTAGTAAGGAAATGATGCACTGCATTGATATCAATCCGGCTTTTGTTTGTTGTGATAGTGTATTCGCCGTGGCTCCATTCCATCGTATGAATAGTTTATCGGTCAAAATTATGGTATGTAGGATGTTAGATATACAATGCAGGAAGAATTAGAAGATTGTTAATCTGAGAAATAGAATAAAATGGTGGAACTTTTTTTGCAACCTTTACAGTATGCAAAAGCACCCCTTCATCATAACTTTGTCCTTACTGGCATTGCTGGTGATTTTGTATTTTATTGTCCCTTCATTCCACTATTTTATCAATGAGGCATTTCATGTATTAACCAGTAAAGATCAGGAGCGTATTGAAGAATGGGTAGCACAATTTGAAATGGCAGGGCCTATTATTCTTATTTTGATCATGGTAGCGCGGATTGTTCTTTTTGTAGTGCCTAATATTTTTCTAATGATGCTGGCTATTATTATGTATGGGCCTTTTTGGGGTGCCGGCATTGCTTTTTTGGGAACTTTTGCATCTTCTTCTGTGGGCTATATGATTGGCAGATATCTGGGCCCGGTAACTATTAATAAAATACTGAGCGAAAAAACCCAAAGTAAGGTAACCAACTTTATCCGGCATTACGGAGTTCCTGCTATTGCTATTACCCGGCCTACATCATTATTCAATGACTCGCTGGGTATTGTGGCAGGAGCACTAAAAATGAGTTACCATAAATACATAACCGCTACGCTTGGCGGTATTACACCTCTGATAGTACTATTGGCTATTTACGGAAAGAATGGCGAGCATTTTAAAGCTTTAATATGGATAGCAGCTATTTGCCTGGTAATGCTGTTTGTATATATAATAGTTGATAAAAAAAGGAGAAGGAAAGAAAGACTCATATTCAAAAGCTGTGAGCTATGAGCCGCGAGCCCTAACTTGTCCCGTAATTTCTTTTATTGATCTCCTGAACCTTCAAAGCTATGCCTAAGTTATACTTAAGTTATACCTAACTTATACCTAACTTATACCTAAGTTATACCTAACCTCCTCCCTATCTCCGTCGTATCTGCGCCGTATCTCCTCCGTATCTCGCCCCTTGAAACTTACCTCCTGTATCTACTAAATTTTCGTCCGTTTATATTTTATGGGACAAGTTAAGGCTTGTAGCTTATACAATGTGACTTACCCGGACCTGGTATATAGTCCTTCCTAAACCCACTATCGCGCTTTTATCCTGGGCAGGATGAAGTTTACATAGATGGACAATAAAGCTGCTAATGCAAAAGCGGTAGCGGTTACAATATCAACAAACCCGGGATTGAAGTTCCGTCCTGTTAGTTTCTCTGCATAATATTCTATGAAACTGTTAGGTAAGTTTCGTTCACCTAGCTTTTCTTTCACCTGCCACTGCCAGTCGGTAACAGGGCAATATCCTATACCAAACCAAATACCCAGCAAAAACCAGGAAGCGGCAGTAAGCAGAATAACAATGAAATGGGCTCTTCTGGTAGCTCCGGGTATCCAGCCGAATAGATTGAAGAGGATAATGGCGAGATGAAGGATTGTGAGGAGGATATTGAGGAATTGGAGCATAATGAGTATAGATTACCTTTCCTTACTGCATCAGGGTTGTACAGTGATAATGTGATGTAAGTTATTATAACCTGTTTGGGATTCCCAAACATCTTCATTTGCTAAACGGATGCAGTAAGCAGGACTGCCTGATAAGGAGGGATAGGCATCAGGCAAATTCAATAGTACATCGTAACGCCCAGGCTGTATGCTTTTGGGCAGAGTGACCGTTTCTTCGCAAAGAATATTGCCGGAAAACCATTTCCTGATGTCGGTGGTAAGCGGGATTACGGTGATGGCTTTTGTTGCCTGGGCGCGAAGCACCAATTGTAGTGGCCTGGGATTATATGGAGAAGAATAGCCTTTATTCTGTAAGTTCATTATTATTTTGAATACACTATGAGCTTTGATGTTATTGGGCAGATCGGCACTGACTAACACAAAGCGATAGCCCAGGCTACGGCGAATAACGTCTATACAGCCACCGCTGTCCCAATCATTGTTTACATTGTTGTTGTAAGCTGCATTTAAGTAGCTGTAGTGCATAGCAGCCATTGTTTTCCTGGCTCCTTCACAATCATTCTGCGGACTAAAGGCATCATCGCAAGTCTCGCCACCCACTACCATGTAGCGGCTATCCTGCTCAAAATATTTACGCAATACTTCATTAGCTGGTCCGCGTTTAGAAACAGAATTGCCATAATCGTAAAACGTACCATAGTCGTCGGGACTGGCTAAAAAACAATCATTATGAAATGCTACTCTGGCCTTATCTGTTTCGGTAAAACCTTCTTTCGCGGTTAAGGCATTTGAGTTAACGGTGGCATGCGGGCCATATACAAAGCGCTGTTTTATTTGTGGGGTGCGCACCTGCACCATGCGGTCTTTGGGAAGTGCATCCAATAAAGCTTTCAGCACTTGATTGCGGTCTTTCCAACTGCTGTCCGGCACATAGCCCAAATGATTGGTAGAAGCATCGCCAAAATAATCAGTAAAATAGTTTTCGCCCCAGATACCAATGAAACCCATTTGTAATGCAGCAATCACGTCGGCATTCTTTTGCAGCAATGGCTTTAACTGCGCAATATGCTGCAGCACAATTGCCTTGCTTGCATCGCCATAAGGCGGACATATCTTATATTCATCCGGGCAGTCGCCGGTATGTGTTTTATCATTATAGGAAAAACGAAGAATCATTTTGAGCCCGGCATCACGCACAGCATCAAAGTCGTTTTGTATAAGTTGCAGAAATGCGGTATCTATAGGTGCTGTTTTAAAGCGTTCTAAGACGTATGCACGGTATATAAGTGAACCATGAAAACTATAGGTAGCGCTCTTTGCCTGCTGGGGCTCCATTTGGAATTTTACAAGTGCATCCTTGTCTAAGGGTATAAAGTGTTCGGTACTGGTTGTAAATGGTAAATAAAAGCCCCGTTCGGGGTTGGAGAAGTCTTCAAGGCTTTCTTTGTATGTAATATGATGGTTTTGTGCAAAAGCTATAATGGTATATAAGATGCTAATGAGGAGAAAGTATAGTTTCATAAGTAATGGTAAAAGCCAAATATAATCTGTTTAATACTTTACATTAAACACTGGCTAAGGTTTCCTTTTCAAAAAAAGATGGTAGTGAAGTGCCAACGATATAGGTCCACCCTTTCGCAAAGCTTTCTTTATCAAAGTTTGGATCAGTCGAAGGAAATGTTCCAAGTCCTTCATGGGTAAGTTTCAACCTTGTTTTATCTCCTTCATCAAACAGCTCAAAGGTTACCAGTGAATTGCCTGTATAGCCTTCATAGCGCCAGCTATATGCCAGCTTTTTATAAGGGATTACTTCGGTTATCTTGCACAAGTGCAGGTAGCTGTGCTCTTCAGTACCACCAGTAAAGCTGAACTCAAAACCCACTTTAGGCTCAAATGTAGCTATATCAAAATACCACTGTTTCATTTGTTCTCTGTCAGTTATGGATTGCCATACTTTTTCAACGGGCGCATTATAGGTGCGCTCAATTATAATAGGCGTAGATGCGGGCATACAATTATTTTTTGTGTTTATGAGTATGTTTTGTTTTGGATAAAGTTTTTTTGCCAGTATCTTTTTTAGAGGCGGATGGTTTGTCCTGTGCTAAGTAGTGCTCCAATGCATCCAGCTTTTTTGTCCAGAATAACTTGTATTGCTTTATCCATTTTGATACTTCGCGCAATGAAGCAAGGTTGGCTTCACAATATCGCTCCCTGCCACGTTGTTTTACTACAACAACACCGCACTCGGTGAGTATTTTAATATGCTTTGAAATAGCGGGGCGGCTGATATCGAAGTTTTCCGCTACAGCATTCAGGTTTAAAGATTGCTCTGCCAGCAAATCAATGATGGCTCTGCGTGTGGGGTCGGCTATTGCCTGGAATACATCTCTTCTCATGATGCAGATATATATGTGACTGACCTGTTACAAATATAAGTGTAACTATTTTGTTACGGAAAGATATTTGAAAGAATTACCGGTTATTCCGGTAAGGAAAAGAAACGCTCATGAGCAATGTTTAATACACTGCCGCCTAAAAAGTTTAGAAGACAATATGTAACCTTTGTTTTTATTAATTGATTCATTCTACAGCACAAAAAGACTGCGCTGTTTGCAGCGCAGTCTTTTATTATCATTAAAGAAAACTACACAATAAAAGGGTCAACAATCGTTAACACTGCACTCATTGTCAATGGTTCATCGAATGCCTCGGTAGCTGCGTTTGCACTTACAGTACCTGAAACACCAGGTAATGAGGTAATCATTACTCCTGCCTGGTTGGTATTGTCTTCTCCGGTATAGCTGGCAGCTACGGCAGCAACAGTTGGAGTGTTGCCTGTGATCCACCCTTTAATGGTTGTATCTGCATTTTTCATACGACGAACATAGCGAACGTGTGAAGCGTGACGCGCTTCTACGGAATGTATGCGTAAAGCAGCATCAAGCACATCATTGTTTGCCATTAGGTTGGCATTGTTTGCCTGCCCCTTATATGCTCTTACCCCGGTATCTTCAAACGTTTGCGATACGGCAAGGAAAGTATCATAATTGGAAAATACATTAGCAAAAGCTCCACCGGCAGTAAAATCGAAAGTTGGCTTGGTTACGGGTGTACCACCTAAAGCAGTGATAGTTGTCTGTAAATCTGCCACGTGTGCTATTTCATGATCTCTGATAATAGTAAAGGAGGCCATTTCTGATGCTGCAATTAAACCTGTAGTACCTACTCCCGCTTTATAAAACTCTGATTCAAGGAACTCAAGCGTAAGCGCATAATTTAATATCTCTACTACTGAAGGAATTGCATTGGTTTGTCCGTATGCCTTCTTGAACATGCCACCTAAAGCAAATGGTAAGGCGGTAAGTGCAATCTTTTTTCCAATACCTGAAAAACTACGGAGAGAAGACCGGCGCGTATCCAATCTTTCATATACTTCAGGATCAACTTTTTCTATTTCTGTTAAGATATGTTTGAGATTCATTATTATTATTTTTTTATAAGAAGAAAGGATTACGCAGTTGGCAAAATAGTGAAGGTAACTTTTGTAGCTAAGAATGGAGCGGCTGCTTTAAGGACTGTCGTGATATCATTAATGGCATCAAGACCGGATGCTGAATCAACTACATCTGAAGCTGCAAACGAGCCATACGTAACCATATCTCTGATGAAGGAAGCGTGCCTTGCTTCTACAGAAACAATCTTACCGGCTAACAATAAGTAATCGGCACTTGCAAGCAATTTGCCTGCACCATTGTAGGCAGAAACACCTAAGTCTTCAAATGTTTTAGCAGTATTTAATACGCTTGTTCTGCTGGTAAAATCAATAGCAGTAAAATTAACTTTTATAGCGCTATCGGGAATCCCCTTAGTACCTAATGCTGCTTTTAAAAACTCGCGGTGAGCAATTTCATGATCCCTGATATCAGTTAACAATGATTTTTCTCCATCTGTAATACCACTGTAAGGAGTAGCTATCACCTGTGTATAAAAAGCAGCCTCTAACTGTTCAAGTGCATAAGCATAATTAAGAATGCCTATATCACCTCTGCCAAGGTCTACCGTGCCATCAGATCCTACTACGGCGCCATCATATGGTGCATTGCTATTATCATTATTATTACATGCAGCAGCAACAGCTATTATCGATGCCGAACCTCCTACAATCCCTAAGAATTTCCTCCTGTGCATCCCCTTAGAAGAAACTTCTTCAGTAACACTAACATTCGTCTTTTCCATGCAATGAATTTTAAATTGTGTTTAATTATATATCCTGATCTAACTACGAGAAAACTAAGTATGCAGTTTTTTGTTTTGGTACTTTTAGCTATCCATCCATTGTCTTTGGCAGTCCTGGAGAAATTACAAAGAAGTTGCCATCAAAAGAAACATAAGCAAAGGTTAATGGTAATCAAAGGCATAGAAATTTTATAATAGTTATGTCTTCCAAGTCAATCTATTATTATAAGCTTTACTCTTTAGTATTATCTGCAATTATTGTCTTTTAAAAGAAACCTGTCCGGAGTTCATTGCAAGCTCCTGATTCCTGAAGCTATATAAATGGTTACAGAACGACCATTCATTAAGAATCAACTTATTTGGGAAAAGCCTTAAAAGGTTCTGCTTCTTACAGCAAGTTGTTGACTTGCTTTTTCACTTAAAAGAAAAAAGCAGCAAAAAGCTCAATATCATTAAATATAGAAGTGAAAAACAAATTATAATTACTGGCAATTCTATATCCGACAGGCAGGAACAAAGCTCAGCAACAGCTATATTGCTGTTAATAAAAATAATGTGCAGTTTAAACAAACTTAAGTTACAATGTATTGAGTATGGAATATTATAGTATATAAATGGTTGAATGGATGGAGTGCATGAGGGATAAGAGGGTAAAGGCTGTAGTACAGCAACGTATATTGAAGTATGAGTTTGAGATGTGGTGTTACCTGAAATATAATTGCTGGTACGGGTGCACTCCAAATTATTCAGGTACGCAATAATAGTTGGAAAATAACACTCGATAAGTGGTGATTACAGCAGCGCTTAGTGGGGTAAGCGCTGCCAGAGGCTAATCACGCTTTTGAAAATGATATTAGGACTATCGGATTTTGTTGTGATATTGGATAATATGATATTGGATTCCGGTGACACAAAAGTATAAAGCAAGTGCTAATGTCCTCTTAAAGAAAGATTAGTTTTACATTTTAATTTCCTTAAAAGAATTGTGAAGTGGCAGATATCATACAACTGTTGCCCGATAATATAGCAAACCAGATAGCAGCCGGTGAGGTAATACAACGTCCGGCAAGCGCAGTGAAAGAACTGCTGGAGAATGCGGTGGATGCAGGGGCAACGCAAATTCAACTGATAGTAACAGATGCCGGTAAAAACCTGGTACAGGTGATTGATAACGGCAAAGGCATGAGTGAGACAGATGCACGTATGAGCTTTGAGCGCCATGCTACCAGTAAAATAAGAGCAATAGACGATTTGTTCAGAATAGCTACCATGGGCTTCCGTGGCGAAGCATTGGCATCAATAGCCGCAGTAGCACAGGTAGAACTGCGTACACGCAGAGCAGAAGATGAATTAGGCACCAGTATAGACATTGAGAATGGTATTGTAACAAGGCAGCAGCCTTGTGCTTGTGCTACAGGTACCAATATCTGCATGAAGAACTTGTTTTTCAATGTGCCGGCACGAAGGAACTTTTTAAAAAGTAATACGGCAGAGCTACGGCATATCATGGATGAATTTATCCGTGTGGCAATGGCTTTCCCAAATATCTTCTTCTCGCTTACAAGCAATGGCCAGCAGGTATTTTATTTAGAAGCAGGCAGCCATAAGCAACGCATTTTACAAATATTGGGCACTCAATACAGCACCAAGCTGGTGAGTGTAAACGAACAGACCGACTACATGAATATCTACGGCTTTGTAGGTAAGCCCGATGCTGCCCGTAAAACCCGTGGTGATCAGTACTTTTTTGTCAACAACCGCTTTATCCGAAGCGGGTATTTAAATCATGCAGTAGGTAGTGCTTTTGAGGACTTGATAGCCAAAGGATTGTTTTCCGCTCTATGTGTTATATATAGATCTTGACCCCAGCCAGATAGATATCAATGTACATCCTACGAAGCAGGAGATAAAGTTTGAAGATGAAAAGATCATCTATGCATTTGTGCAAAGTGCAGTGAAGCATGCATTGGCACAGTTTAGTATTGCCCCTTCGCTTGACTTTTCCCTGAATGCAGATATCCAACAAATGGATGCCGTGAGCAAGCCATTTACGGAGAATGAACAACAAACCGCTTCTTCTTCCAGCCTGTATAAAACCTTTACACAGATGCATCAGGCGCACGCCATAGAGCCAAATGAAAAGAGTGAGCTGCGGCACTGGAAAGAATTTTTTACTGCTGCAAAAGAAGAGCAAATACCAGCGCAGGAAAATGTTATTCAGCACACCTCATTTAATGCGCAGCCTGCACTGCCAAAACCTGTTTACCAGTTAAATAATACTTACATTGTTGCAGTAACAGACAAAGATCTGATACTTGTACATCAGCAATTAGCGCATGAGCGCGTGCTGTACGAGCACCTGAGTGCAGCTATTTATGGGAAGCAGGCAGCTACGCAAAAGAGTTTGTTTCCTAGTTACATTACAGTTATCTCCGGCAGATGCTATTTTATTAGAAGACTTATTGCCAGACATGGAGGTGATTGGCTATATTATTGAGCCGTTTGGCAGGGACTCTTTTGTAGTGCAAGGTACGCCCGCCGATGTACAGCAGGGCAATGAAAAGCAGGTAATTGAATTGTTGCTGGAACAGTTTAAACATTTTACCAGTGAAGTAAAGTTCAGCAAGCGCGAAAAGATAGTCCGCTGTATGGCAAGGCAGCAAGCCATTAAAGCAGGCAGAACATTATCGCAGCAAGAGATGGAGACATTGATAGTGCAACTGTTTGCCTGCAACACCTCTAATTTAACACCGGGCGGCAATCCTACTTATATTGAGTTGAAAGAGGATTATATAGACAGGTTGTTTGTGAAGTGATGAGACGAAATGTTGGCTTAACGCTGACAGGGTTAAGAACCCTGTCAGCGTTGTTGTTTTACAAATTCAAATCCAATAAAGACATTCCTGGTTTAAGATGTATTGTTTGCAAGCCAGCTTTCTGTGCACCTTCTACATTGGGCAAAGTATCATCTATAAACAGGGTTTCCTCCGCCTTTAGGCCTTGCTCGTTCAGTACATACTGATATGCTTCTTCGTAAGGCTTGCGCAAGCCCATAGTATGTGAGTAATAAGCTTTAATAAAGTAGTCATCGAAATCCTGCTTACCGGTTTGCTGCTGGTATATTTTCGTAAAGGCTTTATGATGAATAGCGTTGGTATTGGACAGCAGGAATATCTTGTATTTATCCTTTATCATGTCCAGCCATTGTAATCTGTCTTCGTAAAAGGAGCCTAATAAAGCATTCCACGATTCTTCTATCTGCTCATCGGCAAGTGTAGTGTTGGTATGATTGCGAAAGTTGTCGTAAAAAGTTGCAGCGTCTATTTTCCCCATTTCCAAAGCCTCAAACAAATCGGAGGCATGGCTCTGTGTATACAACTCATGAAAGTTTTGTACCTCTAAGTCGGTAAAAGCCTTTTGTGTTTTGGCATAATCTATTGCGATAAATACGCCACCAAGGTCGAAGATGATATTGCGGATGTTTTGCATAGCAGCAAAAATAATTACCAGAAAATATAAGTACAGTGTTTAATTAAATAAGTTTACCAGGGAACTATCCGGCTGGAGGGGTATTTTAAATTTTAAGTACGGTTGTAATGTACCATGGGTTGGAAGGGTGCTTTCAAGGAACTCTGAGAGAAGATGCCGAGATTCTGTTGTATATTTACAATCCTTCCCTCTACCTGCTGCCAGGAATAATCATTACCTCTGTTTTTTACCCCAACTATCCTGATAAGATATAAGATGAACAAAGGATCATCGAAGGATATATGGCTTTGATTCGACTCAGGTACAGTTTAGATAGGGAGGAGGTACGGTGCAACTGAGGCTCTGGTACCCCAATAAAATACTTATCCCAACTTCAAACAGGTAGCATAGTAGCTGCACGCAAACTACAAGTTGCAAGCCTTAACTTGTCCCATCATTTTTATTATTGCTCTCCGGGACATTCAGAGTTATACTTAACTTATACCTAACTTATACTTAAGTTATACCTAACATATACCTGATCTCCTCCCTATCTCCGTCGTATCTGCGCCGTATCTCCTCCGTATCTTGCCCTTTAAAACTTGCCCCTTGTAAATATTCATCAGCTTGCATTTTATGGAACAAGTTAAGGTTGCAAGCAGGAAGAAGCTATAATATTCCGCTTCTTTGGAGCTATTGCTGATAAAAAACCTCGGCCGGTTTTAGGCGCTGATACTATATTATTAGAATGGAATAGTTTATTTGACACTTATTTTGTTAACAGAATAATTAGTCTTGGAAAATTGCCGGATTTCTCTATTTTTGCGCTCCCGAATCTTAAAACAGATTCAGGGCCTATAGCTCAGCTGGTTAGAGCACCTGACTCATAATCAGGGGGTCCCTGGTTCAAGCCCAGGTGGGCCCACTTAAAAATCAAGCACTTATAACAGATAATGTTGTAAGTGCTTTTTATTTGCACCAAAATTTGCACCATAAGTAAATAATTATAAATTGTTTCCTTTACCGGTTTCTATTTTGAGTTGTATGATTAAAGCGCGATTTTGAATCCAAACAAAAAAGCTATCCATGCGATAGCTCTGTTAAAAGATTATAATTTACCTCTTTTTGTAGGAGGTCTGCTTTCCGTTGTATTTCCTCAGTACTTAATTTCTTATTATGAAGTACCCACTCATCGAGTTCTGACCTTTTTAAAGTATATCAATTTTCCACTTGGGACATAGTAAGGTATTAGCCTTTTGCTTGTAAGTTTATACATAAATGAAGCACTTCTGCCCAAGTAAATACAAGCTTCCTCAAAGGTTAAAATTTCTTTTTGCAGAATATAGTTCATCTTAGAGGTTACTGCTTTTATACTATTTTCATTTTCCACTTTATACCTCCCATATCTTTAAAATTAAATGTGATGACAATAAGAATCAATTATTGCCCGTATTCTAAGGGTAAAATATCGATACATCAATCAATTCCGTTTCGCTTAATTAAATTGCTAATTTCCATCTTGTAACATCAAACAAACCATACTATTTATTTCCGGATTATAGGAAGGAATATATTTGATGTATCCTGCTTTATGGAGCGTACACATACATTTATTGAATGTTTTCCTGGAACTGATCTTTGCCAGCTTCATTATATGATCTCTTTTTATTTCAAAAGGACTTATGTAATTGCTAAGCTGCCATTGATAATAAAGAGCGAAATATAAACTAATATGTGTGGTATTAATTATTACATCTTGCTCAGCCGATTCGTAAAAAGATATAATAGGGACAAGTATTACACTGATTTCGCTCGATTCTACTACCATTATTCTGAATTTTTCTTTGGAAGTCTATTCCTTTTTTTACCATTCGTGCTTTTTAAGACAGCTTTCGCTCCCCTTATTTCCGTATCACTGTGTTGTAACAAACGGTTATTGGCATACATCTTTCGTTCCATCCATCGGTTATTTAAAAAGCGATAAGCTTCACTTGCAGTAATACCATTACCGTCTATAACATAAAATCTTTGACTCAACTCATGCTTGCTTTTCAAAAAAGACAGCACAGGTATTAAGCTTTGCAAAGGAGAATCTCTCCAGAACTTATACATACAAAAGGGATGTTGCCAGGATAAGCATAACCAAACACATTACAAAGTATTCATTGCCATAATTGTAGTATGGATGATTAAAGATCAGCAGTAATAGTCCACTTATCGTTACCAGGATGGAAAAGATGAAGGTAAATGAAGCAGTCAACTTAAAAACAAGTGTAGTAATTAGAGTAGCTGTAAAAAAGCATATAGAAAATAGTAAGAGGAAGTAATGTAAGTTAACACCCATTTGAAAGTTATATGTATATGGATAGATTATTACAAAAACGTAAGTTACAATGCCCCAGGCAGCTATTGGTATTTTGCTAAGCAGGAGCTAATCCCAATAATTTGAATAATTAATTCGCTTTGCCACTTACTGCCTTTAATATTTGAAAATAAATGAGTTCATTTTATGTTTACCTAATACTACCAAGCAGCTTTTAATCCCTTTGTGGAGTACCAAATGAATTGTGGCTAAAGGATCAGATCTGTTATGAACTTTTATATGATTTTATAAGCTTCAGTAAAAAAATGATTGTGATTATAATACCTAATAACAAGTTGTACCTGAACTCTATCAGAAAATCATAAGATAAATGGTTAAAATAAAACATTAATATACAAATCACCCATAACATAAGATTCATAATTAATGAAATGAGGAATAGCTTTTTTGTCCACTTATTCCCAAACAGCAGGTACAAAAAGACAATGGGAAGGCTGATCCATAGAAATACCATCCTTAAAAAAAGCATTAGTAGTATTAAATAATATTGAGCCAACTCTCTTTTGATTTTGAATAATTAATGTTTTACCATCGTATTACTAAAATAATCTAACCATTCGAACTTTTTTGTGGAGTCTACCTGGTAATATTTTTTTGAAATATCATCATAAAAGAAGCCACCATACATACTCACCTCCATTTTCCCGGGTCGGTTATCCAACATGTAAGTTACCACGTAGAGCCCCATCCAATACACATTTTTTGAAGGGATATTTAATGGTTTTGCGTCTGCAAGCAGTGAACGCATTTTATTATCATCCAATGCAATATATTGATAAGAATAAAGAGAGTCGATTGGATAATCAAATGCATTGCTTTTATAAAAATCATATTTCCTCCAATCTGTTGTTTTTCGCCAATCGGGTACCTGGCTAAAGGAGTTCCAGCTATATAGTAAACAGATCAATAGAACAGTTATAATTTTCATAGTAAATATGCTTTAAAGTACACAGTCTCCTGAGTTAGGGTGGTTAGTAGCATTCCTGTTATTATTGATGGTTGTGTCCCTTGTCATATTCGGTGCAAGCGTCATTGATCTTATATCCTCTCCAAGATCACCGGGGTTATATCCTGAACCACCTCCTGCCCAACTTCCCTTTGTAGCCGGAATACTCAAGCCACTAGCGTTGAGAGTACCTAACACAAAGCTTGTACAATTATTATTATTCAAATCGTAAACTCCATTCACAGTATTTTTTACATAGGATAACACATCAAAAAACTCGCTATTTGTCACTGTCATTGTAAGAGAAATATTATAAGGATGCTGCTGATCGTTATTAGCCATACCTGGTGCACTTGTATAACCTGGATAAACCATCTCTTGCGGATAAAACCCTACACTTCGTGAAATTGTCCCTGTGGGTGTTACCTCTGTTAAGATAAGAAAAGTATGACCCACATTTATTGAGTTTCCATTAGAGCTGGTACCATCAGTACTGGAAAAGCCCCAGGCATCAAGAAAGCCCGGCATAGTGCCGGGCTTTTCATGTGCTACCGTTTTATCTTCTTAGTTACCTGCTGCAAGCAGAAGTAAACTGTACCGCTTTATGCGGCACTGATGTCAGGAACAAGGATTGCAGCACCAGAGTGGCATTCATTGCTTTGCAGATACCTATACTGGTGCCGGTGATGGCAGCAGCTATTGTATGGCGTCCTATATTGCTTTGCATAGAAACAGGGCTCCTTTTAGAGTTATGCCGGAGTATCTACCTTAATAATACTACATGCATTAGCGGCTCTGTCATGCAGTGTATACTGGTTGCCATTTACCTGCTGGAGGAACTCGACACCCAGCACTATGAATACCGGATCTGTACTATTCGCCGGTAAGGCCATGCTAAGTGTAAGTGCGCCGGTGGCTGTATTGTTGTATGCCAGATTTCCTGAGGTGGCAGTTGCTGCCTCATAGGAGTTGTCCCCGAAGTTGACGGATGCGGCTGCTGCTACGAAGCGGAAGTGGGTAGTACCGGCAGGTGCAGTGAGCAACTTGAACGGAATGAAATCTTCTATACTTAGCTGAACAGTACCGGAAGACCTGGTGAAGGAAACAGTATAGTGCGCACTCAGCGTGGCAGATAAGCTTGCACCGATATTAAAGTTGAAGCCTTGCAGCAAGCCGGCATCTCCGGCTGTTATATTGCGCAGCCCCCTGGAACTGGTGGTATCTGCCTGTATAGCCCTGAGCATTTGGGAGGTGAGGCGGCTTACCATATGCGTATCTCTCCCATTTACAATGGTGCTGCGCAGGCTTGTTCTTAACAGCCTGCCTCCTTTGGCTGCATTGCTGAACGCTGCATTATTTTCCCGGGTGCGTTGGAAAGCCGGGTGGGTAGCTATTGTCTTTGCTGATACACCTCCCCTGCTTCGTACCAGGTAACCATCCCCGGATTTGAAAAAGGTAATATTGCCAACGGTTCCTTTGAGGGTAATGGTACCCATTTGTTTTGCCATGATCGTTTGTTTTTAATTGTTGATTGAATTATGTGTTTACTGCCCTCACCCACCCACGCGTATGATGTGTGATGGACAGGGCAAACTTAGCAGGGAGTTGATGCTGAGAACAGTAGCAAGGGTTGTACTACCCCTGCTACATGCATGATAGGACAATGATTTGTAAGGAAGAATTTGTTTGATTGAAGATTGATATATACACCTGGCTGAGAGATGGAGGGCTATATGGCTAATTGAAAAGGGTATCGTTTTGTAAGGGAGTGTAGGGTGATGCATTTTGCTAAGCGGGCGGCTGAGGTGTTGATTAATTGCAGGAAAGTATTACCGGTATGTTGTAAAGCAGCGGGGCTTTGCACCGCTTCCCATGGACTATCCATGGCTTTAGTATGGCTTTGCTATGACTTTAGTACCGCTTTGGTATGAGTACTCCATGTTTGTAGGGGAAGGTATGGTAAGTGATAATATGTATTGACTTGTGGGGAGGTTATGAGATAGGAGAAATAAAATATAGTGTAAATGCTTGTTTCAACTTGCAACTGCTTTACTAAAATGTACTATAGTTCCAGTGAATAAGCTATCAGAGGAGACCTGCTTTTATCTTTTTCTTCTAAGTGCGATGCGCTAAGACCTGGAAGAACCTGGAAAAAAATTACGTTTTATAATTTAATTTAATAAGTTTGAATCGTTTTTTGCCATTTATCAAACCATCATGCTTAATCCTAAACAACTGGTATTATCGGAAAGAGATGTTTGCACCAAGTTTATTACACCCGCTCTTAAAGATGCCGGCTGGGATATTAACACCCAGGTATTTGAGGAAGTGTCTTTTACAGATGGAAAAATCATAGTTAAGGGAAAGCTTATTGCAAGAGGTACCCGTAAAAGAGCAGACTATATTCTTTATTACAAATCCATTCCTGTTGCCATTATTGAAGCTAAAGATCAATCTCATTCTGTAAATGCAGGCATTCAGCAGGCATTGGAATATGCCCGTATCCTGGATATACCCTCCGTATTTAGCTCAAATGGAACGGCTTTCTTGTTTCATGACAGGACTGCTAAAGGTGTGGAAATTGAAACAGAACTTGTTTTAAACGAGTTTCCTTCTCCTGAAGAATTGTGGCAGAAATACAAAGCTATACAAAAACATTATTACACCAGAGGAAGAACAGAATTGCATTCGCAGGATTACTATTCTGATGGTTCGGGTCGAAAGCCACGTTATTACCAGCAAATAGCTATCAACCGCACTGTAGAAGCAATTGCTAAAGGTCAACAGCGAATATTGTTGGTAATGGCTACTGGTACAGGTAAAACCTATACTGCTTTTCAAATTATTTATCGCTTATGGAAAGCCGGCGCAAAGAAAAGAATTTTGTTTCTGGCAGATAGAAATGCTTTAATTGACCAAACAAAACGCGGCGACTTCAAGCATTTTCGTGATAAAATGACCATTGTTAAACAGCGGCAAATTGATAAGAGCTATGAAATTTATTTAGCCTTTACCAGGGCTTGTCTGGCAATGATGAAGCTGCTAATGTATATAAGCAATTCTCCCGTGATTTTTTTGATCTGATTGATCATTGATGAGTGCCACCGGGGAAGTGCTGCCGAAGACAGTGCCTGGCGGGAGATATTAGATTATTTCAAAAAAGCAACGCATATAGGTCTTACGCCACCCCAAAAGAAACAAAGGAAGTTTCCAACATGGAATATTTTGGAGACCCGCTCTATACTTATTCTTTGAAGCAAGGTATTGATGATGGTTTCTTAGCTCCTTATAAGGTAATAAGAGTTACTTTAAATACGGATACGGAAGAAGGCTGGCGACCAGGAAAAGGGAAAAGAGATAAGAGCGGAAATGAAGTGGAAGACAGAGTTTATAACCGTAAGGATTATGATAAAACACTGGTTATAGATGAACGAACAGCAACAGTTGCCAAAAAGGTTACTGAGTTTTTGAAAGGCTACAGATCGCTTTGCCAAAACCATTGTCTTTTGTGTAGATATAGACCATGCAGAAAGAATGCGCCATGCATTAACCAAAGAAAACGCTGACCTGGTAGCTACTAATTATAAATATGTGATGCAGATAACCGGTGATAATGAAGAAGGCAAAAGAGAACTGGACAACTTCATCAATCCTGAAGAACGTTATCCCGTGATTGCCACTACCAGTAAGCTGATGACCACCGGCGTAGATGCCCAAACCTGTAAACTGATTGTTCTGGATAGTAATATCCAAAGCATGACCGAATTTAAGCAAATCATTGGTCGTGGTACCCGCATTAATGAACAGTTTGGTAAGACCTATTTTACCATTCTTGATTTCAGAAATGCTACCAAGTTGTTTGCAGATAAAAACTTTGATGGTGATCCTATCAAGATTAAAGAAAAGAATGAAGACGATGATTTAGGCGAGTGATGAGGATGAAGGGGATAACAATTATCCAACCGGTGAAGAAGATTTAGGTGGAAACATTAGTGAACCTCCAACACCGCCTACATTACCTTTTCCGTTTCCTCCTACTACCGCCAATACAACTCCAAGAAAGATATATGTAAATGGAGTAGATGTTTCTGTGCTGCAATCGCAGGAATTACATTTTGATGTAAATGGCAAGCTGATTACCAAAAGTTTGAAAGACTATACAAAGGAAATTATTAATAATCAATTTGCATCATTAAATGATTTCTTAAACAAATGGAATGAAGCGGATCGTAAGGCAGCTATCATCAAAGAACTGGAAGAACAGGGTATAATGGTAGAAGCTTTACAAAATGCAGTAAACAAAGAAGTGGATTTGTTTGATTTGATCTGCCATGTAGCTTACGATCAACCGCCCCTTTCCAGGAAAGAAAGAGCCAATAAGGTAAAGAAGCGCAACTACTTTACAAAGTATGGAGTACAGGCAAAGCAGGTATTGGAAGCTTTGTTGGAAAAGTATGCTGATGAAGGCATCACCACCATAGAAAGCACAGAAGTGTTATCCTTGCATCCTTTTGATGAGTATGGTTCGCCGGTGGAGATTATCAGACTGTTTGGAAGTAAGGATAAATACATGGCAGCAATTAAGGATTTAGAGAAACAACTGTATCAAACTGCTTAGGCAATTTTGCATAGCTGAACATTATGGAAGATTATGAAGCCAGCGGAAGATAATTTATACCTGCAAATAAAAACCATCTTAGAGGAAGCCCGGCGATCTGCTTATCGCGCGGTTAACTTCACGATGGTGGTAGCTTACTGGGAAGTAGGTAAACACATTGTGGAATACGAACAGTCTGGTGCTGCGAAAGCAACGTATGGCACAGCATTGCTAAAGGAGCTGTCTGCAAAGCTGACGGCAGATCTGGGAAAGGGTTATACAGAAACTAACCTGAAATATTTCAGGCAGTTCTATCTAAGTTTCCCGCCTGTTGAAAAAAGTCACGCACTGCGTGACGAATTAACCTGGACACATTACCGGCTGCTGTTGAAAGTGGAAAATGAGGCAGCACGCCGATTTTACCTTAACGAAGCTATTGAGCAAAACTGGAGCACCAGAGCTTTGGAGCGGCAAATCAACTCTTTTTACTATGAACGCATTCTTTCTTCACAAGAAAAAGAAGCAGTAGCAGCCGAAGCAAACAACAAAACAAAGAAGCTGCCGCATTCACCGGAAGACTTCATAAAAGATCCGTATGTACTCGAATTTTAAACCTTCCTGCTCATCAGGCGTATTAGAAAAAGACCTTGAAAATGCGATTATCAGACAACTGCAGCAATTTCTGTTGGAGTTGGAAAGGGATTCGCATTCTGCGCAGCAAAAGCGCATTACTGCAGATGGCGAGCACTTTTATGTTGATCTTGTTTTCTACAATTACATCCTGAAATGTTTTGTCCTGATTGATTTGAAGCTGGGCAAGCTAATGCACCAGGATATTGGGCAAATGGACTTATATGTACGCTGGTTTGAAGACAATATGAAAGAAGATACTGATAATCCTACCATCGGCATTATTCTATGCTCAGCCAAAAACGAAACAGTTGTAAAATATTCCGTATTAAAAGACAGCAAACAGCTATTTGCTTCCCGCTATAAGCTATACTTGCCAACCGAAGAAGAACTAAAACAAGAATTTGAAAAAGACCTGTTTACTATAAACTGAATAATCCAAATGGCTAATCTCACTTCCACCATAAAATCCATCCAGGACATCATGCGCAAAGATGCCGGTGTTGATGGCGATGCACAACGCATCTCTCAACTCGGCTGGATGCTGTTCCTTAAAATATTTGACGAAAAAGAAAACGATTGGGAAATACTCAACGAAAACTATAAATCGCCCATACCCAAAGACCTTCGCTGGCGCACTTGGGCTGCCGATGAAGAAGGTATGACCGGCGATGAATTGCTCGGTTTTGTCAACAACTCGCTTTTTCCACGCCTCAAAGACCTGAAGTACAACACAACAAAGATGCAGCCCGCATGGTGCGTGATGTATTTGAAGACAGCTACAACTACATGAAGAGCGGCACCTTGCTTAGGCAGGTCATCAACAAGATCAACAAAGACATTCAGACCTTGACACACAAGCAGAGCGCCACGCCTTCAACGATATTTACGAGCAAATACTCCGCGACCTGCAAAGTGCAGGTAATGCCGGTGAGTTTTATACGCCCCGGCCGTAACACAGTTTATTGTAGAAATGGTAGCACCCAAGCTGGGCGAAAAAGTGCTGGACCCGGCCTGTGGCACCGCCGGCTTTTTGACCAATGTGGTTGAATTCATTAAACACACATGAAAAGGTAAAAACACTGGCAGACCGCGCCAAGCTGCAAAACAGCATATGCGGCGTAGAGAAAAAGCCGTTGCCGCACATGCTGGCAACTACCAACATGATATTGCATGGTATAGAAGTGCCTTCTATTGACCACGACAATTTGCTCAACCATAGCTATCGAATGGAGCACCAACACCGCGTGGATGTGATTGTTACCAACCCGCCTTTTGGCGGCATGGAAGAAGATGGTGTAGAAAATAACTTCCCGGCACAATTCCGTACCAGGGAAACAGCCAACCTATTTATGGCGCTGATTATTCACCTGCTGAAAGATGACGGACGTTGTGGCGTGGTATTGCCCGATGGCTTTTTGTTTGGTGAAGGTGTGGCTACGCGCATAAAAGAAACGCTGCTGGAAAAGTGCAACCTGCATACCATTGTACGCCTGCCCAATGGCGTGTTTGCGCCTTATACCGGCATTAAAACCAATCTCCTGTTCTTTACAAAGGTAAACCTACTAAAGAGGTTTGGTATTTTGAGCATCCTTATCCTGATGGGGTAAAGAGCTATAATAAAACCAAGCCCATCAACATCAAAGAGTTTGATTTGGAAAAGGCGTGGTGGAATAACCGCGAAGAGAACCAATATGCATGGAAAGTAAGTGCTGAAGAATTAAAAAGACGCAATTACAATTTCGATATTAAGAATCCTAATAGCAGCGAAGAACAACATCAATATACCAGCAGCGAGTTGATTGAATTACTTGGGGAATTCATTTGCGAAGAGTAATGAGTTGCTAAAACAATTAAAGGAGGAATTAATATGATACATGTGCAGCAACTCCGGTTAAAATTTGGTCGCATTTCGTTCATTAGTTGTGCTGTTATCAAACTAAATATAGAATGAGTGGAACAATATAAGATTGGAAAATTTTTAAGTATTGAGTAAAGATAGTTGGATAAGCATTGAACCTGATAAAGAATACAAAATAGTGACTATGAAGAACTATGGAAAAGGTGTTGTATTACGAAGAATTGAAAGGGCGTTGGAATTGAATATGAAAACAATATCGGTTATCAAGGACAAATCAACTTATTTGGTGTATTGACGCAAAGATTGGGGCATTTCGGAATTAGTTCTGAAGAATTAGATGGAGCATCAGCTACGGCAATATGGGTGTTTGCAAACATTAGATACATCAATATTAATATTGATCTTCTTCAACTGTTTATTTCAAATCTTCAGGTTTTATGAATTCTATTACTGAAACCAATGCAACAGGAACTACAAACAGAAAGTACTTGAATGAAGTACAAGTGTTTGAATTAATTGAAATTCCAAATTTGCCATCATATTGATGAACAAAAAGATTCATTAAAAAGATATAGATAGTTTACAAAGATTTCTCGACAATTTTGAATGAACTTAGACCAACAACAAACCTATCTTCAACTTCTCCGCCAAACCATATTGCAGGAAGCCGTACAGGGAAAACTAACCAAACAAGACCCAACAGACGAACCTGCAACAGCATTACTAAAACGGATAAAAGCTGAAAAAGAAAAACTTATAAAAGAAGGCAAGCTTAAAAAAGAAAAAGAATTACCACCTATAACAGAAGATGAAATTCCTTTTGAATTACCGGAAGGTTGGGTGTGGTGTAGGTTGGGAGAAGTGATAAGCAATTCTGTTATAATGGATCTACATTTGGCAAAAAGTATTACGTAAAAAATGGAAGTTCCTATAGTTAAGCAACTTCTGAAATGTCAGAGGTAAAGCGATGTTAAGTTTAATTTGAAAACAACGTGCTCCAGTCAAAAGTTCAAAGATAAACGAGATTATTCAAACTTGAGAAAGATGATTTACTTATCAACGAACTAGGAGGAGAATTGGTAGGAAATGCAGATTGTTAAAGAAAGATGATATCTAGCGATAGCCTGCATACCTAATAAGTTCATGTTTTACATCAATTCGTGCTAGTTGAATACGTTTATAAATTTCTATCAAACTCTATACATATTGTGGAATCAATCAATACTAGAGATTAGAAATTTTCAACAACGACGACTCAACCAAACTTAATATGCAACAGATCAAAGTATCATATTATTTCCCACTTCCCCCACTTGCCGAACAACAACGCATAGTAGCCAAAGTACAGCAATTGCAACAGCAGCTAAGCCAGTTAGAAGCCCAGGTACAACAAAGCCGCCAATACGCACAGCAGTTGTTGCAAAGTGTATTGCAGGAGGCATTTAAACCAAGAGTAAAGATTGATAATTTGGAAGAACAACTTTTATAAGATAAAAATAATTTTTAATTTATATAATCATATTTTCATTTATATTCGTCCTACAACGAGGGACGCTAAAAACGTCTGCTCTGCGGGACATCATTTAGTTGACATAGCCGTGCCACCTCGGTTATTTCTGTTAGTACTAACAGAAATAACCTCAGCCAACGCACCCCCGGAAGACCGAAGGTGTTCAGCAGCAGGACTAAAGCTATTGATGACCAGTGTAAGAGTTGCCATCTTATGCAAATTTAAGTTATTTGAGACGCCTAAACTGCTTAGAGAAAATGGACAGTGCTTATGAGAGTAGTGGGGAAACATTGTTAGACCAAGGGAGGTAGCCTGCGTCGGCGTTATGCCCCCTTGGCTTTGCATTTTTAACCCTTTCCAAATGAAACCAGAACTCTTTGAATTGCTATTCAATCAATGGACAAAGCGTGAGTTAAACTACCAAAAAAATAAAAAACGAAGATACCTCCATTTTGACCGTTTTATTCAGTTTGATAAGAATATTGAATTCTTTAAGAATTACTTCCAAGATGCTTTTGTTAACATCCCTAAACATAGCTTTTATCCATTTATCAAATGTGATATCATTTCGCCACGTATTAAACACAAAAAGAATTCAGAAACAGGAAAAAAGAAAATCTTTAAAACAGAAAAGATACGACCTATAGCTTATGCGTCTCATTTCGATGCATTTATTTATAGCTGGTATGCTACTGTTTTAAATCATTTCTATTTAGATGCAATTAGAAATGAAGGAATTGAAGAATGTGTATTAGCATACATTGAGAAAGGTGGAAAATGTAATATTCACTTTGCTTTTGAAGCATTTGATTTTATAAAAGAAGGGCACGTTGCCTTAGCTTTTGATTTGAGTTCCTATTTTGATGGGTTAGACCATGATATTCTTAAAGAGAAGTGGGCAGAATTATTAGAATGAGGCCAGACTACCAAAAGACCATTTCAAAGTTTTCAAAACACTTACTGATTACACCTTTGTTAGAAAGAAAAATTTAGATGTTGTATTTCCTCCTTTATTAGGTAAAGGAATGCATAAAGAAAGAATTTGCACGCCAGGTAAATTCAGGGAGTTAGTTGAGCCGCATTTGATTGAGAAAAATGAGTTCTACAATAAAATATACCAATAGCCGTAAATATGGAATAAAATGTGGTATTCCCCAAGGTTCACCAATTAGTGCCTACTTATCCAATATTTACTTAATTGACTTTGACAAGACTATTTACAACGAGGCATTACTAAAAGGGGCATACTACAGAAGGTATTGCGATGACCTTCTTTTGATATGCAAACAGGAGGACTGGCAATACTTCCAAGAGTTGATTACTACAACTATCAGAGAATACGAGGTCATCGTTAATCAGGATAAGACAGAAGTGGTATTTTTTAAATCTTACAAGGAAGGAATAATGCGGGGATATGATGAAAAAGGAAACTTTAAAAGCTTACAATATTTAGGCTTTCGTTTAATAGCGAATAGATATATCCGTTCTTCCAGCATGTCTCGCTACTATCAAAAAATGAGTTCCAAAAGTAAAACAAACCGTTGCCGATGCATATTGTGAACATTTCGGTCAACAGGATATTATTTTTTTCAGAAAGAAGCTAATGCGCATATATTCTGAACAAGGAAAAAAAACTTCATAAGCTATGGATATAGAGCCGGAGATGGTGAGAAAAAATATAAAACCATTATTAATCAAGTAAAAAATAGCTCTGCGAAAATTGAAAAGCTTATAAAGGATGCTAAAATAAAAACGAAGAGGAACTGTTAAATGATGGGGTTGTAAGAAAAATAAAGCGATAGATAAATTAATTAAATTCCCCCAACTCGGCGAAGTTTGAAGCTTCGCCGCATTTTACCCTCAGTTTGCAACTTCATACGGGAGCCAGTTCAATAAAGCACTTCTTACCGAAATAAAACCTTGCACTACTATAAACATAATCTTCTGCATTATCTACAATACCTGCACCAACGTTCTTCAAGGTGTTAGCGCCAGCGCACCTTGAAGTATAAGATAAAGGCAGGTCTTTCGACCTGCTTAAACTCCCTCTACTGAAAGAAGTATCTCTCCCATAGTAACTAAACTCAATAACTCGTAAATTCTCATGAACCTTAGAAAGATCATTTACATTCAATAACTTTTGCTAAAATATCATCAAATTGATTATATTTTTATGTACATTCGAATTACGAGAGAGCGCAAGAAAATGCGTTGTTCCGTGCCAAAGCCAGGTTGTTAAAGCTTGGCTTTCTAAATGTAAATGGTTTGGTGTACAATATTATTTTTAGATAAGAAGCTTTGATATTACAACATGATGGAAACATTCATTATTATCCCAAAGGATGATGCTCAACAAAGAGCTTTAAAAAACTTTTTAGAGACTTCTCATATCCCTTATCAGCAAGAGCCCTACAGCGATGAAACAGACTTTCTTACTTCTACTGAAGCCAACAAAAAAAGACTCGATGCTGCTTTGGAAGCAGCTAAAAGAGGCGAAGGAGTAAAGATGAATCTGGATGATATATGGAAGTAATCTTTTTGCCTCAGGCTCTGGAGGATTTGGACTTTTGGAAAAGGAGCGGTAACACAAGCGTACTGAAGAAAGTCCGGGCCTTAATTGAAGTTATTCAGGAAACACCTTTTGAAGGCATTGGCAAACCCGAAGCCTTGAAACATAATTATTCCGGCTGGTGGTCCCGCCGTATCAGTAACGAACACCGGCTGGTGTACAGGGTTAACGAAAATCAGATTATCATTGCACAGCTACGCTTTCACTACTCTTAACTAAACCCTACACTTTCCCCTCTGCAAGAATCCCCAACTCAACGAAGTTTGCAGCGCTGCGACTCGGCGAAGCTTGTAGTTTCGCCGCACTTTTCCCTCAGTTTGCAACTTCATACGGGAGCCAGATCAATAAGGCACTTCTTATCTAAATAAAACCTTGCACTACTATAAACATAATCTTCTGCATAATCCACAATACCTGCACGTACAGGATGCTGATGAATGTATTCGGTTCTTTATTCCGGCATCTTTGTTCCGGTTATCTCCATTCCATAGGAATAAAGTATCATGTTTCGAACACCTATAGCTACAGGCTTCGCCTAGCGGTTTTTATAGGCAGAGCCTGCCCACTGGATGCTGCTGGAATTGTTAATAGTACTTTAATGGAAATTTATGGCAGCGTTAAGTGAGGCAAGATGATAGGTAGTATAAACTTGTATATCATTGCCAAAACTATATCTGTTTCTATTAAACTAAACAACTGCTATGGGTAAAGGATTACTAACAACATTCCTGCTCGCTTTTTTCATAATACAGGCAAATGCACAGTTAGGTGCAATGAAGCTGGTTGGAAAAGATACAAAGGATTATAAACTTGGTTTTGGGGCATTTATCAAAACAGGAGTACCTGTTTCGGATGGCAGCGATGTTACGCTGGAAATAGGTGCCGATATCTTTTTCTTAAATGATGGTTATGGAACCAGAGACGGAACAATCATGTGTCCATTGAAAGCCGGGTACAGGTACACCTTAAATGGAACCGGCAAAGGCTTTTATGTGGAGCCACAGGTTGGCTTTAACCTTTATGGAGTAACCTCCCTGACAGATAAGAACGGCGAAACGGTAAACATGAAATATCATGGAATAGTGGCAGCGGCAGGCACAGGCTACCTGTTCTCCATCTGGAATACACCGTTTGATGTAAATCTTCGTTATGAAACGGTGATCGCTCATGGCGGTTCCAACAATTTGATCAGCCTGGGAATAACAAAGTTTTTTAGTTTCGGAAGTAGAGATTCAGAAGATTAGCAACTAACCACTTAACAATTACTGAGTATGAAATTTTATGTAATAGCAGCGGTCATTGCCCTCTCTTTATCATCCTGTTTAAAGGAATCTATTCCCGGTGCTATGCTTGCTTCTAAAAATAAGGGCAGCCAGGAAAGTACTGCCACTTTGAGCTATGAAGTTAATGGTAATGCCGTGAATGTATCAGTGAATGATGCTGACAATTGGAATGGCAGTTTTTATACATTGGGCTGTAGCAAAAATGCAGGTGATTATGCCCTTGACGCAGTAAGCAGTTCAGGAGAGTTTACTTTTAATTTTTATACAGATAGTTTAACTACCGGAAATTACAAATATACCGGTGCTTATGGTGATATGTATATTACAGAATATAACGGAACGAATGAATATGTGCATGCTGCATCTGACAGTATGAGCTTTAAGATTACCTCTTATACTAACGGACGTATAAGCGGAAACTTTTCGGGGGTGCTCACGCCGCTGATAACTGCCAGCAATCCTAATAATATATTTGGTGCTCCCGGTTCTGTATTGATCACAAACGGTTCTTTTAAAAACGTTCCCGTAATTTATTGATGCCGGCCTGGCGAAGTGTTTGTGTGTCCGCTGCATAGTTTGCACCAATAGAAGTACATACAAAACCTTTTGAAGGATTTTGGAAAGAAAGCATACATACTGGCGCAAGCATCCGCTTGTGCTTACTACATTGGAAGCATCCGCTTCCATGTCACCGGCTTTCATTTACAGTATCGCTATTAAGCGGACGCTTAAAAGATACAGGCACAAGCGGACGCTTGCGCCAGTGGGGCGATTGGAATATCATTCAAACCCATACGTATAGAACCGGGCGGAAGCATCATACCAACTGGTTATCAAGATGAGGGTTTTCACTACAGAGCAGTACAGGAAGATAAATCTCTAACTATTAACTCTAAATTGCTTAAGTGGCAATCCCTTCTGTCATCTTTCAACTATCATCTGTCAGCTTGATAGCGGCCTGGTATAAGTTGCAAATGAAAATTACATTTCTATTTTTCCCTTAGTCAATTCATTATTAACTGTCCGGTAAATATGGAGCGGATTGTCGTTTTTCAATTCGTCCGGCAGCAATTGGTCCGGCCAGTTTTGATAGGCTACCGGTCTTGCAAAACGTTTGATGCCATCGGCACCAACAGAGGTAAAGCGTGCATCGGTGGTTGCCGGAAACGGACCGCCGTGCTGCATGCTTAAGCAAACTTCCACACCCGTTGGCACCCCGTTGAATACCATTCTGCCGCAACGGTCTTTAATCAACGCTATCAATTCCCCCTGCTGTGATAGTTCATTTTCCGTAGCCATAATGGTGCAGGTTAATTGACCTTCCAAATGTTTTGCAACTGTTGTCATTTCCCCAATATTCCCGCATCTAACCACCAGCGTGTAAGGTCCAAACACTTCCTGTTGCAACAATTCATTGCCAAGAAAAGTTTCCCCGGTAACCGTTGCAATAATTGCAGCACCACAATGGTCACTTTCCGGCAGTGCTGCTTCTGCAATCACCGTTACATTTTCTTGCTCCAAAGCCTTCGCTCTTTTTTCTGTATACGCTTTGGCAATGCCCGGGTGCAGCATTTTTGACGGCGCAATGTTCTTCATTTCGTTGCCCATTGCTTCAATGAACTCCTGAAGCTCGGCTCCCTCTATCCCGATTACCAACCCGGGATTGGTACAAAATTGTCCAACACCAAGGGTAACCGAAGCCGCCAGCATTTTTGCCAGGTCAGCAGGGGCGGTTTTTAATTTTTCGGGTAACAGGAACACCGGGTTGATGCTGCCCATTTCTGCAAAAACAGGAATCGGTTCTTTGCGCTGATTGCCCCAATCAAACAACTGCTTGCCGCCTATATAAGAGCCGGTAAAACTTACTGCTTTTGTAAGCGGGTGTTTCACCAGGGCTTCGCCTACCTTGAACGATGCGCCGTACACATGGGCAAATATTCCATCAGGCATCTCCAATTCCGCCGCCGCTTGCATGATAAGCGCTGCCACAGCGGTAGAGGTTTGGGCATGACCGGGATGCGCTTTCACTATCACAGGACAACCGGCTGCAAACGCACACGCGGTATCGCCACCGGCGGTAGAAAAAGCAAACGGGAAATTAGAGGCTCCAAACACCACTACCGGACCTAACGGAACCAGCATCTTCCGGATGTCTGGCTTTTGCGGGTTGCTTTGAGGAGCAGCGGTATCAATGCTTGCTTCCAGCCAGTCGCCACGCTCACAGGCATCGGCATAACTGTTTAGCTGAAACACGGTCCTGGCTTTTTCACCCTTGAGCCTTGCTTCGGGAAGATTGGTTTCCTCCATCGCAGTCTTGATAAGCTCATCCCCGCTGTTTTGAAGTGCCGCGGCAATGGCTCTCATGAAATCAGCACGCTGCTTTATAGAATATTTGCTGTATTGGTGAAAAGCGGCCCATGACTTTTGCAGGACTGCGTCTATATCTTTTATTGGGGTATCCTCAAACATAATCAGGATTTAAAATGCTGAATTATTCGTTACTAAATTAGCTTGCCAAATGGTCAAAAACCAGACCTCTTTTAAGCCACCACATTCACCAGTTCTCCAATGTTATCAATGGCAATTTTAATCTCATCACCTGATTGCAAGGTAAAATCATGCTCAGGCACAATGCCTGTTCCGGTCATAATGAGACAGCCATGAGGGAAAGTGCATTCCCGAAAAACAAACGACACCAACTCTTCCGGTGTCCGCTTCATTTGACTGATAGCAATATTGCCTTCAAATACTTTTTCTGCATTCCGGTTAATCTCCAGATGAATGTTGGTGTTTTTATCTAATGGTTGTTCTGTTACAAACACACAAGGACCTATAGCAGCACAGGCATCATAGGTTTTAGCCTGCGGCAAATACAAGGGGTTTTCCCCTTCAATGCTGCGGCTGCTCATATCGTTGCCGATAGTGTAACCAACAATTTTTCCGGACGAGGTAACGACCAATGTTAGCTCGGGCTCCGGAACATCCCAGGTAGAATCTTTGCGTATTCTTACTTTTTCATTCGGACCTGCTACCCGGTGTGGTGTGGATTTGAAAAAAACTTCCGGTCTTTCGGCTTCGTACACCCTTGCATAAAAATCGCCACCACCGGCATCTTTGCTTTCTTCCTGCCTCCCTATCTTGCTTCGCAGGTAAGTAACGCCGCAAGCCCATACTTCCTGGCTGCCAATTGGTGCCAGCACACCGTTTATCGGGCTGTTTTCATCAGGAGATTGTGTGGATGTTATCTGCTGCGCTTTTTGAAAAAGCTGATCGTCATTGATAAATTCATCCCAGCTTTCGTTCTTCAACGAAAAGAATTGATTGTCCTGCTCTATTACAATTCCTGCTTTTGTTTTGTATATTTTCATGTTTTCCGGTTTTAATTGCCTGGCTGTTTAAAGTAAAGTTCTGGTTGTAAGGGTAAATCTAATTACAAAAGGCAGCATTTTATTCATTTGTGTGAATAAAATGCTGCCTGCTGCAAGACCTATTATAGTTTCCACTATGGCACGTTCTCTACTACCGGATTGGTGGAGACGGCTGTTGATAACGGGGTTACCGCCTTAGCACTTACCAATATCAATACCACCTGTGATGTATGAATCTTTGATACTCCGCACGAAGAATAGCATCAAGCTCATAGTAGGCGAAGCAATGCATAATAAAGATAATCTGGTGTACCCGCTACCGCTTTGATCAATTCCAATCTTTTACTTCTATCATCTTAGCTTCATAATTCCTCTTCTCTAATTAAGCATAATAAAAAAGTTTGCCCTCTCCTGGTTTAACCTTTATAGAATTTAGAATCGCAACATTCGGAATTAAGAAGCATACTATAAATTCATAGAAATACTACTGCTATTTATTCAAAAACTGCTTTATAAGCACGTATGTGGAAAATTTAATTGTATATACTAATATATTTGGCAATATCTTAGCTAAATATTTTAGCTGTATGCTATACCAACCAACTAATACTACGGAGCTTGTTCAATGGCTCATCCCTTACTATGATATTAAGGTGCCGGCGGGTTTTCCCTCACCTGCCCTCGACTATATGGAAGTGCGCATTGATTTGAACACAGCGCTGATGCCTCATCCACTGGCCACTTTTATGGTGGATTGTGAAGGAGACTCGATGATCCAGGCTTTTGTGCCACCCACTGCCAAGTTACTTATAGACAGAAGTCTTACCGCTAAAGATGGAGATATGGTGATGGCAAAGCTGAACGGGGAATACACGATCAAATTCCTGAAGAAGAATGATGTGGAATGCTGGCTATGCCCGGCAAATCCTAACTATCCGGATATCAGGATTACTGCTGAGATGCAGATGGAAGTATGTGGGGTAGTATCCAGAATCATCATTGACCCTAAAGATGTAAAGCATGTTCGGACTGGTGGACGTGAATAATTTTTACTGCTCTTGTGAACGGGTGTTTAATCCTTCGCTGGACCATAAGCCGGTGGTGGTACTCAGCAACAATGACGGATGTGCGATAGCCAGGAGTGAAGAAGCGAAGCTGTTGGGAATAGAAATGGGTGCACCTGCTCATATGATACAGGAGCTAATAGATAAGCACGAAGTAGCGGTGTTTAGCTCTAACTATACGCTGTATGGGGATATGAGTGACCGGGTGATGAAGACACTTGCCGCCTTTGTGTACCGGATGGAAATCTACTCCATAGACGAAGCATTCCTGGATATGAGTAGCATGCCTTATACCGATCTGTTTGAGACTGGGCATCTCCATTAAACATACTATCAAAAAGCACCTGGGATTGCCGGTGTGTGTGGGAGTGGCCAAGACAAAGACATTGGCTAAAATGGCAAACCGCTTTGCCAAGAAACAGAAAAGAGAAGTAGGCGTGCATTGGGCTAAGAGCCAGGACAGCATTGATGAAATGCTGGCTTTTACCGAGGTGGGAGACATCTGGGGTATTGGTAAGCAGTATGCCGCCATGCTGCTGCAGCATGGCTTTAAAACGGCGCTGGACGTAGCTAACGCACCGGAGAGCTGGATCAAAAAGCACCTGACGGTGGTGGGGCAGCGGTTATGGAATGAACTCAGAGGTATTCCTTCCTTTTCCTGGGAATATGAACCCAGGCCTAAGAAGAACATTTGCAGTTCCCGTTCTTTCGGGAGCTTGCTTACTGATAAAAAGATTATCCGGGAAGCGGTGTGTAACTATACGGCTATCTGCGGCGCCAAGCTCCGGGACCAGCAAAGCTGTGCTTCGGAGATCAGCGTCTTCATAGAGACCAACCCGCACAGAACAGAAGAGCCTTATTACTACCGCTCTATACCCCTAGATATGGAAGTAGCTACCAATAATACCGGTGAACTGATCAAATATGCTACTAAGGGCTCTGGATATTATCTTCCAGGAGGGGTATAGATACATGAAAGCCGGGGTGATCGTGTCGAAGCTGGTGCCGGAAGATAAGGTGCAGGGAAGTTTGTTTACCGCCAATATTTCACCCAGGCATAAGGCTGCTATGGCGGTGCTGGACCGGATCAATAAAGACATGGGCAGGGATACGGTGATCCTATCCTCACAGGGGTTTGACCGAAAGTTTAAACTGAGAGCCGCCAACCGGACACCCCGGTACACCACCAACATCAATGAACTTTTAAAGATAAGAATATGACTTTCTTACAACCATTTGTAAAGCTGCAACGCGAGTTTGTGCAGGGCTTTATTAAAATGAAGAAGATCTACCTGGTATCACAATCCTACCGGAATGCGGATGAGCCGGATGCCACACCACCTAAAAAAGCGATCCTATTTACAGATTACGATGATAAATGGCTGGCACATGCCCATTATGAAGCCATCAAAGGAGATCAATATGCCTATGTGCTCGACCTTACTAACCCGGTACATAAGCAAAGGGTGATGAGCCTGATCAGTGATGATTCCAAGCATGTGGCTTACTGGGCTGCGGTAATGAGTAAGGAGAAACTTGCCAGGGAACTCAATGAAAGATATACTGATAATATCAGGCATTACATCAAGGCAAAGACGAGTTGGAAGATCGGCGGCAAAGAAACCTTGCACCCGATGGTGCAGGTGATCTTTGGGGAATTGTACATCACCTTTAGATATGCGGGTGAAGAGCTAAGAATTAAACTAAAAGAAATAGAAAACGTTTAGCCATGTGTTACCGTGTAGCCTGTGTGATAGACATCAAAGAAGTGGCTGACTATTTTGCAGACCTCATTATTGATGGAGATCTGGAGCAGTTGACCCTGATCTTTGCAGAAGCTGCTAACATCAACGGCTTTGACCATGATCTGCGACCGGTAATCTTTACCAACCGGGAAGACTGGAAACTGCATCTGCGATTGATGGAGTGGGGCTTAATACCTCATACAGTGACCGATGAAGAGGCGTTTAGAGAACGACGTACCAATATGATCAATGCCCGTAGTGAACGCATCTTAGATGACCCGACCAGCTATTGGCATAAGATACGTAACCGAAGGTGCCTGATACCGGTAACCGGCTTCTATGAACATAAGGCAGAGCCAGGGTTTAAGCATAAGATCCCTTATTACATCCGGCTTATTCACCAGGATACTTTCTTTATACCCGGCTTGTATTCGGTTGCCAATCTCTATAACAAACAAACCAAACAGTGGGAAAAGCGTTGGACCTATACCCTGATCACCAGGGCTGCCAATAGTGTGATGCGGGAGATCCATAACTCATGGTCCAAACAAGTGGCGTATGCCGCTGATGCTGCCTTTGGAATTAAGCAAGCTGTGGCTGGATGAAAACCTGAGTATGGATGATTACCGGGCTATCCTGAGCTATGAAATGCCTTCGGAAGAATTGGTGTATTGGAGTGTGTTTACACTTGGGGTGGAGCGTCCGGATGAGTTGGCTGCTCATGCGCCTTATGTATGGAAGAAGAAGCAGGAGGAGTTATGGGGATGAGGGTGAGATATGTCGATGTCTGAAAAACGTTAACCAGTAGTTTTCCAATTGATCATTGTATCTTTAACTATGCTAATGCAGTGCCATTTTCGCTACATCCAAACACGTAGTACCTTATCGGCAACCCAGGAAACTGACCAGACAATTTGATTCGTAAGAGAATCTAACGAGCGAACACGACTAAAAATCAATGTAATTGCAAATTGAAATACTATGAAAACTACTAACCATGCTACTGCAATACTCAATCCTGCACTTGAACCCTTTAGTGTATTAATTGGTGAATGGAAAACGATTGGAACGCATCCTAAACTTCCGGGTATTACGCTTCACGGACACACTTCCTTTAATTGGATGGAAGGGGGCACATTTCTGATTATGCATTCTGAAATGGATGAAGGGAAAATTCCCAGTGGTATAGCCATTTTCGGCAGTGACAATACCAAAAGCGAATATTTTATGCTCTACTTTGACGAGCGAAAAGTATCCAGAAAATATGAAGTAGTATTTAAAGACAATGTTTTGAAATGGTGGAGAAATGCGCCTGAGTTTTCACAACGATACACCTTTACCTTCACGGACAATAACAACACCATCATTGGTAAGGGAGAAATATCAGGAGATGGCACTACGTGGGAACAAGATTTAGACCTCACATACACTCGTGTTGAGTCAACAAGATAATCTGCAAGGATAACATAAAGGCGAATATTTCATAATTACCTGTATTTAATTGGTTAAGCAAACTGCTGCTTTACAGGGCTTGTTTTATTATTGCTTTAATCAGTTTTACAAATTACGGGTGGATAGTAAACTGTTATTAAGTATAATCTTGTTGCTGTCGAAGCAATAAAAGATCACTCCATTCGACTGCAAGTGTATAGTGTATTGTAGATCTTCTTAATACTATTAGTAGTAACATCAAGATTCTATTCCCAATTCTTTTAGCTTACTTTCAGCGCTATCATATCCATTTTCATTTGCGTCACGATACCATTTGATTGCTTCCTTTCTATTTTTAGGTACTCCTTTGCCATATTCATACATGATACCGATGTTGTACATCGCGTAGCCATTGTTTTTTTCAGCGGCTTTCCTGTACCACTTCAGTGCTTCTGTAAAATCCTGTGTTACACCTTCCCCTTGATCATACATATCTCCAATAGATACCATACCATTAACATTGCCCGATTCAGCAGCTTTTTTGTACCAATTCAAAGCTTCGGTGTAGTCCTGGTCAACACCCTGATGATACTGGTACATATAGCCAATATTGTACATGGCATAGGAATGCCCCTTTGCAGCGGCCTTTCTATACCATTGCATGGCTTTCTTGTAATCCTTAGTTACTCCATTACCATTGTGATACATCACGCCAATCGTATTCATGGCATAAGCATACTCTTTTTCAGCAGCTTTCCTATACCATTTCAGTGCTTCTTTAAAATCCTGCCCGATGCCCAACCCTTGATCATACAATTCCCCGATGTTGTACATGGCCTCCGCATTACCCAATTCAGCAGCTTTTTCTATACCACATCATGGCTTCAGTGGCATCCTGTTTTACCCCACCACCATTACTATATAAAATACCAATGCTAATCATAGCTTCAGCATTCCCCATTTCAGCAGCCTTGCTATACCATCTCATTGCTTCTTTGTAATCCTGTGCTACTCCATCCCCTTTTTCATACAACCATCCTACATCATAGTGCTGCTCACTATTTAGCTTGTCAGGATATTTCAAATAAAGTGTAGCCGCTTTTTGGTAATCCCCTTTTCTATAATATTCATCCCCTTCCTGTAATTCAGCTACATCCTTTTGATCACCATTCAACTTTTTTCGGCGGTTCCCTAATCGCTTCCTTTGTTTCACCTCTTTCTACAGGGTTCTGAGCTGCTGGTTGAATGGATATATTGAGGTTTAAGGCTTTAAGTAAAGAATTAAATCCTTTCTTGTAGTCATTGGTAAAATCAATTCTTTGTAGCCTGTTGATTCTGTAAGGCAGATCGCAAACAGATAATAATACGGGTACTACCAACTTTTGCTTGTCCAGCGCATAGTACACTTCATCTAAAACATTATCAGAGGCTATAGCTTTTTCAGAGACAAGGAACAATACACATTGGCAAGCTGCAAGGGCTTTTCCAATTTCAGCATCCCACCTTAATCCGGCTTTTATATCATTCTGATCAATCCAGACATCGGCACCAGCATCCCTTAAATCGTTGTAAAGCTTCAATGCAAAATCGGAAGCATCGTGCCTGGAATAGCTAAAGAAGATTTTTTGTCGGTCCATGATCCATAAGGTTTGTTATGGCAAGGGAAATGTAGGGATTTTATTTCATCTGCAATGGAGCATTTTGGGGTGCAATTCAAAAGACAACGGTGTTCCTATTGAGTCAGTGAGCAAAATGCTGGGGCACAGAAGCATTAAAACAACACAGATATATGCCAGAGTGAGTGATAGAAAAATCAGTGAGGATACTATTAAGCTGTTCAAAACATTTAACTGTAATCGTCTTGAGCAATGATTAAGGCGCTGTTGCATTTGCAAGTAGATTATAAGTTCACGTGTAAATTGCCAGCTATTTGGAGGTCACGATGTTTTCCTAAAGAATTATTCTGCAAGCGGTTTATATTAAATTAAGCTTCAATCTGAACTAAAGAGACGTTAAGGATTTATTACTTATCAGGGGAGTAAAGGCTGACCATACCACAATACAAATATGGGTGTATAAATGTATGCCCTTAATTGAAATGAGTTTCAGAAAAAGAAAGAAGTTTATAGGTAATAGTTGGCGAATGGATGAAACTTATATTAGAATAAAGAGGAAATGGATGTATTTGTACAGAGCGGTTGATAAGGCAATACCGTTGATTTTCTGCTTACCAAAAAGAGAAACAAAAGAGCTGCTCAACTGTTTTTACTTAAACCATTCATAACAATAGTAAACCCATTATCATCAATATTGATAAGAGTGGAGCCAATAAACAAGCCATTGAAACTTACAATAAACAAACCTTATCCAACCTAAAGATCAGGCAATTTATTAATTCAGTCTTTATTTAGTAAGGCTTTTCTTTTGGTATTAGCGTATGTAGAATTATGTCAGATTCAAATAGGTGGGCAGCGACGATTCTACAGGTCACAGACTCTCCGCAGGATCCTGTGGATCCTGTGGGGGAGATACCGGGATTGCAGGTTACAGGTGTGAATGGCTTAAGTCCGAAGTAAGAAAGGAATATATGAGCAGTTAGCAGGGGGTAAATATGGAGGAGATTCGGTATAAGTTAGGTATAAGTTAGGTATAAGTTAAGTATAAGTTAGGTATAACTCCGCCATTTCCAATGAGAGAAAGGGAAAGTTTTGAGATAAAAGAGGACCGCTTAAGTAAAAACAGACGTATGACTTATACCAGATTCAAATAGGTAGCCTGATACCAGTTACTGGTTGCCAGTTGCTGGATATGAACTGTGATCTTTGAGCAGTGTATACCATGCTACCAAACTGAAAATGGTATTACAACCTATTTGAATACCGTAGGAGGTTAAGTATGCAGTCTAACCCTTACTAAATCAGGACGGGAGTAATAAATATCTCAATAACAGAGTAGAGCAAGACCATCGGTTTATTGAATGGCGAATTCAAAACATGCCTGGCTTTAAAACCTTCGAATCAGCATCCAAAATACTAACAGGCATCGAAATAGTACGAATGATAAGGAAAGGACAATAGATAGTTCTATGGCTGCTTATTTCAAAACATTCTGTTCTTTAGCTGCATAAGTGTAATAGTTAGAACTTAATGCAATCTTTTGGGCACCGTGTCAACAAATGCGACATAGTCCTGAATACCCACAAATGGATTGATTTTGCCAAATAATCTCCTTCTAATGCCAAACAACTTGCGGTTGCATCGTTCTAATTTCACATTCACAAATTGCTGAACACATTTTCTCTAACAAACACAAACGATTAGCGCTGTTGAATTAGCAAAGACGCTTGCCAGCAGTACCATTCACTCAACAAACAAAATTTGCTCTGCCATGATTCACAACATGAGTTCCAGGCATGTACTGCATGCCCTTTGTATCCTTCTTTTTTCCTTTGTGTTGTTTACACAACATTCCTTTGCACAAACCGGCGCCCTAACCGGTAAAGTAAACGATGGCAACGGTGCTCCTTTGGCTGGTGCTACCGTAACTATCAAAAACACCAAAAAAATGACCAATACCAATGAACAGGGTGTTTTTGCTTTTGCCGATGGGCCACAGAATGGTAGGTTAGTCGTTTCATATGTTGGTTTTGCTACACAAGAATTAGGGTATTCCAATAATCAAATTGGAACCATTACCATGCACGAAGCTGCTGCGGAAAACAGCGAAGTAGTGGTAACCGGTGTATTTGACAAGCGTACTGCTTTGCAATCTTCTGTTGCCATCAGCACACTAAAAAAAGAAACAATTTCGAAGATAGCGCCCAATAGTGCTGCCGACCTGCTGAGCTACACGCCGGGTGTTTATGTTAACTCTGCAGTAGGAGAAATTAATAATACTGTTTTTTCACGTGGCGTGAATGCCAACCAATTTTCAGTGGCAGGCGGCAATGGCTATTATTATGTATCCTTAATGGAAGACGGATTGCCCGTTACCAACATTTCCTCCGGTAATGTGGTAGCGGATTATTTTTACAGGGCTGATGCTACTTTGTCTCGTTTGGAATCCGTGAGAGGAGGTTCGGCTTCCATTACCGGGGCTAATGCGCCGGGTGGTATTTTCAACTATATTACCACTACCGGGCAAAACCCTTCCAATCAGATTACTTATAAGTTTGGCCTGGAGGGTAATGGCAGAAACCCATATAACCGTATTGACGGTAGCTATGGTGGCAAATTGGGTAATAAAGGTTGGTTTTATAATGTGGGTGGATTCTATAGGGTATCGCAGGGAGCCCGCTACCCGGGTTATAACCAAAATGAAGGCGGGCAAGTAAAAGCTAACCTGGTAAAGATCTTTGCTTCGGGTGGTTTGCTGAAAATATTTGCCAAATACCTGAACGATAAAAACGGCATGCCGCAAAACCTTCCTGCGCAGGACTATAACAAGCCGCACCTGGTAGATGGTTTTGGACAGACAGATACCTGGATGTTGCCTGATATTTCTTCAACTCAACCATTATGGGGTTCAGACAAGACATTCACTTTTGATCCCGCTTCTTTATCCCACTCCAGGGACTATTCACTGGGTTCTGAACTGGATTTAAAGCTTGGAAAGGGTTGGTCATTAACCAACAATATCAAAGCTACTCACAAAGAAGTAGAGCAAAGCCTCACCATCATGGCAAACCCAACCGCTTTGGATAATTTCTTTACCTATGCTTTAATGGGCGTCGTTGGTCCGGGCACTTTTTCCTATAGGGACAGGAATAGCAAAACCGAGTTGGCATCCGTGTCCGCTGTATTTGATCCTTCCGTTCAAGGCCCGCCATTCCGTTATACGGTATTGAGCAATAATTTGCCAGCTAACAGCGTGATGCAAAATGGAGTATTATTCAACTTCACCAGCTACAGCCATACAAAGGTGAACGAAGTAATGGATCAGCTTGTATTTAATAAAAAAACCGGTAAACATTCCATTTCGTTTGGTTCCTTCTTCGCCTCCTCTCATTTAGGGATGGACCCTAATGGCACAGCCAATACTGTGATAAGACCAATTGAAAACCGTCCTCAGCCATTAGATATGACCTGGACACAAATGGATGGTAAAACCTACCAGGTAACCAGTCCCGAAGGATATGCACAACTTTCAGGCGGCAGATTTTCATTCAACGCTTACGATGCTACGCAAACCCAATTATCAGGATTCGTAGCTGATGGTATTGAATTATCTCCCAAGCTGAACCTTGACTTAGGTGTTCGCTACGATCGTATTATGGTGAAGGGCAGTAACAATATTGGCGTAGAAAATCCTAATTCAGCCGACGGTGGCATAGATGGTAATCCTTTGACCTTATACGATAACTACTACTTTGTAAAAGGAACAGATATCCCATACAATACTACGCTGAATACTTTATCTTATTCTGCAGGTATCAATTATCAAATTGATAATGCTAATGCAGTGTATGCCCGCTTCTCCAGCGGACGGAAGTCGCCCGATATGCAGTTTTATTTTGATAACTATAATACCTCTGTTGCAAGTCCGGAAGCACGCGCTCAAAAGATTACGCAGATTGAGGTTGGTTATAAGTTTAAAGGTAAAGCGATCACAGGCTCTGTTATTCCTTTCTATAGCAATTTGAGCAATATCCCGGTTTCTTCTATTGCACAGGATACCAATGGAATAGCCTATTTTACTCCGGTTGTATTTAATGCTATCCGCACAATAGGGCTAGAATCAGAAGCTAATATTTCTATAGTGAAACACTTCGATGTGCGGGCAACGCTAACTGTTCAATCAGCCAAAGCTACCACCTGGCAGAGTTGGGTAACGGGTAATAATGGCAAGGACGATGATATCCTGGTAAACAACAATGGCAATACAGCGGAGAATATCCCCACGGTAATGTCTACTATCATGCCTACTTATTCTTTCAATAAAGGTTATCTGTTTGCAGCATGGAAATACATGGGTAAAAGAGCCGCTAATATGGCAAATGTGTTTTCCTTACCCGGCTTCAGTGAGTTTAATGTAGGTGCAGGCTATAACCTTACTAAAAAGATAAGTCTTTCCGCCAACATCAATAACCTGTTCAACACTTTCGGAATTATGAACTGGTCGCCCAGTACTCAGGGTAGTATTATTGATGGTTTTGCTCATAATAATTTCACAGCCGGAAAAACGCGCAGCCAATCCGAATGCTGTATATTCAGTGCTGCCGATACAGCCAAGAGCTTACTTTATTTCAGCTACGTATAAATTTTAATTCTTGTGAATGGTGAATTGTCAATTGTGAATTTTCAACTTCTACTACAACTTAATGTTTAGATTCACTACTCACAATTGACAATTTATTAATCGCTATTAACTAAATAATACATCTCTTGCCATGAACGCAACAGCCGTTATAAATACACCATATCACCATGCAGCGCAAAGCAGGTGCAGTACAGGCATGGACGCTCATCATTGCCATGTTTCTGCCCATTATGGCTATCGTGGCATTGGCACCCACACTGCCCACCTTAATGGCGCATTTCAGCTATATATCCAACTTCGGAGTGTTGGTACCTATGTTGCTCACGGCACCGGCATTGTGCATTGCGGTACTATCGCCATTTGCAGGCAGGCTGAGCGATTTGTTTGGGCGTCGCAACTTATTGCTCATTGCCATGTTTTTGTATGGGTTTGGTGGCGTGGCGCCTTTCTTCCTGGATAATTTTTGGGCAGTGATGGCGGGTCGTATTTTATTGGGCATTGCCGAAGCTTTTATACTCACTATTGGCAATGCATTGCTGGCAGACTATTTTGATGAGAAAGAGCGACCTAAATGGCTGGCAGTACAAGGTGCTGTAGGTCCAATCCTCGCATTTGTTACCATCTTAGGCAGTGGTTTTCTCGCAGCTAAAGGATGGCAGTACCCCTTTGTTGTGTATGCATTGGCTTTTCCTATTTTCATTTCCGCCTTGCTTTTCTTATGGGAACCTTTAAAGAAGAAAAAGGAAGAGAAAATGGATGTTGATACAAAAACTTTTCCATGGCAAACAGCAGGTCTTATCTGTTCCATAACGCTTGTTACTTCTGTTATCTATTACGTCTTCATTATTCATTTCTCACTCGTATTAACTGCCAATGGTATTACCGATGAAAGCCGTATTGGTGTTATCTCTTCTATTGCCAGCATTGCCGTCCCGTTTGGTGCTTACGTGTATAAAAAGTTTTCCGGTCGTTCCATCTTTTTTCTGTTGCTGTTGGTGTATGCTTTAATGGGTATCGGATACATTGGTATTAGTATGGTGCACGACGAAAAATGGATTGTTGTGATGTCGTGGATGCAACAAGTCGCCGTTGGATTAACAGTACCCTCTTTAGTAGCATGGGCACTCAACAGCTTTCCCATCCAGCACCGGGGGTTGGGTATGGGATTTTGGGCTACGAGCTTCTTTTTAGGACAATTTGTAAATCCGTTGGTTGTAGGCTTTATCAATAATCTCACGGGTGGCATTATACCTACGGTAACTACCGTTGGTGTTATATGCCTGATAGTTGCAGGGATAGTGTGGCTACCAAAATCCTATATGCAAAAAGCAAAAGCAAAGACACTATGAATAAACTTATTATCCCTTTGCTTTTTATCAGCAATCTTTTATTTAGTCAAACTTCTTCTGTTCCACACCTGCAAAAAGGTGGAACGACAGCTCAACTTATCGTAAATGATAAACCGTTTCTGATATTAGGCGGCGAATTGCATAACTCTTCTACATCAGATGCCGATTACATGCGTCCAATCTGGGAGCAATTAAAGAAGAAAAACCTGAATACAGTTGTTGCACCTGTTTACTGGGAACTAATAGAACCTACGGAAGGGGTATTTGATTTCAGTTTGGTGGACAGCATGATTACGGGTGTGCGGCAACAGAACATGAAACTGGTCATCTTATGGTTTGGCACCTGGAAAAATGGTTATTCAACCTATGTGCCGGGCTGGGTAAAACAAAATACTGTTAAGTACCCGCTGGCGAAAGATAAAAACGGCAAAACCTTACCACAGTTGTCTGCTTTTGGCGAAGAAACGATGAAAGCTGATGCCGGTGCTTTTAAAGCATTGATGAAACACATCCGGGAGTTTGATGAAAAAGAACAGACGGTTATCATGGCGCAAATTGAAAATGAAGCAGGATTGTTTTACACGCCTCGAGATTATGTCGGCGACAAGTTGTATCAATCGCCAGTGCCATCCGGTTTGATTAATTACCTGAAGAACAATAAACTTCAACCAGAAATAGAAAAGGTCTGGAAAGCGGCTGGCAGCAAAACGAGCGGCAATTGGGAAGCAGTGTTTGGGAAAAGTGATACCAGTACAGCCGACTGGAAGGCGCTGCCTTATCTCACCGAAGAGTTATTTACCGTGTATCATTATGCCCGGTACATCGGCACAGTTGCAGCAGCGGGAAAATCGGAATACCCGATCCCCATGTATGTGAATACATGGATAAAACAACCGCGTTTAAGTTATCCCGGAAAGTACCCCAGTGGTGGCCCAATTCCGCACACGTTGGATGTATGGCGGGTTGCAGCGCCTTCCATTGATATGATTGCGCCTGATATCTATATACCTGATGTCATACCGGTTATTGAAAGTTACAAGCGGCCCGGAAATCCTGTTTTTATTCCGGAAATCCAGAACAACCGGCGTACAGGTTTTGAAGCAATCTACGCTTTCGCTCAACTGAATATTTTGGGGATTTCTCCTTTTGGCATTGACGATATGACACCGGAACAAGACCCCATCAGGCCTGCTTATGCAGCTTTAGCGAAAGTGAAAGATGCGATTTTACAATACCGCGGCACCGGAAAAATGAATGGGGTATTGTTGGACAGTCTTCACCCATCCAGTCAGTTTGACTTAGGAGGCTATAAAATAACAGCCGATATCGGCAGATCAGCCGTAGATTTTTCTTTGATTTTTGCAGGTATACCTTCTAAAGAGCCAAAGCCTGATGTAGCAGGCGGCATGATCATCAACACTGGTCCCGATGAATTTATTCTTGTTGGCAAAGATTTCCATCTCTCCCTTAAACAATCTGTTGCAAACCCTGCATTGCCATTGTTGGATGTAGCATTGATGGAAGAAGGTGCTTTCATCAACGGCGAATGGAAGGCAGCACGGCGACTGAACGGCGACGAATCCTTTGGCAGCATGGGTGGCGATGCAGGTTTTGGTTTTAAAAATGATCCCACTACGGCAACAATAACTTTCCCTGCTTCTGGAGAATACAATGTTTTACGAGTTTAAGATTTTTAAATACAAATAAATACATAACAAAATTTATTATGACTAATAAACATGCTATCAAACGAGGCGTAAGCCTGTACAGTTACCAGGAAGAATTTTTCCTGGGCAAAATGACCTTAGAAGATTGCATTGCTGCAGTAGCGGCAACCGGCGCCACCGGCATTGAAATACTCGGTGAGCAAAGCATCTGGGGTTTTCCCAAATTAACAGATGCATTTGTTGACCAATGGTTTGGCTGGATGGACAAGTACAACGTAACACCGGTTTGCCACGATTTTATGCTGGACTATACCATGGTGAAAGGCAAGTATTATTCAGACGAAGAAGCGCTGCAATCCATCATTCGCGATTTAAAATTTGCAAAGCGGCTTGGTTTTAAGATCATGCGGGCAATCGTAAACATTACTCCCGAACTCATGGAAAAAGCCGCTCCTTATGCCGAAGAGTATGATATAAAAATTGGTATTGAAGTGCATTCACCCTGGCACATCAACAGTGCATGGATGGCAAGGCATTGGGAAGTAATGGAAAAAACAGGCTCTAAATATTTAGGATTTGTGCCGGACATGGGTGCATTTACAAAACGCCTTGCAAGAGTGCAAACAGACCGCATGATAAGAGAAGGCGCAGACCCGAAGATTGTAGAATTTGTTTGCGAGCAGCACGAGAAAGGTGTAATGGCAGAATACATTATTGCACAGGTTGTACAAATGTCCAAACGCCCGATTGATATACAAGTAGCAGAACTCAGCAGGCACAACACTTACTACAATCCTATTGCTTTACTGCAGCACATTCCAAGAATATTTCACATCCACGCCAAGTTTTACGAGATGCTGGACAACGGTACGGAATACAGCATTCCTTACGAACAAATCATTCCTATCTTAATTGAAGGTGGCTATGATGGCTATTTATCCAGCGAGTATGAAGGCAACCGTCACATTCAGGATGTGTATGAAGTAGATAGCGTAGAACAGGTGCGCCGCCAGCAGGAGATGTTTAAGCGTTTGCTGGGCGAAGAAGTGCCCGTCGATAAAGGAGCAAAATTAGTGGTAGCATAATCCTGTTTTTAAAATTTAAAAAGCAAAACCGGATGTTCAAATTAATACAAGTATAGTGCACTACACTTCGTGCCTTTCGTGCCTCGCTTAGTGTTCTTCGTGTCCGAAAAACCGGATCGCAAAGCACACCACGATACCACAAAGGAGCACGAAGAAAGCCGTTGTATTCATTTAATAATATCCGAAATCCCAAATCTCAAATCCGAAATTACTATGATACAGATGTTTGAAAAATACATGATTGTTGAAAATGATGCAGCCAATATTGTTGAAAACGGGAAAGTAACCGGTTTCAAATTTGGTGCAAGACTGCCTTACTATCGAGGTATCGCACTTTCAATGTTAGATGATGTAGTTGTAACGATTGATGGTGAAGCAGTACCTAAAGAACAAATACAATTCAGCGCACACGGCAACACCTATACATTGAAAGAATTGGAAACAGAAACAGCAGACCGCTGGAATATGGGTGAAGTAGCGTACATCATTGTAAACAAAGAAGGCGGGTTGCCAAAAGGCGAACACCAGATTGGTCTGATGCTCAACATGCGAATTGCTTACCTGCCTTTCCCTTCCATCAGAAACAGTGTGAAAACTATTGCTGTTGCATAACCAAATTCTAAACTCTCAAATCCGAGATCACCATGGGACCATTAGATAAATTCATTCTACCGGATAATGCTTTAGGAGCAACAGATACAGGTTTTACACTTCAATTCCATTCTCACTGGTATCGTTCTTTGCCGCTTTCGTGCATGAGTTGTAAAGCAATCATAGACGGGCAAACCATTGATGAAAACAATATTTCCATTGAAGCCAATGGCAATAAACATCCTTTTAGTGAGATGCCCAATTTATTTAAAGAATGGCTTTTTATTACCGAGGCAGCCACGCTACATATAGAGGGTTTTCAGCCATTGCAAAAAGGTAAGGAGTATACGGTTGAATTTAAATTAGACCTTTTTATCCCTTACATACTTGTAGGTAAAGAAGGGACTCCGTTGTTGGCATCCAGCACTGTAACAAAAAAATTAACCTGTAACTAAGATGAAACATTCCAATATAAAACTCTGCACCTCTTTATTCTCCTTTGCGCTTGAATGGAATTCAGGAAAATATTCTTTGGAAAGCCTGATGGCAAAAGTAAGCGGGTTGAACTTAGGACCCGGCATTGAAATCATCGGCTTTCAAAGTTTAAAGGGCTTTCCTTACCTCTCAGATGGTGCGATTGCCGACGTACGACAATTGATTGATAAATACGGCTTTGAACTGGCGTGCCTGGATGCAAATGTAGATGTGGGTATAAGAAGAGACAGGCTGCTTACTGTAGATGAGACTATAGAATACATCATTCCGCAAATATGGGCGGCAAACAAGCTCGGCTTCCCGGTACTGCGTGTGCAAATGACCGCTAAGCCTGAAGTAATTAGAAAATTAGCACCGGTTGCAGAAAAGGCGAATGTAAAGCTGGGAATGGAACTGCACACACCTTACCAGGTTGATCATCCTGCTGTATTACAGTTGCGTGAATTGTACGAAGAAGTAGACTCACCATACTTAGGTTTTATTCCCGATTTTGGTACTACCATGCGAAATATCCCGGAAGCACTACTACACAGTTTTCGGGATGTGGGTGTAACGGATGAACTCATTGAAATAACAAAAGAAATCTGGAAAAAAGAGGTACCCACTCCAGCCAAATTTGGCGAGTTAGGGGAACGTGCATCTGCGATCGGCGCAACTCCTCCTCAAATCGGAAGGTTAAACATGGCGTTTAGTATGAACGGCAGGCAGGATATAAACGGCTGGAAAGAAATCATTCCTCAAACTGTTCATCTGCATGGTAAGTTTTATGGTTTTGATGAAAACGGTGATGAGCCTTCTATAGATTATGCTGCCATTCTGAAAGTGTTTTATGAAGGTGGTTACAGAGGGTATGTTGCAAGCGAGTATGAAGGCACTGCATTTACCGATGAATTTACAGGGTTTGAAATGGTGCAAAAACATCATGCGCTTTGCAGTAAAATTTTAGAAAATTTAAAAGAAGAAACGTATGCCAGTGCGGTTTAGTTTGGAACACAACGAACACGACGAACTACGAAGTGCACGAAGCTTTCTTATGTGTGCCTTCGTGCCTTCTTTGTGCACTTCCTGAGCAAATACATAAATAGATTTATCACATCACATCTCTCAACAACAATGAAACATTCATACAATCTCAACTACGCTCCGCATATTGGTTTATTTCCGGCTTCAGCCGGCAAAGACCCGTTGGACCAAATTAAGTATATAGCCGATTTGGGCTTTAGAACAATTGAAGACAGCGGTTTCAACGCACCGCATATCCCGTTTGATACGTCACCAATGGGGATCGGCATGTTTGGCCAGGAGCCGTCTTATCTGGATAAAATTGGAAAAACGATAACAGATGCCGGACTGACCATGGGAACGTTTGTGATGACACCCCCTGTTTGGCCTCCCGTTGCAATGCTTACCTCCGGCAACCCGGAGCAACGAAAGCTTTTTTTGCAGAAATGTAAAAAAGGGCTGGAAGTAGCCCGCCGTATCGAGGCAAAATTTGTGACCGTCTCTACCGATTGTTACGACCGGAGCTTACCTATTGAAATGCAGACCGCCAACGTTATAGATGCTTTGCGGTATGCTGCCGATATTTTTGAACCGCATGGCGTCACTATGGTGATTGAAACCCTGAGTGACCACCATGAACTATTTCTACGAACATCTGAGCAGGCTTACCTGCTTTGCCGGGGAGTAAACCGCGCTTCGTGCAAAATGCTTTTTGATATGTATCACCTGCAGCGGAATGTTGGCAATCTCATCGCTCATATTGATATGGTTTGGACAGAGATTGGTTATTTCCAGGTAGGCGATGTGCCGGGCCGGAAAGAACCAGGCACTGGCGAGATCAATTATAAAAATATATTCCGGCACATTGACCACAAACAAAAAAGAGAAGGGAAGGACCTTGTAGTAGGCATGGAACATTTCAAATCGAAAGAAGGCATTGAAGGCGAGGAGGCATTGCTACAGGCTTACGAGCGGTGTGACAACTTTATTGAACAAAATGCGGCGGTTGCTTACTAAAAACTGTTTTTAAAAATGAAACAAACAACAACTGATGTGCTGATTGTAGGTAGCGGGCCAACCGGCGCTACCTATGCCCGCATCATTAACGATGCGATTCCCGATGCAAAAATTGTGATGATTGAGCTGGGACCAAAACTTGCAAACAAAGCGGGCATCCATGTAAAGAATATACAAGATGATAAACAAAGAGAAGCCGCGCAAATTGCATCGCAAGGTCCACACAAAAAGCCTTACCCGCTAATCACTGTTTCGGAACGTGCCAATGCCGTTAACAGGGGCGAGTTGAGCATTGATTTGTTGGGAAGACCGGGCACGCACCTCGTGATAGAAAAAGGAGAAGACCTGGACAACAACGACATGCCTGCTGCCGCTTGCTCTACCAATGCTGGTGGCATGGCAGCGCATTGGACCTGCGCCTGTCCGAAACCCGGAAATAATGAACGCATTCCGTTTATTCCTGCTGATGAATATGAACATGCTTTTTCTAAAGCAGAAGCATTGTTGTCCGTTACCCAACAGGCATTCCCCGAAAGTCCGGAAGGTATAGCCATTCAAAATATATTGGGCAGTATTTTCAACCCTAAGCTTTCAAAAGACCGGCAGGTACAACCTATGCCCTTAGCTTGCAAAGTAGATGACAACGGCAAACGGTACTGGGTTGGTTCCGATGTGATTTTAGGAACATTGGCAGCGCCGGATTACAAGGGTAATTTTGAATTACGGACCGAAACCATGTGCCGGGAATTATATCATCAAGATGGTCAGGTAACCGGAGCACTTGTTGAACATTTGCCAACCGGCACAAAAGAAGAACTTAAAGCAAAACTCGTAATTGTTGCCTGTGATGCATTGCGCACACCACAACTGTTGTGGGCTTCCGGCATTCGCCCCAAAGCATTAGGACATTACTTAAACGAGCATCCTTTTATCTTCACGTTTGTGGAACTGAAGGAAGACCTCGTTGACATGACTGTTGCAAAAGGTTACGATCCAACAAAAAGAACAGAGCCTACCATTGGTGTTTTTTGGGTGCCATTTGATGCACCGGGACATCCTTTTCACGGACAAATCATGCACATGGATGTATCGCCTTTGAAAATTGAAATACACGGCAATCCAAAGCATATTGTAGGTCTTGGATGGGGCTGTTTAAAGGAAGTGCGCTATGACGACTACATAGAATTTTCAGAAGTGGAAAAGGATTTCTTTGGAATGCCGAAGATGACTATCAAATTTGGTTTTACAGAAAAGGATAAAGCTGCCATAGAAAGCGCGAAAGTGGAACAAGCTAAAGCTGCAGCCGCATTTGGAAAAGTAATACAAGAAGGCGAGCAAACGGTAATGCCGCCTGGCACATCGCTACATTATGAAGGCACGGTACGTATGGGCGAACGGAATGATGGCACCTCGGTATGCGACAGTTATTCTAAAGTGTGGGAGTATGATAATTTGTTTGTTGCCGGTAATGGCGTTATTCCCATGGCAACAACTTCTAACCCTACCCTCACCAGTGTTGCAATGGCAGTAAGAGGCGCGGAGAAAGTTGTTGCTATGCTAAAGGGAGACTTGGATGCACCTTCATTTGAAAAAGTTTATCATATTCAGGAGCATTAAATGGATTTGTAAATATTTATTATGCTTATTTCATAGTTTATAGTTGCACATGCATTTCGCCAGTTTAATGGTCATCAGATTCTTGGACGGGAAACGTTCCTGGCACCCGTTAGATGGGATAAGAATGCATGGCCGGTTGTTAATGGCGATGGAACGGTTTCGTACAATATGGAAGTTGCATATCTTCCCGGAACGTTGGCGCAAAACACCTATTCTCAGCAAGATGATTTTAGTGAAAACAAGTTGGGATGGGTATGGAATTACCTCAATAATCCAATTGAAGTTAACTATTCGCTCTCGCAACGTAAAGGTTATTTAAGGTTGATCGGCAATGATTCTACACTCAGCCAATTGCCAGATGTTACTTTCATCGGAAGAAGACAACAGCATTTTAATTTTAGCGCTACTACCAGTATTGATTTTACTCCTAAAAGTAATAATGAGGAAGCAGGAATAACTTTATACAAGGACGCTATAAATCATTATGATTTGGCGATAAAGCGTTTGAACAACAAGCGAGTGGTGGTACTTACTTATAACATCGGTCTTATTCATCATGTAGAAAAGGAAATTCCTGTTGAAGACGGACCTGTTCAATTCAGGGTTTCAGGTACTCAGTAATATTATCAGTTTGAATTATCTCAGGATGGTAAATCTTTTACTAAGATTGGTAAAGCAGATACCCGCTATTTGAGTTCTGTAACGGTGGGTGGCTTTACTGGCGTTTACATCGGGCTTTATGTAACCGGCAACAGACAAAAATCTAAATCACCTGCAGACTTTGATTGGTTCACGTATGAACCAGAATAGTATAAAATTGACTATACTCAACTGCTTAAGCTGAATAAAAGAATGAATTCATCACGTTTTAATTTTACCTTTCCCATGCCAAAAGGGGCAGCAATAATGGCAAAGGAAAATGTTATTTCTACGTTTGATCCATTTAAATTGCGGTCTAAATTAATTAGTGCCGGCGGTGCCCATTTTCATTCTTACATCACGCCGGCTCACGAAGTTTTTCATATCAACCGTGTGGAAGATTATATCCGCCTTGTAAAATTTCCCACGCAAACCGATGTGCAACCTTTTCGGTTAACGGTTTTCAATTTTATGTTTTTAACTAAAGGCAATAGCTCGCGAAGTAAAGGCTTGATTGATTATGACTTTGGTGAAAATACTTTTTTCTTTTTGCCTGCTTACGAAATCACCACACACAAATTCATCTCCGAAGATGCCGAAGGTTTTTACTGTCATTTCAATTTGGATTTGCTGACCTCTGATTATAAATTGAAAGATTTACTGGCAGACTTTTCTTTTCTCAATTTCAATTGCCATCCATTGATTGAAGTGGGTACGGAAATGAAAGATGAAGTAATAGTTCCTTTATTGCGAAGACTGGAAAAGGAGTACAAGAAAGGAGCGCAATGTAGGCACGACATATTAAGGACCTATTTAATGGTACTATTTGCAGAGCTAAAACCTTTTGTGACTGCCTCTGCATCTTTATCTCAAAATTCTGCTTACCACATTACAGAGGAATACAAAAAAGCCTTATCGCAATACATTTATGAAAAACAAAAGGTAAATGATTATGCAGACCTGCTGGCTGTGTCTCCAAATCATTTGAACAAATGTGTAAAGCGTATTACCGGCAAATCTGCACATGATTTATTAAGTGAAATGATTTTACTGGAAGCAAAGGTGTTACTAAAACAGACAAGTCTCAGCATTTCTGAGATTGCTTACCAGATTGGAAGAAATGAGATAGCAGATTTTACCCGTTTCTTTAAAACAAAAACAGGCATGAACCCCGGCGAATACCGGAAAATGGTAAACCCGGAAAGCTGAATTTGATAAAGGGAATATAGTCTTCAATATTGTTGCTGTTGATTGCCTGCAATAGTTATAATTAAACCCATAATTACTCTTTCTTACATTTGATGTAGGAGTGAATAAAACCAATGCCACAGGATAGCACGATATCTACATTTGATCCTTCTAAATTAAGAGCACAGTTATCCAATCCTGGCGAAACGCCATTTAATGCCTACTTCACAGGTGTTTACGAAATATTCCACATCAATCGCATTGAAGATTACAATCGGGTAGTGCAGCTACCAAGAGAGTGGGATGCACAGCCTTTCCGGCTAACGGTTTTCAGTTTCTTTTTTCTTACCAACGGCACCAGCACACGTAGCAAAGGATTAATGACCTATGATATTGGAGAAAATACTTTTTTCTTTTTACCCGCCTATGAAATTTCTTTATACCGTTTAATTAATGATAAAGCACAAGGTTTCTTTTGTTACTTCAATGCCGAGTTGCTTACCAGCGATTATAAACTGAAAGAGTTACTGGCAGATTTTCCTTTTCTCAACTTCAATTGTTATCCTTTGGTTACTATAACAACCGGGATAAAAGAAGTAATTGTTGTTTTACTAAAGCGGCTGGAAGACGAGTATAAAAAAGGAGCAAAATGCCGCTACGATATTTTAAGAGCGTACCTGGTGGCGCTGTTTACAGAATTAAAGCCATTTGCTATAACCGCATCTCCTCCATCTAAAAATTCTGCTTACAACATCACGGAGCAATACAAAAAAGCGCTTTCGCAATACATCTACGAAAAACAAAAAGTAGCTGATTATGCAGATATGCTCGCTGTAACGCCCAACCATTTAAACAAGTGTGTAAAAAGTGTAACGGGGCAGTCGGCGCACGACCTGCTGAGTGAAATGATTTTGCTGGAAGCGAAAGTGTTATTGAAGCAAACAACTCTTAGCATCTCCGAAATAGCTTACCAGATCGGGCGCAATGAAATTGCGGATTTTACCCGTTTCTTTAAAACGAAAACAGGAATGAACCCTGGTGAATATCGTAAGATGGTAAACCCGGAAAATTGAATAAACAGTAGTCTGCACCTGATTGAAATCGTATAATTTTCAATATTGAATTAAGAACTTGCACCATTAAAGCAATTTTGTTATCAGCCAGCCATTCTTAGCGGGCTTTCTTTTTATGCTTTGTACTTTTATGTTGGAAGACAAAGTGCACTACGAGCCACGAAGTACATAAAGTACTTCATCATGAACATTGTGTCTTCATTGTGTTCTTCGTGACCATTCAACCTGATTGCACTTATTACTCCCGTCCTGATTTAGTAAGGGTTAGACTGCATACTTAACCTCCTACCCTACGGTATTCAAATAGGTTGTAATACCATTTTCAGTTTGGTAGCATGGTATACACTGCTCAAAGATCACAGTTCATATCCAGCAACTGGCAACCAGTAACTGGTATCAGGCTACCTATTTGAATCTGGTATAAGTCATACGTCTGTTTTTACTTAAGCGGTCCTCTTTTATCTCAAAACTTTCCCTTTCTCTCATTGGAAAGGCGGAGTTATACCTAACTTATACTTAAGTTATACCGAACTTATACTTAACTTATACCGAATCTCCTCCATATTTACCCCCTGGTAACTGCTCATATATTCCTTTCTTACTTCGGTCTTAAGCCATTCCACCTGTAACCTACAATCCCGGTATCTCCCCCACAGGATCCTGCGGAGAGTCTGTGACCTGTAGAATCATCGCTGCCCACCTATTTGAATCTGACATAATTCTACATACGCTAATACCAAAAGAAAAACCTTACTAAATAAAGACTGAATTAATAAATGCTTCCAGCAATTACAAGCGCTTTCATTATAATGTTCTAATTTCATTTTTTATGCTATATTAAACTTAAGGCCTTTTGCCATCAAAAAGCGAACAGATACCGATATTGAGTGGTCCGGCAATGGACCAGTTCCATTATGGTACTTCGGTATGGCAGGTATTTGTAACCGGGCATTCCGATTCCTTTCATATCAACCGGATTGAAGATGCAAAAGCGTACCTGAAATTTCCTTTACCTCCACACCGCAAAACCGTGTTTGATTTTGTGTTTTTAACCAGGGGCACCAGCATTCGTAGCAAAGGCCTGGATAAATACGGGTTTGAAGCCAACACTTTCTTTTTTTTGCCTGCATATCAAATTTCTTCTCATGAATTTTATAGTCCTGATGTGCATGGATATTACTGTCATTTTGATGCAGGTATTCTTACCCAAAACCTCGTGCAGCCCGATTTTCTAAACCAGTTTTCTTTTTTGCAATTCATTGGTAATCCACTTGTAAGAGTAGAAGAAGGGGCTGCAAATACGCTGCTTCCTATCCTGCAACGACTGGAGCGCGAGAATACTGCTGCCAAGCCAAACTATAAGCTGGTGAGCGCTTATTTGGCTGCTTTGTTTTTGGAATTGCAGCCCTTTTATACGAATGCCCAAAAAGTAAAAGATAATGCCGCGTTCCGCATTACAGAGCAATATAAAAATGCGTTAGTGCAGTTCATCTATGAAAAGCAATCGGTAAGTGATTATGCTGATTTATTAGCAGTTACGCCCGACCACCTCAATAAATGTGTAAAGAGTGCAACCGGCAAACCTGCACATAACCTCCTTTGCGATATGGTAATGATGGAGGCTAAAGCATTACTACGCCAAACTTCCTTATCTATCTCCGAAATTGCCTTTAAAATTGGCAAAGAAGACCCCAGCGATTTTGCACGCTTTTTCAAAAGCAAAGCAGGACTAACGCCTTCTCAATATCGCGCGATGCCCTGATTTTGTATAGTATCTGCCTGATTCTGTCTAAAATAACGTTGGTTTCTACTCACATTTACAAAAGCTTCAAAAAAGCAAAAAGGTTTTTTTGCTGAAGTAAAATAATAACGACAAAATTGCTTTGCTATGTACGCTACCTTTTCCGTAATAGCCCTGTATTATTTTGAGCTTGTTCTTTCTCTTTTTATAGTATTCAAAGCTTTGCGCAATTCCCGAATGACAGAAAGCATTTTCTAATCTATTTTAAATAACATTTTCAAATGAATAAAACCGTTAAAATATTACTGTTAATGCTGCTGGTAAATTCCATCAAAGCGCAACAGCAAAACAAATTTTTATGGGGTGTTTCTACAGCAGCTTACCAGGTAGAAGGCGCTTACCAGACAGATGGTAAAGGCGAATCCAAATGGGACTTTCTTACCAATAAAGCAGGCGTTACCAACTTCATTATTGGTGAAAAGCAAACAGGCGATACAGCTATCAACATGTATGATAGAACACAATACCTGAAAGACATTCAATTGATGAAACAGTTAGGTGTAAATGCGTATCGCTTTTCATTAGATTGGAGCCGTATTATCCCCGATGGCACCGGTGCAGCGAATGAAAAAGCATTAACACATTACGACCAGTTGATTGATGATGTAAAGGATGCCGGTCTGGAACCTGTTGTTACTCTATATCATTTTGATTACCCTGCGGTTCTCATGCAAAAAGGTGGCTGGAGCAATCCTGACATGATAAAATGGTACACCAATTATGCTGCTGTTGTTTTAAAGCGTTATGGCAGAAAAGTAAAGCATTTTATTACCTTCAACGAGCCGTATATAGAAAACTTTTTGGTGGATTACATGCTGAATCTTGACCAAAGTAAAGAGCCTGCAAATGTGCGTTATGCCAAAGAAATAGAGAAAGCACATCGTCAGTTGCTTGCTAGTGCAGCGGTCATAAAAATGTACCACGACATGCACTTAGATGGCTCTGTTGGCATTACACTCAATCTTTCGCCTTGTGTTCCAATGGATGCCAACAATCATGCTGATGTAAAGGCAACTGTTTTGCAGGACGCTCTATTAAACACCCTCTTTTTAGACCCCTTATTCAAAGGAAGTTATCCAAAACAGGCATTGGATTCCATTCAAAAATATGATCCATCTTTTCAGCCATCAACTTCAGACATGCAATTTATTGCTGCTAATAAACCAGATTTTCTAGGCGTTAATTTTTATGCACCAGCATTTGTAACTTATGATGAAAAAGCACCTATGAATACCAGCTGGATGGACAACAATTCCGACTCTGTAAAATCTATTAATGGTCCGGTGCGCCCGGAATATCTATACAAGTTGTTGATGCGCATCAAAAATGAGTACAATAATCCTGTAACCATGATTACAGAAAATGGAGCAGGCTTTCCCGGTGAAGATGTAAAGAAAGGAAATGTAGTAAATGATTCCTTACGTGCCGATTATATTAAACGGCATGTTGATGCTGCTTTACAGGCACGACGCGAAGGTGCAAAACTGCAAGGTTATTTTGTTTGGAGCGGCTGGGACAATTTTGAATGGGTATTTGGCTACACCAAACGTTTCGGATTGATTTATGTTGACTTTCAAACACAGGAACGCACGCCAAAGCAAAGTTTCTTTACCTATCAGAAAATCATTCAAAATAATCCTACCGGCAAATAGCCTGATTTTGCATAGCATTGGATTGATTCTGTCAACCGTTCTCCTTATTTATCAATTTATATTTACATCACTTTATGAAAGACATTTGATACTTGCTTTCAAATAAAGGTTGATAAAACAAACAACGAAATTGCTTTCCATGTACACTATTATTCAGCGTGCTTTGCACCTTGTTTCACTTCAATTATTTTTCTTAGGTACTTCTGTTGCTTTCCAGCCAAGCGGTGTAGTGAGCAATTATCCTAAATATATTTTTCTCACCCGCAACAAATAAGTTTTTAATAAAAAAGCTCAAGGTTGTTTACAACACCTTGCAATGCTACTTATCAAATAATTAATACAATGGCCAGAAATCCGCATTACCTGTCGCAATTAGCGCATATTGAAATCCTCAGTCCTGATATTGAAAAATCCATTGACTTTTTCACCAACGTTGTTGGATTGGATGAAACTGGTCGCAATGAAAGCTCTGTTTATTTCCGTGCGTGGGGTGATTATTTCCACCATACCTTAAAAATTACCAGTAGTGACAAGCAAGGCTTGGGGCATTTAGGCTGGAGAGCCGACAGTCCGGAAGCATTGGAAGATTGTGTGGCTTACTTAGAAAGTATTGGAGCCGGTCTCGGCTGGGTAGAAGGTGACCTGGGACATGGCAAAGCCTACCGCTTTCAATCACCGGATGGACATATTCATGAAGTATTTTGGGATGTGGTGTGGCTGAGAGAAACAGGAGAGAAGAAAAGTATTTATGCCGACCGCTATGCTTCTAATCGCCGCATTGGTGTGAACCCCCGCCGCTTTGACCACATTACTTACATGGTCGCTAAATTCAAGTACTTAGAGGAGAAAAAGTTCTGGAAAGGATTGGGATTAAAGAATCCGGATGAAGTAAGTATTTCCGATGAAATTCCGCCGGTTGGTGGCTTATGGACAATTGGTAATCTCTCGCATGATATTGCCATTTTTACTGACCCCAATATTGAGCCTAATGAAGCGGTGCTTAATCATATTGCATTCAACTTTGATAGTCGGGAAGAGGTGTTGTTAGCCTTAGATTATTTTGCAGAAAAAGGATACAAAAGTGTGATGGGCGCACCTACCCGTCATAAAGCCGATGAAGGTTTTTTCATTTATGTGATTGATCCCGGCAGTGGTTACCTCTTTGAGTTTTATGCAGGTGCAAGATTAATATTTGCTCCAGACCATGGACCAGATTTGCACTACCTGAAAGATAATCCTAACGATGCCTGGGGACATGCAAACCCGTTTGCAGAAATGGGCAAGGGAAAGAAACTTGGACTAACAGAAGGGGTAGTAAAACCTCAAGATGTCTAACCATTACAATAAAACACAACAACATTCAATAGAGTTTTCGCGTCACTAACTGTACTCAAAATCTCAAATCTGAAATCATTATGATGTGGCATTATTTTCCGGGACAGTATATGCCTTCTTACCAGGTGAACCGTGCCCTTTCGCAAGCGCATTATGGCGGTGGCGAATTTGCAGAATGTTTAGATGCGGCTAGTGAAATTACGCCAGGCAACAATGAAAGCTTTATACAGGCATGGTCAAAATGGGCAACAACAGTATATGCATTAGCAGAGGAGTTTGAAGAAATAGAAACCCTGTTTCTGCACGCAAAACCTATTTAAGGGCATTCAATTATTTGCGTACAGCTGAATTTTTTCTGAAGCCTTCCGATGAGAGAAAAATGCCCACTTATCTGAAGTGTCGGGAAGCTTTTCTAAAAGCTATTTCGATATTTTGATAATAAACCCAAACAGGTAGAAATACCTTTTGAAGGCTCCTTTCTTCCGGGTTATTTGTTCAAGCCTGAAGGAGTAAAAAATCCTCCGCTGATGATCATGTTTGGTGGATTGGATAGTCTTGCGGAAGAATTGTATTTCGGTCCCTGTCAGCATTTGAATGAACGTGGTATTGCACTGCTTGTAGTGGATGGACCCGGACAAGGAGCATCGCTTCGCTTAAATCACATTTACACACGTTATGATTTTAATGTAGCCGGCACTGCTGTACTTGGACTGGTCACTGGAAAACCTGCAACAGGAAGTTGTAGATACAGCAACGCATTGGTATTATGGCGGTCTCCATGGGCGGTTATATGGCGGCAAGATGTGCAGCCTTTGAACCCCGCTTTAAAATTTGCGTAGTATGGGGTGCTGTGTGGAGCTATTATGACATTTGGAAGAACCGCCCCGATAATCACCCGTTGGCAGAAATTATGCATGCACATTGTTGATGCGGAGAATATGACGGAGGCAAGAGAACGGTTGAAAAATTCACACTTGAAGGTGTGGCAGAAAAAATATCCATGCCTACTTATGTGTTGCATGGGGAAGATGACCGGCAAAATTTTGTGGAGAATGCCTATAAATTAAGAGATGCACTGACGTGCGAAAAAGTGGTAGAAATTGTTCCAAAAGAAAGCAGCGGCTCAGCACATTGCCAGATGGATGATTTTACCAAAACCTTCAATATGTTCGACTGGATTGCCAAAAAGATGAATGGTACGATGCTGCTATTGCTGTCGAGCGGCAAAAAGAAGCAATCTCTGAACAAGTATAAACCAACAAAATATTTATCATGATACGTCAAATAAAAAAAGGAATCACTTACGCCGAAAGCAAAGAAGCAGATGCCAAGGTGCGAGCAACAGTGGAAAGCATGCTTAATGATGTAAGTGAAAAAGGTGATGCAGCTGTTCGGGAACTCTCCGCACGACTGGATAAATGGTCACCGGAAAGTTTTAAATTATCACAAGAGCAAATACAAGATATCGTTGCGGTTTGCCACAACAGGTAATTGAGGATATAAAATTCGCCCAATCGCAAATCCGCAATTTTGCGCAAAAACAACGTGAAGCTATTAAAGATATTGAGGTGGAAACTTTGCCGGGTGTTATTCTTGGTCATAAAAATATTCCGGTAAATAGTGTTGGTTGTTATATTCCGGGCGGACGTTATCCTATGGTTGCCTCTGCCCACATGAGTGTATTGACTGCAAAAGTTGCCGGCGTACAACGAGTAATTGCCTGCACACCGCCCATCAATGGTGAAATACCGGCTGCGACTGTTGCAGCTATGTACATGGCAGGTGCCAATGAAATTTATATTCTTGGCGGCGTACAAGCTATTGCTATGATGGCTTTAGGTACAGAAACTGTTCAGCCTGTTGATATGCTTGTTGGCCCGGGTAATGCTTATGTTGCTGAAGCTAAACGCCAATTGTATGGCAAAGTGGGTATTGACTTATTTGCAGGTCCAACAGAAGTATTGGTGATTGCCGATGCTACTGCTGATGCAGAAGTGTGTGCAACGGATTTATTAGGACAGGCAGAACATGGTCCTACTACACCAGCAATTTTGCTTACTAACAGTGAGGAACTTGCCTATGCAACACTGCAAGAAATAGATAGACAATTGGAGACCTTACCTACTGCTGATATTGCTTCAGTTTCGTGGAGAGATTATGGGCAGGTAATAGTAGTTGATACCGTAGATGAATTAGTTTCGGAAGGCGACCGTATTGCCAGCGAACATGTGGAAGTGCTTACTGAAAATCCCCGCTACTTCCTGGAAAAGTTGACTAATTATGGTGCTCTCTTTTTAGGTGATAAAACCAACGTAGCTTATGGTGATAAAGTAATTGGTACCAACCATACCTTACCTACCAAAGAGGCAGCCCGTTATACTGGCGGATTGTGGGTTGGAAAATTTTTAAAGACTTGTACATACCAGGAAGTGCGTACCACAGAAGCCAGTGCATTAATTGGTGAATACTGTTCCCGGCTTTGTGCTATTGAAAATTTTGCAGCACATAAAGCACAGGCTGATTTGCGGGTGAAGCGCTTTGGTAAAAAGAAAGAAGAATTAGTGTCTTAAACATGAAAACACTGGCACGAAAGATTGCTTTGGTGACTGGCGGTGCCGGCGGTATCGGATCAGCTATCTGTAGAAAACTTGCTTCAGAAGGCGCTTCCGTTATCATTACCTACAACAGCAAGCCAGAAAAAGCAAAGCACTTATATAATGAATTGCAAGGAGAAAACCATAGCATCTTTCATGCACCCGTTCATGATAGCAAGGCGTTGAAAAAACTTTCTCTCTTTATTAAAGAAAAATATGGTGCTTTAGATATACTGGTAAATAATGCAGGTATCACTACACCAGTAGCACACGATGATTTGGATGGATTAACTGATGAATGGATAGATCAAATTTTCATTACCAATTTCCGCGGTTCGTTTGCCATGATCAGAGCTTGCAAAGAATTACTGATAAAAAGTGGTAATGCTCTGGTGGTAAATATTTCTTCAGTAGCGGCTATTACGGGCATTGGAAGCAATGTGGCGTATTGTGCTTCAAAAGCTGCTATAGACAGCATGACACGTTCATTAGCAAGGGCATTAGCACCAACTATTCGTGTGGTGTCGGTTTCACCGGGCTGGGTGTTAGGTGAATATACAAAAAACATTGACCCCGCTTACTTGCAGATGCAACTGGATGCAACCCCATTGGGACGCTTAGCTACACCCGAGGATGTTGCAAATAGCTGTGTACGCAGTAGCAATCACCCTCACCTTTAGTACAGGATGTATTATTACTGTTGATGGTGGAAGACCATTGAGATAATTTATGATTTCGGATTTACGAATTTATTGTGTCCTGGGTCATAGGTCGTAAACATTAAAACTTGCCGTATGAACAAAGGGGGATTTTTTAATTACGAAAACAAGCTCCTGGTGTTGCTGACATTCACTTTTGGGTTTGTTCTTTTTGACCGTATGGCACTCAATTTCCTGGTGCCATTCTTTGATAAGGAACTCGGCTTAACAATACCCAGATTGGTTTATTAGCATCCTTGCTCGCATTGGCCTGGGCTATATCAGGATATTTGATTGGAACCTTATCTGATAAAACGGGCAAACGTAAAAAATACCTGATTATATCAGTAGTCATTTTTTCCCTCTGCTCTTTTATTTCCGGGGTAGCAACATCTTTTGCTTTCTTATTAATTGCCCGTGTTGTTATGGGTTTTGCCGAAGGGCCCGTATTGCCATTGGCGCAATCTGTTATGGCAATGCATCCACCGAAAAACGACGCGGCTTTAACATGGGTTTTATGCAAAGTTTTGGCAGCAACCTACTGGGTACTATGCTGGCATCCGTTGGTATTAGTTGCACTGGCAACAAACTTTGGCTGGCGTAAAGCATTTTTTATTGCCGGCATACCCGGATTGATCTTAGCCCTCTTATGCTTTTTCATTATAAAAGAATCCCCAGCCAAAATAACAACCCAACAAAAATCTAAAGCAAGTATTGCCGATTTGCTGAAGTATCACAATGTATGGATGGCACTGCTGCTAAGTTGCTGCATGATGACATGGATGTTTGCGCAAATCACCTTTTTACCCAAATACTTAGTGGCGGAAAAACATTTCAGCGAAGCAGATATGGGAAAAACAATGGCGGTATTTGGTTTGGCATCGCTTATCTGGGGAGCAGTTGTTCCCGGATTATCTGATAAACTGGGACGTAAGCCAGTTGTTATTTTCTTCTTTTTACTTAGCATGCTTATGCCATTGGGTGTTGTATATGGCGGAATGGATTTTGGGAGCTTAGCGCCTTTACTCCTGTTCGGTGCTATCACTATGGGATGTTATCCAATTGTACTGGCAATTATTCCTACTGAAACCGTACCCAGGCAATACTTAGCACAAACAATGGGCTTTGTGATGGGCATTGGTGAATTGGTAGGTGGCTTTGCGGCACCTGCTATCGCGGGATGGTCGGCCGATGTATTTGGTTTACGGGCACCTTTTTTCATAGCTGCTGGTGCTGCCTGCATTGCCGGGTTGCTTGCGTTGCTGTTAATTGAAACAGCACCGATAAAGAAGAAACAGAGAGATCAAAAAGAAGCATTTGAACCAGCAATAGTAAGTTGAAGTATACAGGATGTAATAACTATAAACTGAAGTGATAATTAATTGTTTTAAATCAACATAATCCCGCGTTTTAGCGCCAATATGAAACTGGTAACGTTTAGAAATAAGGAAGGACATTCAAGAGCAGGATGGTTGAAAAATGGAGGTGTAATAGATATGCACCTTATAAGTGATGGTGCATTGCCCGACAATATGCTTGCCTTTATAGACAACCATGAAGAATATTTTTCTCTTATTAAAGATCAAGGATTAGAAGAGGCAACGCCAACCTATTCTTTGAAAGAAATAAAGTTATTAGCACCACTTCCTAATCCGCGCAGTTTTAGGGATTATATCGGTTTTGAGATGCACATGCTCAATGCATCAAGATCATTTGGACACACAATTGGAGAAGCATGGTATGAAATGCCTATCTTTTATTTTACAAACCATCATGGCATTTTTGGTCCGGAGGAGGAGATTAAACGACCTGAAAAAGAGACAAAGCTTGATATAGAACTGGAAATGGCAGTTATTATTGGTAAGAAGGGTAAAGACATTAAAGCAGCAGAAGCAGATGATTACATTTTTGGCTACACCATTTTTAACGATTGGACAGCAAGAGCCATTCAAAAAGTAGAAATGGAAATTCCTTTAGGTCCACACAAAGGGAAGGATTTTGCCAATGCTATCGGACCTTGTATTGTAACCAAAGATGAAATGGAACAATACCGTTGCGCTTTTTCGGAATCGTTTTTTGAAGCGCCTTTAAAAGTGCCGCCGGTTAAAGGTGACCGTTTTGATGTAAGAATGACTTCCAGAATTAACGGACAAACCATTTGCGAAGGCAATTACAAAACAGTGTATTACAATTTTCCACAAATGATGGAAAGGGCTTCTGAAAATGGCGTAACCCTGATGCCCGGCGATATATTAGGCAGCGGCACGGTTGGCTGGGGCAGCTTAATTGAAAACAAATTTGAAGTGCATCGTCCGCTGGAACCCGGTGATATAGTAGAGTTGGAAATTGAAGGCATTGGTGTGTTGCGGAATAAAGTGGTGTAAAAATCATTGCGAATGTCGGATTTGGGAAGCATGCCTGAAACGTGCAAATATTTTAAGTAAAGTTTTAAAAGCAATTACATGGAAAAGCGGGCAAATAAATATCGGCTTACATTAGAATTAATATCCACAGCTAAAGGGGAAACAGGCATTCACGAGCCATTGCAATTAGAGTTTGACAACCACGACGAGGTTTTTTCTATTATTAAAAGAATTCGGAGTAAAAATATTTTTCAAAATGAAGCGCAAGCAGCGGAGTTTGCCGTTGGATTGAAGCTGTTTAGTGAAGTAATGCTTAAGAATAGAAGCTTGCCTCTCTTTGAAGAGTTCAGGCCGGCATTTGGAAGCTTTATGAAGAAACTAAAAGAAATACCCGCTGCTGAATAGAAGAAAATCCACTAAAACTCAACTTCATTTTTTATTTATACAGCAATGATTTTAGAACTAGCAACAGTAGATATCAAGCAAGGCAATAATAAAGAGTTTGAAGCAGCTTTGGAAAAAGCACAACATGTCATCAGCAAATCCAAAGGCTACATAGGTCACCAGTTTCAAAAATGTGTTGAGCAGGATAATAGATATGTTTTATTGATACGATGGCAAACTTTAGAAGACCACACCAAGGGCTTTCGTGAATCGGAACTATTCAAGGACTGGCGGGCATTAATCGGACCTTATTTTGAAAACACACCTCTCGTGCAGCATTATGAATTGAAGTTTGAAATGTAAATAACAATATTAAGATAATGAGCTATCAGGATTTAGACTCTACAATCCGAAGTGCTGCATATCACAATTAACCCAATAACAAATTGTAATGAAAATAATAGATCTCTCGGTAACTATTTCCGATGAAATAAAAGAACCGCTTCCCACTTCTATCGTGTATGAAGATCATAAGGAAGGTGCACGAAAAATGGGTTCCAAATTGTTCAAAGGCATTCCCGAAGATGCATTCATAGATGGCAATGGTCCTGCCGGTGAATTCATAACCATTACCAGTCATGGCGGGACACACGTTGATGCACCCTGGCATTATTTCCCTACCTGCGAAGGCAAACCATCGCGCACGATAGACCAACTGCCTTTAGAATGGTTTTTTCAGGATGGTGTGGTGCTGGATTTTACAGATAAGCCAGATGGTTACAGCATTACTGTAGAAGATATAAAAGAAAAGTTAGCCGCTATCAACTATATGCTAAAACCCTTGGATATTGTGCTCATTCGCTGCGATGCCGACAAGCGGATTTATAATGAAGACTTTGTAAAAATTCATGTGGGGGCTTCTGCAGAAGCAACACACTGGCTCATAGACCAGGGCATCAAAGTGATGGGCACCGATGGTTGGGGCTGGGATATTCCATTGCATATACAGGTGCAGGAATATTTGCAAAATCCCCGTTCAGGTATTATTTGGGCAGCGCATTATGTTGGACGCGAAAAAGAATATTGTCAGATAGAAAAAATGGCAAATCTTGACCAGCTGCCTCCGTATGGTTTTAAAGTAGCATGTTTCCCTGCAAAAATAAAAGGCGGTAGCGGCGGCTGGACAAGAGCTGTAGCCATATTACAAGATTAAATTTTTAAATAACGTTTGCTATGCCAGCAGTAAAGAAAGTATTGATAGTTGGGGGTGGTATCGGGGGCTTATCTTCCGGTATAGCCTTAGCAAGAATGGGCTGTTCTGTAGAAATTGCTGAACTCCACAAAGAATTCAATGTATATGGAGTTGGTATCATTCAACCAGCCAATGCTTTAAGAGCTTTAGATGCCTTAGGTTTAGCTGATGAAGCTATGCACAGAGGCTCTCCTTACGGAATGGTAAAAATGTGCACTCCAACAGGACATGTCTTTACTGAAGTAGGGGTGCCTCCTATCGGACGCCTGCCAAGTCACAATGGTATTTCCAGAAGAATACTACACCAAATTTTATATGAAGAGGCGGAAAGACAAGGAGTGGTTTTCCGTATGGGAACTACTATTGCGGAAATAGAGAATGGGGAAGATAAAGTAAGGGTGGAACTGACCGATGGAAGCAGTGGCATTTACGATCTGGTAGTTGGTGCAGACGGTGTTAATTCCAAGGTACGCAGCATGGTATTAGGTAGTTACAAAGCCAGATACACCGGACAGTCAGTGTGGCGTTATGCGTTCAAGCGTCCGGCAGAATTGGAAACCGGCTATATGTTTATGGGAAAGAGGACCAAAGCCGGTTTGATTCCTATGACAGCGGATACCATGTATATGTTTGTAGTTTCGGCAGAAGGTAACGACCCTTATATACCAGAAGACCAGTTGGTACCCCGCATGAAAGCACTACTGGAGGAATATCCCGCACCTATGATCAAAACTGTAGTGGATGAAATTAAGGACCCCAAAAAAGTGGTGTACCGTCCATTAGAAGTGTTATTTGTTCCGGCACCATGGTATAAGAACAGGGTTATCCTGATTGGTGATGCTGTACATGCAACAATTCCACAATTGGGACAAGGTGCTGCTCTTGCACTGGAAGATGCTGTGGTATTAGCAGAGTTGCTTCAAAATGAAGGCGATGTGAAAACTACCTTACAAGAGTTTATGGACAGGCGATTGGAACGTTGTAAAATGGTGGTAGATGTTTCGGTACAAATAGGTGATATGGAGCAACTGGACTGGAAAGGACAACTACCTGAAGGGGTGAATATCGGAGCCATGATAGGAAAAGCTTCTGCTGCTATGATGCAACCCATATAGACATCGTGAATTGGGAATTTTAGATTTTGGTCTGTTCCTTAAGAAAGAGGCTTGAAAGTCTGAAAACGCTCAGAAATCCAACACCTAACATCCGAAATCATTTAAGGTGAACCGTTTTGAAAATAAAGTTTGTTTGGTTACCGGTGCTGCAAGCGGCATTGGGATGGCTACAGCATTGGCTTTTGCTAAAGAAGGTGCAAAGCTTGTATTGGCAGATGTCAATGAGGATACCGGCAGAAATGTAGAGCAGCAAATAAGAGGTATGGGTAATAAAGTCATATTTATTTCCTGTGATATTGCAAAAAGAGAAGATATAGCAAGCCTTATTACAAGTTCTATTCAAGTCTTTGGCAGAATTGACTGTGCCGTAAACTGCGCAGGCATTGCAGGAAAACATACCGCACCTTTGCATGAGTATCCTGAGGAAGATTGGATGTATATGATGCAGGTAAATCTTTTTGGGACTTATTACTGCCTGAAAGAAGAAGTTATTCAGATGTTGAAAGGAGGAGAAGGCGCAATTGTCAACGTGGCCTCTGCTGCAGGTTTAGTAGCACAGCCGGGCAATTCGCCTTATGCAGCGTCCAAGTTTGGTGTTGTAGGTTTAACCCGTACTGCTGCCAAAGAATACGCAACACGCAATATCCGTATCAACGCAGTTTGTCCAACAGCTATTGAAACGCCTATGATTATGGAAGGCCGAAGAAAACTAGCCTATGATCCGGAAGCATTAGAAGCTGCTAAAAACTACCAGGCTATGAAACGTATGGGGCAGCCGGAGGAAGTAGCAGATGTGATTTTATGGTTGTGCTCAGAGCAGTCCTCGTTTATTACCGGTCATGCGATGCCTGTAGATGGCGGAGCCTTTGCCTGAGAAAAGTATATCCTGTAGTTCTTAGTATAAAAGTTTGCAGCAGAGCTCATTCTAAATATGTAGGTGCACCATCTTGCTTGAGCATTTATCAATAGCAAGAATAACAACATAGGGGAGGGTTTAATTACTACTCTATACGACGATATAATGGATAAAGTTGCTTTTTATAAGTGTTCGAAACATGGATTAAGAGTGCTAAAGCAGAGCAATATTGTCACTGCCTATTTAAAGAAGCATTGTTTGTTAGCATAAAATAACTGTTAATGGCTTATTTTGATTCTGCTATAATCCACAGATTGCTTCGTTTCACTCGCAATGACGAAAGCTTCGAACACTTATGGTTGATTTCTCTGCTATATTGTTATGCATGAGAACAGAGTTATAAATGAGGTACGTAGGAAGTAGACCAGCAATTACCCCGGAGTAAGTATAGCCTGGTAACAGGTCTGGGTATAGTATACATCAGGGTTACTACGGAGTAACATCAGGGCAACTACCAGATTACAACTACGCAACTCTGGTATAAGTTAGGTATAAGTTAAGTATAACTTAAGTATAAGTTAGGTATAAGTCGGCGTGTTCCTATTCCAGGAATGAGGATTTTGGAAGATGTGAAGATGCATTTGCATAGCTGATTAGCCCTATAAAGATCATCCAGGTGTACTTTAGTAAAATGTATAAATTAAAAGTATGAATAAATTAAATCCTCCCTTTAGAGCAGACCAGGTGGGAAGCTTATTGCGCACAACCGAGGTAAGGGAGAACCGTCTTCGCTGGAAAAGGGGTGAAATAAGTGCTGAAGAACTACGGGCGATAGAAGATAAAGCCATTGCAGAAACGGTGAAAAGAGTAGAAAGTATAGGTATGCAATCCATTACTGATGGCGAGTTCAGGAGAGATTATTTCCATCTTGATTTTTTACAGCAATTAGAGGGGGTAACTGTTTCGGGTGGTATTGCTGCTAATCCGCATGCTAAAGTTGCCGAAGATCATTTTACACCTCCTAAATTAAGTGTTACCGGAAAGCTAAGGCATGTAAAAAATATACAGGTAGATGATTTCAACTTCCTTAAATCAGTAACTACTAAAACACCAAAGGTTACCATCCCTTCACCAACGATGGTTCATTTCAGAGGTGGAAGAAAAGCTATTGATATTAATGCCTATCCTGACCTTGATGATTTTTTTCTGGATCTGTCGCAGTGTTATCGTGATGAAATCAAAGCCTTATATAACGCCGGCTGCCGATATATACAATTAGATGATACCAACCTTGCTTATTTATGTGACACGAAAATGCGTGAAGAAGCAAGAGAAAGAGGGGATGACCCAAATGAGTTACCGAGAACGTATGCAGCTTTGATTAATTCAGTGATTAATAACCGGCCGGATGATCTAACTGTTGCTATTCATCTCTGTCGTGGCAATTACCGCAGCACCTGGTTTGCGGAAGGCGGGTATGAGCCGGTAGCAGAAGTATTGTTCAATGATTTGAATGTGGACGCATATTTCCTGGAGTATGATGATGAACGAAGTGGTGATTTTGCACCATTACGTTTTGTTCCGAAAAACAAAGTAGTCATTCTTGGATTGATTTCGTCCAAAACTCCGCAATTGGAGAAAATGGATGAGGTAATAAATCGTATTGAAGAAGCTGCCCATTATATGCCGGTAGAAAATATGGGCGTAAGTCCGCAATGTGGCTTTTCAAGTACTTCGCATGGCAACAATATTACCATGGATGACCAGTGGAGAAAGCTGGAGCTGGTGGTGAATGTGGCAGAGAAAGTTTGGGGAAGATAGTATGAACCACAGACGAACAGTAGAACACAGAGGAACACAGAGAGGAATAACACTTTTCTGAGTTCAGCTTTCTGAATCGAGCGCCTTAACACAACCAATAGAAGCGACCTACGATATAGTATTCGCACACAACGATTGTACGCAATAATGAAACAAAAAACCAGTATAGGTATCATTGGGGCAGGTCCTGCAGGTCTAACACTTGCTCTCCTGTTAAACAGAGCTGGCATTGATTGTATGATACTTGAAAACCGCAGCCGTGAATATGCAGAATCAAGAGTGAGAGCCGGGCTGCTGGAGCAAAATACCGTTGATTTATACAACGAATTAGGTGTAGCAGACCGATTGAATAAGGAGGGTTTGCAACATCATGGTGTGTACTTGAGCTTTGATGGTGTAAGGCAGCGTGTTCCATTTGACCAACTAACCGGCGGGCGAACTATCACTATTTATGGTCAGCAGGAAGTAATTAAAGACCTGATAAAAGCAAACCTTGAAAAGGGAAACAGTATTGAATTCGAAACTGCCGCTACCTATATTGAAGGAATAAATACAGGTACTCCTAAAATTCATTATCAGCATAACGGAGAGCAATATGTATTGGAATGTGATTTTGTTGCTGCTTGTGATGGGTATCATGGTATTGGTAGAAAAAGTCTCCCCCAAGGTTCTTATAACGAATTTGTAAAAGAATATCCTTTTAGCTGGCTGGGTATATTGGCGCATGCAAAGCCTTCTACGGATGAATTGATTTATGCCTATCATGAAAGAGGGTTTGCTTTACACAGTTTACGTTCGGAGCATGTAAGCCGCTTGTATATTCAGGTTGCTAACGATGATAAAGTAGAGAACTGGACTGATGAGCAGATCTGGGATGAGCTGGAAATCCGCCTATCTGATAACAATGGTTTTAAACTGAACAGGGGTGATATTTTTGAAAAAGCGATCACGCCTATGAGAAGTTTTATGATTGATAACATGCAGTACGGACAGTTGTTCCTGGCAGGTGATGCAGCACATATTGTACCTCCTACGGGCGGCAAAGGACTGAACCTTGCTGTGGCTGACGTAAAGTGGCTGGCAGCAGCTTTTGGCAACTGGTATCGGAATGGCAAGGATGATTTGCTAAATAATTATTCATCCAATTGCCTAAGAAGGATTTGGCGGGCACAAGACTTCTCTAATTTTATGACGTATCTTTTTCACAAGCAGGCGCCACACGGTTCATTTGATTACTTCCTGCAAAAATCACGTTTTAGTTATATAGGTCAATCCATAGCACAGGCAACTACGATTGCTGAGAATTATGTAGGGTTAAAAGAAATTTAGAGATGCAGTTTATAAATATCAACGGCAGCAGCATTCATTATAAATATTTCAGAGCTAGTTCTGAAAGGACATTTTTGTTTGTCAATTCTTTGGGTACTGATTTCAGGATATGGGATGAAGTGGTTGAGCTAGTAAAGAACGAGGGCTCTGTTCTCCTTTTTGATAAGCCTGGTCACGGGCTCTCTGAAGCAATTGAAAGCCCTTTTCGCATTGCAGATTATGTACAACTTATAGTTTCCCTGTTAGATGCTTTGCAGATCGAGAAGTGTGTTTATGTTGGGCTATCTATTGGCGGTTTGATTGGACAGCACATGGCTCTAAAGCACCCTGATAGAATTGAATATTTGATCTTAAGCAATAGTTCTCCCAAGTCTGATGGTGTTGATTACTGGAATGCGAGAATAAAAGCAATACAGGAGGGTGGAATGGCTTCCATGTCTGATAAAATTCTGCAGCGCTGGCTGGCTGAAAGTTTCAGAAGCAACAAGAAAGCTGAAACAGCAGGTTTGAAACGGATGCTGGAAAGCTGTTCTCCAATTGGTTATATACGTGCCTGCGAGGCAATAAGGGATGAAGATTTAAGTAATCAGATCCAGGCTATTCAAATTCCTACGTTATGTATTGGTGGTAGTGAGGACAATGCTACATCGCCTGAGAAAGTACGAACAACAGCAGCAAGCATTCCTAATGCAAAAGTGATAGTAATGGATGGTACCGGACATTTGCCTCCGGTAGAGGCACCGCAAGCATTTGCACAGGTCATTTTAGAGTTTATTCATTTGCCTAATAACTCTTTGTATGAACAAGGTATGCAAACCCGCAGAAGCGTGTTAGGCGACGCACATGTGAATAAGGCAGAAGCTAATAAAACAGATTTTGATAAAGACTTCCAGGAATACATTACCAATAGTGCATGGGGAGCCGTTTGGAGCAGACCGGGACTGACAAAAAGGGAACGTAGCTTACTCACCATAGCTTTAATGACCGCATTAGGGCATGATGAAGAATTAGCCATGCACATTAAAGCTACCAAAAATACAGGTGCTACAGAAAACGATGTAAAAGAGGTGCTGCTGCATACAGGCGTTTATGCCGGTGTGCCAGCCACTAATAGCGCTATGAAGATTGCCAAAGAAATATTCAGCAAAAAAGAGTAAAATGGAAAACACAAATATTATTGAAATAGCGCAAATTAATTTTGATGTGCAACCACCGCATTTGTATCCCGAATACAAATCTACTATTCTACGTAGCCCTGCCAAGCCACTGATACCGGTAAAGGAGCAGTTGAAAGATTTGACGCTGCCTGCCTTTGGTGAATCATGCATTGGTAAATGGGATAATGATTTAACCAGGAATGCCCGTAAAAACGGTGAGCCTATTGGTGAACGCATCAAGGTATCTGGCAAGGTGATGGATGACTATGGAAGACCTTTACGAAATGTTTTGGTAGAAATATGGCAGGCAAATGCAGCCGGACGGTATATACACAAAGCTGAAATACATGACGCACCGCTCGACCCGAATTTCCTGGGAGCCGGGCGCATGCTGACAGATAACGAAGGGAGATACAGTTTTTATACCGTCAAACCCGGTGCTTATCCCTGGGGTAACCACTATAATGCATGGCGTCCGAATCACATCCATTTTTCTATTATCGGGCATCAGATAGGGCATCGTTTAGTAACACAAATGTATTTTCCAGGAGATCCCCTTTTTGAGTTTGACCCGATTTTTCAATCAGTACCTAAGCATGCAAGAGAACTCCTGATTGCTAATTTCAGAATGGACTGGACTGAGCCTGAATTTGCCCTGGCTTATGAATTCAATCTTGTATTAAACGGTAAACAACAAACACCATTTGAATAATGGAAAAATTGAGAAAAACTCCATCGCAAACGGTTGGACCTTTCTTTGCCTATAGCCTGGTTTCCGAACAGTATGGCTATGATTACAACAGCTTAGTAAATAATTTATTAATAGAACCTGACACAGCAGGCGAATGTATTTTTATCACCGGGCATATATATGACGGGAACGGGCAAACTATTCCTGATGCATTGATTGAACTTTGGCAGGCAGATGCACAAGGGAATTACCGTTCTTCTCCTATCACCAAAAAGAACGATGGCTTTACCGGGTTTGGACGTTTGGGAACAGGTACGGATGCACAGCACCGGTTTCTGTTCACAACAATAAAGCCAGGGTCAAGCTCCGGACAGGCACCGCACATTAATGTAATTGTATTTATGAGAGGCTCGCTGCATCAGTTATACACCCGGTTATACTTCTCAGATGAGGCGGAAGCAAATAGCAAAGATGAATTGCTCAATGCCATTCCAACAGAAAGAAGAAAGACACTTATTGCGCAACGGAAGGAAAATACTGGTGGCATAACGTATTATTTCGACATCTACATGCAGGGCACGAATGAAACAGTATTTTTTGATTTATAAGAATGAACAATGAAACAAGTACCTCAAATAACAGCAGGAGAAGCAGCCGCATTGGTAAAAGCTGGTGATACTGTTTTAGGTGGCGGTTTTGGTATGACCGGCAACCCTGTTCATTTACTGCATGCATTAGCAGAAAAGGGCACAAAGAATTTAACCTTTATAGGCAATAATGTAGGAGAGCCAGGCTTAGGTGGCGGAAGGCTATTGCGTAATGGACAAATCAAAAAAATGATAGGTTCTTTCTTTACCTCCAATCCTGATGCTGTGAAAGCAGCCCAATCGGGTGGAGTGGAATACGAACTCCTGCCACAAGGAACTTTAGCAGAGGCTATCCGTGCAGGAGGTGCAGGCATTGGCGGATTTTATACACCTACCTCTGCCGGAACCATTATTGCACAAGAGCGGGAAACAAAAGTGATTGATGGGATAGAACAAGTGTTTGTAAAAGGTATTCGCGCCAATGTAGCTTTTATCAGAGCCTGGAAGGGAGATACGGCAGGCAATCTTGTTTACCGCATGACGGAACAAAACTTCAATAAGGCTATGGCAACCGCTGCTGATTTGGTGGTGGCCGAAGTAGAAGAGATTGTGCCTGTAGGAGCATTAGACCCAGATTGTATTCATACACCCGGCTGTTATGTGGATTATTTAGTGCAAGCGCACATGACATTGGAAAACTTAGGTACATCAGCTTCATTAAGTACGGCTAAGAAAACGGATGAAGCACGCACTAATATGGCTAAACGTGCCTTCAGAGAGTTGAAAAGAGGGGATGTAGTTAACTTAGGCATTGGCATACCAACATTGGTTGCTGATTTTATCAGGCCTGAAGACGGCATTATCCTGCATACTGAAAATGGTATGTTGGGTGTTGGACCTTCACCGGAAGATGGAGGCGGTGCTTTGGATTACCCGGTGAATGCCGGGAAGATACCTGTAACGGCGTTGCCGGGAAGTAGTTACTTTGATAGTGCTGATTCCTTCGCTATGATAAGAGGCGGGCATATTGATGTAGCTGTCATGGGTGGCTTGCAGGTAGATGAAGCTGCTAACTTAGCTAATTGGGCAGTACCAGGTAAACCATTGCTTGGAGTTGGCGGTGCAATGGATTTAGCTGCCGGAGCAAAGAAATTAATCATAGTAATGAATCATGTTAATACCGATGGTTCTTCTAAAATTGTCCCTGAGTGTACCTTGCCACTAACAGCTATGAAAGCCGTAGATATGATTATTACAGAATTAGCAGTGTTTAGTTTTGAAGAAGGTAAACTGTCCTTAATCGAACTGATGCCCGGGGCTACACTAGGAGAAGTAAGAGCTAAAACAAGCGCCACATTTACAGAGCGATTGAGTGCAGTAGCGGCAGTTTAAAATAAACTTATTGGAAGCATGGAAGCATATATAGTTGATGGAATAAGAACTCCTATTGGCAATTTTGGAGGAAGTCTTTCTTCTGTAAGGACAGACGATTTAGCAGCACTCGTAATAAAAGAACTGGTTCAGCGTAATCCTCAAATACCGGTTGATATAATTGATGATGTGATGTTAGGTTGCCATAACCAAGCCGGCGAAGATAATCGCAATATAGCCCGTATGGCACTACTACTTGCAGGCTTGCCGGTTACTATTCCGGGCGAAACGGTAAACCGGCTTTGTGCTTCCGGTATGTCGGCGGTCATAAATGCTGCTCATGCTATCAAAGCAGGTGAAGGTGACATATTTATTGCAGGTGGAGTAGAGAATATGACGCGAGGGCCTTATGTTATTTCAAAAACATCAAAGCCTTTTGGTAATGATGCGCAAATGTTTGATAGTAGTTTTGGCTGGCGTTTCATCAATCCAAAAATGCATCAACTATATGGTACAGATGCAATGGGCACTACTGCTGAGAACCTGGTGGATATGTATAAAATCAGCCGGGAAGACCAGGACAATTTTGCCTATCATTCACATAAACGCGCAGCTAAAGCAAGGGACAGCGGACGCTTTGCAGCAGAAATAGTACCCGTTGAAATCACGGTTAAAAAGAATGAAACAACATTGTTTAAAGATGATGAATTCATTAAAGACAACACTACTTTAGAGAAGCTAGCGACTTTAAAGCCACATTTCCGCAAAGAAGGCGGAACAGTAACCGCAGGTAATTCATCAGGTCTTAATGATGGCGCTGTCGCCTTGTATATTGTTTCAGAAAATGCCCTTAAACAATATAATCTTACACCCAAGGCAAGAATTGTTACTTCGGCAGTCGTGGGAGTAGAACCTCGCATTATGGGCATTGGTCCTGTTGGTGCAACAAAAAAGGCATTGAAAAAAGCAGGTTTGACATTGAATGATATGGATGTAATTGAATTTAATGAAGCCTTTGCGGCACAAACGCTTGCCTGCCTGCAGGAATTAGGCTTAGCAGCGGATGATATTCGTATCAATCCAAATGGCGGTGCCATTGCATTAGGGCATCCCTTAGGTATGTCCGGTGCACGCATTTTGCAAACGGCTGCTATTGAACTGTACAAGCAAAACAAACGCTACGCCTTAGCTACCTTATGTGTAGGTGTTGGGCAAGGCTATGCTACTATTCTGGAAAGGGTGTAAAGGGCATGTTGATTATGAAATTGAGAATAACATTGTACCCTTTGTGTTCTTTGTGTTTTTCGTGACCTCTTCATCATTGAATAGTAGCCTTTAAACGCAAAGCACATAAAGAAATAACAAAGGATACAAAGAAAATCTTACTGTTTACAAACCATCCTTAAGCATACATCATGCAACATCTGTACGAACAGATTTTTTACAATAAAGAAGTAAATGCACTATTCACTGATGAAGCAACAATAACTTACCTGCTTCGCTTTGAAAGTGCATTAGCTCAGGCACAGGCAAAGCATGCTGTTATACCAAATGAAGCTGCTGTTATTATAGGTGAATGTTGTAAGGCTGAAAACATCAACAAAGAAGAATTAATAAAGAATGCAGTATTGGGAGGCAATCTCGCAATTCCTTTAATAAAGCAATTAACTGCCGTTGTAAAACAAAAAGATAAAGTAGCAGCTAAATATGTTCATTTCGGTGCTACCAGCCAAGACGTTATAGATACGGCTTTAATGCTGCAAACAAAAGATGCGGTGGAAATAATAGCAGCAGAATTAAAGCAGTTGATTGACCAATTAGTAGCACTGGCAAAGGAACATAAGGCTACGGTAATGATTGGTCGCTCCTTTATGCAACAGGCAAGACCTATCACGTTTGGATTTAAAGTAGCAGGATGGTTAGAGCCGTTGCTCCGGTCTCAAAAAGCTTTTTATGAATTATTACACAATGGCTTTATGTTGCAACTTGGTGGAGCCGTAGGCACACTCTCCATTATGGGTGAGAAAGGCTTGAAGGTGAGTAATACAATGAGTGAATTGCTTTATATAAACAATCCTCCAAAGCCCTGGCATACAGAAGGAGATTACTTTGTTCATATAGCAACGACATTAGGCATACTCACCGGCAATGTTGGAAAAATAGCCAAAGACATCAGCCTGCTAATGCAAACAGAAGTTTCGGAAGTAATGGAGCCTTCAGCCGAAGGAAAAGGAGGGTCATCTACTATGCCGCATAAAAGAAACCCAGTTGGATGTGTGGCTATTATAGCCAATGCAACACGTGTTCCTGCATTAGTTTCAACAATGCTTGCCTGCATGCTGCACGATCATGAACGAGCTACGGGTTTATGGCATGCCGAATGGGAAACGATGGCAGCAATTGTGCAGCTCACGGCCGGATGTGTAAGTAAAGCAGTAGAAGTAACAAATGGCTTGGAAGTAAGAAAAGAACAGATGTTGCAAAACCTGGAACTCACCAAAGGGTTAATCTATGCAGAGAACGTGTCGCTTGCGCTGGCAGAAAAAATTGGCAAGCAGGATGCACATCAATTAGTAGAACAATTGAGTAAAGAAGCGCAGGAGAGAAATATGTATTTGAAGGACCTGGTTTTATCAGAAGACACTATTACAAAGCATTTGAGCAACGCTCAAATTGAAAGTCTTTTCAATCCGGAAATGTCAGTTGGTTTGTGTGAAGAGTTTATAAATCAAGTGCTTAGCAGCCGTTTGATGCAGCAGTAGTTATTCTTTTCAAATAAACTATAGCCAATACGTCCACTAATTTTTCCTGGAAACCAAATCCAAGACCTGGAAAAAACATTCCTGTCATCATTCCATTTCTTTTCTGCATCAGCATACTTTATGCACCACAACAATATACCTTCCGATTGAAACGCATAGATACGTACTGTTATAAAGTGAATAAACGGGAGATTGAAACAACCACGTACTACTTCACATGGACTTGATCCGGCCAAAATAGATGATGTAATGATATTGATAAAATATAAAACTGTATAAATGAAACACCGGGTTCTGTCGCATCTACAATTACAAACTTGGGGATTAATAATTTTGCCAGATGTTTAAAGGACATTGTTTTCCGAAAGAAATCATCTTGCAAGCTGTTTATTTGAAATTGAGATTTATATTAAGCTATAGAGATGTAGAGGAACTATTATCCATTCGGGGAGTAACAGTTGACCACGCCACTATACAAAGATGGGTGTATAAGTTTACTCCCTTAATTGAAAAGACCTTCAGAAAAAGAAAGAAGGCAGTTGGTAATAGCTGGAGAATGGACGAAACATATATTAAAGTGAAAGGAGAATGGATGTACCTGTACAGGGCTGTTGATAAGGCAGGTAATACAGTAGATTTTTTACTTACTAAAAGGAGAAACAAAAGAGCTGCTCATCTGTTTTTACTTAAAGCCATTCATAACAATGGTAAACCGCTTACCATCAATATTGATAAGAGTAGTGCTAACAAACAAGCCATTAGAACTTACAATAAAAGAACATTGCTCAAAGATAACAATAAGGCAATGCAAATACTTAAATAATAGGATAGAAGGGGATCACCGGTTTATCAAATGGCGAACACAAAACATGCTTGGCTTTAAGAGCTTTGAATCAGCATTCGCGAACATTAACTGGAATTGAAATAGTTAGAATGATAAAGAAGGAACAAGTAACTGTTCCTATCGCTACTTCTTCGAAACTTTCTGTTCTCTGGCGGCATAATCAAATTCTTAACTGGTAATTTCTTGCTCTATTTTACCAGATGCGACAAAGCCCTTTATTATCAACTGAAATATAAATTCGCCTGTTCATCGCAAATTTCCGGCGGTTTACAGCATTACAGAAAGTGCGCCTTCTTACAAAAATAACGTGTTTCCGCAAACGAAAAAGGGTTTGAAAACTTTTGCAGACTTAAACAGTACAGCCCAACTAGCTAATTATGAAAGCAATAGCATTGTACGTTAGGGGATTTGGATTGCAACAACAGCAGCAACGGTAATGGCAAGATACAAAGCAGAATTACCTGATACGTATTTCGCTTACACGGGCAGTGGAACGATGACACAACTGAATGATTATGTACGGTTAGATGGACCAAGCATTTGGCTGGAACTTTCGTTGCAGCCAAGCCGGGATTTCCCCGGCACCAATCATATCCATTCTGTTTGGCGCGACCGTAAAACAGATTATGGCGGTAACTGATTTCATCATTATTCATTTGATTACTATGAGCAAATACTTATTCTGGCTGTGCTTATTTTTTTGCGGAAGCAAAGCCTTTGCGCATCCAATGCCAAGTTCTGTTGTTCAGTTGTCTATGCTGGATAACTTTATCAAGGGTGAAGCAAAAATACCGCTTGTAGAGTTGGGCAATGCAGTGGGTAATGAGCGCGTAAACAACCTCAATAACCAGTTTTTCGAAGTCTACTTTACAGATCATATAAAAGCTACTACCGGCGTTAACAAATGGAATACCCAAATTGAAAACATCCATGTAGATACAGATAGTGATGCCATCTGCACCTACAAGGAAGTAGTGGTACAATTTAAACTTACGCCTTCGGATGTCCGTTATTTGCGCACCTTTAGCTTTTGGTACGATGCTGTGATACACCAGGTGATAACGCATAGTGCATTAGTGTATGTTGGCAAGGATTGGAACAATGGTATACAGGATGGTAATACGTCTCGACAGGTTGGCATTGTTAAGTTGGATATAGCAACAGAAAAGATTTACCCGCTCCAAATAAATTTAGAACAAGGAAGCTGGTGGATAGGATGTAAAAGTATGTTCTACCTCGGCATGCAGCACATTAAAGAAGGCACTGATCATCTCTTGTTTTTGATTGTTTTGTTATTGCCTGCTATGCTATTGACAAACGGCAAACAGTGGAAAGGATTTGGTGGCACCCGTTACAGCATTACACGTTTATTAAAAATTGTAACAGCTTTTACTATTGGTCATTCCATTACTTTATTAGTTGGCGCAATGGGCTGGGTGAAATTGCCAGGGAAACCTGTTGAAATAATAATCGCCATCTCCATTCTGGTTTCGGCTATTCATGCACTACGTCCTATATTTCCGGGTAAAGAAGCTTTTATAGCAGCAAGCTTTGGTTTGATACATGGGCTTGCATTTGCCACAGTATTGTCGAACCTGGAGTTAAGTACGGGCAAACTTGCCTTAAGTGTGCTCTGTTTTAATGTAGGTATAGAAGTAATGCAACTCCTTGTTATTATCATGATTGTTCCATGGCTGATTCTGTTAAGCAAAACGGCTGTGTACAAATGGGTACGTATAACCGGTGCGATGTTAGCAGCTTTTGCCGCATTGGGCTGGATAGCAGAAAGAAGTACCGGTACAAGCAACTTTATTAGCAACTCCATTGAAATGATTACGCAATATCAGTTATGGTGTATTGCAGCATTAGGTGTTGCTTCAATAATTATTTATATAGAATTCATCGTTAAGAATAACAAGTTGGCTTTATCATAAAGTGATACTTGGAATTTTTTACCATTAAGTTTTTTCATTTTGTTAAATACCATCTGTTTATAGCTACGGAAATTTTTATTGTTCGATAATTGGTTTGTAGCTCAGGAAACTGCTTCATTGCTTCAAACAGGTACAGATAGATTATTACTAAAAAAGTAAGCATGGAGTTTCAAGTATTTAAAGTCCAGGAAAGCTTTATGAATAAAACGGCTGACTATATACGTATACATAAATACGAAATTCTCTTATGCAGTTTTCTGCTTCTTATATTTGGCAATACGGTCTCAAACAAAGCAAAGCTCGCTGAGATTCTAAATATTTACCAGAATATTATTACCGGAGCTATTGTTTTTTACAATCGGAAAAGGCTTCGCAATATTATCGTTGGTTTAATCGTGTTTTCATTATTCCTTGAAATCTATCAAAACATACATCCTTTTACTTTATCAAGGAGCCTGCACAATACGATCTACTTAATTTTCTTCTCTCTCGTTTCCTTTGAAGTATACAAAGTATTACTTTATGCAAAAACTGTAACCCGTGAACTGTTATCGGCTGCCCTGTGCGGATTTGTTTTGCTATGCCTGATCAGTACGTTTTTATGTTATGAATTAGAGGCGAGTCATCCACACTCGTTTTCAAATGTTGGTACAACAAGTGAAGCATTACCCAATCTGAATTATTTTAGTTTCGTGACGCTACTTATACCAAATAGCTATCAAGTTGGGGAAAGATTAGTAACTTGAGGGATGAGCAATCGAGTAGCACTAAAGCCGCATTTAAGTACTGAACAGATCAGGGAGCGGTTATACAAAAGCAATAATGGTCATCATGCATCTTACTGGCAGATCATTCTGACAGTAAGTTTAAAGCCGGGAAAGGCAACTGCTGAGTATTGCGCTTATCTGGGTATTTCGGATACTAAACTCTACCGCATCCTTACCCTTTATAATGAGCACGGAGAACATTTTTGTGAACGGTTGCAATGGGGAGGACGCCGGCCATCCCGCTGCACGCTGAGCTTTGAAGAGGAACAGCAGCTCCTGGAGCGTCAGACAGCCACAGCCCTGGAAGGAAAACTGCTGGTAACTAAACAACTGCGCCAGGCAGTGGAGCAAAAAGCAGGTCGCAGCGTATCAGATAATTATCTGTGGGACCTGCTGCACCGTCATGGATGGACTAAGAAAGCTCCCCGACCACAGCATCCAAAAGCAGCAGCGGTAAAGGACAAAGTGGAAGCATTTAAAAAAAAGCACCCGAACTGCTGAGTAGCAAGGCATCCAACTCAAAGCCCCTAAAGGTCTTCTTTGAAGATGAAGCCCGCTTTGGTCGCATCAGTAATGTCAGCCGCTGCTGGGTGCCCAAAGGGAAGCGGGCTCATGTAAAGCGGCAGATCATCCGGGAACATACCTATGCTTTCAGTGCTGTATGTCCCTTAGATGGAGATAGCTATAGCATTATCGCTCCGGTATGCAATACAGCCTCAATGAATGAACTGCTGCATGGATTAAGTGAGGCTTACCCGCAGGAAGATGTTGTATTATTTGCTGATAATGCCGGATGGCACAAAAGCAAAGAACTTGACCGACCAGCCAACATCCGTATAGAACTGCTGCCCCTTGCAGTCCGGAACCTTAACTTGTCCCGTAATTTTATTATTGATCTCCTGGAGATTCAGAGTTATACCTAACATATACTTAAGTTATACCTAACATATACCTAAGTTATACTTAATCTCCTCCCTATCTCCGTCGTATCTGCGCCGTATTTCCTCCGTATCTCGCCCCTTGATACCTGCTTCCTGTCTCTGCTGAATATTCGTCCGGTTATATTTTATGGGACAAGTTAAGGTCCGGAACTCAATCCTACGGAACATTTGTGGGACTATATACGCGAACAAAAAGACTTTAATAATTACACCTTTGAGTCTATGGACCAATTGGAAGACCACCTTGAAACTGTCCTTAAAGAGCTCCACCACGAAAAAAAGTATATCCAATCGCTTTGCACCTTCAATTGGATGATAGCCCCAACTTGATAGCGAGTTGGTTTCACCTTCTTCTAGTGCTACTCAGGCTTACGATCTTATTACGAGCAAAGTCAACACTTTCACCTTTAGCAAGCCCGGCGTTTATACTACATCTGTAAGGGCAAGAAATATTGCTTACGATTCTATAAAACAGTCTCTGAGCAATGCTTGGGAATTTGGTGGAGGTGCACGGGGCGGCTGTACCAAAGGAATAGATTCAGCATCTGTAGCTATTACGGTTACGGAAAATAACTGCAAGCCTTTTTTTGTTTGTTGTTTATAAGCCTCTGGGTGGCGAAGTCCTCTATAGGCTTTATCCTTATTCGTTTTTACAAAATTGTCTGTACATAATCACAACCATGATATGCATCGTAGTCGTGCTTGTATGTTGTTCCAAAGAAAAAGATGCTAATGAAAGAGACAATAGAGATGCAAATACCGTGGCTGGTGAAAATGCTGATTTTGAAGCATTGCCACTTACCATAACCACTCCAGCCGACAACCCTCAAACACCTCAAAAAATTGCATTGGGTAAGCTACTGTTTTTTGACCCGGTTTTATCTGGTAACAAAGAGGTTGCCTGTACTACCTGTCACCATCCATCGCTTGGCTTTACAGATGCACGTGATTTATCTATTGGTGTAAATGGTTAGGGACTTGGCACTGTAAGGCATTTTCTTTTTCCCAATGATATTCAATTTGCCAAACGTAATCCGCTTTCAATTATTAATACAGCTTTTAATAGCATCAATACCGATGGCACTACCTACCCTGCAACTGCTGCAATGTTTTTTGATATTTGGGTTCATAGTTTAGGGTTGCAAAGTGTAGAACCTATAAAGACATTGGAAGAAATAAAGGGTACTACCATTACATCAACTGCTGCTTTAGATACGGTTGTTTTACGCTTAAAGAATATTCGTCAATACGTACAGCTTTTTAGTAATGCCTTCCAGACAACCGATGCTGTTACTATTCAGAATATGGAGAAAGCGATCGCTTCTTATGAACGAACCATAGTGTCCAATCAATCACCGTACGATAAATATATACGAGGTGATAAATTGGCTATGACAACAACGCAAATTCAGGGCATGAATGCATTTGCTTCAAACGGTTGTAACAGGTGCCATAGCGGTCCCATGTTTTCGGATTACGCATTGCATATATTGTCTGTGCCCGATAATCCAAAACTGCCAACCGATGCAGGAGCAAACGGAACCTATGCCTTTCGTACACCCAGCCTGCGCAATCTTTCCCTGACAGCACCTTATATGCACAGCGGTGTATTCAGTAACCTTAATGATGTGCTGAATTTTTATGACCAGGTGGGAGAACGCCGTTCACAAAACGCACATGTAAGTAGTGGTCAGTTGGATGACAAATTGCAGTGTATTAATAGAAGAGAAAGCGATGCTATTATCCAGTTTTTGAATGCCCTCAAGGATGTTTCCTTTGATAAGAGTATTCCAACAACGGTACCGAGTGGCTTGAATACTGGAGGCATTTTCAATAAATATTATTCTTTATGGTGAGCATCTATCCAAGGCACTTAATATCATCTTCAAGGAAGGTTATAATTATATAAAGTGTGGCTGCATAGTCATGGATCTTGTGCCTGCAGACTGCGTTCAAAACACATTGTTTGGCAATAATGATACAAGCAAAAAGAAGAAGCTAATGCTGACCATGGATAAGATCAATAAAGCCAGTGGCGCAAAAGACGCAGTAAGAATAGCAGTGCAGAACTTTTCAAAGCCAGTTGCTATGAGAGCAGATCACCTATCTAAAAGGTTTACAACTAACATCAATGAAATAAATATGATTCAATGATATGCTTACATCACTACCGGAAATTTACAACTATCTTTCTGACGGATTAAATTAAGGTAAGCTAGACACAAACGCGAAAATTTACCCCTCCGCATTTGGAGGGGTGAGGAATCGATAGTGTCTCAGTATGACATTTAGTGCTTAACCGTACGTGCAACTCAAGTGGGCTTATCTATAAGAGTAAAACCTTACAAGAACCTGCATGCACAGTCAATTACATCAATGTCCGGTGTGATAGCTTCTCGCATCTTCATTCCGCTTTGAACGGTGTGAAAAATACTTATTGTACACGATGTAAACAAGGATAAACAGAAGCTCAGCAAGGACAACAAAAGTAAACAATGGACTCATAGGAAATGTTTTAGGTTGGTTCCTTACAAAGATAGAGCACGGTAATTAAAATAAAGATTAAAATTTAAGCTTATTTAAATATCAACACCTTGAAGCAAATACAATCCATAGGAAAAGAAACACCGGGTAAAGAAGTCCTTACAACAGATGAAATGGTGGCCATGCTGGTAGATAGTGAGTGGGATGACCGGCATAACCGGGCTATCGCCCGCAGTATGACCAATGCCCGCTTCCGCTATAAAGCCACTATAGAGCAGTTAGATTATAGCCAGGAGAGAGGGATAGACAAAAACCAGCTTTACCGCCTGGCAGATGGTGGATTTATCAGTAAGAAGGAAAACATCCTCCTTACCGGTAGTACAGGAACGGGCAAGAGTTTTCTGGCTTCTGCTATTGGCAACCAGGCTTGCCAGCTGGGGTTTAAGGTGCTGTATGCCAATACTGCCCGTTTACTTGCCCAGCTTAAAATAGCAAAGGCTGATGGTTCTGCCATCAAAGAGCTGATGAAAATAGAAAAGATGGATTTGCTGATCCTGGATGACTTCGGTATCCAGCCTTTTGATCAGCCAGGCAGAGCTTCTTTATTGGAAGTCATTGAAGACAGACATGGAAAACGTTCTACTATCATTACCTCCCAACTGCCGGTAAAACAATGGTATGAGGTGATCGGAGAAAGCACGGTAGCCGATGCCATACTTGACCGCATTGTTCACAGTGCACAAAGAATAGAACTTAAGGGTGAATCACTTAGAAAAAAGTGGAACAGGAAAGAAGACAAGGAAAACAATTAAAACTACTATTTTTACTCATCAATAAACACCCTCTTATTATCTCGTTTAATAACTGAACTCAGGGTGGTCAATTTGGAGCGAAAAAAGGTGCTCTCTTTGTGCGGAATTTTCATCCAGTGCGCACCTGGTGATATTTTTTTTATGCCGATCTGTAAATGACCATCATTCTGCACGGCGAATGGATTGCAATCCCAAAATGATACAATAGTTCAGAAGCATTAATGACCTCTTCACTTACACCTGCCGCAATACTTTTTTTGCGTAAGTCCTGCTCTGTTGAGTCGAGTAACTTACCAGGCGGTTGCATTTTTTCAGCCGTCTTCAACATAGCATACAAGGCAGCCAGTTTAGATGAATAGTTTTCTATGGCGGGCTTTTTTATATCAGGATAATCTTTAAGCAGGCCATGGAGGCTTTTAAATTGAGAATTGTTTTGTGTTACTACTTCCAACCCAATAACCATTCTTTAGTTTATGACCACATCCCCATATCAATCATCATTATGTCTTTGTTCAGTTTTATTGTTTATGATCAGGTGCATCCTTAAAAAGGAAATCTGACTTTTATGATGCTTAATGTGGTAGGGGTACTATCTGTTAAATATTGGATAATAACAGAGCAGGCAGGAAAAGGGGATTTGCGTTGATATGGAATGGTGCGATTCTTCTCTTTGATTGCCATACCACTCCTTTTATGGATGTACAAATATTCCAACAATTACGCGAGAGAAATAATTTGGATGTTTCTATTTTTTGGTCTTGCTAAACTTGCAGAAGCCTACGATAAACAAATCTACCAACTTTTAGGCAATACCATCAGCGGACATCCCCTCAAACACCTTTTAATGGCAGCAGCAGGGTACGAAATCTTCGTGCTCTTCAGAAGACTTAAAAAGCGAAGATATATCCATGCTTAATTACCTAAACACGCAGATTTTACAACGTGTTTTTATTTCAACAGATTAAAAATAACCGTTTCAATTTTATGCAATAACAACTTTCTTTAAAGATGACTCTCTAATAATGAGGCTGGTGTCCAACACTCTTGTTTCAAAATCGGTGACAGGTCGTTTACTTTCGATGAGGTGAATTAATAATTCTATACCAATTTGCCCAATTTCGAAGGCTGGCTGGCGGACTGCTGTTAAAGCCGGTGAAAGGAGGTCCGCAATATTGAGATTTGTAAAGCCGATGTATCCAACTTCGTTTATCTGGTGCTCCATGCGTTTTAAAATTGCAAAACAAACAGTGGTCAAACGATCACCAGCTGCAAACAAAGCATCAGGCTTTGTTTTTGCACCAAACAAACTATTGATGGCTTCTTGTGCTTCTTCTTCATTCATACCTCCCAGGTTACAATATTTTACCAGGCTTTCATCGTATGGAATATTGTGTTTTTCCAGAGCATCTTTATATCCCTGTAATCGTTCTTCTGTAATGGACAAGTGGTGAGAACTGGTTATATGGGCAATCCTTTTATATCCCTGGTTTATTAAGTGTTCGGTGGCCTGGAAAGCACCTAAGCGACTATTGGCTGTAACCCTGTGTGTTTTAATTTCGTCTGTTATACGATCGAAAAAAACAATCGGTAATCCTTTATCATGCAATTCTTTTAAGTATGAGATATCACTGGATCCACTGGACAAGGAAATTAAAAGTCCATCTACATTCCTGGAAGCTAAATGTTGTACGTTTACTTTCTCCCTTTCAAATGATTCATGGCTTTGAGTTATAATTACGTGATACCCTCTGTTATAAGCAATCGATTCTATTCCATTGATAGCCTGAGAGAAAAAGTTGTTAGCAATTTCACTTACTATAACACCAATGGCACGGCTTCTTCTTTCTTTTAAGCTCAGTGCGATAGGGTTAGGCCGATAGTTGACTTGCTCTGCATATTCCAATACCAGCTTTTTCGTCTCCGGACTTATTTCATAACTGCCTCTTAATGCCCTGGAGACAGTAGATGTAGAAAGATCCAATGCTTTGGCAATATCCTTTATAGTTACTGTATCAAACTTCATATATCTGACTTTTTTGCTTGTGCATCAGGCATTACAGTTTAAAAGTATTGTAATTTCTTTGATTTTGTTAGCCTATTATTAAGGTGCAAAAATTACAATCGTTACCGGGAACGATTGCATAAAAAAAGTGATTGCAGATATAAACACCTAACGAAAAATATCATTAGACTTGCTATGGCAAGCATCACCGGACTCAGTATTTCATTCAAAAAAGCTTTACCAGTTTATCTATGAAAGTTGGCGACCTATTTAATTTAACGGGTAAAACAGCTTTAGTAACAGGCTGCAGCAGGGGTATTGGGCAAGCTATGGCTGTTGCATTAGCAGAGTCAGGAGCTGATATCATTGGTACTTCCCATTCTTTAGAACAGGGTAGTGATACGGAGCAAAAAGTGTTGGAGCTAGGCCGCAAATTTACCGGCTTTTCTGCCGATTTGAGTGATCGTTTTGCACTATACGACTTTGTAAAACAAGTAAGACAGCAGTACGATAGCACATCCTGAACTTAGGGCAGACTATTTTTTAGAGCGGAGAGAATTAGGTATTATCAATGTTGGAGGCAGTGGTGTAATTGAAGCGGACCATGAACAATTTACTTTGGATAAGCTGGATTGTTTATATCTCTATGGTTTCATCTGGGGTATGGCTGGTGAAAACTATACGTATAGCGATATGGATCAGGTAGCCATAACAGCAGTGAAGTAAAAACAGGCAGGGCTACGGGCGAAGAACATTGGCAGCGCATATTATAATGCTACTTAGACCTGATTAGAAGTAGTATTATACTTATGTAAGCCTCTATATAACGAAAGCAAAATCATATGAAAAACAAGGGACTTGCTGTTTTCCTGATTGCCTTGATATCTTATTCATTCCTGGATAAAAAAGATATTAAGGTGTATTTGATCGGTGATTCAACCATGGCTAACAAAGAAATAAATGCTTACCCGGAAACAGGGTGGGGTATGCCTTTTTCAGTATTTTTTGATTCGACAGTAAGGGTTGATAACAGAGCTAAAAACGGCCGGAGTACAAAGTCATTTCTGGCTGAAGGTTTATGGCAGCCAATAGTGGATCAATTGCGGGAAGGAGATTATGTGCTGATTCAGTTTGGTCATAATGACGAAGTCTCTACCAAGAAAACGTATACCACGCCTGAAGAATTTATAGCCAACCTGATTAAATATGTAACTGACAGCAGAAACAAAAAAGCCATCCCTGTTTTAATTACACCTGTAGCCCGGCGTAAATTTGATTCCACAGGTCACGTGATGGAAACACATGAACAATATGCCCGTTTGGTACGACAGGTGGCTAATCAATACCAGGTTCCTCTTATTGACCTGGATGGAAAAAGCCTTGTATTGCTACAGCAAATGGGGGCTGAAACCTCAAAATGGTTATTTAACTACCTGGCACCGGGAGAACATCCTAATTATCCTGAAGGCAAGACTGATGATACCCATTTTAATGAATTAGGTGCCCGGAAAATGGCCGAGATAGTGCTGGCAGAAATAAAGCAATTACATCTTGAATTAGCTAATCATGTAGTAGTGCATTAAACAAAATAAATAAAATCATAAGCAAGGGGCAAGGTTCAGGAAGCAAGGTTACCGGGGCAGATACGGAGTATATAGAGAGATACTGAGGGGTTACCCAGGAGGAAACAGGGAGGAGATATGGTATAAGTTAAGTATAACTTAGGTATAAGTTAAGTATAACGTTAGGTATAAGTTAGGTATAGTTCGGGGCTGTTCCATGATTTGGAGGGGAGAAATATATGGATTTACGACCTTACCTGCCGGCCAGGCAGGTCTTGAGAATAGGGTATTATACAACCTTTTTAATGTGAAATATCTATGGTGGCTAGTTCCGGTGTACTTAATGCCAGAGTGATCACCTATATCTCCCCAGTCTCAGCTAAGCTGCAAAAGCCAAGAAGGGAAGACCCGAGGGCGACAAATGCCTGTATCCATATATTTCAATAACAAGGAAATGGTTAAGCCAGAATGCCTATAGTCTTATCCGGCTCATTTTTGTCCAATTCATACTATCCTTTAAAAAATGGAAACGTTACCGGCATCGTTTGCATAAAAAAATACTTCAAATGCGCTTGCGGACAGTGAATATATTATTAGACTTGTTGTAGAAACAAGGGCTTCAACATAGAATTATTCATGTAAATGAGTAATCAGTTCTCTTCAGACTTACGGTTTTGTCTTGTATTGCTTTTGATGTCTAACTATTGATATTGCTATAATGAACAATAAACAACAAAAATAATATTCTTTTGAACAACAGGTGTAGCCGAATGTCAGATGATTGCTGCAAAACCAGTATCCCACTTATTATACAAGTACCTGCTTTTAAAATGATACAATCAGTAATGTTGTGTATGGTGCTAACACTGATGTATAACTTAAATACGCAGAACATCACTGATTCCTACTAACTGATTATTTAAAGGAAAATGGCACACTGAAAAGAACCAGTAATAAATTTTTAAAGCATTTAAATGAGGTTATATGGTCTTATCCCGTTATACATTAAGGAACATAAGCAATGAGCATGTAAAAGTGCCGGATGAAGCTATCTTTGAATTACCAGAGAAAGTATTACAGTTTGGCACTGGTGTTCTATTGAGAGGCTTGCCGGATTACTTTATTGACAAAGCAAACCGCTCAGGCTTTTTCAATGGTAGAATAGTGGTAGTAAAATCCACTGCACAAGGGGATTCATCTGTCTTTGAAAAGCAGGATGGCTTGTACACCTTATGCGTTCGTGGCATTGAGGACAGTAACAAGATAGAAGATAATATCATCAATGCCTCCATTAGCAGGGTTCTTAATGCTCAAAACGAGTGGGAACAGATCTTACAATGTGCCCATAATCCCGATCTACAGATCGTTATTTCTAATACAACTGAAGTAGGCATTCAGTTAGTGAAGGATGATATTCACCATCATCCGCCTGTTTCTTTTCCCGGAAAATTGCTGGCTTTCTTATATGAACGGTTTAAAGCATTTAGTGGGAGTGAGCACAGTGGTTTGGTCGTTGTTCCTACTGAGTTAATACCGGATAATGGTGAAAAGCTGGAATCTATAGTGCTGGAACTGGCGCATCTTAATAGCCTGGAGGACCCGTTCATCGAATGGCTGGAACAGCACAATCACTTTTGTAATTCTTTAGTGGATAGAATTGTACCGGGTATGCCTGATGCGGCTATGCTATCTGCTCGGGAAGCAGCATTAGGGTATGCTGATCAGCTACTGGTCATAGCAGAAGTATATCGCTTATGGGCTATTGAAGGAAATGAGCAGGTAAAAAGTGTTTTATCCTTTGCCCAGGCAGACAAAGGAGTTGTTATTGAACCGGACATTGATATTTATCGTGAATTGAAACTGCGTTTACTAAACGGTACACATACTTTAACTTGTGGCCTGGCTTTTTTAGCTGGTTGTGAAACAGTAAGACAAGCTATGGAAGATGAAACAGTGGAAGCTTATATCAAAGAGTTGATGCTACAGGAACTGGCGCCTTCTATACCTTATCCTGTTGATCTATCGGTGGCACAAGCGTTTGGCAATAAGGTATTGGATCGTTTTCGTAATCCGGAGATCAAACATCAGTGGATCAGCATTACAGTACAGTATAGTTCTAAAATGAAAATGCGTACGATCCCCATATTGTTACAGCATTATCAAAGATATGAAACCGTACCAGAACTCTTTTCCTTAGGGTTTGCATCCTATTTACAGTTCATGAAACCCGTAAAAGAGCAGGCAGGCAAATATTATGGTGAGCTGAATGGGGAAGCATACCCAATTCAGGATGACAGAGCAGAAATCTTTTACAAAAGATGGCAGAACTTATCCAAAGAAGAACTTATAAAGGAAGTGCTACAAGACACTGCCTTTTGGGGCGAAGACTTAAGTGTGCTACCAGGCTTTTATCAATCTGTTTTAGAGAGCTTCGAGCTGATAAATGCTAAGGGTATCAGAAAGGCCATAGCATCTCATCTAACTAAAAATGTAGAGGCATAAAGTGATATAGGACATTTGCTTTAACAATGCAAAGAATTATTTCAACTGGCAGGTAAGTGAAGAGTCCGTTCCGATACAAATGCAAATGAGTTGAAATGGAAAAGTAATAAGTAAATTTATAGAATAAGAGCAATGAATAAAGTACTATGTTTTGGTGAACTGCTGTTGCGTTTATCCCCAGATACGGAAGGCGAATGGATTAAAAACACATCCATGCCGACTTATATTGGTGGTGCAGAACTCAATGCAACTACAGCCCTGGCGCAATGGAAAGTGCCAGTTAAGTATGTATCAGCTATACCGGATAATTTTTTGTCTACATCCATACTTTCTCATTTAAGTAAAAAAGGTATTGATGTACAAGATATGGTGTTAACCGGAAACCGTATCGGCACTTATTATTTGTTGCAGGGAGCTGACCTAAAACATACCAGTGTTATTTATGACCGTGCTGCATCTTCTTTTTCCCAACTGCAACCGGGGCAAGTAGATTGGGATAAAGTATTGCAGAATATTTCGTGGTTACACTTCAGTGCTATCAGTCCTGCCTTAAATACCAGTGTAGCTGCAGTATGTAAAGAAGCCTTACAAGCGGCTGCACAAAAAAATATCACTATTTCAGTGGATTTAAACTACCGGGCTAAACTTTGGCAATATGGAAAAGAGCCTGTTGATGTAATGCCCGAATTAGTACAATACTGCGATGTGATCATGGGCAACATCTGGGCGGCAGAAACCATGCTCCATATTCCTATTGATGCAGCGTTTAACAGAGAAGAAAAAGCTTCTTGCCTTGAGCAGGCTCAAAAGACATCAGCTTCCATTATGCAGCACTATCCAAAATGCCGACAGGTAGCCAATACATTCCGTTTTGACCAGGAAGGTGCTATTACTTATTATGCTGCCTTATACAAGGGGGAAAAAATATACGTATCACCTCAGCAACACACTACCCGGATAATAGATAAAGTGGGCAGTGGCGATTGTTTTATGGCTGGGCTCATCTATGGCAATTACCATGGGCACCCGCCACAAGATATTATTGATTTTGCAGCGGCGGCTGCTTTTAATAAATTATTCATTAAAGGAGATGCTACTACCTCCACCGTAGAAGACATCCGCAAAGCTTATTTAAATTATGCCTAACAAGGAACAAGTCTCGCAGCAAATAGTACAACAAAAATTGTTACCCCTTTACTATCATGATAGTGCAGCCATTAGCATGGAAATTCTGCAATCGCTGTATGAAGCAGGTATAAGAGTGATTGAATATACAAACCGGGGAGTACATGCACGGGACAACTTCCAGGAGTTAAAACGAGCCACAGAAAGGAGGATGCCGGATATGCTATTAGGTATCGGTACGATTAAAACGGCTGAACAGGCAATACAATATATTGATGCAGGTGCCGATTTTATTGTATGCCCCACTATGAACGCACAAGTGGCTGCGGTAACGCAGGAGGCAGGGTTGCTTTGGATTCCCGGTTGTATGACGCCCACTGAAATTGCAGCAGCAGAAATGGCTGGCGCTACATTGGTCAAGATCTTTCCCGGTAATATTTTAGGTCCGGGTTATATAAGTTCCATTAAAGAACTATTTCCCGGAATAAAATTTATGCCCACAGGCGGAGTAGAAGCGGAAGAAAAGAATTTAAATGCATGGTTTAAATCAGGTGTAGTGGCTGTTGGCATGGGTAGTAAGCTGATCACGAAGGAAATGGTACAACAAAAAGATTATACCGCCTTGAAAGAAGCTACAGCGAAGGCACTGCAATTAATACAGCGTATTACTCAAACAGCGGAACAGCATTCCATGTAATAATGAGCGACACAGGGTAAAAGCCATGAGAAACAGATTGCTTACCATATAAATTAAAACCAATGTTAGTCAAGTCAACGGATAAGTTATCTGAACTATCCACTACCTCTAACTTAAATGAAACAATTGGCAAATACCGCTGGACCATCTGTGCGCTGTTGTTCTTTGCAACAACCGTTAACTACCTCGACCGGCAGGTATTGAGTTTGTTGCAACCGACACTCGCCGAAAAATACAACTGGACCAATAACGATTATGCTAATATCACATCCATCTTTCAGTTTGTTTATGCCATCTCCATGTTGCTTGCCGGCAAAATCATTGACAAACTTGGAACAAAAAAGGGGTATGTCTGGGCGATCATCATCTGGTCTATCGGAGCACTCCTGCATGCCCTGGCTATTCCCTTAGGAGAAAGCCTGGTAACGTTCTTTGGTTGGCTGGGAATCACCGCACTCTCAGTTTCAGTAGTAGGTTTTATGCTTGGCAGAGTCGTGCTGGCAGTCGGTGAAGCTGGCAACTTTCCTGCAGCCATTAAGGCCACGGCTGAATATTTCCCCAAAAAAGAGCGCTCCTTTGCCACCGGTATCTTTAATTCCGGTGCGAATGTGGGCGCCATCCTTGCACCACTTAGTGTTCCCTGGATTGAAGTAAACTGGGGATGGCAGGCTGCTTTTGTTGCTATTGGTGTTGTGGGCTTTTTATGGCTGCTGTTTTGGATTGCTTTTTATGATAAACCTGAAAAACAGAAACGCTTATCCAGAGGCGAATTGGCTTACATCAACAGTGATAAGGAAGATGAGGTTGTAAGCAAGAAAACATTGAAGGGAGCAGCTTCTGACCCTGCTGCTGCTGGTGTTGGCCCAGATGAAAGGAAAGTTTCTTGGCCAACATTACTGAGTTTTCGGCAAACATGGGCATTTGTGCTAGGTAAGTTTTTAACAGATGGGGTTTGGTGGTTTTTTCTCTTTTGGTTGCCGGCTTACCTGAAGGCGCAGTACGGGATAGAAAAAATGCAGATCATGTTACCCCTTGCAGTGTTGTATAGCATGACCATGTTTGGATCTATTGGTGGTGGATGGTTCCCTGTCTATTTTATGAGAAAAGGACTGGCTGCATACGATGCACGCATGAAAGCCATGTTTGTAATTGCGCTTATTCCTTTAGTGGTTTTAGCAGCGCAACCGTTAGGTGGTATCAGTTACTGGATGCCGGTCCTTCTTATCGGGATTGGCGCCTCTGCTCACCAGGCATGGAGTGCAAACATTTTTACTACTGTTTCGGATATGTTCCCCAAGAAAGCCATAGGTTCTGTGGTGGGTATAGGCGGCATGGCAGGTGGTATAGGCGGAGTGTTGGTGTCTAAAGCAGGGGGAGCACTGTTTGATTACTACAAGGGCCTGGGACATATTCAAACTGGCTATACCATCATGTTCTCCTTCTGTGCTGTGGCCTATGTTATTGCATGGATAGTAATGAAGATGCTTGTTCCAACATACAAGCCCATTACCAACATATAAAGACATTGGTGAAAAATTGAAGGATTAGTATTATACCAGATTCAAATAGGTAGCCTGATACCAGTTACCGGTTGCCAGTTGCCGGATATGAACTGCGAACTTTGGGTAAATAATATTATGCTACCTAACTGAACATGGTATTAGTTGTAAATAGCAAATACTGATGTCTATAAAAGAAAATCAATTGCAGATAATAGAATATAACTTAAACTTACATATAGCTTTGATGGCCTTCTGTTTTTACAACGGGCTATATTTAATACCTGAATTGTATGCAGTTTCATTCATTATAAAAGCATAATAATAAATACCTGTTTTTGTAAATTATAACAAGCTGCTTACTTAATTGCCTACAAAAAGAACCGGGAAATACTATGAAGCATAGAACGAAATCATTGCTTGTATTCTTATTACTCCTACCCTTTGCTGTTCTTGCTCAAAGCTCTGTCTTGTCTGATAAAACACTTAATATCTTTACGCTTGGCGATAGTAACGGCACTTTTCCTTATAGCTGGCCAAAGCAGCTTCAGATTGCGCTGCCAAATGCGCAAGTGTTCAATATCAGTAAATCAGGAAGAACCATTGGTTTTGTAAATAATGGTGACAGCACACTGAATTCCCTTCTTGTAATTGACGAAAACCTTAAAAAAGCGGCTGATTTTACAAAAGAACGTCCCTTCGACTTCATTGTATTAGAACTGGGTACCAACGATGCCAAAGCAGTGTTTACTGACCGGCAGGAAGAAGTGCCTCAAAACCTAAAGAAGCTTATTCAAAGAATAAAGAACTGCGGCTATCCTTCCATCAACAAGGCAAAGATTATTGTTATTTCTCCGCCTCCTTATGGCATTAAAGCAGATACTACAGAAAAGTATAAAGCTGGTGATAAAAGAGTGGAAAAGATGAGCAATACTTTTAGAGAAGTTGCGAAACGTAATGATTGCCTTTTTGTGAACGGGTATAAGACTCGGGGGTTGGATATTAATGCAATGACGGAAGATGGATTGCATTTAGATGCTGTGGGCTCGAGAAAATTAATAGAACCTGTAGTTGCATTGATGGTGAAATGAGCAGAAGGTATTTGAAATATTGAATAGAGTTGTTGTGGGTAAAAATGGTGATGAATAAAGAGTTGTACAAAGCTTTTAATTATAACCTATTAGTGCAGTGTGAGCTATTTTCAATGCTGTATACACCTAAGTTATTGTAGTCGTACTTGCTGACAGCAAGCGGTCGTCTTACTTTTTTCTCTTGAAAGAAAAAAGTAACAAAAAAGTTCAAGGCAAACCCGATCGCTCCGCGCGTTTTGCCAAGCCAACGCCTCCACATTGCCTAAGGTGCATCGCTTTGGTTGAGATGGATGGTTGGGCTAACAAGAGTGCATGTGGGGATTTGATGGATACGGCGCAGGCGAGGTGAGGTGCCTTCGGCATCGGGTGGTGAACTGCGTAATCTAATTCAAGGTAAACGGAAGGTGGAGTGTAGTACATTATCAATCCAATACCTTTAGAAGCAATCGCTCCATTTGCGAGGGATACAAACCCGCGGTAACCTAAATCCATTAGTTGACCAGCTAATAAGTGCACAATACAATTGGCTCGTTAAACACGAATAGCTATAGTAGTGAGTACACCTAATATCAATCTGCTAACCAATTTGTGATTTAGCATTAACAGTTGATAATCAGTTTTCTAATATGATAGTTCGTAAGGCAGGTTGCACACCAATGCGCAGCACTTATTGATAGGCAACATAACCTTATATAGCAGATTTTATGCAGTGTATGATCAGGCGTATTTAGCGAGTATATATGGCGTACATCAGGAGATACTCAGGAGGAGACATGGAGGAGATCCGGGATAAGTTAGGTATAACTTAAGTATAACTCAAGTATAACTTAAGTATAACTCAGGTATAACTCAGCAGTGTATAGTCTCAATACTGCTGTTATAGGCTAGTGTATCTGAATACTTCTATCAACAGACAGGCACATCGTACATCCTTTATAAATTCGTGTGCTTGCCTTTACCGGCAGGCAGATTCGTGATCATTCTCCACCATTACTTCAGCATGCTGCTACACTATATTGTTGTTTATAAATACACAGATGATTTATCATACAATTAGTATCACAACCTAAAATTCTTGTGAACCCGGATCTGCTTCCCAAGGTATTGTGTTTCCCAATTGAAGATGATAAACTACCATAAAAACAGGCACTTAACTTACTTATGTAAATAAGCAATAAATTCATGATAGGCAATGTTTAAGCGACTTAAAAATTTATGAGAACGATTGCATAAAATACCGGCAACGTTTGCGTAAAATATCGGGAACGTTTGCGTAAATAAATAGAGATTGGATTGAAGAAACATCCTTTAAATCTGTTTAACATTGTCTTCTGATAATGAAATTGCTTGTAATGGAATAACGAGTTGGAAGCCACATTTTTGATTATTGAAATATCCATTGTAGTCTACGCCCATCTATAAATATTTTATTCATTCATAAAAAGGTACTTGCTTATGAAAAGACTATGTATCATTCTACTACTTATTGCGGTAAGCGCTATTGCTGCTTTTGCACAACAACAGATTCGCGGTACAGTGACAAACGATAAAGGTGCGCCATTGGAAGGTGTATCTGTCACCATTAAAGGTGCGACTAATGGTGTTACGACAAGTAACGATGGATCTTTTGTAATTAAAGGGAATAGTTCTGGCAAGACTATTCTGACCTTTTCATTTACCGGCTACAAAACAATGGAGGTAACTGCTGATGGATCCACTTCAATATCTGTAAAGATGGAACAAGGGGAAAACAGACTAAATGAGGTAGTTGTTATCGGGTATGGTACACAACGTCAGAAAGACGTCACCGGTGCTGTAGCTACCGTCAGCAGCAAAGATTTTAATAAGGGGCAGGTGTTAAGCCCTCAACAATCCATTCAAGGTAAAATCCCTGGTGTCAACATTTCCCAGAACAGCGGTAAGCCGGGTGGAAGTAATACCATACGTATCAGGGGTGGTACTTCCTTAACCGGTTCCAACGATCCGTTGTATGTGATTGATGGCGTTCCTATTTCCAATACCGCGGGTGTTGCGCAGTCTAATGTAAACAATTATACTACTAATACTTTTGACCAGGAGCCAACTAATCCATTGATGACGTTAAGCCCAGACGATATTGAATCCATAACCGTTTTAAAAGATGCTTCTGCCACTGCTATCTATGGATCAAGAGGGGCTAATGGTGTGATTGTAATTACTACTAAAAAGGGAGTAGCCGGCAATGCCAGGGTATCTTTAGATGCCTCAGCAGGAGCTTCAAAAGTAGAAGGAACGTTGGATGTGCTTTCTGCCGACCAGTACCGACAGGCAATCAAAGGACTTAATTTACCTATTGATGATAAAGGAGCCAATACCAACTGGCAAGATCAGATTTTCAGAACGGCTTATTCGCAGGATTATAACCTGGCTATATCCGGCGGCAGCGCTAAAACTACGTACCGCGCTTCGCTTGGATATGGCGATCAGCAAAGCGTTATGATAGGTTCTGACTTTAAGCGCGCCATTGCACGTATCAATGTAAATCATTCTGCTTTAAACGACCGGCTCACGTTTGATATGCGCCTCAACTATGGACAGACTACTTCTAATCAAGCACCTGTATCTAACACCGTTGGTAGCGAGTTTGCAAGCAGTATGAACTATGAAGCACTGGTATTTAATCCAACCTACCCGGTGCGTGATTCCAGTGGTAATTATTATTTTATTCCTCCCTACAGAGTAAATCCTGTTTCTTATTCCGACCAGGTATTGGATCAACTGACCAATAACCGTTTCATAGGCAATATGCTGACCACACTGAAGATATTAAACCCATTAAGTGTGAATGTTAACCTTGGTTATACTGATCAGCACATCAACCGTAACTCTTATGTCTATAAAGCCAATCTGTTAGGGCAGGGCTTAGGAGGATACGCCAGTGTGCAAAAACTGGAAGACTATAGTAAACTGCTAGAGACTTATTTTAGATATAACAACAAGTTTGGAAATCATTCTATTGATGCCATTGCTGGTTACTCCTGGCAGTATTTTGTTAATACGGGCGACATGACCACTGCCAATGGCTTCCTCTCGGATGAATTTAAATGGTATAGTTTACAAGCCGCAAGCACTATCAGCAGCGCTACTACTTTCCAGCAAAGCAATACCTTGATTTCTTTTTATGGAAGAGCGACCTATAATTATGACGACCGGATCCTGGTAACCGGAACGGTGCGCCGCGATGGTTCCAGCAGGTTTGGCGAGAATAATAAATGGGGTACATTTCCATCAGGTGCTATAGCATGGAGAATATCGCAGGAAAAATTCTTTAATGCTAAGACTGTATCTGATCTTAAACTAAGGGTAAGCTATGGTATAACAGGTAACCAGGAAATCGGAAACCTGAACTCTATAACTACTTTAGGCGCTACTTCTCAAGGTTACATAGTAGGCGGACAAAGAATAACAACGGTATTACCACAACAATATGCTAATCCTGACTTGAAATGGGAGCAAACAGCACAGTTTGATGCGGGTATTGACTACGCCTTTTTTGGAGGCAGATTACGCGGCAGCATTGACTACTATAATAAGAAAACAAGCGACCTATTGTTAAGAATACCTGTTCCAACGCCTACAGCAGTAAGCACGCAGTTAGCGAATGTAGGCACTGTTCAAAACAGAGGGCTTGAGTTTGACGTTACCGGAAGGATCATTCAAAAAACAGATTTTAGCTGGGAGTCTAACTTCAATATCAGCTTCAACAAGAATAAAGTGTTAAGCCTTTCAAATGAACAGTTCAGTGGCAATAACATACAGATGGCACCACTGCAAGGATCAGTATCGTTAGGAAAGTACGCTCAGTTAATTTTACCCGGTCAGCCTTTCGGTACCTTCTGGGGACCGAGATTTCTGGGAGTTAAGAATGGCGTAGAAACATTTGCACCCGGCGGTGATACGATTATCGGTTGCGCACAGCCTAAATACATCTTCGGCTTTTCAAACACTTTTTCATACAATAAGTGGACGTTAAACTTCTTGTTCAGAGGTTCCGTTGGCAACGATGTGTTTAATCTTACAGCCGCCAACCTGAGCTATTTGAGTAACCTGCCCGGTAAAAACGTGTTAGCTTCTGCACTCACCAGTGGCGTTAACCGCGATCAGGGCAAAACCTACTCCTCACGCTGGATTGAGAACGGCAGTTTTGTAAGATTGGATAACGTTACATTAAGTTATGACCTTGGCTTAAGGAATACATTTATTTCCGCTGCAAGAGTGTATATCACCGGTCAGAATTTGCTCTTGTTCACCCATTATTCGGGTATAGACCCGGAAGTAAATGCCGAGGTGTCGGGTACTGGTACCGCTCCACTCGGAATTGATTATCTCAGCTATCCAAGGGCGAGGACAATAAGCGTAGGTGCAAGTTTTACTTTTTAATTATTAATCTTTAACATTCTTGAATATGAATACATTCATCAAAATACTTGCTGCAGGTGTATGCATGGGTATTGCTACCATGGGATGCACTAAGCTGGACGAAGAGAAATTCGGAAGTCTTTCCCCCGATACTTATTACCAAGGTGAAGCGGAAGCTCTTTCTTCTGTGGTAGGCATTTATCAGTTACTTTCTTACAATGTAGATATTGGCGATCCGTGGCGCATGAAAGAATTCAGCACTGATGAATTTATTGTCCCCGGCAGAGCCAGTGGCGGCTGGTTCGATCAAAACAATATTGACCTGACCAACCATGTGGAAAATGCGGATAATGCAACGATAGCAAGGGCCTGGTCACAGATTTTCCAGGAAATTGGAACTGCTAATGCAGTAATGGAGAGCCTGGACGCATCTCCCAACAAAGACAAGCTGAAAGTAGAAATTGCAGAGACCCGTGCATTGAGGGCTTATGGTTACTTTTTTGCCATGGATAACTGGGGTAATGTGCCACTGGTAACGGTTGCAAGATTAGATCCTAAAAATTTACCTCCTACAACACCAAGGGCTGATGTTTATAAATTTATTGAAAGCGAAATGCTGGCTGCTGTTGAAGACCTGCCTTCCATAACACAGGTAAATAGGGCAACATACTATCCCCGCTTTACAAAGGAATCTATCTATACGGCACTTGCATATATGTACCTGAATGCTGAAGTGTACACAGGTACTGCTCAATGGCAACAGGTGGTTGATATGTGTGATAAAGTGATCAATACCGGTGCTTATAGCCTTTTGCCCAATGCGGGTGATAATTTTGCTTCCCCCAACCAAGCCGGCTCAAATGAAATTATATCTGCCTTCACGAAAGATCCTACTAAAAATGCTGGTAACAACCAGTTTATATTGTACACGCAAAATGCTTTGGATCAGTTGAAATATAACCTGCCGTTTGGACCTGCAAATGGCTACAGTACTACTCAGGCAGTGTTAGACAGGTATGAAGACAAAGACGTACGTAAAAGTTTAATAGAATACGGCCCGCAATTCTATTTAGATGGCAGACCTTTAACTTATACGAATGGTACACAACTGGTTTTAATCCCAGTAAAGGATATCATAAGCGCACAGGATAATGAAGGCTATAAAGTACTAAAATACACACCTGTAGGTGCAACTTTTGCAGGATTCAATGCTGACAATGATCTGGTGCTTGAAAGGTATTCTGATGTGTTGCTGATGAAGGCAGAGGCTTTATTCAGGTTGGGCAATACTGCAACTGCATTACCCCTGGTAAACCAGGTAAGGCAAAGAAGTAGTGCTACTGCGTTGACATCGTTAACCTTGCAGGACCTGGAAGATGAAAGAGGAAGGGAATTTCTATGGGAAGGTTGCAGAAGAACAGACATGATCCGCTTTGGTGATTATTTTACAGGAACATGGCCTTTCAAAACAACGCAAACAGAACCTTTCCATAAGGTGTATCCTATACCTAATGAGCAGATAGTTGCAAATCCTAATCTTAGCCAGAATAATGGCTATTAACTTTATTAATTTATAAATTGCAAACTGTTGGTGCCGCTCTGCGGTACCAACAGTTAATTGTTTTAATAATGATAAAAGCAAAAAACTCATTCGCGTTTTCCAAAAAAGCTGTCTGTATATTTTTCTTATGCCACTTGTTAAACGTAAACACTTACGCACAATCTCTGGCAGGCATCACCCATAAGCCTGATACTTCTTATACCACCTACAGTGCATATAAATATTCAAAAACTGATAACCCTGATATAAAAGTTATCAGTGATTTTAATTATAAGGATGTTGATATAAAGAAGAACATAACCTATTGTTCAGTTGGTGATCGCAACTTAATGATAGATGCCTTCACACCAAAACTGTCATCAAACAAAAGAATAGCTGTTATCATGATTCATGGTGGCGGCTGGCGTTCGGGCAACAGGATGCAACACTGGCCGTTGGCAGAAAGCCTTGCCCATCTTGGTTATGTGTGCTTTACGCCGGAATACCGGCTTTCTACAGAAGCACTTTTTCCTGCGGCGGTCTACGATATCAAAGCTGCCATACGATGGGTAAAAGCAAATGCTTCGGCTTATAACATTGATACATCAAAAATTACTATTGCCGGCTTTTCAGCAGGCGGAGAACTGGCTGCTTTTATAGGCACTACCAGCAATATGCCTTTATTTGAAGGCAATACTTGTAACACTGGTATCAGTACACATGTAAATGCAGTAATTGACATAGATGGTACGTTATCATTTGTGCACCCTGAAAGCGGAGAGGGCACTGATAGCACAGGCAGGATCTCGGCAGGCACTTACTGGTTTGGTTACAATAAAAAAGAGAACCCGGGATTATGGTTAGTTGCTTCTCCATTGACTTATGTAAGCAGCAGTACGCCCCCTACTTTATTTCTCAACAGTTCTGTTGATCGCATGCATGCCGGACGAAATGATTACATCAAAGTGCTGGATGAAAATCATACTTACACAGAAGTACACACGTTTGCGGATGCACCGCATTCATTTCCGCTATTTTATCCCTGGTTTGATCCTATGCTGCAATATATTGATGGTTTCTTAAAGAAAGTATTTCTTTAAAGTGGTTACAACAGTTTGTGCTGTTCTTTAAATTAATTAGGAAGATGATTTACAAAAATATAGTACTGGTTTTATTGTTTTGTTTCGCCACCTTGCAGATAACCTTAGCACAAACAGCCAATCCACAGCAATATAAGTATGTATTTACAGTAGCTAAAGATGGCTCCGGTGATTACAAATACATCCAGGATGCTATTGATGCAATGCGTGTATTTCCGTTGGCGCGCATTACACTATACATAAAAAACGGTGTGTACAACGAGAAAATACAATTACCCGAAACCAATGTGGATGTGACTTTCATTGGTGAAAATGTAGATAGCACCATTATCGTTTACAATGATTATTCGGGAAGAGGAAAGCTAACAACGTTTACCTCGTTCACGGCAAAGATCTCAGGCAACCGCTTTTTGGCAGAGAATATCACATTTGTGAACAATGCAGGTCGCGTTGGACAAGCTGTAGCACTATATGTGGATGCTGATGAAGCGGTATTCAAAAACTGTAAATTTCTTGGTGATCAGGATACCATTTTTGCCAGTGGCGAAACATCCAGGCAATACTTCAAAAACTGTTATATAGATGGCACAACAGATTTCATTTTTGGTCCTTCTACTGCTTTGTTTGAGGATTGCATCATTCATGCAAAAACAAATTCTTTTATTACTGCAGCTAATACACCAAAAGGTAGAAAGTTTGGCTTTGTCTTTTTGAATTGTACGGTAACTGCAGATAGCTCCGTTACAGAATTATACCTTGGAAGACCCTGGCGGTCTTACGCCAGGACAGTTTTTTTGAATTGCACATTGCCCAAACAGATTATACCTTCAGGCTGGAGCAACTGGGAAAACCCGGATAATGAAAAAACAACTCTTTACGCAGAATACAAATGCAAGGGGGCTGGTGCTAACACATCGCAACGTGTAAAATGGAGCAAGCAATTGACCGATGCTGAAGCAAAAGAATATACGATTGATAACATCTTTCACAATGCAAATTCCACTACACCGGATGAATCAGGCTGGTACAATGTAAGCTCAAGAAAATTTGAATGGACTAACAAATAAACGCATGAAGAAGATACTGGTACTGGTTTTTGTTGTGGTGTCACTACAATTGCATGCGCAGCAGTTCTTGCCAATATGGCCGCAAGGCAAGAAGCCTAACTCCAATGGTAAAGTGGTAAAAGATAGCATCACCAATCGTGTATGGCAGGTAGGCACACCTGGCGTGTATGCGTTTGTTGTTTCAAAAGAAGAAAACGCAGGCACAGCCGTATTAATTTGTCCCGGAGGGGGGTATGAACGGTTGGCTTATTTGCAAAGTGGTTTTACATTGGCTAAATGGTACAACACCCATGGTATTAGTGCTTTTGTGTTGAATTATCGTTTGCCCAACCAGATAGATTTGGTAAACAGAAAGATAGCGCCATTGCAGGATGCGCAACGGGCTATGAAGTACATCAGAGCTAATGCGTCTGAATGGTTTATTAAAAGGAACAAGATTGGTGTTATGGGTATTTCAGCCGGCGGTCATTTGGCAAGTTGGTTAGGAGAGAGTAAGGAAGATTTTTCCTTGATCAAAGACGCTCTTGATACAGTAAATTATCATCCGGATTTTATGGTGTTGCTTTCGCCCGTGATCAGCCTGGGCAAATACACACATAAAGGTAGCCGCAACAATTTACTGGGTGCAGATACCACGCAAAGCGAAATTGAAAAGTATTCAAACGAATTACATGTAAATGCTGCTGTTCCGCCAACGTTTATTGTACATGCTTTAAATGATAGTGCGGTGAATGTAAGAAATAGTATTATGTTCTACAATGCCCTTATCGAAAATGGTGTAAACGCCAGCATTCATATTTTCCCGCAGGGCGGTCACGGTATACGGTTGTATGACAATCCCGGCTCAACAGAATTATGGACAAACCTTTTGGAGTTATGGCTGAAAGAAATGAATTTATTTACACCTGTTCCTTTTAAATAATTGCAGCTATTGATGAAACATGCTTTTTGTTTTTATTGTTTGTTAAACGTATGCATGCATTTATATGCGCAACCAACTGTTTCAAAGGTATGGGTGGCTGATAACGGGAATGGCACTTATAAGAACCCGGTTCTAAATGCGGACTACAGTGATCCGGATGTCGTAAGAGTAGGCGATGATTTTTATTTAACAGCGTCTTCATTTGAGGATATACCAGGCTTGCCCATTCTGCATTCCAAAGACCTGGTGAACTGGTCAATTATTGGACATGCTTTGTTAAAGCAGCCGCCCTATCAGCATTTTGAAATACCAAGGCATGGGGAGGGCGTTTGGGCGCCTTCCATCCGTTATCATAATGGAGAATTTTACATCTACTATCCAGATCCCGACTTTGGCATTTATTGTATCAAAGCGAAGAAAGCAGAAGGTCCCTGGTCAGAGCCTACACTTGTGGAAGGCGGTCAAGGGTTGATTGATCCTTGCCCGCTCTGGGATGCAGATGGTAACGTATATCTGGTACATGCTTTTGCAGGCAGTCGTGCAGGTATTAAGAGTGTATTGGTTATTAAGAAATTAAGTAGTGATGGCTTACAAGTGTTGGATGCCGGTACTATTGTGTACGATGGGCACCAACTGGATCCTACACTTGAAGGACCCAAATTATATAAGCATAATGGATATTACTACATTATGGCGCCTGCAGGTGGGGTGGCTACCGGCTGGCAGTTAGTATTGCGCTCAAAAAATGTTTATGGTCCTTACGAGCGTAAAGTAGTAATGGATCAGGGCAGTACATCTATCAACGGACCGCATCAGGGTGCATGGGTTACTACCGCTTCCGGGGAAGATTGGTTTTTACATTTCCAGGATAAAGGGGTGTACGGCAGAGTAGTGCATCTGCAGCCAATGGTGTGGAAGAATGATTGGCCGGTGATAGGTATTGATAAGGATGGTGATGGTAAAGGTGAGCCGGTATCAATTTACAAGAAACCAAATGTGGGTATAACATACCCGATACAAACACCTGCTGAAAGCGATGAATTCAATACTAACACATTAGGCCTGCAATGGCAGTGGATGGCTAATCCTAAACCGTTTTATTCGTTCATGAATACTGCTGAAGGTGCATTGCGCTTATACGCTTACCGGAGCGACAGTGCTAAGAATTTATGGCAAAAGCCCAATGTGTTATTGCAAAAGCTGCCAGCCGAAGAATGTATGATCACCACAAAACTTAGCTTTAAGCCTAATATTAAAAGTACAGATGAAAGCGCCGGTTTGGTAATGATGGGAATGAGCTATGCAGGTCTTGCCTTACATGCACACGGAGATAGTATCAAATTGGAGTATATATCCTGTAAAGATGCAGAAGGGGGCAACAATGAAACAGCAATTCCTATAATAAGCATTAACGCTCCTGTTGTTTATTTACGGATAATCATGCATAAAGAAGGGCTCTGTACCTTTAGTTACAGTACGGATGGAAATCAATATATCACAACCGGTGAATCATTTAAAGCTGTTCAAGGGAAATGGATAGGCGCTAAAACAGGAATCTTTTGTACAGGCACGCAAAAGAGCAATGACAGTGGCTATGCCGATTTCGACTGGTTCAGGATAGAACCAGTAAATGACCATTTAAATTTTTAATCCGATTGTTTAAATAGTAACAACTAAAGTCTCCGTGCTGACCATTAGTAGCATCAGCATTCTTCTTTTATCAGTAAAATCATTATCCTAAATACACTGTCAACTAAATAAGTTTTATGACTATGTCATACATCAAAGTATATTTAAACAGGAAATTATCTACTATCCACAGATTCCTCCTTCGTCGGAATGACAAACTCTGAATTAATCCACAACTTAAACAAACTTAGTTGACAATGTACTAAATTCTCCGAAACATCCCTTCCCAATATTGGACACTTCAGAGCTATACCAGGGTACAATGTAAACTAAAGAAGTTTACAATAATGCAGGGAGGATGTACATCGTGTGCTGTATATTTAAATTCTGCTACTGCACACACCATAGCTACCAAAGAATCCTTTTTACTCCTGTTTTTACCTACGGATATTCTAAAAAAGACGTAGGATATAGGGCTTAGATACGACTCAGATACGGAGGAGATACGAAGCAGGTACGGCATTAGCATGGCTTGGTCATGAACTATCCATGACTTTAGCATGACTTTAGTATGGCTTAGGTACGGAGGAGCCTGGGAGGAAGATATGCTTTTGCACTTTTCTACTGTCAACCTCATAGCATCTTTTATTGCTGAAAGTAAACATTATCATTTAAGATCCAATTAATAAGTAGTCTTTAAAAAAGCAAATGAGCTTCGGCAACGTTTGCATAGAAATTCGGTAACGTTTGCGTAAATAAATAAGCATTTTATACGCTTACATTGTAGATAATTAAGTAGACTTGCTATGTGAAAGATGCTTTAATAACCTTCATCAGTACAAAAAAATTATAGTACCATTCTATTCATTCCAATCACCACAGGGATGTGGAATTAAATGATAAGCTTTGCCAGTAATTACAGGAATTCATTAATAGGTTAATGTGCAATCATCCACACTTTTTACTAAACTAAATAACGCATTGTCCATGTTGAAATTTGTTATAGGATTATGTTTTGCCGGACTCATAAGTTTATTGATAGCATCACCTGGCTATTCACAAAACTTGCCTGCAGTAAAAGAGGCGGCCTTTAAAAAAGATACTTTTAATATTATAAAGTATGATGCTAAAGCAGATGGCGTTACATTGAACACAAACAGCATCAGCAAAGCTATTAATGCCTGTAGTAAAAACGGAGGCGGCGTAGTGCTGGTGCCGCGCGGCTTGTGGCTTACCGGTCCGGTGGTTTTACAATCGAATGTTAACTTATGTATAGTGAAGGATGCAGTGTTGCAGTTTACGTCAGACTTCAACCAATATCAACTTGTAGAAAGTAATTATGAAGGTTTACCGGCATACCGCAACCAGGCGCCTATAAGCGCTTTGAATGCTGAGAATATTGCCATTACAGGTGAGGGTATTATTGATGGAAACGGAAGTGCCTGGCGTATTGTTAACCGCGACCGGCAATCGGATATTGAATGGAATAAGCTCACTGCTTCTGGTGGTATAGTAAGCCAGGATGGACGGTTGTGGTATCCAACAGAAAAATCATTGAAAGGCTCACAAACTAAAAACGCTGGTGTAATAACAGCAGGTAAAACAGCTAAAGATTATGAAGATATAAAAGACTATCTGCGTCCTAACCTGTTGGTGTTTAACGGCTGTAAAAAAGTGTTGCTACAGGGCGTTACATTTCAGAACTCACCAGCCTGGTGTTTACATACCTTATTATGTGATCAATTAATTGTACGGAATGTTAACGTAAAGAACCCCTGGTATGCACAAAATGGTGATGGTATTGATATAGAGAGTTGCACCAATGTGCTGGTAGAAGGTAGCACGTTTGATGCAGGAGATGACGGCATTTGTATAAAATCTGGCCGTGATGAAGCCGGTAGAAAAAGAGGAAAGCCAACTATGAATGTACTGGTACGTAGTTGTGTAGTATACCATGCACATGGAGGCTTTGTGATAGGCAGTGAAATGAGTGGTGGTGTGAGGAATGTTTATGTTACTGACTGCACTTTTATGGGTACTGATATTGGTTTGCGTTTCAAAACAACCCGTGGCCGTGGGGGCTTGGTAGAAAACATTCATGCATCTAATATTACCATGAAGGATATTGTCAATGAAGCTATTCTGTTTGACATGTATTATTTTGCTAAATCACCTGCTGAAGGACCTGAAGCGCTAACTAAAGTAGAAACGTACCCTGTGACGGAAGCTACTCCACAATTCAAAGATTTCTTTATAGACAATATCACCTGTATGGGTGCATCCAAAGCTGTATTCATAAGAGGCTTGCCCGAGATGAATATTGCAAATATTAACCTGAGTAATATGATTATGCACGCAAACAGCGGGATAGATTGCATTGAAGCTACAGGTATCAGCTTTAAAAATGTACAACTGATAACTAAAGACACGTCAACTGTTATAAGTGTAACCAATGGCAGTGCCATCACTTTTGATAATGTCCGTTACAATGATAATGCAAACGTCTTATTGAAGCTTTCTGGTAACAAGTGTAAAAGCATTAAGCTATTACATACAGATACAAGTAAAGTAAAAACACCTGTACAGTATGGTATAGGTACCAGCGAAAGTGCATTGGTAAAAGAATAGTTTAATTAATTGAATGGTCTTATATGAAATACTGGTTTAACATAGTCCTTATTGTTTGTTCTTGTATTCAGTCTGTAACCGCACAAAAAGATACTTCATCTTATGGCGAGCAAATGGCAACAACAGTAATGACGCTGTGGAAAGATTCTTTGGTGTATGATCCTTCAAGGGAAGCCATCTGGAATTATGACCAGGGGGTTATTTACAATGGTTTGGCAGATCTGTGGAAGTATACAGGCAATGCGGATTATTTCAGGTATATCAAGAAGCATGTTGATAAATATATAAGTGATGATGGCAGTATACGAACTTATCACAAAGAAGATTACAACCTGGATAATGTAAGAAATGGTGATGCTCTATTAATGTTATATAAAGTAACTGGTGAGGAGAAATACTGGAAAGCCGCTTCTTTATTACATAGTCAATTGCAAACACAACCACGTACAAATGAAGGTGGCTTTTGGCATAAGAAAGTTTACCCTTACCAGATGTGGCTCGACGGCTTGTACATGGCAGAGCCATTCTATGCCACCTATGCTGAGATCACACATAATGATTCAGATTTCAATGATGTGGCTAACCAATTTGTATATGCAGAGAAGCATACAAGAGATAATGCAACGGGATTGTTATACCATGGCTGGGATGAATCTAAACAGCAACGCTGGGCAGATAAAACCACAGGAGCTTCTCCCAACTTCTGGGCGCGTGCTATGGGCTGGTATGGAATGGCATTGATAGATGCTTTGGAGCATTTCCCCAATACCAACAAGCGTAAAGGAGAACTGCTTGCCATTCTTAATCGCTATGCAGCAGCCATCATAAAAGTTCAGGATAAGGATAATGGTTTATGGTGGGATGTACTCAATTTTCCTGCACGGGAAGGCAACTATACAGAAGCTTCAGCGTCCTGCATGTTCGTTTATACGCTGGCTAAGGGTGTTCGCTTAGGCTATCTGCCTGACAAATATTTAGCGCCTGCTCAGAAAGGGTTTAAAGGCATCAGCAACACCTTTATAGCAAAAGATGGGCATGGTTTAATGAGCCTGAAAGGAACCGTAAGTGTAAGCGGACTGGGTGGTAATCCTTACAGAGATGCAAGCTATGAATATTACATCCATGAGAAAGTAGTGACCAATGATTTGAAAGGTATCGGTGCCTTTATACAAATGTGCAGTGAGATGGAATTGCTACCTACAAGGCAATTGGGCAAGGGAAGAAGTATTTTATTAGATGGCTATTTTAATCATGAGACCAAAGCAGACCCAATCACTGGCGATACTATTCAATACCACTACATCTGGAATGAAGAGGACAATAATGGTTTTTCCATGCTGAAGAATGTATTTACCAAGTACGGTATTCAAACAAAATTGTTGACCACTGCAGTAACGCCTTCAGCCTTAAAAGGAGAAGATATCTACATGATTGTTGATCCGGATTGGGTAAAAGAAAACCCGCATCCTCATTATATCGAAGGAGATAATATAGCAACCATTTCCAACTGGGTAAAAAGTGGGGGTATATTGTTATTGTTTGGAAATGACAGTGGTAATGTAGAGTTCAAACACTTCAATCAACTGGCTACTAAATTTGGTATCCAGTTCAATGAGAACTCCCGTAACAGGGTGAAAGGCTCCGACTTTATAGTTGGTACTTTTAACATCTTACCAAACGACTCAATCTTCAAAACTGCCAGGAAGATTTATATTAAAGAGATATCAACATTCCAATTGCAACCACCTGCTTATGCTGTGCTTACAGAAGGAGGCGATGTTATCATGGCTATTTCAAAAGTAGGTAAGGGAACTGTATTCGCAGTCGGCGACCCATGGTTGTATAATGAATATTTGGATGGCAGAAAGCTGCCGGCCGACTTAGAAAATTACAAGGCGGCTGAAGACCTGGCGCAATGGCTCATCCACCAGATTCCCGCAAAGAAGACAGACAAAAAACAATAGTGTAAAATGGAACAAGTAGTTATTAAGATTCATCCGGATGATAATGTGCTGGTAGCTTTAAAAGATATTGCTGCCGGTAGTACATTGATATATGAGGGTGATGAGTTTAAAGTGATAGATGATGTACCTGCCAAGCATAAGTTCTTTATGCAGGATATGCCTGCAGCTGGTGAAATAAAAATGTACGGTGTGCTGGTAGGCAAAACACAAATACCTGTCCAGCGGGGTGCCCGTATGACAACAACGAATGTGCAACATGCTGCAAAGGGTTACGCCTGGCGCGACTTTCATTATCAATGGAAAAAGCCGGATGTGTCTAAGTTTATGAACAGAACATTCAATGGGTATTACCGTAGTGATGGGCGTGTTGGCACAGCCAACTATTGGGTATTTATTCCGCTGGTATTTTGTGAAAACCGCAACATGGATGTGATACGGGAGGCGTTGCAAAATGAACTTGGCTATGCTGTAACGGAAAAGTATAAATCAAAAACAAGGCAACTGGTGGAGTTATATAAACAAGGTGGAGACGTATCAGGTGCCAACTTAACAATAGAGAATGACAAGCCTCAAAGCCATAGATTGTTTCCCAATGTGGATGGCATTAAGTTTCTAAATCACCAGGGGGGATGTGGTGGTATCCGGCAGGATGCCGCTATCTTGAGCAAACTGTTAGCAGCTTATGCGGCTCACCCGAATGTGGGTGGTGTTACGGTGCTTAGTTTAGGCTGCCAGAATTTACAGGCTCAGGACTTTTTGAATGACTTAAAACAACTTGATTCTCATTTTGATAAACCCATGTTGATATTTGAACAACAGCAATCGCAAAGTGAGGAACAACTGATAACGGAAGCAATACAAAAAACATTTACTGGATTAATTGAAATCAATAAACAGCAACGGCAACCGGCAACTTTAGACAAGTTGTGTATAGGGGTAAAATGTGGCGGTAGCGATGGCTTTAGCGGTATCTCTGCTAATCCGGCAGTTGGCTACTGTGCCGATTTAGTAGCTGATTTAGGTGGGAAAGTGTTGTTGGCAGAATTTCCTGAGTTATGTGGTGTGGAGCAAAATCTTATTGACCGTATGCCCAACAGAGAAATGGCAGAAAAGTTTACTCATTTGATGAAAGCATACGATGAGAGAGCACATGCCGTAGGTTCAGGGTTTTATATGAATCCATCTCCCGGCAATATCAAAGATGGCTTAATAACCGACGCTATCAAAAGTGCCGGCGCGGCTAAGAAGGGAGGAACGTCCCCGGTAATGGATGTATTAGATTACACAGAACAAGCTACCAAACCCGGGTTAAGCCTGGTATGTACACCTGGCAATGATGTAGAAGCTACAACCGGCAAAGCAGCATCCGGAGCCACACTCATACTTTTTACAACAGGCCTGGGAACGCCTACCGGCAATCCGGTATGTCCTACCATTAAAGTAGCTACCAATACTGCATTGGCAAGACGCATGAAAGACATTATTGACATCAATACAGGCAGCATTATAGAAGGAACAAAAACAATTGAGCAGATAGGCGAGGAGATACTGGAGTATTGTATCAAAGCTGCCAGCGGCGAAGTTATTCCCAAAGCGGTACAATTGAATCAGGATGATTTTATTCCCTGGAAGCGCGGCATTAGCTTGTAGTTATATAAATCTATTTATAACTGATTCTATAATTGAAATATAGGGCGAGGATAGCAAAAGGTATTTTATTTCATTTATTTATATGGTACTACTAAGATTGTTCTAAGTCATAGCGGGCATTAAGCACTGACTATAATGTCATATTAGGCATTTGTGGAAGCACTTAGCTGACAGCTTTGTTTATTATGAATATGTTATCCTATTCTATGAGGTGGCAAGTTTTATAAACTTTTTTAATCATAAATACTCAATATGAATACAAAACTCTTACTTACTGGCATAGTCATGCTTTTATTTATTACCTGCTTTGCTCATACAAAAGACAGTTCAGTAATAAAACAGGTGGAACAGATAGAAAGGAGGAGATTTGATGCGCAGGTGCATAAAGATTATGATTACCTGGAAAAAGTGTTTTCTCCTGATCTGATTTATATCCATTCAGGTGGAGCAGTTAATATAAAAGAGGAGTATATCCAATCTATCAAAGATGGTAAAAGCATTTATGAAAAGATTGATGTAGAAGAGATGAAACTAAGACCTTATAACAATGGAAATACGGTGGTTATAAATGGTAAAATTACAATTATACTTCCACCTGTTGATGGCAAACCCAACCTTGCTCATTTACGGTATGCAGCGGTGTATATAAAGAAAAAAGAAGGCTGGCAATTGGTAATGTGGCAATCATTAAAGCTGGCTTAATTAAACTATTAAAAAAATCAATTCTCTTAAAATGAATGCTTATGAATAATGCAATTCAAAGAAAAAAACAACTAACACTGGATGAATTTACCATTCAGCAATTACGGCTTTTCCCAAATGCAACTGGTCAGCTAAGCAGTTTGCTGCGTGATATTGGTTTGGCTGCTAAACGTATTAATGCGGAGATCAATAAGGCTGGACTACTAGATATATTTGGCACTACGGGTAATCTAAACAAGCATGGTGAAGAGGTAAAGAAATTGGATGAGTTTGCTAATGATGAGTTGACAAATGTTTTAAGAAATGGTGTAAGCTGTGCTGGTATTGGCAGTGAAGAATGGGAACATACGCTAATATTTGATGACGCAAAAAGCAACAATAGTAAGTACGTAGTGTTATTTGATCCACTGGATGGCAGCAGCAATATTGATAATAATATTTGTATTGGTTCTATCTTCGGTATATACAAACGTAAAAGTCCTGTGGGCGCCCCTTGTGTACCGGCTGATTTTATCCAGCCCGGAAGCCGGCAGGTAGCTGCAGGTTACGTTATCTACGGACCTTCCACCGTATTTGTATATGCTACTCGCCACGGCGTTAATGGCTTTACGCTCGATCCTTCCATAGGTGAGTTTTGCTTGAGTCACCCAGATATTGTTTGTCCAGCAGATGGATCTACTTATTCCATCAATCATAGTAATTTCTTCCAGTATTCCGTTGGTGTAAGACAATATATAAACGATATGCAAAGATGGAATGAACAGGTGCCTGATGCTTTCTCACAGCGTTATGTAGGCAGTATGGTAGCTGATATGCATCGTACTTTATTAAAAGGGGGGATCTTTTTGTATCCCGGCAATTCCGATAAGCCTCAGGGCAAGTTAAGGCTGATGTATGAATGCAATCCCTTCGCTTTTATTTTTGAAGCCGCAAAAGGCGAAGCTATAGACGGTGAGCAACACATTTTGGACATAATACCTAAGGAATTGCATCAACGTAGCCAGTTTTACTGTGGCAGTACCAATATGGTAAATAAATTACGGCAATATTTGAAATGGGATCCGGGAAATAATAAAATGGTTAAATGGAGTTCGATACAGTAATGTAAGTGTGTCTTTATAAAGACAAAGTTAACTTTTATTAAGGGACGAAAAGTTTCCAAAGTTTTGTTCTTTGTAATCGACTAAAAATAAAAGTTGCTGGTAATCAAAAATATATAGCGGTTCCACTTATCCCGTCCGGTCCGCCAAATTAAGGATTACAGCCATGTATGGATATATGTTGTGTTAAAGGCTTTTTGTAGCTTCTTTCACAGACCTTGACCCCGACGAGGGGCATAAAGAGGTGCTGGTGCTACTCTGGCTCAGTGTATATTTCAAGTAAAGAAAGGGTGTTTAAAGTAAAGCAATAGGGCTTCCTTTTAAGCGCCTCCTGGTAAATGGCTTTATTCCCAGCTCAAAATAGGAGTTATACTATTTTCAGTTTGGTAGCATGGTATATGCTGCTCAAAGCTCGCAGTTCATATCCTGCAACTGGCAACCCGTAACTGGCATCAGGCTACCTGATTGAATCTGGTATTGCCCTCAATAATATACCTCTATCTTAGCCGGCAAACTTAGCTGTCAACAGTATAAGGTCCAGAACCTGTGAGTAGCCTTACTACAAACACACAGTAAGAATTACCCATACATCGTACATCTAAAATCTTACCTTTGAAAAATTTAGCTGATGTTCTTGAATTTATCAGACCACAAATTGAAGCATTGCCTATGTCAAAAGATACTAACGAGCTTTTTATTATTGCAAATAAGTTTGGTATCAGGCACCATAATAAAAATCAAAAGGATGATTATGATAAAGGTGTTTGGCATTCTTGGATATTCTATTGTTATTTATCTACAATTCATTTGGGATTGCGATTAATTAAGAATGTCTGAACTGATTTTTTCTTTACTATTTTACCGCTATTTAATTTATTCTGCTGGCGAGTGTCCCACTCACCAGCCCAACTCGGCGAAGTTTCCGACCATTAGTGTTCGAAACCAACTTACCCAAGTATTCCACTTCCCCACATTTTACCCTGAAGTTTCTAACTCCCGTCTCAGCGAAGTGTTCCACTTAGCTGGCTTTTCCTTAAGTTTACAACTTCCCCCAACTCGGCGAAGTTTTCAACTTCGCCGCATTTTCTCTTCAGTTTATAACTTCCCTTTATGCCTGTTGTTTTTACCAAAACAGGGGAGCAATTATAGCTACATGAAATATCTTTTACTATTAGTTTTATTTTTTCCGGTATTGTTTTCCTGTAATACAGGAACAACATCCCCGGCGGTCTATTTAATCTTCCTTATCCCTCTTGTTGTTCTTTTTTCTTTTCCAAAACATCCAATGGTGCTCTTTCTTTGGTGCTTTTATAAATACATACCGCAACGAAATACCTGTCTGTGTTCCTAATGCACTATTGCCGCCTGAGAGATTGAGAACGGGTTTGATATCGGCTGACAGAATGGTTCTTCCGAATTTGAATTCCATTCCGCCGATACCGGATATACCAACCACGTTAGCCCTTCCATTTACTTTACCAACAGTGCCATAACTGCCCACATGTGTACCGATGCCGAGATAAAAGTTTGTTCCTTTAGAAAAAATACCGTGGTGCTGCTCGAACAAGGCAGTAAAGGTAGTGAGGCTATTGGTGAAACCTTTTTGCCATTGCACCTCTGCCGTGTAATGACTCCACAATGCCTGCTGCACTGTAATGCCAATGCCACCACCGAGCCGTAAGCCGGCGGCTGTAGTATATTTCTGCGAAAAAAGCGGGACGGAAACGGGTAGCAATAGCAAAGCAAAGATTGTTTTTAGCATAGTGTGGTGCACTTTAGTTGGTAAATCTTTAGAACGAAAAAATGCGGATAAGCTTGTTAACGATGCTCCTGAATAATCGTTTTGGGGAAAACTATAGGAAATTCGGAAGGTTTCATGCTATTGAAACAATGGTTTTACTCCCGCCAGCAAGGCATAGCGGGGCAGAATCAGATAATATGTTGTTAGGGAACTAAGGCGAAACTTAATTGAGTCTGCTGAAACAAGCTTTGCTGAGGTGAGCGAAATGGGCTTCCACGTTCTTCGGGATTAAGCGATATAGCAGAGCGATATTGAAAACGGGGCAATTACTTAGGGGCACACAGACGGCGTCAGCAAGACCATGTCTAACGAGTGATATTGCAAACAAATTCGATCGGGATCCTGGCTCCGGGATGCCCTAAAGACCCATCTTCAAAAAGATCAGTCTTCTTCTATAAAACAAATGGTGAACCTTTCAATGGTATCCGCACAGACTGCTATATAAGTCTTGAAAGCTACGTGGTATATAATGGTTTATTTAGTTGAAAGAGGAAATATTCATCATTATAAGGATCTGTTCAGTGCCTTAAAAAATTTGGAGCAGGCAACTGTTTGCCTGTATTCTGCATTTCTGTTTATATAAACCATTGCATACCTTTCTGGTCATCTTATGAATATAGCGGAACTGATTAAAAAAGCACAACAGGGGCACAGCAATGCGCAACAAGGCTTGTTTAATCTGTATGCCGATAGGATGATGCTGGTGTGCAGGCGTTATGTAAAGAACAGTGAGGATGCAGAGGAAATATTGCTGGATGGTTTTACCAGGTTTTTTAAAAGTTTGTCTTCTTTTACTTACCAGGGCGAAGCAGCACTCTATATGTGGTTGAAAAAGATAATGGTTAATGAATGCCTGATGTTGCTGCGCAAAAACAATGTATTTCTAACAGTTGCAGAATCAGCAGCAGAGGATCTCCCCCTGGAAGAAGAGGCTTTAAATAATTTATCGGCAAAAGAAATATTTGATTTGATCATTCAATTGCCGGTCGGTTATCGTACTGTTTTCAACTTATATGAAATAGAAGGTATGGACCATAAAGAAATTGCGGCTTTGCTCAGTATTGCAGAAGGTACGTCGAAGTCGCAGTTGAGCAAAGCAAAATCATTATTGCAGAAAAACCTTTTACATCAAGGAGTAGCGTATGGCAAACGAAAATCGCAGTAATCAACCCTGGAAAAAGCTGCTGGAAGATGAAGTGGCTTTGTCGGGCGAACTGCTGGCTGATAAAGCGGCAGCCTGGCAACAATTGCACCATCGGTTACACCTGCAATCCCGCAGAAAAAAAACAGTATGGTATTGGGCTGCGGCTGCTTCTTTGCTGTTGATGATAACAATCCCTTTTACTTTTTTACAAAACAGCAGGAACAGTTTAGTAAAAAATACTGCTTCTAAAAAAGAAATACCCCTTTTGCCTAAACATCCGCCTGCTGCAAAGCGTGCAACAACAATCTCAGAAACCGTGACCATTGTGCATTCCACCAAAAGAGAAGCAATAAAAAACAAAACAAAAGCTAATAGCCACAGCGTTGCTGTTGGTGATGATTCGGATTTGGTTGTAAATAGCAAGGAAGAAAATAGAGAGCTTAGTTCATTTCTTCCGCTTGTTGCTGACAGTTCTCCGGCAACGGTAGTTGCACCAGTGCAGCTTAAGAAACAATTGAAGGTGGTACATGTGAATGAATTAGGCGATCCGGTAGTGGAATCACCGGCCTGGACGCATAACACAGAACAGCATTCTTTCGGGTTACAGATTGGGAAAGAAGAGGTAGTTACCAATACTGCTGTCAGCTTTAATAAACCACGTTTTGCTGTTATAACCATTAAAACTTCTCCTGTAAACTAAAACAACATGAAAAAATTTACCCCTGTTTTGATGCTTTTAATAAGCATCACGGCAAATCTTTGCGCTCAGTCAGGCAAAGAAGACAAAGCATTTGAAGTTCCTTCCAATATCATTATGAACAGGCGCTTTTATATTGATCTTGGCAAAGAAAATAAACTCCGGATTGAACTTACCGACATCACCGATCTTTCCAGGATTGCCAATATAGATTCACTCATCCGGCTATTTCTACTGGACATTGCATTGCTGAAAGATTCTCTTTCGGACCCACTTACTTCAAAACGCATTGACTATGTAACAGATGCGCAAAACAGGAAAAAGATCAGGGTTCAGCAATTTCAGCCTAAAGGAGCGGGCTTCCTTATAGATAAAGACGAATTAGCTTCTTTACGCACCGTCCAGGATACCATTAATATTATTGGCATTATTGTCAATCCGCCCAAACCTGAACAAAAGATAAGTCTTACCCATCCGCGTTATTATCACTTAACCTTTTTCCTGAATGATATAAGTGAATTAGGAAAATATACGGGAGGCGTTTTAACCCAAAAAGTCGCTACCATTCAAAACAATGTACAGGGCAAATGGCCGCTCATTTTAGGCACGGGCTCACACTATCTTCAAAGAGACAGTACAATATCGGCAGACCGTCCCAAAGGTTTTACGGCTGGTGCAGAAAAGGATTTTATTAATGGCTTTATTACCGTTAATGTGCAGAATTACAAGAGTTATTTTGTACCTTCTTTCAGTCTCGGGGCAAGGCTTGTATTAGCTAATCGTGACCGCACTTTTAAATGGGAGCCAGGTTTGTTTTGGGAGCCACACTACCTGTTTGCAAAGGATAGTGCCGGCAAGCTTCGCACCTATAGGAATGATTTTTTGACACTTACTTACGGACAGGGAGGCATTACTGATTATGATGTGCATAAAGATTTTTCCTTCAGTGCTGTATTTTCTTTAGGCTACCTCATACACAGAGAGGGAGACATCATAGAGAAAAACACGTTTCGTTTAGGTGCCGGCAAGCTTAAACTTTATAAGACAACCATTGAGCCCTCGATGTATTTTGATAACTTTTTCAAAGGCATAACACCTTGTATAAGAATAAGCCAAAGCTTTTAATCGGGTTAATATAACTATGAACAGGGAAGGCACAGTCTTTTCTTCATTTACGTTGTGCCTTCTTTGTGTACTTTGTAACTATAAAGATTTTAAGATATTACATAATACAATGGTTCGGAAGGAATTTACTAAGTTCTTAAGAGAAAGAGGAATAAAAAAGGCAGTGAAAAGTTATGCAATTAACAATACACACTGCCCTGCACAAGGTGATAGACTACTCCATTGGCAGTCTGATGAGCGAACTACAGCACCTTTTACTTCATCTTATAATTCTATTCACAAGAATTTCGCTTAACAACAACTATGGCCGCCTTCTTTATTGAACATCTTATGGAAGAAAAAGCCGGGAGTAAGATGGCAGTGCAATTCTAAAGTACACTCCGCTGTGAAGCATTCTTTTGTTTTATAACCCCGGCAGCTTTTGTATATCCACCTTCCGCTCCATCTACAAAATGAACATGCCCGGCATTCAGGTTACGAACATAGCATGACATCACCGATTCTTTACTTACATACAGACCATAAAGAATTTCTCCATCACGTTCCATTTTGCTTAATGCAATTTCCAGCAGTTCCCGTTGCTGTGCAGTACCGGAAATCACTGTATTAATCCTTCCATCAATAACCAGCGTATCCGACATATCCACCAGGTTATGCAAATAGACTTTTCCCTTTTTAGTTTTAAAATAAAAATAACCTATAAAGGTTCTTACCCAGATATTCAACAGATAGAAAAGTCTGAAGCCACCCACGCGGGCCCGCATTTCCAACCTTAGTTTAGTTAGCGTAGTTTTTAACCTGAGCTTTCCTACGCTTATTGGCTTCCGGGTGTGGGGTGGGCCGTATATTGCATCCACACTATCTATCACTTTTTTAAAAGCCAGTGATTGCTTTACCCCTTCGAGGGCTATCACTAATAAACTAACGACTTCAAAATAATTTTCAGGTGGTTTTATTCTATCCCACCGGCATTGCATACCACTCAGGTCCAGTTCCGCATTTGTAGCAGGCAGGGCAGCAAACTTATAATCAGGACCTTTAACCTTTTTTTCAGCATACGTCAATCCATTACCTAATAATACAGGAATTGCAAACAATTCGGAGGTCCTTAATTTAGTGATGTTAATTGCATGTTCCTGTTCATATATCTCTGCTACCGGTACATAGCCTACCCGCAACTCCAGGTTGAAATTATTCTTTGTATTTTCCCTGTGCTGAAGCAATGCCTGCATTGTTGTATCCAGTAATGCGGGCGGTATAATGAATGAAGCTCCATCGCCACCAAAAAAGAATGGCACTGTAAGGTTGGATTTAAACGCAATATTCAGCAACGCAACGATGCTGCCTGTAGCAACAAGATTGATCGCTTCATGAAGACCTTCCAGTACTGCACCAGTAGAGTTTTTTATATCCGTGATTACTACATACCAGTTGGCGGGAACTTTATAAAAAAGATGCTCCTCCGTCAACAGATCGCTTAGCGGAATTTCATTTACTGGCAACCTGGAATAGAACTGATCATTATTCATAGCTGGTTCTGCCGGGAAAAATGTCTGATTGAAAATATAATGTACAAGTTAGTAACAAAAAGTCAATTAATAATGTCCAGCCTGCTAGTAAATACATCTGCCAGGTTTACTACTCTGTACAGGTTAATCGATAATGTAATTACTACTTTCGGCAGCTGGTGGTACAGCCTTGCCACCTATTTCCAGCAAAGTTGCCTCAATAAACCTGCACATGGCATTTAACGCTAAATCATTGGGCTTGTTTCCGAAAGGATTCTCTATTTCATCGGCAATTGCTTCCAGTGCAACAAAAGTGTAAGCAATGAATGTAACAATGACAGGCGTAAACCAACCTAAACTATCTACAAAACCAAAGGGAAGTAAAAAGCAATAGATATACACCGTACGGTGTAGTAATACTCTGTAGCTGTACGGGATAGGAGTAGATTCAATTCTTTCACATCCGCCAATAATATCGGACAGCTTATTCAGATTCTCATCCATGGCAAACTGCCCGTTGGTATCTGTTTTCCCGTTCTCCCTGGCTGTCTTTACCCATATTGCCAGTTCTATCATCAGCATCACCGGCTTACATCGTTTTTCCATTATCCGCTGGTACAATTCAGGAGGCAACCTGCTTTCCAGGTCAGCGGCAGGATCAGTTTTTCTTAACTGGTGCTTTAATGCATAAGTTAAAGCAATCAGGTATTGAATGAATTGAGACATCTCTTCGCTGTTTATTTCATAGCTGCAGAGGGAGACTGATTGCCTTGCCAAAGACCTTGTATCATTGAGCAAGGCTCCCCAAAGTTTACGTCCTTCCCAGAAACGATCATAACTGGCGCTGTTTCTAAATCCCAGGAATAAGGCTAAGGCAATTCCAAATAAAGTAAAAGGAGCAGGATTCAATGGAATTTTATAATGGAAAAGTGTTCCTTTCAAATAAACAATCACAACTGAGAGTACAAAAAGCAGTAGTAATCGTGAAAGTAACTGTGGCAATACCGAGCCATGCCATATAAAAAGCATTCTGAACCAGTTTTCATTCTTTCTGTTAATCATGAACGTATGTTTGGGATGAGCGGGACAAGTTAAAGAAGAAAAATGTTTTCCTTGTCTGTCGGTAATCCCACCAGTTGAAACGATAGTTGTTGACCGACTGTGTAATGATGGCTTCATTCAATGATTTATCGGTTGAGATGCTGCAGAATTTATTGGATAAATGGTGTACTGAGGTTTGGAGGCGAGCCCCAGGATAATTGAGAGAACCGGTAGTACCTTATCAAGACCAGAAGTTTATTTCTACGGGACCTGCTTTTCAGGAAGATACCATAGACACTTACTATCTGCATAGTGAACTGGTGCAGATAACGGAGAATATTGCCTTTGATTTTAGGCAACAGAATAAGCTGACCGGGTGTGTGGTTACCCCCGATTTAGACTCGGGTTATACTTAACTTATACCTGAGTTATACTTAACATATACCTGAGTTATACCTGATCTCCTTGCTATCTCCTCGCTATATGCGCTCTATCTCATCTGGAGTAACGCTTGATTAGTTCCTTATCAACTCCTAACCAACCGCACAGTAAATCTCTGCGAAACCTCTGTTTACTCTTGTTCTCTGCGGTGAAAATCACTCGTAAACTTGTTAACTCGTGAACTCCATTATTGCCTGAATAAAGCCGCCAGAAACAAAATCAACCCAAATGCAAGTATCAGGAAGCTCAGTATAGAGGAGAGCGAACGCTGGATCTCCGGGTAATCCGCCTTTAATTGTTTATATGCTCTTAAATGTTGAATCTCGGCGAACAATAACCCGACAAACCCAAACGAGATCATGATCAGTCCTACTATCCTGGGTGTCAGTAAACGCGGCTGTGTTCCTGCTTTCTGCTGTAGTTCGTCAAAAACTTTATAGATCGTAAAGCCAAACGATATAAGCGATGTAGACGTTCTTATCCACGACATAAGCGTACGCTCATAAGATAAAGCCGTCCGCTGGTAAGACAAGCCGGTCCGCTTGCCCGACATCCCCGTTCTTTTTTCAGACAGTTTAGTTCGGTGTTCCGATAACCCTGTACGGTGCTCCGACATCTTCGTACGTGTTCAGACATATGTGTCCTGTCCTTCATGGAGATCACCGTAGTAGCAATACCTGCATTCCTGATGTTTTGATCACTGGAAGCAAGCATATCCTGTATAGTACGCCCGGCAAGCATGGCAACGTAGCCCGATATCAGCGACACAAGCAGTGCTGCTGTGAATAGCAACAATTTGGTTAATGGTTGTACACATTGCCATCTTTGCCTGCGTATGTTCCATTATTAGATCATAAATCGTAATTCATATATAGTAAATGCTAATGTTCTCTCCTTTCTAACCTTAGACAGCCCGCAGTTATACGAACTTATACCGAACTTATACCATTTTCAGTTTGGTAGCATGGTATACACTGCTCAAAGATCACAGTTCATATCCAGCAACTGGCAACCAGTAACTGGTATCAGGCTACCTATTTGAATCTGGTATTATACCGAACTTATACCGAACCTCCCCGCTATCTACTCTCAATCTTCTCCATATTTGTTCCTCATCAACTCCCTCCCTACATACTGCCTATCTACCCTAACTAACATCAAACCTTCTAACCCAACTCGTAAACTCGTGAACATAAAAAACACGTATACACAAAATGCTACTTTGCAGAAAACACCGTCTTCCAGTCCCTCTTCATACTTACCACCTGCCAATTGTTCTTCGCCGCAGCTTTCAACGACGCATTGTCTTTTTCCTGGTAATAAAATTCTCTTGTGGAATCATCATGGTTAATGATTACTTGTAAGGATAGATATGTATTTCCCTGGCAATATTTAAGCATAGCAATATCTCCCCCGCTACGCTCGTTCCCACAGGCAAATACCGGTCGTTCACCAATATGCTCCTGTATCCCTACCGGCTTACCCTCTTTATCATTCATCAGGTCAATAGCAGGTTCGCGAACAACGCTGCGGTTGCTGTCAATAAACTTATATTTGAACGTAGTACCTATCACCTGGTACTTCGGAATGCCGTACAATTCTTCGGACATCCCCCTTACAAACTCTATAGTGCCGCCGGTACAGATAAATGTTTTAAAGCCATTAGCTCTTAAGTAATTCAACAACTCAATTTGCGGCTGGTAAACGATCTGCCGCACCGGAACGTTCTTGCCGGGATAAGTTGCAGTGGCGAAAAAGTCTTTTACGGCAGCTTCAAATTCATCTTCAGTCATACCGGCATGTGTGGCGGCTATTAATTGAAGCGCCGCTTTTTCCCCGCCATTCTTAAAATAGCTTTTGTCGTTTTCTATCACTGCTTTAAAAGGCTGCTGGTTTTTCAGCTCCGGTTGCTTTTCCACCATCTTTCTTACTTGGTAAAAAGCAAAAAGCTCCTGCACAATCGGCTGTTCAGCCCATAGGGTACCGTCATTATCAAAAGTGGCAATACGGTCTGCCAGGGGAATAAAATGGCTGCCCCTGCTGTTTGTAACATCTTTCACATAGCCAATAATAGATTGTTTTACGGCACCATTGTTCCAGGAAGGCAAGGGTTCTATACTTGCATTGATGCTGCTGTCCTTTCCTTGCTGAGCATTGTTATTGGTATTGCAGCTAAATGCAAAAGGTATAACAAAGATTAATATGTTGAATTTTTCTTTCATCCTGTTTCTTTTTGCTCCTTTACAGATCCTAAGTTTTAAAGTCCTTATCCACTTCTTCTTATTCTATGTGCTCCTTTATGTATCTACTGACAATAAAACAATCGGTTGTCAGTAATAGTTCTCCCATGAAATTAAATATTTGTTCTCTCGGTATAAGTATTCTCCTGCATACGTCATAAAGCATATCTACTCACATCTACTGCTTGTTACTGCAGCTTAAGTATTTTAATCTGGTAACACGCTGCAACAGCTAATTATCTTCATCACTAATCTGGTTCCTACCCTGCACCCCCTCATTTTCCATGTATTTTCCTCTGTCTTTATGGGGCTATTATATGTAACCAAAGCACCGCCTGCTCCCTACCAAAGCCATGGTAAAGTCATAGTAAAGTCATGGATAGTTCATGACAAAGCCATGCTAAAGCCCCACCTGCTCCTTATCGAACTTAATAAACCTGCTCTGCGAAATCTCTGTAAACTCCTGTTCTCCGCGGTGAAAATTGGAACCTTGAACTCATTTCTTTTCATGCAGCGAACTCCGTCTCCTCAACTCCTCATTTTTTAACTCCAGAGACAAAGCCTGGTCAGCTATAATTCTTTTAAGCCTTGTATTTTCTTCTTTCAATAGCCTCATTTCTGTATTTATTGCTTGTACCGCACCAGGTAAAATATCTTTCTCAATAAACTGTTGCTTCCATCTCGAAAAAACGCTATATGAAAGTTTATGTTTGCGTAATACCTTGATAATACCTGCCTGCTGGGCCTCTTGAAGGATTTCCAGTTTCTCTTCATCTGTAAACTTTCTTCTTATTGTAGACATAAGAGCGGGGTTATAAGTTATCATAGAAGAAAATATTTCAGGTACCCGGTATTATAGATTCATATTAGATGAATCTTCATTTCTTACCCGTACCAGGAGGAAAGCCGCTTAGTACCTTTGCAACAGCTTCGTTAATAGTTGCATCAGGATCTTTTACCGGTTTATCTGTTTCTTTATTGCCAATCCCTTCCCAAACAAGATTCTTTGTTTTTGCGTCGGCAATATTTACAATCAATGAACCATCCTTTTAGTCCTGCACATTATAAGTAGTATATCCTGTGGCTCCCATGCCGCCTCCCCACACATAAGGACGGTAAAATCCTCCATAACCATAATAATTGGTGGAAGCGCTCACCGATTTTTTATCATTCAAAATGGCACTGAGATGAACAAGCAAATCGGGGGTACCGCTCTCGGTAAGTCCCTTTTTAGTTAACTCTGTCTTTACCGCATTATTGATCCTGTTCATGTTTAGCTCACTAATACTTTTCGAAGCCCTTAAAGTATCAATTGCAAAAGTTTTGTACTGTGAAAAGCTGGCACTCTTATCATAGTCATTGGTCACTTTCAACGAAGGGCTGCAGCCATAAATAAGTAGAGCTAAAAGCCCTGCCCGCAGGATTGTTATATAACTCCTCATAACAAAAAATTAATGTAATGATTATTTAATATAGCTTGGTATTCTGGAAATCGTTAGTATATTCGTTAGTAATTAATGTAGCTTAATAAAAGATAGTTATACCTGATAATAACATCTTAACCTTATTTACAGCTTTAATATAAGGATGGATGCTTAAGAGAACATTTAGACGAATCACAATAGAAAATACAGGTATATCCAATAATAAAGATTAGTACGACTACAACGCCACACAATGTCAGTCTTATTAATTCCATCAAGAGATAGTTAGATAGTCACTTAAAGATATTTAACGCTCTTTACTTACTCAAATGTACAATGGTGAGATAGTCTGTGTTGTAACAGTTACAATCATTTCAATGTAGCAGTTATTGCTACATTGAATGTTATGTTTTTATAATTCATTTTAGATTTCTAATACAACACAAATGATAATGAAATATTTATACTCGTATGAGTATTCACTTAAACCTATGTCATGGTGTTTATCTACATATACTCAGCTGTATTATTTCTAATGATCTTTTGCACATCTGTATCTGCGCAATCTGAACTATATAATATACATCACTTTAATAACGATAATGGCTTAGTACAAAACAGTATCAAAGGAATAGAGTTAGATAGGAAAGGCTATCTCTGGTTTGCAACTGAGATGGGAGTAGTACGTTACGATGGTAATAATTTCAAGTTTTACGACCAAACAAACTCTCCGGAATTGAAATCTGATAGGATCCTGTCTGTCGGATTAATGAAAGACGGTAATATGTTCGCAGAGATTGAAGGAAAAAATTATTACTGCATAGATGTAAACGGGAACTTGCAACTTATACAGGAAAATGCTCAACAGAAGAAATTGCTACCTTCCTTTTCTATTTCCGAAATACCTGCCATTTATCAAAGATGCAGGTTGAAATATGAAAGAGGACTTGTACCAAAATGGGCACTTCCAGACTTCCGTCTAATTAGTCGATCTTTGTTAAACAGCCTGGTATATGTAAATGGTAACTATTATTATTTCAATGAGAATAGAGAGCTTATCACTGTTGATACAAGTCTTGTAACATTTCGAAAAATAAATATAACAGGGCAATTGTGCTTACCTATATCGAATAAGAATTATGATTTAATACCTGTTTCTCTTATTAAAAACAATGAAGACTTATACGTTCGATGGGGAGAATATACCTATACACTTAGCTTTTTGAACAACGATACTGTTTCAGGAGAAAGAATATTATATGTTGGAGATATTGCTAATATAACGTGCCTTTTAAAAATACCTGATCAAAATGCCTTTGTGCTGGGCACTATGTCCGATGGCTTTTACATTTTTCAAAAACAGTTATTTTCCACACTAACTTTAAAAGATGTTGAGTCAAATATATTTTATGCCCAGGCACCGTATGGCTCTGATGGTGCTTTGACAAAAAAAGGGGTGTTATCCTCTCATAAGTATATACCAATACCTCCTCACGATTTTACTTCGGAAAGTATATTGAAGACCGCGAAAGGGTTTTATTATTTGAACAGATTTAAAGATGAATGGGGATCAGGGGTGGTTCAGTTAGATAGTCAGCTTCATGAGGTCAGCTATATACGCAGGAAGAACCTGCATGTAACCTGCTTCAGGCAATTGAAAGATGGATCAATATGGCTATCTGCAAAAGACCACTTACTGGGGACAATTGAAAAAGATCACATCAAGTGGATAGACTTTCAAAATTCACTTCCACAAGGATTTGTTATAACGTCCTTTATTGAGGCATCAGACAACGAATTATGGATAGCCGGAAATAAAGGACTTGCAAACGTAAACTTTACAAATAATACTGTACGATTGATCCCTGAATTGATTGATGTTGATGTCCGGTGCTTATATGCGGATAAAAAAGGGACAATTTGGATAGGCACCTATGGAAAAGGGTATTACGCCTGGTACAAAGAAAGACTTACAGCCATGCCCATGGATGACAACCATTTTATTGCAACCACCCATACGTTCATAGAAGATAATTCAGGAAATGTTTGGATTACTACAAACAGAGGATTGTTCCAGGCGCAAATGGCAGACCTGTATGAATACCTCAATGGACAAAGGCAACCCGTATATTATTACTATTACGACAAAAACGATGGATTTTTAACTAACGAATTTAACGGAGGGTGTAACCCCTCAGGCATTAAATTGAACAATGGCATGTTTTCCCTGCCATCAATAAAAGGATTGATACAATTTCACCCTGATAGTATCAAACCAATTTTTCCTGCAAGGGATATCTATATTGATGCAATTGCAGGCGATACCACCATCTTTTATACAGATAATGCATCTTTAAATATTCCTAACAGTATAAATCATCTGCAGTTTTTTGTCTCCTCCCCTTATCTTGGCAATAGTCTTAACCAGTCCATTGAATACAGATTAAATAAAGATGGTAATAATGGCGCATGGTACAAGGTACCTAAAACTGGTAATATTCAATTCAGTAAATTACCTACTGGCAACTATTGCCTCCTGGTACGTAAGAAAGCAGGATTTGGTAAAGACAACTACATTACAAAAGGAGTTGCTTTTTCGGTAGCACCTTATTTCTACGAAACCTGGTTATGCAGGTTATTACTTCTCGCATTTTTACCAGCATTGATATATTCAATTCTAAGATTACGCATTCTTTTTCTTACACAGCAAAAAATGAAGCTTGAATACGAAGTCTCCGAAAAAACAAAAGAGCAAAAAGCACTTATTATTAACCTTGAAGCAAATGTTTTAGAACTTGAACAAGCTCAAAAAGAACTGCATCTAAATAAATTATTTAAAGAGGAATTGGCAATGATTATTGCACATGATCTTCAATCCCCCCTCCGATTTATCTCTTCTGCAACTTACAGACTTTACCAAACATTGATAAAAAAAGAGTACTACGAAGCACAGATCCTAGGTTTAGAATTAAGCAAATCTTCCCGCAGTACTTACAGTTTCGTTGTAGATTTTACATTTTGGTTAAGTAGCCTTAGTGGAAACTTTCATTTGCAAAGCGATAAAGTGAACCTGCATAACTTACTTGTTGAGATCAGCCCGTATTTTACCGAATTGGTTAAGCGGAGGAGAAACGAATTAGTAATAGTTATTGATGAATCTTTATACGTTTATACCGATTTTCAATTACTGAAAATTATTCTTAGAAATATCATTGACAATGCAAATAAGCATACCAGGGGAGGGATGATTCGTATAACCGGAAACGCAAATCATTCAACTGCTTTTATATACATCTCTGATGATGGAGGAGGTATGAAAGAAGATGTGCTTAAAAAAATACAGTCTCAAATAAAGCCGGAATTAAATCATACAGATCAGGAAGGAAAACTGCATGGACATGGATATAGATTCATAAGTCATTTTTCCAGTCTTTTAAATATCAACTTGGAGATTGAAAGTAAGTGGGGTCAAGGAACAACTGTTAAATTAACTAATTTAAAGGTCTAGTTTATAATTGCCATTTAAAAAAACCTTCAGGGAGTATAAATACAAGCTCGTTAACCTATTAAAATCATTCTTCATGAAAAATATTTTACTGGCTGATGATCATAACATTGTACGTTCAGGAGTAAGAGGCCTGATCAGGGACCACATTGGCAACTACAATACAGACGAAGCTGAAGATGAAACAGAGATAGTGAGTGCTGTGAAAGCATGCAATTATGATCTTATAGTATTGGATATAAATATGGGAAACACTGATTTTGTAAAGCTTATGGATTGGTTAACCGCTACCCTTCCAGAACCCAATATTCTTATATTCACCATGTATCCTGAAAATATTTATGGAATAAGATGCCTGCAATTAGGTGCACAGGGATACCTTCATAAAACAGCTTCGGATGTAGAAATAATATTAGCTATAAACACTTTGTTGAACGGTAAGAGATATATCAATGCAGCACTTACTGAAATACTATCTAGAAATTTTGGAAGCAAACTAAATAAAAATCCATTCCAAAGTCTTTCTTTCCGGGAAATGGAAATTGCTTTATTGCTGCACAATGGAAAATCTTTACCTGAAACATGTACAATTCTGAACATTCAGTATTCAACAGCTAATACATACAAGCGAAGGATTTTTGAAAAGCTGAATGTAGATAATATAATTTCACTCTCACAGTTGTTGCAAACATTTAATATTCAACCATAGATTTTTTGAAAGGCACTTTACTTAAAGGATTTTAGGTTAGCTAAAGCCTTTTATAATAAAAAAATCCATGTTCTTAGCCTATATCAAACTGCATAGGGTGCATTTCAAAAGTTTTACTGGTCAACCATCAACGGAATTCAGTGGTCAAATCAAACGGAATTTCCGGCTTATCCATCCAATCAGGAAAATTTGTATCGTGTGTATAATCATGCAAGCGGCTTCTGTGATATAACATTTCTTCAATTGTAACTTTATTTGCATTGGGTAACTGCGGAAAGTATGTAGCGAATTTCGTATCAAGATTTAATTTTTTTTCATCAATCAATTGAAAAATTATTGTTGCTGTAAACATTTTTGAGGTAGAGCTTATCCTGTACTCTGTATTTATATCGGATGAGATTTTTTTATTATTACTGTCAAGCATAGTAAAACCAACTGCTCTCTGGTACAAAGTTTTCCCGTTTATTGAAATAGCTACACTTCCGTTTGCTAATTCACGATTTTGCAGCAAGTTAAATAAGCCGACTAATTTTTTGTATTAGTTATTTGTGAATAGGAGGCAGAGGAAACAGAAATTGAAAGATAAAAAGCAAAGAGGAATAACTTCATTTGTCTTTATAAAAATTTAATTGCGTCAACAATGCTGACTAACCTCAGGAAATAGTTTTCAAGAAATCATGTTGTTACAATACCTAAGTCATTACCAGTGAACCGACTCAGGACCTTTTAAATGAGTTTGAGAAAAGTCACCCAAGAGCTATTTATACTATTTCGTTCCGAGGTGTCCTTTATCCGATGGACAGTGCGGCTTATACACAGCAAAATTACCCAACCACACCAGGTGGACGATCTAATCGAAAGTTCTTTATTGTCCCAAATGATTTATTTGCTATTATAATTTATGATGAAGTAAAAAGTAATCATATCATCAGGTATGCTGAAGTATTGCTGTTGTATGCAGAAACACTAAATGAAAACGGTAAATCGGGAGAAGCACTTACGCAGTTAAATCAGGTGCAGACAAGAGCCCGTAATACACCATCCGCTGATCCGCAGCGCACCATTACTGTTTACGGATGAGCATAACGAATTTCATACCGGATTAATATGATAAGATGGTACAATGATATGGCAACTATCAATATAAAGTGCACATGTATATAACCTATTTTTGATTAGAATATAGGGTATTACTATTATAACTGATTGCTGATAATTACCAACACTGTTTATTAATTCTGTTACTTAAAAATGATGAAATGATGAAATCTTTTCACTCGCATCAATTTTTCAATGAAAAAAAAGATGACTGCTTCCGGTTAAGTTTGAGATGCATTTCTATACTTATCATGATTGCATTTATTTATATTCCCTTGGAGGGTTTTTCTTACTTTGATTTCAAAGATGTAAAGATAACCGGAACAGTAAAAGACGAAAAAGGGAACCCGTTAGCGGGAGTATCAGTAATGGTTGTAGGAAAAGTGTCAGGAGTAAGTACAGACAGTTCCGGAAACTTTTCAATTTCTGTACCGCCTTCGGCTGAATTAAGATTCAGCTATATAGGATATAAAACTGTTACTGTAAAAGTAGGTGACCACACATTATCTTGACATCACATTAGACCCTGAAGGTTCCTCTTTAAATGATGTAGTAGTAACCTCTCTCGGCATTTTCAGGCAGAAAAAATCATTAGGGTATTCGGTGAGCGTGGTTAATTCTGAAGATTTGGTTAAAGCAGCTAATCCAAATGTTCTAAAATCATTAGATGGTAAGGTAAGTGGAGTAAACCTTACTAACCTTAGTAGTGATCCTACTTCTTCCGTAATGGTAAATATCCGTGGTACAACTGCAATGCCTTCAATAAGCAGCGGTGCTGATGTATCTTCCAGGTCGCAACCCCTGTATGTAATTGACGGCATACCGGTGGGGGCGCAAACATTTACGTCCAAAGACGGGGTTGATTTTGGAAACATTTTGTCTCAATTGAATCCCGAAGACATTGCTTCTGTTACTATTCTTAAAGGAGGAAGTGCGGGCGCTCTTTATGGTGCACAAGGCGGTAATGGAGTAGTGATGATTACTACAAAGTCTGGGAGGGGAGGCCAAAAAGGGCTTGGGGTATCGTATAATATTTCTGCCCTTGCAGACCAGCCTTACCAGTTTATCCGTGAGCAAATGCAATATGGACAGGGGGAACGGATTTACGAATGGCAGTATGATAATACTGATTCATGGGGACCCCCGACTAATGGAACATTTTCTGCAGATTACTGGGACGTAAAAGCTCAAAAATGGGCAAACGGCCCACAAATATCTTCCAATGAAGATCGGGTAACCGCCTACCTTCAAACAGGAAGTACAATCACCAACAGTTTAAGTGTATATGGTAACTACGACAGGGGATCGTTTCGCTTTTCAATGTCGAATATGGATAACAAGGGGGTAATGCCGAATACAAAAACAAATCAAAAATCATTTAACCTCAATACAGAGTATAAAATAGCCAATAATGTAAAAATTTCCGTTAATGCAAATTATTTTCATACCTATTCGCCAAATAAGCAAAACAGTGTTGGATCAAATAGTGTATTAAATGCTTTGCTTTTCAATTTTCCCAATAACCTGCAGCCGCTTTCAGATATGCACAATTACTGGCTTACAGGGTTCGAAGGAAGTTTGCAAAACGGGTCTATTATGAATACTGATGGGAGTGTAGCAAATGATAATCCCTGGTTTACCACTTACGAATATTTGCACCGTTTTACCCGTGATAACTACTTTGGTAAAGTACAATTAGACTGGCAAATGGGAAAAAACTTTGCGTTGATATTACGAACCGGGATGGATAACGTAAAAGAAAGCTACGAACTTAGATCCTCGTGGGGGTCAAGAAATGACAAGTACGGACAATTTGTTCAAGGTAGCAACGCCATCTTACAAACAAGTTCTGATGTTATTCTAACCTATAACAATAATTTTAACAAGTTCTCTCTAACGACTTCAGTGGGAGGAAATTATTCTTACACAAATTCTACCAGCCTTGAGGCTACAGCAGGCGATCTTAGTACTCCAGCCTTATTTAATCTTGCCAACGCAGCGCCCGGCACCTTGTCTATTAGCGGTGGGGCTAATGCGCCATATAATATAACCCAGGGATTCAGCGCTTATGCGCTTGCTACGTTAGGATTTAACAATCAGTTGTTCTTAGATGTCACTGGCAGAGGAGATTTTAATGGCGCTTATGAAGAACAAAAAATCAAGTATTTCTACCCGTCAGGATCTCTTAGCTGGATAGCCTCCGAAACATTTCATCTACCCAAAGCTATTAGTCTTTTGAAAGCACGATTGGGTATAGCAGATGTGGGAAATGGATTATTAAAACAAAGGTCTGTAGATACCTATTCATTTGAGACGAGCGATTGGGGACCAGCAAAGACGGTGGTTCTTAATGCTGCCCTGGTTGACCCGGACATAAAACCCCAGCATTCAATTACAACCGAACTTGGAGTAGATGCCTCGCTGCTTGACAATCGTATTAAACTTGATTTTACTTATTTTGAAAAAGTACAGAAAAATCAACTTGACAATATTCCATTGGTGGCAGGAACGGGTTATACGGGGCTATTGACCAATATTGGCGATGTTACAAATAAGGGTTACGAGTGGGGATTAACCGTAACACCAGTAAGATCTAAAGATTGGAGCTGGGACATTTCAGCCAACTTTACACATTATAAAGCAACTATTACCAGGTTATCAGACAAGTTTGCTCCTAACGGATATATTTTCGCTAACTATGATGGAAAAACAGTTGTAAAAATTGCGGTGGGTGAAGAAATCGGAAATATTTATGAACAAAATCCAATACTCAGAGTAAAAACCGGTCAATATAAAGGAATGCCTTTATTAGATGGAGAAGGGGGAGAATTTCAAACCAGCCCTGATAATGCTGATCGCGACTCAGTTAGCAAATTTCAATCCGGACTTTATAATGGGTCTTAATACCACTTTGAGATATAAGCGATTCTCCATTAACCTCGTAGGCAGTCTTCGCCAGGGAGGGCATTATATTTCTGTAAACCAACAGTACCTGGAATCAAACGGAAGAGTAGAAACAACCTTTGGTACAAAAGGAACAAATAATCCATATTGGGAAGGTGGGCGTGATGCATCATTGGGTGGCTTACCCTGGCCTGCCGCAGGATCTAGTCAATATGAAGCCATCAATAATAACAATGATGGCCAGCGTACAGACGAGGTAAATGACGCCAGCTATGCAAAAGGCGTATTTCTTAATCCCAATTATACCGGGGACCCGGCTGATGCCAAGGATGGGGATTATATTGTTAATGGCGCAGATAAGAACAATACTTTTTATCAATATCCCTATAACAGTTACGGGGATGTGATTTGGAATTTTGCTGCTACCCGTACTTATGATGCAACGAACTTTAAGATGAGAGAGATTTCAATTGCTTATACGCTGCCCGATAAATTAATCAGCCGGTATAAGATGAATAACTTAACGCTTTCATTAATTGGAAGAAATGTATTCCAATGGAATAAGTCGGGACGTAATGAAGATCCGGAATCAGCATTTACCGGTGTGGGCACCAACCAGGGAGTTCTGCGTGCCACATTGCCAAGTATTCGCTCTTACGGAATAAAACTGGGAGTCAACTTTTAATCTGCGGTATTAACTACAAAAAAATATCATGAAATCATTTTCAATAAAAGTTTTTGCAATTGTCTTAATGGCTTCAATTGCTGCATGCAGTAAAGATGCATTGAGAACTGCCGATAGCCTGCAACAATTAGGGGCCGTAGAAGATGTTAATGATGCTTATCTCTTATCATCCATAATTAAACAAACTGCACTTTTTTACCAGAATCTGGGTTATGAAGAGAGCCGGCTCCCCGGTGCGGTTCAATATATCGAAAGAAATTACCAGGGCAGCGACAATTACTATTCCGCCTTCAAACAGCCATTAGATGATATGTATGCTGCCATGAATATTCTGAAGCTGATTGATGGTGCTATCGGGCTGACAGATAAACGCGGATCTATGGTACACAAAGGGATTTTTACCACATTCAGGGTGCTGTTGTTTTCTTTTATGACGGATTATTATGGCGATGTTTACTACTCAGAAGCTCTTAAAGCGCGTGAAGGGATTTTGTATCCAAAATATGATAAACAAGCAGATATCTATACAGGGCTGCTCAAAGAACTTGATGATGCCAATACGATGATAGCGAATGGTACAGAAGCTATATCCCCTACTTATGATCTTGTATTTCAAGGAAATAAATTACAGTGGCAGGAATTTGCCAATTCGCTTAAGATTCGTTTATTGATGCGGGCTTCCAATAAAATACCTGATGCCGGAGCGCAAATTGAAGCTATCGTTAAGAACGCTGCCGCTACACCAATTTTTACTACTGCGGATGATAATGTATCTATTTCCTATATCGGAGCCACTGCAGAAAATTCCTGGCTGGGGGGAACTTTAAATGATAATGGTGGTACTGAGTTTGACAGGAGAAGGCCTTGTAAAACACTTGTTGATAAATTAACAGAATTAAACGATCCGCGCTTAAAAGTATGGATTGCTCCTGTTGAAAATCCATGGACGAGTAACCCGGCTCTGAACGCTGTTACTGTTAATACTACTGATCCTAATGGGTTTACCTATACTTCAACGTGGGAGCTCATCGACCGTTCGAATCCTGATATGGCACAATACTTAACACCCGACATTCTATTGGATTCCAACAAATTATATGTAGGCTTTGTTGCCGGTATGCCCGGAGACTGGAAAAATGGCAATGCTCATTGGAACACAGCGCTCGGAGGCGCGTATGGTAATTTTAAAGTATCTAAATTTTCCCAGTTGTTCAGGCAAAATAGTCACCCTTTACTAAAGGCTATGGTGATGAATAGTGATGAGTTACAGTTTATTCTTGCAGAAGCGGCGGCTAAAGGTATGATTACCGACGATGCCGATGCATACTACCGGAATGGGATTCGCTTTTCCATGCAACGGTGGGGAATATCAGTTGCTGATATAAATAATTATCTTGCTCAACCCGCCATTGCTTTACCGGGAGATCAGGCTGGCAAATTGGCCAGAATAGCCGATCAAAAGTGGCTCGCATTATTTTTTGTATCTGCTGAAACTTATCTTGATCTCAGGCGAACCAAGCTACCTGATATATTTAAGAACGGCTATTTAAGCGGCTACGAATTTCCTTTACGTTTCCGTTATCCTGCAAATGAACTAGGACAAAACGTAGATGCATATAACGCAGGTGTTGCAGGTTTATCACCCCAGGTTGACGATCAATATTCAAAAATGTGGCTACTGCAATAATATTATCAAATAAGAGAAATGCAAATCGCTTTTTGATGATTCGCATTTCTTATTCTTCATTTATTATGCAACAGAAATATATTCTGTTAGTCGCTTTCTCAATTGGCGCTATAATTATATAGACAGAATACAACAGCTACATATAATGTAAGGGATTTTAGGACGATCGCTAATGGTACTAACCTTGGTTCTAAAGTTACTAACCGGGCTATTGATAATATTGTTTTTAAAGAGAGCAGGACACTGATTTTACCTGTCGGCGGACTGTCTTTATCCGGATCTATCCGGCTAAAGAGCAATGGTATTCATTTCTTTTAAACGATGTTCAGCAAGCAGATTTTAATCATGTGAAATCGTCTCTTGAGGAAGGGGGGTATTATTTTCAATTTAAGAACATCACCACTCTAATATTATATAATTGTTTGCGTCTTCAGATACTAGTATTAAAAATAACGGAACATAATGTATAAATCAATTGGTTTCAAAAAAAGTAAATCATGAGTGTAAAAGCCTCATTAGTTCACCTTTTGTGAAGAGCGTCCAATGTGCTTTTACTTTATAATACAGTAGTAGCAAATCCTTACCCAGGTAAACTTTATGATGTTTTAACAGGAGCGGGTAATTCAATGTTATGAAACAATTTATTTTTATTTGTTTGTTCTATCTGCTATGCTTGTTTGTTCAGGCACAACAATCTACTGTCTTTGCTGAAACTGGTTTGGGAGTACCCGACACTGCTTTCTGGCAGGAATACCACGAGGGATTTATTGTTGGAAATAACGAGGGTGATAACGATGTCCGAAGTATTACCATTGACGAATCATCAAATGTGTGGATTGCTTCGGCATCTGGTATTTTTATTAAAGATAAAAGCAAAAATACATGGTCTTCCGTGTTAGATGAAGGCTCGCGTGGTCCGGCTTATGCCGTTATAGCTGATAAAGAATCCGGTGTTTGGATGGGAACATGGAATGGTGTTTACCAATTCCAGGACAACAAGCTTCGGAAAATAGAGGGTATAGAGTCTCCGGTTTCGGCGCTTTGTAAATCGAAAGAAGGAATATATGCCTGCGGGCCAAAAGGAGTATGGCTTTATAGTAATCACCATTTTCAAAAGAAAAATTATCCAATCGCAAGGTCTGTACAAAATGCAATATCTGATGAAAACGGCGGATTGTGGATAGCTACTAAAGTTGGCTTATATCATTGTTCCGAAAAGAATACTACCCTTTATCAGGATACCGCTCAATTAATCAGCGCTTATGTGGAAGATGTTGCTTTAAAGAATAACGGACAACTCTGGGCAGTGGGTTTGGGCGGAGTCAGCATAAGGACGGAAGATAGAATGACTAAAACGCTTACATCCGGGAATGGCCTCCCTACAATTTATGTAAACTGCATAGAAAAAGCGCCGGATGGCACAATGTGGGTGGGCACCCGCAAGGGTATAGTTAGATACAACGAAGATGGAAGCCACTCTTTGCGTTTTAGCCGCCGGTGGCTAATGAATGATAATGTCAGGGATATAAGTTTCGATAGGGAAGGCAATGCCTGGATCGCCACTGCTAATGGAGTAAGTGCTATTAAAAAAACAAAGATGACACTGGCAGGCAAAGAAGCATTCTTTTATGATGTTTTGATGAGAAGGCATATTCGCACCCCGTGGATTGCAGGCCAATGCCATCTTCGTATTGCCGGTGATACTACGACATGGGCTCCTGAAGATGATGACAATGATGGAGAATACACCTCCAACTATCTTGCCATGGAAAGTTTTCGTTATGCGGCTACCAAAGAAGAAGATGCACATGCGAAGGCATTGAAAGCATTTAATTTTTTAAAATTATTGCAAGAGGTAACGGGTACTGATGGTTTTTTTGCCCGCACTATAGTTCCTTCTGATTGGACAACAGTACATGATGGCAATAGAAATTATACTGAAAAGCAATTAGCTGACGAATTGGTACAAGATCCCCGGTTTAAACCGGTAGAAAAACGCTGGCATAAATCAGCTGATGGAAAATGGTTATGGAAAGATGATACCAGCAGTGATGAAATGTGTGGCCACCTGATGGGGTATTTTTTCTTTTACGAATTAGTAGCAGACGATAAAGAAAAGGAAATGATCCGAAACCATGTGCGAAAGATCATGGATTACTTAATAGCTAACAATTATAATTTTATTGATGTTGATGGATCACATACACGTTGGGGCGTTTGGTCTCCTGATCAACTCAACCGCGATCCCGAATGGGCTTCTGAAAAAAGTATCAATTCGTTCGAGCTTCTTGCCTTTCTTAAATTTACTTATGGCATTACCCATGATCAGAAATACCAAAATGAATATTTACGGTTAATCAATAAAGAAGGGTATCTAAAAAACATTGCTTCGCTTAACCATACGAATCCGGCCTGGTATATTTTCTTCGACGAAACATTGAATTGTTACTTATTTCCAATATTACTCCAATATGAGACCGATCCGGCTATAAGAAAAGTATATGAGCAAAGTATGGACGAATGGTACACCATCAATAAAAAAACTGAATGCCCGCTTTTTGATTTTATGTATGCCTATGCACGGCATAAAAAAATTAATTCCGAAAGTGACATTCGTTTTTTGACTGATACGCCACTTGATTTAATTGATTGGCATATTGATCATCGGGAGCGTGAAGATGTCAAATTAGTAAGGGTACCAACTATGGAAGACATGCAGGTAGATAAACTCCCTCCTGCAAGTATTCGCTCTACTGTAAGGTGGGATAAAAATCCGTGGCTTGCAGAAAGTGGCGATCCACATGTTGAACGTGAACCGGTGTTTTGGCTATTACCGTACTGGATGGGCCGTTACCTTAAAATAATAAATAATGCAAAAATAAGGCTGAAGCAGAAAGCAAAAGCCGTAATGTGGAATGTAGCCTTGCCTCTCGCATTAAGCGTTGGGCATTCAGTATTAAAAATAATTTAATTAAATCAGTAAGAATGTATTGTAAAAAGCAACGGACTACTTTTCTTTTCATCACTTTTATTCTGGCATCGTTTTTATCAAAAGGCCAGGCCACGCAACACACAGATAATCCTTATAGCCAGGATTATAGTATCAAATTCCTGAATACAGATAAAGATGCACTATTGCTGAAAGTTGTTTCCGATCGAAATGGCTATATTCAGGTTTTATCGTCAAAAGGATTGCTGCGTACCCGTGCCGGCCAATTACTTTTTCCCGGAACGCTTGTTACTGACGAACAGGACAAACAAACTTCTGATAAGAAAATTGCAGGAATCGGAACTTACCAGGACCAGTTGGTTTACATTGATAAACAGGCTGTATTAAGCAATGCCTGGGCAGGGAAGTTATTCTCGAAGCATACCATGCCTGAAGCTAAAATTTTTGCAGGGGATAAAGATTTTACTTTCCTGGTTTCGGATGGTAAAAATTTGAAACTTTTAAAAGATTCTAAGGATTTATGGGGAGGCAATCTCTCAGGTGAAGCGGTAAAAGACATCAAATTTGACACGGCAAATAATATCTTTTGGATTTTGGGGAATGAGTCAATCAGCACTTTTTCTTCTGTAAATAAAGAGCTGACAAAAGTGTTCAGCGGAAATAATTTAACCTGTATTGAACCCGCAAACGGGAAACTGATCGTAGGAACAACAGACGGTTATTTCGAAATTGATGCAAAAACAAAAAAACAAACCGGTAATATTCAGAAAAAAATGCCATGGACTGATTTGACCACCATCAGTCAGATTGATGGCACGCTCTGGTTTGGGTCAACATGGGGAGCCATGCAACTTCGCAAAGATGGAAAGTTTAATTATTACGCATCCAAACGCTGGATACCTTCTGATACTGTTATCAGCATTGCAAAAGGCCCCGACAATTCAGTACTTGTTCTAACTACTAAAGGATTGGGACAAATCCATTTTACAGAAATGTCTTTGTACGATAAAGCAATGTTTTTTGAAAAGCAAGTACGCGACCGGCATATCCGGCTTGGTTTTAACGCCACTGTTTCAAATATGAAGGATGGCGATGTTACCACCGGAAGCATGGAAGATTCTGATAATGATGGGTTGTGGACCACAATGTACCTGGCGGGCGAAACATTCCGCTATGCCGTTACCAAATCACCTTATGCATTGGAAAATGTGCGGGAGTCGCTGGATGCGATTGAACGCCTCTATACTATCAACCCTGTTCCGGGATTTCCATCCAGATCGTTCGAAAGGCGTGGTTATAAATATGATGATAAAGCCTGGCGCAGGGCTGATGACCCCGAGTGGGACTGGAAATCAACCACCAGCAGCGATGAAGCTATCGGGCACATTTTTGCGTTGGGTGCAATTGCAGAATTGGTTCATGAAAATGACATCCGCAATAAAGCCATTATGTTGATTGATACGCTGATGTCAACTATTGTTAAAAACGATTATTATATGATAGACTGGGATGGCAAACCAACAAGATGGGGCAAATGGAATCCTGATTATGTAAATGCCCGCCCGGAAAATGTAGGTGACCGTAAGATTAATTCATCCAACATTATTGCCATGTTGCAAACAGCTTATTATTTCACTAAAAAAGAGAAATACAAGAAAGCTGCTTTTTACCTGCTGAATGAAAAAGGATATTTGAAAAACCTGATGCGGCCAATGGCAGAGATTGGCACTGCGCCGGATGATGCCGATGAATTGAGCAAGGAATTATCAGACGGCTGGAATCATTCTGATGACGAAATGTATTTCTGTGGTTACTGGGGATTGTATCGCTATGCACTAAATGACACGCTGAAAGCCGATTTCAAAAAAGCTATCATTGACCACTGGCAGATTGAACGCCCGGAGAAAGAAGGTTTGTGGAATATCATGACAGCATTAACCGGAACAAACAATTTTGATTTGAACGAAGCTATATGGTACCTGCAAAATTATCCCCTTGATTTAATAAACTGGACGGAAAAAAACAGCCAGCGAAAAGATATTGAATTGATAGCCCCCAACTTCAGGAGACAAACCACTAAGGAAGTTTTGCCACCAGACGAACTGGGCATCAGTCGTCATAATGCCAACCGGTTTGACCTTGACGATGGCGATGGGGGCAGGTCTGAATACAGTGCAGGCGATATCTGGTTGTTACCTTACTGGATGGGCCGATATCTGAAAGTGATCAGCGCACCGGTAAAATATAAGAGAACGTTCTAGATTACAGTAAACGAAGAAATAAACAGGATTTCTATTCGGACAATATTTGTTTTACATCGCAGTAGAAATAGGATGGCAGTGATGCATTTAATTTTAAAAAGATCATGAGTAAATCATTAAAAAATGATACCAATTGGGGATTAAATATGAGCACACATAGATTTTCAAATCTTTTAGTCATTCTCACTTTGATTGTTGTAACAATATTCAATTCATGTGCTGATAAAAGTATCCAGGAACAAACGGTAAAGGACGTGATGGATCAAACGGTTACTAAACTCTACAAAACCATGAGTGAAAAACAATTGGATTCACTGACTAATGACCAGGTTATGGCTTTGTTTAATGACCAGGAAAAAAAGGTGCTGGCGACTAAGCACTGGATGTTTGATGTTAATGTGCCGGTGGTGGTGTCTGTGATGAGAAGTACGGAACAAAAAACGGTGCCGTTTTGGTTGGTTCCTGCCGGATTTGTAAAGACCAGCAAAACCATGAAAAATGAAGAGGTTACTTACGAGGTATGGCAGAAAAATTTTAATACAGGCCATGTCGGCTTAGGCGTAAATGGTTTTGAAGATTATATGCTGCATTATTTTGTTTCAGTGGCTCCTCAAAATAAAAATGATCAACTTGAATTAAGTAATTTCTTTCCGGCAAATCAGTATGTAGGCATACTTAAGGATAGCGCATTTACGTATCACGACTGGACTGAACTGGTTTTGATGAATGTCCCGGACGATATGAAAGGACAAAAGCTGCTTACAACTATCAGGGGGAGGGGAACAGAATCGCATTTGATCGGAGCATTTCGTAAAACGGCTTATCCGTCTTCTTCCACGCCTGACCAGGTTATGCTGACATGGAGTTCTGATCCGGCAACCAGCATTGATATTCAATGGCGGACAGATACTACCGTTGAGACAGGAAAGATCAATTACCGGGAAAAAGGTTCAGATATAGTGCAGTCAGTTTCTGCTGAAAAATACAGAATGGAAGATCGTGATCTTATGAATGACAGGTATATTAACCGTTTTACAGCTCAACTAAGAAATTTAAAGCCAGGCAAAACTTACGAATATCAAATTCCACCACAAACAAACTGGCCTGAAAAATATACGTTTTCAACACCAGGGCCCGATAGTTCATTTTCATTCATTTGGACTGGTGACACGCACCACTCGCCTACAATAACTAAATTGTTTAATCTTGCTGATCAATCCCACCCTGATGCTGCATTTTATTCCATAGCAGGCGATCTGGTTAGTGAAGGTTTGCATCGCGACGAATGGGATGATCTTTTTCATTTTACTAAAGATATCATTTGCAGGAAGCCTTTGATGGCGGTAATTGGCAACCATGATACCCGCCAGGGATTAGGAGCATGGATGTACCGGGAGTTATTCAGTTATCCGAAAAATGCGCCGGTTGGCGTTCAACCGGAACATACGTATTCATTCAGGTATAAAAATGCCTTGTTCCTGATGATTGAATCTACAGCTTCTATAGACTCTCAAAAAGTATGGATAGAAGATCAGCTTGCTAAAAGTGATGCCACCTGGAAGTTTGCCATGTTTCATTTTGCGCCATACAACTGGGACGAACCTTACCCCGATATCCAGGCAGCATGGATACCAATTTTCGACAAGTATCATGTGGATATGGTGATGAATGGACATATTCATTACTATATGCGTACTAAGCCAATGAAGGGAGGAAAAGTTGTTGGTTCCTATAACGAAGGCACAGCTTATGTAGAGTCTGTTGCCATTCCAACAGCGCCCGAAAAACATCCTGAAGAACCTTATACAGTTGTGCGTAATTTCAATGGAGATATTTATCAGTATGTAAAAATTGAAGGAAACAAATTGAGTTTTACTGCAACAAATTCTGACAATAAAGTGATTGACTCATTTACAATTAAAAAATAGAAGATTGGAAAGAAAAGAAGGGATTGAATTTATCCGGATTCTTTTGCAGAGGAAATTGAAACCAAATGTGGAACGATGCTTGGCATGATATATTTTACAATGGCGAATTCAAATTCTCGCAGGCGGGTGGCGACACCCGCCTGAGAGTTCGCTACCGGTCGGGTGTCCACACCGACCGGAAAATTATTCAAGAAGCGAAAATGAAACGCACACTATTTTAAATTATTTCCTGATCATGAAAAATAAATTAAACTTTCAATTTGCGTTACCCACTTTGCTGCTTGTATTAGTTATTACAGGCTGCGGGCATCAACCCCCATCTCCTTCTGGCGAATCTGCTGAAAAAGCACTTTCCACATTTAAACTGCCACCCGGATTTAAGATTGAATTAGTTGCTGCCGAGCCCCTTATTTCCGATCCGGTTGATATGACTATAGATGAAGAAGGGCGCATGTATGCAGTGGAAATGCATGGTTACCCTTTGGACTTAAGTAACTCTGGTAAAGTAATTATGCTCAGAGATACGAATGGAGATGGGAAGATGGATACACGAACTATTTTTGCAGATAGCCTTGTACTTCCTACCGGTGTGATGCGCTGGAAAAAAGGCATTATCGTAACCGATCCGCCAAATGTGTATTACATGGAAGATACAAATGGAGATGGAAAAGCTGACATAAAAAAAGTGATGCTTACAGGGTTTGCTTTAACCAATCCGCAATATCTTGTCAATCGCCCGTTATATGGCCTGGACAATTGGATTTATCTTGCACATGAAGGCGCTGAAGAATCAAATACCTATCAAGATAAATTCGGAGATCCCGGTAAAGATATTTTTTACCCTGAGCATCCTGACGGTTCCCGCCTACCGGTAAATGCCCAGGGGCATATTGTACGATTTAAACCTGATTCTTATGCACTGGAAGAAACTTCAGGCTCCACTCAATTTGGACAAACTTTTGATGACTGGGGGCATCATTTCCTTGTATATAACGCAAATCACATTTACCAGGAAGTTATAGCCAACCGTTATCTAAAAAGAAATCCTGAACAAATTGTTGGAGATGCAACGGAATCGCTTTCTGATCACGGAGATGCCTGCGATGTGTATCCGATTACTAAAAATCCTGAACATCAACTTCTGACTGATGTAGGTGTTATTACTTCCGCCTGTGGTATTACCGCTTACCAGGGAGGCGCATTTCCTGATAATTTTAATCATGATATAACTTTTGTTTGTGAACCTGTCAGTAACCTGGTACATGCCGATCGCCTTAAAGACAAAGGCGCTACTTTTATTGCAAGCCGTGTGCTTGAGCACCAGGAGTTTTTAGCATCCACAGATGCATGGTTTCGTCCTGTAAACATGTATATCGGTCCGGACGGGGCGCTTTATGTGGTGGATTATTACCGGGAAATTATTGAACACCCGGAATGGATGTCGGAATCTGCAATAGAATCCGGCAAACTTTATAATGGCCGTGATAAGGGCCGTATATATCGTATAAGCGCAACAGATGCAGCCCCTGCAAATTGGACTTCTCATTTAAACCTGAACGATTCCACCGATATACAATTGGTGGAAAAACTTTCCAGCCCCAATATTTGGTGGAGGAGCAATGCTCAGCGATTACTTATGGACAGAAACCATGAAACGATAGTTCCTGCTCTTGTTCAGATGGCGCAAAACACACAATCTTCATTAGGGCGTTTGCATGCATTGTGGACATTAGAGGGTATGAATAAATTAACGCCGGAATTGATTATGCAGGCATTGCATGATCCGGAAGCCGGGTGTTCGTGAAAATGCTATTAAGTTGGCAGAACTTCATCTTACTGACATGGCCTGATCTGGTTGATAAATTGATTGCTTTGAAGGAAGATGATAATGCAAAAGTCAGATACCAGTTACTTTGTACGCTGGGGTCTTTAAATACCCCGGAAGCCGGTAAGGCAAGACAAGAACTTTTGTTTAAAGATATTAATGATAAATGGGTACAGATAGCCGCATTAAGCGCTTATCATCACAAAGCACTGACATGCTTGCAGAGGTAATTAAAAAATTTGATGCTGCAGTTCCGGCTTATGCTTCCCTGGTAACACGGCTTGGCACTATGATTGGAGCAAGTAAAGATTCAAAAACAATACATTCATTTTTAAAGAGCGCTGTTGAACCAACCTCCGGATTCATCAATGAGTTGGAAAGCGCCTTTATTAGAAGGGCTTGCAGAAGGGCTTAAAAACAGGAAGTCAATTCCTGAAGGTTTGCGGTCAGAAAGGAAATTGTTGATTAGTGTTTGCCTTCATCATCCTGATGTAAATATTAGAAGAAATGCCAGGATTATGCTGGAAAATATTGGCATCGCAGATAATCCGCTGAAGCCGGCTGTGATGCAGGAGGCTCAAAAAATTGCAGCCGATAAAAATATGTCATCGGCAAAAAGAGCAGAGGCAATTAATCTTATGGCGCTTCAAAATCCTAAACAGGAAGCCGCGTTTTTAGAAAGCTTAATTACGCCGGATGCGCCAAGAGATATTCAATTAGCCGCTATACAGGCGCTAAGCAAAATTCCGGATACAACGGTTTCAATATTTTTATTAAAAAACTGGACATCGTTATTTCCCGGTATAAAGGATGCTGCGCTTAATACATTTATTACTGAACCTTTCTCTGTGCCCCGCATTTCTCTATTGCTTCAAAGCATTTCAAAAGGAACAATAACAAAAGCGGAATTAGGCTGGCCTGTAACGGTGATTCTTATGCGGGATATTCCGGATTCTCTTAAAGAGTATGCCAGAACATTATTATCAGGTAAGAAAGAAGATCGTAACCCGGTAATAAAAGAATATGAAGCCTCTCTTCAATTGAAAGGTGATGCCGGTAAAGGAAAGACGGTTTATGTAGCCAATTGCCAGGTATGTCACCAGGTGAGGGGTAAGATGGGCATGGCCTTTGGCCCTGACCTCGGCACAGTTCAAAGTTGGCAGCCGGAGAATATCATGATTAATATTCTGGATCCAAATCTTGCCATTTCACACGGTTACGAATTATGGAACATAGTGCTTAATGATGGAACAATGCTGCAAGGGATTATAGCATCAGAAACATCAAATGCTATTGTTGTGAACCAGCAAGGCGGTGTAAAAACAACCATTGCAAGAAATGATATAAAATCACTCAGAACATTAGATATGTCGGCCATGCCAAATGATTTTGAAAAAAGAATTGATAAGCAACAAATGGCTGATCTTATTGCTTTTATTAAGCAAGGGGATTAGATAGCATTGGCTTTGACGATTAAACGAACTTATAATAAAATGATAAACCAAATTTTAAAAATTGTACCAAATTGATTTATTAAAAATGAGATTACACAAACTACTTCGCATTGTATTTCCCGGCCTGATTTCAATGGTCCTGCTTCAACCCTTAGTTGCTCAAACCACGCATGTAGATACTATCTTAAATGATTTCTATCATCGTCCGGAACACGTTATGGTAGCAGCACACAGGTCTGCACATTTGGTTAATCCTGAGAATTCGTTGTCAGCAATCAAAGATGCCATAGAAATAGGCGCAGATATTATTGAGCTTGATGTTCGTAAAACAAAAGATGGTGTGTATGTGTTGCTGCACGATGAAAATATAGATCGTACAACCACCGCCAAAGGTGAAGTAAGTAATTACACTTATGATCAATTGAAAGCGATACCGCTGTTACAAAACGGGCAGCCAACCAATGAAAGGATTCCAACATTCGAAAGCGCGCTTCGTGCAGCAAAGGGCCACATTATGGTTGATATTGACTTTAAATTAGACTCCACCGAAGATGCAATAAATGTTTGCAAACTTATTCGTGAAGCAGGCATGCAAAAACAGGTTCTGTTTTTTGTTTATGATTACCACTATACTTCTACTATAGACAGCATTGACAATTCGATCGCTGTAATGCCCCGTGCTTACAACAAGGAAGATGTTTTAGATATTTTAAAAAACTATAAAGTTCCGGTTATACATGTTGATCCTTCTTTTTACAACGATACTTTAATGAGCCAAATCAGAAGCCATAATGTTCGCGTGTGGATAAACGCTTTAGGCAAATTTGATGACCTTGAAAAAAAGCAGAAGAATTCCGGATACGATAGCCTGTTACAAATGAAAGCCGTAAACGTAATTCAAACAGATTATCCGGCAAACCTCTTGAAGTACTTAAAGGAACGAAACCTGCACAGGTAAATCAAAATTATAATTGATGAAAAAATTAAAGATTCTATTCGCGTTGATTTTATTGATGGATGGCATTTCATACAGCCAACCTGAAACTTCAAATGCTGCTGTAGTTAAAAGCATGCTTATTTTTCCACCTCAGCCTTTGCATACGCATGGCAGCTCAATAGTGAATCTTCCGAACGGTGATTTTCTTGCCGCATGGTTTGAAGGCAACGGCGAACGAACAGCCGACGATGTAAAAATTATGGGAGCGCGTTTAAAAAAAGGTGAAGCTTCATGGAGTAAACCATTCCTGATGGCTGATACATATAATATTCCTGATTGTAATCCTGTACTCTTTCTTAACCACCAGAATAAATTATTCCTGGTTTGGATTGCGGTAGAAGCCAACCGGTGGGAATATTCAATTCTCAGGTACAAAACATCAATTGATTACAATAAGATTGGAGCGCCTGTATGGAACTGGCAGGATAATATTTTGCTAAAGCCGGATGATCGTTTTGCAAAAGAAGCAAAATCTAAATTTAAAGATTTACCAGCCGGCACATCAGCATGGGCAGCTTATGCTCACCAATACGATAATATGATCATAGAAGCAAGTGCAGATGAAGGCAAACGAAGTATTGGCTGGATGACACGAATTAAACCCTTGCTTTTAGGAGAAAATAAAATATTGCTTCCGTTGTATTCTGATGGCTTTAATTTTTCATTGGTTGCCATTTCTGATGATGATGGAACAAACTGGAGTTCCAGCCTGCCAATAGTTGGCAGAGGCAATGTGCAACCTTCTTTGATTCAAAAAAAAGATGGAACGATTGTATCTTATATGCGCGATAACGGAGATGCGCCACCGAGAGTTCAAATCAGCGAGTCTAAGGATTCAGGGATGACCTGGACAGCAGCACAAAAGACAGAGATTCCTAATACCGCCAGTGTACAAGTATTAAAGCTCAGTGATGGAAGATGGGCATTTATTGGCAATGATATTGATGATGGCCGTTATCAAATAAGCCTGTATTTATCTGATGATGAAGGGAAAACATGGAAGTGGAAAACACATCTTGAGCAGGTTAAAAAAGGTGACGGAAGTTTTTCATATCCTTCCATGCTGCAGGCTTCAGATGGAATGCTGCACATCACTTATTCTTACCAGCGGGAAGAAAAATTGGAATCCATCAAATACGTTGTTGTCAATCCTGCATTGATACCTAAAAATTGACAACAGCAAATTCATAAAAACATTCATTCTACTTATGAGAAAGCTTTCAATTATAATATTTACTTTCCTGTTTACCTATGTTGTTAAAGCATACGATTCAATAGGTTGGCTACCTCTTCTGTTAGTCAAAGTTTTTGGCACTGCATTCAACGCCTTTACCGAAAACGAAACATAAATTAGTTGTAATAGCACATCGTGGCAGCCATTTAAATGTTCCTGAAAATACATTGGCTGCTTATGAAAATGCTATAAAAGAAGGTGCAGATTATGTAGAAATAGATTTACGCACTACTAAAGACGGTCATTTGGTTATTATGCATGATGAATCCATAACCAGGATGACCGGAATAAAAGGACAGGTAAAAGATTTGAATTATAGCGACATCAGCAACCTGAAACTAAAACCTGCTGTTAAAGGAGATACCACCACTTATCACATTCCTGAGTTTGCCGATGTATTGAATGTATGTAAAGGAAGAATTAATATCTACCTGGATTTCAAGGATGCTGATGTGGAGAAAACGTACAGGCTATTAAAAAAATACGGGATGCAAAATAATGTGGTGGTTTATTTGAATAAAGAAGAACAATATGGGCAATGGAAAAATGTTGCACCGCATGTTCCACTAATGGCAAGCCTTCCGGAAAATACGAGTAATGCCTTCAGCTAAATAATTTCCTTGATAAAATGCACCTGGATGTAGTGGATAATGCATATACTGTTGATTTGGTAAACCTGGTGCACAAAAGAAAAATTGCAGTGTGGCTTGATGTGCAAAGTGAGGATGAGGGGCCGGCAACATGGGAACAGGCGTTGAAACCGGGAGCGGATGGATTGCAAACAGACCATCCCGAAAAGCTTATAAAATACCTGGAAGACCAGGGGAAAAGATAACGCTATTCCTTCATGCATAAGAGCCTGTTTAAAATTTTTTAATTTAATGATACATTCCCGCCGATAGCAATTTAAAGCAACCATTTTTAATAGATTAACCTGAGTTCATTGAATAAGAAGTTTCTAGTATAATGAGATGTTTGCAATGGGCAGTCGATCTTACATGACGTCATGTCGAGGTAACGAGACATCTCTTAAAATTTAAGCTGGCTCAATGCTAAGAGATTTCTCCTATCGTGCGAAATGACGATCGAAGAGCTTTATATTTTGCCAATCAGTTTTCAATTTCATAACATGCTACCTCAACTATTTTTATCGCGAACTCACGTTAGATTATACTTTATCTGAAACTTCAAATTAAAAAAATGAACGAATTGGAAGAGGCAATAGTTTCTCAGCGCAACATCTCACTTAAACGCAAGCCTTCGCTGTTGTTCTTCATTTTATTTCCTGCTGTATCGATGCTGTTAGGATGGGGCTTACGGGGATTTATTGGCGGAGGGCCTTACGGCGCCATGATTCCCGGTGCAATGGTTATGGTCGCCATCTGCATGTTGCTTGATGTACCGCTTTTGTTTGCTGCAATAGCGGTCGTTTTCGGAACTGCAGGAACAGCGATGGGTGGTGAAATGACTTATGGGCAAACAATTGGTTTTCTCCGAAACCCTGACACGGTTTGGTGGGGGTTTACAGGCACCAGTGTTAAAGGTGGGGTTTGGGGAATAACCAGCGGATTATTTATTGGTTTAGGATTAGTGCATCAGCGAATTAAAGTCAAAACCATCGTTACAGGTTTTTTGATCTTTTTAATTGGGTTTGTGATAGGCCTGAAATTAATTAATGATCCTAAAATCATGTATTTTTCAGATCCGTTCAATCACCCGCGAAATGAATCATGGGCAGGATTATTGTTTGCTTCAGTCGGGTTATTAATTTATCTGAAAACAAAAACAGGCGCCGAAGATTTCAGAATAATTTTACGATTTGTATTGTATGGTTTGCTTGGAGGAGCATTAGGCTTTGGATTTGGTTCGCTTTGGATTACGGTAGGATCTAAATATGGCGCTCAGTTTTTGATCGTTGATTGGTGGAAAATGATGGAGTTTTCATTCGGGTTTTTATTGGGCGGCTTTCTTGGTTTTGCAGCATGGAAATGCAGGAATATAGACAGTACCATATATCCAAAGGTGGAAACAAAGATCAGTAAGTCATTTTTCATTGAATTGATTGCTGCTTTGCTGATCGGGCTTTTTATTTATGCAATCATGCCGTTGCTGGAATCGTACCTGGAAACAATTAACGGCCGCGATGGAATATTTTACGGAGTTGTTGCAACAATAGTAAGAGTACTTGTCAGTTACTTATTTATTGGTTGCATGTTAATACTCATAGCGCTGCGTTGGCCGTACCTCGCCTTTCAAATTGCTGTTACATTAACCTTTTGTCACTGCGTGATTGATCTTGTTACCGATGATCATCTTTTCCCCGGATTAAAGTCTCAGCCATTGCTTTTCATAGCCATAATCGCTCCTTCATTTGTTGTTAGCGTGCTGGTTGCTATATTTCAAAGAAAACAATTTGTTCTACAATCAATGTTTTTGATATTGGTATGGTCAACCATGGCAGTAGCTATAATAAGAATGGTTGCAGCGGGTGAATTTATCTTTAACAGGCATCATTCGTTAAGTGAGATAATCATTGGAGACCTGTTTGTTTTTAATGTCTTTATTATTTCTGCTATATTGGTATCGGTAATGGTTATAAAAAATAAAACTTTTCGAATTCCTGAAGCGCTATAAATAGCTCACGGAATATTATCAAGACATGACCCTATTTTGACAGTTTTCACTTCACGAAGCGGCAACTTAAAATTCTAAAACTTCAGAGATGCCAACACACAACTGGCAGCCTGCATTTTAACCCTTTAATTAAAAGCCTGTATTCATTTGGAGATTGACCAACTTTTTGTTTAAACAATCGGGTAAAATGTTGCGGATATTTAAAGCCAGTTATAAGCAATCTGGCTAACTGATTTTGTCTGGTAAAACAAACAACACGAAAGCAATAGAAGAAATTATTTAAAACAATATAGGTGGACTACTGGTAGCACTTGAATTAGAAAAGCCGTATCCTGAAAATTATCAGCAAACCGTACAACAAAATAACAGCACGCATTTTCAATGCCTGCCCCTTCACGTTATTGTCCTGATTTTTTATTATGGCTGCCTGCAATATGCCGCAGGTGCAGCAATGATTCTTTGTAAGCATCTTTAATAAATTTTGAATCGTAACCGTATGTAATGAACCGCATTCCTTCATTCACCCACTTGTTCACATCTTCCATATTGTTCAAATGAATCCCCGGCGCTACCCCATATTTGTTACATTGAGTGATAACTTCCCGAAATGCTTCCTCCATTCTTGGGTGATGCAACTGGCCTGAAATGCCCATATCATGGCTGAGGTCTGCAGGCCCTATCATTATAGCGTCAACCCCCTCTGTTGATATGATTTTTCCGGCGTTATTAATTCCTTCTTCACTCTCAATCTGAACAACTGTCATAAGTTCCCGGTTGGCCCATTTCAGGTATTCATCAATCTTATAATCCCTGAATAAAGTGGCGGTGGTAGAAACGCTTACGCCTCTTTGCCCCATTGGTGCATATTTAACCGATTGAATAATATGCCGTGTTTCCTCGCCGGTTTTCACCTGTGGCAATATTAATCCCTCAGCTCCGATATCAAGCATTTGCGCCATTTGATGGTACAACTTATCAGGAACACGTACAAATAAACCTAACTCCTCGTATTTAGCTACCAATGAAAAATTACCAAGGGTTTCGTAATCGTAGTCATTATGCTCGGTATCCAGTATGATATAGTCCCATCCTTCTGAAGCACATAAGGCAACAGCCTGCGGCGACTTCAGTATTCGAAGCATGGTTCCAAAACAAACCTGGCCTTCTTTTAAGCGCTTTTTTACAGTGCTGATCTTCAAACTCATGTCGGTATTTTTTTATTTGTTATTAATAGATTTTAATAGCTATTTCTGTACTTCTGGCAATAGCTATTATTTTTTCATGAGCCATAATTCGGCAACCTGCGTGCCCCTCTCTCCTGGGCCACAAGTCCACGTGAGTGTAATGGTGCCATCAGCAACAGCTTCCACAGGAACCGGAAATTCATAAATGGGTTTTTTACCCGTTTGAATAAAATCATGAATAAGATATTTCCCATCGGCCACCAGTTTTATTTTAGAATTAAAACGGCCGGTATAGGCTACACGTATTATGTAAGCGCTCTTTGAGTCAAGGCTGTCGTATTTTAGTGTTAATGGCGTATCATATAAAGTGGTAACCTGGTTCATCCATGCCTGCGGAATGGCTTGCCCCTCGAAGCCTACAGGCAAAATATCCACCCATTCATCTCCGTGCAGGCTGGCGCCAAAATCGACCAGCGGAGACTCGAGACCTCCGGATCGTGTGCCCATGTCTTTTGCCACATCACGTACTTCCAGCTTTCCGGCGATCCCAAATTGGTGTAAACCCCACCAGGGCCAGGATCAGTCCTGTTCAGTAATTTTTCAATCGCCTGCAGCCTTGATTGTTCATCTGGCAGTTTTGTGATCTTCGCACATTGCGACAGGAGCCATCTTGAATCATTTAAAGGCAAATCAATATTATCCATAAAATTACCCCTACCGGCTGCTGCCTCCTGTGGTTTTTTGACTGTCAGTTGAGAGCGTATGCTTCGGAACACAGAATCAGACAGCGCAAAACAACGCTGACGAAGTTCCTGCATAACCGGCTTAGTTACAGCCTGCTCAAGAATAGTTGTGGCTTTACCAATCGATTCGAGGGAACCTGCATTTTTTGCCTCACTTAGAGCGCTCCTCGCATCGCGCTCAAGGCTCGTTTCATAAATAAGGCGGTGGCGGGTATAGGCATCATAATATGCCCTCAGCAATCCCATTTGGAACCTGAAGTTACCCAACACTTCACCCGAAGCGCTGCTTTTCCATTTCTTGCCATTGCAGTAAAGTACTGTCAACACCATTATTAGCTAAAAGCGGGCCCTTCAGATTATTTTCAAGTGCAAGGATGCCTTGTGCGAACGTTTCTGTGTAATCAGGCCCAATAAACAATCTTGCAAAATCACGGAGTGTTTCTATCACAGGAGTGGTGGGATCCAATCCTGTCCGCTCCATACGAATTTATTTACATCATCATTAATCCCTTCGGAATAACTTATGCTTCCGTTCGCATACTTTGCAAAAACATTTTGAATCTCCTTTTCCTGGTATGGTCTTGGATTATAACACTCCCGACCTAATGTAATAGCATAAGCGAGATCCCATTGTGGCACCGGATACTGGCAACTTAAACTGTGTGTAATATCAGGATATCTTCTTATTGGAATATCTTTATTTACAAGTTGCCGTACTTTCTGAATGGGCTCCTTCACCCACGGACCAAACACCACGCCACCAAACCACGAATATTTGCTATTAACCTCTTTATAAAATGCATCATACCATTTTTGAGATGGGCGAAAGACCTGTGGCGAAACCCATATTTTGGCCTGAGGATGATACTGGTGTAAAACAACAGCGAGTCTCTTTAGCCACGCAAACAAAACACCTGGCTCCAAATCGCCAGGATCTCCACCCGGGACAAAAAGACATTTAACTTTGGCAATACTTTAAACACTTTAGCCGCTTCATTCAATTCTTTTTGAATTGAATCTGGGAAGTGTAATTGCTTCCCATGTTTGGGTACCACATCCACACATCGAGCCCATATTTTTTACAAATACGTGATTGCTCAGCAATCATTTTAATAGCCGGAAGCATCATGTGGCTGTTACTAAAATCATCATCCGTGTTGGGCGGCATGATCTCAATACTATTCGCGCCAAAGATTGCAAGACTCTAGATATAATGATCAAACTGATCAACTGTCCATGCATCGTAAGCATTCGTTTTTGGGCGGTAGCCCAACTGGTGGCCGCGGATCGGGTAATTGGGCGAGGAAGAAATATCTAAATCTTCAGGTACAAGGATCTGGTACCGGCGCATTTCAATTTTTCGGAGCAGATACCCTATGCCATATAATGCCCCACGTTCATCAAATCCCGAAATAATGACGGTTTGTTCATCTTTAAGAAAAGTTATCT
>CAWFUV010000024.1:0-38471 GCA_963819045.1 uncultured Chitinophagaceae bacterium | reverse complement strand
TTATCTTATATTGCTTACAGCATTCCAGAATATTCAGAAATCCTAGCATATTACTGTTGATATACGCATGCGGATTAATAACACTGTACCGCACACCTGCTTGTGCTGCCAGGTGAATGACGGCATCAAAGTTTTTCTCAGCAAACAACTGCTGCAACGCTTTATAATCTTCTAAAGCAAGAACATAAAAGCAATAGTTGCGATTAATGCTGCTTTGTATGGCGGTGTCGTAAGGCAGATTAGTGGTGTCTATCCCGGCAGCTTGCAGCCTTCCATGTTTCAGGGCAACGTTGTAGTAGTGATTAAGATTATCAATACCAGTAACGGTATTGCCCTCTCTTACAAAAGCATTAGCTACATGAAAGCCTATAAACCCTGCTGTACCTGTAATAAGTATGTTCATTGAGTAAAGCTGCTGATTGAAGTAAACGTAAATAGAACTTTTGACCCCCGCAACCACTAAAGCAATCCTTCACCAATATGCAAATGTTATACTTTAATTTGTATAAATAGTACAAACCAAAAGCTTCTCCTGCTTGCAACTTCCAGCCTGTTTCTTGTAGCTTATTTCTTGCAACCTGTATCTTGTCTCTTGTCCCTTGTCCCTTGCTTCTTACACCTTTACTTTGCCCTCCAATAATTATCCCGCTCATCCGCATCCATAAAAATGTCATTATCTAGTTGAATAGATTGTATTTGTTTATTGTTAGCCACAGTAATTGCGGCTGCTCTTTGATTGGTACTCCAGATGCCTGCAGTCTGGTGCAAACTTTCGGTAGCACCATCGGTATAACGGATGCGTACATCAAAAGGCACAGGAAAGCCGCCAATATTCTGCACGTAAATTATATTATCATTCTGGTTATGCACCACGTTTTGAATAGCAATATCTATATAACCATTACTGAAGAACCAATTATCCCAAAACCAGTTCAGGTTTTTTCCCGACACATCATTGAAGGTTAAAAAAAAGTCCCAAGGAATAGGATGTTTTCCATGCCAGCGGTCCATATACTCGTGCAGACATTTGGCAAACAGCGTATCGCCCAGCATATCTTTCAATGCTAAATAAGCTAGCGAAGGTTTGCCATATGCATTATTGCTATAGCCGCTGCCGGTCAAAATATTACCCGGAGTAATAATAGGCAGATCCTCCTCATCCGAAGGATCATAAATCCAGTTAACAATCCGGAAGTTCTTATACAGATTATCTTCCTTTTCTTTACCCATATCGTACAGCCCTATCAAATACTCCAGGGTAGTTGCCCAGCCCTCATCCATAAAGGGATAGCGTGTTTCATTGATACCCATATAGAATGGAAAATAGGTATGAGCAATCTCATGTTCCGCCACAAAACGTGTAAAATCAAGGTTGTCGGAATGACTGTCATTGATCATCATTGGGTACTCCATATCAGCAAAACCTTGCACCGCAGTCATTTTAGGGAAAGGATAGGGCACGCCCGGCCAATTTAGGGATAGCCAGTTAAGTGCATGTTTTCCATATTCTACCATGTGGTGGAAATCCTGTGCCGTATCATTAAACGCTGCCTGCATACTGGCACGGCGATGCGTAATAGTATCAACTATCACACTCGATGCATCCCACACATAGTGATCACTAATGGCAACTGCTACATCACTGATATTATCAGCTTTCCACCGCCAGGTATTCGTGTTATTTTGTTTAGTAACCTTTTTACTCAATAACTCCTGCAATGTTGCTATGTGTATCACCGAATCCGAAGTCATGGATGCCTGCAGGCGTTTGTTGTACAAAGGTTGTAGTACTGCATCAGGATTTTGCAAGCGTGCCGGTTGCCCATACTATATAATTTTTAGGCACCGTCACGCTAAGGGTATAGTCATTTAAATCATTGTAAAACTCTTGAAAATCAGTAAATTCTACATCATCCCATCCATTATAATCATCATATACCGATACACGGGGATAGAAATAAGCTATGTAAAAAGTGGTAGAATCCAGCATGCCTTCACGGCCACTCTTTAGCGACATATCATAATGCCAGGCAACATTCAAATGCACTGAGTCGCCTGGGTGCAGCGCGGTAGGCAACTTTACAGGAATTACGGTATTATGATAATAATCTTCTTCCCACTTCTGCGGAGCGCCATTGATTACAAATGAATCAATATGCACTCCGGAAGTAAGATAGGTAGAATCAGCAGGAGAGAAGCGTACCGCTCCAGGGCGGTGTATATTTGGTATAATGCGTATTACTAAATATGACAAACTATCATTGCTGCGGTTATAATAAGCAATCTGTTCCGTACCCCTGATAGTACGGCTTGGTGGCTGCGCACTAATGTTGATATTATAGCGCCCATAGTTTTGCCAGTATTTACTGCCCGGCCGGCCTGTAGTGGATCTTGTTTCCCGCAGATATGCCTGTATGATATTGCGCGGCATATACAGGTTCTGCGCACTGGCTTGCAGAAGGATAATCGAAAGAAAACAACCTAAAACTAAACGCATCATTCTATGTTTTATAAAGTAATTCTGTTAATATAATTATAGACTACTAATGAGTTGTACGTAAACTACGACTCAGCGAAGTGGAACACCATTACTGTTCGAAACCTCGTCATTGCGAGCAGCGCGAAGCAATCTGTGAGTAATGGTAAGATCAAAAACAGCCATCAGTAGTAATTTTAGGCTTAGTACAGATTACTTTTCCGCCAGTCGGCGGAAAAGCAGAGTGACGAATTGCTCTAATTTTGACACAACACATCAGGTTTCGAACACCAATGGTGGAACACTTCGCTGGCTTTCTTTGAAGTTTATAACTTCATAATAAACAGGTTTTCTAGATCCTAATATTAGCTTTATCAGCAAAATATCTCCCTCTAACTGACACTGGTCGGGCAGAAGTAACATCATTATCCCAAAAACATCCTCTTCCCAACCCTATACACGTCAGAGTTATACTTAACTTATACCTAACTTATACTGAAGTTATACTTAACTTATACTGAACCTCCTCCCTATCTCCTCCCTATGTCCTCCATATCTGCCCCTATCTAACATTGAACTTTAAACTTCACACTTTTTCATCAACCCATGAACACGTAAACTTGTGAACCCGACTTCCCACTCACACCATTAACAATTAACCATTCACAACTTTCTGATCATATCATTTATAAACCCGGCAATCTCTACCGGATTTAAAATATAATCGGCAGCCCTACTGTTTATTGCCTGCTGTGGCATAAACGGAGACTCTGCCGATTGAGGATCCTGCGCAATAGTCACTCCGCCCAATCGCTTGATCACCCGTAGTCCATTTGTGCCATCTATATTAGAACCCGACAATAAAATACCAACCAGTTTCTGTCCCAAAGCCTCTGCAGCTGTTTCAAAACAAACATCAATACTGGGACGGCTATAATTAACTCTTTCCGATACATCCAATGAGAATGTATAATCCTGTTCTATCAGCAAATGATAGTCCGCTGGCGCTAAATAAATAATGCCAGGTAGCAGCAGATCTTTTTCATCTACCTCTTTTACCTGGACAGTCGTTCGATAAGACAGTACATCTGTTAACGCAGTATCATACCCGTTTTTGCGATGTAATACAATTATAATAGCAGTATGATCGAGCAGTTGCAGGTGTGGCAACAAATTGAGTAGTACATCAAGGCTGCCCGATGAGCCACCTATTATAAATACTTTTTTTACCTCATCTTGCGCCATATTTTTTCTTTGCCCTCAATTTGTTTATAATTCTTTTCTAAAGGCGAAAACCGAAGTGTTTCTTTTGCGCCCAATGCTAAATAGCCCAGGGGTTCAAGGCTTTCATCAAACAAGTTAATAGCTCGGTCTTGTAGCTTCTTATCAAAATAAATAAGCACATTACGGCATAATATCAATTGAAACTCATTAAAAGAGCCATCGGACACAAGGTTGTGCATGGCAAAAATAATTTTACGGCGCAGTTCTTCATTAAATTTTACATGGTCGCTGGTAGCAATATAGTAATCGGAAAATGCCTGTGTTCCGCCGCTGAGTATATAATTTTCGGAATATTGTTTCATATAGCTCATAGGAAATACGCCTTTGCGTGCTTTTTCCAGTACTTCCTGGTTGATGTCGGTGGCATATAGGAGTGATTTATGCAGCAGGTTGGCCTCTTTCAGCAATATTGCCATAGAGTATACTTCCTCGCCGGTAGAGCAGCCTGCATGCCAGATGCGTATGTAAGGATAAGTGGCTAAATCGGGCAGTACTTTTTCCTTTAATGTTCGAAAGAAATGTGGATCGCGAAACATTTCAGTTACATTCACACTGATTGCTTCCACAAAACGGTTGAGGTATGCCTTATCGTTTCGCAACCGGTACCGTAACTCAGCGAAACTCGGGAACCTGTCTATCGTTAATATCCGGTTAATGCGCCGTTTGATAGATGCTTTAGTGTAATTAGTAAAATCGTATCCATACAGTTCCAGTGCATCATTCAATAATATATCGATCTGTTCGTCGCTTATCATCGTTGCTTCCACACACCGCGGTTTTATAATTCCTAGTTAAAATTCCGATAATACCTTTAGCAATTTATCTACATCTACCAGCTTAGAAATATAGGCGTCGGCACCCCCGGCAAGCACTTTCTCTTCATCACCGCTCATTGCTTGCGCAGTTACTGCTATTATTGGTATAGAAACAATAGCAGCATCACCTTTTATAGCTTTGATCGCTTCATAGCCATCCATATCAGGCATCATCATATCCATCAGCACTACATCTATCTGCCCGTTACTGCGCAACAGCTCAATACCTTCCGGTGCTGAGGTTGCAGAGAGGCAATTAAAGCGCCTAGCCTTTAATACCGCCGATAATGCAAAAATGTTGCGGATATCATCATCTATTATCAATATTGTCTTCCTCATAAGCGTAAACAACTTTAAAACCAAAAATGTAATTAAGCAAAATAAAATACGTTCGCTACTTTTGCGCCCCGAAAATCATTGATTATTGGTTATTGGTTATTGTCAATAGTAAATTGAAAGAAGAGAAGTGCATTCTGTGGAACTATCAAATAGAATTAAGCAATACCCAATAAAGTGACAATTCACAATTAAAAATATTAAATAAAATGGCTTTACAGGCTGGTATCGTAGGATTGCCCAACGTAGGCAAGTCCACATTGTTTAACGCCGTAAGCAGCAGTGCCAAAGCGCAGGCAAGTAACTATCGTTTTTGTACTATAGAACCCAATGTTGGTTTAGTTGATGTGCCGGATGTACGATTGCAAAAGCTGGCTGAACTGGTAAACCCCAATCGTATAGTGCCTACGCAAATTGAGATTGTAGATATTGCCGGTTTGGTTCGTGGCGCGAGCAAAGGAGAGGGATTGGGTAATAAGTTCTTAGGCAACATCCGCGAAGTGGATGCCATTATACATGTTATCCGGTGTTTTGAAGACGAGAATATACTGCGTGAAGAAGGCGCTATTAACCCGGTGAGCGATAAGGAGATCATTGATACCGAGTTGCAGTTAAAAGACCTGGATAGTGTAGAAAAGAAGTTGCAGCGTGTTGAGAAGATGGCAAAAGCCGACCCAAAAATGAAAGCGGAACTGGAGGTTTTACAACGTTGCAAAGCGCATTTGGAGCAAGGTAAAAGCATTCACTATTTAGGCTTAAGTAATGAGGACCAGAGTGCCATTGCTGATTTGTTTCTTTTAACAGATAAACCGGTGCTCTATGTTGCCAATGTGGATGAAGCCTCCATGCATACCGGCAACAAATATTCGGATGCATTAATTGCTGCTGTAAAGAATGAAGACGCTGAAGTGATTATCATGAACAACTCCGTAGAAGCCCAGATTTCCGAAATGGAGAATAAAGAAGATCAGCAAATGTTTATGGAAGAATACGGCATGAAAGAGCCCGCCCTCAACCGCCTTATTCACTCAGCATATCATTTGCTTAACCTAAATACCTATTTCACAGCTGGTGTGCAGGAAGTACGTGCATGGACCATCGGCAAAGGCTGGAAAGCTCCTCAGGCAGCAGGCGTTATTCATACTGATTTCGAAAAGGGATTTATTAAAGCAGAAGTAATCAGCTACGAAGATTATGTTGCTTATGGCTCCGAAGCAGCTTGCCGTGAAGTCGGTAAACTTCGTATAGAAGGTAAAGAGTACATTGTAAAGGACGGTGATATCATGCACTTCCGGTTCAATGTGTAGTATCCATTCCTCATGAAAGTTTAACAATAAGGCTGTCATTGCAACCAAAGACAGCCTTTTTCTTTTATCAAAATTAACTGCTTAATACCAGTAAATCATCATTCAAAAAACAACATCACTCAACCTTACTTACACCTCCCGATCCCGAAATATCAGTAGAAATATCCGGCGAGCCCTTGTAATACACCCTCCCACTACCTGAAATATGCGCGTCTAACTTACTGGTAGCCGTTACCTTGATAGTGCCTGAACCGCTTGAATGCGTAGTTACATTAGCGGCAGTAACACCTAATATATCTACATCACCACTACCACTGATTTCTACCTCTACATCATGGGTACTACCTTGCAGCACCTTTATATGCCCATTGCCACTAATAGAACTGGCAAAACTATTTGCAATCAAACTGTCTATTTCTGCACCGCAAGACCCACTCAAACTCAACTGAAAATGGTCTGCTTCTATACGTACCGGAGCATACAGATTGCCTGAGCCACTGATTCTAATACCATTCACAGTTGGAGAAGTCACATTAATGCGCACACCTCCCGATTTGATATTTACATTATTGCGGTTAAAATGTATTTGTAAAGTGCTACCGCTTACATTGGTTTCAATCAGGTCAGTAATATTTTGCTGTGCCTGGATCTGTACTTTATATTCGGTACCCGTATAATAATATATATCTGCGGGTACACTCACCTCAATTCCTGAAAATTGGACTACGGTTCTGTCGGTTGTTGTTACAGGTCCATCACCCACTACTTTATCACACGAAGTGAAGAACGCGGTCGCCAGGGCAACAAATACTAAAAGCTTTATATGGTTCATTTTTAAGAGTTTCTTGTATAACAACTCAAACTGCTTTTACCCCTACGCAGAAAAGATCTTTTCCAAAATATCCTGGCAAAAGATAGGCTAACTTCTCTTTTTGTCAGAATAATCCCTCCTCACAAATGCCTGTTGGGCAGGAGTTCTTATCAGTGCAATCATTATCCAAAACAAAAAAGCCCCTGCACCTGGTGCAAGGGCTATATAAAATAGATCTACAAATCAATTATTTCAGTACAATCGTCTTGTCAACTGCTGTTTTATTAACCATAGATACCTCTTTTTTCATTTCTATTGTTTTGTGTACACCCGGTGCGTCAGATGTAGTAGTCTGATTAGCGTACACATGTGCCAATGTGGGCGCCACTACCAGCGATACAATAGACATCAGCTTAATCAGGATATTCATAGATGGGCCAGAAGTGTCTTTGAACGGGTCACCAACAGTATCCCCTGTTACAGATGCTTTGTGTGGTTCAGACTTTTTATAGTACATCTGTCCATTAATATCAACACCTTTCTCAAAGCTCTTCTTAGCGTTATCCCAGGCGCCACCTGCATTGTTTTGGAACATACCCATCAACACACCGCTTACAGTTGCACCAGCCAGGAATCCCCCCAATGCCTCAGGTCCTAACAAAAAGCCAATCAGCAGCGGAGAAATAATGGCAATAGCTCCAGGCAGCATCATTTTCCTAATAGAAGCATCAGTAGAGATAGCCACACATTTATCGTATTCCGGTTTACCTGTACCTTCCATAATACCTGGAATAGTACGGAATTGGCGGCGCACTTCTTCTACCATTGCCATAGCAGCCTCCCCTACCGCACGTATAGCTAAAGAAGAAAAGATAAACGGAATCATTCCACCTACAAATAAAGAAGCCAGTACATTTGCCTTATAGATGTCAATGCCTTCCATAGTATAACCATTATGGTTTACCACACCTACATAAGCAGCAAACAAAGCCAATGCTGTTAATGCCGCTGAAGCAATAGCAAAACCTTTACCCGCAGCAGCCGTAGTATTACCTACAGCATCCAATACATCCGTTTTTTCACGCACCTCTTTAGGTAGTTCGCTCATTTCGGCAATACCTCCGGCATTATCTGCAATGGGGCCAAAAGCATCTATTGCTAATTGCATAGCAGTAGTTGCCATCATACCGGCGGCTGCAATTGCCACACCATATAAGCCAGCGCAAGCATGGGACCCATATATACCGGCAGCTAACACGATAATTGGCAATAAGGTAGATTCCATACCTACAGCCAAACCGCCAATTACATTAGTAGCATGACCAGTACCCGACTGACGGATAATGCTCAATACCGGGCGTTTGCCCATAGCTGTATAATATTCAGTGATCAAACTCATCAATGTACCTACTGCAAGACCCACCGCAATAGCGCCAAGCACACCTTCACGGGTAAACTCATGCCCGCGTAAACTCATGGGTGTATCAGGTAATATATAATACACAAGACCTACGCAAGCTAATGCAGTAAGGATTATAGAACTCCAGTTACCCATATTCAATGCCTTTTGCACTGCATTGGTATTCACTCCGGCATTATCACTCACTTTTACAAACAAGGTACCGATAATAGAAAACAGAATGCCAACACCTGCAATAACCATTGGCAGCAGGATGGGAGCGTAGCCATTAAAATTATCCTTTGATACGGTTTCCTGTCCAAGCACCATTGTTGCTAATACAGTTGCCACATAAGAACCAAACAAGTCTGCGCCCATGCCTGCCACATCACCCACGTTATCACCTACATTATCTGCAATAGTTGCCGGGTTGCGTGGATCGTCTTCCGGAATGCCAGCTTCTACTTTGCCTACAAGGTCTGCACCTACGTCGGCAGCTTTGGTATAAATACCACCACCAACACGCGCAAATAAGGCAATGGATTCTGCTCCCAGCGAAAAGCCCGTTAATACTTCTATAGTGCGAACCATCTCAGCCGAATTAGCATCTGCCTCTGGTGCAAAGATGTGCTTCAATACAAGGAATAAGCTACCCAGGCCCAACACTGCCAGGCCAGCTACCCCCAACCCCATTACAGAACCACCGGTAAAAGAAACATTTAATGCCTTGGAGAGACTGCTGCGTGCTGCATTTGCCGTACGTACGTTTGCCTTGGTAGCTACTTTCATACCTATGAAGCCGGCTACCGCACTACTAACTGCACCGATGATAAACGCAATAGCTATAGCCCAATGAGAGTTTGCGTTGGTTGCTGCCATTATGCTAAGCAGTATAGCAACAACAACTACGAAGATGCCTAATATCCTCCATTCGGCACGCAAAAATGCCATGGCACCTTCGGCAATGTGATCACTAATTTCGCGCATTCGTTCATTACCTGCATCCTGCCTTGATACCCAGTTGAACTTAACAAATGTGTACAACAGCCCTATGATACCTAATAGGGGTACCACATAAAATAGCATACTCTGCATAAGCAAATCTGTTAGAAAGATGATAAAATTGATGAGTGACAAAAATAGGGGTTAATCAATACAAATATTTAAAATCACAAATGCTCAAATCCCGTTTACCTAAAAAAAATCCGATTCTGTCTAAAAAATAGATCAGAGCAAAGTTTAGAGGTTAGCTTTGTATCACAATCAATGAGAATTATAACTTATTTAAAATAAAACATTCAAGATACTATCCATAGGGGTATGGATTGTTTATGAAGGGTACAAAGGGATTTAGTCTTAAATCCCTTTTTTCATGCCTATATGTTTGAATGCCCTCCCCAACCCCTCGATTATATCCATTGGCAGCAAACTCTCATAAGACTGTTCATCCAAACACAAATCTCCCGATAGCCCATGCACATATACCCCCAACAAAGCGGCATGCAGAGGCGGATAATGCTGCGCCAACAAAGCAGTAATAATTCCCGATAAGGCATCCCCTGAGCCACCCGTCGCCATACCGGGATTCCCCGTAGTATTAAAATACCCTTTGCCTCCATGAGCGATCAATGTATAATGTCCTTTTAATACAATAATGATATTATGCTTCACTGCCGCATCGATAGCTTTTTGCATGCGCTCAAAGTCGTTGCTGCTTTCGCCAAATAAGCGGTCAAACTCTTTAGGGTGGGGAGTGATAATAGATTGTAGTGGAAGTTGCGTAAGCCATTCCTGGTACTTCGCTATAATATTTAATGCATCTGCATCTAAGAGCATGGGCTGTTTGTATGCTTCTATTACATTTTGCACGAGGGCAGCCGTTTCCTCAGCAGTCCCCAATCCCGGTCCCATGCCTATTGTATTGTATTTAGTTATATCCGGTGTTTCATCCCTGCCGGTAACCATTGCTTCCGCAATCGTTGTTTGTAATACTACAAATTCTTCCTGGGGAACAGCGCAGGTAAGCAATCCCACACCACTGCGCAGGCATGCCTTTGCACACATTACCGCAGCGCCCATCTTACCCGTGTTCCCTGCAATTAACAGTGCATGGCCGTAAGTGCCTTTATGCGAGAAAGCTTTACGCGGCTTATAGAGATTCGTAATCATTTCTTCACTAACTACTTCATAAATAGCATCTTCATCATCCTCATATTGCTTTTCCAAACCAATAGGCAGCACAACTACTTCCCCAAAGTATTCAGCATTTTCGGCTACGAGGAAACATAACTTCAAAGATTGAAAAGTAAGCGTGTAAGTAGCTTTTATAATGGTGTTATTTGTTGAAGGCTCATCAGTAAACAAGCCACTGGGGACATCTATTGCTATTACCCGGTTTGCATATTTATTAATATGATCTACCAACTGCTGGTACAAACCGGTTAAAGGCCGGTTAAGGCCAAAGCCAAATAAACCATCAATTATTACATCTTCTTCATTAATGGTTGGGAATTGATCTACCGACTGCAGGTAGTAGATATCAGTAGTAAGTGAACGCAGTCTGGTAAGATTCTGCTGAAAGTCGGGTGTGCCTGAACCACCAAATTCAGCTATATACACTGTTGCACTGGTGCCCGTTTGTAGTAACTGCCTTGCAATTGCCAATCCATCGCCGCCGTTGTTGCCTTTACCGCAAAATATTTTAATGCTTTGTGAGCTAATTCCATGGTTGATGATCCAATCGGTGCAAGCTCCGGAAGCCCGTTCCATGAGGTCGAGCGAAGATATTTGCTGGTGTTTAATGGTGTACGCATCCCAATATTGCATTTGCCAGGCAGTGAATAGCTTCATACCTATTTATATTTTTAAGGGTGAATATAAAGAAATATCGAAGTCTAAGTACCAAGATTTAAAGGATAAGACATAAGATTCAAGGAGCAAGAAGCAAGTTTAACGGATAAGATACAATAAGGCTGATAATAAAGTAAGTATTGAGTTACTAGGAGTTGGTATAGGATGAGATAGGGAGAATATCCGGTATAACTTAAGTATAAGTTAGGTATAAGTTAAGTATAAGTTAAGTATAACTCGGCAGTGTCCATAGACCGGTAAGGAAGATTTTTGGACTATATCCTGCACTTTTAATTGAAGTGGTAAGATAATACCTATTGCTCATCCGTGGCTTTGGGGATTAGTGTATACGCTTTACTGCTGACAAATCGCCCCACCCTGGCTTTGCTGTTTGGGTAATTGTTATTAGAATATTGAAACGTAAATATTAGGTTAGTACGGGACATCGTGGGAGAAGATCAGGAGTTACACATGAGGAGATAGGGAGAAAATTTGGTATAAGTTAAGTATAACCGGGAGTGTTTCTATGTTGGGGTCAGGCGTTTTAGTGATAAACGAACGTGTGGTAATACGGTAGTGTAGGTGCTATTAGCCAGCAGCATCATTGTGAAATTTTACCGGTCATTGGCAAAAAACAAAGGCACTCCACTGGTGCCTTTACAAAAAGACGGACACAGAATTGTTTTGAATAAATTACCTGGATAAAAATGGTGAGTAGATTAAATGAATACCGGTTTGATAAAATCAAACCTTCTCCATGATGGCATCCATAGTTATGCCGTAATGACTTTCGTCATATACGCACTCCCCATTTTTAATAAGTAACACTTGTGGAGACTCGTGGTAAACGTCGTATTCCTGCGCTATTTTATTAGATATATCCCTGTGTTTTAGCAGGTCAAGGATATAACAATCCACAGCTTCGGGCGCCTTACTACGTTCGAGCCTTGTAAAAACCATACTGCTGATGCTACAGCGTGTACTATGCTTAAAGATAAACTGCGGACGATTGAAAGATTGCTGATCTATCTCCGTGAGCTGGTCTATATTTGTCAGATGAATCCATTTCATACTGGCAAAAAAACAAAATGTATGCCCTTACCTACCTCTGGTTTTAAAATAATTTTTGTCGTGCGACGGGCAATCCGTCCAGCCACCACGGTAAGGAGCGCAGGAGCTGAAAAATATAGTCAGCACTACGGCAAATAACAAAGCGGTTACTAGTTTATTCATGGAGAGTACGTTTTTCTTCATAACGTGTACATTGACTTACTTATACTGGATAAAATGTTAAAATGCTAAATTACTAGTTTTCATAATAATATGAATAATAATACAATTAAGATTCACTTAATTGCTATTGGTGGCAGCGTAATGCACCAGTTGGCAATAGCATTGCAACAGAAAGGTTACCAGGTTACTGGCAGCGACGATGAGATATTTGAGCCGGCAAAATCCAATTTACAACAAGCTGGTTTATCGCCAAGTCAGATTGGCTGGAATGAAAAAAATATTACACCCTATCTGGATGCGGTAATACTTGGTATGCATGCCAAGGGAGACAATCCGGAATTGGCCAAAGCTCAACAACTTGGGCTTAAGATTTATTCTTTTCCGGAATATATTTACCAGGAAAGCCGCAACAAAACGCGTATTGTAGTTGGCGGCAGCCATGGTAAAACTACAACTACCAGCATGATCATGCATGTTTTTAAGCAATCAGGCAATCCCTTCGATTATCTGGTAGGTGCCAAGCTGGAAGGATTCAATCAAAGTGTAAATATTACCGATGCGCCGGTTATTATTTGCGAAGGTGATGAATACCCTGCAAGTACTCTGGAAAAGCGCCCAAAATTCCATTTCCTCTATCCTCATATTGCGGTGATCACCGGAATTGCCTGGGATCATATCAATGTGTTCCCCACCTTCGACTTTTACTTAGAGCAGTTTGCCATCTTTATAAATAAAATAGAGCCAAACGGTATATTGATTTATAATGAGACTGATACAGTTTTAAAGCAGCTTGTAGAAGCCAATAAACGCAATGACATTCGCTACCGGCCATATGGCATACCTGAGCATACTATTGAAAACGGAAAGACAAGTGTCACTATTGACAACCAAACCGCCACCTTACAGGTCTTTGGCAATCATAACCTGCTCAATCTGCATGCTGCCTATTTTGCGTGTAAAGAATACGGCATTGGTACAGGAGAGTTTTTACATGCCGTTGCTACGTTCACCGGTGCTGCCAAGCGGTTGCAATTGATCGCCTCGAATGGTACGCTAAATGTCTATCGCGATTTTGCCCATGCACCAAGCAAGGTGAAAGCTACCATACAGGCAGTAAAGGAGCAATTTCCCCAACGAAAGTTGTTTGCAATATTGGAATTGCACACCTATAGCAGTTTAAATGCCGCTTTCATGCAGGAATATGCGGGTGCAATGGATAAAGCCGATGTGGCAGTTGTATTTTATTCTAAACACGCATTAGAGCTTAAACGCATGCCCCCTCTGGCGCCGGAGAGCGTAATTGCCGGCTTTGATAAGGAAGGATTACTGGTGTTTAATGATAAAGATGCTTTATGGCAGTGGATGCAGGCACAACAGTATGAGCGAAGCTGTGTGTTGCTGATGAGTAGTGGCAACTATGAAGGTCTGCCAATAGAAGTTTTTGCTAAAGAATTAGCTGATGTGTAAATAAACTTTGTTAGTGAAAAGTTTTACAAGTGGACAATAATCTATTTTAAGGTTTCATTATTCTCTTATAATTGACCTTTCGACCATTCGCATTAATTTCGCAACACAATTAATTAATAAGAACGTATGTTAAGAACACTATGTTTACTGGCTGCTTTTTTTTGCCTGGCTTTTCTGTGCAGTTGTAATAAAGACTCAAACAATAACCCTCCAACTACAGATTCTACAGCAGCGGATGGAAATTATATACCGCTCACCGCAGGTACCTATTGGGTGTATACAGATTCGGCGACAAATGTATATGATACAGCAACCGTACTAAGCGATAAGGTAGCGCAAAATAATATTAGCTTTACTAAGGTACAACTGGTAAGTTCAACAGATACGACCTATACATATTATGCCATTCAAGACCATAATTATTACATAAATGATGAGCTAAACGGCATTACGTTTACTTTGCGTGCGCTTATTGATACAGCGAATGCAGGAGCCAGTTGGGTGGATGATATGGGCAATGTAAATGGAGTGCAGGCACAAGGGGCGGGTACAATAGTAGAAAAATTGAACTCATTTACTGTTCAGGGACAGGCATTTTCTGATGTAATACATACACAGTACGTGTTATCTGCCAATATTTTAGGTACTAAGGTTAATGTTGCTACTTACGACTTCTATTTTGCAAAAGGCAAAGGTATTATTAAGATTAGAGCAAATATAACAGCCACTATTCTTGGTGGTGGCAATACAACATCAACACAGGACTTAGTAAATTACAGTGTTAAATAATCCATGTTTAACTACTTGTTTTATTTCAATTAATTCCTGTTTAAGTAAGCTTTACTGGTATTGAAATATTTTTGAACATTATGAACCGGTTACTTTTTGTTGCGATTATCTCAGTGATTATTTCTTCTGCAGGTTCTGCACAAAATTCTTTTGTTGATTACCAAAAGGGCTTTATGCGCGTGGCGTTTGCTTTAAAAACAAAGGAAGATACACTGCGTAAGCAGTTTGCAGCCGCTGGACTCACATGGCCGGCCAAGGAGATTTATCTGCGTTCCTTTAAATACGACAGCCAGCTTGAGGTATGGGTGCGCAACAGCAGCAACGAATCATACAAACTGTTTAAGACCTATAAGATTTGTGCTATGGCTGGTGCTATCGGTCCTAAACGAATGCAGGACGATTACCAGGTGCCTGAAGGATTTTACTACATTAATCAATTTAGCCCTAATAGTAATTATCATCTTGCTTTAGGCATCAATTATCCTAATGAATCTGATAAGGTATTGAGTGATTCACTCCGCCCGGGCAGTGGTATTTATATTCACGGCAGTTGCATTACAGTGGGATGTATTCCTCTTCAGGATGGTCCGATAGAAGAGGTATATCTGCTGGCTGCTATTGCTAAGAGTGAAGGGGAGGATTTTATACCTGTACATATTTTCCCCGTGCGCTTCAGCCGCGAAAAAAGCATGGAGTATCTTTCAAGAGTTACTAAAGATGATCAGGATCTCCAAAAATTTGAAGTAAAGCTGAAAGAGGTGTATGATTATTTTGAAGAGAACAAGAAGCTGCCGTTTATTGCCGTAAATAAAAAAGGTGAATATGTGGTTATGTGATGAAAATCACTTTATTTTTACCCTACAAATATAACTATCCCAATTACTTTTGACTGAACTGCTCCATAATGAGGAAGAACTATTAAAACGCCTGAAACTGCATGAGGAGCAGGCCTATCGTTTTTTGTACGATCATTATTCCAAAGCTTTATTCGTAGTTATAAAGCAAATTATACCACAGCAAGAAGTAGCAGAAGATTTATTACAGGAGACTTTTGTAAAAGTTTGGCAAAACATTCATACGTATGATGGTTCGCGTGGCCGTTTGTACACATGGATGTTGAGCATTGCACGCAATCTTTCTATAGACCGTACCCGTTCGAAGGAATTTAACAAGCAAAGTAAAACTGCTACTTTGCAGGAAAACGTATATCTATCAGTCCCTGCAGAAGAATCGCGTATCACTGATATAGGTTTGAAAAAAGTACTAAGTTCCATACCTGAAGAAAATGCAAGATTGATAGATTTGGCGTACTTCAAGGGTTATACGCAAGAAGAAATCGCTAAAATCTTAGTTATGCCGGTTGGTACGGTTAAAACCCGCATGAGGTCGGCCATCGCTAATTTAAGGAAGTTAATAAAACCTAATGTTTAATTGGATCTGAGTTGTATCATATCGTCCGGTGACCTTGAGTTGTATGTATTGGGAATGCTCTCAAGCGAAGATGCCTATAAAATAGGGCAGCTTGCAAAGCTATTCCCTGAAATAAAGGCTGAGCTTGATGCAATAGAAGACGCTTTGCTTAATGCAGCCAATGAAGTAGAAGAATCTCCATCACCTGCGGTTAAAGACCAGCTATTCAGCCGGCTAAGGCAATTACCTACATCCAGTGATACAACCATGTTATCTGATACTGCCAGGCCTTCTGAAGACCATGCAACTGCTAAAGTCATTCCCATGTATCAGTCCAGCCGCAATACTGGCCTTATTGCGGCTGCAGCAATAGGCATGCTGCTGGCTATTGCTGCAATAGCCTATTCGCTTATTAATAATAAACAGCATCAAACGCAAATGGCCGCTATGCATGCTCAAATGGATAGTATGCAGCACCACGTTGACACGCAGGATCAAAAGATTACTGAGTATGCAAAGAACATGCGCTATTACCAGGATACGGGTTATAAACTGATCAATCTTTTGCCGATGCCAAACAGACCCAAAGACTTGCTTGTACAAGTATTGTGGGACACAAGAACGAAAGCAGTATATGCTAATAATGTTTCACTGCCAAAGGCGCCTGAGGGTAAACAATATCAATTGTGGGCCTTTGTAAACGGCAAACCTGTAAGCGCCGGGTTACTTGATGAGAAAAAAGGCATGGTTGAGTCCATGAGTGTTTTCAACAAGGCAGAAGCATTTGCTATTACCCTTGAAAAAGCTGGTGGGGTACCTTCTCCTACAGTAACTGAAATGTACGTAATGGGGAAAGTATAATTTATTAAGCTACAAGAATCAAGTTTCAATTAACAAGTAAACAGCATTGAGCTTCCGACGGTGAATACACTGCGTTATCTGATTGAAATGGAATTGACCATCTTGTTCACTGAAAGATAGTTTTTCCCTTATTTCTCATCCTTATTATTTGGTTTTCCCGTACATATTTAATAGCAATATTTTATTGCTGAAGCTTCTCAGTTTGTTTAGTTTCCCATCTCTTCTAATTGTTAAGGAACTTTCACTATAAATATTTATTTGTTTGAATCCGAGTTCACCATTAAAGCGTAACTGATTAAAACAAATATATAATGAAACACCTGTTCAGCCTGGCAATCATTGCCCTTCTAATCTCTTCAAGTGCGCATGCACAAGATACCAAAATGGTAGGCGGAGCCGCCATGTACCCAACAAAAAACATAGTAGAAAATGCAGTTAATTCAAAAGACCACACCACGCTGGTGGCTGCTGTAAAAGCCGCTGACCTGGTAGGTGTTTTGCAAAGTGACGGGCCTTTTACTGTGTTTGCACCCACTAATGCAGCATTCAATATGTTGCCCAAAGATGCTGTTGACAATTTACTGAAGCCTGAAAACAAAGATCAATTGCAAACCGTACTGAAGTACCATGTAGTACCTGGTAGAGTGAGTGCTATGGACTTGACTAAAATGATTAATGACAATGGCAGTAAAGCCACACTTAAAACGGTACAAGGTGACAACCTGTATGCAAGTCTTGATAAGAAAGGCAATATTTGGATATGGGATGAAAACGGCGGAAAGGCAATGGTGACCATTGCTGATGTAAACCAGAGCAATGGCGTAATACATGTAATAGACCATGTATTGATGCCAAAGATGTGATCACCTGCAACCCTTTATAAAAGGTCCTGCTTTTTAAAGCAAGGCTTTTTTTACCGCAAAGGCGCAAAGACGCTAAGGAGCGTTAGCCACAAAGGCACCAAGACACAAAGAAGTACATGTTAACGTAAGAAGTAATAACAATTCCTTGTATTTCTTAGTGTCTTGGTGCCTTTGTGGCAGATAAAATAACCAATCAAAGTACTTTTGCATAAAAGTAAATTTGGATGGCTATAAATGAGCAGCAGTACAGAGATATAAGCAATAAGTTAAGTGCATACAAGGCTACTTTGGTTGCAGTGAGCAAAACCAAACCTGCGGAGGATATAAAGGCGTTATATGCACTTGAGCAGCGTGATTTTGGGGAGAATTATGTGCAGGAACTAACGGAAAAGGAAGCGGAGTTGCCCAAAGATATCCGCTGGCATTACATTGGTCATTTGCAAAGCAATAAAGTAAAATACATTGTTCCTTTTGTGCACCTCATTCATGGGGTGGATAATTTTAAACTATTGAAGGAGATCAATAAACAAGCAGCCAGGCATAGCCGTATTGTTGATTGTCTGTTGCAGGTGCATATTGCACATGAAGAAACAAAGTTTGGACTGAGCGATGAAGAATTAAAAACAGTAATTACTGAAGTTACAGGTGGCACTTCTTCATTAAGCAATATATGCATCAGGGGTTTGATGGGGATGGCTACTAATACTGAAAATAAAGATATAATAAGAGCCGAGTTTCGCCACTTAAAGGCATTGTTTGATCAATATACTGCAATATCAACTTCCAATTTTCAGTTATCAACTCTTTCTATGGGCATGAGCAGCGATTACATTATTGCAATAGAAGAAGGCAGTACCTTAGTAAGGATTGGAAGCTTGTTGTTTGGTACGAGGGATTATAGTAAGGCTTAAAGATTTTTAAGCTACATATCTTTATAATATTCCATCTTCAATAAGAAATCTCTATCTCGCCTCCACTATCACAATAGGCTTTGGCATTGCTTTGCGTGCACGTTTGAAATAAGAAATAAAGAACAATGTAACAATAGTGCCTGCAAGCCCTTCTATTAGTACTGTATGCGGTCCGCTAAAGTAGTGCCCCGAAACACCAACGAGAAAGCTGCCAATGGGCTGCATGCCCTGGAATGCCATTACATAATAACTGATAACCCTGCCTCGCATCTTTTCATCTACATTCGTTTGAATATAGGTGTTGGTGGCTGCAATCATTGCTAATAAACCTGCTTCTGCGAGCAGAATAAACAGGAGTGCTGCTACGAGGTTTTTATTAAAGGAAAACAGCGACAGGCATATACAAAACAAGAGTGTGGCATAAATAATAATGCGCAACAGGTTTCTGCCATTCTTCAGGTTTGCCATGAATATGGCACCGATCAGGGCTCCCAGTCCGGATATACTATTGAGCCAGCTAAAGGTAGTAACGTCTCCTTTAAACACTGCTTGGGCATATACCGGCAACAGGGTAGTGTAGGGCATTACGAGTAAACTGATCAATGCCATGTGTAGTATTGCCGATCGCAAGCCTGCATGATGTTTGAGGTATAGGTATCCTTCCTTTAAATTTTGCCATATATGTTCCTGTGCTTTCTTACGATCTGGTATTTTTATCTTCATCAGCATCAGCGAAGCAATAACAGCTACAAAACTGATGAAATTGAGGAAAAAGCAAACATCTTCACCATAACTGCTCAGCAGTATACCGCCGACAGCCGGACCAACCAATCGTGCCAGCGTTACCATAGAAGAGTTGAGCGCAATTGCATTAGGTAAATCCTTTTTTTCTTGTACCAATACAATCATCAAAGCCTGCCGTGCAGGCGTATCAAAGGCGTTAATAACACCCAGTGCAACACTCAATAAAATGATCGCCGCCATATTGTAGAAACCTATAAACACGATGAGTGACAATAGCCCCGCTTGTATCATAGAAGCTATCTGCGTCTTCAGCAGCGTACGGTAGCGGCTATGCCTGTCTACATAAGCCCCGGCATAAGGCGAGAGCAGGAGCACGGGGATTTGCCCTGCAAATGCTACAACACCCAGCCAGAAAGCAGAATGAGTAATAGAATAGACCAACCAACTTACTGCTAGCCGCTGCATCCATGTACCTATAAGCGATGTTGCCTGTCCTGCAAAGTATAACCTGAAGTTGTAATACTTTAATGCCCGCAAAGAAGATGGTAAAGTCATACAGCAGCAACTTACCGCAAAGAACATGCTGATTGGCTTAAACAGCTCTAGGCAATCCCTTAATGGAAAGCTAAACCAAACCTGTTTCTTCCCATTGTCCAGAGTATTTTTGAATAATGATTGAATCTAAAGAAATAATTATCCGCCTAATATTAGCTGCGTTTTTTGGGGCTATTATCGGTTTGGAACGAGAAAGAAAAAACTGGGCAGCAGGGCTAAGAACGCACATGATGGTATGCCTAGGTGCAGCCCTGGCTATGTTAGTATCTACTTATGGGTTTAAGGATGTGGTAGGAAAAGCAGGCATTGCACTTGATCCTTCAAGAATTGCAGCGCAGGTAATCAGTGGAATTGGCTTTTTAGGTGCAGGCACAATATTGTTTTTAAGACAAGGCGTTATTCGTGGCTTAACCACTGCATCAGGGCTTTGGACGGTGGCTGCTATTGGTTTGGCAACCGGAGGCGGAATGTATTTTGCCGCATTGACAGCAACCATATTAGCAATTATAATTCTTTGGATACTGCAACCAATTGAAAAAAGATTTGTAAGTCGCTTCAAACAAAAAACCTTGAAAATTGTAACATCCAATAAAGACAAATCTGTAGAAGTAGTAAACAGAATTTTGCAAATCAACAACGTAGATATATTAGCTTGCCTGCTTGATAAAAATGAGGATGAGTTTACTGTTTCCTTCAAATTCAAAAGTTTTAATAAATCAGAATTAATGGAGTTAATCAAAGAATTTCATTCTGATATAGCTATCAAGGAAATAGTTTGGAGTAATTAGCTAATCTGAAGTAGACACCTGTGATTGAGGATAGAATAAATCACCCTGATTTATTATTGCATAACTTATATGCAGGATTGATCTGGTAAATAGTTGCTATTTGCCCATATAGATAGGAATACTAAAGCCTCCGCTCACCCCACCTTATGCTCCTAGTAAAGCCACGCCTAAAGCCATAGTAAAGCCACACTAAAGCCATGGTAAAGCCATGGTAAAGTCATGGATAACCCATGAGAAGCCATGCTAAAGCTCTGCCTTCTCCCTGGCTGAGCCGTACCTAAGCCGTATATCCTACGTTCATCTTCCATCTTTTCAACATGTAAGGAATAAGAAATGGAGTAAAGTGTAGCCTCGGCAGCAAGTGGTGTGCAGTGGCGTATATATACGTTCACCACTCCAACACACCGTAGCTCTGTCAGCATCAATTATTATCCTTCCTAACCGCAGGCCAGGTCATATACCATACATTCTACCCAATATCGTACATCGTACCTCTGACATCGTACATAATAATTGTACTTATACTCTTAAACCCTCATATCTAGCAGTACTATACCTTAAACGTAATTGATAGAATCAACCTCCTTTTAATCCTGTCTCTTGCTCATTCATTATCTTCGCCCACCTATGAAAGAGATAGTTGTAAGTGGCATCCGTCCTACCGGCTTATTACATTTAGGTAATTATTTTGGTGCGGTGCGTAATTATGTGCGCATGCAGGAAGAATACAACTGCTATTTTTTTGTTGCCGACTGGCATAGTCTTACCACACATCTTGATACCAGTGGGTTGAAAGATTCGGTGCATCGTGTACTTGCTGAGAATATTGCCTGCGGATTAGACCCTGAGAAAGTGGCTCTATATGTGCAAAGTGATGTGCCGGAGATAGCAGAATTATATCTCTATTTAAATATGCTGGCGTATAAAGGTGAACTGGAAAAGACACCAACATTTAAAGACAAAGTGCGTATGCAACCTGATAATGTAAATGCTGGCTTGCTTACTTATCCCGTGTTAATGGCGGCTGATATTTTAATTCACCGGGCAGTGAAAGTCCCCGTAGGTAAAGACCAGGAACAGCACCTGGAAATGGCGCGCAATTTTGCTGTTCGATTTAATAACCGCTATGGTGAAGTACTGTCACTGCCACAGGCATTTAATTATTATGGCAGCCAACTGGTAAAGATCATGGGACTGGATGGTGCTGGTAAAATGAGTAAAAGCGAGAATGTAAACGCCACCTTGTATCTGGCAGATGAAGATGAACAGATACGTAAGAAGATAATGAAAGCAAAGACAGACAGCGGTCCTACAGAGCCAAATAGTGTAAAGCCGGATTATATTCAAAACCTGTTTACCCTGATGCAGTTGGTAAGCAATGCTGATGTTGTAAATAAGTTTGTAGCAGACTTTAATAACTGTAATATCCGTTACGGTGATATGAAAAAGCAATTAGCCGAGGATATGGCTGCATTTATGAAACCTATCCGCGAAAAAGCACAAGCTATACAAAACGATAAAGATAATTTATCAAAGATCATTCGCCAGGGCGCTGATAAGGCACGAGCAAGTGCCAGTGAAACACTGCAATTAGTGCGTAAGGCTGTTGGTGTAAATTATGTGTAAGGAATTATTTTCATGCACATACTACCAATACTGTTACATTAATAAATAATTTTAAAGTTAAACAATTAATTGCCGGAAGCGGTAAGCTGACGGTTAATAATGATTGAACATGCCTAAACAAGCTAAGCCAAAACACGTAGCAATTGCAGGAAATATAGGTGCCGGAAAAACAACGCTAACTGAAATGCTGAGCAAGCATTATCGTTGGATCCCTCAGTTTGAGGATGTAGACAATAATCCGTACCTGATGGACTTTTACGATGATATGCCCCGTTGGAGCTTCAACCTGCAGGTTTTCTTTTTAAATAGCAGATTGAAACAACTGCTGGAAATACAAAGCGGTACGGAGACGGTTATACAGGACAGAACGGTATATGAAGATGCCAACATCTTCGCGCCCAACCTTCATGATATGGGCTTGATGAGCCAGCGGGATTTTGATAACTACTATAACTTTTTTCAAACGCTTAAAAGCATGGTGCAGCCACCAGATTTGCTTATTTATTTAAAGGCTTCTGTACCAACCCTGGTAGGACAAATACAAAAGCGTGGCCGTGAGTACGAGGAGAACATCCGCCTTGATTATTTAAAGAAGTTGAATATCCTTTACGAAAAATGGATTGAGGGTTATAATGAAGGCAAGCTGCTGGTGATAGACGTAGACAAGAATAAGTTTCCTGAAGATCATGAAGATTTTGGAGAGATCATCAATAAAGTAGATGGTATGTTGTTTGGGTTGTTCTGATAAATAGGTATCAATACTTTACTAAAGCAAAAGAGGCTACACACAGAATAGTTTTTGTAGCCTCTTTTGTTTCTATTTTCAACTATGGAGGTTTATTTTACCTTATATCCCTTCCAACCATATAAGGCAACAACAGCGAAGCAGAAGAATGGAATGAGGTATCCATTAGCAGTAACGGGTGTAGCAAACCTGCCCATTATATAAGGCATGATAGCACCTCCTGCAATAGACATCACCAGGAAAGAGGAGCCCTTTTTAGTATGGTGTCCCAAATCTTTAACCCCTAAAGCAAAAATGGTAGGAAACATAATAGACTCAAAGAAGAATACAGCCATTAACGCATAAACAGAAAAAGCACCTTTCGAATATACCACTACAATGCACAATATCATGTTGATAATTGCGTAAAGGGTCAGCAATTTGTGGGGTGCAAATTTCTTCATCAATGCCGACCCCGTAAATCGACCAATGGTAAAGAGTACTAAGCTTGTGCTAAGTAATTTAGATGCGGTTACTGCATTGATAGTCTGGTCTGCCTCAATACAGTAATTGATAAATAATGCAGCAATACCTACCTGCGCACCTACATAAAGAAACTGTGCAACAATGGCCCAAATAAAATGGCTGTGTGCTGCCAATGGTTTAATATCTTGCTCCACACTCGAAACAATAGTACTTTCTTTTATTTCGGGCAAATGGGTACGCCAGAATATTATGGCAAATATAGCTACCACTATACCAATGATTACATACACAATCTGTACTGAACCAAGCTGGGAAGCGCCTGCTGTTCCTCCCTCACTAAAGAATAAAATACCTCCTAACCAAGGACCTAAAAATGCGCCCACACCATTAAAGCTCTGTGATAAGTTCAGGCGAAATTCAGATAACTCCGGCTTTCCCAGAACAGCAGAGTAGGGGTTAGCCGCAGTTTCTAAAAAAGTAAGCCCTGAAGCCAGTACCAGGAACGCACCTAAAAAATAGTTGAACTTAGAGTCGTTTGGGATGTCTGCAGCGGCAAAAAGGTAAAATAAGAACGCACCTAAGGCGAAGAGCGATAAGCCTACAATAATGCCCCGCTTATATCCATACCTGTTCATAAATAAGCCAGCCGGCAAAGCCACCAAAAAATAAGCGCCAAAATAGGAGGCCTGCAGTAGCGTAGATCGTGCTTTTGAAACATTCATAGTGTCCTGGAAATGCTTGTTCAGCACATCCAGTAAGCCGTAAGAAAATCCCCAAAAGAAAAACAGGCAAGTAACCAAAATAAAAGGAAACAAATAACCTTTTGAAGTGCCTTTCTCCGAAGCTGCAATCGTTGATTGCGAAGTAGTAGCTAATGCCATGAAATTGATTTATATGGTAAGCAATGGATATTGTGAATTGTCAATTGTGAGTTGTGAATATAGGAATTCCAGGACTATTCATTCCCAATTGACGATTCACAATTTCTATGTTAGAGATCTATCTAAATGTGTGTAGCCGCCATCCACGTAAATTATTTGCCCCGTGGTGTGCGACGATACATCACTCAATAAAAATACAACTGTATTGGCAATTTCGTCGGGAGTCGTAAAACGTTTTCCCAGTGGAATGCGCGATATAATTTGTTGCAGCTTTTCCTTGGGGTTGGGCTGCTTTTGTATCCAGGTCTCATATTGCGGGGTACTTACTTCTGCGGGCACCACCGTATTTACCCGTAAGCCATACGGAAGTAGTTCGGCTGCCCATTCCCTTGCTAATGCATTGATGGCTCCTTTGCTTGCTGCGTAGCCCGAAGTGTTCCCTTGCCCCGTTACCGACACTTTTGAACCAATATTTATAATACTGCCTTTTGTCTTTTTCAAGTGAGGCAAAGCATAATGTGCCATTGCAAAATAATGTACCAGGCTTACATCCAGCGAGCGGTTAAAGCCTTCTACTGTGCCATTCTCAAGACTTACACCGTCATTCACACCTGCATTGTTTACCAGGCCGTCTATACGTCCATAAGTAGCAAACGTCTTATCAATTATAGCTTTGCAATCTGCCTCATTAGTAAGTTCTGCCTGTATTGCTATTACCTGCTTACCGGCTTGTTGCAACTCCTTTAGTATTACCTCATTTTGCGCAGTATTTCTATCTACAATTACCGGAATGCCATCTTCTGCTACAAGCAACCTGCATATAGCGGCACCAATGCCACTGGCGCCTCCCGTTACTATAAATACTTTGTTTTCAAGATGCAGGTTCATGGTTGTGTGGTTTGGGGTAATGAAGCTATTTTTTCCATCAACACCCATTTCTCACCCTCTTTTGCCCACGGTAATGGCTGCTGGAACTTCCACATCAATGTCTCCCATTCCTGTACTGTAGGGTTGGCTGCATCCATCGCCGCTTTTTTATCAAATGAGAAATCATCCTCTGCTTCTATGATCATAAATAGCCGGTTACCTGTTCGGTAAATATCCATCACTTGAATACCTGCACTGGTTATGCTTTTAATAATTTCTTTCCATAAATGCTGATGGTGCTCTTCATATTCAGCAATTAAAGCAGCATCATTTTTCAGGTCTAAGGCAAGGCAGTGTCTGACCATGATTGTATACAATTTTATAGATTGGACTGATTGTTATAAATCATTAATTTACAAAGTAAAGAAGTTGCACCGGATTGTACTTGCGTTTAATTATCCTCTTTATCTCCATTGTGAAACTCTTAGCGTCTTTGTGACTTTGCGGTTCAAATCTGCACCTGTTACCTGTCAACTCTCATCTACTATTGTAGCACCGTCAATGCTTTCTCCACCATAGGGTCACGCGGATTCGTTACTTCAAAATACCCCTCCGTTCTAAACATCTGCCTGGCAAGATAAGCCGGTAATTTCTTCAATACATCAGCTTTTACTATTTCGGATACATTGCTGAGATCGATACTGTCACGCTGAGCAAAACTTGCTAATTGCTGCCAGTCTTCATTGCCAGGATGATACTGATTGCCGAGTTGCTGTGGGTTGGTAATATTCCGCAGCGTACTCTTATTTTTCATGTAGTAATGATATACGAAGTTGTTAAGGGTGCCCTTGTAAAATAAATCTACCACCGCTTGTGGCTGTGCTGTAGTATCAAAAGGTACAAAGATATCGGGTGTAATACCGCCACCGCCATATACCAGGCGTCCACCAGGTGTTTTGTAAGCCTGCGTCTTTGGCTTGGTAGTATCCCCAAACACTACCTCTCCGTTGTGAAAGCGCTGAATCAGTTCATCTTCATAAGCATCCTTGTCTTTGTTGTACGGCTTTTGTATGTTTCGTCCAAGTGGCGTATAGTAGCGTGCTACCGTTAGCCGTAATGCGCCTCCATCACTTAAATTGTACTGTTGCTGTACCAGTCCTTTACCAAAGGTGCGGCGACCTATTAATGTTGCTCTGTCCCAATCCTGCAAAGCACCCGATAATATTTCGCTCGCCGAGGCGGAAGTCTCATCTACCAGTACAACCAGCTTCCCTTTCTCAAACATGCCCGGGCGCTTACAGCGGTATTCGGTTTTTGAAGTGTTTGCACCCTGCGTATATACAATCAGCTTTTCATCATCCAAAAACTCATCGGCAATGTTTACAGCTTCGCTCAAAAAGCCACCTCCATTGCCCCGCAGGTCCACTATAAGTTTCTGTATATTTTGTTGCTGCAGTTTTTTTAGCGCATCCGCAAATTCTTCGTAAGTAGTACTGGCAAATTTGTTGATGCGGATAAAGCCTGTTTGCGGTGCAATCAAATAACTTACATCTACAGATGGTACTGGTATAGTGCCGCGTTTAATAGTGAGTTTCTTTTGCTCTCCATCACGCAGTACTGTTATATCTACATTAGTACTGCCTTCGCCGCGCAACAGGTTTCTGATTTGATCGGGTTTAATCTTCACTCCGGCAATAGAAGTGGTATCATTTACTTTTAACATCTTATCACCTATCTGCATCCCGGCTTTGTCCGAAGGTCCGTCCTGTATTACATTTACTACATTTACTGTATCGTTAAAAATCTGGAACTCTATTCCGATACCTTGAAAGTTGCCCTGTAGATCTTCGTTTACACTCTGTAGTTCGCTTGCTGGTATATATACACTGTGTGGATCAAGATGCGCCAGCATATCATTGATAGCATCAGATTTCAGACTGTCGGTTCCAACCTTATCAACATACTTGTTTTTAACAAGCGCAAGGATTTCCTGTAATACACCCGTGCTGGTACTGTTTTGAAAAAAAGAATTTGCAACCGCCGTTCTTTCCCTCATCTGGTAGCCAATCACCATTCCTGCAGTCATTACAATGGCAAACAGCAATGGTAGCCATACCTGAAATTTTTTACTTCCCATAAATCTTCGTTCTTTGTACTGTAATACGTACGATATGCGAATATCTGCAATACTTTACTTAAGATAAACAAAATTTTGATACATGCCTGCAACCCTGATAGCTGATAGTGGTGCTACCAAATGTGAGTGGCGATTGGCACACGATGCTGAGATTCAAACTATTGTTACTACAAGTATCAGCCCTTACTTTTTGTCTAAAGAAAAAATAGCAGCCGTATTGGAAACAGAACTGCTGGCCAACATGTCTGGAGTAGCGGTAAACAAAGTTGCTTTTTATGGTACCGGCCTGGGCAATCCCGATAACGTGAAACTGATGAAAGGAGTACTGCAAAAAACGTTTCCGGATGCAAAACTTGAAGTAACCCACGATTTAATGGCTGCCGTGCATGCTACGGCAGGCAACAAAAAAGGGGTAGTGGCAATATTGGGAACAGGTAGCAATTCCTGCTATTACAATGGTAAAAAGATAGTAAAAAACAGTCCCGGTTTGGGATATGTATTGGGGGATGAAGGCAGTGGGGCTTATCTGGGTAAAAAAGTAATCCAGTATTACCTTTATAATACGTTTGATGAAGACCTGCGCGCCCGTTTTGATGCAACATTTACCGTTACCGCCAAAGAAATTCTGGAGAGTGTTTATACAAAGCCTTTTCCTAGTCGCTACCTGGCATCTTATGCGCTTTTTCTGGCGCAGAACAGGGGCCACTATATGATTGAAAATATCCTGGAGGATAGTTTGAACGATTTCTTTTTTCAGCATCTATGTAAATATTCCGAGAGTTGGAAGTTGCCTATCCACTTTGTTGGCAGTGTTGCATATGGGTTTAAAGATGTCCTGCAGCAATTATGCAATGCGTATGAGTTTGAATTGGGAACCGTAGTGCAAAGCCCTATGGAAGGTTTATTAAAATTTCATGGTGTGAGTTGAGGGCACGTAATCAAATGTATAATGTGATAGAAGGTTTTTAAAGGGTAATAGCAGTTCACATTTAAATCCATTTTGAGAATAAAACTTCTAAATAGCTGCAGCATCAGGTAAATAACCTGCCTTTTTCACTCATTCAATTTCTGTCCTGATAACTGCTGTTTCCATATATTTTTCTCTTTACTTATAGGAATCTAAAACCCTGCTCACTCCCCACCTGGAGTTTGCTAGCTACATGCTAAAGTAATAGCAAAGCCGTAGCAAAGCCATAGTAAAGCCATGGATAGTTCATGAGAAAGTCATGGTAATGATATAGCTAAGTCTATCCATTCATCTGCTAATGTATATTTGTAGCTGTTCATGCATTTGTGACTATTTCCCTGCAATAACACGATCTGAGTTGACTACCAAAATAAGTATACATAAACAAAGTAAGCACTAATGAGCAACGAATTTATCAGAACTACCGAGCAGCCCTCACCTTACCGGCATTTAGAAAAGATGAGCGTCAGAGAATTGATCACCAATATCAACAATGAAGATAAAACAGTGCCTCTTGCAGTAGAAAAAGCATTGCCCCAAATAGAAAAACTAATAACAGAGATCACTGATAAAATGCTTGCTGGCGGGCGGCTATTTTACATAGGTGCCGGCACCAGTGGTCGCCTGGGTATTTTAGATGCAAGCGAATGCCCACCTACTTATGGTGTGCCCTATGACCTGGTAGTTGGAATTATTGCAGGTGGAGATGTTGCAATTCAGAGGTCGGTGGAGAATGCAGAAGATGACAATGAACAGGGCTTTAAAGATTTACAGCAACACAGCGTAACTGCAAAAGACTTTGTAGTAGGCATTGCTGCCAGCGGTACAACTCCATATGTGATCGGGGCTTTGCAGCAATGCAGAGAAAATGGTATTCTTACCGGCTGTATTACCTGCAATGCAAATAGTCCGCTTGCTGCAGCAGCCGACTTTCCGGTGGAAGTAATAACAGGTCCTGAATTCGTTACCGGCAGCACGCGTATGAAAAGTGGTACCGCACAAAAGCTGGTGCTGAATATGATTTCTACTACAGTAATGATACAACTTGGTAGGGTAGAAGACAACCGCATGGTAAATATGATGCTTGCCAATGATAAGCTGATAGATCGCGGCACCCGCATGTTGATGCAACAATCAGGTATGCAGGATTATGAGGAAGCTAAAGCCTTACTTCTTCAGTATGGAAGTGTAAAAAAAGCAGCAAGCCAGTTTAAATAGGGGTTATATAGGTATTATAATTGAATTATTTTATTGCCAAGATATTGACTTGCAGGCTACTTTTGTATAATGAATACTTTATGTCTATAACTGTGCTACATGATAAAATAATGCAGTAACTTGCTTATAATTAAAATACTCTGTTATGAAAAAACCTATACTCTTGCTAGCGTTTGCTGCCTCCTTTATTGCCATTCTCCCTCAGGCACAGGCACAGAAAAATACAGCTTTTGCTGTTACCGGAGAAACTAAAGGCAATACCAATTGGACTGTCTTCCGTGAAATAGATTTAAGCAACGGCTCATTGATTAGAAACATTTATTTACCAGTTTCACAAAAGCCAATTCACGTAGATGCCGTTACAGGTAAATCAATCAACATGGCTGCGGTTCCCGCCCAATCCCCTGCAAACAACTGCAATTGCTCACCTTCATTAAGTGCCGCTTCGGCTTATGATGCCAGGCAAAACAGGTTGTACTTTATTAGCCTTTTTGGAAATGAATTACAATACATTGACCTTAACCAGCGTGAACTGAAGATATACCATGTAAAGAATCAGCAAGTCAAACAGTTTGTATCCCAACCGGGCGAGGCAGACAATATTACCCGCATGGTACTTGGCTCAGATGGTTATGGCTATGCATTAACTAACAATGGCAATCATCTTATCCGTTTCTCTACTGGTAAGAACATCAGTATTAGTGATTTAGGTAACCTGAAAGATGGCCAACACAATGGCGACATCAGCGTGCATACACAGGCAGCAAGCTGGGGCGGCGATATGGTAGCGGATAATGGCGGTCACCTCTTCTTATTTACAACAGGTGGGCATGTTTTTAAAATCAGTCCTGCAGATATGCTTGCTGACTATGTTGGTACTATCAAAAATTTACCTGCACCCTTTAGTGTGAATGCTGCAGCAGTGGATAAGGATGGACAAGTTGTAGTAAGCAGCTCACTGGATGCCAACTATTACTATCGCGTTAACTTATCAACTTTAGAGGCAAGCCCCGTTCAGCAAAGTGAACAGAAAGTATTTAATGCTTCCGACTTTGCAAACGGTAATTTCCTTGCCTGTGGCGATAATCATTATCAACCACAGCCCGCACCGGTAGTTCAGGAAAATAAGGAAGTGCAAAAATCTGTACTTGTTTCTCCCAATCCGGTTAAGAATAAAGAAGTACGTGTATATTTTAACAATATACCACAGGGCAAGAGTATGATTGAAGTAGCCAATGTAGATGGTAAAAAGCTGGCTCTTGCAGAAGTGATAGTATCAGCAAAAGGGCAGTATCAAACCATTCAATTACCAGCTACAACTACGCGGGGTATTTATGTAGTTCGTGTATTGAACTCAGATAAAAGTGTGTTCTCGCAAAAAGTGATGGTTGAATAGAGTCTTCAACACCAAATGTTCAATATAAATCAAAGGTCCCGCTTGCAGGCGGGACTTTTTGTTCGTCTCTCACAAAGCATATAGAGCCTGCATAACACTAAAGATCTCTCCTCCCCAATAGTGTACAGACTGGAGTTATACTTAACTTATACTTAAGTTATACCTAACATATACCTAAGTTATACCTAATCTCCCTGCTATTTCCTCCTATAAAACTCTTGGGTAACTCCCTATATACTCCTACGTATTTGTATCCAAGCCCATGTCCTTATTGATCGAAGTGCTGGGTTTCTCTTTTCCACTTCAGGGGTTAGGGGCTTTATCCATGAGAGCTTAACTTTGCCCCAAACAATAAAAGAGTTGAGTAAAGAGCCATTCAAAAAAAGTCCCAATTACCAGTCCAAGAAGAATATCATAGCAGGTCGCAATCCTGTAACGGAAGCACTTCGAAGCGGGCAGTTGATTGACAAGATTTTATTGTCAAAGTCTGCCAGCGGTGAAAGCATTAACGAGATACGGTTATTGGCTAAGAACTACAATGTACCCATACAATATGTACCTGTTGAAAAGCTGAATAGCCTCACCAATATACAACACCAGGGAGTAGTAGCCTTTAAATCAGGTGTGGCTTACCAGGATTTACAACAGGTTATTGATTGGGTAAACGAAAGGGGAGAAGCGCCCTTGTTTTTGATGGTGGATGGTGTGACGGATGTACGCAACATTGGTGCAATGGCACGCAGCGCAGTATGTTGCGGAGCGCAAGCTATCATTATACCGGAAAAGGGAGTAGGCGCGTTGAACGAAGAAGCGGTAAAAAGCAGTGCCGGCGCATTGGAAAAAATACAGGTATGCCGTACCCCAAGCCTGCTTAAGGCTGTAGAAACCCTGCATTTGAATGGTATCAAGCTCTTTACCAGTGAAATGAAAGCAGCAAAGAAATTACATCAGCTCAACCTCCAGGAGCCTTGCTGCATAGTAATGGGCAATGAAGAAAAAGGTATTCAAAGAAGCCTGGCGAATGAAGCAGATGAACACTTCACCATACCCATGAAAGGCGACTTTGATTCATTCAACGTATCAGTAGCAGCCGGTATTATTTTGTATGAAGCAATGAAACAACGCATGTATGGCATTGACCAATAAACAGGAAGCAATAAAAATAGTTGAATGCCCGCGAGATGCTATGCAGGGCTGGCAGCATTTTATCGCTACAGAAGATAAGATCCGTTATCTAAACAGCTTATTAAAGGTAGGCTTTGATACACTCGACTTTGGTAGTTTCGTATCCCCCAAAGCTATACCCCAAATGAGGGATACCAAAGAAGTGATCCCTCATCTACAGCTCTCCGGTACAACAACTAAGTTGCTCGCCATAGTAGCCAACCTTCGTGGTGCTGAAGAAGCGGTCCAGTATGATGAAATAACACATTTAGGCTTTCCGTTTTCCATTTCACCCACATTCCAGCTCCGCAATACAAACAGCACCCTTGAACAAAGTATGCAAACAGTTGAAGCTATTCAAAACCTCTGCTCTGCAACATGACAAAATATTGGTGATCTACTTAAGCATGGGCTTTGGCAATCCATACGGAGATATATACAATGCCGATATCTTGTTACAATACGCTGCTACAATGGTAGAACGGAATATCAGCATTATTTCTTTAGCTGATACAGTTGGCCTGGCAACGCCGGAACAGATAGCATTTGCTTTAAACACACTCCTTCCTCAATACAACAATGTAGAGTTTGGCGTGCACTTGCACACCACTGCTACTAATTATAAAGACAAGTTGCAGGCTGCTCTAAGGGCAGGGTGCAGCCGCTTTGATGGTGCGCTAAAAGGAATAGGAGGTTGCCCAATGGCACAAGACGATTTGGTAGGTAATATGCCTACCGAGAAGATGATCAACTTCTTTGAAGATCAACAGGTTTCAATCAGTATCAATAAGCAGGCATTAGCCGAAAGCATGGCTATTGCTTCAGAAATATTTTAAGAAGCTGTTTGAGTTAATTGTTTAGAATGGATTATATGTGTTTTTTTGAGCGAAACAAGGCGAATTTTGCAGGCATAGTCCAACGCCTAAGGCGAAAAATTCAACGCAGTTGCAGCCAAATAAAACGCCATAAGACATATCAAATTATTAAATTTAACAGCTTCTCAAATGCAGTTTCAGATCTCTATAAATATAAAGCCGCTCAAAGAACCTATTAACTATCATGATAAATTGCTCTTAATAGGCTCCTGCTTTACTGAGCATATCGGTAACTATTTAAGTGATGTAAAGTTCCAGGTACTGCAAAATCCTAATGGTATTTTGTTTGACCCCTTAAGCGTTTGCAGAAGCATTATTTCTTACATAGATAACAAACAGTATAAAGAAGAGGATTTATTCTACTTAAATGAAGCATGGCATAGCTGGAATCACCACAGCCGCTTTTCAAATCCTGACAAAGCGGAGACTTTAGAGGCAATCAACCAATCACAGCATGAAGCGCATGACTTTTTAAAAGAAGCAGATTGGCTTATCATTACCTTGGGCTCCTCATTTGTTTACAAGCTTGTTCCAACCACCCCTGAGGCAATGCAGAAGGGAGTAACTGCAGAACAAAATAGTGTTGCCAATTGCCACAAAGCACCAGCCCAAACCTTTCAAAAGCATCTATGCACTATCGAGGAAATCGTAACAGCACTGGATGGCATGTTATTCCGCTTATTTCATTTCAACCCAAAGCTCAATATTATTTTCACTATCAGCCCGGTACGCCACCTGCGAGATGGGGTGATAGAAAACAACCGCAGCAAAGCAAGATTAATAGAATCCGTACATCATTTAGTAAATAAGTTTGACAAACTTCACTATTTCCCGGCCTACGAACTAGTCATTGATGTACTACGCGATTACCGCTTCTACGACATAGACATGGCTCATCCCAACTACCCCGCAACACAATTTGTATTAGAACACTTCTTTGATGCCTGTGTAGATGAACCATCCAAAATCCTGGCAGAAGAAATACGGAAAATTAATATTGCTAAAAACCATAAACCTTTCAATCCCACTTCCCAGCAGCACAAGCAGTTTTTACAGTTGTATGCCAATAAAGTAGCGCAATTACAAGCTGCCCACCCATACATCAACTTCATAGCAGAACAGGTTTATTTCAAGACATAAAAAAAGCCACTGCTTTATGTGGCAGTGACTAATCCGGCACTCTTGCCGGCAGATTATTTTTGGAGAAGCCCGATTAGACGATACTAACCGAAGGCGTCCATGTTTTATCTGTAGATTGCATGAATACCTCCTTTTCTTTGATGAGTTGCAAAGATAAGGCAGAAACTCTTTTTAGGAAAACTATTTAGTCATTTTAACTAAACAGTTCATCACTGTTTTATCCTATATTCCTTATTAAGACATGCTGAATGTTTGAGTGTACATCGTTTTGTTCTTATCAATAAACTCCGTTTTAATGTGCCAGTCCAGCATCTCACCCTGATGTTGCTCATTTCGCGTAGCGCCCCTAAATAGCATCAGTTTATAGCCATCCGGCTCTTTTGAAAAAATTAGTTCCTTATCCTCAAACATGTATGCAACAAAGTCTTCTATCAATTGTGTTGAGTAAATGATTGTGTTGTTATGTTTGTGAATAAACACCTTTGCTTTAAAAGCAAAACCATTGTAATTGAACGTAATTATAAATTTTTTCATATCCAGTCCTCCTTTGACAGTGAAACTACAAACATTACTTCATTCCAAAAATTAGAAAACGCTTAATTTCTGGGAAATATTATTAAAATTTGATAAGGATTACAAACGCTTGTAAGTAAGTTGGGTTGTACGCCTGCTTATATTGAATGTATCGTAAAAGAGGAGGCTTAGGGTAACAAAAAGCCAATATTTGGAGGTATTTTTATTTTATTAATGTGTGTATTATGTCATTTAAAGGTAAAAACAATAGTTGTATTATTTCAAAAAGAATGAATCAGGATGGTTTAATGTTAAATTAAACTCATTTAGTATATCATGCTAAGGTTGGACAATTGCCTGACTGGCTGTATCGTGTAAACAAGGCTGCAAGCCTTTATTAAAAAGCTTTAGTAAATGCTTCAGTTTTGTATTTCTGCTGAAACGGCGAAGCGTATCCCCATTAATGTTTAAAATAATTTACTGTATTGCTTTTGGTAGTATAATACCGGATTCAGATAGGTTGCCATTTATCAGAGAGGCTCTAACTCTTAAAGGGGGAGTAGAGAGCCAGTTGTTCGTTTGCGGTTACTGGTGTGTACCGTTTAGGAGTGCAGTCCATAGGTAGTTACTACAAAGGAGATAAGGAGGAGATTCGGTATAAGTTAAGTATAAGTTAGGTATAACTTAAGTATAAGTTAGGTATAACTCATGGTGACTTCCATTAGGCTTCAAAATAAATTTTGTATGAAATAATCCCGCCCACAATTACAATTTTGTGACATCAAGTGGAATAAGTGTAATATTTGACTTTATTAAACCAGGGCAGCAATTCTGTCAAATTTTAGTCAGCTTTTTATCAAGCATAACTTATTTAATAGGCAATAGGCAACTCATTACATTGAATATACGTTTCATAACAATTGTCATTTACATCTCTTTCTGATAAGTGTAATTTTAAACATGACAGAGAAATGACAATGCAATTACTATTTGCCAAATGCTTATCCTTGTGTGCAGAGTACCTTTGTGCCCGATCAGATAGGTTTAGAACAACGAATTATAAATGGACATATTCTCATTTTATTGCGCTGGGATCAACTATAAAAAGACCGATGCTTCTGTAAGAGGATGCTTCGCCATTAACCCTACCCAATACGCTTCATTGCTTGAAAAAGCCAAACAGGCAGGACTCAAAGAATTATTTGTTTTAAGCACCTGTAACCGCACCGAAATATATGGCTTAGCTCATACTGCATGCGAACTTACACAGCTATTATGCAGCGAAACAAATGGCAGCCATGATACATTCAGAGAGTTGGCTTACATTAAACACGGACCTGATGCAGTAGAACATTTATACAATGTAGCCGCTGGTTTAGATTCGCAGATATTGGGTGATTATGAAATTGTAGGCCAGCTAAAAGGATCTGTTAAAAATGCCAAAGAAAATGGTTTTGGTATTAATCAGTCAGTTGAGGATGGTTATTAAGCAGCTTCTAAAAATACCAATCAGTGTTACGTTTCAGTTCTTAGCCGCTGTTTGTATTATTTATTTGCTTTATCAGTCTAGTGATAGTTTCGAATACTATCCGAAAACATAAACACCACTGCTTCTTACTCGTAAAAATAGGCGCCAGCACCTGCAAGATCAGAGTCGACTACATAGGTAACTGCAATATTACCTTGCTTAATCGCACCGAAGGGAAGGCCGAATTACTCGCAAAGTCATTAGGCGTAGAGGTAGCTTCTTATGATAATTTATACGGTGAGATTGCAGAGTCTGAATGTGATCATCGTTGCTACCAATGCCTGCGAGCCTGTCATCCGCAAAGAACATGTACTGAACAGGGGCAATAAGGTATTAGAGACCCTCGATTCCAAATAACATTGATACTACCGTAAAGGAGTTGCCATATATCCAATTGGTGAATGTTGACCAGTTATCCAAACTGAATGATCAAACGCTGCAGAAGCGCCTTGCTGAAGTGCCAAAAGCAAAGAGCATCATTGCACACCACATTCAGGATTTTAAAGAATGGTATTACAACCGTAAATATGTTCCTGTTTTATTAGCTGTGAAAGAGAAATTGATTGCCATGCACGATTGCAGCCTTTATGCATCAGTTTATGCCGAAGATAAAAAAATAATGCAGCCTGTAAACAATGTAGCTATTCAGAAAAGCGATCAACAATATGGCTGTAAAGATGCGGTGTACAAATCAGCCGGGTTGCAACGACATACAAGCCATCAACGATTATATAGGCAGTACCACTAATTGACTTGAATGAATAAGGTATTACGTATTGGTACGCGCGATAGTGAACTTGCCGTATGGCAGGCTACGCTGGTTAAAAAAAACTTTGCACAGCAAGGCATTACTTCCGAGTTGATATATATCAAGAGTGAAGGCGATATAGACCTTGTAACACCTTTGTATGCAATAGGCGTGCAGGGCATCTTCACTAAAACATTAGATGCTGCTCTACTCTCCAGGCGCATAGATATCGCAGTACATTCTATGAAAGATGTACCCACGCAAATGGCACAGGGTATTGCACAGGCAGCCGTACTCAAGCGTGCATCGCAGGTGGATGTATTGGTATATAAAAACAATCCCGGTTTTTTAGAAGATGAACAATCTATTGCTGTAATAGCCTCCAGCAGTGTGCGTCGTATAGCACAGTGGCTTAACCGTTATCCCAATCATAAGATAGAGAACCTTCTAGGCAATGTAAATACACGTATGCAAAAGGTTCGGGACAGCAATTGGAATGGAGCCATCTTTGCCGCCGCCGGTATAGAGCGTATTGGTTTGCGTCCGTCTAACTCATTAGACTTGCATTGGATGTTGCCCGCTCCCGCACAAGGTGCCATCATGGTTGTGTGCCGCGAAGAAGACAAAGCTATTTTAGAACAATGTGCATTACTCAATGATCAGGATACTGCTGTTTGCACCAAAGTAGAGCGCGACTTTTTACGATCTTTAATGGGCGGCTGTTCTACACCTATCGGTGCGCTGGCGCAAATAGAAGGCGAATACTTATTGTTTAAAGGAAATATATTATCTCCGGACAGCATGCATAAGGCGACTATTGAAAAACGTATTGGTTTAAATGAATTTAATGGTAATTTAGGTACTACATTAGCGCAGCAAATATTAGCTAACGGCGGAGCCGCTATCATGGAAACCATACGACATGCAACAAAGTAACATTTACCTCTTAAGTACACGTGTGCTTGATGACACGCTGATCAGGAGAGCGGAGGAAAGCAATATCACCCTAGACTGTGTATCATTCATAGAAACGAAACATTTGCAGAGTGAGACATCGCAACAACAACTACAGTCATTAGCTAATGAAACAATTACTGCCGTTTTTACTAGTATGAATGCGGTGAATGCAGTCGCTTCTCAATTACCTCAGGTACCACAATGGAAAATATTTTGCACCGGTGGTATCACCAAAGAGTATGTGATTAAGTACTTCGGAGAAGCCAGTATAGCTGCAACAGCAAAGAATGCAACAGTCTTAGCTGAAAAGATTATCTCAGTTAATTCTACATCTCCTATCATTTT
>CAWFUV010000023.1:0-208496 GCA_963819045.1 uncultured Chitinophagaceae bacterium | reverse complement strand
TAAGCGCCGTTAATGGCAAAGTTGTATGCTTCATTATCCGACTTTGCATTGAAGGTTATCTTACCGCTGTTACTAAAGTATTGTGCTGCCATATCTACTAGCCCAACAGAGTCATCCTCTAACCTGAACTGGTCGGCTCTGATGTCGGCCTCAGCATTGAAGTTACCGTAGAAATCATGCAGGTGGATAGTTCCATTAGCAACGCCTTCCATGCGCGGCTCAGTAGTAAAAATAGGCGTAAAGTCGCCAATACTAACATCCTTCATTTTTACAACAAGGTTGTTACCTTCTTCGCCCACGGCATCCTTATCAGTCTCCACTGTTATCTCTTGAAAGCCCTGTACAAACTTTACATTCTGTGCATATGCATACTGCTTACGGATAATGATTTCCCCCTGCTTTTCTAAATCCCATTTCTTTTCATTGATTACAAAGGAAGAAGGTTGGAAATTGATGCGTACACCATCTGGTAGTGTATAAATATCGGCATTTAGTCTTGCTTCGTTCAGGGTATTATTGGCACTGGTAATAATATTCACAACAGAATGGTCATTCTGCGAATTGATTTTTAATTTAGAGCCAGGGAAATAAGTGCTGTCGCTAATTCTTACCGTATCCACATTACCACTAAAATTTACACTATTGAAGTCGCCGGTGCCGTGCATAGCTGCATTGGTAATACTGAAATTTGCATATTTGAAGTCAGGCACAAAAGCAGTAAAAAGCAGTTTGCCAGAATCCTGGGTATTTATGCTTCCGGTAAGCTGGACATTATTTGAACCTGACAGCTTCCGCATCTATTACTTGTGCATAATTGCTGAATTCCCTGTATTCACCGTTACAAAAAAATCTTGTCCTTTAGGTGTTGATTTTGGTGCAGAGATATAAGAAGGATAATAATGGCTGAGAAAAGCCTGAAAACTGTTAGGCAAATCGAGAATGTTGTATTGCCCTGAAACCATTGCATCGAACTCATTGCTTTGTACAAATAAAGCCTTGTGCAGCGCACTATCTGTATAAGACCTAACTGTTAATGAATCAAAGCTCAGGCGTGTAGAATCATGCTGCAATATTGCATTCAGAAGCTTTGCATTCCCCTGGAACTCATCAATATCTCTTCCTTCAAAGTTAAGATCGAACAGGCCAGTGAGCTGAAAGTTTTGATTAGTAAAATGCAAAGCTTTAAGATCGCTTTTTACAAGGTCCCCAATATATTAAAGTGTGGTTTTGGTTGCGTAAGGTCTATCTCTATATTAGAGGTAAAGTCGAAATTAGGGTCACTGGCTTTAAAGTCTCCGGTAAAAAAACGCTTTTTTATAGTACCGTTAATGTTGATATTGGAGTAGTTGTAGTCATTAAATCCAAATTGGCTGAATGTACCATTTAAGCTCGTTCTTATCTTACTTACATCAAAACTGCTGCCTGCAACTTTACCATTGAAACTTACTTGCCCAATACTACCAACATCTAAAAACTTTCCAAGATTGAATTGTTGAGTGATAAGACTACCGTTGTATTTGGGTTCACCTGCAGAGGGAAATTGCAGTCTTAAATTGGTGTACAACCCGCCCAGACTTGTGCTGAAGTTGCCATTCGTAGTAAAGTCGTACATAGTACCATCAAAGTTGCCTCTAAAACGGATCTGTCCTAATGCTGCCAGGTTAGGTGTAGTGATGTCTTTCACAGGTGGAACAATAGCAGCTAAGTCGTTATACGACATCTGGACCTTTCCTTCAGTAAAATGAATGATCGTATGTTCGATATCCGGCAATCCTTTCATGGTAAGATTGCCTGTGGCATACATATCAGTACTGCTGCGTATAAATAAGTCAGGTATAGAAAAATTGGTCACTGTGCCATAAAAATGACCACTGATATCACCTCTCCTCTTCCAGTTGGCAAGTGCAGGAGCAAAATAGGCAATATCATTAGTGCTTACCACCGAATTTCTAAAGCGGGCATCCATTGTTACACTGTCAACATATTCATTCATGTCTTTGTTGAAGTCGTTAAATTTCATGGCATAATAATCGCCAATGCGGCTCTCAGGGGTACGCAGGTCAAGCTGCCGGAATTCCATGATCTGTGGGGTAAGCCTGAAGTTGGTCTTAAGTTTCTTAAACTGAAATCCCGAACGTTCTACTGCAGCAAGATCGAAGTTGGCAGTGATCGTGTCTTTCTTAAACAGAAGATTCTCTACACTCCCGGTAAGTTTATTTATATGAATATGTAAGCCGTCGAAATAGGTATTTACAGGCTTAGGGTCCTGCCGTTCACTAACAAAGCTGCCATTCGTAAGCTTTATATTTTTTACCTGTACCAGAATATCACCTGCATTATAATACATACCGGTATCCGGGTATACTTTGCGCAGGCTGTCCGGGCGAAATCCATTAAAGTCATATAGTGCAAATAATGGTTTATCCAGTTCAATAGAATTGATCTTAAAAATGCTGCTATCAAAGTCAACCGTATCTGCATCCACCAGCATACTGCCGGTTTTTATTTGCATTTTCTGCCCTACCCATTCATCATTTTGAATAAAGTTGACATTCTTAAAATCTATTTTTTCGAGGCTTAATTTAATACTGCCTTGTTGCTGCTGATGCTTGGATGTATCAGGAGGTGATGTAAAATGATCTACTATAAATTGGTAATTCCATACAGAATCTCTCCGGTGGAGTAATATATTGGCATTTTCGAGACCAATATATTTCAGAACAATTTTGTCTCTTACAAAAAACCAGTCAGTGAGCCGCACTTTTATAGCGCCGGCACTCAGCAAAGTATCTTTTTTCAGGTCTCTTATCAAGTACATCTTCAAGGTTAACCTTATCAAACAATGAAAGATTTACATGGCCAATCTTCACTTCAGTTTTTAAGTCCTCAGAAAGTTGCTTCGTTAATTTGCCTACAATAAAATTCTGCACTGGCGATGTTTGTATCAGCAGCCACAGGAGCAGTATAAAGCCTAGTAATCCAAGAAATATACGCCCCAGTATTTTTAGAATTTTCTTTACAACCTCCATTTGTGCGATAAAAATAAATATAAGGCGGCAAAGCACTGCCTGATAGTTTTAAACAAAACTGTTTTTGCCTGCTACATTTTTGTTAAACTAACAAACCGCAGTAAGCGTATATATCATAGCTGAAAAGTTTTGCAAAAATGATGGAAGGAGACCATACAGTTTATTTTATAAAATACCTCCTCCGCACCAAAGTCATAGTAAAGCCATGCTAAAGTCATGGATAGTTCATGTCAAAGCCATGTCTCCTTCCAGGCTGAGCCGTATCTAAGTCGTACCTGAGCCGTACGTCCTACGTCTTTTTGAGTATAAGAGGGGATAAAAACAGGGATAAACAGTAGTCTTAGCAGCAAGTAGTATGTAGGGTTATAAATATACAGCAGTACACCAACATATCATATATCGTACATCTGCCTGCCGGAAAGATAGGTCTAACATTATACTTAATAACTGTGCCTGCAATCTGAAATCCTCCTGCAGAGGCAAGTGGGTTTGTACACTTATTTAAGTGATACCAAAATTATGAAGAATGTACATTCTACCCATCACTTGAAAATATCGCTACTCAGGTGCTTAAAGGCTTCCATAGCGCCCATGTATTCGCAGGTACGTGCACCGGCTTTATTAGCCTGCTGGATAATGTCTTGCCATTCTTCCGGGGTTTTCTCTGCAGGCTTGCGGGATTGCGCTAATTGATATAACACCGCACCTACAAATGCGTCCCCGGCACCGGTGGTATCTACCGGGGTAATGGGTATGCTTGGGATAATAGTCGTTTGCCCGTTTATACCCAACAAAGTGCCTAATTTCCCTAAGGTAATGGCAAATACGGCACTTGTTTTTTCCAGTAAACTATCAACCGCTTCATCCAATGTACTCGTTCCGGTTAGTAAAATGGCTTCCTCGTCACTCACTTTAAAAAACTGGCACTTGCGCAGGAATAGTCGGGATAGTTGTATAAAAGCCGGAATATTATCCTTAAAAAGAAGATGGCGGTAGTTAGGGTCGAAGGAAATGAATATGCCTTCTTCCGCACATTTATGCATGAGGTTGAAATAGCTTTGTTGCAATGGTCCGGGCAAAAATGCAGTGGCAGAGCCAAAATGCACTATCGCGAACTGCTTTACATCTATTTGCTCGATATCTTCTATACTTAGTTCTGCATCGGCACCCCGGTTGAAATAAAAATCCCGCTCGCCACTATGCATCAGTGATACAAAGGCAAACGTGGTAAAATGCTTGTCATCCTGCCACATCCAGCGTGTACCTACACCAAATTCGTCCATTACTTCTTTTAAATGTGCACCAAATGGGTCGGCACCTACTTTTGCAGCCAGTTCTACTTCGCCACCCAATGCAGCAATTGCGGCCGCTACATTGGCTGGTGCTCCGCCAGGTTTTTTTAAAAAGTTTTGTCCGTCACTTAGCTTTTTACCTTTATCAGTACAAATCATATCAATCAAGGCTTCACCAATACAGAGTATTTTCATACAACAAGCAGTTTTAGTGTTTAAAAGTAAGTATTGTATTTTATAAGTACCAAATTACTGTTCATATCACTAAAGGTATAACTCTTTGAATGTCAAAAGTAAATCTTGTTGGAGAACAAGTTGGCTGTTAAGGTCGATAATTACTTCAAATTAGCCCTTCCGCCAGGTGCCGGCTATATACAGGTGAAGACCCCCTGAATTGATTTTCTCTAAAGAATATCACTTGATTTATTAAGATGCATAATCGTATGTAGTAGTAAACACTGCAATCACTTCATTTAATTTATCTTCGCGCATTATGACACAAGAACAAATCAAGATGATGCGAGACCGTCTGGTGGTCTTAAGGAGGTTTCTTTGACTATGATAACCGTAATGAAAAGATAGAAAACGACCGCCGTCTTTCGCTTTCTCCCGGCTTTTGGGATGATAACACTCGTGCTACTGCTATCATGAAGGAAATCAAGGTGAATGAGTTTTGGATGAAGCTGTTCAAGCAGGTAGAAACTGATGTGGATGACTTTGCTGTACTGTTCGACTTTTGGAAGAGCGGCGATGCTACTGAAGAGGAAACAAAGGCAGCTTATGACAAAGCTTTACAATCCTTGGAGGATGCAGAGTTTAAAAGTACGCTCAACCAGCCTGAGGATGAGCTGCCAGCCGTGTTACAGATAAACCCCGGTGCAGGCGGCACTGAGAGCCAGGACTGGGCAGAAATGCTCCTGCGCATGTACCGCATGTATGGTGAAAAGCAGGACTGGAAAGTAACTGAATTAGACTTCCAGGAAGGTGACGGGGCCGGCATTAAAACCGCTACGCTGCAGTTTGATGGTCCATTTGCTTATGGCTTTTTGAAAGCAGAGAGTGGGGTTCATCGCCTTGTCCGTATTTCTCCTTTTGACAGCAATGCCCGCAGGCATACTTCTTTTGCTTCGGTATTTGTGTATCCCTTAATAGATGAGACCATAGCAATAGAAGTGAATCCTGCTGACCTGGAGTGGGAATTTTACCGGAGTGGTGGTAAGGGCGGACAAAATGTAAACAAGGTAGAAACGGCAGTACGCCTTAAACACATACCAAGTAACATTATAGTGGAATGCCAGCAAAGCCGCACACAGGGCGAAAACAGAGAATTGGCGCTAAAGATGCTAAAAAGCCGGTTGTATGAAGAGGAATTACGCCGTCGCGAGGAGGCTAAAAATGCTGCTAATGCCAGTAAGAAAAAGATAGAGTGGGGTAGCCAGATCCGCAGCTATGTATTCCATCCATATAAAATGATCAAAGATCACCGCACCGATCATGAAGTTGGCAATGTGCAGCCGGTTATGGATGGTGAGTTGGATGGTTTCATTAAGGCATACCTGATGATGGAAAAAGAAGAAGCTTCTTTGTAGGAAATAGCTGTTAAGCACTTATACAAAATGGCCATGAAGGTGACAGATGAAAGTTGATAGATGGGAGGAGGAATTGCCACTTACAGCAATTTATAGTGGATAGTAGGAATTTTTCTTCCTTTACTGCTCAATAGTGTACATCCACACCCGGATAACTATTTGGCATTAAATAAAATACAAAAGCATCAAACTTTTAAGCTTGATGCTTTTGTTTTATGTGATAGTGTTACTTGCTACTCCGTATAATATTAACAATGTAAGTGACTACCTGCAACTTGTTTGTCTTAAAAGGAATAGCAAAACAATGGTAATAAATATCATCCACAATACAGATAGGCTTACCGTAGGAGACCATTTTGGCTGGTGCAGGCGAGAAGCCAGTTCGTCTGCAAGTTGTTGTAATTCTTCCGGTGTTAAATTGCGCTTCTCCAGTTCTCTTTGTGCAGCAGCTTTTTGTGCTGCATCCAAATGCCTGCTGTTGATGATAGAATAAAGCTGAAAGTTGGTAAGCTTGTAAAAATCCATATGGATAAAGATAGTACAAGCTATAAAACTATTATGCTGCTACTTCGGCTTCCCTGCCAAGTTTAAAACGTTCGAGTATTTTACCGGCAAGACCCATAGCACGGCCTATTGCCTGATCCATATCGTAATAACGGTACTCGCCCAGTCTACCGCAAATCATAGTGTCAGTGAGCTTTTCCGCTTCTGCTTTGTATTGCTGATAAAGGTTTTGGTTGACTTTATCAGGAAAAGGATATTCATACTGCCCTGACTCTTCAGGTGTAAATGGTGTTTCGTGGGTTAGAACTGTGCCTTTAATTGTTTCCCTTTTTTCAATTGGCAGCAAGTGCTTCCAATCAATCGTGCGGATGCGCGGATCTTTGGGATCAGGATAGTTAACCTGAATGCATGGCTGATAATTGGTAACATCAGGGAGGTATTCAATTTTACGGCTCTGTCCGCGGTATTTCAGCTTTCCAAACCTGTAATAGAAGAATTCATCGATAGGGCCTGTAAAAATCAGGAGCTTATTAGCCTTCACATTATCGCGGTGCTGCAGATAGTCATAGTTTAGCTTCACCGGGATATTGCCAATAATACTGCGTACCATTTCGGTATAGCCCTGTACAGGTATGGCATTCCAGCGGTGGTTAGGTGTAAGCGTATTTACAGTACCTTTATTTATAGTTATCCGTACTGCCAGATCTTTACTCAGTTCGGTTGCTTTAACACCCCATTGCTTTTCGGTATAGCCCTTTATGAACATTTCGTAAATTTCTGATGGCATACGGCTAAGACAGACCTCTTCAAAGTTGCAAGGCTCACCTTTAAACAACTCCCAATCTTTACCAACAATACTGTTGATGTAAGCCTCATTTACGGGCCAGCTCAAGTATTCGCAGCCAACCTTGCTTTTGAGCACTGCTGACCAATTGTAAAAAGAGGTAAAGCGATTGAGAAAGCTCCATATTTTTTCACTACCACAACGGAAGTAATGGGGGCCATATTTATGGACTATAGCACCACTTTCATGCTTGTAGTCATAGACATTACCTGCAATGTGGTCTTTCCGGTCTAAGATAATCACATCTTGCCCGTAATCAGAAAGCAGTCGTGCAATTGAGCTACCTGTAAGTCCGGCTCCAACTATCACAAAATCCGATTGAATCATGTGTGGGAGTAAATTTTAGCAGTTAAGGTATAGATGTATAAGGTCAGGTTAGAGGACTTAGGGTAATCGCTAGCTTAATACAGGCTTTGCTTCTGGTATTAAAAAGCGCCCTCGCCAGATAATACAACCCTTGGAGTATTGATCAATATTTTTATATCCATCATTAGGCTGTAATTCCTAATGTACTCGGTATCGTGCTCCACCATAAATTCAGCGCTGGTATTATTTGCACGATCACGTATTTGCCATAGGCCTGTAATACCTGGCCTTACCAGGCATCGTACTGCTTTAAAATCCTGCAAATGTGCCAGCATAAAAGGTACCAGGGGTCTAGGACCTACAATACTCATATTGCCTTGTAACACGTTAAATAGTTGAGGTAATTCGTCAACACTAGATCTGCGTAATGATCTTACCGATCCATGTTACACGTGGGTCGTCCTGTAATTTTAAAAGAACGCCTTTTTGCTGCTGCTCTAAAGCTACTTTGTGCGCCTGCGCTATTTTAGACTGGTCAGATACCATAGACCGGAATTTATAGCAACGGAAATTTCTTCCCTTATAACCTACCCGTTCATTGCTGTATAATACATTACCCTTTGAGGCCATTTTAATTAAAACAGCTATCAATATAAGAACTGGTGAAAGCAGCACGATAAGTGTGCTTGCTACAACAATGTCGAACGTCCGCTTCAGTATAAGCTGTACCTTTTTTTTCACAAGCGTGTTTTGGATTAGGATTTTCTCTTCAGCTTGTTCTACCGGAATCTGTAAATGAATCACCTGTTTTTGTGATACTTCTGAAAGAACTTGCATGTATTGGTATTTAATTTTGATTTGGGGATATTACGAAGATAAAACAAATATTTAAATGTTAATATCGTTTAACAATCGGTAGTAAAAAAAATATTAAGTAAATGGATATAATATCGATTGGTAACGGGTCTACTTATCAGGTGGTTCATTAGTTTTTAAATTTATTATGTGTAAGTCGTTCATTTCAATAGGTTGGTTTAGTGTATAAATTATTTCAAACAACAATAAGGGTATAACGTTTAAATATTATTTTATTTAATTAAAGGTGCTCCTTAGTAATTCCCTTATTACTCTATTCTTAAAGCATACACATTAGCTGTCCACAGGTCACTGACCCTGTGAGATCCTGTGGTGAGTCAGTGACCTGTGGACAGCTATGTGGTTACCTTTTCTAATAAAGATATTTTGAACAAATAGTTGATTACTTATGCTTAATAAATATAGAAGATATGCAAGAATTTACCTTTTTAATTTTTAGATAACCAATTTGTATTTGATGCACCAAAGTTTTTAATATGTATTAATAAATAAATCTGCTTTTGGCACACATTTTAAATTGAAGAAATAAACAATTATAATAACTATGGAAAAGAAAACTTCTAATGCAAAAGGCTCCTCAAGCGCTAAACAAACCACCACGCAAACTGACGAAAGTAAGCTGCTGAATAAATTTCTTGTTGATGGCCTAAAAGATATTTACTGGGCTGAAAAAGCGCTGGTAAAAGCTCTTACAAAAATGGGAAAAAAAGCTACCAGCGAACAACTAAAAAACGCCTTTGCCCAACACCGCACTCAAACCGAAGAACAGGTTGCTCGTTTGGAGCAAGTATTTGAAACAATTGGCTCCAAAGCAGTTGCTAAGAAGTGTGAAGCTATGGATGGACTGATAAAAGAAGCAAACGATATAATTGATGAAACAGAAGATAAAACCATGACAAGAGATGCGGCTCTGATAATGGCTGCACAAAAAGTAGAGCACTATGAAATAGCAACCTATGGTGGCTTGGTACAGCTTGCTAAAATATTGGGTAAAAATGAGGCAGCAAATACGCTGGCACTAACTCTACAAGAAGAAAAAGATACAGATCAATTGCTAACTCAGGTAGCTGAAAGTACTATTAATATAGAGGCTGCTCAGGAAACAGCTTAAGGTATTCCCCTTGCATGACAAAAGCCGGAGCTTTTCTTCCGGCTTTTGTTGTTTTCTTGGATTCTGATTTCTCATTCTTATAAGCATTGTTGTATGCCTACATTTGCAGCCCTCAAGCTGTTAACATAATAGTTAATCCATATTTAAAACATAATACCGTAATCTATAGTTTTATTTTGATAATTACGCAACATTTTAAGCTTTACAAAGGAATATAAAAAGCTGTTCAATTGTTCCTGCAATAGCTTTCGCAAATCACCTGAAATCAGGCTGTCATTAAGCAGCCTTCTGAATTCGGTAATTAGGTTTTTTTCTATCTGTGTACACTCATCCAGCACCTTTTCACTGTTATCTTTACTCATCTCAGGCTCTTTATTCTCCATATCATCTGTCTTACATTCATTTTGCAGTATATAATGTGATAAAGGTTTGCCTTTCAGCACCTGCATTTGCGATGAAAGTTCCTTGTACACCTGGAATGACTCTGTAGCTAACCCAAATACGAGCACCTGCGTTTTGCGGTTCTGACATCGCTCTGCTATGTGCTTGAAACCATTGTTTGCGTGCTGAAGTGTGTTAACCATAACATGCAGCTTATCTGCTACCTGTATGTTATGCTGATTGATTTTCTTTTGTGTGAGTGTTTGATTCGGATCCATAGATGCAGGTTTTATATATTAGAAGGAGCCACAATATCTATACCGTAAAGCGAAAATTCTAACGAACCTTTTGCTTTAATAAAGTTAATAAAAAAGAGTATTGCAAACTTTTTTTCACAAATAATTGTTTTGCTTATTTGATTTTGCACTTTATTTGTTGATTTAAATAAAATAGAAGATTTTGCCCCTTAGCATAAATAGAGTAAGCACACAAAAGGGCAACGGCTTAGAGGTATAGATAGAAGCAGCCTAAAAAAATAATATAATTACCTTTCCTTAACTCAAGTTAAAACAAGGTCTTTTAAAAACCGACCAGAATCTTATACCACTTTCAATTAGGTAGAATGATAATCACTTATTTCAAGCTTAATGCCTTGCCCGCTCGTAGCTCACGGCTCGTAGCTCGCAGCCTTAACTTGCCCGTGATTTTTATTATTGATTTCAGGAACCTTCAGAGCTATAGTTAACATATACTTAAGTTATAGCTAACATATACCTAAGTTATACTTAATCTCCTCCCTATCTTTGTCGTATCTGTGCCGTATCTCCTCCGTATCTCGCCCCTTGAAACCTATCTCCTATCTCTGCTGAATATTCGTCAGGTTATATGTTATGGGACAAGTTAAGGCTCCTAGTTTTTTATTAGCCTACCTATCTGAATCTGGTATTAAATCTTCTATTCATTCACTTCTATTTAAAGGATTCATCAGGTTAGTAGTGGAGCACAGTATAGGGTTATGTAATATAAAACTCTTCTAATTCTATACTTATAGTTGTAATATTAAATAGCTACGTTTTAAACAGTACATCTTGTGATATAACCATAATTATAATAAACATCATATAAAGAAATTACAACCGTGATGACTTCTTAATAATATTAAATGCTTGTAGAAAATTATCCCCATTAGTTTATTACCTTATCAACTAGTTATGCCTCCAAACTATTGCAGTAAGAGGGAACAAAAGTTATATAACGCAGGTATGGATTTTGACTATAATTAGCTTAAACTACCAACACATGTATAAGCCTAACGAAATGACCAGCCTTACTGCTGTGCTTGAAAAACTAAGACTCAAGAAAATGGATCATGAATTTAAATGGATAGAAGGAGGCTTTACAGCAGGAAAAGGCAAAGTATATCAACCAGAAGATTTAAAAATAATAAAGGTTTTCCGTTTTGAAGGGGATTCTGATCCTGGCGATGAAAACGTTATTTATCTTTTAGAAGCAAATGATGGACTGACAGGCTATAGTATGGATGCCTATGGGATGTACACATCTCAGGAAAATGAATTGGAATACAATAACTTTATGAGAAAAATACCGGTAGAGGATAGAGATGAACAACTAATATTTGAGGTATGACATAGTTTAAAATCCTACTCCTTTATGAAATAAGCAAAATTTAGGCAGGGCTTTTTTTATTAAAAGCCCTGCATTTGCTTTATATAAACCTTTGTCCCCTTGCCCACTTTATACCATCCTCAATTGAGTATCAAAATAGGTGCTCCGCTCGCAGCTTTTATCTACATATTATTGCATAGCATGGCACAATACCTACAGGCATCAGCACACTCCTTACAGTGTTCATGTTCATGTTTATCGCATTCATCGGCGCAATCGTTACAAGCTTTAGCACACAGGGTACATATTTCTTTAGCTTTATCGCTTCCCATACTCATCAGTTGTGCAGCGGTGTAGCAAAGTGCAGCACACTCCATATCCAGTTGTATGCAACTTGCCATCATTTGCACATTCTCTTCTTTGAGGCACGAGCTTGCGCAATGATTGCAAACAGCAGCACAAGCAAGACAGGCGTCTATACATTTTCTGTATTCATGATAACCCATAGTATTACTCATCGACTTTAATGTTTTTGATATGGAATGCTTTCAAATAACAAATCATAAATAAGTTGCTTATTAATTATCGCCATCTGTATAGTCGCTCAGGTAATTGCTATACATATTAGAATTGAAGAAATAGCTGGCACTCCGGTGCATAGAAAAAATCTGTTTCTTCAACTCTTCATCGTACTGTGTAAGCACTGGTTTATTATCCATCAGTTTGCTATTACTCATCCGTGTAAGGTCGTCATTGGTACTTACGTCTTTTAAATTGGCAGGCTGGATACCACTAATACCTATTTTCCAGTCATCATCCTTATTCAATTTGTACTTAAAGAAATACACGTATCCGGTTTGCTCTTTTGCTGTTATCATCCTCTTCCCAACTAATTCACAACTTTGGAATTTATCAGCATTTTTATCATTCAGCAATAATGCCTGCGCCATTTGTAGTTGTGTAGCGGCACTCCTGGGAAACAAATTTTCTTTACCTATAGAGGAGAGCTTACGGTACAGTATTGCCCGGTATTTATCTTTTGCAGCAAGACTTTGCCAAACGGTATCCGGAACAGTAATATTGTTGCGGGCAAGTAAAATGGCAGCCCCCAACTGTGTAGCCGCATCCTGTGAGCGTAAGAGCTTATTAAAGAACGGAGGGACAGAGGTATTAGTATTGTAAAAACCTACTAACAAGGTAGCATAATTAATGAGGTCATTACCTTCCACATCATCAGCGCTTTTGGAACGATAGTAGCCATATGCGCTAAGGCTGATTCTGCCTGAATAACCTCTTGCTCCGTCATTGTCATCATCCTCTCCTTCGTTATACTCTTTGCTGCTTTGTTGCTGCAATAGCTTATCATCTTTATTCTGCTGTTTCTTCATTGCAATCTTTGCATCAAAATAGATACGGCTAAAGTAAGACTGATAATTTGAGGGAGATAAAAATCCGCTGTCAACCAGTTCCTTCAACAGGCTGTTTACGGGCTCTTTATACCCTTCTAAAGAAGCTAACTGCAGCAAGTCGGGGAATAAATTCTTTGCCAGTGCCAAAGAATCTTCCAGGATATCAAACAAGCTGTGATACTGACTGTTATCATCATATACCGGGGGATCCTGTATCAAAAGATCTTTCAGTGAATCATAAGCACTTTTAGTTTTAAGCCTTGCTAATGCCTGTATGATCTCGTTTTGGAAATAGCTGGTATCTGCAGTCTGGCGGTACAGTTGCAAGAGATATTTTGTAACATCCTGCACGCAATTGCTATCATGTAAATAGCCAAGCTCATGTATAAAACTGGCTTTCCTGTCAAAATAACCTTTATCGGTGTACTTTGCCGATGCAATAGTTTGTTTAATGAAAGGCACAGCTTTGCAGGTATATTTGATACCGGAAATAGCCTCCACTGCCAACTTTTGTACCGCAGAGTCTTTACTTCCATAATCTTTAAAGAACTGTGCAGTCTTATCTTCAAACACCAAATTACCCTTGATATTGTTATCTGCTTTAAAAGTAGTAAAGAAGGAATTGATGAAAATGCTTGGTTTACTTATCGTATCTGTTAATGTTGTAATCTGATAGAGATAATTTTTCTTTAGTACATACCAGCAAACAATCTGCCTGACCGTATTGGTATCGCCAATCACCAATTTATAACCTATGGTTGAATCGGGTAGTACAAATGGCTCTTTCTTTTTTACTACCATGCGCTTGTATTGCTGCATGTCTAACTGCTTCTTCCAAAAATTAGCTGTGTCTGTACTATAATAATACTTTGGGAAAACGGTACAATTCACCAATACCGCCTCTCCGGTGGAATCGTTCTGAAAGAAAGCAGTTTTATCCCTGTTCCAGTATGCATTATAGGCATTTCCGCCACGCGTAAAATTGTCATTAATAGCCTCATATACTAACCGCTGTATAAAGGTATCCAGCACGGGCTTTACCGGTGTTTGTACGGAATAATGCAGTGCAGTATCAGTAAATAGCTGAGGTTGCCTGTAAGCGAAATCAATCAGCCTGAAAGAATTAAAAAAAGAAGCGGGATTATAGTTTTTATCTTTTGTATTCACTGCCAATAAATAGTAATGCGCACCGCGCAGCACCGCTTTGGCATAAAGCAAGTTTCCGTTCTTCAACGAAAACTGCATGTTAAGCGCATCATATCCATCTTGGTTGGTATAGTTACGGTTTATCTCTCTATCCACAATTTCGCTTTCTTTTATACTTTCCTCCATAAGCGTTAAATCAAAGGTGTCTTCTTCCAAGAAATGATAATTATTAACTGTCTTCTTCCAAACCATGTAAGCAGTACCATTACTACTGTCGGTTGCTTCACATTCTATAACAGGGATATGATCACTACCGGTTTTGTCAATGGTCACATAAGGCATTTGCGGCAGCCTGGCCTCGAAGCCTGCCTGGCTGTTGGTGTATAATAATGGCGCTTGCTGATTGTTTTGTATGCTAATGGAATCAAAGAAAGTATTTGCCTCCACGCCAGCTACATAATCTTCATTACCACTCATTTTAAATACTAACACTTCAAATGGTGTAACAATGATATTATACCGCTGCATATCGCCCCGCCTGGTACGGTTTAGAACATCAAAACCTCTGTATCCATTTTTTGTGATCGGCGTTTTCTTTAATATTTTACCAGGGATATTCTCATACAATAAACTATCTACTTTACGCAGTACCTGTTGCGTACCCTGACCATACATGGCAGCATGTGTTTTTACCCGCGTAAGCATGTAATAGGTGCCATTGTCCATATCGGCGTATTGCCAGCTATCGTTAAGGCTAAGGCGGCTGTCGGTACGGCGAAACAGGGTACCCGGCAATTGCATTTGAATAAAACCATCGCTTGTTGCTGCCGGCTTAAATACTACCGGCACCCGAAGCTTATCAATTGCCTCTTTTTTATCTGCCTCACGGTCAGTCATATAGATGGGGCGCAGTTGGTAGCCTTTTTTGCGAAGCAACTCTATAACCCCTCTTTTACCAGGTAAATGTGCCGCTCCTACCCCTACAAAAAGTGAGTGATGATGCAAAATGGTATCTATTGAATTAGCCTGCACCTCGTTGCGCTTATACAAGAAGATTTCTGTAAAAGCCGGCGAAGCATATTCGTATTGCTCCAGTGAATCCAGCATGTCAAGGTCGCCACGGCGGTAAGCATCCTGTATTTTTCTCTGGATGTCATACATATTTTCATCGCTTTGGTCGGGGCGTTTCTTAGTTTGCTCTTTGGAGGCTGCCTGGTATGCCTGGAACACCATACGTTGTGACTGATAATAGTCTTCTACACCTGCCGCCAGCTTACCGAGCTTTCGGCCTGTTTGGTAAATATAGAGATCGAGATAGGTATTTTCTTCATAATCTTCCTGTATACGGCTCGTGCGGTAAAGCAACCCGTTGATCTGCATTGGCTGGTCGGTAAGTGCCGCACGCAGGTTATCCTCATAAGCTGTAAACTGAAAAGACTTTTGGTTGATGTAGTCGTTAGCGCCATTGGTCATATAGTTCTTTACAGCATCCTGCGCCTCATTCATGCGCATCATGTCACGCTGCCAGAAATATGGGTTCTGCTCCAACGCCACAACATCCACCTGCTGCAATGCAGTATAAAAAGAATCGCTTAAGTGAAACACCATTTTATTGCTCACATGCATAGTACCAAACAGGTACGATGGTTTTTTCAAACCATTGCCTGTAATCTCCCAGAAAAGGCTTGGATACTTTTTTTCCTGTGCAAACAACAGCATACAAGGCATCAGCAACAGACCAAACCAACACAACAGCTTTTTCATTATTATTCAAGAGGATTAATATAACAATTTGATTCCTGTTCAATCTTTCTGCTTTTTTCAGTCCTGTTATTTTACGAGTATAGTAGCAGAATACTTAAAATTACAATTTGGGAGTGAACATTACATAATAGACAAAATAAACAAATTACATGTTGCAAAGGAAACCAATGTTTATTTGACACAAAATGAATACTAACCTTATGTAACTTAAGGAATAAGTTTAAATAACAAAGTTTACAGCAGAATTCATGCAAATTTTTGCAATTATTGGCAGTTGGACAAGATTCAAGGAACAAGATACAAGGAATAAGGTACAAGATACAAGATTGAAGGAGGATATACATCGCATATGGGTTGTTCCTTAGGAGTTAAATAGGAGGATATAGCAAGGAACATAGGTATAAGTTAGGTATAACTTAAGTATAAGTTAGGTATAAGTCAGGTATAACTCCGAGGAGTCCAATATGGAGGAGGGAGTGCTTTAGGTATTGTTATGGTTTTGGCTTACTGATTGGTAAGGAATCGTTCACTTACAAAATCTCAATAAAATAAGCTTGCCTATTGCATACACTTTTAGCATTTTCTTAGTGCATATAAACATCTCGCCTCCCTAATATAATTTCTTTGTACATTTATTCCATCTAATATTTGAGGGTGCCATATTATCTTTCTAATAAAAACATCATTGTACAATGACTACACGCCGTTCTTTTTTACAACAATCTTCTGCATTGCTTGGCGGAGGGCTTGTTGCTTCTGCCGTTAACAATTCTGCTTTTGCTATTCTTAATAAAAAGTTTGCTGCCGGTGACCAAGTAAATATTGCTGCCATTGGTATCAATGGTATGGGCTGGGCAGATCTTACTGCCGCCTCGAAAGTACCCGGTGTAAATGTGGTTGCACTTTGCGATGTGGACAAGAATGTGCTGGACAAGCGCATGAATGATTTAAAAGGATTAGGAGTAGATGCCTCCAAGGTAAAAACCTATGGAGACTACCGCAAAGTGCTGGAGCAAAAAGATATTGATGCAGTCATCATTGGTACGCCCGACCACTGGCATGCACTAATAATGATAGAGGCAGCCATGGCTGGCAAAGATGTGTACTGCGAAAAACCAGTTGGCAACTCCATTGAAGAATGCCGTGCCATGCAGCGTGCACAGCAAAAATACAACCGGGTAGTACAGGTGGGCCAGTGGCAACGCAGCCAGCAGCACTTTAAAAACGCAGTTGACTTTGTACAAAGCGGGCAGCTTGGTAATATACGCACCGTAAAAGTGTGGTGCTATCAGGACTGGATGAAGCCTGGCCCTGTTGTACCTGATACTGCCCCCCCTGCAGGAGTAGATTATAAAACCTGGCTTGGACCAGCACCTACACGCACATTCAATTCCAGCCGCTTTCATTTTAACTTCCGCTGGTTTTGGGATTATGCCGGTGGCTTGATGACCGACTGGGGTGTACACTTACTTGACTATGGTTTGCTGGGTATGAATGTGAGCACACCAAAATCTATCTCTGCATTGGGTGGACGCTTTGCTTATCCGGATTTATACGAAGAAACACCTGATACACTTACTACCTTGTATGAGTTTGATAAGTTCAACATGGTGTGGGATTCTGCTATGGGTATTGGAAATGGCTCTTATGGTCGCGACCATGGCATTGCTTACATCGGCAATAATGGTACACTGGTATTGAGCCGTGGTGGCTGGGAAGTATTAGAAGAAAAAGCCAGTGGTAATAAAGTGAGCAGGCCATTTGAAAAATCAATGGATAATGGTTTACAGAAGCACATGCAAAACTTTGTAGATGTAGTGCGCAGCCGCAAAATGGATGAGCTCCACTGCCCTATTGAAGCTGCGGTACATATTGCAACAGTTGCGCAAATGGGTAACGCGGCTTATCGTAGCGGTAAAAAGCTGGAATGGGATATTACTAAAGGCCGCTATACCGATGAAGCTATTAATAAAGAGTATCTAAGCAAAGAATACCATAATGGCTATAAACTGCCAATGGTATAGTCTGAACTGGGATTTGTGGGATTATTGGGATGACTGGGATTAAGAATCAGATCATCTTCATACTTCATCAACCTGCTGTTACAGTGTTTTCTATAAATGAATAAGGGTTTGGAGCTTTTAAAGTGTTCCAAACCCTTTCTTTTTCCCTTCATCCTGATAATCCCATTAATCTCAAAAATCCCAGTTCAGACTTAATAGTGCCCCCGAATAGCGGGCTTTATTTTCTCATCGTACAAAGCACGTAATTGCTGATGTGCTTGAGGGGATAATGGTGGCAAACCAGATGCAGATACATTACTTTGCACCTGTGATAATTTTGTAGCACCGGGTATTATTGTGGTTACTTCAGGAAAATCAAGTATCCAGCGGAGCGCCCATGCTGCAGTGTGGTTATCAGGAAAATAAGAGGCTATCTGACTGGCAAAGCTGATGCCTTGATGAAATTCGATACCGGAGAAGGTTTCGCCGGCATTGAAGGATTCGCCATTGGCGTTGAAATTACGATGGTCATTAGGAGCAAAGGTTGTTTGATTATTAAACTTTCCGGTTAATAATCCGCTTGCCAGCGGAACTCTTACAATAATAGCAACCCCTTTTGCTGCAGCTTTTGCAAACACTTCTTCTGCCACATGCTGGCGGAACAAATTGAAAATGATTTGCAGTGAAGCAAGACCGTCCTGCTCCAGGCAAATAAGCGCTTCTTCACTTGTTTCTACACTTGCTCCCCAATATTTGATCAGTCCTTCCTGCTGTAACCTCCTGAAATGATCAAATACATCGCCCTTCTGCAATTCCTCTGTAGGGATGCAATGCAACTGCTCTAAAAACAATTGCTGCACACCTAAGTGCTGCAACGAACTTTCTACATGCCTGCGCATTCCATCATAGGTAAAGTTTTGTGGCCAGCCATTTCCTGCATCGCCGCGACGCCCGAGTTTTGTAGCTATGTATAACTCGCGCTTATGACTGTGATATGAAACGACCAATCAGCTTTTCACTGATACCCATGCCATACACATCGGCAGTGTCTATAAAATTGCCACCGGCATCAGTAAAAGCCTGTAAAATAGCAAAGGCTTCTTCGTCGCTTACATTGCCCCAGTCGGCACTTCCAAGCTGCCAGGTGCCTAAACCAATTTCAGAAACAGAATTGCCTTGAAAAGAACGATATTTCATAAGGTGAATTTGATAGTATAAGAAACTGCTCAAAGGTGTACCCAAAAATCATTCCCTGCGAAATAGTTCGGCATAAGTTATATGAAGTGCCAAGCAGTAGAGATAGTGCATGCAATAGCTTATATTTGAAAGATGGAAACTGAATTGAGAGAGCCTGTATTAGCCTATGGACATAAAAGATGGACAGAAGATGAGTATTTAGATATGGAGCGTGCTGCTTTAGATAAGCATGAGTATTATAAAGGGGAGATATTTGCGATGGCAGGTGCAGGGAATAGGCATAATATTATATTCATGAATCTATTAATTGATTTGGGTTATAAATCTAAAGGAAAAAGCTGCCGTCCTTATGGAAGTGATCTACGAGTTTATATTCCTGAAAATAGTTTATATACTTATCCTGACATATCGTTCTTTTGTGGCGACTTATTGAATAACCTGCATAAAGGAGATGATAATTTTATTGGTCCGGTTATCATTATCGAGATTCTTTCGCCTTCTACGAAGCGCTATGACAGAGGACAAAAGTTCGAGTTGTATAAAGACATACCCACGTTAAAAGAATACATATTGGTAGATAGTGAAAGCGTTTATGTAGAAGCATTCCGAAAGGATGAGAATGGTAATTGGCAAGAGGAAGTGTATAACCAACTGCACGAATCGTTGTTGTTGCCATTTGTAAAATTATCTGTTTCTTTGGAAGATATTTATGCAGATACGCATCTGCCACCAACCGTTTAAACCTATGATCTATATACAACAGCGGCTGCCAAAAGCAGCCGCACTTTTTATTAGATATAACAGATATAACAAAAATGTCTTTTGCAGAAGGCATTAGAGAATTTCCAACTTTAACCCACAAAGTTAAACACAGGGCTGTTAAATGACTATTTTACTAAAAATATAATTCTTTATTCTCCGATAGCCAATACTTTTGCAACCGCAAAAAATACATATGAAAGTAATGAAGTTTGGCGGCACCAGCGTAGGCAAGCCGGAGCGAATGCACCAGGTAGCACAACTGATAACTGCCGATGCCGAACCAAAGATTGTAGTGTTAAGTGCACTGAGCGGCACTACCAATGCACTGGTATCTATTGGTGATGCCATAGCTGCTGGGCGACCGTACCGGCGCTAAAAACAAGATAGATGAATTGCAGGCGCATTATGACAATTTCATAAAGCAATTGGTACAACAAGAAGCATATGTAACAAAAGCAACCGCTATTGTTAAAGAGCATTTTGAATTTTTAAATATCATCCTTCGCATTTCATTTAGTGATGCGTTGTATAAAGATATTCTTGCACAGGGCGAATTGCTAAGTACCAAGCTGTTCAGTGTTTATCTGCAGGAACAGGGAATTGATCATTTGCTTTTACCGGCATTGGAATTTATGAGCATTGATGCAAATGAAGAGCCTGAACTGCCAGCTATCAAATACAAACTAAACAAATTATTGCAGCAACACAGCGATAAAAAACTGTTTATAACGCAAGGATATATTTGCCGAAATGCCCGTGGCGAAGTGGACAACCTTAAACGAGGTGGCAGTGACTATACCGCATCGTTAGTTGCAGCAGCTATCAATGCCAGTGTATGTGAGATATGGACTGATATCAGACGGTATGCACAATAACGACCCGCGCGTAGTAAATAAAACCGTTCCTATCAGCCAGTTGAGTTTTGATGAAGCTGCTGAGCTGGCGTATTTTGGGGCTAAGATCTTGCATCCTACCTGTATCTGGCCGGCACAGCAAACCAATGTACCTGTAAAACTGCTCAACACCATGGAGCCGGAGGCAGCCGGAACTACAATTGCCGAAGATGCTAAGAGTACAGGCGTAAAAGCAGTAGCTGCTAAAGATGGTATTATTGCTATCAATATAAAGAGCAGCCGCATGTTGCTGGCATATGGCTTTTTGCGTAAAGTCTTTGAAGTATTTGAGAAATACCGCACGCCGATTGATATGATCACTACTTCGGAAGTAGCAGTATCGGTAACCATTGACAGTGATGCTCACTTAACTGAGATTGTAAAAGAACTGGAGCCATTTGGTACGGTTGAAGTGGAAGATAATCAGACCATTATATCTGTTGTAGGTAATGAAATCGCTGAAACACCAGAAGTATTAAAGAAATTATTTAATGCGATCAGCAGCATACCGGTACGCATGGTAAGCTATGGTGGCAGCAGACACAATATTTCTTTGCTCATTGATAGTCAGTACAAAAAGGAAGCACTACAGTTGATTAACAGTGGTGTATTTGGCTTGTAATCTATTGAAATAGTTTGAGTGATGATGGGAAGTGGAGATATGAAGGAAGCATGAAGTCATTCTAATAACTGAATATACTCAACATTTAGCCCACGGTATTAGCCGTGGGCTATGTTATTTGATAAAGTGTACACTGTGCTTTTACAACGATCTTTTCTCAGGACATATTATTCCTTAAACAGTTTCAACTTCCTGCGAAGTAACTTTTGGGAAAACGAGGGTGAAACGGTTAAATCCATTATTAATAGAATAGGTTATGCTGCCTTTGTGCAGGGCCACAATGCGCTGTATAATATTTAATCCCAAGCCAAACCCTTTTATCTGCACCGAATTGGATGCCCGGAAAAAAGGAATAAACAACCGATCCTGCTCAGCATTATCAAGAAGTTTCCCAGTATTATCAAAATGTAAATACACTTCTGTATTAGTAGCATCTATAGTTATTGCCACCGATTTATTATCGGAATACAACCATGCATTCTTGATAAGATTGCGGAATGCCGAGCGAACTAATGAGTCGTTGCCACGTATAGAAAGGAACAAATCATCATCAGGTATGCTGGCAAATTCAATAGATACGTTTACATCCGTGAGCATCCGCTTTACCATTGACATGGTATCGTATAATACTTCATCCAGGCGCACTACAGGCCATTCGGGAGACAGAGTTGTACGTTCGTATTGCGATAATAATAATAAGGAGTTGGTAAGTTCAATCATTTCGCGCTGATCGTCACGTAAGGAAGACAATACCTTTTTTGCATCTTCTATAGTAAGCTCTTTGCGCAGTGCCAGATCTGTTTGTGCCAGCATGGTAGCCAATGGCGTGCGCAACTCATGTGAGGCATGGTGCACAAAGCTTCGCTGCAGTTCAAAAGCTCTTTCTAAACGGTCGAGCATAGCATTAAACTGGTTAGCCACCAATCGCTGCTCATAGTTTACACGTCCGCTTTTTACCTTCACCCGCTGCAGATTGCTTTCCGATATTTCTTGCATCTGTCTACCCAGTTCGGTAATTGGACGGGTGACCTGCCTTACCAGGAAAAAAGATAATACAGTTATTACAAAGACACTGCAGATAGTGACAAGTATCAGTATCCAGCGAAGTCTTTCAAGTCGCCCAAAGCCAAACTTATCATAGCCACTTACAATTACATAGCCAGGATGGGCCCTATTACGCATATATATGGCTACTACTTCTCTATTCTTTTTCCTGAGAAATACCGAGTCATTATTAGCAGCATCAGTGAATATAGCGGCCGGAGGTTGAAAATAAACCTTGTCAGATTGATATACCGGCTTTCGATTATTATCAAAAATGGTTATATCCATATTTGGGATCGCTCGTAACCGGCTCTCCTCCAGATTCATGCGCGTACGACTGTCAACAGGCAGCCTATAAAAGCTGTCATAAGAATAAGCTGCTTGTGAGATAGAGTCGCTCCTTAAAGTCCTCCTGCCTTATGTTATCGTATAAGAAATAGATTACTGCCGGCGCTATTACTAAAACAAGGGAAATAAGTAAACTAAAAAAAATGGTAAACTTAAACCTTAATGTCATTGATAATACTATATAACAGTTTCTCTTACATAATACCCAAAACCGGGTTTAGTATGTATCAGTTTTGTTTCATAAGGCTTATCTATTTTGTTGCGCAAAAAGCTTATATACACTTCAATAGTATTGGTCCCGGTATCGAAGCTTAAATCCCATACCTTCTCCAGTATATCTGTTTTAGATATCACTTTTCCTTTGTTTTTGGATAATAACACCAATAAAGCAAATTCCTTTGCAGTAAGGTTGATGTTTTTACCACTGCGCGATACGGTTTTGTTTTCCATATCAATTTCCATATCAGCCACTACAATCTTATCAGTTGCCGGAACTGCGTTTTCGGCTCGTTTTAAAAACACTTTAATACGGGCAGATAATTCGTCAAACTCAAAAGGTTTAACAATATAATCATCTGCACCAAGATTGAAAGCATCCATTTTGTCCTTTAATTCTCCAAGTGCCGTAAGCATAATAATGGGCACTTTGCTGTTGGTCTCTCTGAATTCCTTACATAAGGCCAAACCATTCTTGTAAGGGAGGTTGATATCGAGCAACACCAATGAATAAGTATGTTGCTTGAACATTTTTTCGGCAATACTGCCATCATACGCCACATCGGCAGCATACCCCTGACGGGTTAATTCTTCCTGTACTACCTGACTAAGCTTGGGCTCATCTTCCGCAAGTAGAATTCTGTAGGAGTTTTCCATTAAGTTGAATTTGGGATTTTGATATTGATATTCTGAGAATAAAGCTATGTATTTTTAACTTTTTGACGTTAAAATGATAGAAAATTTTATTTCCTTTTAATGAATACAACCATTTTTTAATGAAAATAGCACCATTTCATAACGTTAGCATGCTCACTTGCTTTACCATTACAAGGCCGTCCTGCCATGCAAAATAGGTTTTATGTAGTACATCACCAAGTAGGATTATAAAGTTGAAGATGAATGGCGTTAAAGTCACATTACAAAAGAGCTTAAATTGACTATTACAAAATTTTTAGCGAGTTACACATCACAAGTTGAATTTTCTGTATATTCACTTAATTAAATTTTAGACAAATGATAAAGTTAACGCTCATCGGCAATCTTGGAAAGGATTGCGTTGTAAACAATGTAAATGGTAAAAACGTTATCAATTTTAATGTTGCCCATACTGAGAAGTTTAAAGATAGCTCTGGTATGCAAAAAGAAAAAACAATATGGGTGGAATGCGCCTATTGGAGCGACCGTACAGGTATAGCACCTTATCTTAAAAAGGGCACAACTGTGTATCTGGAAGGTAACCCGGATGTACGCACCTACACAAGCAACGATGGTAAACAAGGTGCTTCTTTGCGCCTTACTGTACAGTATGTACAATTACTTGGCGGCCGCAATAGTGAAGGCGGTGCACAACACGATGCACAACCACAGCAACAAGGGGCTACTTCTTACGGATATAACAACAATTATAATACACAACCTGCAACACAGGCTGCCGCACCCGTTGCCGCACAGGACGAGCCAATGGATGATCTGCCTTTCTAGTACAATTAATAGTATAAATTAATAATAAAAAAGCAGCCTTAACTTAGGCTGCTTTTTTATTATTTGAGTTACCTTATCTTAAAGGGGAGATAACAACACTTCAAGAACAATCAATAAATAATATCTATTCCTCATCCCATTAATCCCAAAATCTCCTTAAGTCCAAGTTCAGACAGCTATTATTGATTGATTTACAATGGCAAACAACTTATCCCCTTTGTCTTTCCGCATCACCTTTACACCCGTAAACTTGCTGAAAGCCGGCAATACTGCATATTGCTCACCGAAGTAGTAACACGGGAAAGTAAGTGATTGCCTGCCTAAGCCATGTATAGACACGCCGGGATGAATATGCCCGCTAAAGATATAAGGTTGCTGGCTATCAGTGCAATTAGCTGCTACTGCATCGTGGGTAAAAATAAAATCGCCTATACACAGTTGCTCCTGACTAATAGTAATATTAGCATTGCTGTACCATTCATCCTTTAATATATCATGGTTACCCTTTATGAGGTGCACATCTACCTGAGGCATGTCGTTACGCCATCTTACAAATAGGTCCAGTTCGCGATTCTCTTTACTGTGAAACATGTCTCCTACAATGATCAGTTTTCTGGGTTTATAGTATTGGATCTCACTAAAAAGGCGTTGTAAGTCTTCTTTGTACACTGCCTGCGGAACAGCTATGCCTTGCTTGCGAAAATGACCTGTTTTACCTAAATGCAAATCCGACAATATAATGGCCTGCTCATTTTCCCAAAAAAGGCAACGCTGGGGGGAGAGCCAGAAGTTATTGTTGCGGATGATATGATAAACCGGTGTGGACATAGGATATGCAAAAAACGGAAAAAGTAAGCAAATATTGGACAGGGATTTGGGGTGATTGGAGGAGATTGGGATGATATGAAATAAGTAGAATTAGCAGGATTGATGAAATAGATTATTTTGAAATATGGTGATTTGTGAAACATGAACGATTAGGACAGGTGATAGGAATTCTTCTACCCCTTCTCCAACTGTGCCTGCATCTTCAGGACTCTATCTTCCAGTTTTTCAGAAGTCAGGTTCTCCCGCATACTATCCACCTTTATCGGGAAACAGAATGGCGTAAGCTTATCCGGAAAAGTAAGTATAATGTTTTCACTACCAATTCGCTGCAATGCATTGCGCAGGCGCACCTCTTCCATCTGCTGGTCAAACACTTCCTGGTAGGCTTGCCGCAGTAGCAGATTGGTGGGGTCGTACTCGCTGAATACATTGAATAGCAAAGATGCAGATGCCTGCAGGTGACGTGCTTTTTTATGCTCACCGGGGTACCCCTGGAAAATCAACCCGCCAATTACTGCAACATCTCTGAACTTGCGGCGAGCCATTTCTATGCTATTTACACTTGCTTGAATGTCCTGCATCAGGTGTTTGGTAGTAAATAATTCATAAACATTGGTATCATCTACCGGAATAGGTTGGTCACTCAACAGCTCAAAGCCATAGTCGTTCATGGCAATGGAAAAGGTAATTGGCGTAATACGACTGATGCGGTAAGCTATCAAAGCAGCCATTGCCTCGTGCACCAGCCTGCCTTCAAATGGATACACAAAGAGGTGATAGCCGTCGCGCGTTGCTATTTGCTCTATTAATAACTCACCTGTTTTGGGTATATGGGAGAGCTGCTGCTGCAATTCAAATAAAGGTTGTAACACGGATAACTCTACCGGTTTCTTACCTTTTGCAAGTGCCATATTAAAGGTCTGGCGAAGCACTCCCCCTAAATTAGAAGAAAGCGGCATTCTGCCGCCATTCCAGCTTGGCACAATAGATTTCTTGGCATTGGATTTTTTGGTCATAACCGTCATGTCCTTAATACCTATCAATTCCAATGTTCGTCCTGCCAACGTAAACACATCACCAGGCGAGAGACGGCTGATAAAATACTCCTCTATCATTCCCACATAACTACCGCCAAGCAGCTTCACCTTCAGCATGGCATCGCTGACAATCGTACCAATGTGCATGCGGTGGCGCATGGCTATACCACGATTCTTTATCCGGTATATACCATCCTCCCCTATTTCCACTTTCTTATATTCATCATATTGCGTAAGCGCAGCACCACCCCTTGTAATATAGTAAAGTATATTCAGGTATTCTTCCTCTGTAATATCGGCAAAGCAGTACGTAGCTTTTATTTCATCATATATTTTATCCGGGTTAAAGCCTTCTCCGATTGCTATACTGCAGAGATATTGCGTAAGTACATCAAAGCAAAGGAGCATAGGCTCGCGGCTTTCAATAATTTCTTCTTTGATGGCAGCTTTGAGGGCTGCAGCTTCCACTAATTCTAATGAATGCGTAGGCAAGAAATAAATATGGCTTACTTCACCGGGACCATGCCCGCTACGGCCTGCGCGCTGCAGAAAACGCGCAACACCTTTGGGTGAGCCTACCTGTATTACGGTATCAACGGGACGAAAATCAACCCCTAAGTCGAGACTTGCTGTACATACAACAGCTTTCAGCTTTTGTACATGTAGTGCTTCTTCTACCCAGTTGCGCAGTTCATGTTCTATACTGCCATGATGCAAGGCAATGGCGCCTGCTAACTGCGGGGCAATATCGAGCAGCTTCTGATACCACCGCTCGCTCATTCCGCGTGTGTTGATAAAGACCAGAGTGGTTTTACTCTGCTCTATAATGGGAATGACTTTTTCAGCTAATGTAAGCCCGAGATGTCCTGCCCAGGGATATCTTTCTATTTCATCAGGCAATATAGACTCTACATCGATCTGCTTGTTGAGATTAGCTTTTACGATTACGCTTTCTGTATTCAATCGTAAGGGTGCCAGCAACACTTCTTTAGCTTCCTCGAGATTACCGATGGTAGCGCTGATGCCCCAGAGGGAGAGATGATGCTACCAGTTACCGGTTGCAGTTGACCAGTTGCCGGTTGCTGGTTACTAGTAACTGATATCTGGGTACTGGAATCTGGTAACTGGCAATTCACAATCCTGCTTATTGCCAACTCCACCAGCACCCCTCGCTTGCTGCCGATGATCTCGTGCCACTCATCAACGGCTATTATTTTTAATGTTTTGAAGAATTCGGGATAGCCTTTTTGGGTGAGTAACAGATGCAGGCTTTCTGGGGTGATGATGAGCACTTCGGGCATATTGCGCTTCTGCTTTTGGCGCTCGCCGGTATCGGTATCGCCATTGCGAATGCCAATGCGCCACTGCATGCCTAATTCATTCATCACTTCCTCCATGGCACGACCAATATCTTTTGCCAGCGCACGTAATGGCGTTATCCACAGCAGTTGCAAGCCATTATTTTTCTTGCGCAGGTAATCTTTTGGATGATCATTGATAAACTGAATTAGCGCACCCAGGAATACTGAATATGTTTTACCGCAACCGGTAGGCGCATTTACCAAGCCACTCTTACCACCAATAATATGCTGCCATGTTTCTTCCTGAAATGCAAAGGGAGAAAAGTCTTTACCCGCAAGCCATTTATTGATGACCTGGTAGCCTGCAGTGGATTGAAGAGAGGTCATAACTTCAGGCATAATACTTCCTTCCTTTCGCTGTGGTTATATGTATAATAGAATTGTTAGACACCGCTTCAAAAATAAATCAATTAAAAGGAACAAGACACAAGACAGGAGAAGCAAGCGTGAATATTTAATGGACAAGGTACTATAAGGCTGATAGGGAGTAAGCAGGAAGATACTAAGGAGTAAATATGGAGGAGATAGCAAGAAGATTAGGTGTAACTTAGGTATATGTTAGGTATAACTTAAGTATAAGTTAGGTATAACTCCGGGGGTTCCTAGATTTGGAATGAGGGAATTTAGGAATGTACGGTATACGAATTAGAATTTGGGGAATACAATTCAGGACATTAGATCTGACTGCTGGTAGGCACAGGTACGATTTAGGGTAAGGACAGGTCGCGACCTGTCCTTACAGGGAAACAATTATTGGTTGAAATCATTATTCACAAATGCCACCATTCAGAACAGGGATAAACACCATCAACAACCACCGGCTCACCTATTAATGGAGTTGTAATTAGAGCACCTTTTTCCTTTGCTGCGGCTGAGAACCGCTTTATAGGGTCATCCCAGGTATGCAATGCAATGTCAAACTTAGCCCAGTGCACCGGCATCATTACTTTTGCTCTAATCTCAACACCTGCCTGCACCGCTTCTTCGGGAAACATATGTATTTGCGGCCATGCTTTATTGTATTGCCCGTTTTCTAAAATAGCCAGATCGAAAGGGCCGAACTTCTCTCCTATTTCTTTGATATGACTACCATAGCCACTGTCTGCACCAATGTATATCTTATAGTCATTAGTACTTAAGACAAATGATGACCACAAGGTAGTAAAGCGCTTGACCGACCTGCCGGAAAAATGGCGTGCCGGTGCAGCAGTCAACTGCATATCATTTGGCAGAGTTACACTTTGCCACCAGTCCATTTCGGTAATCATTTCTTTATTATACCCCCAATACACTAAGTGTGATGCAACACCTAAGGATGTATACACATGCTTTACTTTAGACCGAAGTTTAATAACTGTTTCATAATCCAAATGATCATAGTGATCGTGTGTAATGAGCAACACATCAATAGCAGGCATATCATTTACACTGTAAACATCAGTGCCTGCAAAAGCCTTATTCATAAAAGAAAATGGTGCTGCATAGTTGCTGAGCACCGGGTCAACCAACATGTTAATGCCATTAATGCGGATGAAATAAGACGAATGCCCAAACCACACCAGTACCGGCTTATCGGAAATATCGCTGTTCAAATCTGTTTTTACAAAAGGCAATGGCCTGGGCGGTCTGCTGCCTTTGGGTTTATTAAGGAAGTGCCATAGCACTTTCGTCATGGATGCATCCTTGGCTAAGGTCAGGGTAGGCTCAGCATTATGAAACTGATTATCCCTGTAATTAGGAGACTGCTTTATTTTTTCTAATTCTTTTCCCGAGGGGTCTTTACCAAATGATGCAAACATTTAATACAGTTTGTTTATGTTTAAAGATAGCTTAGTAATTGTGACTGGTTAATAATGAATTGTGAATAATGAATGATGAACAAGATATATTAGCAAAAAATTATGCCATGCAAAGCATTGATACTATCCATACTATAAGCATTTACAAATTATTTATTCCGCTGAAAGAGCCTTTTGTTATATCGCTTGGACCTATACATCATGTGCAAAATGTAGTGGTAATTATAAAAACAAAGAACGGAATAACCGGTTTTGGAGAATGCAGTCCATATATGACAATTAATGGAGAAAGTGTGGATACCTGCTTTATTGTTGGGCAATATTTTGCAAAGGTGCTGAAAGGAAAAGACGCATTGGATATAACAGCTTGTTGCGCTGCCATGGATAAAACAATTTATGCCAACTACAGCATCAAGAGTGCATTTGATATAGCATTGCATGATATTGCTGCGCAACATGCCGGTGTGCCATTGTATCAGTTTTTAGGAGGCAAAAAAGATAAGGTATTAACTACTGATATGACGGTGAGTATTGGCTCACCAGAGAAAATGCAGCAGGATGCAATACAGTTTAAGGCCGCAGGCTTTCCAGCTATCAAGGTAAAGCTAGGCGAAGATATAGAAAGAGATGTAGCAAGAATAAGAGCCATACGCGAAGGCATCGGCAATGAAATTCCACTACGCATAGATGCAAACCAGGGCTGGCAAACGGCGGATAATGCCATTGCGGTATTGAATGCTTTGGCACCTTTCAATATAGAGCACTGCGAAGAACCCATTGCACGCTGGCGCTTTATGGAATTAAGTAAGGTATCTGCAGCAAGCCCTATCCCTATTATGGCTGATGAAAGCTGTGGTGACCACCACGATGCAGAGAGATTGATAGCAATCAATGCTTGCCCTATGTTCAATATTAAACTGGGTAAAACAGGAGGCTTGTTAGATGCAATGAAAATAGTTAACCTGGCAGCAAGTGCTAATATACACTTACAGATAGGAGGCTTTATGGAATCGAGATTGGGCATGACAGCAGGGGCACATTTGGCATTAAGCAATGAGCATATTGTTCATTGCGATTTTGATACGCCGCTGATGTTTACCGAAGATCCTGTTAACGGTGGTATTGAGTACAAAGAGAATGGTGTAATTGCAGTTCCGGATGTGCCAGGGCTGGGTGCCACAATTAAAGAAGATTATTTAAAATGTGCAGAGCAGGTTACTATTTGATATTGGCTCTGTAATTGTCATATCATTTTTAAACCTATGATATGATTACAGGCATTCCCAAAAACTATCATGTAATTGCCGACATAGCCTATATCCCAATGGTATGGATGGCACCTAAGTTGTTCCACTTTGAGGAAGAGAAAACAATTACTGCTATTTGTAAAATTTCCAGCGCTTCAGATTATGCCTACTCTTTATTTACTGATGCTCCATGGGGTGCTCATAAGATAATTCCTTACAAAGTTCATTCCCTTATAGATGTTGCACAAGGGGCGATTGCACTCACGTCAGCAATTGCACTTCCCATCAGGAATAAACGGGCAAGAAACACCTTATTAGCAATGGGCATTACAGGCCTGGTGATTGGTACATTATCGTGGATAGGTAGCAAGTACAGTGATTAAGTAAGATATTGTTTGCTATAGGTTACAGATGCTCTTAATGCTCTTCATCTTTTCTGTACTCAAAACTCAGTGAGCAATCCTTTGTGCCTTCATGTCTTCGTGCCTTAATTAATTATCTTATAAACAGCCTCCTAATCTTTATACAAATAAATTCTTTCTTTTTTATCAGCTACTGCTACTTTTACACTTATGGAGTATCCGGTTATACAATCCAAATTACCTGCTGTTGGCACTACCATCTTCACAGTAATGAGCCAGTTGGCACTGCAGCATAATGCTATCAATCTCGGTCAGGGCTTTCCAGATTTCAGTATGAATGAACGCTTGATCAACTTAGTGCATGAAGCAATGTTGAAAGGGCAAAACCAGTACACCCACATGAACGGCTTGCCTTTACTGCGGGAACGGATCAGTAATAAAGTAAAGCAGTTGTATGGCACTGAAATCAATACTGATACACAAATAACTGTTACACCGGGCGGAACCTATGCTATCTATACAGCATTTACGACCATCCTTCAGCCAGGCGATGAAGTGATTGTATTTGAACCGGCATACGATAGTTATATTCCTAATATTGTAGTGAATGGCGCAAAGCCCGTACTTATTTCCATGCAATACCCCACTTATAGTATTGATTGGGAGGAAGTAAGAAAGAAGATTACTGCAAAAACCAGGGCTATCATTATCAACTCACCGCACAATCCTACCGGCACAGTATTGAGTAAAGATGATTTGCTGCAACTGCAAGCCATTGTGAGCGATACTAATATTATTGTAATAAGTGATGAAGTATACGAGCACCTTGTATATGATGGATTGCAACACGAAAGCGTATTGAAATATCCTGAGTTGATGAAGCGTAGTTTTGTATGTTTCTCATTTGGTAAAACATATAACTGCACAGGTTGGAAATTGGGTTATTGTATAGCACCGGAAGCACTGATGCATGAGTTTAGAAAGGTACACCAGTTTAATGCATTTAGTGTAAATACGCCCATGCAGGCAGGCCTGGCAATGATGCTGGAAGATGCCGATGCTTATCTTTCTTTAAGCAATATCATGCAGCAGAAAAGAGACTACTTCTTATCTTTAATGAAACGGACACCTTTTGAGCCCCTTACCTGTCATGGCAGTTATTTCCAATGCTATAGTTATAAAAGCTTTAGTAATGAAAATGATGCACAATTAGCTATCCGCCTCACCAAAGAAGCAGGCGTAGCTTCTATACCGGCATCTGTTTTTTATAGGGATAACACCGACAACAAAGTACTGCGCTTCTGCTTTTCTAAACAAGAAGCGACACTTACAGAAGCAGCAGAACGATTGCAAAAGATATTTTAACCAAATATGCTGCTCTTATTTTGTACTGTATTCAGCACTATTGGCTTTTGACTTCTATTAGCAAAATAACGTACAAACCATGCTATGGTAAAGGTGGGTATGATATTAACACCTGGGATCACCTCCTCGATAAAGCTGAACGCTGCACCAAAAGTGGCTTTCCTGCCAAAAAGAATAAGGAAAATAACAGATGAAATAGGTGCCCAAACAATATCGAATATTTCCCCAATGCCGGGCACAATGATAGCAGCGCAACCAATAATATCGAGAATAATACAGAGCGATAAAGAAGGTTGTTTTTTCATAGTATAAATATAAACAATTACCAGCTTTACTATAAACCGCAAAGACACTAAGGCGCGAAGATTAACAGATTATTCTTTTAAAATTCATATGCAAGCACTAGAGTATAATCCCACTTTCAAATCAGTAGCCCGAAGAATCTCCCAAGCCCGAAAGATCCTGTGGAGAGTCTGTGACCTGCGGACAAAATATACCCTGCTTAAAGTTAACAGCTTATATCCGGTAATCCCAATATCCTGTGGACTGGCAACCGGTAACTGGAAACTGGTATAAGGCCATTTGCATAACACTTCAATTTCTCCGCGTCTTCGCGCCTTATCGGTAATTCTTTATACAATATCCAGTAACTCCACATCAAATATCAACGTACTATTAGGACCAATAGCCGCACTCACCTGGCGGTCGCCATAAGCAAGTTCCGGATGCAAAAACAGGCGCCATTTGCTACCTACCGGCATGAGTTGCAAAGCTTCTGTCCAGCCACTGATAACGCGGTTGAGCGGAAAAGAAGCTGGCTGTCCGCGCTGCACCGAACTATCGAACACAGTACCACTGATAAGTGTACCATGATAATGACACTTTACTGTATCTGTAGCTTTTGGTTTGGGACCATTGCCTTCTTGTAATATCTGGTATTGCAAGCCGCTGGGTGTGGTATGCACGCCTTCTTTAGCAGCATTTTCTTTTAAGAAATCTTCCCCTTCTTTTAGGTTAGCATCTGCTTTCTCTGCTTTTGACTGGTTGAGTCTGTCGAATAAAGACATAATGGTGTTTTTAAATGAGCAGCAAATGTAGGATTAGAAATGATTGTGAATTGGCAATTGTGAACCGTGTAATTATTTTGAGTTACACACTTTAAATAAAAAGGCTGCACGCTTTACGTACAGCCTCTTCCCTATCAGTATGAAATAGAAACTATTAATAAGGCTTTGCCTCGTGTGCTGTTGCCTCGGCTTCCAGCACCGCATCTTGCGTGTGACCATTGCCTATAGGACCTTTCTGCAGGTTATTATCTGCATTTCTTAATCCTTCAGCAACACGGCGGCCATATTCAGTATCACATTGTGTAAGCATCTCAATCATTTTATCCTGAATATGCTTCTGGCAAGGCTTTAATGTATTTACAAGGTTCTTGATCAAATCCTCGCGTTCCCAATCTTCATGAGCACGGAAGCGTTCGCCTGCTTGTTTAAAATTGTTCTGGCGTTCTATCTTCCTCCGTACCAGTTTTGCATGGTATTCCGGTTCGTAAGGTTGCCCGGATGGCTGTGCTTCGTGCAAGCCACCAAGTGAGGATGGCTCATAGTTTACATGCGGATTTTGACCGGCTGCTACATCCACATTGTAAGTCATTTGTCCATCCCGCTGGTTGGTAGCTATCCTTGCTTTAGGCGCATTAATAGGCAGTTGCAAATAATTCGGACCAACACGGTAGCGTTGTGTATCGCTGTACGAGAAAGTACGTCCCTGCAGCATTTTATCATCGCTAAAGTCAAGACCATCTACCAGTACGCCGGTACCAAAGGCAGCCTGTTCTACTTCGGCAAAATAGTTTTCCGGGTTCTTGTTCAGTGTCATTTTACCAATTGGCAAGAATGGGAATTGATCGGTAGGCCAGATCTTGGTATCATCCAGCGGGTCGAAATCCAGTTCAGGATGTTCATCATCGCTCATGATTTGTACGCACAGTTCCCACTGCGGAAAGTCGCCAGCCTTAATATGGTCATACAAATCCTGTGTAGCATGATTAAAGTTGGTAGCTTGTATTTTTTGTGCTTCTTCCTGCGTTAGATTCTTTATCCCCTGCAATGGTTCCCAATGATATTTTACCAGTACAGCCTGACCATCTTTGTTTACCCATTTGTAAGTGTTTACGCCAGAGCCTTGCATCTGCCGGTAGTTGGCAGGTATACCCCATGGCGAAAACAGGAAGGTAATCATATGCATAGCTTCAGGCGTATTGGATGATAAAATCAAAAATACGCTCTCCATCCTGCTGATTTGGTAAGAGGATCCGGTTTGAAGGCATGTATGAGATCAGGGAATTTCATCGCATCGCGGATGAAGAACACTTTGAGGTTGTTACCTACCAAATCCCAGTTACCATCTTCAGTATAGAACTTAGTAGCAAAGCCACGTGGGTCGCGTAGAGTTTCAGGCGAATGCCCACCATGAGTTACTGTAGAAAAACGCACAAATACAGGTGTCTTCTTCCCTTTTTCCTGGAAGAGCTTTGCTCGGGTATATTTGCTGATGGGTTCGTCACCAACAGTACCATACGCTTCAAATACGCCATGTGCGCCTGCACCACGCGCATGTACTACACGCTCGGGAATACGCTCACGGTCGAAGTGGGATATCTTTTCAATAAAATGGTAGTTCTCCAGCGTAGCCGGTCCCCGGCTGCCTATAGTGCGGAGATTTTGGTTATCTGTTACCGGATGACCCTGTCTGGTAGTGAGTTGTTGCGCACCGTTAGATGCCTGTTGATTGTTTTCCATATTGGTCGTTTTTAATTTTTAGCAAAAAGGGAGAACAAAAGTACAATGTTTCTTTACGTAGTAAACACCTTGCCTTACCAAGTAACGGAAAATTATTCTACTGTTATAAAATTGCAGGGACAGGTCGCGACCTGTCCCAAAGGATTTCAACACAGTTGCAGCCAAATAAAACATTAACTGTTTCAGGCAATCACACTGCTGCTGATGACAAACAAGATTTCACAACCTTTCATCTACAAACTATCACCTATAAATCAATGCCTATACTTATTCATTCTTTCATCTATCATCCTGGTATTTCCTCTACTCCAACACTTTCTCTATATGTGTTATGTGCCCGTCCCTTGATACACCTTCTACAATCACCCTAAAGGCATCGGTAATATCATTGTTGTAGAAGTTAAGAACAATCCGGTGGTTTTCAGGAGTGGTCAAAATCATTGGGTTCCAATATAATGTACTGCGTATATCCTCAGCTTCATTTCGTGGATCAATAGTGGCATAGTCAGGCGAGTAAAACTCCTTCATTACCGTATAACCAATCACATTTTTATACGGCATTCCCTTGCCGGCCGATGCCTGGCTTGGTCCTCCTTTTCGGGTATATACGGCTATAGCACCATTAGCACCGTTAAAGCCACCCATAAATGGCGGGCGGAATACCTTCACATACCCTACATCAGCCATAGACATTGTACTCAACTGGTTTACGTCAGCAGGCATTTCGTTTACATACAGAGAAGGTGTACCTCCCCGCCATGTCAGACTGGTATTACTGCCGTTGGCCGTTATTTGCAGCCCTGCTACTTTACCCTGTAGGTAATTAAATACACTCGGGTAAGAATTGGCCAGGGGATCGTTGGTAAGGTCAAACTGATAAGCATCGCTGCCCTGGAAGAGCCCGCTTGCATACTGCTCGTCCAGCTTTTGTAGTGGCGATTTAGTTTTGGTAGTTACGGTAACGGCTTGCAGGGTAGTACCTTTTGACAACTCGCGCAGCCGTGCTTCTTCATTTGCCATATACTGAAGTCGGGCAAGACCAGCAGTGTCCTGGAGTGACACCATGGTGGATTTATCGAATACAATCCTTTTTGGCGAAGGCAGCATATTGGTCATAAAGCGCACTTCGCTTATATCTGCAAGATTGCGGCTGTTTGCAAACTGGTAGTAGATCTTTGCAGAGTCAAACAGTACCATATTAGGATCTGCAAACGAACCGTCAGGCTTGATGGCAGCTGTAACTGTTCGCCTGCTGGAATCTTTTCCCTGAATAAGAGCAAATATTTCACCGGCTCCACGCAGTTCTGCCGGCGTAACGCCAAATACTTTACCGGAAAAAGTAAGATAGGCAGTATCATTAGGATATTTAATTTCCGGCAACTTACCCTGCACAATAGCCTGCCAGTTAAAGCGTCTCCAGCCATTCGTCAACATTACAAGGTCAAGATGCTGTGCTACACTATCACTATTATTAGAGAAATAATAATCAGGCTTAAATACCCTGCCTTTTAGATCGCCGGTTAATAACAAATGGGTAATAATATTTCCACTGCTATCTACCCCGATCCCTTTATCTGTAACTGCAACCGAAAGATTGGCAGCTACCGTATCAGGCAAATCAATCTGAAGCGTATTCTTACCACGCTTGCCCAAACCCAACACCTTAAAGCCAACCTCAGGTTCAAACAGGGCCTCATTATTATTTATAAAACAAATACGTTCTGCCACTGGAGTCCACGCATTATCAAATATGGTAACCTGCAAAATACCGGTCGGTAGTTCTGGCGTGGGTATGCCGCCGCCAATAAATTGAGCTGTTTGTAAGTTCACATTAGCCATATACACCAGTTGCTCATTCACAGTGCCCACAATGTGCAATTGTTTTAAATTGTCTGGCGCGTTCTCTGAACGCTTGATAACAAAGTTCTTTTTATTGCTTCCTGCACTTATTTCAATAGTAGCGCCGGTAGCTTTGGCGGCAGGCAATGGCGTTTGATGTACTGCATTTTGTTCATCATACCATTTGGCGGTGTAGGTCTCTCCTTCTTTAGGCGTTAGCTTTATAAACCCCATACCGTCATGCTGTGTTCTGATAGTATCAACAACCGCATTACTATTATCTAATATAAAGCCCTTTATTTTTACCGGCTTGCCTGTTTGGTCGGTTGCTTTAAAAGCGATCTTTGAAGGAATACCTGCTACCATATCACCACCTTCGGGGAAGAACTGTACCGACGGCGTATTGACCACCTTAGTGATTGCCTTTGGCAGTGTTTTTTGGAGTATACGGATATTCTTTTCGTATAAAAAAGAGGTATCGAAATTCAGCATCCATGCAGTATAGGCTTTTACGTGCACGTAGGGAGTAGAAAGACTATCCGGTATATCAAACTGCCCGTGAAAAGAACCTAGTACTATTGGAAAGACGGAGTGCGCCAGTAGTCTCCCCTCGGCATCATAAAGATCGGCATAGCCGTTTTTACTGATGTCTGAAGGCATGATACCACTCATCAGGTATGCTTTAAACCATAGTGTTTCGCCGGGAGAATACACCGGCTTATCGTATTGCAGGTACATGCGTTCCTGCGGGAACTGGCTGGCATATATAGCCAGGGTAGAATCTATATGTTGTGCAAAAGATCTCGAAGTAACTATCGTACAAAACAGCAAAAGCCTTAGCAATATTTTCATAACACGGGCAACTTATTAAACAAGTGCTCAAATTAACGTTATAAGAGTAAATGCCAAAGACACCTTAACAAATTGGCAACAGAGGAATGACCGGGATATGGAAGATTAGTGGGTAATTGAGTATAGGACACCCGGAGTTTGGCTTTATACCATTTACAATTAGGTAGCATAGTATTCGACTTACAGCCATGGTTCAAAGCTGCTCCTGCTTGCTGCTTGCAACCTTAACTTGCCCATAAACTATAAGCGGATGAATATTCACAAGAGGCTGGATTCAGGAGGCAGGTTTCAAGGGATAAGATACAGAGGAAATAGGGCGCAGATACGACGCAGATAGGGAGTAGATCAGGTATAACTTAGGTATATGTTAGGTATAACTTAAGTATAAGTTAAGTATAACTCTGAAGGTTCCGGAGATCAGATAATAAAAATCAGGGACACGTTAAGTTAAGGCTTGTAGCTTATAGCATGCTATCTATTTGAATCTGGTATAAGAGGCATTTTTGAAAGCAAGTAAGGCGTTGGGACGTAAATATACAACCTTCAGCCGGCTGATTTAAAGCAATCCCGAAGGGATGACATTATTATAGTAAGCATCTAAATTGGTACTCCTTAAACCTCGAAGAGATGACATAATATTGTTGTGAACGCAACTTCCTTAACTTAATGCCATGACCCTTTAAGAGTCAGCAGCCTTAAATGGATTATGTATTTATTGCCGTATAGAGACTAATGCATCAATAGCTACAAACCTTCTATAACATCTCTATACCCCCTGCCAATAGGAATAGGAACTCCATTCACCTCTACTTCTTCTGCTGTGTACGATTGGATTTTATCTACAGAAATAATAAAAGACCGGTGGATGCGCCTGAAGAGATTAGCAGGCAAGAGTGCTTCTATCTCATGCGTACTCATTTTAGAAAGGTATTCCCCTTTTGTAGTAACAATCTTAATGTATTCCCGCTGACTTTCAATATACACTATCTCCGGGAATAAAACCTTTACCTTCTTTTTCTGTATAGTGAGGAACAGGTGGTCCTTTATGTCCTTGTTCTCACCAGGCTCTTGTTTTTCTCTCGGAGTCCCCTTTACTTTATTAACAGCTACTAAAAAACGCTCAAATTCTATCGGCTTCAGCAGGTAATCTGTTACATTCAAATCAAACCCTTCCACAGCATACTGGTGATAAGCAGTAGTAATAATAACGGCAGGAGGATGTGCAAGCGTTTTCAGGAAAGCCATTCCTTTTAACTTAGGCAGATGTATATCTAAAAACATCAGGTCTACAGTATGATCCCGCAAATAGTCTGTAGCAAGAATAGCATCTTTAAATGTCGCCTGCAACTCAAGAAAAGGCACTTGCGATACATAATCCGCTAACACCTTTACAGCTAATGGCTCATCTTCTATAATGATACACTTAATTTTAGACATGGCTTGCAAGATTGATTTTTAAAGTAGCTGTAAACTGGGTATCACCCTGTTGTACAGACAAATCGAACTCCTTATAAAGCAACTCTAATTGGCGTCGCAGGTTTGAAAGACCGATATTCTCTTTTACAGCCCTTTGATCATTAGTGGTGTCAGTAGAATTTTTTACATAAAATGCCAACTGCCGCTTATTCACTGAAAGATGAACATCCACAAAAGGATGTGACCTCGTTTCCGAGACGCCATGCTTAAACGCGTTCTCAACCAATGGCATCAATAATAATGGTGGCAAAGCTTGTTTCATATCTTCAATGTCATAATTAAAGTTGACATGCAAAGACTCATCATACCGCAGCCTTTCAAGAGCAATATAATCACTAATAATCTTTAGTTCATCTTCTATAGCTATATACGCTCCCCCGGCTTCGTACAGCATAAAACGCAATATTTTAGACAAGCGTAATATAGACTCCGGTGCCAGGTCGCTCTTATCTCTTGCCAGTGAATAAATATTATTGAGCGTATTGAACAGGAAATGCGGGTTCGTCTGCGACTTAAGGTAATTCAATTCTGCCTCCTGTTTCTCTATACGCAGTTGCTGTGCAGCTTTTTTCAACCCGTTATAGTTATAAATATGCCTGATAATACCAAAAAAGATAAGAGAAAATAACCCCTCTCCAAACTGATCGCCTACACCCTGTTTTATATCCGGGTATGTTTTGTAAGGAGTGTAAATATGCAACTGTATGCCGAGAGCCCTCCATGCATACAACCCCGCAGAATATAGTAGGAACTGAAATACTAACAGGAAAAAAGAGGTGAAGAATCGTTTCCAGCTTAGCTTAGGTATGGTGTACTCAATGAAGAAATAATTAATAGCAACTATATAAAACAACTTCCAGATTTCATCTATAGTCGCTAAGAAGAACGGCTCGGGACTATGTGTTAAATCAATAAACATCTGTAACCCTAAATAGCCAATCCCTACCCATAGATAAAACTTATTCTGCTTTATGTTGGCGGCTATTTTCATCTTGCTTCTATCAGATAAATATCGGCAAATCCTGCCGAGTGAGCTTTATTGTCTATATAATTGACTTTATGGTAAATCAACGACCTGAAAGATTCAATCAAAGGCCAAATCTGCAATCTACCTCAATATAACTATTGCCATGTTTATTTACAATTATGTTTCAATTACAAACACAAAGCCCACGGCTGTAACCGTGGGCTTTATCTTATAAACTTTATTTAATCAGTATAGCCATTCTCCGCTCATCGTTTGGAGCTTGTATCTTGAACCTTACTGCTTATCCATTATCTCTTTATATCACTATCAATCCGCTCCGGCTCATGCAGATGCACCGGCTTGCCCGGCTCTTGCGCGCACGCATGTTTAGTAGTTCCACTAAGAAAGAAAAGGCCATTGCGAAATACACATAATTCTTAAGATGTAATGATTCGGCAGCTTCGCTTGCAAAGCCTTCTACCAGCAGGATAAAACCAATCATTACCAGGAAGGAAAGTGCCAGCATTTTGATAGTAGGATGCTGATCAATAAAAGCAGCAATCTTTGGAGAGAATAAAAACATAATAATCATAGCGAGTATCACCGCAGCGATCATCACTTCTACCCGCTTGGCTGTACCGCCGGCAGTGATGATGCTGTCAAAGCTAAACACCATATCTATGAGTATAATCTGCACCACCCCCTGGCTGAAAGACAAGGGTTTGCTTTTGCCTGCCATATGCTCATCTTCGCCCTCCAGTTTATGGTGTATTTCTTTTACCGTTTTATAAATAAGGAATAAGCCGCCAGCCAGCATTACCAGGCTTGCAAGGTCGAAGCCTTTGCCAAACCAGCTTTCCGGAATGATATACTTACCTTTTTGCGCCAGCAGCCATGTAAGTCCCAGTAATAAAATGGAGCGCACAATAATACCTGCAATCATCCATACCAATCTTGCTTTGCGCTGTACCGAGTGTTGCAGGCGACTGATGATAATGCTTACAAAAATGACATTATCAATACCCAATACAATCTCTAAAATGACCAGTACAAAGAAGCTGACGATGTTATCTGCAGTAAATAAACTATCCATTTAAATAAGTTAAGGGTAGCAAAGATATACAGGATGTATATAGGCTAATTACTGTTGTGCAGCAAGATACCTGCAAATCTTACTTACAATAGCCGGTCCTTCATAAATAAAACCTGTCCAAACCTGGATTAGAGAAGCACCTGCCTGTAGTTTTTCGGCAGCATCCTTACCTGTAAAAATGCCACCACTGGCTATAATGGGGATTTTGCCCTGGGTGTTTGTAGCAAGATATTTTACAACATCAGTGCTTCGCCTTGTGAGTGGTTTACCGCTTAAGCCCCCAGCACCAATGCTTATAGCCTTTTGCAGTGAGGCAGAAAATATATTATCCCGGCTGATGGTGGTATTGGTTGCTACTAAACCATCCAGGCGCATTTCAAAAGCGAGCGACACAATATCATCCAGTTGTGCATCTGTAAGGTCGGGCGCTATCTTCAGCAAGAGTGGCTTTTTAGCAGGGAACTTCTGGTTGATGTTTTGCAGCTCTCCAAATATTTTACGCAGCGCATCTTTCTCCTGCAACTCCCGCAAGCCAGGCGTATTAGGACTGCTTACATTTACTACAAAATAGTCCACACACTCCCGCAAAGCAGCAAAGCATTGCACATAATCTTTCCAGGCATCTTCATTGGGTGTTATTTTATTCTTACCAATATTACCTCCAACAATGAGCTGCGGTTTGACATTTGACAGTTGATAGGTCTTCCATTTTAACAACCTTCTTTTTATTGCCTCGGCGCCGTCATTATTAAAACCCATGCGGTTAATCAAAGCCTTATCCTCCGGCAGGCGGAACAAGCGTGGCTTTTCATTGCCTGGCTGTGCCTTGGGCGTTACAGTACCAACTTCCACAAAGCCAAAGCCCAAGGCAGCCAGTTGGCGCAGGTACAACGCATTCTTATCGAATCCGGCACCTAATCCTACCGGATTGTTAAAATGCAGTCCGAAGAACTCCCGCTGTAATGATGGATGTTGGTAAAGAAATAAAGATTGCAGTACTTGCGTTGAAAAGGGAGTATTACGCAGGCTATTCATGGCAAAATGATGCACTTCTTCGGCATCAAACTGAAACAATAACTGGCGCAACCACTTATACATAAGTGTGCGAAGATAAAGTTGTTGCACACATTTTGCCTTATAATTAAATAGAATAAACTGTTTACAATGGAAAATATTAAAGATGTAAGTATTAAAGCTAAAAAACTATCAGGCTTTGCCTGCCGCTTCGAGAAATTTTCTGAGAAAGTTACCCGGATATCAGGCAGCCCATGGGCATTCATGACAGCCTTAGTAATGATCATTGTATGGGCTGTTACAGGCCCTATGTTCCATTATTCCGAAACCTGGCAGTTGGTCATTAATACCGGCACTACCATTATTACTTTTTTAATGGTATTTATAATACAGCAGTCACAAAATAAAGAAACCTTATCTCTTCAACTTAAGCTTAATGAATTGATAGCTGCAGTAAAAGGCGCCAGTAACCGCCTGATCAGCTCGGAAGACCTATCAAGTGAGGAACTTGAAACATTGAAGAAGTTCTACGAAAGACTGTCTGAACGGGCGAAAACAGAAATGGACATAAAGGCCACCCACTCCATAGAAGAAGCAGAAGAAAACACAGAGGAAAAGAAGGAAGAATTTTTCCATCAGAAGTGATTTTTCCACATCATACTTTCTACGGGCTTATTTATTTGTCCGCTGTACTTGGCGCTTTTCTTTTGGTTGTACTTAATTTCTATTTCCCCCTCCACCGGGAAGTAAATTAGTTGCCCCACCGGCATGCCTTTGTAAATACGTACTGGCTGCTTTACTGATATCTCCAGGGTCCAGTTGCCGCAAAAGCCTACATCACCTTTACCGGCAGTGGCATGTATATCTATGCCGAGGCGGCCAGTGGAAGACTTGCCTTCGAGGAAGGGAACATGTGCATGGGTTTCGGTGTATTCTTCGGTAACGCCGAGGTAAAATATGTGCGGGTACAGCACAAAACCTTCTTCGGGTATTTCAAAATACTCTATCTCGTTGTGCTTTTTAGCATCCAGTATATGCTCGCGGTAGGTAGCCAGCCACTTGCCCAGGTGCACATCGTAGCTGTTACTGCCCACGCACTCGCGGCTGTATGGCTCTATTACTATCGTTCTTTTTTCAATCTCTTCCAGTATGCGCGTATCCGATAAAATCATAATTGGTGTGTTTGTTTAGTATGGCTGTGCAATGTTATGCTTATGTTCCTTCCATTCGCTATCCGCACCTTTCTTTCCCTGCCTCTTGAATCCTGATGCTTGTCTTTGTATCTTATTCCTGTTTCTTTGCAAACATAAATAACTGTACTTTTAATTTTGTCAATATTTTACAAAGCAGATATTAACCCTTATACCAGGCTCGGCATATGGAAAATAGAGGAAGATGAAACCTTCTTCCTGCAGAAAGTACCTTACCCGGAGCAGGTAACGCACCCGAACAAGCGGCTGCAGCATTTAGCCGGGCGTTATTTGCTACAGTATCTTTTCCCCGATTTCCCATACCATGAAATCCTCATTGCAGATACCCGTAAACCGTATCTGCCACAAGAGCAGTTTCATTTCTCCATTTCGCACGGTGGCAACTATGCAGCCGCTATTGTAAGTGAACAAGAGCGGGTGGGTATTGATATAGAATTGTATTCCCCAAAAACCGAACTGGTAAGAAACAAGTTCCTCGGCCAATCAGAATTAACTCTATTACCCAACCACACCATAACCGGCAACCGGCAACCGGCAACATGGAATAGCTCCTCTCCCCTTCAGTTCTTCACCCTTTGCTGGTGCTGCAAAGAGGCAGTATATAAGCATTGGGGTAATGGTGGAATAGACTTTAAGAAGCACATTTGTATAGAACATATTAATACTTCCGCGCAGCAGATACATGTGTTGTTTACGAAGCAGACCACACATCTTAAAGTTCATTATTCGCTGTTTGATGCGCTTTGTCTTGCATGGGTGATAAGCTGAGTTTGGAAAAGCCCCTATCCCCTAAAGGGGGACAATAGGCGGTGAGTAAATTTGCTGGTATGCTGCAGTATATTTACGGACTGCAAACTCACCGCTGCAATTAAATACTACTTACCCTAGATTTTTACCCTCTCTATACAGAAAAAGACGTAGGATGGACGGCTTAGGTAGGGCTCAGCCGGAGGAGCAAGTACGGCTTTAGCATGGCTTTCTCATGAACTATCCATGGCTTTACCATGACTTTGCTATGGCTTTGGTAGGGAGGAGGTAGGGCTTAAGTACTCTGATGGAGGCAAGTATGCGTTAACGAATACATGTTGGCTGATATCTGTTACAGCAGCAGAGCAGGTTGGGAGACCTGCTTTATCTCTTACTTCGAAGTGCGCATGCGCTAACACTTCAAAGATCGTGGGTAATTGGCATTGACAAATCAATAAATAAGAAAGGGAATAAAAATATATATTGATAATCATTAAGATAAATATTTTGATAAATTAAAAGTTCGTTAATATTTGTGTTGGCTGCTAGCTTAATGGACACCCACTAAATGACTTTATGAGGCTTGAATACATTGTAGAATTTGCGTGGCTATCGATATTGCAATACTTGGTATAGCGTACCCAATTATAGTCGATAAAATATCAAATATAGGAGACAAATACACATCACAATACATCTCATCTTCTTGTTTGACAATGAGTTTCCCCAATCGCCAGTAGGATTCAAACTTAACAAACGTATATATCAAATATCCACTTTTAAACTGACGTTGTATTTAACCATTATAACTTTCCTATTCTTAATTTTCAATGCTAAACCATTATTCGGGTGGGACAATTGGTTTATTAATAATTCAGCAAAAATCATAGTGCTGACGACTACTTCAGTATTAACTATTTTCTTTTTCATCTGGCTAGACAAGGTTTTCTTGTATAATGGTAAATCCACTTCGTTGTTGAAAAGAATAATATCAAATTACAACTCACTATTAAATGATACAGAAATAAAGTCATACCATTTAAAATCAATAACGAACTCACATTTTATGCTATTGAAAAACAGGATGAGCATCTACAAGAAACTTTATTGGAATTTTACTATCGAGAATTCTTCTGCCATTCGCCAGATACATGATAAAACTAAACCCTTGGTTTATCCTGTGGACCTAGACTATTCAGTTAATAAATTAAATGTTGAACTCACAAATAACCAAAATAAAAAAACTACTAGTAATTGAACATCGGGCTGTTAGTGGCATTTGGTTGCTTGGAGAAGATTTTGAAAGCATTACAATATCAGAAGAAACTTATAATTGGATATGGAGAAACTTATATATTATATGTGATAAGGAAAAGTTTATCAAAATGTACTGGGGCAATGTTAGTCAATATTTTGACTTTCGTTTAGATAGAATTCATGAAGATTATGACTTCAAAACTCACAAAACAAAAAATACCGAAGAAGTAAAAAATAGAAAATTAAAAACTAAATGACTTTTGGGAATTTCATTATGCTTTAGGTGGTCTTCTTGTTTATTGTAATCAATATAAGACCATTAAATATATTTCTGAATACTCTCAATCGCAACCGCCTAGATATCCATTGCTTCCCAATACCATGACCGATATATTTTTTTGGTTCTAAAATTTCAGGAATGAGTTTAAATCAAGAAGGGCACCCATTGACACAAAGTATTATTTTCCAGAACTTGACAACTTAGGAAATCGCTGGCAAGTGAATTTTTGGATTTGCAGTTACCTTTGTTTGCTTTTAAATGGAATTACTATTAGATACATATTACGTATACAGATTCATAGCTTACCTCAATTACCTGACTATGTTATTGAATTGAAAAATTGGTAGATAGCTCCCCTATATTTTGAAAAATGTTGACAGAGACACTGAAAACAAAACGCTAATTTCTGAACTAAAATGGGAAACCTTAGTTTTAGAAAATGACGCAAAATTATAAAAAAGCATTTGTTTGCGATCTGAAAGAAGCGATTATCAATAAACTTGGTATCAGAAATTACGCTCATATTATACCAGAAAAGATTTCTCAGTTTCAAGAAAGCTCGAATGAGCATAATATCAGCGTCCTTCAAGCTTTAAGATATTTTTCAGTTGCAATTAGTGAAGAACAGAAAGATAAAGATTTAAGGCTTACTGTTTCAGGAGCAAGAACATTAATGACTAAATCGGCGTTTATTGATAACGATATTTCACATTTAAATTATGATACTGTGTTTGCAAGTCAAATTGCCCGGACAATATTGAAGATATATACCCAATTCATTTTCAGTACCAATATGAGGTGTATCTATTGAATAAAGAAAATATATTATTCGGGATAGAGAAAATAATCGGGACTAATCAAAGACGTAATAATTATCGAACGAATATAGGCATGAGTTTAATGAACTTTTAAGAGCAAGCAAAATGATTCATTAATCAAACATATGCCGGCAAAAGTCGTTGATGATGTTGCTATTTTTATTAAACAAAACAGACCTTCCCTCAATAGAACATAAAGATGCGAAAACGGATGAAATTTCATAATATAAACTCGCACGAATATATAAGAATTAAGAGAAGCTTCTGTGATTGACATTAATACAGAAGAAAACAAAGCAGTTAAAGGCAAATGAAAAACTTAAAAAAATAATAATTCCTCTGACTTAAAAGTTAAATTACTATTGCCTTCTTATCTGTAATCTATTGGAAGAATGGATATTATTGAACTAAACTTGCCACTAGATCTAATAGAGCAAGGACTACAAAGCGACATTAATGAAATTGAACCGCTGAGAGCACTATACAATAAGGGGAAAGCCATCAGCTAATTGAGCATACGCCCTGCCACTGGTAGGTAGCAGGGAACGCCCTCACACCACAGTCCATGCGGGTCACTGATATAGCGGTTCATTAAGTTGTGGAGATACTTCTGTATGAACCGAAGGATATTGATTCGACTAAGGCTATGTAACTATTACAGCTTGATTGTGGTGAGAGCACTCCTTGATGGCAAAGGTGCATTTCGAGCTTAATCACCGCAATGTCCCCTGGCTATCGTACAATGGGCTATTGATGGAGACTATTGCGGCTATAAGAGCTACGTCCAACGAGGTTATGCTAAAGCACATCAAAAATATTTAATGCGCCTCCGGGTAATAGCAAGGGGTTTATTGTTTTTGTACTTGACTCTTTTTTGCCAGTTGCCTATTGTGTCATATTCATGATATGTAAAATTGTAGTTGCAGGCTGCTTTTGTTTTATTGTCGTAAATGGTATAACCTATTTCGTTGTTGTTTTTATCGTAACTCATATTTTACCTGTTTAAGTAGCAGATTGCTGCCTTTATATACTTTGCATTCAGTCAAATTGTGTTCATCATTATACTGAAAAATATACTTTTTCTCCACGCTTGAATCTTCATTCATTTGGTCAAACTGAAGAAGATCGCAGTTCTCATTATATTTGTATTTATATCTTAAATAACCCGCTCCGGTTGCAGACGAGACATAATCATCTTCCGTATTGTAGCGCCGATTATGGTTATAATTTGTTGGCCCCTGCGTAAAACTATGATCGTATTCTTTTTGAATTAAGCGATCTCTGGAGAATTTTCCCATTATATCAAATAAATAGCCGACATCATTTGTATCAGAGAAATCCGATACATTATGATAATCGTTGCCTTGCCATTTTCCGTCTGAAGTAAACCTAGCTGTAATGACGTCCAACAATTTGGCATTTGATAACGAATCACCACCCTGGAAATAGATTGTTGAATCAGTGACCCGTTCGGCATGCCCCTTCACGCGTAGTTTGTCGTTGAATAAACAATGTTGAAAGCCAGCATTATTACATGACATAAAAAAAATAAATAAAACTAACAGTCCAGTAAAACGTATTTTTTTGTACATAAATAAATCGAATAGAAATTTAATAAACTGCTGAGGTATTATTTAATGCTATCTGACTGAAGTATTCTTTCGATATAGATATTCGACCATGCTTTCCTTTGTTACCCGGTTCGAAGAAACTATTATTAATATAAATTTATCGGAATTTTGCGGAGAGTGGGAAACAATAATTCATGCAAAGAGAAAAGACACTCTCAAAATGAAAGCCAGTTCGCAGAAGGTAATCTTGCAAAAGAGTATGCTTTTCTCCTACGCTTCCTGTGGACACATCCTGCCTGAACGGTTTACAGGTAACCGGGTAGACGGCCCTGCCACTTATAAGTAGCAGGAAGCACCCCTCCCACTACCATATGTAAGGATCACTACAGCTTTTTCAATCCGCACCTATTTGTGTTATCCGTGAGAAACTACCCCCTTGCAATATTCCAACAAAAATTAACCATCTGTTCAATATTCACTAACTTGAACCATATAACTTTGAAAGAACAATATCTTTTCTCTAACGATTAAAAATAAGACTCATTTATGAACACATCTTTGCAACAGGCAGATGCAACCAAAGGCGGCGAATGGCTGATAAGGGAGAGTAACCCGTTTACCACTTTTATCCCGGAAGATTTTACAGAAGAGCAACGGATGATAAGGGATATGAGCCAACAGTTTATAAAGACCGAAATACTTCCAGTAACTGAGCGAATAGAAAAACAGGAGCCGGGATTGATGCCTTCCCTGCTTGAAAAAGCAGGTGAGCTTGGCTTATTAAGTATTGCCATACCTGAAGAATATGGCGGTTTAGGTAAAGACTTCATTACTGCTACCATTGTTAATGAAGAAATTGGCAAGAGCAATTCGTTTACCGTAGCTTTTTCGGTACAAACAGGTATTGGCATGTTGCCCATTCTATACTTTGGCACAGAGGCACAAAAACAAATATACCTGCCTAAAATGGCAACCGGAGAGCTGAAAGGTGCTTACGGCCTTACCGAGCCCAACAGCGGCAGCGATGCTTTGGGTGCAAAAACCACTGCAACACTTAGTGCCGATGGTACACACTATTTGCTGAACGGACAAAAATGCTGGATAAGCAATGGAGGCTTTGCCGATGTGTATATCATCTTTGCCAAAATAGATGGAGAGAAATTCACTGCATTTATTGTAGACCGTGGCGCCGAAGGCTTTACACAGGGGGCAGAAGAACATAAAATGGGCATCAAAGGCTCTTCCACCGTACAGTTGTATTTCCAGGATTGTAAAGTACCGGTGGAGAATGTATTAGGTGAAATTGGAAGAGGTCACTTAATAGCGTTCAATATTTTAAACATAGGACGCTACAAACTGGGTGCAGCCGTAACAGGTGGTCAGAAGGATGTTATTACCGATTCAGTGCAATATGCTATAGCACGCGAACAGTTTAAAATGCCTATTGCAAAGTTTGGCGCTATCAAGCACAAGCTTGCTGAGATGGCAATACAAACATGGGTGGGCGAAAGTGCAATATACCGTACCGCTAAATGGATTGAGGATAAAGAACACGAACTCCTGAACAATGGTAAAGCAACAAATGAAGCATTGCCCGGCGCGGCCGAGGAATATGCCATTGAATGTGCGATCATCAAAGTGTTTTGCAGCGAGGTGACCAACTTTTGTGTAGATGAAGGAGTGCAGATTCATGGAGGTAATGGTTTTAGTGATGAATACAAGATCAGCAGGGCTTACCGTGATGCACGTATCAACCGCATCTTTGAAGGCACGAATGAAATAAACCGCCTGTTGATTATAGATATGATGCTCAAGCGTGCTATGAAAGGCAAGCTCGACCTGATGGGGCCGGCTATGGCTGTTTCCAAAGAACTGATGAGTATTCCGGATTTTAGTGATAATGGCGAAGAAGTACCTTTTGCCAGGGAGAAAAAGTACATTACCAATTTCAAAAAAGCCTTACTCCTCATTGCCGGTGCTGCCGTACAAAAGTTAATGACGAAGCTGGACAAAGAGCAGGAAATAGTGATGAACCTGGCTGACATGGCCATCCAGATATTTGCGGCAGAAAGTGTATTACTACGGGTGATTAAGCTTACTGATGCTAAAGGCGAAGCTGCTACTGCATTGCATGCCGCATATGGCGCGCACCTTTATTTACGATGCAGCCGACCGCATCAATAAAGCAGGTAAAGATGCACTCAACAGTTTTGCCGAAGGTGATGAACTGCGCATGATGCACATTGGTTTGAAGCGCTTTACTAAAGCAGAGCCGCTAAATACTAAGGAAACAAGGCGGATGATCGCTAATCAGATGATAGCGGAAGGGAGATATTGCTTTTAAGGGTGCTAGCCCCCAGCCCCTAAAGGGGAGCCTGGAGTTGCCGGTTACCAGTAGCCAGATATGGGCTATCAACTTTGAACAAGAATATTATGCTACCTAATTAAAGATGGTACAAATAAGATGTTTTAAATATTCATTTGTACCATCTGATTGAAACATTATGTGAAAGACACAAAACAAACCCGCACATTCAGCTGCGGGTTTTTATTTTTGCTTAACCTCTTGCAATGCTGCTTAATTCACTACTTTGCCATGCTATAAAATCATACTATAAATTATAACCGTCAACACAACCAATTGTATGTCCACTACTGCTACAACTGCCCCCCAACGTTTTTTAGCGCTTGATGTATTTCGCGGATTGACCATTTGCTTCATGATCATTGTAAACACTTCGGGCAATGCTGAAACTACTTTCCCAGCTTTGGAGCATGCCAGATGGCATGGGTTTACACCCACCGACCTGGTATTTCCCTCTTTTTTGTTTGCGGTAGGTAATGCTATGAGCTTTGTAATGTCCAAATGGGAAAATAAGTCTACCGGCTATGTAGTAGGTAAAATACTAAAGCGCACTGCACTTATTTTTCTTTTAGGCTTTTTGATGTACTGGTTTCCATTTTTCCGATACGATGAAACCGGTCATCTTGCGCTCTCCCCCTTTTCTGAAACCCGCATTTTTGGGGTGTTGCAACGCATTGCTTTGGCATACGGCGCCGCATCGCTAATGCTGTACTTCTTTAAAACCAGGACTACGGTTATCATTACCGTCCTCATTTTGCTTTTATATTGGCCTATCCTCTACTACTTTGGAAACCAGCCAGATCCATATGACATTCACAACAACGCAGTCCTAAAGCTGGATACATGGCTGATTGGCACCAAACATTTATATATGGGTGAGGGTTTTCCATTTGATCCGGAAGGATTATTAAGCACTTTTCCGGCGATAGGAAATGTAGTAGGCGGCTTTCTGGTGGGCAATTACATTCGCCGAAAAGGCAATACTTATGAGGGTTTGACCAAACTACTATTGGCGGGTTTTGTCTTAGTGGTGGTTGCACACTTCTGGAACTATGTATTTCCAATCAATAAAAAATTATGGACAAGCCCTTTTGTGCTGCATACCGTAGGGATTGATTGCATGATCATCTCCTTAGTTATTTATATTATTGATTTTAGAAAAAAGACAAACTGGACTTATTTCTTTGAAGTATTCGGGCGCAACCCGCTAATTATTTACCTGTTTTCAGAACTCATGGCTACCATATTCTTTATGATACAAGTGCAGCCGGGTGTTAACATATATAGCTGGCTGTTCCTGAACATTTTTGGTTTTATTACCTCCTTTATGGGCTTTATCGGGCCTTATACAGGTGCCTTTTTACAGGCCGTTTTCTACATGCTGATATGCTGGAGTTTAGGTTATCTTATGGATAAAAGAAAGATTTATATCCGAGTATAACTATCTTGCAAAAGGGCAATTATACCACATATTGCTTCATCTAAATAAACTTTCAATAATTTTGCGCCCTTTAATTACAGGAACAATAGCATGAACAAGATAAGAGCAGCAATCACGGCAGTAGGCGGCTACGTACCACCCGACAAGCTTACCAATGATGATCTTTCCAAAATGGTAGATACCAATGACGAATGGATACGCACCCGCACCGGTATTGTAGAACGAAGAATATTGAAAGGTGAAGGTAAAGCTACAAGCGACCTGGGCACTCCGGCTGTAATGGAAATTATCCGTAAAAAGAACCTTGATCCTAAGGAAATAGATTGCATCATTTGCGCTACCGTTACACCGGATATGACCTTTCCAGCTACTGCGAATATTATTGCTGCCAAAGTTGGCGCAGTGAATGCTTTTAGCTATGATATAGGTGCTGCCTGCAGCGGTTTTTTATTTGCCCTTACCACTGGCGCCGCATTTATTGAAAGCGGGCGCTATAAAAAAGTAATTGTAGTAGGTGCCGATAAAATGAGTGCTATTGTGGACTATACCGACCGTACCACCTGCATTATTTTTGGCGATGGCGGTGGCGCCGTATTGCTTGAGCCTTCTGTGGATGACACCGGTATACAGGATAGTTTGTTAAAAACAGATGGTAGTGGAGCTGAGTACCTGCGCATGGTTGCCGGTGGCTCCCGCAAACCCGCAAGTATAGAAACAGTTACTAATAAAGAACATTTCATATACCAGGAAGGTAAAACTGTGTTCAAGTTTGCAGTAAAAGGGATGGCAGATGTGAGTGAGGAAATCATGCGGCGGAACAACCTTAGTGCCGATGATGTAGCATGGCTGGTGCCGCACCAGGCTAACCTTCGCATTATAGATGCTACCGCCGAGCGTATGGGATTGCCCAAAGAGAAAGTAATGATCAATATTCAGCGCTATGGCAATACAACCGCAGCTACTATTCCGCTTTGCCTATGGGAGTGGCAAAAGCAGTTAAAGAAGGGAGACAACATTATTTTAGCAGCCTTTGGCGGTGGCTTTACCTGGGGCGCTATATGGCTGAAGTGGAGCTATGACAGCGAGTAAAGTGTTTTAAGTAGAGTAAAATGTTCTATGACTATAGGATGGAATAAAATAACAAAGCAGGCATTAGGATTAACCTTTACAAGCATTATCCTATATGCCTGTTTAGGTTTAATAAGCTGCAACAGCAATAAAAAGCAACAGCCTGGTAAAACACAAGCAGACGATAACACGGTTTATTACCCCATTAACGATTATATCCGTAAGCAGATAAAACAGGTTGATAGTATACCATACTATGTATACCGGGTATTAGTGGTGAATGGTAAAAAGGATTCCACCACCATCAGTCGTCCTGTATTTGATTCATTGACAAAACAGTTTCTACTACCAGAACTGGAAGGAGGCGCACTGCGAAAGAACTTTACAGAATCAGTGTATGTAGATGAAAGTACGAATAGTGTTACCCTTACTTATACTCCTAAAGACAGCAACGCTATTGTGCAAAATGCAATGGTATTGCTGGATACTGCCTCACAAAATGTAAAATGGACCTTTATCAATGTGCTTCAAAACAAAGGCGATAGCACCATTATACAAAAGATGGGCTGGAAAGGTGGTGAAAGCTGCTATCTCAACCGCTCGGTAAGCTATGCTGATGGAAAGAGAAATGATATGCAGTTGAATATTGTATGGAATGAGAAAAAGTGAGATGTTCTTGTCTTACAGGCTTACTAATCAAGCGTAATCACGGGAAGCATACATTCTTCCTGATTGGCTGTACCGACGAGATACTCCTACGGAATAAACTCCCCTTAACTTAATGTTTTTCATACACGCATAATGCATCGCCTCTAAACATCATTATAGCGCTACAGCATCGCATATAATAACATAGCTGTTACTTTATCAACGGACAAACTTATTTGCATAGTCTTACCTTTGCGCCTAACTATTTACTTATGCACGAGCTTTCTGTTGTGGTAACAGTCATGAATGAGGAGGAGAACATTCATCCCCTGATTGATGCTGTGAGCAATGCTTTGCAGGATATAGATTATGAAATTGTATTTGTAGATGATGGTTCTACTGATACTACAAGGCAACGCATTAAAGAGCGGCTGAATGAACGCATTGTGCTGGTAGAACTGCGCAAGAATTATGGGCAAAGCACTGCGATGACTGCCGGAATTGATTACTCCACTGGCCAATATATTGCACTTATAGACGGCGATTTGCAGAACGACCCTACCGATATTCCTTTTATGCTCAACAAGCTGATAACAGAAGATTGGGATGTGGTTGCTGGTAATCGCAAGAATCGTAAAGACGGCGCTTTTTTACGCAAGATACCCAGCAAAATAGCAAATGCAATTATCCGTAGCATGACGAAGGTGTACATTAAAGACTACGGCTGCACACTTAAAATCTTCAGGAGGGAAATTGCAGAAGATTTAGGCTTATATGGTGAACTGCACCGCTTTATACCAGTGTTGGCTGCAATGCAGGGTGCTCGCATTGTGCAGGTGGATGTAAAACACCATGCACGGCAATTCGGAAAGTCAAAATACGGTTTGGGAAGAACATTCCGGGTAATGTCTGATCTGGTAACAATGGTCTTTTTCAGAAAGTACAGCCAAAAGCCAATGCATTTATTTGGTACCTGGGGGTTTGTTTCTCTCTTTATCGGAATCATCATCAATCTGTACTTGCTGGCCCTTAAAATAATGGGACATGATATCTGGGGAAAGCCATTGCTGATATTAGGATTGATATTCTTATTTGGCGGCATCCAGTTGATAACAATCGGTATCCTTGCTGAAATAAACATCCGTACCTACTACGAGAGTGGCAATAGAAAAACCTACCAGGTGCGCAAGGTATTTAATCACCCAAGCTTAGTATAAAGCCATGAATCCACTCCTGAAGAAATGGCTTTTTTTGCTGTTGAAGATTGTTGTTACAGGTATTTGCCTCTTGTATGTCATTCATAAAATAGACTGGGCAACATCATGGAAAACCTTTCAGCGCAGCAACATCTTTTGGTTGACTGCCGCTGCTTTACTTATCATCGCTTCCAAAGTAGTAGCTGCCTTTCGACTGAATATTTATTACAAAAACATCAATGTCTTTCTATCGTATAAGAATAACCTAAGATTGTACTGGCTGGGCATGTATTACAATGTGTTTCTACCCGGTGGTATTGGTGGCGATGCATATAAAGTAATTGTATTAAACAAGGCTTACCAGCATCCTGTAAAACTGCTAACTGCGGCTGTATTCCTGGACAGGGTTAGTGGTGTTGCAGGTATAGGCGTATTGACTGCATTGTATTATCTTGGCGTATTCCAGGGAACCAATTATTCATGGTGGCTGCTGGCTTCTGTAGTGCCAGGGCTCCTTATCTACTACTTTATTGTAAAGCTGTTTTTCCCTTCATTTATCAAGAGCTTTTGGAGCACGTTCTGGATGGGACTTGCAGTGCAAGTGATACAGGTAGTAAGTGTGTACTGCCTTCTAAATGCACTGCATTTGCATGGTCATGGTACGGAATACATCCTCATCTTCTTGCTTTCTTCCATAGTAGCCTTCCTGCCATTTACCATTGGTGGCTTTGGTGCAAGGGAGGTAGTATTTATCTGGGGCAGTAAACAGTTCTTGCTTAATCAAAGTGAGTCGGTTTGTATCAGCCTGCTATTTTATCTTATATCCGTTGCAATTTCCCTTCCGGGTATATATTGGGTGTATAATAAGGTGCTAAAGGATGAGGATAAAGAGGTGACTGTTGAAGAGAAGTCTTCTTTTACAAATTAATGAACTGATATACAGTTAAGTTTTAAGCAAGTACGTGTTTGTTGACCGAAGAGTAACGGAAGTTACTACACGAAGAAACACAGAGGCAATAGAAAACGTTCCAGGCTTGAGTAAGAACCTTTTCTAATCATTATTATTCTACTTCTTTAATCTCATTAATCCAACCAATCTCCCCAAATCTCCGTCATATTCCTGCCAGCTCCAGGCTCCTCTTCTTTATCTTCCTCAATTCTATATCTTCAATGATCGGGTCAGGCGTGAGTATTAAGGAGATGCCAGGTTGTTTCCACCAATCATTGTTGAGGAGTTTGGTTAAGTGAATAACACCTGCAAACCAACTCCGCTCCTGCCCGCTATGATATTCTTCTATCCATTCAAATTCGTGCTTAGGTATTTTATTCAGATCATCATAACTTACATAGGTGCGTACATAAAAATCGTTTGTCAACTCTGCTGGCACATGATGGTATAATTTCTTATACTCATACCTGTAATCATAACGCAGGGCGGATATATCGCTCAACACCGCTGAGGCAGTAGGAAAGCTGCCGGCCCCCTTACCATAGAAAAATTGCTTGTCTGCAAATCCGCTTTCTATTACTACACCGTTGTATTCGTTCTTTACAAAAGCCAAATGGTCATCGTGCGGCACAAACTGGGGTAGTACAAAAGCAGCCACCTTACCATTGTTCAGCTTTTTGGCTTGTGCCACCAGCTTTATATCGTTGTTCTTTTCTTTAGCCACTGCTGCATCGCTTAGCTGGATGTTCTGAATTCCGGTAAATAAAATATTCTGTGGCGCCTCCACAATACCATAAGCATGCGTTAGTAAGAAACTCCATTTGTTTACTGCATCGTATCCTTCCACATCTAAAGAAGGATTGCTTTCAGCAAAGCCAAGCTGCTGGGCTAATAGTAGAGCTTCATTAAATTGCAGCTTTTCCTCAAACATCTTGGTGAGGATAAAGTTGGTAGAGCCATTGATGATGGCTTTTATAGAGTGCAGCAAGTCATTATCATAGTACTCTTCCAGGTTCCTTATCACTGGTATGGAAGCACAGGCAGCCGCTTCGCACAGGAAAGGCATATCGGTCTGCTGTTGTAGTTGCAGCAGTTCAGTCAGGTGCTCGGCAATCATTTTCTTGCTGGCACTTACCACTGCTTTTTTGTTCTTCAATGCAGTAGAAACGATCTCAAATGCTGCGTCGGCATCATCAATTACTTCTACTATCACATTAATATCTTTATCAAACAACAAAGCATCTTTCTGCGTAGTAAACAACTCTGCCGGTGCGTTGCGTTTCTTGTTAGGATGCTTGATGCACACTCGTTTAATAGTGGCTTTCAGTGATGGTGTTTGCTGTAATACTCTGTACAAGCCTTCACCCACTACGCCAAATCCAAACAAGCCTATGGTTAATTCTTTATGTGTATTCATAGTCATTGAAGCCCCCACTCCGCCAACTGGCGGAGAGTATTGAAACTTTGATTAATAAAATTTATTTCCTGTAAAGTTTATTATGCTGACTTTAATGCTTGCGCCCTGCCTTTCTCCCCTTTAGGGGTTGGGGGCATGCTCACAAAGCTTTCCAGGTGCTGTGTTATACTTTCATATTCCAGCAAAAAGCCATCGTGACCATAATAAGAATCTATGACCACTAACTGCGCATTGGGTATATAAGCTGCAATTGTTTCCTGTTCTACCGGCGGAAACAGTATGTCTGATGATATCGCTATCACCAGTGTTTTTGACTTGATATGACTCAATGCAGCCTGCACCGAAGTACGTCCCCTACCCACATTATGCTTATCCATTGCCAGGCTTAAATAATGATAGCTGAATGCATTGAACCGCTTAGCTAATTTCTCCCCCTGGTAATGCTGATAAGTTTCTGCTTTAGACACTTGTTTATCTACAGGCAGCAACTCGGTATCGCTTGTATAACCATGCTGTGAGGCATGATAAGTTTCGTAATGCCTATAAGAAAGCAATGCAATGGAACGTGCAATCTTCATACCTTCAATACCAGCATTAGCATCATCGTTCTTCCAGGTAGCATCGTTATGTATGCACCAGCGTTGCGATGAATTGAAAGCAATGCCCCAGGGAGAATGCTGCCCATTGGTAGCAATAGGTATAATGTGTTCAAATAATTCCGGCTCCTCAATAGCCCATTCCAATAGTTGCTGCCCGCCCATGGAGCCACCGATACCAATATGGATTTTATGTATGCCCGAGATGTTCTTTCAAAGGCTTGTAAGCCCTTATCATATCTCGGGTGGTAAACATTGGAAAGGTATGATAGTACGGTTTGCCGGTGTTTGGATTTACCTCCAGCGGACCAATACTGCCATAGCAACTGCCCGGCATATTCACACAGATAATAAAATATTGTTCCGGATCAAAGAAAGTGCCTTCACCTACCAGGCCCGGCCACCATTCAGCAGGATTACTGTTGGCGGTAAGCGCATGAAATATCCACACTACATTGCTCTTGTCCTTATTCATCTTGCCAAGTGTAGTATAAGCTAAATGCAGCTCCGGCAATATTTCCCCGTTCTCTAACTCAAAAGGTTGATTGTATTTAAAAAATTGTCGTTCCAAGTCAATATTGTTTTGCCATATAACCGCTAAGACACGGAGACACTAAGAAAAATTGTAACCTCATCTTCTTCGCGTCTTAGCGCCTTAGCGGTTTTGTATTCTATGCTGTTGCTTTTGCAAATACCTTATCAAATGCCTGTTCAAAGTCAGCTTTTATATCATCTATATGCTCAATGCCTGCACTCACGCGAATGAGGTTGGGCAATACACCGGCTGCTTTTTGCTCTTCCTCGCTCAACTGCTCGTGGGTAGTAGAAGCAGGATGGATCACCAGTGTTTTTGCATCACCAACATTAGCCAAATGGCTTGCCAGTTGTAGTGCATCTATAAATTGAGAGGCTTTGCTCTTATCGCCTTTTACACCAAAGTTGAGTATGCCTCCAAAGCCGTTCTTAAGATATTTCTTTGCCAAAGGATAATATTCGCTGCTCTCCAATCCCGGATACTGTACCCAATCTACCAGCGGATGCTGCTCCAGCCATTGTGCAAGTGCCAATGCATTCTGGCAATGACGTTCAACACGCAAAGACAGTGTTTCCAATCCTTGTAGTAATAGGAACGCATTGAATGGACTTAACGCTGAACCATAATCGCGCAAACCTTCTACACGTGCACGGATAATAAAAGAGACATTGGGCATGCCCAACGGATTACCTTCACCAAACACTTCCCAGAACTTCATTCCATGGTACCCTTCGGATGGTTCGGTAAACTGCGGGAACTTGCCATTGCTCCAGTTATAGTTACCTCCATCCACAATTACACCACCAATTGAAGTGCCATGTCCGCCAATCCACTTGGTAGCACTCTCTACCACAATGTTAGCACCATGCTCCAGCGGACGGAATAAATATCCCCCTGTGCCAAAAGTATTATCTACAATCAGTGGCAGATCGTACTCTTTTGCCAGTGCCGCAAATCTTTCAAAATCAGGAATATTGAGCTTGGGATTGCCAATTGTTTCCAGGTAAATAGCCTTTGTATTTTTATCAATCAGGGGCACAAAACTTTCTACATCATCACCATTGGCAAAGCGTGCATCTATACCCAGGCGTTTGAAGGAAACTTTAAACTGATTGTACGTTCCGCCATATAGATAGCTGGAGGATAACAAAGTTGTCTCCTGCTCCGCAGGATGTTGTTAATGGCAAGGAACTGTGCCGCCTGGCCACTGCCGGTAGCTAATGCAGCTACGCCGCCCTCAAGGCTGCTATACGTTTTTCAAACACATCGGTAGTAGGGTTCATGATGCGGGTGTAGATGTTACCAAACTGCCGTCAGCCCGAATAAATTGGCAGCATGTTCGGTATTCTCAAAACCGTAAGAAGTAGTTTGGTAAATGGGTACTGCCCGGCTTTGGGTGGTGGGGTCAATTTCTTGTCCGGCATGCAATTGAAGTGTCTCGAAATGAAGATGGCTCATAATAAGCGTTTTATTTTTGGGTGATGAAAATCAGATCTTCACCGCCAAGACGCAAGACGCAAAGAATAGCAGTGAGATATATTTATGTAGAAACTCTTAGCGTCTTTGCGCCTTCGCGGCAATATTATCAGGGAAAGGAAATAAAAAAGGCTCACCTTAAGTAAGATGAGCCTGAAGTATATAGAGCGTAGTACGCCTGTAATATCAAACTGAAATCTTACTTATCTGTCACGCCTGTATACGTGATGGAGTTGGCACCTTTCGCAGTTGTGCGTGGTTGCCAAGGCTTCACAGGGCCATATCCCTCTGCCTTTCTTGATAAGCATTATATAAAGAACTACGTGCGCAAAGGTAAAAGAGCAACTGACATTGTCAAAAATTATTGTGCAAAGAAGTCTTAATATTAAATGATTGGGGTATTAGCTACAATAGCATCAAAGAATACTGCCAGTCTATACCTAACTTATACTTAACTTATACCTAAGTTATACTTAAGTTATACCTAACTTATACCTAATTTCCTCCCTGTCTCCTCCTCAACAACTCTTAAGCAATTCCCAGCTTACTCCATATCTTATATCTGCCTTCTATAGGGCTGGATCTTTATATCTCCCTTTAGGGCAGGGGCTTCAATCTGGCATTACATCATTATTTTTACGAAGTACGATACAGTTGCTTTTTAATAAATTCGTCTGTATGAATATCAAAACTATCATAGCCACTTTCTTTATTTGCTGTACTGCTTGTACCTCTTCCACCAACACAAAGGATGCAAAGGTTGGTGCAATACCACAGGCAGTTCTTATTCCTTCAGAAAAGTTCCTGTTCAACAACTTTGTGGATTGCAATATGGCTGCAGTATGGGTAGGCGATACATTTAGAATATTTCCGGGCAAATACGGTGAAGACCCACTATGGGGAGAAGCACACGAGCTTAAGTTTGCTAGTGGCAGCACGGTAGATGAAGTATTTAAAAAAGCGGCGGCTGAATTTACTGAACCACACATGCCCCCTAATGCTCCGGTACGCACGCCTGGACTGCATGGCGCCGTATGGTTTGAGACGCTGTTTAAAGACCCGAAAGATGCCGGCAGTAAAACACTGTATGCTTTATATCATAATGAAAACTATCCTTCTACCCTGCCCTATGATTCTTCAACAGGTGTTGGCTACCTTGATGTAAAATGGCCGCAAGGATTAAAAGGTCCCGAAACTAAAACTGCTGTATGTCGTATAGGCATTATGAAGTCAACTGATGGCGGACATAGCTGGGAAGACAAGGGTATTATACTTCAGGACTACCAATCGCGCATGATATTGCGACCGCATAATACAGGGATCAACTTTGCAGGTGGTGTTGGTGACCCTTCTGCTGTTGCGAATGGTGATTACCTGTATGTTTTCTTTGGGGAATATGGTTATCCCCGTACATACGACTCTGCTGCTTATGACAGAACGGTGGAGTGGAAAGGGCAATGTATCAGCATAGCACGTATTAAGTTAACAGACCTTGATAACCCGGTAGGTAAAGCTAAACGCTGGAATGGCAAAGACTTTATTGCACCCGCAGATAGTGCAGGTGTACCGGTCGCTTCTTTGCAGATCCCACTTGCTGAAGGTGGCGGCCCGGCTTCCTCGCCTGCGGCAAAGTATTATTGGGGCCCTTCGGTTAGCTGGAATAATTACTTGCAGAGCTGGGTAATGCTGATGGCAAAAGCAGAAGGTCCTTCCTGGAAAGGCAGCAGCATTTATATTTCCTTTAACCCGAATATCTGATTTGGGCAAAGAAGATAATTCACAGCAATGGTCAGCCCCTAAGCTGCTTTTAAATAAGCCTGGGCATACTGTATGGTATCCATCGCTACAGCCGGTCAATAGTGAAGAAGATAGAGCCAAACATTATACGTCTTTGAACCTGGGGCAAAAGGCAAGGTTGTTTTATAAGGATATTACTGACTCGGCAAGTCCGTATGTTTCGGAGTATGTGGTGGAGTTTAGAAAGTAGTAAAAGTAACTGGAGTATAATTTGAAAGGCAGCATAACAGATGAAATATGCAAGGACGATGGCAGTTATCTATTTGAGCGGACGCTTCCATTTTGTTGGCACAAGCAAATGATTGCATCAGTATGGTATATTAACCCATTTTCCAATGTCAATTTGTGGTATGTATTATACTATTTTCAATTGGGTAGTATTATATGCACTGCCCAAAACTTACAGCTCATAACCGGCAACTGGCAACCGGTAACTGGTATCATGCTACCTATTTGAAATTAGTATTATCACTGGTTTGGTAAAACCTCTATAGCCATCCCGACCGCTTAAACACAAAATATAAAACAATACAAAGACAAACCGTAACAGTGAGCACAACTGGATAAGCATACACCCAATGTAGTTCGGGCATATCTTCGAAGTTCATTCCGTAAATACCAGCAATCATTGTAGGCACACCAATAATGGCAGCCCAGCCGGCAAACTTCTTTGATACCTCGTTTTGCGAAATAGAAGTAAGAGAGAAGTTAGCTTCTAATGCTGCTTTTACTAAATCATGTGTATTATCCAGCATTTCGTTTATCCGCATGGCATGGTCATATACATCCCTGAAGTATGGACGTGTATCATCGGGAATTAGCTTAATATCAAAGCGCATCAACCGGTTGCTTATATCTATTAATGGGGTAATAGCACGTTTTACTTCCAGTAATTCGCGCTTCAACATATATATCCGTTGCGTAGTATTTCTGGAAGGTTTGTTGCCAAAGATTTCTTCTTCTACCTGTATCAACTCCTGCTCCAGCGCTTCAATAACCGGAAAGTATTGGTCTACTATAGAATCCATCACTGCATATAAAGCAAAGGCAGGACCTTTACTCAGCAGATCGGGTGTATCTTCACATTTCGATCGTACTTCTTTATAGGAAATAGAAGAGCCATGCCGCACATTCACAATGAAGTTGGCACCAAGAAAGAAGTGCGTTTCGCCAAAGTCAATATGATGATCCTTATTCATCTGGGCAGTTCGTAAAACAATAAAAATAGTATCGCCATACGGCTCCAGTTTGGGGCGTTGATGCGCATTGTGTGCATCTTCTATGGCAAGGTCGTGTAGCTTGAATTCTATTTGTATTTGCCTTAGTACTTCTTCATCAGGCTCATGCAGTCCAACCCATACAAACTTATCCTGTTGCTGCAACGTCTCGCTGATCTTATCAATCGCGATATTGCCAACACGACGACCTTTGCAATAAGCAACACAATTGACAATCCCTTCCATACCGCTGTTATTTACTGCTGCCTTTAAGTACACAAAAACAGATATTAAATATAATGTTTTTAAAATAGGCTCTCAGTAATAATTCTAATTTAACAGGTGAAGATCCATTTCAGATATACTTTATATACCCCATTTAGTATAGAAGACGGAGGCATAAGCCAATAAAATTGTCTCAATATCTAGTATAATAAAGAAGAACAGAGAGGTTTGATTTTTGAATAAGTATTTATAAAAGATAATGACACATCAGGTAAAGTGGGATAAGGTTTTTCTACCGGATACACCCGTGTTGGAAATAATTGTCAGAGGATCTGTTACTTATCTGGCCATATTCATATTGCTGCGTTTTATTCTAAAAAGGCAATCGGGTGGCAACATAGGTATGACAGATGTATTGGTGATTGTAATGCTGGCAGATGCTTCACAAAATGGAATGGCTGGAAACTACAACTCCATTGCAGATGGCATTTTGCTGGTAGCAGTAATAATAGGCTGGAGTTACATTTTGGATTGGCTGGGTTTCCATTGGCCCTTCTTTCAACGATTGATAAAGCCACCAAAATTACTCCTGGTAGAAAATGGAATAATGCTGAGAAGAAATATGCGTAAAGAACTGATAACAGAAGATGAACTAATGACAGAGGTCAGGAAAGAAGGCTTTAATAAACTGGAAGACATAGAAAAAGCATATATGGAAGGTGATGGCAACATCAGTATTATTCCTAAAGAAAAGGATCGAGTAAAATAATAGTCCTGAACCAGGAAATGTTGTGAAAAAAGGTGACTGAATGGAGAACTTGCTTCTGTTCTTGTAACGCTTATTTTAAAAGCCAATCTGGTATATAAATGGATGGAATGATTAAAATATTGATCTTATTGACCTGATTTTGGTACTGAAAGAATTACCTCTGTTTTTGCAGAGGCTTTTTATTAAGCTATAAATCTTTGATTGGAATTACCTATTTGTTCATTTATTACATCTACCATGCTCACAAAATCAAATGGTTTAGCCATAAACCCGCTTGCATTACATACTTGTAAGTCCTTACCTGAAATACAACCGGTAGAAGTTAGTATGATTTTACCGGTATAATTAAATACCTTCCGGATGGTACTACAAATCTCCGGCAATAATGACTCCTTGCCATACATACAATCCAGAATAATACACTCCGGGTGTTTAGTATTAAGATTCTGAATTAACTGTTCAAGAGTGGAAAAACTATTTGTTTTAAATCCATTTAATTGCAACCATTCGTTCAAAACGAAGGCAATATCAACATCATAATCGAGTATATAGACAGTTTGCATTTCAGTAATTAGCGGATACAAAAGTATTACACAAAACTGACATAAATAAATGACACATATTTAATGTGCTATAAAATATCATTAAAGAGATATTAAAAAGGGGTACAGCATAGATATGCTCAACCCCCGAATCCTGAATCTGGGCTTTGTTGTTCAATAGCAATGCCGAAGTAGTAAGTAATTGAAAGCTAATGTGTAATAAGCTCGTATTGAGCATATATTATTCCTTTATTGGGAATTTTACTTCAAAATGGGAGTTTAGGGTTGATTAAAATTTCTATTTCTCCATTATTCGGGTATGCTAAAGAATGAATCTACTGTCCACTAAATAACCTTGTACTAAGCACTTCAATGTAAATAACGTTCATTGTTGTACACAGGAAGGCGACCGCCATCTCCTTTAAAGGAGTTGCCTGCAAATAGGTGTTTGTTAAAGGAAAGCTGTTTGCTCCGTAGGTATCGTAGTACCAAAGCCCATGTTCCTCTATATTTCCTCCCTATCAAAGCCATAGTAAAGCCATAGTAAAGCCATGGATAGTTCATGGGAAGTGGTGCTAAAGCCATATCTCCTCCGTATCTAATCCGTACCTGAGCCGTATCTCCTTCGTTCATCCTACGTCTTTTTACAGTATATCGGAGTTAAAAAACAGGCGTAAACAATAGTTCTTTGCAACTGCTGGCATTATGATAAACCTATAGAAGCAGCAATGCACATAGGTTTTATACTATGTGCCTGCGCAGCCAAAGACGCTGATTCAGCCCCCGCCTGAATGATGCAGTCGGGCAGATATGTGCCTGTGTGATGAAGCGTGCAGGGTGTAAATAAACATTTATTTACTGGTGAAAAATAGCCACAAAAGCTAAAAACCGGGTAAATACACTAAACTTCTAATTCAGTTTCACACGGAAGTCTACAAAAATAATAACAGGAGAGCAGGTAAAAGGGTGTCAACTATTCTAAAACACTTATTGTAATTCGTAAGTTTACATTTCTTATTTTTAAGTTTGCAGTTCATTTAAATGCTAAAGCCCCTAAAGTAGTTTTTAGTATTATTTGGTGAAGTTTTTGTAATGATGGACGTAAACAAACCTCTTATGCAGAAAGTGATGGTTGTAGAGGATGATGAAGATATCCTATTTGTTGTAACCTTTATGCTGAAGCAAAACGGATTTTCCGTTATTGCTTTATCAGAAGGTGAAAAAGCAATACCGGAAGCCCTGCAATCAAAGCCTGATCTTATTTTGCTTGATATTAATCTCGGACGTTACGATGGAAGGCAATTGTGCCTGGAACTAAAGACTATTCACCATATTCAGATTCCTATTCTCCTGTTCTCTGCTAATGTAACGCTTGCATCTACTATTCGTTCATACAAAGCAGATGGCTTTATTCCAAAGCCTTTCGATATGGATTTATTAGTTAATACTGTTCGTAAAGAATTGGATGCTGCTTAATGAGCATTTGACTTATTTCTGATTATTCAGGAAAGCACGTTTTTGATTGTCTTTCATACCCCGGATAACCAACTGGACTGTAATGAGAAGTATTAGAAAGATAATTGTAGAACTACTACTCTTCTTGTTAAGTATCAACAGATAGAAAAATATATACACTAAATTACTTCAATAATAGACTTTTTACTCATATTCTAAACTACCTCATCAATTTTTGATTATATTATTGTGTAGAGATAATAACAAAAAGATGAACGAAATTACCCCATTGGATGATTCATTCCTGCTTAGGGAGCATTCTAAATTAACCGATGATGTGATCTTTGCTTTTCAGCCACAGGAAAATAAATTACTCTTTTTAAGTGCTGCGTTTGAGAAAGTCTGGGATATGCCACGTGAAGCTGTTGATTCTGATTGGCTCGCTGTATTGAAGACAATACATCCGGAAGATCGTACGCTGTTTAATAATGCATTAATTACAATACAGCAAACCAAACAAATCCAAAAATTAGAGGTGCGCTTACAACTGGCAGACCAGCAACAGAAATGGATAAGTATAAATGCAAATTTATCTCAATACAATGGTGTAGATACTATTATTGGTACTGCTATGGATATTTCTGCTTATAAAGAGTATGGTAATACCTTATCTAAGTTTACCAATAAGAAAAACTCCATATTAAATATTCTGACTCATGACCTGGTAAGTCCGATAGGCAATATAAAGTCGAGTGCACAGTTACTAATGAAGCATACGGATAAAACAGGTGATGAGATAGTGAATAAAATGCTGAATATAATAATAGATAACAGTGAGCGAAGTATAAAAATGATACGGGACCTGTTGAATAAAGAAAGGTTAGAGTCAAGCGAAGTTCCTTTGATTTTGCAGCGTATAGATATTGTTCAAAAAACAGCAGAGATCATTGAGCAATTCAAACGTTCGTACCATACTATTCAACAGAAAATAGAACTGGTAAGCACGGTAGATAGCTTATATATAACCATTGATGAATCGAAGTTTATGCAAGCCATCATCAACCTGTTATCTAATTCGCTTAAGTTTACACAAGATACCGATGAGATTAAAGTGACCATTAAGGATAAAGAAACAACCGTATTGATACAAGTAACAGATACAGGTATAGGAATACCCGCAGAATTGCAGCCGTTTATATTTGATAAGTTCACTAAAGCCAGGAGAGAGGGCATTCATGGAGAGCCAACCACCGGCTTAGGCTTATCTATCATTAAAACCATTGTAGAATGGCATGATGGGCGTATCTGGTTTGAAAGTACAGAGGGAAAGGGCACTACTTTTTATATAGAAGTTCCAAAAGATAAACCATAATACAAGATTCAGGAAACAAGCCACAAGAAGCAAGCTGTGAATTAAGAGCAATGGGCGGTGGGCTTCGGAAAGAATTCTTTGCTGCCTGATTGAAAGATACCTGTTTACAAAAACAGAGACCTCCGTTTGGAAGCCCCTGTTAAGATAAATGCTTCATAATTGAACTGTTAAGAATTAATAACGAGTCCAGTAATCACCGGTGCTTTCATAAGTTTTAGTGCCTTTGTCTCCTTTGTAGGTGGTGTAATATTCTGTTCCTCTGTCTGTTAATAGTTCAAACAGATCAGTTATCTTACTAGTAGCTGATTTTTCTTTTACCTCTGCAATAAGAGCCATAGGCAGTTGGCTTACATTAATTTGGCGCGATATACCAATAAGGTCTCCATCAATAGAATAGAAGGCCTTTAATTGATGCCCATTGATGGAAAAAGCAGCTTCGTAATAGTTGGCTGTTGTTTTCCATTGCACATCATTAGCATCAGCAAACTTTTGGTGTAACTCAGTTTGGACAGATGCAGGAACAGAGGAAGTATCGTTAGCAAATGTGGCTGAAAATGCTATTACCAGGGCGGTGGTTAATACCAGGAATTTCTTTTTCATATTATTTAATTTTTGTGGTTATGAATGAATTACAACCCAAAGCTAACAACATGAAATACCCTTTCTGTTGCAAATGAGACCAAAGCTCCCAACAAAGCGATTAACAGGATAACTTAACAGAGATTAACACTCTAACTATTATTTACTATTCCATTTATTGCTGCTGCCTTAATACTTTCAGTGCATTACTCCAGCGCTCCAGCTCGGTGAGCATTACCTGTGCTGATTTGATAGTTATTTCTTCAGCAACAAACGTGTTTTGCTCATTGATGTATTTTGTAAAGAATGGAATATTCACAGCCTCCATTATAGGCATCATGTTCAAAGCTGTAACTACTTGTTTTATCATTTGTAAAGACCTTATTCCTCCTGCTATTCCACCATAGGTTACAAAGCCAACTGGCTTGTATTTCCATTCATTAAATAAATAATCCAATGCATTTTTGATAGGTGCAGGAAAGCCAAAATTGTACTCGCCCAATACAATAATAAATGCATCGGCGGCATCAATGGTGTTACTCCACTGTTTGGTATGTTCATGCTGATATTGTTGCAATCTTGGATGGTTGGGCTCATCCATCAGTGGCAGATTGATAGCTGCTATATCCAACAATTCTACGTTGAACTTGTTAGTTTCCTTTGTAAGTTGAGTGATCCATTCAGCTACTGTAAGACCTTTTCTGCCGGGGCGGGTGGTGGAGGTGATGATCTTCAGGTTATTCATATATCCGGGAGTTTAAATTGTGCAATTTTGTAAAGGCGCTAAGGTATTGTATTCTGTTGTTTAGCTTAGTTTCAAGGAAAAGTTGTGTAATTTGAGGTGTAGCCTGAGCTTCGGAGTGAAATATACTTACTTCCGCTTTCTATCAGTCGCAATTTGTGGCATTTTAATTGGAACGCTTGCCTTTTCTATCTCTGCTAACAACAAATCGCTTTAACCTATAAATTGAAACACACATGGAAGAAATTATCCTTAACGAAGAAGATAAAATCAGCAGACGTAAAGTAATAAGTGGATTGGGCGTTGGCTTAGCATCCTTAGCTACCGCACAAGTATTTGCGGCTCCTGGTGCTCAGCACGAAGATGTGCCTGCACCGCCAGCGCTCGAAGACCCGACTACGAAATATCCTAAACCGCCTTTTAAAAGCCAGTCGCAGGAGTGGCCTGGACTTGCCAGTAAGATGGACCCTAAGCCTGACCATGGAGAACAGAGTTATAAAGGCTCTGGTCGTTTGAAGGGCAGGAAGGCATTGATCACCGGCGGTGATTCGGGCATGGGACGTGCAGCCGCTATTGCCTTTGCACGTGAAGGTGCTGATGTAGCTATCTGTTATTACCCTACTGAAGAGCCGGATGCACAGGAAGTAATAGCTTTGATAAAAGCAGCAGGACAAAAGGGAGTAACACTGCCCGGCGATCTCCGCGATGAAGCTTTTTGTACAAAGATGGTAGGAGATGCCGTGAACGCACTTGGAGGACTGGATATACTGGTAAGCAATGCAGGTCGTCAACAAACTCATAAGTCTATTCTGGATATCAGCACAGAGCAGTTTGACTGGACCATGAAGACCAATATCTATGCACCGTTCTGGATTATTAAGGCAGCATTGCCACATATGCCGCCAGGCTCTGCAATCATTGGAACTACATCAGAGCAGGCAACCGACCCTTCTGCGGATTTATATGACTATGCACAAACTAAGGCTGCAACAACTAACTATGTTAGATCGCTTGCTAAGCAGCTAGCGCCTAAAGGCATCCGGGTAAATGGTGTGGCGCCAGGACCAATATGGACGCCCTTGCAGGTAAGCGGCGGTGCTACCCAGGAAAAGCTGCAACAGTTTGGCGGGCAAACGCCAATGGGCAGACCAGGGCAACCTGCAGAATTAGCATCTATATATGTGCAGCTTGCTGCCAGTGATGCCAGTTATGCAACCGGACAAGTATATAGTGCTGCCGGGGGTGGCGGACAGCCATAAAATAAATAATTTATCGAAGCGATCATATGCATTTAATGGTGTTCTTTATTGTTTTGTAATAAAGAACACCATTTCTTTTATGATAATTATGCCCACCAGTTATCAGGATAAGTATTGTCATTGTGGAATAGTGCATGAACAAGAAATCCCAAACTATTCTTTATAAACTGCCGCAAGCCCCTTTCCTCCTATCATCTTAATCACCACCTTGTATTATCTTTTTACTTCTTATACTTCGTGCAACTTTGCGCCTTAGTGTCTTAGCGGTTCAACTTTCCTCCCGTCATCGGTCATCTTATCATTCACCCCAGGCAGTTATTACCAGTGTTCTCCCTCCTCCCCTGTTGCGATGCTCGCATAAATAAATGCCTTGCCATGTACCTAATGCCAACCTGCCGTTACTGATTGGAATTAGAACAGAACTACCCAACATAGCTGCTTTCAGATGTGCCGGCATATCATCGGATCCTTCATCGTTGTGTTGATAACCAGGGTCATTCTCCGGTACTGCTTTGTTGAAATAGGTTTCAAAATCTTTACGTACAGTGGGATCAGCATTTTCGTTAATGGTAAGTGAAGCAGATGTATGTTGAATAAACACCTGGCATAAACCCTTTGTAATCTCCTTTATCTGCGGTAATGCACTTGTTACTTCAGATGTAATTAAATGAAATCCTCTTCTTCTTTCTTGCAGGCGGATGGACTGCTGGTATATTTTCATCGTTATTTATTTGTTGATTACCGGTAATAGTTGCACATAAAGGCTGCCAAAGCTGAAAGAAAAGCTGCAAGGATAGCTCTCACAGGTAGCACTGATGAAGCTTTTGGAATAAGCTTATATTTTTTCAATAGCAATGAAAAATCATTACGAAATTGCCTGAACCTTTAGCCTAATTTCAATCAGTAAACAATAGCTGTTGTATGTGGAGATATATTGCCTTATTAATAATGACTCCTTTTATTGCAAGCATTATGTACGCTCAGTCAATTCAATCTTTCAATCCATACCTAACAGGCAGCAACCAGGTGTTATATGTAACTACCGCTAATGAAGATACTATCCAAGGTACAATGGTACTATTTGAGAGAAAGAATGCGATAAGCCCTGGCGCAAGAAGGATTCTTTTGCTATTGTGGTGGGGCGTGCAGGATTGGCAAAAGACCCGCAAACTGCAATACCACTGAATAATATTCTGCCTGTAAAAAAGGAAGGTGATGGAAAATCGCCTGCTGGTATTTTTAAGCTGGGTGATGTATTTAGTTATCACCCGTTAAACAACCTGCACATGCCGTTTGTGCAGGTGGATACTAATTTCTACTGTGTGGATGATGCTAACGCTGCTTACTACAATACATTGATTGTAAAAGATACGGCAACATCCTCTTTCAACAGCTTTGAATACATGAAGAGAAACGATGAACTGTATGAATATGGCGTATGGGTGTTATATAATAGTGACCCGGTTACAGCAGGTAATGGCTCGTGTATCTTTATCCATATCTGGCGCGATGAACATAATGGTACTGCCGGATGCACCGCTATGTCGAAGGAAAATATACTGAAGCTGATCCATTGGCTGGATAAAAAGAAAAACCCGGTATTGCTGCAGTTAGTGAGCAATGAGTAGAAAGAGATGAAAGTTTAAGCAATTTAATGGGTAATAGCTTAGCATGATTCGCTGCTCAAGGCTCACAGCTTGCAGCTTTTTGCTTGTTTCTTGTATCTTGCCCCTTGGGTATAATATCGCATTTCACTATGAATGTTCACATTGGCACATCCGGCTGGAGTTATGATCATTGGCAGGGCGTGTTATATCCGCATGGAGTAGCACCATGGCAGCGGCTGGAATATTATATAAAACAGTTTCAGACAGTGGAGCTGAACAGCAGTTTTTACCGCTGGCCTACATTGGCAGCTTTTAAAAGCTGGCAGCGCAGATTACCACAACATTTCTTACTAAGTGTAAAAGCACCACGCGGACTCACACATGCCAAACGCCTGTATGCACCGGAAAAATGGATAGACAGGATCACCAGATGCTGGCATGAGTTGAGTGATAAGCGGGCGGTGTTGCTAGTACAGCTATCACCTCATTTTGCTCCTGATTATAAGCGGCTTGAATATTTCCTGAAACTTATTCCAGAATGGATGCGAGTATGCTATAGAGTTCCGTCATCCCGGCTGGCATGTGGATGCTACCTTCCGGTTGCTGGAACGATACAAGGCAGCTTATTGCATTATGAGTGGAGCACACTTGCCATGTGTGTTAAGGGCTACGGCCCCCTTAGTATATTTGCGGATGCATGGTCCGGACAGGCAGCATTTGTATGCCGGTTCTTATTCAGACACAGACCTGCATTGGTGGAAAAGCCGTATCCATGAGTGGCAAGCACAAGGAAAGGAAGTATTTGTATATTTCAATAATGACGGAGGAGGTAATGCTGTACGTAATGCATCTACACTACGGAGTTTAGTAGGATAGGTAGTCCAAAAGATGCTATGTACATAATATCCACTTTGTTCAAGATCAAAGCTCTCCCGCTCGAAGCTCACGGCTCATAGCTCGCAGCTTTTTATATGACTACCTGAGAATCTGGTATTATACCAATTTCAATTAGCTGGCATTATATACACTTTGTTTAAGGTCGAAGCCCTTCTTGCTTGCAGCTTATATCAGGCTATCTATTTTAATCTGGTATTATTCTATGTGTGTATTCCTTATGTATCTATGTTCCTATGTGGTGAAGGCTGGCAGCTTGTATTTTATAGTACAAATTAAAGTTCGCGCCTCATAGCTCACAGCTTTTGATGAGCCTACCTAATTGAACCCGGTATTATACTTACTTCAATACAGGATAATGCATGTCCAACTTCGATAAGGTCTCTGCGAAAGTGGATGCAATTACGTATTCCTTATACCAGTTTTGGTCTGCCGGAACAATAATCCATTTGGGATTGTTGCAATGCTCAAAACAGTCTTCATAAGCTTTCATGTATTCATCCCAAAGCTCCGCTTCTTTAAAATCATTGGGATTAGATTTCCAGTTTTTCCTGTTGTCTGTTAGTCTTTCATTTAACCGTTCCTGCTGTTCTTTTTTAGATATATGCAGATAAAACTTCAGAATAATTGTATCACCACTCTCCTGCAATAAGCTCTCAAAGTGATTGATTTCCTTCATTCTTCTAACTACTGTATCATCATCTATCCATTTATGCACGCGGGTGATCAGTACGTCTTCGTACTGCGAGCGGTTAAAGATCTGTATCATTCCCTTTGCAGGAACATTCTTATGAATACGCCATAAAAAATCATGTGACAACTCCTCTTCTGTGGGGGCTTTGAATGACTTAGCCGTTACACCTAATGGATTTAGTGCTCCAAAAACATGCTTGATAGCACCATCCTTTCCACTTGCATCCATGCCTTGTAAAATGACTAATACAGCATATTTACCTGAAGCATACAAGAGGTTCTGGAGCTCATCTAATTGTTCTACCAACTTAACTGTTTTTTCTTTTGTTCATCTTTATCCATGTCCTTAGGTGCACGTGTGGAAATTTCAGAGAGGCGGATGGCCATACAATCAATTTATGTTTAAATAATTGAATATAGTAACAACAAATAAGCCGTTTACACATATGCAATGAGGAAATATTCAATTACTATTATCCATTAGTAGATATGCCCTAATCCTAGTATTGGTCTTTGGATAGAGTTCCCCTTCTTGCCCCCATTTTATTCTGCTAACACTTATAAAGAAACTCTATTGCCGGTACCGGCAGATTTATAAATAGCCTCCACTATTCTTATATCCCGCAAGCCTTCTTCACCGGGTACCAGCATGGGCTTTCCCTGCATAATTGCCATTGCATTATCATCCATTTGTTTGGCTTGCTGCCACGGCACCTGGTAAGGATAATTGATTTCGCCTAATGGACTGGTGGCCCTTACACCTGCATACGCCTGGTAAGGGGATACCTGTAGCTTGCCCTTTTGGAAATCTACATTGAGATAATTAATGTCTTCTCCAAAACTGGTTTTAATATCCGCCAATACACCACCGGGAAATTCCAGCGTTGCTACAGTGGTTTCATCCAAACCATTTTTATAGATCTCTGGGCGTGTAGTAGATGTTTTTGCAGATACAATGGCAATTGGCTCCATACCCGTTCCCAAACGGGCTCCCTGTATGGAATACACCCCCATATCGTACAGCACCCCGCCTCCTAAGGCTTTATTTTGTTTCCAGTGGTTGGTACGGGTTTCATAGTACCCTGCACCACAGCTTGCCTTTAGTACATTGCCAAGCTGTTTTTGGTTGACGATCTTTGTGTACTCCTGCGTGTTGGGCTCATGATGCAACCGATAACCTATTGCCAGTGAGCGCTTGTTGCTTTTACAGGCATCAATCATTGCCTGGCACTCTGTTGCCGTCATTGCCATAGGCTTTTCACACCATACATGCTTACCTGCATTGGCAGCACGTATCACATACTCTTTGTGCAGGGCTGGTGGCAGCACTACATATACCACATCTATGTCATCATTATTGGCTATCTGGTCCAATGTCTGGTAATTGTAGATGTTCTTATCAGGAATATTGTATTGCTTCTTCCATGCTTCGGCTTTGGAGGGTGTACCTGTAACGATACCAGCGAGATAACAGTTCTTTGTCTGTTGCAGGGCAGGCGCCAGCAAGTCGGTACTGTAATACCCTAAGCCTGCGAGTGCCACACCTAATCTGTCTTTTTTCTTTCGCGTAGCAGCTAATAAAACATTGGGTGAAAACAATAAAGCGGCACTGCCTGCAGCAAGAATTTTAACCATTGCTCTTCGGGAAGTGGAGTGAAAGCTATCGTTGATCGCAGGTGTTATTTCTGGTTTCATAGCAAGTAGCATTTAAATGTTGGAGATGAAGTTAGTGAAATTAAAGGCTTTTGAAGTACTATAGGTGCATGACAAATTGCATAAGCAGCCGAATCACTCAGTTCAATGATTTTATTCCATTGGTTACTCTTTTACTTCATTGAATAAAAAAGAGGACAAATTGCCTGTTTATACGCTTTCTATTTGTATTATTGTTTATTGAAGCTAAACCGGTTGTTTTAATCCTTCTTCATTAATAGATCTACCCTCAGGGAATAGGATTATTAATAATCTATGATGTTATAAAAGCACATGGAAGGGGAGATAAAAATAGAGAGTGAGAAGGGGTAGGAACGGAGTTTATGCTAACACTTTCCGGGGTAAGGATGAGTTGAGAAATTGCTTCTTAAAATAATTATATGAAAACCTTACTAACCACCCTAACTGCATTACTGCTTTTGCAAATGTGCCTTGCACAAAACAATGCCGCTCCATTGCATTTTAATCTCTTATCTATTAAAGATGGTATGCCTGAAGGGACTCGTAAATGATTTGCTGCAGGATAGAGAAGGCTATATCTGGATAGCTACTCAAAAAGGATTAGTACGGTATGATGGTTATAGCCCCAAAGTGTATGACTTTGGAATAAAAGATCCCTATGGAATTCACGTTTCTTAAATTTTTGAAGACAGCAAAGGGCAGCTTTGGGTGGGAGTAACTCAATGGCTTATACCAATATGATCGTGCCAATGACCGCTTTATTACTTACCTGTTTATAAAAAAGGTGTATCTATCTCTTTTACTGAGGATAGAAGCAGGTAATCTATGGGTCACTTACAATGACTATTCCATAAAATAAGCAAAAACTTATACTCCTTAATCCTGTAAATAAAAAGGACGTGTTGTTTGGTATGGAGGAAAAAGGGAAGCATCATATCAATGCTACAGTGTTTACATGAAGTATTTAAAGATAAAGAACAACGGATCTGGGTAGGTTCAAATAATGGTTTATACGAGTATAATACAAAGGATAGCACGTTTATTCCACATTTCGCTGTTGCAGATTCTTCAAAACAAATAGCTATTGCACATATCCAGGAAGATGCTGCACAGCCAGGTATCTTTGTATTTTGACTATAGCTACAATACCCTATCCTTATAAAGCAGTAGGATTTGGTAGTTATAATTCCCATACCGGTGCCTTTACTGTTTTCCATCATGATACAAAAGATGCAAACAGTATTGGAAGTGATACCGTTTGGCAGGTGCAAAATGACTCAAAGGGTAGACTGTGGGTTTTAACTGCTGCCGGTCTTTCCCTGTTTAACCCGGCAACCAAACATTTACCAATTATCTTTCTAACAGGCTTTTATAAACTCCTATCAACTCTACTTGTTCGGCCTTAACTATTTATTCAGGAAAACAAACAAGGTAGACTTTATGGTGTAGTTCCATCAATGGGTTATTTTATTTTGATGTAACAAGCAAGACAATTCACCCATTATTCTGCTGGATGCAAAATGCTAAAGCATGGTTTGGTCAATAATGTTACGTATACCGCTTAATGATTGATCGTAGCCGGTATATTATGGTTTGGTGCTAGCACAGGAAGGGCTTGCAATGGGTGGATACCAGGCATCACCGCTTTATAAAGTATGCTAATGATAATACTGCAGAACATGTGTTTAAGGGCGGACAGTACTAATTCCTTTGCCAAAGCCCGCTGATGGAACCATATGGTTGGGAACGAAACATGGCATTGTATCACTGGCTTGTACAGCAGGATTCTTTTCAGTTTATAAAATTTGCTCCCTTTGCTGATGAAAATACGAATGTAGAGACATGTTTTATATGATTCAAAGGGATTGTTTTGGTTCTCGGCTCGTCATACTGATGCTACTGGTCAAAATGGTCTTTACTGCTATAATCCCTCTACCGGAAAAACAATCATCTACCGGTATCGTCAAAATGATACTACCTCTTTGAGCAATGATGTAGTTAACAGTATTTACGAAGATCACTTTAGGAGATATCTGGATAGGAACAGATGGAGGGGGTATTTGCCGGTTTAACAGGCAATCCCAGACATTTACACGATTTCCTTTTATTATAAACAATAATCATCATCTCAGACACACATGGCGCACTGAGTGATGACCAGGTATTTTGTATTTATGAAGATAAGGGGGGCACCCTTTGGGTTGGAACCAACAATGGGGGCTGAACAGGTTTAACAGGCAGCAGGGAACCTTTGCTTCTTATGTAGGAAAATTGCCTGGCTTTACTTGTATTCCTACTATCACTGAAGACAGTAAAGGACGATTATGGGCAGGTACTTATGTAGGAGGATTGTTTGAACTGGATACAAACAGGGACAGCATCAGGACGGTTTACCGAAAAGAATGGTTTGTTGTATGATGGAGTGATAGCCACTACAGAAGATAATACGGGTAACATTTGGGTTACCTCCCAACGCGGTATTTCCATACTAAATCCTGCAACCGGGCAGGTACATACTATTACTGATATCAGTAGCTCTATATGCGTATAACCATGGTATAACTGAAAACAAATACAGGCGATTTTCTGATAGGCACTAATGATGGGTTTATTACTTTGAATCCTAGTGATTATGCACCTGATGCCCAAGCTCCGGTGGTGCATATAGAAGAGGTGCACCTTACAGAATTGGTAAATAATAAATCAAAAGACTCTGTTATTGTCGCTGTTAGTCAGCCATCTTACCGGTTCCATTACGATGAAAACCGTATTAGCTTCCAGTATGTTGGATTATACTACCAGGATGCACAAGGAACGCAATATGCCTATAAGCTCGATGGCTATGACAAAGACTGGATAGCGGCAGGCACCCAACGCACAGTTACTTATACCAATCTTGCACCCGGTACTTATACCTTTTATGTTAAAGCTGCCAACAGTGATGGCGTATGGAGCAAAGATGAAAGTATTACTTTCACCATTACCCCACCCTGGTGGAAAACCTGGTGGTTCCGCATTTTTTCTGTGATTGCTATGATCGTTGTTGTTTATTTCATTGTGCAAAAACAATCACGCAATCTCAAAAAACAAAATATGGTGCTTGAGGAAAAAGTGCAGGATAGAACGAAAGAACTTAAGCATTCATTGGAAGAACTAAGGTCAACCCAGGCCCAGCTCATTCAATCAGAAAAGATGGCTTCCCTCGGAGAACTCACCGCAGGCATTGCACATGAAATACAAAACCCATTGAACTTTGTGAACAACTTCTCAGAAGTAAATAAAGAATTGATTGATAGAAATGAAAGAGAGAGATTGACAAGGGTGATACTGGAAGAAGTTAAGCTTATAGTAGATGATGTAATCAGATAATGAAGAAAAAATTAGCCATCATGGCAAACGTGCAGATAGCATTGTAAAAGGCATGCTGCAACACTCAAGAGCAAGCACGGGTAAAAAAGAGTTGACTGATATAAACGCTTTGGTGGATGAAAGTTTACGTTTAAGCTATCATGGCTTACGTGCAAAAGATAAAGGTTTTAATGCAACGATCAACACAGACTTTGATGAGAGCATCGGTAAAATAAATATTGTACCGCAGGACATTAGCAGAGTATTGCTTAACTTATTCAACAATGCTTTTTATGCTGTAAATGAAAAGAAAAGCAGACTGAATGGCACGTTTGAACCTGCTGTTTCTGTATGCACAAAAAGGGAGAACGGCAAAGTGGAGATACTTGTAAAAGATAACGGCAATGGCATTCCCAAAAGCATCATAGATAAAATATTTCAACCTTTCTTTACTACTAAACCAACGGGGCAAGGAACGGGATTGGGATTGAGCTTAAGCTATGATATTGCAAAAGCCCATGGAGGGGAAATAAAGGTGGAGAGTTATGAAGGGGAGGGATCTGAATTTAGCATTCAATTACCTGTAAGCTGATATAGTTCACTGATAGATAATTCAAGCTTATATTTAGTTAATAGTAATTGAGCTGCTTATTGCAATTTGTCATGCACCCGCTACTATTGGGTATTTCAACTAATCAGTACTTTTATTAAACATTTACTCCCTCCCCGCCAACACATAATGCTCCATAGTGTTATAAAAATCCTGCAGGATAGCATCCTTTTTAAAGTTCTCCCACACCTTTATTTTACGTGGATTATTGGGTCGTTCTACCCAGGTATTGTTTTGTAAAATGGGAGCAGGTATCTCCTTCACGCTTGCCCATGAAGCATTCTTTACAATAGCTACTGCCGCCATATCGTACAAAGCCCTGCCGGGCGGATTGCCATTGTAGGTAATATGCTGAAACAGGTTAATGGAATAATCACCAAATGTAGTAAACGCATCCTGGTGCCTTCCCACAACTGGTGTGCTTACTCTAGGTCCCCTCCCCGGCATGTGTTGGTTAATTTCCTGTGGTGTTACCCTGACTGCATCGGTACCCGAAGGCTTGCCATAGCGTACTGTTACCATTTCAAAAGGAACGTTTGTATTCAATACATAGTTCATAGCAGCCGTATCATTTTCCATGTTATACTCGCCCGGCTCCGGGTAGTTAGAGCCCAGCCATACTACTCGCACCTTATTGATAATAGAGGGGTCTTTCTGTAATGCAAGCGCTACATTAGTCAATTTGCCTACTGCTATTAAAACAAGCGGTGTATTGGCATTGCTTCTTGCCTGGCTGATAATAAAATTTACTGCACTATCACCATCAAAATAGTTATTGCTTATTTCTTTCCTGATCTGTTCAAAATTGCCGTTTGCACCTTTAAACAGAGGGATATTACCATCTTCCTTAGCGAGTTTAATAATACGTTCTGCTTCGGCATATTGCTCATCAATATTACCTCCACCCGAGGTCGCATTCACAGTTACGCCTTTTACAGCAAAACTATTACCACTGAAAAGCAGATAGGCAAGTGCATGCTGGTCATCCAATTCGTTATTTGTATCAGTATCGAAAATAACAGGGATTTTGTGGGTTGCTTTCTTGGGCATAGCGGTTACATTGATGGTATAGGCAACAATAAGTACTAACAATAAAGAAAATAGTGCGGTGATCTTTTTATTCATGCAATCGTGTTTAAAGCAATATCAATTGTTATTGTTTTTTAAAGCCGTAAAATAATGTGTTTGTTGTTAGTATCCACTTTTGGTATTAAATAAGAGGGTGTTTAGCTGCCGTGTTCGTAGATTGGTTCAACATTGTAAATACAATGTCTGCAAACCTGCTTAGCTGCAGGTGAGGTTGTAAACTGTATTTCGTACATCTTAAATCCTTAAGTTTCGCCTTCCCAATCATGAATACTGTTGAGTTATACTTAACTTATACCTAACTTATACTTAACTTATACCTAAGTTATACCTATTCTCCTCCCTATCTCACCTGTATTTACTCCTCCACAACTCCCTACGTACGCCGTACCATCCTAAACTTCTGTTCACAGGTCGAATTAACTTAACCCACACTTTAGACAAAGAAAGTGGCACAGTTTTTTTATAAGTATAGATATTAGTTCATCAATAAAACGGTATGTTATGGCAATAAATAAAACATCCAATGTGAACACAGACAATACAATAGGTTCGCAGGGTTTGGAACAAGGCGGTGCTAACCTGGGTAATGATTATTCCCGTCCAAGTAAACACGTTGAACAAAATGAAACTACGAATGTAGGAAGCCACGGTACCACATCAGACGATGATGTAAATGTGCAAAAGTCGGAATATGGTGTAAGTCCAAACATTACAGAAGAAATTAAGACCCCAAGAGACGAAGGTTAACTTTAAGAATTATGTTTATTAAAAGCCTGTTGCCTTAAGCAACAGGCTTTTTGTTATATTATAAAAAGGGTGATTTAATTAAATCATTGTATGATAATGTGGTGAGGATTTCTCTCGCCGGAGAGACGAAAAGAACTGAGGTCTTCCTGAAAATGGTTCTGCAAAATCTCCAAAAGCTCTTATTCTCCAATAATAATTACATTAATAGTTTCCCTATAAAATAAAATCTCTGCGCAACCTCTATATACTCTCCTTCTCTGCGGTGAAAAGAAAGAACAAATCCATTTCTTTGTACAGCATAATAAATGCACACTTCCTGAATACATCATTATGGATAATCACACTTCTTATACCAGCATGGGGTCAGTTGCCATACATGCAGCACACGCGTTATCTGCGGCACATGCTCATCTTACCCCTATTTTTGCTACCTCCACATTTACTTTCGACAGCGCCGAGCAGGGCATGAACCGCTTTACAGGCACTGAACCGGGATTTATTTATTCGCGCTTTGGAAATCCTACTGTAGCCGCGGCAGAAGAAGTGATCGCCTGCCTCGAAGCTTTCAACCTGACAACAGAAGATGGTGCTCCTTTGCAATTAAAGGCATTGCTGCATGCCAGTGGGCAATCGGCTATGGCTACAATGCTGTTATCCTTGCTTTCTGCAGGTGATTCCGTATTATCCCACTACTCACTATATGGAGGGACACACGAGTTTATGTACGGCTTTTTGCCTCAGTTTAACGTTAATGCGCTAATAGCCGATTTAAGGGATTTGGATGCTGTGGAAGAGATCATCAGGAAAACCCCGTCCCTTAAAGTTATACACCTCGAAACACCTGCCAACCCCATGATGCAGTGCTTTGATATAGAGAGCATCTGCAAGCTGGCAAAGCAGCACAACATCATAGTAACGGTGGATAACACTTTTGCTACGCCTTATCTGCAGCAACCTTTTAAGCATGGGGCAGATTTTGTTTTCCACTCCACCACCAAGTTCCTCAATGGTCATGGCACTTCTATTGGTGGTGTGTTGGTGGGCAGGGATATAGCTTTTATGAAAACAAAAGCTTACAATACCTATAAATTATTAGGTGGCACCAGCAGTCCTTTTGATGCTTACTTACTCATACAAGGTATGAAAACTTTGGAGTTGAGAATGGAAGCACACTGTAATAATGCAATGCAGGTAGCCAATTTTCTCCAGAACCATCCTGCTGTAGCACAGGTACATTATGCAGGCTTGCCCTCCCACCCCGATAAAGCAACGGTGCAAAAGCAAATGCGCAAGCCAGGTGGAGTATTGAGCTTTGAACTTAAGGAAGGCTTGGAAGGTGGCAAGCGCTTCATTAACAAACTAAATATGTGTGTACGAGCAGTATCACTTGGCACCGTAGATACATTGATTTCCCATCCTGCATCCATGTCACACTCAGGTATGCAGCGCGAGGACCGCTATAAGGCAGGTATTACTGACGGACTCATCCGCATGAGCGTAGGAGTTGAAAACATCACTGATATACTGCAAGACCTTGAGAACGCTTTAGCCTAATCTAGTCTAATGAATACTGCTCGTAGCTTACAAAATAAGTAAGTTATGAGTAGAAGCAATTAATGAGTGTAAACAAGCTATTTTCCAACACTCACAACTCATCTTTCAGTTGCTCTAGCCCCTCTCCAATTGTGAAGAGGGGCTAGAGGTGAGGTACAATTCAGCTACTATGCACTTCTGTATCTGCAGTCAGCTTCCGGTATTCAAGATAAGAATAAACCACAGGTATCATTACCATGAGAAATAGTCCGCTAAACATAACGATAATAGCAGCAGTTTGGGGTAGAAAGAATACTGCAATGGCTAATGCAATACCACTATAGAACCATATTCTTCCGCCTAACTCATGCGTTTTGCGCCAGACAACATCATTGGATAAAGTCCAGGGTGTTCTGATACCTACAAAAAAATTAGAACGTACTGTACGCAAATAATTACCTAGCAAGGCAAAAAAGAGCAGCATCCCGGCAAGAAAACACATTCAGCTTCAATGGTTGTCCCTTCATCGTAGTTTGGGTAATGAAAATGAATACACCAACAAAAAACAAATGAATAATCAAGCGGATGTTCTGATACGAACTTCCAAATGCCGCATAGTTCTTTTTGCGGGGGTCGATACGTGGTATAAAAAAGAGTAATAAATAAATAGCAACATTAATAAGAGGCAGCACCAGCAATGCAGATACCTTTCCTGAATAATCATCCGGCATACCATTTAAGTCAAAATGAGTAGGCACCTGTTGCGGAACTTTGTTCCAGATGGCAAAAGCATAAATAAAGGGTACTAAAAGAATCAGCCATATCAGCGCTTCTTTTGTTCTGTTAACCTGTTTCATGGGAGGGCATTTATGTAAAACAATTATTTTTTCTTCTTTGCACTCAACTGGTAAATCCATTGCAGCAGTTCATCCAGTTCTGTAGTATTGATGGAGTAAATAATAAACTGTCCCTGCTTTTCAGCCGCTACCAGGTTTGCTCTCTTTAATATATCCAGGTGATGCGAAATACTGGGCTTCGACATTTCAAAAGCATCAGCTATTTCACCGGCATTCAAATCCCTCTTCTTGAGCATGTCCAGTATGCTACGTCTTGTAGGGTCACTTAGCGCATGGAAGATATTATTCATCCTATAATTAAATAGTTAGACAAACGTCTAAATAAAGGTAAACCAATTTCTAGAGCTCCGACAAATATTTATTCTAATTACGCCAGCATTTATACATCTGGCATTAATTTGATTCAAGTGGCGTCTGCTAAGGTGAATGTTAAAAGGTAAAGTTGTTAAATGGCAAGCATTTTATTGAGCGAGGAATAATGGTACTGATGTTTATTACAGGACAGTATAGTATAGCTCACAGATGACACACTGAAATAAAAATATCTGTGTCACCTGTGAGAAATTAATTCAGGCACCAGCTTAAGCTGTTATATAATCTATTGTGCATTATACGCCTCTGCAAACTCCTTTGCAAAGTCTTCCAACTTAGTTTTACTAAATGCAGGTTTGTTAGGCTCATATTCTTTAAAAAAAGCTCCGGTCCTTATAGCATGCCCCATCTCCGTATAGTTCTTTGCAACCTCTTCTGGTAAGCCCGCCTGTATAGCACCTTGTAAATTCTGCTCGTCAGAGAATACAATCCAGGGTAAATCAGGTTTACCTATTGCTTGTCCAATTACTGAAGCAATCTCTTCTCCTGTCCTTTCATCTGCCACAATATAGCGTACGGCATGCCCCTTAAAATCAAGGTTCAGCAACTCCTCAGCGGCTACTGCAGCAATATCATCAGGATGTATAAGCGGTATCTTATCATTGCCAAAATTACCACCAACTATATTGGCATGTTTTATCATACCAATATTAGCCAATAGATTTTGATAAAAGTAAGCTGGTCGAAGATGAACAACATTCACATCTGTTAATGCATTCAGCGCTTGTTCCACTCTGTACAATCCGCTTACAGGCCCAGCACCATCAGGCATGTGTGCGCCTATGCTGCTAAGATTCACAACATATTTTACACCACTTGATCTAATGGCAGCAGCATAGTTCTCTCCTATTTTCCCAATCCATCCTTTCCAGTCTGTAGCATCCCATTTTGGAGGTATCATGGTATAAACAGCATCTGCACCGGTAAAAGCTTTAGCAAGGAAGTCCGCATCCTCTATCGAACCTGTTGCAGCTTTTGCACCAAGTGCTTCAATAGCTGCTACATTTTCCTGCCTGGAAGTAATAATGGATACATCATGTCCTGCTTTTATTAAGGTTTCTGATAATGGCTTACTGATATGCCCCAGTGAGCCGGTGATAACATAGTTCATGTGTTAGTGTTTTAGGTATTTACTATTGCTGTATGAATTATACATCAGCAAAAGTAAACCACCTACAACCATCTACGTTTCAGAACTGTGTCACTCCATTGTAAAAGGTTCAGGTCTGTATTGTTATAAAAGAATTTAAAAAGTAGTATTTGTATTTTATAATCCTAAGACAGAAAATAATTGAATAGTCTTATTTAGTCATAATCTCTTCTTCTGCAGGGGCTTCTTCCACTACATGTTTGTTCCTTCCGAAAATATAATAAATAGGAACGCCGGTTAACACAATGATGAGCCCGGGGAAAGTAAACTTTGGCTTATAAATAAGCAGTGAAACGCAGATGATGCTTGCCGCAATAATATATAATAAAGGCAGTACCGGGTATCCAAATGCTTTGTAAGGACGTGGAATATCAGGACGTTTACGACGTAGTATAAACACCCCTGCAATAGTGAGAATGTAGAAAATAAGTACTGTAAATATGATATAATCCAGCAAATCACCATACCTCCCGCTAAGGCACAATACTGATGCCCATACACATTGTATCCATAAGCCCACAGAAGGTACAGCATTTTTATTCAGATGACCTGCCTGCCTGAAGAACAAGCCATCTTTTGCCATCGTATAATACACTCTTGCACCAGACAATATTAATCCATTATTACAACCAAAAGTGGACACCATGAGCATAAGAGCAATGATAGTTGTACCTGTATTGCCGAAGATTAGTTTAGCCGCTTCTACTCCCACCCTATCGTTCTCTGCATGTGCAATAGCCTGCATGGGCATCACAGCAAGATACATGAGATTGGTAGCAGTATAAATAATTGTAACGATCAGTGTCCCAAAGAATAAACTTAAACCAATATTGCGTTTTGGGTTTTCTATTTCCCCCGCAATAAAGGTCACATTATTCCAGCTATCAGAGCTAAACAAGCTACCCACCATCGCGCCTGCAAATGCCCCCAGGGCCGCCATGCCGGTATAAGGAACTATAATATTCCCATCCAACTTTCCAAATGCAAAACCAGTACTCCAGTTAGCGTTCCAGATACCAGTACCGGCTTTAATAAATCCGAATACAATCAAGCCAAACAAGGCTGCCAGTTTGGTAAGTGTAAATAGTGTTTGTATAAACTTACCTCCCTTTACACCACGCGTATTCACCCAGGTAAGAAATACGATCAACACAATAGAAGTTATTTGTGCCGCACTGATCTTCATGAAACCTATATCAGCCACAATATGGTTTTCACTGAGTAATGGAAATATATATGCGGCAAACTTGCTGAAGGCAACACCCACTGCTGCAATAGTACCTGCTTGTATCACCGCAAAAAAGCTCCAGCCAAACAGGAAAGCAATGAGTGGATTATAAGCCTCTTTTAAATATACATACTGCCCGCCTGCTTTGGGAAACATAGCACTCAATTCGCCATAGCTAAGGGCTGCAATAAGCGTCAGTACACCTGTAAATAACCATAGTAAAATAAGCCACCCCGCAGAACCTACCGTTCGCGTCATATCGGCACTCACCAGGAAGATACCCGAACCAATCATGGAACCTGCAACAATCATAGTTGCATCTAACAAACTAAAAGTGGGCTTAAACTGTTTAGCCTGTACTGTTGTTGTTTGCATGTGTTATTAGTTTGCCTCAAAAGCAAGAAGGACACAAACCATGTGCATAGTGCTCCTGCTTTGTTTAAAGTAATGTAATTGACTTGATAAGTAAAATATAAAACGGAAAATACAGTAAGAAAATGAAATAAGACTAGTGTTCTCTTTATAAATTTCTATAAATTGTAATAAATAGATATTTTTCTCGTTTCATTTAGCACATACAGTTCGGATAGGACTTTTTAGTCTTTGCTGTCATTTTGCTATCCATATTGCATTCTTATGGAAAGTTTTGCAAAAACAAGCACCTCAATACTTACAATTCACCACTCACAATATTCACAATTCACAATTCCTCAGCTCTTTGGTTTACCATTGCAACAGTTTGCTTGGTAGCATCTCCTATTTCGTTCATCTTACCAACTGCTGCTGCGGCTGCAAAATCAACAATATGCTGCGGTGTATGCTGATGGTATGAACCATAAATTAATCCTGCCATAAAGCAATCTCCACTCCCCACTTTGTCCCGGATGCTTTCAACATTATATTCCTTAGAAACAGATTGTTGTTCTTTATCGTTAAGTGCAGCATAGTAATGAATGCCCTTATCCCGGTCAAAGCGAAACGTTTGCGCTACCCATTTACATTTCGGATATTGCTGCATCATGTAACGCGCTGTATCAGTTGCATGTTGCAGGTAAGCCTCTTTGCTTTGCCTGGCATGAATATCAGCATCAACGGGTACCCCCAGCAAAGCGTTAGCGCTCCATATATTACCCATAATCATATCGCAGTGCTGCACCAGTTCAGGCATTACATCAACGGGCTGCTTACCATACTGCCAAAGCTTTGAGCGATAATTTAAATCAACCGATGTAGTAATTCCTTTATTAGCTGCCGTGTTCAATGCTTCTTTGCATACCGCTACCATATTCTCATTCAATGCAGGACTAATTGCACTGAAGTGAAACCAGCTTACATGCTCTAATAATTCATCCCAGTCTATCATACCCGGCTGCAACTCACTAAAGGAAGAATGAGCACGGTCGTAAATAACACCGGCATGCTTCAGATCGGTGCCTTGTGTCAGGTAATAAACACCAATACGCTTGCCTGACAAATAAACGGGCGATGCATCAATCCCACTTGCTGTAAGCACATTACAAATATCATCAGACAATGCGTTATCGGGCAATGCCGTGCAGTATTGTACCGGAACCTCCCAGCAGGCTAAAGCATTAGCTACATTCAGTTCAGCACCGCCAATATACACGGGCATGCTGGCATCATGTATCCATTGCGCAGCAGGCAACGGCGACATACGTAATAATAATTCTCCAAAACAGAAAACAGGTCTCATATTTAAGTTTTAGCCACAAAGGCATGAAGACACAAAGAATTAAACAAGTTTATTGACTACCTCTATGCAAACAGCCTAAGTTTTAAAAACCCTTATTATAGCTTATAAAAGATTCAAATAGGTATCCAATAAATAGCTATCAATATTTCGCTCCTCCGGAACTCCAGGGATTGATGTATCTTTCTGTAACTACAAATATCTCGCTCCTCCGGAGCTTTAAAGACTTGGTAACTGTGTTGTATAATAGCAGATATTCCATCCTGTCAAATTGAAAAGGGCATTGTTCATAGCTTCTTGCTTGCAGATTCTGTTATTATTTCTGCTGTCAACTCACATCTGTTCTCTTGAGAGTAAGCTGGCATCAATCTACATGCCTTCGTGGCAATAAAATAAAAAACGGCTGATAATAACCAGCCGTTGTAAACATATCATTTATAAATGGAATTATGATGCCTGAGACAATGCTTTCTTTACTAAATCGGCTGCCTCGCTTAATTGTATGGCAGATTGTACTTTTAAGCCACTTTCATCTATCAGTTTTTTAGCCTCTTCAGCGTTGGTGCCTTGTAAACGAACAATAATCGGAATAGCAATGTTGCCCAGTTTATTATAAGCTTCAATTACACCTGCAGCAACACGGTCGCAACGTACAATACCACCGAAAATATTAATGAGAATAGCTTTTACATTAGGATCTTTCATAATGATGCGGAATCCGGCTTCTACTGTTTGCGCATTTGCCGTACCACCTACATCCAAAAAGTTAGCAGGTTCACCACCACTCAGTTTGATCATATCCATCGTAGCCATTGCCAATCCTGCACCGTTTACCATACAACCTACGTTACCATCCAGCTTTACAAAGTTGAGGTTATAATGTCCTGCTTCTACTTCTGTAGGATCCTCTTCTTCCAGATCGCGCATAGAAGCTACATCAGCATGGCGCATCAAAGCATTATCATCAACATTCATTTTGCAATCCACTGCAATGATCTTTTCATCGCTGGTTTTGAATAGTGGATTAATCTCCAGCATACCGCAATCAAGACCAATGTAAGCATTGTACAGATTGGTTACAAACTTCACGCAGTTCTTAAATGCTTCACCACTCAATCCAAGATTAAAAGCAATCTTACGTGCCTGGAAAGGAAGCAATCCACCGGAAGGATGCACCCATTCTTTATAAATTTTCTCAGGTGTATCATGCGCTACCAGCTCTATATCCATACCGCCTTCAGTGCTGTACATTATTACATTCTGCCCTTTGGAACGGTCTAACAGAATAGATAAATAAAACTCTTTAACCGGGTTGGGACCAGGATAATATACATCCTGAGCTACCAATATTTTATTCACCACACGACCTGCAGGACCAGTTTGTATAGTAACCAATGTACCACCAAGTAAATTCTTGGCAATATCTGCAATGCCTTCTACATTTTTGCCAACTGCTACACCGCGCTGGTCCTTGCCCTGTATGGTACCTTTACCGCGTCCACCGGCATGTATCTGGGCTTTTACTACGGCAAAGTTGTTACTGGTTTGTCCTTTTATCTGGCGGTAAGCTTCTTCAGCGGCCATTACATTATCTACTGCAATGCCTTCCTGTACGGGGACATTATATTTTTTCAGAAGCTCTTTTGCCTGGTATTCGTGCAGATTCATACGGTTAAAAGTTTGCTGGCGAAGATAAGTCAGTTAATAAAACAAAACGTCCCGAATATTGGGGACGTTTTGTTTTATAATAATCGTTATTGATAAAAGTTATTGCTTGTGCATAGTGCTGTCGTGCATAGTACTGTCATGCATACCGCCCGGAGGCATATTACCTTGCGGCATAGTACCTGGAGGTGGTGGAGGGAAACCATGCGTTGAATCAGCAGGTGGCAGCTTATCCGGATGTGGACTACCATTATGACAAGTATAGCAGGTAACCACACGTATCGTATCGGGGTTAGCTACTTTTTTAAAGTTGAAATAATTTGAATTGATCTCTGTAGTCATTTTCATCATGTAGCGGGCAATGTTCTTTTCTGGTTTATCATCAGATGGAAAATCCGGATGACCATTGCTTCCCATAGCGTGACAAAAGCCACATTTAACACCTAGGGAGGAACTAAAAAAACGCATAACAGCTTTAAGGCTGTCCTCGCTGATATCCTGTGGCAGCACCTTTAGGTTTTTCCATTTATCTGGCGGTGTTGTCTTAGGCTTGAATGCAGTAATGCCGACAAATACGGCAGCAGCGAGTAAAAGTAGTACAGTTAGTTTCTTGCTCATAATGAAAAGGAGATGGTTTTAAATTGAGCAATAAAAATAAGCGTTTTATAATAACAACAAAAAAAGAGTGCGTTCGCACTCTTTTTTATCTTAACTGTTATAAGATTTTGATTTATTATGCCTGGTTGGGCTGTGCTGGTTTTGGCTGTCCGCTGCCTGGAGTGCCTGCGCCTTTGTTAGCAGCGCCTTGCCCACCTGGCTGACCTTGACCGGCAGCAGGCTGTTGGCTTCCTGCTGAAGCAGTTGCTGCTGCACCGGCATGGGCTGCATCACCTGCACTATTCAACAGGTTTACTATTTTTTCCCGAACATCATCGCTTAGTCCTTCAACTTTATCGCCGAGTGTTTTCTTTATATCATCCAGTTTTGTTCCTGCCTTTGAAGTGATTTGGGTGAACTTATCTTTAACGGTACCGCCCAGTTCGTCTGCTTTCTCAGAAATCTTTTGACGGGTTTCTTCCCCAGTCATCGGCGCTACGAGCAGACCAACTGCCACCCCTGCCAAAACGCCTGATATAGTACCGAGAATTATTTTTTGTGTGCTCATAAATAGGTAGATTTTATTGTTTAGTAATGGATTGTAGAATTTCAATAACAATGCCAGATTCCCTTTTTGCATTGTTAACCAATAACTTTGCAGGCCTATGACAAAAGTTATTCTGAAGCGAAAGATTGCGCCGCGTATTGCCAATGGTCATCCATGGATTTTTAATAATGAGATCAATAATATAGAAGGAGCCGTGACACCTGGTGGCATAGTAGATGTACAGTTTGCCGATGGTTCTTTTGCCGGCCGGGGATACATCAACCCACAGTCGCAAATCGCTGTGCGGCTGCTCACCCGCAAAAAAGAGGAAATCAATGATGCATTCTTTTATAACCGCATTTTAAAAGCATGGCAATACCGGCAAAGAACTGGCTATCTTGAAAACTGCCGATTGGTGTTTGGCGAAGCCGATTACCTGCCATCCCTGATCATAGATAAGTTCAATGATTATTTCTCTATCCAAACCATGTCGCTGGGTATGGATGTATGGAAGCCGGCTATTGTAAAAGCCCTTGAGCAAATATTTAATCCTAAAGGCATTTATGAGCGCAACGATGTGCCGGTACGTGAACTGGAAGGGTTGGCCCAGCAAAAAGGTTTCTTATCTGCACCTTTTGATACCAGCATCGAGATCAATGAAAATGGGTTACGCTTTATTGTAGATATTGAAAACGGGCAAAAGACCGGTTATTTCTTAGACCAGCAGGATAATCGCCGTGCTATCAGGCATATTGTAAAAGATGCAGATGTATTGGGCGCGTTTACTTATACAGGTACATTTGAAATTCATGCAGCACATTATGGTGCAAAGGAGCGTTTTGGGGCTTGATATTTCAGAGAATGCAGTAGCGCAGGCAAATAACAATGCAAAGCTGAATGGTCTGGATCATATCTGCAGTTTGAAGCCATGAATGCCTTTGATGTACTGAAGCAATGGACAAAGGATAAACGCCAGTATGATGTAGTAATGCTTGATCCGCCTGCATTTACCAAAAGCCGCGAAAACATACAAAAGGCAATCGCCGGCTATAAGGAAATCAACCTCCGTGGTATGAAGCTGGTGAAGAACGGCGGCTTCCTCGTTACCAGCAGCTGTACTAATCTGGTATCTCCGGAAATGTTTTTGCAGACCATAGCCATGGCTGCTAAAGATGCACGTAAAAACATAAGGCAGGTTACCTTCCGGGCACAGGCAAGCGACCACCCTATTATCTGGGGAATGGAAAATACCAACTATCTGAAGTTTTTGATTGTGGAAGTAAGTGATATGTGATTTATCTGCCGTCATGTCGAAGGGCATGGAATCCTTTATTTCATTGTAGGGACAGGTCGCGCAACCTGTCCCTACCTCCACAGGGCACGTCAAACATCATACATTTATATCCTCCAAAACCTGTCAGGCGGACAAGCAGGGTCGAACATAGTACGTCTAATATCATACACAAATTTTTCCCCTTCTCAATCCTGGAACTCCCATACTTATACCTAACTTATACTTAACTTATACCTGAGTTATACTTAACTTATACCTAATCTCCTCCATAATTTCTTTATACCTCCTCTATATGAAATAAGTTGACCGTTTTAAAGGGAGGGTTCATAACTTTAAAACGCAGATAACCATGGCAAAGAGAGAACAATTCAAACAGAGCAGAGAAGAGCGTCAGCGACGTATCTTTTCCGAAGAATTCAAGAGAAAAAAAGTAAAGGAGATCGAGCAGCAACTGACTACCATCGCCGAGGTCTCCCGCCAGTATGAAGTGAGGGCAAACAGTGTCAGTAAATGGATGGCTACATACGGTCAACACTATACCAAAGGGGTACGCACCATCGTAGAATCCCAAAGTGATACGGCTAAGCTAGCTGCCCTTAAAGCACAAATAGCCGAACTGCAGCGCATCATCGGAGAAAAGCAGGTACAACTGGAGTTTAAAGACAAAATCATTGAGCTGGCTGAAGAGGTCTATGGGGTGGATATCAAAAAAAAATTCGAGGCGAAGCCATCCGCTGGTACTGGCAGCATAGAGAAAAGCTAAACTGCAGCCTCAATATGTTGTACAGGAGCCTGCCGATCAGCAAACAAGCCGTTCATCAATGGCTGGACAGAAGCCTGCAGCAGGCAGAGCAGCGAGGCTATCTGCTGCCCCTGATCGCTCAGCTCCGACAGGACCATCCTACCCTGAGTTGCAGAGCCATGTACGCCAAACTACAGCCGCAGGGCATCGGCAGGGATCACTTTGAACAGTTATGCAAAAGTCATGGCTTCAGCATGCACAGGAAGCTCAATACATGCAGAACCACTGACAGCACTGGGGTGGTGCGCTTTGATAACCTGCTGGAAGGTCTTGTTCTGAGCCGTATCAATGAAGCCTGGAGTTCAGATATCACCTATTACGAAGTAGCAGAGCGTTTTTACTATCTCACCTTCATCATGGATTGTTATTCCAGAAGAATCCTGGGCTATTCAGTCAGTGCCAGGCTGACCACGGAGCAGACCACCCTGCCGGCCCTAAAGCAGGCAGTGGGAGTAAGAGGCGGCACTGTCCCTCCACAGATGATCTTTCATTCGGATGGGGGTGGTCAATACTATGACCAGGCATTTCTAAGCTATACGGATCACCACCAGATGCGTAACAGCATGTGTGAGTTTGCCTATGAGAACGGCAAGGCAGAGCGGCTCAACGGCATTATCAAAAACAATTACCTGAAGTTTTATGAGGCGAACACGCTGGGGCAGTTACACAAAAATGTTGACCGTGCCGTCACTCTTTACAACATCCAGCGCCCTCATAAATCGCTCCGCTATCAAACACCCGTGGACTATGAAAATAAAATAGTATTATTACAGCAGCAAACAACGCCGAAGATGACAGGGTCATTAGACGCAAAACCCGTTTTGAATGGGGCATCGAGCCCCCTCCAAAACGAGCAAACAACACCTCGGACTCCAGGTGTATTATCCGCAATAAGCCGGGAGTAAGGAGGGCATTACCGGTCTTCCTCCGTTTCTACTACACATTAGCTCCTTGGCAACTCCATATCTACCCTATCACACATCAACTTTAAACTTTCCTACCCAACTCGTAAACTTGTGAACCTGTAAACTCGTGAATTCAACACCCTCATCCTGAATATTAAGAAATCCTTTTTAAACTTATTACCTCATCAATCATCTTTCTTTATAATCTTAGTTTAACGTGGCTTTGCAAATGCCGCTTTTACATTTGCTCAAAACATATAATAATGAAGTTATTTGGATTGGTTTTTTCAGGAATAGTATTATTTGCAAACGTATCACAGGCACAAGTGTTGAAGAATATGTTTAAGAAAGATTCCTCCTTACAGAATAAAGTGAATGGTCTTTTTTCCGGCAGCACTACTTCTCTAAGCACCAATGAAATTGCAAGCGGCTTGAAAGAAGCCCTAAATAAAGGTGTTGAAACCGGCACATCCAAACTATCGGCTGTGGATGGTTTCTTTAAAGACGCTGCAATCAAAATACTGCTGCCACCCGAAGCGCAGAAAGTAGAGAAGACCTTACGCAGTGCTGGTCTTAACAAACCGGTAGACGATGCCATATTAAGCATGAACCGTGCTGCGGAAGATGCTGCCAAAAGTGCAGCACCGATATTTCTGGATGCTATTAAGCAGATGACTATAAATGATGCAGCAGGTATTCTAAAAGGTAGTGACAGCGCTGCAACAACCTATTTAAAAGGAAAAAGCACTGCAGCTTTGACACAAGCCTTCCAACCTATCATTTCAACTTCTTTGGAAAAAGTAGATGCTACCAAATATTGGAACACAGTTTTTACGACTTATGACAAACTGCCTTTTGCTACGAACAAAGTAAATCCTGACTTAACTGCTTATGTAACTGATAAAGCATTGGCAGGCATTTTTCACGAGATAGCCTTGCAGGAAATGCAAATACGCCAGAACCCCGCAGCAAGAACTACCGATTTATTGAAGAAGGTTTTTGGTCAGTAATTTGCAAACAACACCAGCATGAAGAAAATAATAATATCAGCATCTTTCGCGATGCTCATAGCTTTTAGTGGTTGTGAAACGACACAGCAGGTATTGAACTCATTACCCAATTCAACTACAACCAATGGTGGCTTAACCACTCAACAAATTGTTGATGGTTTAAAGGAAGCATTAACAGTAGGCACACAAAATGGCACTAACCGGCTTTCGGTGGTAGATGGATTCTTTAAGAATGCGGCAGTAAAGATATTGATGCCGCCCGAGGCCCAGAAGGTTGTTAGCACACTTCAAAGTGTAGGTATGGGCAGCGTAGTGGATAAAGCAGTGCTAAGTATGAACCGTGCTGCGGAAGATGCTGCTAAAAGTGCTACGCCCATTTTTGTGAATGCTATTAAGCAAATGACCATTCCCGATGCTATTAATATTTTAAAGGGCGGCAACCAGGCAGCAACTAATTATTTTAAGGGCAAAACTACCAGTGCTTTAACCGCAGCTTTCAAACCAGCCGTAGACAAAGCACTCCAGCAAACAGACGCTACCAAATACTGGAGCGATGTGTTTACAGTATATAACCAGTTCTCGACGAATAAAGTAAACGCGGACCTCACAGCTTATGTAACTGGTAAAGCAATTGATGGCATTTTTTACGAAGTAGCTCAGGAGGAAGTGAAAATCCGCCAGGATCCGGCAGCACGCGTAACTGATTTGTTAAAGAAGGTGTTTGGGAGTAGTCTGGCCACCTCCGGCAGCTAAGGATATAACCGCGAAGACGCAAAGACGGGGAAGAATAAAATAAAAAGATGTACAAAGAGCGTTTATAAAAGATAAATGGTATTCATAGCATAACTATTTGCTTTTATTTTAGGGGTATTAAAAGCTTAAATATTCTCTTATTTTCTTTTTTGTTATCCTCCTCCGCGTCTTTGCGTCTTCGCGGTTAACAAAGAATAACAAAGAATTTAAAATGAAACGGGAATTAAGTTTGGTACATTGTTGTATTTTCCTACCTTTGCCGTCCCGAAAAAATCACTGTCATGGCAAGAGTATGTATGGTTACAGGTAAAAAGCCAATGGTTGGTCATAAAGTATCGCACTCAAACATTAAGACAAAGCGCCGCTTTTTACCTAATTTACAAACAAAGCGTTTCTACTTCGCTGAAGAAGAACGTTGGGTTACAATGAAAGTTTCTGCAGATGCTATCCGTACCATTAACAAGAATGGTTTGGCTACTGTAGTAAAAGAACTGAGAGCGCAAGGAACTAAAATCTAAATAATTACCGTTTAAAATTGCTTATACAATGGCAAAGAAAGGCAACAGGGTTCAGGTAATATTGGAGTGCACCGAGCAAAAGAACACAAGTGTTCCGGGCACCAGCCGTTATATTACTACCAAGAATAAAAAGAATACGCCGGAGCGTATTGAACTGAAGAAATACAATCGCAATCTGAAAAAAGTTACTGTACATAAAGAAATTAAATAATCATGGCAAAAGCAGCTAAAACCGCGATTAAATCAAAGGACCAGAAGTCAGCCGCCGAAGCTAAGAACTGGACTAAAGTAATTAAGGCTGTACGCAGCCCTAAAAGTGGTGCCTATACCTTCAAAGAAGCGATAGTGCACAAGGATAAGATTAAAGACTTTTTAGCAGAGAAATAATCTTGTTTAAAAGATATTGGATGAAAGCTTTCGCGCGGTAAGTGTGAAGGCTTTTGTTGTTTATGGTTGTTGCAATTTTATACGATCCTTACTTTAATCTCTTTTGCCACTCTTCCGGATCTTTATGTTGGTGCATAATAACATGTATATAAACATTGTTATTTCTAATTGTATAGTATATATTATAGGGAAATCTGGAACTGTTATCCGTCTTACTTTCTCTGTAACATTGTAATATGCAAATGGATTTTCCTGAAGCAAAACAATGCAGCTCTAATTCATTTAAAAATCAAAGACCAGTAAGCTCTCTTATTTTCATACAACTGAAAATCTCATCAATATCTTTCAGCAGTGGATCAACTATACTTTAAACATACTTCTTTAAAGTATTAGCTTTCACTTCCTGCCATGATTTACCAGCAATGAATTAGCATGTATAGCTAATCTATCCTCTAATAATTGTTGCTGTGCTGGTGATAGAGGTACGGCTCTCCCTTTTCTATATCATCCCATAACTTTCTACAATTGGATCTTTTCTTCATACTTAGTATATCAATATCAATATTCATCTTTTAATACTAAAATAAGCAATTCTGTTCGCCTTGTTAATTAATTTTATCTTCGCAAACAAATTTTTTACATGAGTTTTTTTGGAAAACTATTTGGCAAGAAAGAAAAGGAAAGTTTAGATGAGGGTTTGCAAAAAACAAAGACCAGTTTCTTTGAGAAAATAACCAAAGCCGTTGCGGGCAAAAGCACTGTGGATGAAGAAGTGCTGGACAACCTTGAAGAAGCTTTGATGACCGCTGATGTAGGTGTAGATACAACTATAGAGATCATTGAACGTATAGAACAACGGGTAGCCCGCGATAAATATGTAGGTACCAGCGAGCTAAACAGGCTGCTACAGGAAGAAATAGAAGCCATGCTCGTTGACACGGAAGACAATGCACACAAGGACTTTTCCGTACCTAAAAAGCCATATATCATCCTGGTAGTGGGTGTAAATGGGGTAGGCAAAACCACTACTATTGGTAAGCTCGCCTATAACTACAAAAAAGCGGGTAATGACGTAATCCTTGGCGCAGCAGATACCTTCCGGGCGGCGGCTGTAGAGCAGTTAACCATCTGGAGTGAGCGCGTGAATGTGCCTATTGTTAAGCAAGCTATGGGTAGTGATCCTGCCAGTGTAGCTTTTGATACTGTGCAAAGTGCCGTATCTAAGGATGTGGATGTAGCGATTATAGACACCGCAGGGCGCCTGCACAATAAAGCTCATCTCATGGAAGAACTGAGCAAGATAAAACGCGTGCTCAAAAAGGTGATACCCGATGCACCTCACGAAGTATTGCTGGTACTGGATGGCTCTACCGGGCAAAATGCGCTGGAACAGGCAAAACAATTTATGCAGGCAACAGAGGTAACGGCATTAGCCATCACCAAGCTGGACGGCACTGCCAAGGGTGGCATAGTGCTCTCCATTGCTAACCAATTGAAAATACCTGTGAAGTTTATTGGTGTGGGAGAGAAAATGGATGACCTGCTGGTTTTTGATAAACACGAATTTGTAGATACTTTATTCAGTCTGGAGGGTAGTTAACAGGACACAGACACGTGGATTTAAATACGAATTGCACGAATTACACGAATTGTGTGAAAAAGAATTATCCTGTTTATCTTTGCCTTAATCCGAGGCATCCTTGTTTCCATTGAGCATTTAAACAGTTTTTTAGAGTACCTGAAAAAGGCTGTAAGGCTTATCCGGCTTAACTTTACAGCTACCTATGACATCCGAACAATTCCAACAGATTGCGCATACCATACCACATCAGCCGGGCATTTATAAGTACTTTGATGAGAGTGGTCAACTGCTCTATATTGGTAAAGCTAAAGACCTGCGCAAACGTGTTTCCTCCTACTTCACTAAATCGTTTACCAGCTATAAGACGCACGAACTGGTACAGCGTATCCATAAGATAGAGTTCACTATCGTCAATAGTGAACAGGATGCTTTTCTGCTGGAGAACAGTCTCATCAAGCAGTTTCAGCCAATGTTTAACATTGACCTGAAAGACGATAAGAGTTACCCTTTTATCGTTATTAAAAAAGAACCCTTTCCACGTATTTTTCTTTCCCGAACCAAGATAAATGACGGCTCTGAATATATAGGCCCATTTACATCGGCAGGTAAAGTGCGGGAGCTGCTCAACTTTATTCGTCAGAATATTCCATTACGTACCTGTAAGCTGCCGCTTACAGAAGCTAATATTGCTAAGGGCAAGTTCAAGGTGTGCCTGGAATATCACTTAGGTAACTGCAAAGGCCCTTGTGAAGGTTACCAAAGCCTGGAAGATTATAATAATGGCATTTACCAGATCAAACAGATGCTTAAAGGCAACCTGGCACCGGTGATCCAGCATTACAAGAAGGAGATGATAGATTGCGCTATGAACATGCAGTTTGAGAAAGCTGAACTCCTGAAGAAGAAAATTAGCAGACCTGGAAAATTACCAGGCAAAGTCGATAATTGTTGGCTCTAACCTGAATAATATTGATGTGTTCTCTATTTTGAAAGAACACGAAACAGCCTACGTTAACTACCTGATGGTGCAGAATGGTACCATTGTGCAAACACATACGGTAGAGCTGGAAGTAAAGCTGGAAGAAAGTGATGAAGAAGTACTTCAGTTTGCCATTACCAATCTGCGCGAGACCTTCAACAGCATGTCAAATGAAGTGATTGTGCCTTTTGAAATAGAATTACCGGAAGGATTAACAGTTACTGTTCCCAAAGCTGGTGATAAAAAGAAGCTGCTGGATTTGTCCCTGAAGAATGTAAACTATTTTAAAGAAGAGCTGCGCAAAAAGAAAACCCTGCTGCTAGAAGGGCATAGCGATATGGAGCGCAAGAAAGTGTTGTACCAATTGCAGGAAAGCCTGCAACTGGCTGAAGTGCCTACGCATATTGAATGCTTTGATAACTCTAACTTCCAGGGTAGTTATCCCGTATCGGCAATGGTGTGTTTTATAGACGGGGTGCCTTCAAAAGATAACTACAGGCGCTACAATGTAAAAACCGTAGAAGGCATCAACGACTTTGCAACAATGAAGGAAGTAGTGTACCGCCGGTATAAGCGGCTTACCGAAGAGAAGAAGCCCCTACCTCAACTGATTATCATTGATGGTGGTAAAGGACAACTAGGTTCAGCTATAGAAAGCATTGCAGAGCTTGGGTTAGTAGGCGCTATGACTGTGATCGGACTTGCGAAAAACGAAGAGGAGATATTCTTTCCTGGAGATAAAGAATCAATCAAGCTGCCGTGGGATAGTGAAAGCCTTAAACTGATACGCCGTATCCGTGATGAAGTGCATCGCTTTGGTATTACCTTCCACCGAAACAAACGCTCTAAAGGCACTTTTACAAACGAACTGGAACAAATAAAAGGAATTGGCAAACACACAGCTACCGACTTACTGAAGACATTTAAATCGGTAAAAAACATTAAGCTAAAAACAGTGGAAGATTTAGCACCGGCTATCGGTAAAGCAAAGGCGGAACTGGTGTATAATCACTTTCATAATGTAATAAAAAAGGGGGCATGGATAAAAATCCAACCCCGTTTTAAAATCCAATATCCAGTGAAAAACTGCGCAAATATAAATTTTTTATTCTGTTTTAAAAGTTTTCTAACTACCAAACGAATTGCTAATTATAAATTATACACTTCTAATCAATGATTTAGGATAGATGCGAATAACTCAGTATCAATTCCTGTTATTGTTTATAGGTATAAAAAGAATTGGCTTGCGCCAGTGAAGTCATCACCAAATCGTTGATACAAACATTCCCGGGCAGTGTGCTGCAGTAATACACCACATCGGCAATATCTTCAGCTTTTAGTGGTTGGTAGCCTTCGTATACGATGGCGGCTTTTTGCTCATCTCCTTTGAAGCGTACAGTGCTAAACTCAGTTTCGGCAGCCCCGGGATTAATACAGGTTACCTTAATACCATAGGGCAATAAATCTATACGCTGGGACTGGCTAATAGCATTGACTGCAAATTTACTAGCACAATACACATTGCCTTCCTTGTACACTTCCTTTCCTGCAGTAGAGCCAATATTAATGATGTGTCCCTTTTTATTCCTGATGAAATAAGGCAGTACCGCTTTAGACATATAAAGCAAACCTTTTACATTGGTATCAAGCATCGTGTCCCAATCGTCTATATCTGCTTTTTCAAAGCTTTCGCGACCTAAGGCTAAACCGGCATTGTTGATTAAGATATCTATGTCTTGCCAACGCTGTTCTAAATTAGCCATTGTGTCTTCTACTGCTATTCTATCGCGTACATCTAATGCAAGAGGCAGCACTTCCACTTTGTGATGGGCAATTTCGTTAGTCACTTCCTCAAGCCGGTCTTCTCTCCTGCCGGTAATTATACAATGGTGCCCTTCAGCAGCAAACTTGAGCGCAATGGCTCTTCCAAATCCTGATGTAGCACCAGTAATTAAAATTGTCATAGGTTAGAATAGATTAGTTGAGTGATAGGTTATTTTTAGAATATAACAGTCCATATTTCACTGAAAAGTACAAGAGTAAATAGCGTTTACGCAGAGATTAAATCTCCTCTGCATAAACGCTGTAATCTTGCTTCCCCGCGGTAGAAATTCTACTCCAATGTTTTTAGTGAACGCCCGATTATATCAACGCATTCTATTATCTGGTCTCTGGCAATGATGAGCGGTGGTGCAAAGCGTATTTTATCGCCGTGTGTAGGCTTTGCCAGCAAGCCATTGTCTTTGAGTGTTAAGCATAAATCCCATGCAGCTTCCGGATTAGCATGTTCGATAACTATTGCATTCAGCAACCCCTTACCTCTTGTCAATTTAATGAATGGTGACTGCAGATTTTGTAATTCATTACGCAGCAAAACACCCATCGCTTCTGCATTTGCAGCCATGTTTTCATCTTTCAACACCTGTAAGGATTCTATAGCTACTGCACAAGCCAGTGGATTGCCGCCATATGTGGAGCCATGTTCTCCCGGACGAATATTGAGCATAATATAATCATCTGCCAACACTGCACTTACCGGCAAAATACCGCCGCTTAATGCCTTGCCTAATATCAATATATCAGGACGCACGCCTTCGTGATCACAAGCAAGCATTTTCCCTGTGCGCGCCAGGCCGGTTTGTATTTCATCAGCAATCATCAATACATTGTACTCTGTGCACAGTTCACGGACTGCTTTTAAATACCCATCGTCTGGCATTACCACACCTGCTTCGCCCTGGATAGGTTCAACCATAAAAGCAGCTACGTTGCTGTCCTGGAAAGCTTTTTCCAAGGCAGCTATATCGTTATATGGCACTAACTCAAAGCCGGGCATGTAGGGACCAAAGCCTGTATAGCTGCCAGGGTCAGTTGAAGTTGAAATAGCAGCCAGGGTTCTGCCCCAGAAGTTGCCTTCAGCAAAGATGATCTTAGCTTTATTCTCCGGTATTCCTTTTTTAGCATAGCCCCAGCGGCGTGCAAGCTTTATAGCTGTTTCGCCACCTTCTACACCTGTATTCATGGGCAGCACTTTATCATAGCCAAAGTATTCAGTAATGTACCTGGCATATTCGCCTAACAGGTTGTTGTGAAAAGCACGTGAAGTGAGCGTCAGCTTTTGCGCTTGCTCAATGAGTGCCTGTATAATTCTTGGATGACAGTGTCCTTGATTTACAGCAGAGTAGCCACTTAAAAAATCGTAGTAGCGTTTACCTTCTACATCGTATAGAAAAACACCTTCCCCTCTTTCTAATACAACAGGTAAAGGATGATAGTTGTGAGCGCCATACTGCTCTTCGAGTTGCAGATAGTGTTGTGTCTTTTCAGACAGTGTATGCGTTAGCATAAGATTATTGTTAATTGAAGATGGTTTATTGTTAATGGTGGAGTTTGAAAGTAATATTTAAGATTGAATAGTAGTAATGAAATACCGTTCTTGAATATTCAATATTCAATCAATAATCTTAAATAGATAATAGCTTCCCGGGTGATCGAGAAAATCAAGGTTCATATCAAGGAAGTGCTGGCTCATTCGGGCGCAATTTAAGGTAAATAAGTTATTCATCAACCGCGAAGGCGCGAAGACGCTAAGAGGTAAGTGGCCATGACATTGAAATAATGTATAAATACGGGAAGTGAAGAGGCAAGGGCATGTCAGACAGGACATATCTACCGGGTAGCATTGGAGGAGACCCGGAGCAGATAGGGCGGAGATTAGGTATAACTTAGGTATAACTTAGGTATAAGTTAAGTATAAGTTAGGTATAATACCAGATTCAAAAGGTAGCCTGATACCAGTTACCGGTTGCCAGTTGCTGGATTTAAACTGTGATCTTTGGGCAGTGTATACCATGCTACCAAACTGAAATTGGTATGACTCATGTATAGCTCAGCGTTATCTAAGATTTTAAAGGGTGAGAAAATGGCTTAAACATTCATAACAGTGAGTAAACAAATCTGCGCAAAATAACCTTTCCATACTTATCGCTCATACGGAGCTTAGAGGGTCGACAAACATCTTTCTACTACTAACATATCGCCGCTCCGGGGCTTTTTCTATTTGTGCTTATTTGTGTTGTTCCTGCTTGTGGCAGGCACGAGAGATGAGAATAGAAGCGGTCTCAAAACAGTGTTTGAATACCATGTACCTTGTGAAATTCGTGCTGTAACAACCATTTCTTCCTGGGTAATCCGCCAATATAACCTACAAGTGACTTATTGGTACCAATTACTCTATGGCAAGGGACAATAATACAGATTTTGTTTTTAGCATTGCTTGCTGCTACAGCACGTGTAGCATCAGCGTTGCCAAGCTGCCTGGAAAGGTCGTGATATGTAACTGTTTTACCGAAGGGAATGTTTAATAATTCGTTCCAGACACGTTGCTGAAAAGCAGTGCCCGGCTGATAAACAGGCACATCAAAATTCCTTCTGTCACCATTAAAAAACTCTATCAGTTGCTCGGTGCATTGCTGCATAACAGGTGTAATAGTATTGCCGGGTGGATATGTCACTGCTGATTTATCATCTACAAATGATAGCTCGCAGATGTAGTGGTCTGTGCCGCCTATCTTTAAAATGCCAATAGGGCTTTGATAGTATGTATAGTTGGTTACTGCCATTTTAGTGAATGGTATAAAATTAGAAGAAACTTTTAACTTTGGGCACTTTAAAACTAAATAATCACCATGAAAAGACATGCAACAGCCATATGGAAAGGCTCTGGTAAAGATGGTAAAGGTACCGTTAGCACACAAAGCGGTCTCCTCAAAGATGCCCAGTATTCCTATAAATCGCGCTTTGAAGAGGGTGTCGGCACCAACCCGGAAGAACTGGTAGCTGCTGCACATGCCGGCTGCTTTGATATGAAACTGAGCTTTGTATTGCAGGAAGCTGGCTTTACTGCAGAATCGCTGGAAACTACGGCAGAGGTTACTTTGGAAAACGGCGCTGTTACCAAATCGCATCTTACGCTGAGAGCAAGAATTCCGGGTATCAGCCAGGAGCAGTTTGACAAAGCTGCTGAAGATGCAAAAGCTAACTGCCCTATCTCTAAATTGCTGAACGCAGAGCTTACTTTGGATAAAACGTTGGAATCTTAATCAGGAATCTTTGATTTGGAAAACGCGGACTGAGGTTCTGCGTTTTTTGTTATGTTTTATAATTACGATTTTAGGACTGGGCTTTTGAAGTCTTATGATTATTATGGTTGAATTAACTATTATTTTGATGATTTAGTAAACCATTTATTTCTCTAAATAAATCAGGAAAGCTTGTCTGTATAATGTTCCAAACAATACTATCTCTATACCAAAATTATCATGAACAATCACATTCCTGAAATCCTTTACTAATCGCCAGTTAATAGCAACATGTTGCAATTTATACGGGTCAGGAATTCTGGCTACAGCTTCACCAATAATCATGAAGTTGTGCTCCACTGCATACTTTGTTTTTATATCTCCACAGTAATCATCAAATGTATATCCCTTTGTAAAACCAAATATGTTCAGTACAGCCTCAAGAATATCCTGCAATAAAAGGGTCGTATTTCTTTCAGACATGTATAAGGTTTTTTTCAACAAAGGCCAGATAACGAGGTTTGATGCCTTTGCGGGATACCAAATCTACTTTCGTATGAAACGTATCTTCCAACTCATGCGCCAGTTGAATGAACTCAATTCCTATCTGTTTATTAAAATCAACCAATATATCTATATCACTTGCTGCAGTATAGCTTCCGCTTGCGTAAGAACCAAAAATGCCTAATTCTGAAATGGGATACTTTTTTTCCAATTCAGTTTTCTTTGCTTTTAAGATTTGCAGTATTTCTTCTGTTGTGTACATACTTTCAAAATACAGTAATAAACATACCCCTTATATATTCTGTTCACCAAATGGCAGGACTTTAGCGGCATAAGAGTTGGGGATAAATAAGGCTTTGAGCTTACGCCACTCCTATCCTAAAAAACCTGCTTGCAGCAAACACCACAGCCACACCAAAAAACAGCGCTGCAGCTATAAACTCAACCCGGTTGCCCATGTGATAGAAAACTGTACCAACCATAGGCCCTGCCGCCATCCCCATAAACCTGAAGAAGTTATATAACCCCATGGCAGTAGCCCTGTTCTGATGAAAAGTATTGGCTAAGAGCGTAGTTTGTACAGGTAGTGATACACCAAGGCAAAGTCCAAAAAGAATGAGGCTGATTAACAGTAAAGGAAAGCCGGAGGCTACAACAAGCGCAAAGAATAAAGTGGCTATTACATTTAAGGTAGCTGCTGTAATCAGGAACCTTTTCGGCTCATAACGCTCCTGTGTACGACCACCTATTAAACTGCCTATCACAACACTTAACGAAAGTGGTAGAAATACCAATCCGTTTTGGGCAGGTGATAAGTGATAAAACAACAGCAGCAAGGAAGGTAGAAATACCAGGAAATTATAAAAGGTAAAGTACTGGAAAAAGCCCAGTAAAATAACAGCCACTCCATTGCGGTTTGCAAGAATAGTAGCATACTCACGGAGGTTGAATCTTCTTGAGGTAAAGTGAGCAGGCCTTGTTTCTGGTAAGTAAATGCTGTTTAACAGTAATAAAAGCAACCCCGTAATTGTAAGTACCCAGAACACGCCGTGAAAGCCGAAGTATTGTCCGACAAATCCTCCAACTACCGGTCCTATGGCAGGACCTAATGCTACCAGCATTTGAAAGGTTCCCATTGCCCTTCCTCTTAATTTTCCTTCAAACAAATCACCGATCACTGTTGTAGCTACTACTGAACCTACAGCGATACCTGTGGCTTGCAATACTCTAAACAGCAGTAACAGGGAAATGGAATAAGATAAAGCTGCACCTGCGGAAGCTATAATGTACAAGATAATACCGGGCAATAATATTTTCCTCCTGCCCACATTATCGGTAAGCGGACCATATACAATTTGCATGAATGCCATTACAAATGTGAATATGGAAATAGTAAGGTTGACTATATATTCGGAAGTGTTGAACTGCTGTTTTACCTGGGGCAGCAAGGGTGTATAAATGGACTGGGTAAAGGGGCCAAAGAAAGCTGCAAATGAAACAAGATAAGTGATCAGTTTTTTATTAACAGAATGAAGTGCCATGTAAGAAATGCCATTGATAACCCCCTCAATGTTACAATAGTTCTGCCAAATAAGCTGCAAGCTTAAGGCGGAAAAGTGCATGCAGTGAACGTATAGTAGAATTATGTAGTGCTACATAATTGAAATAGTAGGTTCCTATTTTCTCAGTAACTTTCCTTTTGCAAAATGCTAACTGAAGAACGCAGATTTAATGTGTGCTATTTATGAACTTCTGATTGGTGTAGTTGCTTAACAGCTTGTTCGCTCTTTTCTTTTATCACTTAAAAGCCGGCATATAGATTTTACTCTTTTAAAATTATTAATACTTCTCCATTATGCATACACGCATTTACAAACAACAAAACTGGCCTGCTATCCCCTATAACGATTGGAAAGATACCCTGCAAACCGTTCAGCTTTGGGCACAAATTGTAGGGAAAATAAGACTTAGAAAAATGCCCTGGATAAATCACCAGTGGCATGTTACCTTATATGTGTCTCCAACTGGTTTAACCACCGGAAGTATTCCATATGAAAAAGGTATTTTTCAGATAGATTTTGATTTTCAACAGCACCAGCTCCTGATAATAACAAGTACCGGCAGCAAAGAACAAATGGACTTATATCCTCGTACAGTGGCGAGCTTTTATAATGAACTGTTTGAGAAATTGCATAGCATGGGTATACATGCTTATATTTATGCTGTCCCCAATGAGATTGAACCTGCCATACCATTTAAAGAAGATGAAATACATCAATCATACGATAAAGAAAAAGTGCACCTTTTCTGGCAGGCTTTAGTACATATATATCCTGTTTTTGTAAGGTTCAGAGCAAGATTTATTGGCAAGAGCAGTCCTATCCATTTATTCTGGGGATCTTATGATTTAGCATTGAGCCGTTTCTCTGGCAAGGAAGCACCCATGCATCCGGGTGGTGCACCTAATTTACCACTCAAGGTAATGCAGGAGGCTTACTCGCATGAAGTAAGTAGCTGTGGTTTTTGGCCTGGTGGTGAATCATATCCGGTACCTGTTTTTTATGCATACATTTATCCTACTCCAGCTTCTTATAATGAACAACCGGTAATACCTAAAGAAGCCTTCTACAGCAAAGAGATGGGTGAGTTTATATTGCCTTATGATGTAGTAAGGCAATCTGAGAACCCGGAAGAAACATTGCTACAGTTCTTGCAGTCTACCTATGAAGCTGCAGCCAACACTGCCCATTGGGACAGAGAGAAGCTGGAGTTTGACTTTTCTGAATTTGAACATGCGGGATCTGCCAGGTAGGTATAAAGCCTAGCTCAGATTAGGTTATCAGATACCTAGTTTCTGCTATAAGCTACAAGCCCATAGTATTATACGGCTTGGAGTTGCAACACTCCTCATCTGTTATTTGGAGATACAACATTATTTTGCCTTGTTGTATTCACAGGGTAATAGAAAGCAGGTGTGCTGCTTCTTTCTACACCAATGCTGCCGGAAATAGAGAATGTTCTTTCCGGATTGACATACATTAGCCCTAGTTCTGCTCTTGAATACACACCAAAACTGTTGGAATGGAGAAAGGTATTATTGGCATTTGCTTTTGTAAAATCGGAAGTGAGGAAAGTACTACTATTGAAGTTAATAAAAGAAGGTGCAACAGATACGCCGGCAAAAGCGTAGACGTTGTTGGATAACTGACGATTTAGTTGCAGGCCTATTGGTACAGCAATAACAGATGCACTGCCGCCTTTAAAGAAGCTGTAACTGGCAGACAAACCTGTGTACTTACTGAAAGACCATTTACTTTTTGAAAGGCTGTCCCGTACAGGTATGTTATGCGCAAAGGTTCCCCTGTATGTATAATCCATAAAGCTGCCTGGCAACACCGTTTGTGCCTTTAGAGCAGAAGCTACGATCATTATAATTAATACCAATATTATCCGCATACGAAGTAAGTTACAGCATAAAAGTACGAGTTGTTAAGTGATTAGAAAACTGGAGTGTAAACCTTAACAAGTTTGTTGAAGAAGAAATGATAAAGCTAACTTCAACTGTGAGCGAAGCAGTCTGCGCTTTTCCTTAAGTTACCGGAGTCAAATAGTTTAGGTTTTTTGTTACCATTTATTATGCATTTAGCGACTAAACTCTCATAGACGATCTTACGATTGATAGTTGGTTAACAAATTCTTTTTTGTTAATCCTGCAATGTTATATGCTGCGGATATTCTTAGTTAAAACAAGGTATGCTAAACGGTGTTTCTCCCGTGGTAGTATGCATGGTGGTTCTCATACATTTGCATACTCCTCGATGCCTGGTTGTTATAAACAAAATTGAACATTCCATTGGACATAGTTTTGCCGGTTTAAACATCATAAATGATAAGAATAAACAGGCTGAGAACTAAAGAACTTCGAACGGCTTAAATATATTTTCTAACGATATAAATTAAAATTCTCTACCCAGGTTCCAGCGTTTAAAAACTCTTTAAGACTTCAAAGACCAGATGGTAAGAGTTACCCACTCTACCAATAAAAATCAGTAAGGATATATTGTTCCCTTGATAGTACTTGCTTGTCAGTATTAAAACATTGAGAATCTATTTTGTCTTAGCCATTACAAAAGCTTATAGAATCATTCAAGTCTACTTATAACAAAGTCGAATTGAATTATCCTATTGCTTGTAACAATACTCATGCAAGGTATAACCAACTTATAAGAGTTTCCTTTAACCACATAACTCAGGAGCTTAACCATATTTCGGATACGTGATCGCCATTACATCATCTATTTCTTCTGTGAATAATTATTCAATAATAAAACAACGGAGTAAGCCGAAAATCCGGATCAAAGAGTAGGCAATAAAAATGAAAGCTAATGGAAAACACGGGTTAGAAAATCAATGTGGATACAGTCACAAATCAAGAAAATTAAAAACTATTCATTAAAAAACGCTAACCAGGTTCGGCGAAGTGAATCTAAATATTTTAAACAATTAAAACTTAAACACTATGGCTTACCGATTTAACGGAAATCCTTTGGGCCCCAATTGGATGCCGAATTTCATGAAGGTTATTACAGAAAAAGATGGTGAAACCTACCAATTACAAATTTATCCCGACTACTTTAATAATGAATTGAGAGATGCCTCCAAACCAATGCATTTTTATTACAAGCCGGATGCGCCAAGAATTGCAAAGTTTGAAGATGGGAGTCCCAAAATTAGCGTCATAAAGTTTGAGGGAATTTTAAATGCAGATGATAACATTGATTCGCCAGGCGCTCAGACCGAAGTAGCTGGGGGTGTACTGTCATTTACCTCTACCCTTAAAATACCTGACGAAGTGATAGCTGATGCAATTAAAGAATTAAAGAACAATTGCATAAATGATCTTACATTTTCATCAGATAGCCGCTGGCGTATGGTAGAAGGAATGCCCGATCCAGAACTCGGAGTGGTGCCTATAGTAAGCAATCTCTGTGCAGTTTCAAATTTGTCAAATTCAGGCGCAGCACCTACAACAGGAGATAACCCATGGCTATGCGAGGTTGAAGGAACTAATTATGATACATCCATTAAAGACGCCAATGGGAATGTGATTGCTACAGGCTCTACAAACCCAGTAGGTGAGAATGCTTACACCATTATGATGGGGCAATATCCTACGGCTATCCTTGAGCAGGCTTTTAAAGGCGAAACAACCCCTATTTACGTATCAAACCGCCTGCAGCACTGCTTTTATATGGATGCTTTTCATGCAGAGATACATGCCAATTTCGAAATGGTATATACTTATTTTTCTGCACAGCTCAAAGCAAAGTATGTTTGGGCAAAGGCTGATTTACAGGCAGCTTACAGTGATCTGGAAAAATCGGGTGCACTGACTTACAACATCACAATGAATGGAATGATATTAACACCTGAACAACAAAAAACTTACCAGGCTCAGACTGATAAAGTGTACGACAAAATTCAGGATTGGCTTTCTCAAACAATGCTTACCGTAATTCCCCCTACACCCGATCCCGCAAAGGCTCAAGAGACTGGCTCAGGTGGTTTGTTCGGATGGTTAACAGGGGAAAGCGGTGTAAGCTTAGCAATGAAATTTGAGAGAGATATAGTGAATGAGGACATGAATTTTAGTGAAGATATCAGCGAAACCTATCTTGAGTATAATCTTATTTCAGCAAACATGGCCGGGCTTGCAAACTTACTCGGAAGCGATGAGTCAAACATCTCCAAATACTTCCAAGTTGTTCATCTTGATGAAGCCTTCCGTAAAGTACACATCATTGCATCCTCACGTGCATACTGGCCAGACGATACCGGCACTATAGGAGATCCGATCAATCAAATTTCCCTTGAAGTTTCTTATCCAGATTCTACCGGTAATTACGTTACAAAAATATCAGGGCTTTATATGGATGATTTAAATTCTCAAAAATCAACTGAGCTTAAACCAATAATATGGGAAACTGCTAATAAAGATAATTTCTTTATAGTTGATTTTGTAAGAAATGAAGGTGGGGATGGACAAACGGATCCAAACATTATCAAGGTCAAAAAGACTATTTACTTTAACGAAGATCCTCGTGTGGAAGTGAAAGATCCAATTGTAATAGAAGAAGAAACAACCGATCATAATATTGTAGTCTCAGCAGATACTTTAGGCACGCTCCGTATTTCGCCGATAAGTTTAGATACCGAGCTTCCTGATAAAGTAGAAGTATGTGTAACCATTACCAAGGAAAACCGCGATCCTGAAACACTTGTATTCGATGCAAGTAATGCATCAAAAACTCAAAGCTATCTTTCTGTAACAAGCAATACAGACGGTGCAATTGAGTGGCAATACCAGGTAGAAGTTGTGGTGAAAGGAAAGTTTCCTAAACCTTCCCTGAGATGGTCGGGTCCGGTTATAACAAAATATGGAAACATGCCTCTGATAGTTTCTGTTCCGGAAGTTCCTGCAGAGTTGGAGAATGATGTGGAAGCCTATTTAGAAGCAGCATAAAAGTTTATTATGAGCACATTTAAAAAAATCAGGATAGAAATATTCTATCCTGATTTTGATACTTCATCCAATAAGGATGTTTATCAAATTGATTATGAAGTCACTTATCCGGATTCTTCAGGAAACCAGCTTACCAAAAATAGTTGCCTGCTAAGTTCGGGTGACAGCATCAATGAGCAAAACAGATATCCTGCTATATGGAGGGCTTCTTCGCAATATACCTCTATGATTTTCGATTTCTCAAAAACTATTCAGGACGGACTAGCTGAGTTAACTATTAAAAGGCAGGTTTACTTTAACTCAGGCGCCCCTTTGACTTCAACTATATCTATTGACACTGCTTCTGAGGACGAAAGCGGGTTTAAAGTAGTTACGCAAACCGCAACACCTTCCATCCGCAATAAAATTGCAATAGCAGTAATGGATATAATGACGAAAGAAATTCCTGATTCATCTACTAACTTTAAAACAGAATTTTAAAATGATACCTACTAAAATATTTACTAAAGAAATAACGACCACACCTGAGCCGGTATCTATAGTGAAAATAGTACAGCCTACAACTGCAGTAAAAACTAATGTAGACTTACGACTTATTGCTATTCGCAATATAGCTATTTCACCTATTCTAATTGTTCCATTGTCACTTCCGGTTTATACCGAGAACAAATACTATTATTTTACAGAGAACAAATATAATGCACTTACTAAGAATAAATATAATGCATTTACCAGGAAAGACGACAATCTACTTATCAAGTACTACAACAATAATGTAGTTGCCGATAATAGCTATAAAGTATATAATGACAGATACTCTTCAAGTACATTCTGGTATTTACCTGAGTTTCAGTTTGTTTCTCCTGGTCAAGCATTTTTTAATATCATCTCTCAAAATTCTTATGACAGCAGTGGCCAAAATGAGCTTTTTGGGGGGCAGGTAAGTATTGATTTTACTGAAGTAATCACTGCCGAACGGCAAAAGTATTTTGATAACCTCAATGCATCGGTACCTGGATTTACCTTAAATAAAATACCTCTTAACCTGTCTTCAGGCAATCTGATCATCAGTTATGAAAATAAAAATAAGACCGCAACAGTAGGAGGAACTTTAAATGGCAGCGGCAATATTACATTTAAGCTTGAAGACCATAGCGATCTTTCTGCTGTTGGTATAGCATACAGGAACATGGCTGATCCAAACGGTACTGGCACAGAATATGGGCAGGTAGTTCTTTATGGAAAATTCACCGCATATTGTAAAATTGAAGGTATAGCTACAGAAGATGATAATTATATAGTGCAAGATATTGCTTACACAAGCGATCCCATCAATATAGCAGTTCCATGCGGTTCTCAGGGAGGAATATTATACACTAAGCAAAAAGATGATGTGGTAAGTCCTATTGGTTGTTTACCCCCTTGGTCTAAGGAGGCTACAAGTGGTAGTATATTTCATGAAATTGCTACAACCAACATGAACGTCCGCGTCTTTCAGAGTTATATCCAGCCTGAATTTTTTTACATTATCCCTTCGCAATACTATATAGACAGGGATAGTACACAAAACTTCCGCCCTTCTGTTGATATAATTGCAATGCTTAATCCTGATGAGGTTCCTGAATCAGAAAAAGAAAATATCATTATTCTCAATTTTTATATTAAGCCTGCTTTAACCTCCTATGATATAGCAAGCCTCGAACAAAAGCTGCTGGACTTTTGTCCTAATACTACAAATGGAAAAACATTCCCTATAATCAGATTTCCCAACGATTTAGATTTTACGCTTTCTCCCTGTACTATATTTAGTACAGATGCAGATGAAGGTTCCTTATATACTGTAACAGATAAAGGATATAACCTGAAATTTGTTCTCAGTAACCCACTTGATCTAGCTACAGCAGGAGGTCTTATCCCCGCAACTTTAAAATCTTCTTCGGGTTATCAAAGGACAATTACATTTTCACTGGAAAATTCGCATGCAGACAGCACCGTATCACTAAGCTTCCATAATACTACCGGTGATGTGCTTGATTGTTCTTATGATAATGCCTCCAGTAATGTTACTATAACTAATAAATCACCTTTAACCGTTCATGTTAATAATCTGTTCTTTTATAATAAAGATGCGGCTGGTTCTTTGGATGCGGTTTTAACACAGCCTTTAACCTTAACTGGAATGCAGGCAGCAACGATCCCTACCGAACAGATTGCATTAACAGATACATCTGTTTTAGCTACATTCAAAGACCTTGAAGCGGATTATACGATAGAGGAAAATGCTGATGATAATTTAACGGAATCGCGCATCTGCGCAAGCTATTTAGTACGGGATATTGTGGTAAGTGCCACGTTTGATCCTGCACAGCACAATATTCAAAAGGTTGAAGTGAATGCACAAGTATTAGTTGTAAATATCAGTCAAATACTCTTTACCTTAATACCGGTAAATGGATCATTCTCAGGTAATCATCCGCAGTTCCATATTACCTTGCCTTTGAATGATGATCTTGCCAAACCTGAAAACCAATTAATGGACTACACTATTCAGTTTTATTTCAATGATAATACAGTGAAAGAAACCGAAAGCAAGCAGATCAATTTTGGATCAAGTCCTTTGATCGTTATTTCGGCAGATGATATTCCTGCCTAATTTTAAACATGGAAGAGTTTTCTTTTACTGCAGATAGGCAAAGTGAGCAGAGGTTTCGCAGAGAATGACTCTACGAAACCTCTATATCATCTTGTTCTTCGGTTATTAGATTAAAAATTCATCCAGATAGTTAGAATCTCTGCGAAACATCTTCTCTCTTTACCTCTCTGCCGTAAAGAGAGGCCATCATACATTAAAACACCAATATAGATATTTCATACAGGATAGTGTATGCAGAAAACCCCAAACTATCAACTACAATCCTTACAAGTACTAATCCCTTCTGACATTTGTCATCTATCAACTATCATCTTCATAGCCACCTGTTATTATACTCTTTGGCCTATCCATTCTGCAAAGTCTCTCACGCTATCAAATATTTCATCAGGCTGTTCTTTTGCCAACTTCTCCTTATTTGTTGATTCTGCCCAGGCAGCCCCTGCTACATGAATACCGGCTTCGTGGCTTTCTTTAATATCGCCGGGAGAATCTCCTACATACAACACTTCCTCCTTTTGTACACCAAACGCATTTACGATCTCCTGGATAGCTTCCGGCTTTCTGGAACCTTTGGGAGAGCCCTTTTCTATTTTGTCAAAATACTTAATGATACCAAAGAGACAAAGCGAAATCTCAATGGTGTGTTGCCCTTTCCCGGTTGATATGGCAAGGCACACGCCTTTGCTTTTCAATGTATCCAATAACTCCTTAATGCCATCAAAGGGCTTCGGACACATTTCTTCGTGCAAAGACTCGTAGTAGTGCATGAAATCAGCAGTTGCTTTTTTCACATCTGGTGGATTGAACTTTATAATAGTACCTTCTTCATCAGGACCAAAGGCTGCTTTAATTTCTTCATCGGAAAACGAACGATGTAATTGGGGTTCTATGGCTTGCCGGAAAGCTTGTACACATAGCGGGACGGTATCGGCTAAAGTTCCATCAATATCAAAAATAACTGCTTTAAATTTCTCCATAGGTTCTTATGTAAATAAAAATGTAGTCACTATTATTACAAAAAAGCAGCCAAAGGGTGGTTGTCTCACAGTTAACATGGATGAGCACGGATCAAGTGCGTTGCCAGTTGCAGGTTAGTAGTGAAGGTTAAGTCCGGAGTATATAGGGAATTCCGGAGGAACTACTTGGGAAGAAATAGCAAGGAGATCAGGTATAACATTAGGTATAACTTAAGTATAAGTTAGGTATAACTTAAGTATAACTCAGGTACAGCTCAGCAGTGTTCTGTAACCTGGAAAGTGGCTTTGAAGATAAAAGTATGATCCCGGTTATATGTAGTAAATCTACCAGCCTGTAGAACATTACTAATTGCAAACAAGTAGATTATGCATGGTTACCGCACTTGATTTAAAATCCTAAAATCAAATATGCTTAATCATTTTGCCCGTTATTTGCAGATTTACCCCGGCAAGCAAAGAAAACATGATACATCCGGAACCAGCACAGCATAAGGCAACAACGGCTCCTTATATACAGGCAAATGGAAATAAAAAGCAGAATACTTTCTTTTTAGTGCTCCTGCTGGGATTGCTGAGTACTATTACTCCGTTCTCTATTGATATGTATTTACCGGCTTTTCCAGATATTGCCAAAGACCTTAATACTACTATTGAGAATGTATCATTGAGTGTATCCACCTATTTTTTAGGCTTTGCACTAGGGCAAATTCTCTATGGCCCTCTGCTCGATCGCTTTGGCAGGAAGATACCTTTATACATTGGTCTTATTCTATACATTGTTGCCACAATAGGCTGTACCAAGTGCGAAACTATTAATAGCCTGCTCATTATGCGGTTTGCACAGGCGCTGGGCGGTTGTGTTTCTTCTGTAGCGGCCATTGCCATGGTGCAGGATTTCTTTCCACCCGAAAAGAGTGCTTCTGTCATATCATTGCTGGTATTGGTAATAGGTCTTTCACCTTTACTGGCACCTTCTGCCGGGAGCTTTGTAGTGAGCAGTTTTGGATGGCATTCTGTGTTTATTTTACTGGCTGCTATTACCGCGCTTTTATTAGTGGTGGTATTTTTCTTTTTACCACAAGGCGCACCTCCCGATGAGACAATCTCACTAATGCCGAAACCCATTCTCACAACATTTAAAGAGATATTATTCACGCCCCGGTTTTATGTATTTGCGCTGGCAGGTACATTTTCTTTTTCAGGATTGTTTATTTATGTAGCAGGCTCGCCTGCTATGTTTATGGATTATTTTCACCTCACTGCGAAACAATATGGCGGTGTGTTTGCGCTTCTTTCGGTGGGCTTTATAGGTGGAAGCCAGTTAAACCATATATTAACACGTAAGTATTCTAATCAGCAGATCTTCACCATCTTTTTATATATCCAGGTTGTTGCCAGTGTGCTCTTTGCCATGGGTGTAATTAACAACTGGCTTTCACTTGCCGGGCATATTGTTTTTCTGTTTGTAATATTGGGTTGTACGGGTATTGCTTATCCCAACGCTGCAGCAGTGGCATTAGCTCCTTTCACAAAAAAAGCCGGGAGTGCATCGGCATTACTGGGCTTTATTCAAATAGGCATTGGCGGTATGATCTCCTCTGCAGTTGGACTATTGCATGCAAAGGGCAGTTTGTCTACAGCCTTGAGTATGGCGTTGTCTTGTCTTATGGCGTTGTTGATTTATTGGCTGGGTGGGAAACGTATTACAAACAAGCAAGTATCAAGTGTTACAGAATAGTTTTTAGCTGTTTTTGTTTTTACAAACCATAGGCTTTATAACAAGTACACAAGTACAAGTTGTCTTGTTTTTGTAATTTTACACCATGTTACTACTATTAGAAGATATCCATACTTTTAGCCAGTTAAAACTTCATTGTATTTACTCCACTAATTGGGTGATTGCTTTTTCAATCCACTAGAATTCGTTGCTAATAGAAGCTTTATTACATAAATCCAGCATTATTCTTTACCTTGTTAATGTTGAAAAACCAATTTATTAAACTAACTCTTATTTAAGATGAAACAAGGTCTCCTGATAGATATGGACGGTGTTATATATGGTGGTGATGAAATGATCCAGGGTGCAGATGAATTTATTGCCCTTTTATTGAAAAACGACATACCCTTCATGTTCATGACTAATAACAGCCAGCGGACGAGGCTGGAAGTGGTGAGAAAATTAAAAAAGCTTGGAATAGAAGTAACAGAAGAACATGTGTATACAAGTGCAATGGCTACAGGCAAATTCCTGGCTGACCAGGCTCCCAATAAGACGGCTTATGTTCTGGGAGAGGGAGGCTTGCTAACCAGCTTACATGAGAATGGTTTAACGCTTGTTGATACAGAACCCGATTTTATTGTTTTAGGGGAAGGAAGAAACTTCACGCTTGAAATGGTACAAAAAGCTGTAGATATGATCCTCGGCGGAGCAAAATTTATAACCACTAATAGAGACCCTTCTCCCCGAAAACCTGGATGGAACAATCTGGGCATTGGCGCCACAACAGCTATGATCGAAGAAGCTACTGGTATAAGAGCGTTCACCATCGGCAAACCAAGCCCGGTGATGATGCGTTCTGCACGTAAAGCTTTGAACCTGGAAACAGCAGATACAACTGTTATTGGCGATACAATGGATACAGACATACAAGGTGGCGTTCAGATGGGTTATAAAACAATACTGGTATTATCCGGAGTTACTAAAAAAGAAGATTTAAATCACTATGCTTTCAAGCCGGACCTGATAGTAGGCTCGATAAAGGATATTAAATTTCCTTTGAAATGGTGGAAAAAAGATAATCAGAAAAAAGACTGAACCAACAATTATTAGCTGTTTGAATTAATTGTTGATAATGCTTTGGGTGTTTTATTTAGATGCAACTGCGTTGATTTTTTATCTTACGCGCCGGATTATGGCTTCCGCCGCTGGCGGGTTGTTCCACTAAAAAACATTCATAATTATTTCTATGAAGAATGTCTATGAAATAGTCAGCAATACTTACAATGCAGATCAATCATACAGCAGATGCAGTAGAGCCTACAAATACTTCAGTGGATTTCTTTTAGCAGAAAGAATATATCGCTTAATATTCATCCAGAATGCCAGGATCATATAGATAATTACCGGTGAGCCCATGGTAAGGAAAGAAATATAGATAAACCACGTGCGGATGCGCGAGGTAGCAATACCCAGTTTCTCGCCAATTGCAGAGCATACCCCAAAAGCCTGCATCTCTATAAAATATCTCAACTTGTTCATACCTGCAATTTAAGTAAGTTTCTTTAACTTATAAAACATTTCCTAACGAGCGTTGTTTTAATATAAATTTGCATCACTTTAAAATAAGCAAACTTTTTACCAATTAAATATAACTATGGCTTTTGACATTGAAATGATAAAAAAGGTGTACGACAGGCTTGCCGGGCAAAATAGAAGCCGCCCGCAAACTGTTGGTCGTCCGCTTACCCTTGCAGAAAAAATTTTATTTGCTCATCTTACATCACCGATCAGCCTTTGCAAAGCTTTTGAACGTGCAAAGACACTATGTTGACTTTGCACCCGACCGTGTAGCCATGCAGGATGCAACCGCGCAAATGGCGCTGCTGCAGTTTATGCAGGCTGGCCGTCCACAGGTTGCTGTGCCTTCTACCGTGCATTGCGATCACCTGATACAGGCTAAAGTTGGCGCTAACGAAGATCTTGACACTGCTAATGATGTAAATAAAGAAGTTTATGATTTCCTTGCTTCTGTTTCTAATAAATATGGCATTGGTTTCTGGAAACCAGGTGCAGGTATCATTCACCAGGTAGTTCTTGAAAACTATGCTTTCCCGGGCGGTATGATGATCGGTACCGACTGCCATACGCCAAATGCAGGTGGTTTGGGTATGATTGCCATTGGTGTTGGTGGTGCCGATGCCTGCGATGTAATGGCAGGCTTGCCATGGGAACTAAAATGCCCTAAACTGATTGGTGTTAAACTGACCGGTAAATTGAGCGGCTGGACATCTGCAAAAGACGTTATTCTAAAAGTAGCCGGTATCCTTACCGTAAAAGGTGGTACCGGTGCTATTGTTGAATATTTTGGCGAAGGTGCCGATAGCCTTAGCTGCTACCGGTAAAGGCACCATCTGTAACATGGGTGCCGAAATTGGCGCAACTGCTTCATTGTTTGGTTATGATGAAAAAATGGCTGCTTACCTGCGCGGCTACCAGCCGTGCAGATATTGCCGACACTGGCAGATGGCGTTAAAGAACACTTACGCCGCTGATGATGAAGTTTATGCTAATCCTGAACAATATTTCGACCAGGTGATTGAAATTAACCTGAATGAACTGGAACCACATGTAAACGGTCCGTTCACTCCGGATCTGGCCTGGCCTATCTCCAAATTTGCTGACAGCTGTTAAAGAAAATGGCTGGCCTGAAAAATTGGAAGTTGCGCTTGATCGGTTCCTGCACCAACTCTTCTTATGAAGATATTACCCGTTCGGCTTCTATTGCACAGACAGGCAATGGATAAAGCACTTAAAAGCAAAAGCTGAATTTACCATTACCCCGGTTCGGAACTGGTACGTTATACTATTGAACGCGATGGCTTATCTGGATACTTTTGACGAAATGGGCGGTGTGGTACTGGCTAATGCCTGCGGACCCTGTATTGGCCAGTGGGCACGTCATATGGACGACCCTACCCGCAAAAACTCTATCATTACTTCGTTCAACCGTAACTTTGCAAAACGTAATGATGGTAACTCCAATACCCACGCTTTTGTAGCTTCGCCTGAAATTGTTACCGCATTTGCTATTGCCGGCGATCTTACTTTTAACCCATTAACCGATACACTTGACCAACGAAAAGGGCGAAGCAAGTAATGCTGGATGAGCCGACAGGCTATTGAACTGCCGCCAAAAGGTTTTGCGGTTGAAGATGCAGGTTACCAGGCACCTGCCGAAGATGGCAGCAAGGTAGAAGTGATTGTGATCCCGAATCAGCGACCGTCTGCAATTGCTGGAGCCATTTACCGCATGGGAAGGTACTGATCTGAAAGGCTTGAAGCTTGCTGATCAAAGCAAAAGGCAAATGTACTACCGACCATATTTCTATGGCTGGCCCATGGTTGAAGTTCCGTGGTCATCTGGATAATATCTCCAACAACATGCTGATTGGCGCTATCAACTATTTTAACGATAAAACCGATAGCGTTAAAGAACCAATTGACCGGCGAATATGGCCCGGTACCGGCTACACAGCGCGCTTATAAAGCAGCAGGCATTGGCAGTGTAGTAGTAGGCGATGAAAACTATGGCGAAGGTTCATCACGCGAGCATGCGGCTATGGAACCACGCCACCTTGGGTGTACGCGCCATACTGGTAAAATCATTTGCCCGTATCCACGAAACCAACCTGAAAAAACAAGGTATGCTGGGCCTCACTTTCGATAACAAAGATGACTATGATAAAATACAGGAAGATGATACGATTGATATACTGGGCTTAACAGAATTTGCACCGGGCAAACAGTTAACCGTGGTATTGCACCATAAAGATGGCAGCACTGATACCTTCCCGGTAAACCATACCTATAATGAACAGCAAATAGAATGGTTTAAAGCCGGTGGAGCATTGAATATTATTCGCAAGAAATTCAACAAATAGTTATACTACTTATGCAAAATATAGCCGGTTTTTAACAAAAAACCGGCTATTGTATTTAGGCAATAAAAGCGAAATTACTTAGTTTTATAAGTATTAGAGTAATATTGCACGGTTAAGTCCGCTAAAAAGATTGTTTGGCAGGTAATTAGCCAGACAATCTTTTTTAGATAAACAGGATAAGCAGTCAGCTCTAAATTTTTAAAAGAAGCAATGGCAAAAAACTTATTGATCGTAGAATCGCCTGCTAAAGCAAAGACTATTGAAAAGATTTTGGGCGATGATTTTGAAGTAAAAAGCTGCTACGGGCATATACGTGATCTGGAAAAGGATGATATGGGCATTGATATTAAACATAATTACAAGCCCCGCTACATTGTGCCTGAAGACAAACAAAAAGTAGTAAAAGAATTAAAACAATTAGCAAAAAAATCAGAGGAAGTATGGCTGGCAACGGATGAGGACCGTGAAGGTGAAGCCATTAGCTGGCACTTATGCGAAGTACTTGGTCTGGATCCTAAAAACACTAAACGTATTGTATTTCATGAAATTACCAAACCGGCTATAAAGCAGGCTGTACAGCATCCACGCACGCTGGATATGAACCTCGTAAATGCGCAGCAAGCCCGCCGTGTATTAGACCGTATTGTAGGCTTTGAACTAAGCCCGGTGTTATGGCGTAAAATGAGCATGGGTAATTCGCTGAGTGCTGGCCGTGTACAAAGTGTGGCAGTCCGCCTTATAGCTGAACGTGAAAGAGAGATAAACGCTTTCAAGACGGTAAGCAGCTTTAAAATAGAATCTTTTTTTACTGAAAAAGATACGCAGGGAAGGCCGGTTACTTTTAAGGCCGAAGCTGCCAGGCAAAATACCGCACAGGCAGCCGAGCAGTTCTTGCAGAGTTGCATAGGTGCTAACTATACCGTAAAAGACATCCAGGTAAAGCCTACCAAGCGCTCACCGGCAGCGCCTTTTACCACTTCTACCCTGCAACAGGAAGCCAGCCGTAAACTGGGCTATGGTGTAAGCAAAACCATGCTGGTGGCGCAAAAGCTTTATGAGGCAGGTCATATCACCTACATGCGTACAGATAGCGTTAATCTGAGTGATACTGCATTACAGGATATCAAAGATCAGATTAATAAAATGTATCCTGATTCGAAAGGCACTGATAATTCTGTAGCAGGAAAAGCTGATAGCAGATACGTACAGGTACGCAAGTATAAAAATAAAAATGAAAACGCTCAGGAAGCACACGAAGCAATCCGTCCTACCTATATGAGTCATTTGACCGTGAGTGATCCGGATGCTAAACGCCTGTACGAATTAATATGGAAGCGTACTATGGCTTCACAAATGGCAGATGCCGAACTGGAAAGAACGATTGCGAAAATTGGTGTATCAACCAATAATGCTGAACTGACTGCACAAGGTGAAGTGCTGAAGTTTGATGGATTCCTGAAGGTATATTATGAAGGTCGGGACGAGGAAGATATGGGCGATGGAGAAGATGAAGAAGGCGTATTGCCTCCATTGCAAAGAGGTCAGCAGCTTCATTTTAAAGAAATGAAAGCTACTGAACGTTTTACCCGCCCGGCACCGCGCTATACAGAAGCATCGCTGGTAAAGAAGCTGGAAGAACTGGGTATTGGTCGTCCTTCTACGTATGCACCCACTATTTCAACAATACTTAAAAGAGGATATGTAGAAAAGAGGGATAAAGAAGGCGTAAAGCGTGAAGTACGCATTGTGGTATTACGCCACAACCAATTGCATAAAACAGTTGAAAGTGAAAATACCGGCGCTGAAAAAGCAAAGCTATTCCCAACAGATCTTGGCCTGGTGGTTACTGACTTCCTGAACCAGCATTTTGATGACATCATGGATTATGGCTTTACTGCCAAAATAGAGAATGAGTTTGATGAGATTGCCAGTGGTAAAGAGCAGTGGACGAAGATGGTAGATGATTTTTATCAACCCTTCAAGCTGGATATAGCCAACACGCTGGAAACAGCGCAGCGTATCAAAGGGGAGCGTGAGCTCGGTTCTGACGCCGAAACCGGCAAAAAAGTGGTAGCCCGTATGGGACGTTTTGGCCCGATGGTGCAGATAGGTGATGCCAATGAGGAAGAAAAACCACGCTTTGCACGCTTAAAATCTACACAAAGCATTGAAACTATTACTTATGAAGAGGCATTGGAGCTCTTCAGGTTGCCACGCCACCTGGGTTTGTTTGAGGGCAGCGAAGTAACTAGTAAACATTGGCCGCTTTGGTCCTTATTTAGCACACGATAAAAAATTCTATTCTTTGAGCAAGGATATGGATCCTTACAGCATTACACCGGAAGAGGCAAGCCCCATTATTGTAGAAAAGCGGCAGGCGAAAGATGAACGTACTATTAAAGTATTCGAAAAAGAAAAAATTCAAATACTTAAAGGACCTTATGGCCCGTATATAAAACAAGGATTACGCAACTATAAGTTATCTAAGGAGCAGCAGGAAAAAGCCGCCACTTTGACCATAGAGGAAGTGAAAGCTATTATAGAAAATCTTAAAGCAAACCCACCTAAAAAGGTAGCCAGAAAGAAGAAATAAGATTAACAAAAAAGGAGCTTTGTAAGGCTCCTTTTTTATTCCACATATTTTCAAATATGTATAAAGAGTTTTATCTTTAAGTCTCTAATGGGAAATTATTAAAAATATCCACAATTGATGGATAATTCTTTTATAACTGCTTAAAAATTAGAACGTAGTTTGTATGCGTAATTTAATGCTGGAAACTAAAGAAATAGCTGCTTTGTTCAACCTGATTGATGATCCGGATGAAGAAGTATACACTACTGTTTCAAAGCGTATTACCGACTATGGATCCAACATCATCCCAAATCTTGAGGATCTTTGGGAAAACACTCTTCGTGAAGATGTGCAGGAACGTATAGAAATTTTAATACATAAGCTACATTACTCTGATCTCGTAATTGATATTACACAATGGAACAATAGCGCATACAATGACCTCCTGTTTGGAGCTTTGCTCATCTCCAAGTTTCAATACCCGGAGTTACAAACCACACCTGTATTGCAGGAGATAGAAAAGATACGGCGGAATGTATGGCTGGAACTCAACAGCTTTCTTACTCCTTTGGAGCAAGCAAACGTTATTACCAGCATCATTTATAATTACTATAACCTGAAGGGTGCTGAAATCACCTACACCAATCCTGATGATTTCTTTTTGCACAAAGTATTACAAACCAAAAAGGGTAACACGTTATCCAATGGTGTGCTGTATTTAGTATTAGCTGCTTTGCTGGATATACCCGTAAGAGCTATCAATATTCCCAAGCATTTTGTACTGGCTTATTTTAAGAAGGATTATGATGCAGTCGTGCATAAAGGAAACCCTCAGCAATATATACAGTTTTATGTAGATGCTACAACCGGCCAGCCTTTTAGCCATAAGGATATTGAACTCTATTTCAAACGCATTTCAGTACCACTTGCACCATTTTACTTCCGGCCACTCAGTAACAAGCGTATAATCCAGATGCTAATTGAGGAACTAGCTAAATGTTTTACCGCACCTAAAGTTCAATACAAGTATGAAGAGCTATTGAAATTGGCAGCATTGTTGGATTAATGAGCTACATTTTAATCATTCTAAATGCTTATTATGATTGCTAATATAGGAATTACTGAAGAACACAAGCAAAGATCTGCGCAAATGTTGCAGCGTATACTTGCTAATGAATTTTTGCTGTACACAAAAACCCGCAATTATCACTGGAATGTGGAAGGCAACAACTTTGTTGGCATGCACGAGTTTTACCAGCGCATGTACAACGAGTTGGATGAAGTATTTGACGAAGTAGCTGAACGTATCCGTATGTTGGGACATTACTCACAAGGCAGATTAAAAGATTTTGTAGAAGTTACTGACCTTATAGAACAGGACTATACCAATAACCAACAGGTGCAACTGCAGAACTTACTTAACGACCATGAAACAATTATCCGCCTGTTGCGCAATGATATAGATGTTTTCCAGGATCAATTGAAAGACGCTGGTAATGCTGACTTCGCAACTCAATTAATGCAAAAGCACGAGAAGTGGGCATGGTTTATAAGAAGTTATTTAAAATAACCGTATCCATTTATATAAATAAACAAAGCCCTCCCGTAGCGGGGCTTTGTTTATTTATACGAAATCTCCTCAATTCAATAGGATCTATCAATATTAAACTTTACATTAATCATAATTTTAGAACTAAAAGTTTTTAGCACACCCATCACCTAACTTCACTAAACCATTTCACTTCCATGCAGCAGCAATCTTTACCATTACTAACAACAGAACGCCTTCTATTAAGACAGCTTCAGCCAGCAGATGATAAAGCCATATTTGCTTTGCGTAGTAATGCACAGGTGAATACCTTTATACAAAGACCATTACCAAACGACATTAACGATGCACGCTATTTTATAACTTCCATTAATGAGGGTATGGCTAAAGAGGGATGGATGTACTGGGCAATGATTCTAAAAAGTACTAAGCAATTAATTGGCACTGTTTGCTTATGGCATTTCTCTAATAATAATGATAGCAGAATGGCAGAGATTGGTTACGAACTACATCCCGGATTTTCAGGGCAAAGGATTAATGCAAGAGGCATTACAAACCGTAATAGACTATGGTTTTACTACACTGCAATTGAAAATGATAGAAGCTTATACGCAACCTGGTAATAAAAAGTCAATAAAGCTTTTAGAGAAGAACAATTTTGTCAGGTCTTTTGAAACTATTCAAAATAATACCGCCAATGAAGTAAAGTATTTGCTTATGAAACAGGCATTATAAATGAATTGATACTCTGTGTGAGCATTTTCGAGCTGAGATAATCTCAATTGAATGAACCAGCTTGAATCTTCTTTAGTTGGCAAAATAATAGATGTATCCGATTAACAAGAATATTATAAAACAAAGGTTCCAAAACTTCAAAAATTTGGAACCTTGCAATTTGAACATTGTGATATTGTTACTTCATTTACCTATCTCATGAGATACATCTTACCATACCCCTTATTAAAGTACTGGTCTGTATTGATGATCTGCCCATTGGCATCTGTTACATTGTATTTATCCAATTTCTTTCCATTCAGGTTAGTCAATACCCGGTAGAGGTAAACGCCATTCGCCAACTTTTGTCCATACTGGTCGGTACCATCCCATTTATACTCGGTGATATTACGACCTATATGTAACGGCCCTAATTCCTCTTTGGTTATTTCCTTCACCACTTTCCCGGTAATGGTCAATATTTGTATGCGAAGGTTTTGTGGCACCTCGCTGCCTGTAACTGTAAATACAAAAGCAGTAGAGGTAGTAAACGGATTCGGATAGTTGAACATGTTCGAGATCATGGGCTTATTAATCACCATAAAAGCAACACTGTACTGTGTATTACCAGCCGAATTACCAGTTTTATCTTTACCACTTACCACCAGTTTGTATTGCCCGTCATCTGTAAGATAAGGTGTAAAATCAACCGTGGCCACATTATCTGCACCTCCTTTGGTAGCAGGTGTAAAATGCAATGTATCAGAGTTGAAAGTAAATCTCCTCACTGAGCCATCAGGATAAATGAGTTGCACATTCACCAGCGATGTATCATTCAGCAATAAATAATTAGATTCATCTTTCATCTTAATGGTGATATAAGGCTTGGCTGACACCAAATCATTATTGAGGATATGCACGCCATCAAACGTAACATCCAACACCGGGTTGTAAATGTCTTCTTTAACAAATAAGGATTTGTACATGAAGTTGTTGACATGTGTTTGCTCCGGCTGCGCATTGTTTGGATTAACATCCAGGTATATTGTATTTAAACCCGGATAGCTCTTAGAATCAATATTAAAATGAATGACTGCCGTATCGCCTGGTACAAGCTTCTTCAATGGATTCGGATCAACAGATAGTGTAGTTGCAGCATTGTTTTTATTATATAGAACAAGATTCACTTTAATGCTATCGCTGAATGCCACATCACTTACATTTTTGAAGGCAATCGCCCCCTTCAATGTCTCACCGGTTTCCAAGGTATCTTTATAGCTATAAGCAATATTGCCGCTCAATCCGCCTTCAGGCACAGGATCGTACAAGATGCGCCAATAACCCAACTGATAAGGCGTAAAGTGCAAGCTATCCGCATTACGGAGCTGCAATTGCAGATATGGATATGTAGCAGCATTTATGCTACTAATATCAAAGTCTTGGTGCGAGCTATTTAAATTATATAATACTTGTTGCGTACCGCTGCTGGTAATACCAACTACGCTAACCATTGGATTATCCCCTGCTGTTGCATCCAGCGATCTTCCGCGCCACTTCACCTGCTTCCAGGCTTTTGCAGGGCCAAACTGTGGAGATGTTACAAAGCCTAAACTGTCGGGCGATGCAATATTTCTTATAAAGTCTATTCTATCTTCCAAACCAGCAGTAAACACCTGGGAGGGCTCAAAGGAGGTGCTGTTTTTTTGATAGATCAATACTGCAATGCGTGGATAACTAAATGAATCTACTTTGGTAAATCCTGCACTTACCAATCTATCATACCATGTATTCCCTGCACCATAATATTGTGCATCCGCCTTCCACGTAGGTGCAAACGCATTTTGATCGTATGGCGGGTCCATCCAGAAACGGGCAACTACAATAGTGCCCTTAGGAATCCAATCCATAAAATCGCGCATCTTGCGACGGCTGGCAGTATCCTGAAAACTAAACTCAAAATTATGCTCTACTCCCTCATGGTTGCAGGAGGCAGAACTCCCCATAAAATTGCCATACTTACCACTGCCTGTCACAGACGGAATAGCCTGGTTGAAATAAGGCTTTAAGTGTGACCGGATCAAAAACATTATAAATAACACCATGCCCCAAACAAGCTGATGACGTTATTACGTCGCCATTCACGCGAATGCTTTGGTCTAAATCTATGAAGCCGGAAACTCCAAAAACTGAATGGACGACTTCCATTGCAGAACTACGGTCTTTATAATTCCATGTGCGGCTATTACTGTCTAAATATATCCTGTCGGTGGAAGATTGTAAATGCTGGTACACATGCGATTGATTATAGCCAAAAGAACTATTGGCTATGTACACAAAACTGCTCTCATTCCAGTGATAAGTGCTGCCGTCAGTAGGTACCGGTGCTACGCGCCAATAATAAACTGTACTATCTCTGAAACTGGTGCCTGGATCAAACTCAATAATACCACCCAACGAAGAAACCGTACGTGTTGCTTTTAAAGAAGAATTGAATAACTCCGTTGTATCAATCTCCATTACATATTGCCGTGTTGGAGAGGTTGGATCGGCAGTAGAAGCAGCAAGCCTGATGTTGGTTTTATTAACGATAGAATACTTGTAAGGATAGACAGGCGTCAGCTCATCTTCATAAATAAAGAAGGTCTTGGTAACGGTATTATTCGTTTCGCTTAATTCGTCATACTTATTCAGATTATCTATCGAAACAATCAGCTTGTTCTGGCCTTTATCCCGTGAAGCAATAATAGGTACATCAATAGATAAGGAATCTTCGTAACGTATAGACTTGATATTCTTAGACAGCAACGTAGTAGTGCTGCCATCAGGATACTGTCTTTTAATACTTACAGAAACGGAATCGCCGGTAGCTTTACCAATATTATAGAAATAAGCTTTTACATTAAAACTTTTACTGGCAACAGATACAAAGCTCGGATTGATAACCACCTGCGGATCTTCTATTGCAAAGTCTGGCTTATCAAATGCGTATATTTTTAAAGCAGGATCACCATGCAATACGGTTTGCTCTGCATGTAAATACTTAGAAGTAGAATCTATAAAGCTGTTTAATAAGTTTTGGATGCCACCCGCCATGCTGACCGAAATGTCTTTGTTGTAACCAACAGGGCTGTTTAAGGTATTAATGAAACCAAGATTGTAATAATTCAGATAATCGGCGACGCCAAAGTGAGTGCTACCAACCAGGCATATTGAACCACGCTCTTTTGCCAGTACATACTTTTCTGCTATAGAGCTTATTACATTTAAACGTGTAGTGCTGAAGCCATAAAAGTCACCAGCATCACAACCGCTTACTAGGAAAGCCGGATACTTACCCTGATTATTATAAGCCTCAGGTTCGTTGAGGTTGTAGTTTAAAGTAGTGGACGAAGAATGGCCGAAGTAATTGATAATACCGATGCCTTGTGCAAAGAGTTGCGACATTAAGGCATTGGTGATAGGTGTAGCAGCACCGGTGGTTGACTTACTAAATGTGTACACATTTGCGCCATATAAAGTATCTTTTATTATATTCTCATACGATTTTAAATAATTACCCAGGTAAGTATCTTCAAAGTCATTGCTGGCGCCTACTACATGCACCACGGTCTTCATCCATGCTTTATTTTCTACTGTCTGCGTATTATCTTTTTGTACTTGCTCGTATTCTTTTATTTTATCTAAATAAATCTTTACTTCATCGTTGGTGATGGCTGAGAGCCTGCCGATGGGAGTAGCTGCAACCGGGTTCAGATCGTTGGATGCCAATATATTATCGGATGCAGGCCAGCCAAATGTAGGCACCAGGTTAAGTCTGTCTGCATACTCCGAAGATTCGTTGTAGCGGTACTGGTCATAAGTAACTGCTTTACCAATAATGAATACATACTTCGGTTTCACTGCATACTTATTCCTGGTATATTGCAGAAAATTCTTTACGCTCAACGGGTGTTTCTTAATACCAAATGCAAACTGGTCTACCAGTTCATCTATATCATAAATCTTTGCATTATAGTTACCGCCCTGCGCGCTGGAGCGGTATGCACGATATTGCTCTACCGCATTATCACCAGTGAATAGTAGCTTGTTGGAGATAATGAGAAAATTACCTTGATTAGCAGACAACGCATAATTAATAAAATTACGCTTCGTAAAACCAGTTACAAGGGTAATATTCGAAGCTTCTTCATTTACTAATATCAATGTTCTATCTACACTGCTTGATGTTAATGCAAACCTTAAGGCATTGGGTGTTGCTGTATTAGCAACATATCTTTTACCATTGCTAATATCGTATAATACCGGAGTAGTCGCACCGCTGTTGAAATTGGTTATCTCTAAATAATTACCATTAGCAGAAGCTGGTAATTGAAACCTAAAGTTTGTTGCTCCCCCAAAGTTGAACAAGCGTGGATAAGTAAGATGAATAAACCCCACTGCAAAATGGTCCCCGGCATCAGCACTGGTTTTTGTTACTGTAATGGTAGTAGTATTAGAGCTAATAGCAGATAGTGGAATACTGTTATTGCTCAGCACTTGTGCATTGTACACTGTTAGTGGCTGGTTTATGTAATTAGCACCATTGATACTTACCTTTATTCGCCGGTCAGTGCCCGTGTATGAGTCGCCGGCAACTGCTGTTGTTAATACAGCCGCCGGACCATTAGTGGCTACAAACAGGTTAGTAGCGGTGGCTGTTGCTGCATCATTGTTGTAAATACTATTGGTTGTCCAAAATTCTCCCATATCATAAGTGGAAGAATGGACAACTTGTCCATAATAAACTCCCTTTCCTTCGTTGATAATGTCTCTATAATCCTGCCGGTAGGTGTATAAAAAATAAGGCTCTGGTGCCAGTGTATTATTGGCTACATCATTAAGGATATTTACAAGGCGTTTATTATTACCCGTTGTATTTACCGTTAGAAAATAAGCAGCCGTATCCGTTTCTAAACTATAGGTGTCGGCTAATTGATAAGCCTGGTTTTTGTACAACACTCTGTCCGGCTTTCCATCATTCATCTCGCCCCAAAACTCTATATAGCCTCCCGCCGGCAAGGCACCTGCAGGTACAGAAGTGTATACTGGAACTTCCTGTCCGTTACGCCAAAGTTGAAACTGTTCTGCCGGTGTATTGCCCAGCCCAAGTGTATTTAATGCATCCTGGTTGATGCGGTATAACCCTGTCTGTCCTACTTTGAATTTATAGTAAGTTTTGGAGTAGTCAATCCATTCGTTATTGTACTGCGCGTGTGCCGCAGCCACCATCAACAAACAGGCGATCAATACATATTTTCTCATACTTCTCTTTTGGTTGTTTAGCGTTTTCTTTTGACAAACGCTTTCATGGCAGCTTCTTCAGTACTACAGAAATTCGATTATTTATATAAAGAGATTGAAACAATTTACAACTGACCCAGCTTACTTAGTATTTTCATTCTCTTTCCTCACCAAATCTACAGTCAAAGAAAAAACATGCGTGTATAAAGGATTCGACTGGTTGGTCAGATTGGTAAACGCATAATCTATTTTTACATTACCCAACTTAAATCCTGCCCCAATACTCGGCTGAAATATCCATACTTTCTTTTGGTTCAATGTATCTGCGTCATCAAGCGTCTGCTGGAAGTTGGAAGCGCCGGCGCGAATAAAAACCACTTTATTGATATTGGCTTCCAAGCCAATATGTGGGTCTATGCTGATGGGATTGGCGCTGATAACCGTATTTCTTTTCCCATCAAAAGTCATGTCTAAATCTGCTTCTGCCAGCAAATGGAATTTATCGCTGAACTCGAAATTATAAGCCCCGCCAAGAATAAGTCGCGGTAAGGTAGTTTCCGTAGATTTTACCGGAATATCATTATTGGTAAGATACAGAACTTCCTTTTCCCTGTCAGTAAAGCTAAAGCGCCATGCATTGAAGGTAGAAGTTACATCCCTGGCTACTGCGCCTAACTGCCAATTGCCGGTGCGATACATTATCCCCCCATCGAAGCCAAAACCAATGGCATTTGCAAATGATCCTACTTTGCGGTAAATAATTTTTGCATTGCCCCCAATGCTCAGGCTTCTGTCATCCTCATCTATCAACATGCGTGAGTAAGACAAAAGCAGTGCATAATCAGCGGAAGAAAAGGTGGTAATGTTATCGTAATTAATGGAACCATCCGGCTGTACCAGGTCAAGTGTATTGGCAATATCATCCACCCCAAAGCGAATAAAGGAAACGCCAAATGAAGATGGCTTATCCGAGTTCAAAGGAAATACGGCTGCCGCAAAATCATATTTACCAATACCTGAAAAATACTCGGCGTGCATGGCAGTAACAGATGGATTATCTCTGTTGTAAGACAATCCTGCTGGATTCCAGTAACCGGAAGTAGCATCGGAGGCAGAGGCTACTGATGTGCTGCCCATGCCCAACGCACGTGCACCGGAGCCAATATTTAAAAACTCATTGGAGTAGATTCTTGGTTTGAAGAACTGCGCACGCACCTGCGCCACGCCCAACAGGACAGATATTGAAATAAGCAGTAGCTGTTGTGGGTATTTCATAACAACAATAAAAACGAAGTTAAGGCAAGCTTATTTCAGGGTTTAGATTTTTTAAGCTACAGTAAACTTAGACAAAAAGCCTCCTTAACAATTACAATATTCTCTATTCCCCACGCATAAATTAACTATTGACAATATTACTTCCCCTCAGCCGACGATACCACCTGCTTTACCTTCCTCAATCTTACTGCACCGTTCTTCTGATAATTACTTTGCATAGGGATCTCATAGCGGTTACTACCATCCTTTACAACCATAAGAGCTGAGTTGGGCGGAATAGTGCCTAAATTTTCGGCAAACATGAGGAGGTCATTATGTTTTTCTTCTGAATCAACAAACACTCTAAGATGTATGGGTGTCCGTGTATTTAACTCTTGCCGGTGAGCAATTAGTTTACCGTTGTAAAATATAGAGACAGAATCTGCATCAAACTCCCCATTGTCATATAAATCCACATCTACAGAATCAGTTACTACATCCAGAATTCTAACGTAACTATTGGTGCGCATCTTTACCGCTTCTTCTGTTGCCTTTATTGTAGGTAAAGGCAGAGCAACTGGTGTGGTGGATGACTGCTTACTTACCACTACAGGTACTGCCACCACCTGTGCTGGTCGTGGCTGTAGCACCTCTTTTGGCGCTTCCTCAAGCACTAAGTCTTTCATTTTAATACGCTCCTTCAGCTCCGGCTCATCTTTACCCAACTTTCTAAAGTTCACTTTTACCGGCGGAGAAGTATATTTATGAAAGTCATCACTTATAAACAACCCGCTAAGTGTAGATTCTGCCCTTGCTACTTTCAGTGTAAATACACCGGTCATAATGCAATCTACCCCATTACCTACATTGGCACTCAGGTGATACAAAATAGGTAAAGGTCTCAATGTCAGCAACCGCTTTGATGCGTCATAAGTACCTGTGAGCTTATTACTAAAGTAACCATTGCGGAAAAAATAATTAAAATATCCCGTTACATTATTACCATTTTGGGTAACGATAAACTCCATCAGATAGCTGTTGCTGCTACCATCTACATCGGGGTTACCAATGCCATACCATTTGCCGCTTACGTTTTGTGCACCGGCAATAAAAGCGTTGCAAAATAGGAATGCAATAATGCAAAAAAGAATGTGCCTGTAGTTTCTTTTGCTCATACCAGGAAGATATTGGACTTTTAAAGATCAATTATTTTAAATAGCTTTTAATCTCACGGTCTGTATCGCGCTTCTTGATGGTCTCTCTCTTATCATGCGTTTTCTTACCTCTTGCCAGTCCTATTTCCACCTTCACCAGACTTTTGTCATTAAAAAAAACACGTAATGGCACAATCGTAAAGCCTCTTTCCTTGGTACTTGCCTGTAAGCGCTTCAGCTCGCGTCCGGTAAGCAATAGCTTGCGGTCGTGCACCGCTATATGGTTGTTTGAAGTGCCTAAAGCATACTCCGCAATATATAATCCACGCAACCACAACTCACCTTTATCAAACAAGCAAAAACTGTCATTAAAACTCACCTTCCCTTGGCGAATAGATTTCACCTCGGTACCCAGCAAAGCAATCCCTGCCACGTATTTATCATCTATCTGGTAATTAAAGTAAGCCTGCCGGTTATTCATTTCCTTCGCCATGCACTAATTTGCTCTATAAAACGACAAAGATGGAATAAAGTTTTATCTTTTTATCTGTATTAACTTTCCTGTAGAAGGAAAGTTTTTAACACTAATTCCTGGTGTTTTCCTGAAATGTACGGTTATCACTATATCACTTAGTAGCCATTTTTAGTTCCCATTTCTCTTTAAATGCACAATAACTATTCTGCCAGTTATGTATTCGCAGAGTTACTTAATACATTACATTGTTAGGTAAATAGGTTTATATTAAACATCTGCTCCTACAAAGGTATGCCTCACAGATTAGGGACTAATCATCACTTATCCATCACACTTAAAAACAGCAATCATCTGGCCTGCAATGAGCTACGTATTTACCTTTCGATTTTCCGCTAAGTAGGGCTACTCCGTCCAAAGTTCAATGCCAAAGGCAACTACCCTCACTCAATAAGTATCCATCAACATTATACACGCACCATTGTTAGCCCAACAGTACACTCAATAATAAAGATGCACCTTAGGTAGTGTGGAGGCGCTGGCCCGGCAAAACGCGCGGAGCGATCGTGTTTGCCTTGAACTTTTTTGTTTCTTTTTTCTTTCAAGAGAAAAAAGAAAGACAACCACTAACCATAAGAGATCATCCTTCGAATATATACAACTAAAAAAGCCCTTTCTAAACAAACATCTTTCCTTTAAACTTATTTTTGTTATAATGTACTTAAACAAGTTTGCCCTATTGATAGTTATATCAATAAGGCAAACTTGTTGAGGAAATTCTTTGTAATTGGTTAATCGTCTTCCATAAGATGCTTACCTCTCAAACAAATCTATCAGCAAGCCTATCTTATTTTTCAATTGCTTTCTATCTACAATGAAATCCAAAAAGCCATGCTCCAGCAAAAACTCACTACGCTGAAAGCCTTCTGGTAGATCTTTCTTAATAGTCTCCTTAATTACACGCGGACCAGCAAAGCCAATCAGCGCACCCGGCTCAGCAATGTTCAAGTCGCCCAGCATACCAAAAGAAGCGGTAATACCCCCAAATGTCGGGTCGGTAAGCAATGATATAAATGGTATTTTCGCATCGCTCAACTGCGATAGCTTACCACTTGTTTTAGCCAGTTGCATCAGGCTAAAGGCACTTTCCATCATACGCGCACCGCCACTTTTGCTGATAACTAAATAAGGCAACCGGTGCTCTATACAATAATCCACGGCACGGCTAAACTTCTCTCCCATCACACTACCCAGCGAGCCGCCAATGAATTCAAAGTCCATACAAGCCACTAGTATCTGCTTGCTGTTCACATTACCAACCGCTACGCGCATACTATCCTTTAGGTCGGTTTTAGTATATATCTCTTCCAGGCGCTGTTTATACGGCTTTAGGTCGGTAAAGCCTAAAAAGTCTTTACTGTGAATATTTTCAAACAGCTCCGTGTATGTATTATTGTCGAATAAGATTTTGAAGTATTCATAGCTGCCTATACGGTGGTGATAATTGCAGCGGGGACACACGTACAAGTTCTCTTCCAGTTCAGTAGTAGTAGTGATGTAATTACACTCGGGGCATTTGTTCCACAAGCCTTCAGGTGTTTCCTTCTTCTCTGCCGTAGAGGTAGTAATACCTTTTCTGAACCGCCTGAACCATCCTCGCTGCTCACCTCCTTCCGCTTGTGGCTGACCTGATGGGGTGTTACCAGTGATGCCAGCATAAATATCATCGTTTTGTTCCATAATATCGGCTATTGAATATATAAAGGATAGCAAATGTAAGGAGTTTACAGTATCATAACAGTAAACAGCCAGGAAGTGTAAAGATTGGAATTAAAATAAGAAAACATAAACAATTCATGCATGTTATCATTTTTCCCAACCTATTACCCCTAAACTATTATAGTTGCCTTACAAATCAACTTTCTGTTTTTTATGTTTCTTATACCGAAACAGTTGCATGGCAATAACTCTGTCAGGAAAAGGAGTCCATAGTATCGATATTCATAAGCAGGCTGCTGTATATTTACAGCCCTGCACGCTATCTGCTACAAAGACTACTATTTACCCCGGTTTTTGCCTCTGATATATTACAATGACGAAGGATGGACGTAAAGTGTATGAGGGATATACGACTCAGCTATAAAGGAATACCGTGAGTTATAGCTAACTTATACCTAAGTTATACTTAACTTATACCGAAGTTATACCTAACTTATACCTGATCTCCTCCATATCTCCCCGGTATATACTCCTCATTAATTTCCCACTTACTCCATATCTGCCTCCTTATAGCATCTGCCTAATATCTTGGTCCTTTCGCTCGAATCTCGCAATTCATAGCTTGAAGCTTTGTATTTCATCTGTCCAAAGTATCTCCCAAGTCCGCAGGACTCTGCGAGTGTCATTTGTGAGAAACACACCCAAAACATTTTCTGCACCGCTTATACTGATAATAAGTAATTTTGCGCCCTTATAAATTCCTTACAACTAAATAAAATAACAATGGCAAAGTATCGGGCAGGCATTTTATACGGCGATGAATTGGCAGCATTATATGATGACGCCAGGCAAAACAAATTTGCAATGCCGGCTGTGAATGTCACCAACACCAACACCGTAAATGCCGTGCTGGAAACAGCAGCAAAGGTTAATTCTCCGGTTATTATTCAGTTCAGCAATGGCGGCGCACAGTTTTTTGCAGGCAAAGGAATGCCCAACGATAAGCTGCAGGCTAATATTTCCGGCGCCATCAGCGGAGCATTACATATACACAATGTAGCCAAATATTACGGCGTACCGGTAATAGTGCATACCGACCATGCATCAAAGAAATGGCTGCCATGGATAGATGCCTTACTTACCGCAGGTGAAGAGCACTTCCAAAAGTTCGGGCATCCTTTGTACAGCTCGCACATGCTCGACTTAAGTGAAGAACCCATCCATGAAAATATTGAAACCTCTGTTGGCTTTTTCAAACGCATGGAAAAGCTGGGCATGAGTATAGAAATTGAGTTAGGCGTTACCGGTGGTGAAGAAGATGGCGTTGACAACTCCGGCGTTGAAAACAGCAAGCTCTATACACAACCCGAAGAAGTGTATCAGGCTTATTCAGAACTGGTAAAAATAGGACCACTCTTTACCATTGCGGCTGCATTTGGTAATGTGCATGGCGTATATAGCCCAGGCAATGTAGAACTTCGCCCCGATATATTGAAGAACAGCCAGGCTTATATTGCTGAAAAATTAGGCAGACCAGCTACGGACAAACCGGTGTACTTTGTATTCCATGGCGGCAGTGGCTCACCCAAAGAATCAGATTGAAGAAACACTGGATTATGGTGTTATCAAAATGAACATAGATACTGATATGCAGTGGGCATTTGCCGAGGGCATATTTGATTATTATAAAAAGAATGAAGCTTATTTGCAAGCGTCAGTTAGGCAATCCTGAAGGACCAAACAAGCCAAACAAAAAATACTACGATCCACGTGTATGGCTGCGCAAAGGCGAAGAGAACTTCGTAAAGCGTTTGGAAGAAGCCTTTAAAGATCTGAACTGTATTAATAAAAATGCATAGTATTTGCAAGCTTTCAGCTTTGGGCTGCGAGCTATGAGCATAAGTACATTATAATAAAAGCGGAATGTCTTCAAAAAGATGTTCCGCTTTTTTATTGAGTAAATGTAGAATGTCTCTTCATTCCTCAAAGCGCTCTGTGCTCCTCCATGCCCTCCCGTGCCTCTGTGGTTCACACCCACAACTCATCCCCATCTTTCTCCAGTTCAAAAAACACATTATACAATCTATATGCTTATAGATTGCCTTCTTTCACTCACTACAGCAACTTGCAGGCATATAAAATGAGACAACCCATGAAACCCTTTACACATATGCTGATGTTCCTGTTACTGGTCAGCTATTCACTATCTGCTTGTAAAAAAGATAGTACTTCACCTCCCTCGTCTACATCCGGTTATGTAACCGGTAAGGTTACGGATGCAGCCGGCAATCCTTTGCAGGGCGTAAAAGTTACAATTGAACATACCGTTTGGCACGACTCGTATGTATTTGCAACTACCGATAACAATGGCAACTATAAAGTAGCTATACCAACAGAACCAGCCGGAGACTGGACTGCCAAAGCGCAAGTAAAGAAGTCTGCCTATGGACTGGAATACACTTTTGATTTAGCCGCGGGGAGCACCGATGCGTTTAACTGTAACAGTGCTGTTGTGAGGGATTTTACATGGAAATTAAGTGGGGAAAGACCTGAAGCAGGCACTTACTACGGTGCCCATGTTGACCTTTACCAGTTTGGTACTGATGTGTCTATGAATGAAGTGAAACTGGTTTTTACTCCTGCTGAAAACATATTGATTGATGGCAGCCCTGCTACTACTATCGAAAGAAAAGTTGAAGATGTAGCAGGAACTTACATGGTAAAAGACATACCTATAGGAAAATACAAAGTGAAAGCTGTTTGCCCGGGCAAAACATTACTGCTTGATAATCGCCACAATGATAATGATGGACCCGCAGTAGAGCAACCTCTTGTATTTGGCAAATACGGCTACCTGGGAGACACAGAATACAATATTGAATTCTGGTTGTCTGAGTAGTAAAAACTATTTTCTGCAACACCCTATCGCATATATATGCGGTTGACACCCCTTATTGCAGCCTTTATCTTTGCATTAAACATAAAAGTTTCAATTACAGTTTAAGGTTTCCGATGGTGATGTTGTACAAAAGCAAGCCCGCTCTTCGCAGCGGGTCTTTTGTATTTTGGTGTAGGATGAGAATTATCTATTCACCGTATAAAATCACAGGTACATAATATACAAGTACATAAATAAAAAAAGCTCCGGAGAATATTACCCCTCCGGAGCTTTTTATTAGTCTTAAATATTCAATCTACAATATTCAATTAACCGTTAACAATATACAACATTCCCTACTTCGCTCCCGGCTGGCAATGGTCCTTTAAATAATTAGTGAATAAGGTATGCAGATGCTGCGTTGTACCTTCCCCTTCATTGATAGCATGGGTGCGGTTAGGATAACTCATTAGTGAAAACTGGCGGTTGTACTTCACCAGCTCATTGATCAACAACTCCGTGTTCTGATAATGCACGTTATCATCACCTGTGCCATGCACTACCAGCAGGTTACCCTTCAGGTTTTTAGCATACGTAATAGGCGATGCTTTTACATATGCATCATAGTTTTCCTGCGGCAGGCCCATATATCTTTCTTCATAAATATCATCATAGGTCAACTGTGAGGCTACTGGCGCAATGGCAATCCCTGTTTTATAAATATCACCGTACTGAAACATCAGGTTGAGCGTAGTAGACCCGCCACCGCTCCAGCCCCATACGGCAATGCGGCTGGTATCCACATACGGCCACTGTATAATCTTCTTTGCAGCCATTGCCTGGTCATGTACATTAATAACGCCCACCTTACCATAAATAGCCTTTCGCCATGCAGCGCCCTTTGGTGACGGCGTACCACGGCCATCAAGGCTAATATAGATATACCCATCATCAGCCATATTGCCGTTGTAGATGCTTCTGGCAGTGCCCCATTGATCATTCACCGTAGTTGTAGCAGGCTCAGTATAAACATAAAACACAACAGGATATTTCCTGGTAGAGTCAAAATTCGTAGGCTTTATCATCCAGCCATCCATTGTTACATTATCCTCGGTGGTCACCTTGAAGAACTCTATCTTATTATGATCCGGTTTTGCTGCAGGCGGATCTTCGCTACGCAACACTTTATGTGTGGGTAGGCTTACCCAATCTGTTATCCATGGTGTATTGGCATTAGAGAAATTATGTGCTGCATACAATCCTGTAGGCGAAATATCATACTCATGCGTGCCTTGTTCGTCTGCAGGAGAAAGCTTCTCAGGCTCTCCCCCACTCATCTTTATACGGTACAAGTATTTCTGCGTTGCATTTTGTAATGATGCTGTAAAATAGATATACCCCGATTTATCGTCGTATCCATTGATGGTGATAATGTCATAATTGCCCTTTGTAATGAGTGTTTCTTTCTTACCATCCCGACTTATCATATACACATGACGCCAGCCATCCTTCTCACTTACCCACAAAAAAGCACTTCCGCCCTTTACCCACTCCCAGCCTGTCGGGTCTTCGCTCCAGCGGGCTTTTACGTCTATCCATGCTTTATCAGCTTCGCTGTATATCTCCTGCACATCACCGCTGGCTGCGTTGCAATACATGATCTTGCTTTGCTGCTGCTTACGGTCAAGTTGTTGTATCACCAGTTCGCTACTGTTGTCAGCCCATTCCATGCGTGGTATATAGTGTTGTTGCGCATCACCAGGTACATTCATTTTGGTAGAGGTGCCATTTGCCACATTCACTACATAGATATAGCAGAAAGAAGGACTCACACCAACCTTGGGATACTCAACAGGCTTGGTAAAAGAATAGATAGAATCGGTATTATCTATTAATAAGAAATTGGGGATCTGGCGTGCATCTATTTTCCAATATGCAATGCTCTTGCTGTCGGGGCTCCAGCGAAAGCCATCCCGGCAGTCAAACTCTTCCTCATACACCCAATCAAAAGTACCGTTTATCATACGGTCGGTACCATCAGTAGTCAATTGTTTGATAGTACCAGTAGCAATGTCTTCTGTATAGATGTTATGCATATCCACATAAGCCACGCTGTTACCATCCGGCGAAAATTTGGCAAACATGAGTGAGGAAGGAGGTAAATCTTTACCTAATTGTTTCAGGCTTTTACTGGTTTTATCATACACCCAGTAATCTCCCCTTGTATGATAGCGCCACACTTTTTTACTATTGGTAAAAATGAGCATCTTACTGCCATCATTTGAAAAGAAAAAGTTCTCTACCTGCATCGGCTGCTGTGCGCCCGCAGGGGTAAGCTGCGGATTGCCAATAACGATATCAGGTTTCAATGCCGGCAACTGCACCTGCACAATGCCATAATCGGCAGTCTCATAAAAGCTGTTACCATCAGCAGCCCAGTGAATTCCCTTCGGAGGTTGGGCATTTACTACGGTACAAACAATAATTTGCAAGACAATTAATGCAAAAAGCTTTCTTCTCATTAGTCTAAAGTATTAAAGCTGAAAAGTAACCCGAGTACTGCATATAAAGAAGTTAACATGCTAAAAAAGTTATAATTGCTTGTAGCTTATTACCTTATTTTGTCTCATAGATCTGTCTATGTCCTCTTAGCAGCAGGGCAGTAACCAGCAAGTATTCTATGAGTAGTTTATCTAAAATACTATTCAGTAATAGGTAGCAGCATCTCTATGCTGGTGGCCAGGGCAGATGCCTGCCCAAAGGTACTCTCCTGCTTACCATTCCCTGTCTTGTTATTAGATCCTCCATACCAAAGCCATAGCAAAGCGGTGGTAAAGTCATGGATAGTTCATGGGAAAGCCATGTCGCCCCACTCTTCGCACCTTATCCACATTAGCCACCTGAACTTTAAACTACGCTTTAATTCGTGAATTCCCTAAACATTAAACAGTATACTTTAAAAATTGAATCAGGACTAAGCCGTATCTGAACTGAACCTGCTACGTTCATCCTTTGTCTTTTGGAGTGTATTGGGGCAAAAAAGGGGTAAATAGTACAGAGTATTATCAGAAATGAAGAAGGGTAAAATAAAGCACTTACGTGGATATATTATTCCTGCCTTTCACCAGCCGAAACCTCCTTCCTCAGAAGCGCTGGCAACAGACGAGGACACCCACCAAAAACTGCACCTGTATATTGAGGAAAAAGTACGGAACAAGATAAGGCTTATAACACATAGCACGGAGCTAAACTAATAGCTCATAGCTGGACTAATTGGCTTAATTTCGCGCCGCTAAATAATAGCTCTTGATATATGTTGACAGACCAGTTAGATGCCCTGAAAGCAAGATTTGAACAAGTTGGTGTTGCGCTTACCAATCCTGAAATCATAAATAATCAAAAAGAGTTTGGAAAACTAAGTAAAGAATACCGCGACCTTGAAAAAATAGTTAAGCCTTATGATGAATACCGTCGTGTCCTGGATGATTATGAATTTAGCCGCGAACTGCTAAATGGTAATGATGAAGAGATGCGGGAACTGGCAAAAATGGAATTGCCGGAATTAGAGGAAAAGAAAGACGCCTTGGAAAAAGAGCTCACCAGGCTGCTGATACCAAAAGATCCGCAGGATGATAAGAATGCAGTATTGGAAATACGTGCCGGTACTGGCGGTGACGAAGCCAGCTTATTTGCCGGCAATTTGCTGAACATGTACCTGCGTTATTGCGCCAAAAAAGGCTGGAAAACCAATATTGTAACAGAAAACGAAGGAACTGTAGGGGGCTACAAAGAAGTAGTGGTGGAAGTGCAGGGCGAAGATGTGTATGGCACTCTAAAGTTTGAAAGCGGCGTGCACCGCGTACAGCGCGTGCCCAGTACCGAAACGCAGGGGCGTGTGCACACATCAGCAGCAACTATAGCTGTAATGCCGGAAGCAGAGGAAGTGGACTTTGAGTTAAATCCTGCTGATGTAAAAATGGAAACAGCCCGAAGCGGCGGCGCCGGCGGACAGAACGTAAATAAGGTTGAAACTAAGGTAATGCTGACGCATATACCTACCGGTACGGTGGTAGTGTGTCAAACAGAGCGCAGCCAGCTCGGTAACCGCGAAAAAGCAATGACAATGCTACGTACCAGGTTATATGAGGAACAAGTACGCAAACAGGAAGAAGAGATTGCTCGCCACCGCAAAACCCTGGTGAGCACCGGTGACCGTAGTGCCAAGATCCGTACGTACAATTATCCGCAAGGCCGCGTTACCGACCACCGTATTGGTCTTACAGTATACAACCTCGATGCTGTGATGAATGGTGAGATTGATGAATTTATAGAAGCCCTTCAGGTAGCAGAGAATACAGAGAAAATGATGAAGCAAGATTAAAAATACGCTCAACTTTTAATTAAAAACTATACACTTGAAACCTCGTCCTATCGCTTTTATGCTTCCGGTTATTTGGACAATTGTTATTTATGTGCTGCTTACTATGCCTAATAACGATTTACCTACACTTAGCTTTTTAGATGCCATTCATTTCGACAAATTGGTGCATGCAGGCTTGTTCGCCATGCTCACATTCCTGTTTAGCTGGCCCTTCCGGAAACTGTATCCAGCACAACATAGTTTATTTGTAAGCATTGCAGTTGTAGCCTTGCTTTACGGTATTGCTATGGAATATGTTCAGAAGTATTTCACTACCGACCGCGACTTTGATATTAATGATATGTTTGCGGATGGATTTGGTTGTTTAGTGGGCTATATAGCTGTAAGATATATAGTGAACAGAATAAGGAAATGGCTAAAAAATAAGCCCCTGTAGAAACAGGGGCCGCAACCAAAACTAACTGCTTATGAGAAAATTGACTACTTATATTCTATTTTAAGTTTTACAAATGCAGTGCCAGAAAAATTATCTGATATTTTGACACTGACTTTGTTTTCGCTTTGCAAATATCTGTAACATACAAACGAAAAAACGTTAAGCAATCGTTACAGATATAGACTTTTCAAACTCTTAACAAATGTAGTTGAAAAGTTTTATTTTTTATAATTTATAATCACATTATTTTTTAGCTGTTTCTGTATTTAACAGTAAACTTTCAACACTGTCCTTTAAAATTGTTTTCTTAGTTTTAGCGAACAAATCCATTTTATCAGCCGGTAAACGCAGATTATAAGTATTGCCGCTCTTCATTGCATCCTCCAAACCTGAATTGAGTCGATCAAGTTGGCCTTCATCCATTTGTAGATATTTTGCCATGATTGTAGAATTATACTTTCCCTGAATTTCCACAATAGCCGTATTTTCTAGATCATCAATTTTTATTTTAGGAATACCTAATGGCATATATTCTTTCAATTCATCTGACGTCATAGTTGTTATACCCCCACAACCTTCAAAGTAATAATGTGTGGCAATAAATTTTTTTACGTGATTGCGGGTTTCTGCAGGTAGAAAGTTTTGAATTGCCCAGAAGCTGGTGCTACCAGCTTTTCTTATAGCCTGCCTTACTCTGCCTTCTCCGGCATTGTAGGCAGCTATTACTAATAACCAATCACCAAGGTGATCATACAATTTACTGAGCATCTTGGCAGCAACAGCAGTACTTTTTGTAAAGTCTTTACGGTCATCATATTTGCCTGTTCTTAAGCCATATTCCCTTGCTTCATCTGGCATTATCTGCCATGGACCTACTGCTCCTGCTGTAGATACCATAGCTGGTTGTAAGCTACTTTCTATTACTGCCAAGTATTTCAACTGGCAGGGTATATTATATTTAGAGAGTACCTTATCAAACAGGGAGAAATAGGATTTACCCCAGTTTCTCATGCTGCTGTAATCGTAACTTTCTCTATTTATAAAGCTTTTCACAAAAGAAACTATACTGGGATTTAAAGGAACAGATAACAAATTACCATCTTCTAAATGAGAACCTGGTAAAGAATTAAAAACATCATCAAATCCTTTGGAAGCATTTGAACTGTCTTTCTTGGGACTGTTGCCAGTTTTGGTACGACCGTTGCCGGTAAAAGACATTAGAATAACGCTAAAGAAACAAAATACACTTACTATGAGTGTGTTTGCCAGTTTTCTTATTTGCATCAATTTCGTTTTATTTTTTTTAAATAATTAAAAAATAAAGCGGCTTATAAGCGCTTAAAATACCTGGTAATTTAAGGGATAGGACTAATTTTTATCCGCCAAAAACATAAGCTGCTCCGACAGTATAAGCAAACATAAGTCTTTTTCCTGAAAAGTCATCACCTGGATGCCAAATGGCATTTTATTGCTGTGGATAAAAAGGGGCAGTGATATAGCCGGTATACCAGTAAGATTTGCAAATACTGTATATATATCTGCCAGGAACATTTCTATAGGATCTGTAATCTCCCCAAACTTAAATGCCGGTGATGGAACTGTGGGTGAAATAATCGCATCAAAGCTACTGAAGATCTCTTTTGTCTTTTGCACCAATAGCTGCCTAACCTTTTGAGCCTTTGTAAAATAGGCATCGAAATAACCTGCACTTAATACGAATGTACCAAGCAGTATCCGGCGCTGGACTTCCTTACCAAACCCTTCTGTGCGCGTATTATTATATAGCTCCGTTAAATTGGTATTTTCACCATTACTTCTATATCCATATTTCACTCCATCATACCTCGAAAGATTGCTGGAAGCCTCAGCTGTAGTTAAAACATAGTATGCAGGCACTACGTACTCAAGATATTCAAAATCAACTGGTTGTACATCGTAACCGTTAGCAGTTAATTTTTCTATAAAGCTCTTGAAAGAGGCTGCAATTTCAGGGTCGAGGGCTGCATGCTCTAGCACCTGCCTGAAGTAAGCAATACGCTTAGGTGCGTCTGTTTGCTGTAACAACTGTGAATAACTTTCTACAGGGGTATCGGATGCTGTGCTGTCGTAGGCATCTTTACCTGCAATATTTTCTAAAATAACTGCTACATCCTGTACCGACCTGGCAAAAATGCCAATTTGGTCAAAAGATGAAGCATAAGCAATTAAGCCATAGCGGGAAATCTTTCCATAGGTTGGCTTCATACCTACAATACCACAGAAATCGGCTGGCTGCCTCACCGATCCGCCTGTGTCACTTCCCAAGCTTACCATACAAAGGTCTGCCTGCACAGCTACTGCAGAGCCACCCGAAGAGCCACCTGGCACCCGGCTGTTATCTACAGTATTTAACACGTTTCCGAAGGCTGAATTTTCATTGCTGCTACCCATTGCAAACTCATCACAGTTCTGCCTGCCGATAATAATGGCTCCTGCCGCCAGCAGCCGTTCTACAGCTGTAGCATTATATATACTGGTAAATCCTTCTAATATTCTAGAACCAGCAGTTAAATGATGGTCTTTATAGCAAATAACATCTTTCAACCCTATTACTACGCCATGTAGCGGACCTTGTAACTTGCCCGATTGAGCTTGTTGTTCATCCAATTGGGAAGCACGAATTAAGGCTTCCTCTGCATACACTTCCAGAAAGGCATTGAGAAGTTTTTGTTGTTCTATCTGCCTTAAAAAATATTGCACGGCTTCCACACTGGTGGTATGGCCGTGCAATAAATCGGCATGATAGTCTTTGATAGAAGTGAAACTAAACAAAGGCTAACAAATTATTTTATGTGAAAGAAATCGTTACGGCTGTGTAGTTGTGGTGGTGCTATTTGTAGGCGCAGTTGTCGTAGTAGTGGCAGCACGATCTTTTTCCCGCATGCCTTCTTCCAATTCTTTCTTCACATTGTCTTTGGCATCGTTAAACTCGCGGATACCTTTACCAAGACCACGCATAAATTCAGGAATTTTACGACCGCCAAACAGTACTAAGATTACAACTGCTATCAGCAGGATTTCCTGGAAACCTAAATTGCCCATAAAATGATTTTAAGATGATGATAAGAAACAAAGTTAGATGAAAAACAAAGTTATTTCGAAATAAAGGGTTAATACTTTAATAAAAAAGCAGAAGATAAAATCTTCTGCTTTTTGGTATAAATCAGCGAAATTACTTCATGCGCTTTTCCTTGATCCTCGCACTTTTACCGCTGCGCTCACGCAGGTAGTACAGTTTAGCACGGCGTACCTTACCTACTTTGTTCAGGATAATGGTATCAATGTTTGGTGAAAAGATGGGGAATACTCTTTCCACACCTATACTGTCGGATATTTTACGAACAGTAAAAGTGGCAGTGGCACCTTCACCCTGGATCTTTACCACGTCTCCGCGGAAACCCTGAATACGTTCTTTACCACCTTCAACAATTTTATAGTTTACGGTAATATTATCACCGGCTTTAAATTTCGGAAATTGCTTTTTTGATGTAAGCTGGTCGTGTACAAACTGAACTGGTCCGTTCATGGCTCAAATTTTTAAAGGATTGCAAAAGTAGGACGAATTAGAAAAACAGCCAAACTTTATTTTATAATAACTTGTTATACCAAATTCAAGCAATTAAAAATGATACCAGTTACAGGTTACCAGTTGCCTGATATGAATTAAAAGCCAGAAGTCTATATTAGAAATTAATAGCTAGCACATTCCTTCATTTCTTTATCTGTATAGGCTAAATTATATTGCTTGAGTACGTCTGCGGGTACACCATTCCACTGGTTAGGCGTATTGCCCATATAGCCAACGTCCTTCAGGCCAATTTCCGAAGTGTAAAAGCCGGTAGCTGTCAGATTGCGCATCAGATTGAAAAAAGACACACCGGGTGCCATACCAGGCTTTGCTTTTGCAGGATAAGCGATCTGATCCACCATTTCAATGCGCTGCTTGTCGTCCAGATCCACAAAGGTTTTGTTGTAGCGGTTGAAGCATTGCATATCCAGCCAGCGCAAACCACCACGCATAGGTGTCTGGTGTTCCGGAAAATCTTTAACGATAAACTCAATAAAGTCGGGCACCTTGGCATCGGTAGCACTGCCGCTTACGTCATCTGCGGGTATAATAATGTCTGCCAAAACAGCAATGGTCTTCATTTCATGGTCGTCGAAGAAGGTATACGATGTAACTTCATCGTAATGCTTTCTTTCTTCAGCCATGCGATCAAAGTCTTTACCCTGGCTTTCTACCGCATTCTTACCGGGAACTTTTTTATTATTATCTGTCTGTATATCCTTATTGCTGTTATCATTATTGCAGGCTTCGAGCACTACACCTGTTGCAACTGCACCGGTAACTATAGCTTTTAGCGAATCTCTTCTGTCCATAAAATACTTTTTTGGATAATGATGTGACTGATAGTTTTATTGATACTAATTGTGCTGATATAGTCTTATTATACTGATTGTGAATCGAATATCAGCTTATCATTGGAGAAATCTGCTATCCTAACCTCATCAGCATAACTTACGATCCTTTCCAGACTTAAACGTTCTGCTTTTTCATTTCATCTACTAATGTGCTCGCTTGCACGCATACTTAAAGCTAAGATACTCCAGGTGATGTTTTTATCTGCCTGCGATACAAACGGTGCTCCATCTACAACTAAACAGATTTTTGCAATCCTGTGCCTGGCTCCATTTGTTCAATGGCGATTTTTTAGGATCATCGCCCATACGCACAGTACCAGCTTCGTGAATGATCTTGCCCGGAGCTTCTAATCCCCAGTTGTTTGCTTTATTATTATCCGCCCCCCAGGTAATCACCGCACCCATTGCATGCAATATTTCAGAGAAGGTCTCTGTCATGTGCTTTGCCTGGTTTATTTCGTAGTCGGTGTATTTGGTATGGAAACGAAGTACCGGAATACCAAATTTATCTACTACGGTCGGGTCAATTTCGCAATAGTTACTTTCTAATGCAATAGCCTCTCCCCTACCAGCCATACCAACCCCGGCACCATAGAAAAAGCGATAATCTTCTTTCAAAGATTTACCATAACCACCGGCTTCTTTTTGTTTGCCTTTTACTGCATATTTGCCGTTCAGGTTTTCTATACCCCAGCTAAAGCCATACAGAGGCATACCCATGCCACCACCATATTCAATATGGTAACCACGCGGGAAAGTCCAGCTTTTTATTATCCAGCCACCAGGGCGTATATACGTGCATACCTCCTACCCCATCTTCGTTGTAACGCTTTCTGTCGAACAGTGCCGGAATAATACCGCCCATTCCTGAGCCGGTAGAATCATGCAGGTATTTACCTACTACATTACTTGAGTTTGCCAGTCCATTGGGATGGCGCGGCGATTTGGAATTGAGCAGCAAACGGGCAGATTCGCAGGTGCTGGCAGCAAGAATTACCGTACGGCCGCTTACCTGGTATTCCTGCATATCATCTTTGTTGACATAAGAAACACCTGTAGCCAGACCGGTATTCTGGTCTGTTAATACTTCACGCGCCATTGCATTGGTTACGAGGTCCACATTACCGGTTGATAATGCCGGTATAACCAGGCACGATGAGGAAGAGAAGTCGGCATACGCTTTACAGCTACGTCCGCATTGGGAGCAGAAAAAGCAGGAGCCTCTTTCTTTATTAATTGGTTTAGTAAGTATAGATAAACGTGATGGGATAACGGGAACACCAACGCTCGTACCTGCCTTTTTAATCATCAGCTCATGCAAGCGCGGCTTTGGTGGAGGCAGAAAAATACCATCGGGGTCGTTGGGCAAACCTTCATTGGTACCAAACACCCCTAACAGACGGTCTATTTTATCGTAATAAGGTTTTACATCATCATAGCCGATCGGCCAGTCGTCACCTAAGCCATCAATACTTTTGCGTTTAAAGTCTTTGGGTCCAAAGCGCAGTGAAATTCTGCCCCAGTGGTTGGTGCGTCCACCCAACATACGGGCACGCCACCAGTCCCAATGTGTACCTTCTGCCTGTGTGTACGGCTCGCCATCTATTTCCCATCCCCAGTAGCAGCCATCAAAGTCGCCGAACGGGCGGTATTTGGTGCTGGCACCGCGACGTGGCGAGTCCCAGGGCTTCTTGAGCTGTAACGAATTCTTTTTCGGATCAAACATAGGTCCAGCCTCGATCAGGCACACTTTAAGACCAGCATGTGCTAAAGTATACGCCGCCATACCACCACCTGCACCGGAACCTACTATAACGGCATCGTATTTCTTAGCGTTCTTTTTGATTTGGATATCACCCATATAGCAATCTTATTTTTATAATTCGGAGGGCTAAATGTAGGATTTTAAGGGTAATTGGGCAGCCATTTTTTTTATTTACAAGGTATACTCTTTTGTTGGTTAAAGTAGAACAATAATGGGATAATGGGAAAGAATTATTTGAGGGAATGTTTAAAGTTGGGGAGTTCACGGGTTTACGAGTTCACGGGTTAAAGAGTAAGGATTGTTAAGTTTGAGAAGGTGCAGGTAGGGTTTTGGCCTGGCTTCTCATGGACTATCCATGGCTTTAGCATGACTTTACTATGGCTTTGGTAGGGAGCAGATAGCACTTAGATTAGCGATAACTCATGCAATATATCAGGTGCAGTAGCTTAGCTAAACTTAGTTCAGTGTAAACTCAATAAGTATAGCTTAGAACGAATGTGTTTGGGGTGCTGTTTGGATTGGTCAACTAAAGAAGCTTAAGAACTATGCTACAAATCAAAATATATTTAAAAAGTGAATTATCTACTATCCACAGATGCCTCCTGCGTCGGCATGACAAAGCCTAAATTTGCTTATAGAATCTGACTGCATCATTATTCAAATACCTTTTTTTATTGAAATCTGCTAATTCAGCTTATTTACTTGATACTGTATTTAAAGTATACCTATGCCTTGCCAAAATTATATCTGCCTCTATCTACTACTCTCCTAACCTATTCCTACCTATTCGTGTATTCATGGCAACAAAGCATTTACTTTTACACCATGAGTTATCTCTTAGCTATAGATATCGGCACTACCCATTGCAAGGCCATTATTTTTGATGAGACATGTAAAGCAGTGCATTCATTAAAAGCAACCTATTCTACTATCAGTGATGTGCCGGGACAAAGCGAGCAAAACCCTGATGAAATAGTACAGCAGGTAACTACATTGATTGCGCAGTCCTTGCAGTCAAATAAGGGGATACAAGGCGTTAGCTTTAGTGCAGCCATGCACAGTATTATAGCAGTGGATGAGGAAGGCAAGCCATTAACCAATGCCATCATCTGGGCAGATACACGAAGCAGTGAACAGGCAGCCTGGCTAAAGAACAGTGAGAAAGGAAGTATCATTTATCAAAAGACCGGTGTCCCTATCCACCCTATGTCGCCGTTATGCAAACTGATATGGATGAAAGATAAGTGGCCGGAGGTCTTTAGCAAAGCCAATAAGTTCATCTCCATTAAGGAATACATTTTCTATAAGCTCTTTGGCAAATACATTATAGACCACTCTATAGCATCTGCGACGGGCTTATTCAATATTCACGATATTACCTGGTGCACGGAAGCTTTGGAAGCAGCCAACATTACTGAGGATAAACTCTCTGTACCTGTACCAGTAACGCATATAGAGAAGGAGCTGACTGCAACTGGCAAGCAACTGCTGGGCATAGACAATGATATAGCATTCATTGTTGGGGGTAATGATGGCTGCTTAGCTAATCTTGGCTGTGGGGCTATCAACAGCGGCGATGGGGCATTGACCATTGGTACAAGCGGAGCCGTACGTACGACCTGCACTACCAAGCAGTTGGATAGTGCACAACGGTTATTCAGTTATTTATTGACTGATGATATTGTAATTACGGGTGGTGCTATCAATAATGGCGGGGTGGTGCTGGAGTGGTTTGGGAAACTAATGGCTGGTAAGGACGAGCCTGATCATTTGGATAACTGGCTACAGTTGGCAGCCACTGTTCCTGCCGGTGCAGATAAACTCCTGTTTTTACCTTATATATTAGGTGAGCGTGCCCCTATGTGGGATGCCAATGCCAAGGGCGTCTTCTTTGGCTTAACCAGTCAACATGGGCAGGCACATTTAGCGCGCGCCGTTGTGGAAGGGATTTGCTTTGCTATGCGCGACGTAGTTGCTGCTATAGAAGACACGAGTGGCAGCATTCACAACTTGTATGCAAGTGGTGGTTTTATACAGTCTGCTTTCTGGCTGCAGTTGCTGGCAGATGTATTAGGAAAAAAAGTAAGTGTAAATAACAGTGCAGATGCCTCTGCTGCGGGTGCTGCTATTATTGGTATGTATGCATTAGGTGTGATAGACAATTTGAATGCTTCTGACCAGTTTTTTAAGACAGAGAAGGTGTATGAGCCAGAGGAAGGAGTGCATCAGCAGTATGATGCATTGTTTACCATATTTCAATCATTATATCCTAAATTGAAGGATAGTTTTGAGGCGTTGAGTGGATTATCGAGTAAGTAGCTTTCCATTTTAGCGACTATCCAATTATAAGCCTTCTCTCCTCATTGTCAGCTAATCTATTCACCAAAAAATAAAAGATATATCCTAGCAATGTAGCGACATACGCCATAGTACGCCCCGGCTCTAAAATAACTGGTTAGACAGGAGACTTATCTATAAAATTGAACCTTGCAGAAGATGTCTCATATCAGTTAATCAAAGAATTGAAACAGGTATTTTTCTTCAAATGGGATTTCAAATCTCTTTAGTAATGACATGTATTCCTGCCGGAATGTTCTTTTTTGATGATGCACTTCCTGGTTATTAATGTAATTAATTACTTTATCAATATGTGATTGTGAATAGGAGAAAACCCCATAGCCTTCCTGCCAATTAAACTTTCCTCTTAACCATTGTTTGTTATTGATGAATTTATTGCTTTCTACTTTTATTTCCTTCACAAAATCTGATATTAAAACAGTAGGTCTATAGCCTACAAACAGATGTATATGGTCAGGCATACAATGTACTGCCAACATTTTAGCATGCCTGTTTTGTACTAAAGCAGTCAGGTATTTATGCAGCTCTTCTTTATGTTGTTTGGGTATCAAAGCTTCACGGTGTTGTACAGAAAAAACAAATTGCAAGTAAATTTGAGAAAACGTATTAGGCATATCAGTTTGGCTGAGGTGGCTCTTATGGAACCATTTGTTATTTTAGTATTCGTTTGTATTGCTATATTGGGATATTTTTGTTTATAAACGGATGTAAGATAATGCATAAATGCACTACAAATTCGCTCCACTGCCTTTCTGCATTGAATTGTTAAGACGGAAGTATGTGTAGGGTAAAGAGCTTCAAGAGGTTTCCTGTTTATAGTATTCATCATAGGTTATTGTTATCTGGCTCCATAGGAGCCTCCTGCTGCTACTTACGAGGAGGCTCCTATGGAGCCAGGTACACCTTGGGTAATGCTGTTCTATAAACAGGTAGCTCCTAACGGAGCTGGATGCATCCATTTAATCCTTAACTAATCATTGCAGAACAGTATAGGAATATACTGTTTTCAGCAAGATGTAAGATATGCATCATTGGCTCCATGTGAGAATCTTGTTTAGGTTGATCATTGATAGATTTGCCACTGATAAATGAGCGTATACCCAATAACAATAAAGTGTTTTTTACATTGTAATAACTCATACTATTCAGAAAGGACATTAGTACCACTCCAATGTTTAAACAATACATAGCTACATTCTCCACAGAATTACAGTCTATCCAAATAGATGCCCTCCCATAGCGCCCTATCCTGCCGAATACCTCCAACTCCTCATTACTCAACGCACCTATTTTCTGCATATCTATGCCCAGGTACTTCAGCAAGTGATTCAATACTCTGCCAAACCGAAAGAAGAGATCATTCTCCTGGACTATGGTGCAGGTAATGGATTGCTGGGGATGTTTGCCAAGCATTGTGGTTTTAAAACGGTGTATAGCATTGATATAAACGAAAGCTTTGTGCAGGCAGCACAGTTATTGAACAAACAACTCCAACATCCAGTTGATGCAATAGTTACCGGGGATTGGGATACCGTAGCCCATTTCTGCAAAAGCAATCCTGTACCTGATGCTGTTATTGGTACTGATGTAATTGAACATATCTATGATGTAGGTGCTTTTTTAAAGAACATTAAGGCATTAAATCCATCTATGATTACTGTGTTTACTACTGCATCTGTTACGGCAAATCCTTTTAAAACCTATACCATTAGAAAGCTGCAACAACGGGATGAGTACCGTTCGAGCCCACCGGCACATACCAGCAGTGATAACCCGTATGCAGGAATGCCTTTTTTAGAAGTAAGGAAGCGAATTATTCAACAGCATTTTGGATTACCTGAAGACCAAACAGCAGCACTGGCGGGTGCTACGAGGGGTATGAATAAGGCTGATATCATAAAAGCGGTAAACACTTTTCTTCATACAAAACAATTCCCAAAAACTATTCATCATCCTACCAATACCTGCGATCCTATTACGGGCAGTTGGACAGAGCAATTGCTGACCATAAAAGAGTATGATACATTGTATAGGAATGCAGGTTTTGAGTTAACTGTTTACAATGGATTTTATAATGAATGGCAACAGGGGGTGAAATCAATTCTACTAAAAGCTATAAACGGATATGTCCATATTGCGGGCCGCTTTGGACGATGGCTAAGTGCGTATATTGTGCTTGTGGGAAGGTAGATGGACTTTCAATAATAGCATTTATCCTATTAATCCAATGTCGTTAATGTAAGGAGGTTAACAATCGAGGCAATATTATGTCTTTCTTCGGGCATTGTCATTAAGTTAAGCACAAATTACCTCCCATTGGACTTTAGTTACAGGCTCCCCAAATCAAGCGTACCTACGGCACGCCTTCGCCCCCCTCTACTTTCTACTACCGACGAAATGTTCCTACGGAACAAGTCATGCCTAACTTAATGACGTTACCAATTAATCCCATCTATCTCCATCTATATTTTCATTCTAACGCCTCTCCTCTCTAACACCCCGGCTATCCAAATAACTACAAACGCGGTAGCAAGCGAACGGATGAATCCTCCCCATCCTTCATTTAAAAATTGGGGAAAATGAAAGCCTACCAATTCGTACAAAGAGTATAGAATATAAGGGATCAAATAACAGGTAAGGGTATTGGTGCCTCCCGGGCGGATAGCTTTGAACCAGTTATTGTGCTCTTTGATATCTACAAGGTAAATCATGAGTGCAAATACCAGTATGGCTATACCGGAGCAAATGCCTACCCAGGAGGGGGTGTCGTGTATCTTAGAAATACCATCCAGCGGACGGGTAGCAAAACCGATAACAATATTTAATACCCCAAAAGCAATCAGGAGCATCCAAAACAGCGAATCTTTATTTCTGCCTGCCATAGCAGCATAGAGTACACTTACCGCTACGCCAGCCATTGTAAAAGCCGGCATTGAGCCACTGCCTACAATCCATATAAAACGGTGCACCGGCTGCAGCCAGTTGAGCAAATGCGCATGTGCGGCAACACTAAACAAGAAGAAAAATGCCCAGGCAAAGAATTGTACTATCAGCTTTCCTTTGGAAAATAAACAGATGCTGGCGCATACAAGATACGACCAGCCTATAAGGCCTAAAATGCCATACCATTGTGGCTGCATAGGCACCAGCACACCGCTTTCATTTACTCCTTTATACACCACAGCCATTACTGCAAGGAGCACAATGCCTGCTGCCTGCAAAAGAATACGGGTATTCTTCTTTACTGTTTCAGGGTAGTCCATCCAGATAAGAAAGAACCCGATGGTAATCAATATTTCCCAAACCGGCTCAGGCAATACAGCCGAAGGGCTGTAATTCTCCAAGTTTACATGAAAGATACCCATTACCAGTAAGGCTAATGAGCGGGTGAGAATAGTTAAGAACACACGTTCTCTGCTTTGCCCGCGGTTGAGCTTGCTTTTAATAGCAAACGGAATTGACAAGCCTACAATCACCAGAAATGCCGGGAAAATCACATCGGCAAAGCCAAGTGCATCTTCATTGGCATGCGCGTGCTTTACCCATTCAGGCACTTTTTCTACCCCATCAAAATCGTTTACAAAAATCATCAGCAGCATAGTAAGCGCGCGAAATGAATCGATAGATAAAAGGCGACGTTGCAGTTGTTTCATGGTAAAAGAGAACTTGTAATATGTTTGGTATTAACAAAATAAGCAGTGCATAAATATACAGTGCATATTTTATATGCTATAGTTTGTTTTTTAGCTGTGGCTGTGGCAGGGAGTTAACAAGGGGATGCAGATAGTGAGCAAGCAGGTTAACGAGTTTACAGGTTCACATGTTTACGAGTTGAAAAGGCAGTCTACATTATTATACCAGTTTCAAATAGGTAGCATGATACCAGTTACCGGTTGCCAGTTGCCGGTTATGAGCTGTAAGTTTTGGGCAGTGCATATAATACTACCCAATTGAAAATAGTATTAGTTTTAAAGTTAGCCAAGATTAGATACAGCACAGATAGAAAGTAACCAGGGAGTTGATGAGGAGTTACATAGGAGGATATGGCGAGGATATTAGGTATAAGTTAAGTATAACTTAAGTATAAGTTAGGTATAAGTTAGGTATAACTCATAGTGTTCCGGTATTGGGAAGGGGTGTTTTTAGGATAGTAACGTTACTGATATCTGGCTCCTGCCCGACTGGCGGACGGTGTCTCTGTTAAAAATATGAATGCAATATCAGCAGTAAAGTACTTTTGTAACCTTATGAAATTACAGTTGCCCAATTTCTTTGCTGTCATTATCTTATTAACATTGGTTATGTCCAACTCTTACGCTTCTGCCCAAACTAAAACTCCATATGTTCGAATTGCAAAAATCATAGTAGACTCCGCACAACTTGAAAATTACAAGGCTGCTTTAAAAGAGCATGCAGAAGCGGCTGTAAGTAAAGAGTCGGGGGTGTTAACTTTGTACGCTGTATATGATAAAGACCATCCGACAAATGTAACTGTGTTTGAGATTTATGCCAATGTATCAGCCTACCAATCACATATTCAAACCCCGCATTTTTTAAAATATAAGGCTACTGTAAAAGACATGGTGAAATCACTTGTCCTTACCGATGTAATTCCCATTGCCCTTGAAACAAAACAAAAGATTTCAAACTGAGACACTAGTGACTGGCGGCAGTCAGGGGATTTATTAATTCCGTCCTAGTTTAGTAAGGGTAAGACTGCATACTTAGTACGTTGTTACATTAATATGTTTAGTGTAAAGTGTTTAAATGCTGTATACATCTAGGGTATTGTAAATGTACCTGCTTACAGATAGTTCTTGTCTTGCTTTTTTCTCTTGAAAGAAAAAAGCAACAAAAAAGTTCAAGGCAAACCCGATCGCTCCGCGCGTTTTGCCGGGCCAGCGCCTCCCCATTGCCTAAGGGGCAGCTTTATTACTGGGTGGCCCTGTTGGGCTAACATGGTGCTGCTTGTTAATTGACAGGTAGTTGATGAACAGGTTGGTTGCCTTTGGCCTTAAACTTTGAACAGCGTAGTCTTACTTAACGGAAAACCGAAAGGTAGATACGTAGCTCATTGCAGGCTAAGTCATTGCTGTTTTTAGTGCAAGCATAGGTGATTGTTAGGCTCTAATCTGTGAAGCCTACCTATGTAATAGCAGATCTTTAGTATCAACTTATTTAAGTAATAGTGTACTAATTACAGTGTCAACTAAATATTTTTCGTTTAGAGCAAATGTATATTGGATGCTGTTTGAATGGGAAGGTTTATAAGTACAATCGCTTACAGATAGCTGTTATCTTTCCTTTTTCTTCGCGCCTTGCGCGACAGGCATTGAAAGAAAAAGAAACAAAAAAGTTATGAATAGAATAATGTGTTTTCAATGGTATTCATGAAATCGCTTTGCTAAGTTCAAGCACGATATGATCGCTCCGCACATTACTTCGTGAATAATGTTTTTTTATTGGTCTCAGTGAGAATAGTTACTTCGTGAATAATGTTTTTTATTAGTCTCAGTGAGAATAGTTCGTGCAGGCCAGCGCCTCCCCACTGCCTAAAGTGCAGCTTTATTATTGAGTGGCACTGTTGGGCTAACATGGTGCTACTTGTTATTTGACAGGTATTTGATGAATAGGTTGGTTGCCTTTGGCCTTACACTTTGAACAGCGTAGGCATACTTAGCAGAGATTGGAAAGGTGGATACGTAGCTCATTGCAGGTTAGAGGATTTATGTTTTCCAGTGGGGAGAATACTCTTTTGAGTAGCTTCTATTAGGGAAGCTTATTTTATTTGATAGTAGATGTTTATTGTACATTTATTTAGGGGACAGCATACTAAGTCTAATACCTTAACTTGTCCCATAAAATATAAGCTGGCGAATATTCACCACATAGTATCATAGGTACATAGGAATGACACATAGAATTGAACTGATTTGAATTACTACATTTCCGAAGAGGGCTTCTATGTAAAACCATTCTGACTATCAACATATACCTAAACATATAGTATAAAGGTTGTGGGACAAGTTAAGGTCTAATACTTCATACTCTTACACAAAAAGAAAAACCTTACTAATCCAGGACTGGAATAATAACTGATTATAAAAGGCATTTTTGCAATAATTATCCTCTGTTCCTGCCTATTTAGAAGACAAAGGCTCCATTAAGCCCTTTAGAAAAGGTTATTATCCATGAGAACTTCCGCTTTTAACAGTAAAATGCAACAAAATTATCCTTTCTGATTCACTAACTTGTGAGTGGTTCTTTACGTACTTATATAATACACCCCGCCAAAACGGTTACCAACACAACCTTGTAAGTATGAAAAAATTACTCCTTTACCTATTACTGCTTTGCTTATGCACGACTGCATGGGCAAGGCATGGTAAGGGTGGGTATTTGACATACCAATATATAGGTGCAGGCAACTCACCAGGCACTTCCAGATATAAAATAACGGTGCTGCACTATGTTAATTGCCAGGAAGTACAGTTTGAAACAGGCTTTGTTTATATTGGTGTTTTTGATGCAGCCAATTATGCATATCAGCAGACGATTACCATTAACTCTCCTACCAGGCAGGTAGTTAACAAAGAAACATTCAATCCTTGCATCAACCCAGCACCCGCAGTCTGCTTTTACCAGTTTACCTATAGCACAGTAGTTGACCTAAGTGATAACAATACCGGCTATATACTTACCGAACAGGAATGTTGCAGAGCGCTGAGTATCGTTAATGTGCAGAATTCGGGTCAAACAGGTTCTACCAATACCAACACTATCCCCGGAGTTATAAATGGCATTATTTATCGTAACAACAGCAGCCCTATACCTGCACTTAAAGACACAGTTGTTATTTGTCACAACTCTTATTTCCAGATAGATTTTGGCAGCATTGACCCTGACGGTGATGAGCTTACTTATGAGTTTTGTGCTGCTGAAGGCGGTGGTACCATTACAAACCGGCAGCCCAACCCGCCAGACGCGCCACCTTACCATTCTATTAATTATACGACGGGTTACTCTGGCACTTCGCCATTGGGCAGTGGTGTAACCATAGATAATAAAACCGGCCTTATATCGGGCATTGCCCCTAATACTACCGGACAGTTTGTAATAGCCGTATGTATTAATGAGTTGAGGAATGGTGTAAAGATTGGCAATACAAAGAAAGAAGTACTGGTAACAGTAGCAGACTGCAACCTGACGGCTGCCACACTCAAACCGGAATACGTCAATTGTGACAGCTTTAGTATGCGGTTTGAAAACGAATCACTTTCATCCAATATTTCTTACTATTCATGGGATTTTGGCGTGCCGAATGACACTGACAATGTCTCCAATTCGCCCACACCTGTGTACACCTATAAGCAGGCAGGCACCTATACGGTAAAGCTCAAAGTGTCCAGTGATGCCGGCTGTACCGACTCTACTACTACCCTCCTCAAAATATACCCTGGCTTTAAACCGGATTTCAGCGTATCCGGCAGTTGCTATCATTCGCCATTTGTATTTACCGATAAAACATATGCCGCTTACGGCGTAGAAGATAGCTGGAACTGGAACTTTGATGATGGAGTCTCTCCTACCGGTACTTCATTAATACAAAACCCCACTCATTTATACACTGCGCCTAAAACAGCTAATGTGACTTTTAATGTAACCACCAGTGTAGGCTGCAGTGGCACAGTAACCAAGCCTGTTGTGGCGAATAATAAACCTTACATAAAGCCGCCTTTTACCGATACACTTATATGCAATGGAGATCTGTTGCCGCTTCTTGTGGAAAGTAAAGGAGATACCTTTAACTGGACACCACAATATAATATCTCTAATACTACCATCCTCAATCCTGTTGTAAGTCCGGCAGATACAACCGTTTATACCCTCACAGTAAAAGACAATACCTGTATAGATAGCGTAAAATTGCAAGTAAATGTGCTGGACGCTATAACTGTTCGTTTGCCGGCAGATACTGCTATCTGCGCTACCGATAGCCTTACTTTACACCCGATTAGTGATGCACTGGCTTATACATGGACCGAGTCGGGTGCCGGTAACACACTGAATAATCCGACCATTAAAAATCCTATACAGCGCCACTGCAAAACACCACTTATTTTGTAACTGCACATTTAGGGCATTGTGAGGATAAAACCCAAACTAAAGTGCTGGTGTCCCCCTATCCTACAGGCAACGCAGGAAGTGATACAACCATCTGTTTTGGCAGTACCGCAAGACTTCATGCAAACACTGCTGCAGCTTATTTTGCATGGTCGCCACTCAGTTCTTTGCTTAATGCAAGTACGCTTTCGCCAATTGCAGGGCCACAAAAAACAACAGCCTATTTATTTACTGTAAAGGATACTTTTTACTGCCCTAAAAGCGTTACTGATACAGTAGTGGTCAATGTTATACCGCCGGTACAGGTAAATGCCGGGAGGGATACTTCAATTGTAGAAAATCAACCCTTACAGCTCAACGCCGTTGGTAATGAGAATGTTGTTTCATACAAATGGTCTCCGACTCTTTGGTTGAATAACAGTAACATCGCTAACCCGATAGCCACTGTTTTATCAACTTACACGGATACTTTAACTTACCTGGTAAAGGCCGCTACAGTGGAAGGCTGTACTGGTACCGACATCATCAAGATATTTGTTTATAAAACATCGCCAAATTTGTACATACCCACCGCCTTCACTCCCAATGCCGACGGATTGAATGACATTTTCAAGCCTTTACTGGCTGGCATAAGGCAGTTGATATACTTCAGAATCTTCGACCGACAGGGCCAGTTATTATACCAAACATCACAGCCAGGACAAGGTTGGAACGGTACTTTTAATGGCATGATGCAGCCTTCCGGCACTTATGTATTTGCCGCACGCGCAATAGATTATCTGGGTAAAACAATAGAGCAAAAGGGTACAGTAGTACTGATAAGATAAGTCAATAAAAAACGCTGGCAGGGTTAAGAACACTGTCAGCGTTAAAATACAATTAGTAAGAATATCTACTTTCTCTTCTGTGCTTCTAAAAACTCCAGCAGATTGGCTACATCCTGGCCGGACATGTTTTGATACAATCCTTCCGGCATCATAGATTCCTTTATTTCAGTCATCGCCAGCACATCTGATGTTTTAATAGCTTTACTCATTCCACCCGGAAGCTTAAGGTCTATATCCGTTTCTGTTTTACTGGAGATAATACCCGATAGTGTGGAGCCATCTTTCATCTTCAACTGCCATCCTTCATAGCCAAAGGAAATACCATTTGATGGATGAACAATAGCATCTAATAGTCCTTCTTTCGGCAATTTAGAACCTATTTCAGTTAGTTTAGGTCCAAAGTTATTACCTACATTCCCAACCTGGTGGCAGGTACTGCATACATTAGTAAATATCTTTCTGCCTTCATCTGCATTGGGGTGCAGTGCTAGCCAATTCCTGCATAGTTGGTGCAGGCCTACTATTTTTATCAGCACCATGGTCAGGTAAGTAACTGGCAGCTTCGCTGCGTACCGAGCCACGCCATGCACCACTTACACTGGCTACTACATCGGGTATTAAACCTGCAGGTACTTTCTTAGCTTTTAATATTTCCAATACCCGGTCTTCTCCTCCTCCGCTATTACCAATTGTACGTGCTGCCTGTTTACGCAACGGCATAGCATACTTGTCTGAAAGAGCTACTGTCTGCAACATATCTATGGACTCTTTGCTGCCTACACTTGCAAGGGCTGCAAGCATATTATTCTGCCGGGTAGTATCTTTTCCATTAATAACATTCCATACCATAGCACTACCATGCATTTGTAACAGCAATCCGGCTGCTTGTTTGCCTGCTGGTTCATGGGGCTTACTAAGTGCCAGTTGAAGCAGGTTAGGATTTTGCGATTGTACTTCATAGCGGGTTACCAGGTCAATATATTCCTGTGTGCCGTATACCGATTTCAATACATCAGCCAATGCTTGTTCTGCAACCGGAGATTGCCGCACAGTTTGTATGTCCAAAGCATGCAATACCAGTTTGTTAATTGCAGTATCACTACCCTCTTTATTTTCTATCATCCCCAGCAAAAGCTTTGATTTCTGTGGACCATTATTAAAATCAAATGCCCTGAAATACCTTAATCGTTGATTCAGTGGCACCTGCCTGTCAGAAGCAAGTTCGGCTAAATAAGGCAAGGCTGCAGTTGTACGTGCACGCCATACAATATCGCGTGAAGCTGCAGTAGCTAATGGATCTTTTACTTTATTGGTGTATGCTGCAAAGAAAGCGTCCCATTGCTGGTCGGCGCCAATACCTAATGCTTCCAGGTACCAGCGGTCTTTGCCGTCGTGTTCTGTGGCCAATTGCGCCCACAAGGCAGCAGCTTCCGGCGATTTAAGGTGATGCAATGCCAATGCACACTCACGGCGCACTTGTGCATCCTGATCGTTCATCAATACATTTACTACTCCAGCTATATTCGCTTTTAATTCGCAGGCTGCACGCAAGCCGGTAATGCGCAAATCGGGATTATTGTCTTTTATAGCTTCCTGGATGTATTTGTTTGCATCGCCTTTGCTCATTTTTACCAATACCCAAAATGCTCTTGCCCGCATTCTTGGTTCAGCATTCGTATCATGCCACAAACCTTCCAATGCAGGCATTGCAGTCTGCCCCATTTGCTGCAAGACAGTAAATGCATGATAGCGGACAGATAAATTAGGATTTTGCAGAGCAGCCAATGCCCCTTGTGGCGTACTGTAGTCTTGTTTGGGGATACTGTATTTATCCGCAGCATGTGGTGCTACCCGATAGATCCTGCCACGCACCTGGTCACCTGCCTGGTGGCCACCTACGCCGGGATCGTACCAATCGGCAACTATCAAAGAGCCATCAGGCGCTATACATACATCTGCCGGGCGGAACCACTGGTCCTTCTCTCCTTTTAAAATATTGATGATATTGGCTTTGTAGCCGGCACCGTCCTTATCAACGGTATAACTGCGTACTACATTAGGCCCGGCATCACTGTGGATTAACTGATTGTGAAATTCTTTTGGTAATAAATTGCCTTCGTACACCAGGATACCAGTAGGCGAACCTGCAAATGTCTGCAGCATATTGGGTATCACGCCGGGATCATTTAAGTGCCAGTGTTGCAATGGAATAGAATCTTCCCTATTGGTGCGGTTGGCCCGCCAGCCTGCGCCGGTCATCTCATCAGTATAGCCATAATTGCCATATTGCATTACGTAATTGATGCGGGTGCCTCGGTTACCGTCATCATCATTATCGCTCTGCCACAAAGTACCATAGCTATCCACTGCTACTTCGTAAGGATTGCGAAAGTTCTGTGCTAAGCATTCAACGTGCGAACCATCTGGATCGCAACGGAATACCATACCTTGCCTGTAATCCTGCTGGTTGATGGGCTTATTGTCCTGATCCAATACAAACTTGCCATTCTTATCCTTTAGCTGCTTGCCTTCATTACCGCAGTTAAAGTAGAGCTTTCCGTCCGGACCAAATGTAAATGCATGCACGCCATGGTCATGCTGCTCGCCGCCAAGCCCGGAAAAGAGGACTTCTTTACGGTCAGCTTTATCATCACCATTGTCATCGTAGAATGCCCATATATACGGGCTTTGGGATACAATCACTTCCTTACCCAGCACACAAATACCCAATGGCGCATCCAGTTCTGGTCCCTGGTAAAATACTTTTGCTGTATCGGCTCTCCCATCTCCATTGGTGTCTTCCAGTATCATGATGCGGTCGCCAAGTGCATTTACCGGGTTACCATTGATAGCAGGACGATAATTATAGGCCTCATTTACCCACACTCTTCCACGCTCATCTACATCTATGTTGGTGGGATTCTTTAGCATCGGTTCTGTGGCATAAGTGTGCACTTCAAGGTCTTTAGCTACAGTGAGTCCTTTGAGTGCATTTTCGGGTAGGTGCCTTTGAGTCTCTGTTAGACTATCCAACTTATTGGAAGTGTTGTTACTGCCAGGGTTATTACTGTTACAGGAGTAATTAAAAGTTAATAAACTTAATACAGTACAATACTGTACAAAAGTAACACGGCAATCTTTCATGTTTCAAATGGCATTTAATGCGCATGAATATACAAAAAGGAAGTATTTATAGATTATGCATAATAGGGTATGGTGAATCGTGAAGAACTAAATGGTAATAGCCTTGGATTTAAGACGTAAACAGACTATTTAAAGTAATGCTAGCTGGTATCAGGTTGCCTATACAAAGACTTTCCCATCCTGTCATCCGTCAACTCTCATCTGTCAACTTAATTAGTTACCCTCCTTCTTAAAATCAAACAGCGTAGCAGTAAACTCGCCCCGCTCTCTGCCCTTGAACATGGCGTAAAAATCACCTTTGTAGCGCAACAACTGCGGCACAAGCAGGCTATCAATCTTCGTCATCTCTACTTCCATAGTTACATCAAAATCGTAAACACCGGCTTTATAGCTAAGATGGTAATTACGTGCTAATACCTCCATAGTATTGGCATCAAACCAGGTAGTCATCTTATCAATTACAATATCATCTCTCTTAAAGAAGCCAAGGTCAGATTTTGGTGTAATGTCAAATACATACGCGTAACCTCCCTTGTAAGGAATATAGTCTAAACGATAATTGTACAGGTCATGAGCATCTTCATCATAGAGGTCGAGCTTGTTACCAATAAAAGGCACCCCTGGGATCTTGCGGCCCGGATTAAAAAAGAGCATCTTTAATTGCTCTTTATGCTTTTCCATACCTTTCTTACCCTCAGTACTAAAATCCCTTCCAGCTACAATATTGTCTTCGCCGCACACGCTGCCACGCGTAAAAAACAAGCTGGCGTAAAGCTGGGCAGTAGTATAATTGTAATTCCCCGAACCATCATAGAAATCGCCGGTGGTCTTTGCATCCTCTTCCTTCATGGTGCGACAACCATTACTGCGGTATTGGGTGGTTTTGCTGCTGTACGATGCTTCGGCATTGCCGTTTTTATCCAGCATGCGAATATCATTGTACGCACTAAAACCTATGGTATGCAATGTGCGGAAAGCTTTGTAAAAAGTGGTATCGTCCTGTATGCGCTTGAGGATGCTGGCATAATCCATATTGCTATGCACAATCACTTCCGGCAGCATGAATGCTTTATTTTCCAGTATCACCGTAGTATCCTGAGCATCACACAACCTTGCTAGTAGTAACAGAAAAAGTAAAAGAATAAACCTCATTATTTAGCGAAGGACATCTTGTAATCGGTTTTGATCTTCCCTTTCGTGATGTCGTTTAATTTACGAAGTAGTAATTTTTTGCGTAATGGCTTCAGGTAATCAATGAACAACTTTCCTTCTATATGGTCGTATTCATGTAGTATCACACGACCGGTAACACCGTTGAATGTATCTGTATGTGTTTGGAACTGTTCATCCTGGTATTGGATAGTAACTGTTTTAGGACGAATAATATCTTCACGGATCTTTGGAATACTCAGGCAACCTTCATTATAACTCCATGTTTCATCATCAAAGTCAAGGATTTGTGCATTGATGAACACTTTTTTCACTCCTGGCTCATCCGGGTACTTACCCTTTTCATCATCATTCAGGTTCTCGAAAATGGTAGTGCTGTCAACAACAAACAGGCGTATATCCTTATTAATTTGCGGTGCAGCCAACCCTACTCCACTGCTGGCATACATAGTCTCCCACATATCTGCAATTAGTTTGTCCAGCTGCGGATAATCAGGTGTAATGTCTACCGCTTTTTTGCGGAGTACAGGTGCGCCATATGCTATTATTGGTAAAATCATTTATAAACTAAGCTTAATAATTTTTAATCACGTATATTCTTATCGCCTACCGTTCCTTATATTTCTTTGATATTCAATGCCATCTCTAAAAGATTTCACTATTCCTGTAAAGTTGCCGGCACGAAAGCCTTTTCTATTACTTGGCACCTTTATTAAATCCCTTGGCTTTTGCTCAATACTTTCCTTTGTATCTTGTTTAGTTATAGTAACAATTGTTGCTATAATATTCCTGTTACCATGCCAATTTTTCAAAAATACTCTAATCAGATGTATTATCTTCTTTCTATAATCTTAAATCTATAATTGTTGCAAATATTCCTGCAGCATGATGGTGGCGGCAATCTGGTCTATATTACCCTTTTGCTGCCGGTCTTTCTTCTTCATACCCATTTGTACCATTGCTTGAGATGCTAGTTTGGATGTATATCGTTCATCTACCGTTTGTATGGGTAATTGCGGAAATTCTTTCTGCAGCCGCTTTATTGCTTGCTGAACCAAAGGTGTAGCGTGGGTTGCAGTGTCATTAAGGTTCACTGGTGCGCCAATGAGTATGAGTTCTACCGGCTCTTGGGCAATATATTTCTTCAGAAAATCAAACAGTCCTTTTGTTTCTACAGTCGCTAACGCTGTAGCAATGATTTTCAACGGATCAGTTACAGCAATACCCGTACGCTTAGCCCCATAATCAATACAAATGATTCTCATGCTTAATTATTTGGGATAATGATTGATCAGTAAACTAGTAAATCACTAATAACCAATACCGCAAACACCACACTCGCTATCCCATTAGCAGTCATAAAAGCAAGGTTTACCTTTCTCAGATCATCCGGTTTTACAATTGAATGCTGGTAAATAAGCATGCCAACAAAAACACCTATCCCCAACCAGTATATCCAATGAAAATCACCATACACACCGGCAGCAATCACACAGGTAGCACTTAAAAAGTGCAGTAGTTCCGATACGTGCAGGGCATTCTTTTTACCCAAAGCCGCAGGGATAGAATGCAGTTGATGCGAGCGGTCAAACTCCACATCCTGCAAGGCATAGATTATATCAAACCCACTTACCCAAAAGATGACTGCAAACGAAAACAGCACAGGCAGTATATCAAACCTGCCGGTAACTGCTAAATAAGCCCCGATCGGGGCCAAAGAAAGTCCCACCCCTAATACCAAATGGCACAAAGCAGTAAACCGCTTTGTATAGCTGTAAAAAAGAATTACGAACAAAGCAACTGGTGAAAGAAAAAAGCAAGCAGGATTTATAAAATAAGTAGTAATAACAAACAAAGTACAACAAACTATTGTAAACCGTAATGCACTAACTGCCGATATAATACCTTTAGGAATTTCTCTTATAGCCGTGCGTGGATTCTTTGCATCAAAATACCGGTCTAAATACCGGTTGAAAGCCATCGCTGCACTGCGTGCCGTGACCATGCAGATGAGGACCAAAATAAATTTAAGCCCAATACTTTTCCACCAATAAAAATTTGTAATATCCCACCCCCAGCCGATAGTCTGGTTTAAATTCCATTGCCCAGCAATAACATACCATGGATTTCTCACTGTCGCTAAAAAGAACCCAATCAGCGCAAACGGCAGAGCAAAAATGGTGTGCGAAAACTTAATTAACGAAAAATAATTCTTTATTGTACTCATAGTGATAATAATCCCCTTAATCCTTTAATCCCACGAATCCCAGTTCAGACAACTCCGGTTCACACAAATCTCGGCTCAGACAACTTCCACAACACAATACCTGCTGCCACCGAAATATTAAGAGAGTGCTTCATACCCAGTTGTGGTATTTCTATGCAGCCATCGCACAGCAAAATGGTAGATTGCTCTACTCCCGTCACTTCATTACCAAATACAACCGCTATTTTGTCGTCAGGCGCTGTTTCAAAATGCTGGAGTGCAATGCTGTTTGCCGCCTGTTCAATAGCATAAATAGCAAAACCTTCTGCCTTTAACTCCGCAATAGCCCCGGCAGCATCAGCGAAATGTTTGGAAGTGACCGTTTCATCAGCACCTAAAGCAGTCTTCTGTATTTGTCTGTGCGGCGGATGGGCAGTGTAGCCGGTAGTGTACACAGCTTGCAGCAAAAAAGCATCGGCAGTACGCAACACACTGCCCACATTATACGCGCTTCTCACATTCTCCAACACCGCAATCACCGGCGCTTTCTCCGATTGTTTGAACTCCTCTACTGTCTTGCGATCCAGTTCGTCCATGCTTAACTTTCGCATGCCACAAAGATACGGGATGAAGGTTCAAGGTTAGCACTGCTGCAAGCTCTTTCCCTTCTGTCATCTATCATCTGTCATCTCCATGCCCCTTGTCTCTCTGTGATTCAATTATTTCAGCAATCTCTTCTTCGCGTCTTAGAGCCTCTGCGGTAAAAACCGGTAAAAAAAAGGCTGATCACAAAGACCAGCCTCTCTTTCCTCTTCAATAAACAATATTTCCTGTCTACAGTATCAATATTAGAACCAAAATAATAATAATAATGGCACCCACTGAAAGATAAACGCCCCCACCGGTCATAGCCCTTGCTTCTTTATTCATATCACGTAGCTCATGTCTCAAAGCTTTACGGTCTTCGCTGCTCAACTTCGACTTATCCATTTCTTTTATCTCCATCACACGAGCTTTAATTTCTTCAATACGGGCTTCTTTCTGAACCTCAGTCATTGTAACTACTTTTTCTTTCCAATAATCCTTGTCATTTTTAGCATATGTACTTACAGATGCAAACAAAGTGAGCAGGGTAAATGCGATGATTGCAATTCTACGTTTCATGTTCGAATATATTTTTTAGTGATGTAATTAAATAATCATATCAAAAAGTCTTCCAATTTGTACTTAGCTCTCGCATAAGTAGATAAATAAGTTAAAAAATTTTTGTTAATAGGTTGATAATAACCTTTCATACTATTGGAACGATTCCAGGCTATACCTAATTTATACCTAAGTTATACTTAACTTATACCTAAGTTATACTTAACTTATACCTAATCTCCTCCTGATATACGCCTTGCATACTCCTCACTTTACCTTACTCCCCTTCAGGGGTCGGGGGCATCTGTCCTACTCCCCCTTTAGGCATCGTTGCTTTTTCCATTCCATCAAAATCAATACCCAGTTTTATAAAAAATCATTTTCCTTTGTTTCAACAAATGGATACCTTTTACTAATCGTTACAACTCATCACAAATGCCTCAATTTATCATTATAGCACAGGACTACAAAGACAGTGAAGCCCTCAACAGAAGATTGGCAGCCAGACCGGCACACATAGAAAGAATGAAAGTGGAGAAAGCAAAAGGTATATTCATTATAGGTGGCGCTAAGCTTAATGAGGCAGGTAATATGTTTGGCTCCATGCTGATTGTGGATTTGCCCAACAAGGAAGCGGTTAAAGAATGGCTAGCCATAGACCCTTATCTCACCAACAATGTGTGGGAAACAGTTGAAATTACCCCTTTCAGAATAGCAGATGTGTAACGGATTTATTTCTTTACACAGCAACCGTTTAAGAAGCTGTTTAAACTAGTTGTTTAGAATGGATGATGCGTTTTCTTTGTAGGGACAGGTTGCAACCTGTCCCATAAGATTTCAATGCCTAAGGCTATAAAATTCAACGCGGTTATAGCCAAATAAAACACTATCAGACATACCAAATAATTAACTCAACCAGCTTCTTAATACATTTATAGTATTGAAATTTTTCCATCTATACTGTTTTCTTACATTTACAATCTAACGATTACGTATTGCCATGAATAAAGTTTTTGCAAACGCTCAGGAAGCCCTGCACGATATAGATAATAATGCAACACTAATGCTTGGTGGCTTTGGTTTATGCGGCATACCCGAAAACAGTATTGCAGCTTTGGTGCAAAAAGGTATTAACGGGCTTACCTGTATCTCCAACAATGCCGGTGTAGATAACTTTGGTTTGGGATTATTGCTGCATACAAGACAGATCAAAAAGATGATTAGCAGCTACGTGGGCGAGAATGCCGAATTTGAGCGGCAGCTCCTTAGTGGCGAACTGGAAGTAGATCTGGTTCCGCAAGGCACTTTAGCAACGCGCATACAAATGGCGGCTATGGGCATACCGGCATTTTACACGTCCGCCGGCTATGGTACCGAAATAGCCGAAGGCAAAGAAGTACGTGAGTTTAACGATAAAAAGTACTTGATGGAATACGCCCTGCATGCCGACTTTGCGCTCGTAAAAGCCTGGAAAGGCGATACGATGGGCAATCTTGTTTTCCGCAAAGCCACCCGCAACTTCTCGGCACCTATGGCAAAGGCCGCCAACATAACCATTGTAGAGGTGGAAGAACTGGTACAACCTGGCGAGCTTGACCCCGACCATGTCCATGTAGCAGGCGTATATGTACACCGCATCTACCAGGGAACAAATTACGAAAGACGCATAGAGCGCCGCACAGTAAAACTGTAGGCTGGTAACCCATTGCAAGTCACCAGTCAGCCGGTTACTGGTATCCGGTAACTGGCAACCAGTAACTTTTAAATCGTAAATCTAAAATCGTAAATCCGAAATCACTATGGCTCTTGATAAATTTGGTATTGCCCGTCGCATAGCACAGGAATTGGAGGATGGAATGTATGTAAATCTGGGTATCGGCATCCCTACATTGGTTGCTAATTATATACCGGAGGGTATGACTGTTATTCTGCAGAGCGAAAACGGGATTCTTGGAACAGGACCCTATCCTACTCCGGAAGAGAATAGACCCGGATCTGATAAATGCCGGTAAAGAAACCGTAACAGTAATACCCGGCGCTGCATTCTTCGACAGTGCCGAAAGCTTTGGCATGATCCGCGCCGGCAAAATTGACCTCACCGTTCTCGGCGCCATGGAAGTAAGTGAAAAAGGCGACATTGCCAACTGGAAAATACCCGGCAAAATGGTAAAAGGTATGGGTGGTGCCATGGACCTTGTAGCCAGTGCCAAAAACATTATTGTAGCCATGCAGCACACCAACCCAAAAGGTGAAAGCAAACTCCTGCCCGCATGTACATTGCCGCTTACCGGCGTTGGCTGCGTAAAAAAGATAGTTACCGATTTAGCCGTTCTGCAGGTAACTGCTGCCGGCTTCCTCCTCCTCGAGCGCGCACCAGGCGTAAGCATAGAAGAAATCAAAGCCAAAACAGCCGGCAAATTGGTCGCCCCCGAAGAAGTACCGGAAATGAAAGTGTAAGGACCAAGAAGCAAGAGACAAGATTCAGTTTACTTGCATTTTTAACACTTATAAGATGTAGGCAGAAGCGAAGGGCTTCCATATGAATAGCACCGGGTATTCAACTAGGTGGTAAACGCAATGCTGACTACTACAACCCGGAAAGAGTTGAATTCGTTTGGAGCGTGCAATACCTTTCTGACCTATAAGCAATTTATAATTATTATAGCGAGAGTTTGTAGGAAGAGTATATGGGTAGAAAAATAGACATATCATTCATTTCTGTTCCAGCGGAAGGCATTTGCTGTTGTAGGCACAACATGCTCTGATATTCACAACTCGCAGCTTTCCACTACTACACATTATTCACCACATAATACGCCCTCATCTGTTCAAATACTTCCTGCTTGAGAGCCGGTACAGACAATCCATCCGGTGATAACGGTGGCAAAAAGTGCATTTCTATCACATGCGGTAATAAGAAGAAAGGTTTATCTGCCGGCATTATTTCTTTAGTATTAAAAATCAGTGCAGGAATAATTGGCTTTCCGCTTTCTACCGATAAGCGGAAAGCGCCGTCATGAAAAGGCCTCAGAGGCTCATTAGTTTTATTACGTGTCCCCTCCGGATAAATAACCATATCTAAGCCTATAGCTAATACTTGCTTCATTTTCACGTAACCCTGCTTGCGGCTTTGATCATTTTTCCTGTCTACCAGTATTGCGCCTAATGAATAGATCCATCCAAAAATAGGGACGGCAGCAAACCCCTTTTTGGCAATGGTCTTATTAGGATGAGGCATAAAAGGGGTAGTTACCGGCACATCCATAAGGCTATTATGGTTGCATACCACAATATAGTTTTGACCTTTTTCAAAATATTCCTCCCCTCTTACCTTTAGTGGACAGCCAATACAAAGCAAATAAAAACGCATCCATACACGCGATACGTGGCGGTGCCATCTGGCCCGCTGTGGCTCCTTCATTAAATAGCAAAGGGAGTAAAACAGCAAAGCAATAATCATGGTCGATATAAACAAGCACAAACCCCACAATGCCCATATCCGCCCTGCTATAGCTTTTAAAATATTCATTTTGCGAATCGCTTTGTTTTGTGCAAGATAGTAGTTTGTTTAAGAAGCTGATGGAGTGGATTGTTTAGAATGAGTTTGTAGACTTTTTTGCACAGGGCATCTCCATTCGCTAGCCTATATCAGGGTAGTAAAGCCATACCTTCTTCGTATCTAAGGCTTACTAAAGTCATGGCAAAGTCATGGCAAAGCCATGGATAGTCCATGAGAAGCCATGCCAAAGCCATATCTCCTTCGATGATATTATACCATTTCCAGTTTAGTAGCATGGTATACACTACACACTGCCCTAAGATCGCAGTTCTTATCCGGCAACTGGTAACTGGTATCAGGGGAATAGGGGTTTATACACCAACTGCCACACCCCCTTGGCAAGTATTTCGCTTTAAAGATTTACTTTTGATTTATGGACAATGAAACAGCTAATATTGCTGCCAACAATACCATGTTATCTTACGATGCATTCCGGGATACAGTGCTTAGCGATTACCGCAAGTGCATAACCAGCCGTGAGGCGAGCCTCATGGGACGGCGGGAAGTATTGACCGGCAAAGCCAAATTTGGTGTTTTCAGTGATGGTAAAGAAGTAGCTCAAACCTGCATGGCCAAGTTCTTCCAGCCTGGCGATTTCAGGGCTGGCTACTACCGTGATCAAACCTTTATGTTTTCCTCCGGCATAGCTACCTTAGAACAGTTTTTTGCTGAGTTATATGCCGACGCTGATCCAGAACATGAACCATTTAGCAGCGGCAGGCAAATGGTTGGTCATTTTTCTACCCCTAACATAGATGCTTATGGCGACTGGCTGCCATTAGCCCAGCTAAAAAATGTATCAGCCGATATGTCGCCCACTGCCGGGCAAATGCCACGTGCGCTGGGCTTAGCTTTTGCCTCTAAAGTATTTAAAGATAATCCGCAGCTGCAGCACCTTTCGCACTTATCCAATAATGGCAACGAGGTCTGCTTCTGTACCATTGGCGATGCTTCTACTTCCGAAGGTGTATTTTGGGAAACCATTAACGCCGCAGGCATAAAGCAGGTTCCGCTGGCTGTTTTTGTTTGGGACGATGGTTATGGTATTTCGGTGCCCACTAAATATCAAACTACCAAAGGCTCTATTTCTGCTGCACTGAGAGGATTGCAAAAGAAAGAAGATACTAATGGTATTGACATTTACCGCGTCAAAGGCTGGGACTATGCCGGTCTGTGCGAGGTATTTCAGGCAGGCATACAAAAAATACGCGAGACGCACATACCTGCCATTTTCCACGTAGAAGAACTTACTCAGCCGCAGGGGCATTCAACTTCCGGCAGCCACGAGCGTTATAAATCGGCTGAACGTCTTGACTGGGAGCGCGAGTGGGATGATATCAAGAAAATGAAAGAGTGGATGCTGGAGAATGGAATTGCCGATGAGCATGAACTGGAAGCTATACAGATAGAAGCTAAAAAAAAGGTAAAACAAGCAAGAGATACAGCTTGGCAAAATTATCTGCAGCCTATCAGGAAAGAACTGGCAAAAGCTGTTGATCTGATACAAGCGGTAAAGTTGCAAGACGATTTAACCATAACGTTGCTGCAAAAGATAGCTACTAATTTGCAGCGCAACCGCGAGCCGGTACGTAAAGATATACTACACGCTTTAGCACAGGTAACTGAGTTGATGCCTACCAGCAAGGCTATTCAGGAAATAAGGGAGTATTATAAAGAACTTAAAGCAGAAAATAACAAAAGGTATGATTCGTATCTGTATAATGAAGGTGCTAAGAGTGCTTTGGCGGTCCCCGAAGAAAAAGCTGTAATTCCTGCAGATGCACCGAGTATCAATGGCTACGAAATATTAAATAAATACTTCGATTCCTTATTTAATAACAATCCTGCTGTTCTGGCTTTTGGGGAAGACGTGGGTAAAATAGGCGATGTAAACCAGGGCCTTGCGGGCCTACAGGAAAAGTATGGTGAGCGCCGCATTTTTGATACAGGCATTCGCGAAAACTCTATTATCGGCAAAGGCTACGGATTGGCTTTTCGTGGTTTGCGGCCTATTGCCGAGATACAATATGTAGATTATTTGGTGTATACCCTTAATATACTTACTGATGATATTGCCAGCTTGCACTACCGTACGGCAGGCAAGCAAAGCTGTCCTATCATCGTTCGTACACGTGGTCATCGCCTTGAAGGCGTATGGCATAGCGGCTCCCCAATGGGTATGATCATCAACTCACTTCGGGGCTTTTATGTATGTGTACCGCGCAATATGACCCAGGCTGTAGGCATGTACAACACTTTGCTACGTGGCAACGATCCCGGTTTGATGATTGAACCTCTGAATGGTTATCGGTTAAAAGAAAAACTACCCTCCAATTTACTCTCCTTTACTGTGCCATTAGGCGTACCCGAAGTGGTGAGAGAAGGAACTGATATAACAATTGTAACTTATGGCGCATGCGTTCGCATTGTGCAGGAGGCAGCCGAGAGACTACAAACGCTTGGTGTAAGTATAGAGATAGTGGACGTGCAAACATTACTTCCTTTTGACATCCATCATCTTATACTCGGGTCACTGAAGAAAACCAGCCGGATCTTATTTATAGATGAAGATGTCCCGGGTGGCGCCACTGCTTATATGTACAACCAGGTAATGGAACAGCAAGGCGGTTATCGCTGGCTCGATGTGGCCCCACGCACCCTAAGTGCCAAAGCACATCGCCCTGCCTATGGCAGTGACGGCGATTACTTCAGCAAACCCAATCCTGAAGAAGTGATAGAAGTAATAAGGGAAATGATGGCTGAATAAAAAGTAAAGGAACAAGAAACAAGTATTTAAAATATAATAGGCAAGAGGGTTATCATACAAATACAATAAGCTAATGCTCCGGGTTTTGAGAAGTCCGGAGCATTAGCTTTTATACCTTTTTCATTTAGGTAATATAATATTCACTTTACTCAAGATCAAAGCACTTCCTGCTCAAATCCCATGGCTCACAGCTTTTTATAAGACTACCTGGTTGAATCTGGTATAATATGCCTTTTCCTGTTTGTTAACATACACATGATATCTGTTATCCTATAATCCAACCAAAAAGGCTCGAAAAGCTCCGGAGGAGCAGGATATTTGTAGCAACAGAAAGACATCACCTCTCACAGAACTCCGGAGGAGCGAAATATTGATAGCTGAACATATCCCATTCGCTAAAAGAGCCCCAAGGATCTCCATCCTCTTGTAACTTGCTTCTTGTAACTTGCTTCTTGTAACTTGCTTCTTATTCCTATTCTTTGCGTCTCCGCGGTTTAATAAGAATTGAAATACCTCGAGCGGTTAATTCTTAAATCGCGCAGCAATCCTGACTTCGGATTAAGTACAATACTGAATGAGCGCGTAATACCAATAGGGGTAACATTGATGGATAACTGCCAGCAGTGCATATCACGGGTGATATACATGGTAAGCATACCTATTTTTGTGTTCCTTACATCAAAGATCATATTACCACCAATTTTCCATTTAGGTGTAAGGCTAAAATCACCATTTACATTAATGCTGGAATTAAATTGGTTGACATAAGAAAAATTACTTTGCTGTAGTCTTGATAAGCTAGCTGCAAAAGCCAGTTGCAATGTCCATGGTATATCAAAGTCAGTAAACTCTGCCGGGTTATTACGCACATACTGCAGTTCAGACATTTGCTCGTCCATAGTTAATGTTTGATCAGTTTGTATGCGTTGCTCTGGAGTTTTACCACTCGATGATTTACTTTGCAGCGAAGTAGAAATATTCAATCCTGCGTTTGTCAACCTTCCTATTTTGCCTTTCTTCCACAATAAGTCATTTATTTCATTGCCAAGTGCATCTACACCATATGGACTGATCAACGCATTACCGGTAACATTTACCTTTTTAAATAAGGTCGTCCGGAGATTCATGGAAATATCACTCCAGTTAAGGCTATCCGCAAGTATGTTGTAACCGGTGTTTATACTCAAGCCATCAATTAGTTTGATCTTTCGGGTTGGCTCATCCCCGGTCGTGTCTTTGTTGTTTTTTACCTTCGCTTCCAGCAGGTTGTCGAGCCCAAAAACTATACTGCCAGACTTCCCCGGGCTATACATAGAGTACACAGAATTACCCAGATCAGATACAATAGCCGTGTGCCCCGCAGTATCTATCTGTATCCGTTTCCAGTGCTGGCTTACGAGATCTGGCGTATAACTAAACCCAATGGTTGGCTTTATTTCATGGCGTATCTGAAGCTGATTTTTAAATTTTGGGAACTTATATGTACCAAAGATGCGGGTATTAATACCAAAGCCATAAGACATGCGGCTTGCAGTGTAAAAGCCTTTTTGGGTAACGGTATCTACCCGTTCTGTTGTCGGATTCCAGGAGATATCATGCCGGTCACCAAACCACAACTGGCTAAAGGAGATGCTCGGCGAAACAATAAACGGTCCTAATGCAGGTAAAGTCAAACTGATCGGCAAACTGTGCTCTGCCCCAAACTGTGCAGTATCCAGGATGCGCTTGATATTGAAAGCGGTATCGTAAAAAGAGAACTGGTTACGCAGGTTACCGCTATAGCCAATACCTAGCTTCTCATACCATTTAGGCGTGCCTACCATCTCTTTCTTCTGAAAAGGATAAATGGTATTTACGGTAAAGCCAATATTCGGCAAACTGATATTCTGCAATCTCAGGTTACTATTCTGGTTGTGCGTAGCACTTACAGTAAGATTGTACTTGCCATCAAGGCTGGTTTTGGACCAACTGATGGAAGACTGCAGCATATTATTGTAGTTCCTGATGGGATTATTGGGGATATTTTCATTGAACTTGGTGCTGCCGGCGTTTACACTTGCCGAAAAAGTAGTACCCGGATGGGCTTTGGTATCCTGCGAATGACTCCATAAAATATTAAAGGTTCGGCTTTTATTAAATTCATCTTTGGTAAAGCCGCTCTCGTTAAGTGTTTTCGTATTTTGTAGTTCGAAATTGAAATTGCCCTGGTATTTATAGCGTACAAAATATTTAGGGTTAATGCTCATTGTCCATCCGCCATAGGTATAAATGTTGCTTCGCACAGTTACATCCCAGTTGTCATTAAATACTTTGTAAAAACCTAACCCTTCTATACCTAATCCCTGACTTTCATTAGTAGTAAATTGTATTGGCAACAAGCCGGAATGTCGCCCGCGTGCAAGTGGGTAAATACCAAAAGGAAGAACAATTGGTATGGGCACGCCTTCAAACTCAGGATAAGCTGGACCAGATACCGCAATTTTGTTATTGATGATTTTCAACTTCTTGGCGCGGATGTCAAAGTGTGGCGTATCAAGATTGCACGTTGTAAAGCGGGCTCGGTAAGCAAAAGCTTCATCTTTGTTGATCTTTTTTACCCTTTCAGAATTCACAAACAATTCCCCTTCATTATAGTACGAGTTTTTAGCAAGTGCGCGTTGTGTTTCTATATCAAATTCAATAGTATCACTGATAGTAGTTTGCCCCCCCTGCACAATCGTTGGCTTGCTTAATGGATTATTGGCAGTATCCACCCCTCCAAAGGCTTTTATGATTTGTGTAAATTGATTGTACTGGATATTGTTGGCTGTCAGGTCAACATCAAGATTCTTAACGTTAGCTTTTCCATACAAATAAAACTGCCGCGTAGGTACAATCAGCACGCCTGAGTCTTCTGCCGCATAGTCAATAGGCGAATTGAGCGAGTCTTTCGAAATGATCATCGAATCTATCACCGGTACTTTAGCAGCAGTATCTGCACCGTGCAAACTATCTTTCACAAAAAAGGAATCCGGCGCATTGATAACCGTGGAAGGTTTTGGCAGCGTATCGGCTAGCCCCCCCCGAACCGTATCCCCTTTAAGTTTTACTGAAGTATCTTTTATTATTTTTTTAATCGTATCAGGTACAATAGTGTCAGAATCGTACGTTTTGGAATTAATATATCGCCATGCAATATTATTTTTGGCGTTCAACCGGAACGTTATAAAAAAAAGCAAAAGCAGTAAACCTGTAAACACAGGCAGATAATTTATTCTAACTTTACTACGTTTGCTCATAAGATAGAAACAAAAGTAACAGAATCGGTAAACCAACAAGTAGATTTAACCTTAACGATAAGTGAATATGTATAAAAAATTATTTCTTCTCTTTTGTTTAATAATTGCAGTATTCATAGGCAGTGCTTTTAAAACGCCCTTAAGTGATAATGCTTCCCATTTATTTATGCAAAGACAAGCATTGCGTACCATTATAATTGACCCCGGTCACGGCTTACCCGACGGGGGCGCTGACGGTAAAAATGGTACAGAATCGCACTATGCACTAGAGATAGCACTTAAACTAGGTGAGCAGTTACAGCAAAATCTACCCGGTGTGAAAATTATATTTACACGTACCGACGAATATTTACCAGACCATTTATCCAACAAAAATGATGCTTTAAAACGCAGAGCACAGATTGCTAACGAAAATCACGGCGACCTCTTCATCAGCATTCACCTCAATTCTGGACAAGATAGCTATAGTAAGGAAGTAATAGACCATAGAACAGAGACTTATTATACCTATTCCGGAAAAGGAAAAAAGAGAAAAAGAACTGCGCATACCCGTAGTGTACCGGTATATAAATATACCAACTTAGGTACGAGTGCTATTGGTACCGAAACATTTATCTGGGCAGTTGGTAAAAACAATAGCAAACAAAGCTTTGTAGGTGCTGGTGAGGAAACTGGTGAACCTGACGATTCTACCAGCAGTTTGACGTTCGATTCGCCCGAAGCAAAGATTTTAGCTTCCATTCGCACTAAAAAATTCTTCAACTACAGCCGTATGCTGGCCGAGTATGTACAGGACGAATTTTCAAAGCAGGGACGCGTAGACCGTGGCGCCAAGCAGCGTGATAACGAAGGTATTTGGGTACTCCAGGCTACTGCTATGCCCAGTATATTGGTGGAAACCGGCTTTGTTAACAACCGCGAAGAAGAAGATTACCTCGATAGCGATAAAGGGCAGAATGAAGTAGCCTATGCTGTTATGCGTGCTGTACTGCGTTACAAAACAAGCCTGGATAACGGCACCATTCCTGCAACAGCACCTGCAATAGATTCTACCCAGCAGACAAATGCTGTACAATAATACAATAAGGATTATTTGCTATTAGTTTAAACCGCTAAGGAAAAAAAGATTCAGGGTTGCACAAAGTGTTCTTTGTGCAACTTTTGTTTTACAGGACTTGTAGCAGCCGGAAATTAAAATCTATCTTACTGCCTGCCTGGGCCATACCAAAGCCATAGTAAAGTCATGGAAAAGCCATGGATAGTTCATGGGAAGCCATGGTAAAGCTCTGCCTGAACTCCCTGTCTCTCTAACGTTAAACTGTGATGTGCTCCATTAAGTCAATTTAATAGCGCACATCATAATTGAGCTTCAAACTGTTTTTAGACTCATAAACCTGTGAACCTGTGAACTTGGGGTTGGAACTCTAAATTGTACAAGCAGCAACACCCCTCATCACTTTATCAGGATTATCATTGCTGTTTAAACTCTATTTTTGCGCCATTTAATCAAAGGGAGTTATTTGTGAATGCCAATTGCTGTCCTTCATTTGGCATGAATTTAATAAACTATGAACAGCCTTGGATTATACCGTAAAATAATATTAGCTGATGAAAATATCAAATGAGACCAAGATTGGCGCCCTTACTGTAATAGCAGTTGCCCTGTTATACTTGGATTTAATTTCTTGAAAGGAAAAAGCATCTTTAAATCCGGTAATTTTTTATATGCTATTTATAATGATACCAAAGCCATTGCACCTTCTAATGCAGTGTACATGAATGGCTACCAGGTTGGTAGTGTATATGAAATAGAACCCGCCAATAAAACGGTAACTCGCTTGGTTGTAACTATCAAACTGAAAGAACCTTTCGATATTCCTAATAACTCTTATGCTTCTATCAGTTCTAATCCATTAGGCTCGCCCAGTATCGAAATACAACCCGGCAACAGCACCACTTTTCTCAAAAACGAAGATACTCTCCGTACTAATGAAGGGAGTGGATTGCTCGGCACCATTACCAATAAAATGGGACCGGTAATGGACCAGTTAACAGCAACTTTTAACTCGCTGGATTCAGTGCTCCGTAATTTCAACTCCATATTAGACCCGAGAGTAAAAGGCAACTTACAGTCTACTATCGCTAATATGAGTAATGCCACTGCTGCAATGGTTTCTGCTTCGGCATCCCTAAACAGATTGCTGAATACAGAAACGGGTGCTTTAGCAGGCACGCTGGGCAACATGCAATCCTTTTCCAAAAACTTAGCAGAGAACAATAGCACACTTACCCATACCCTGCAACATGTAGATAGCTTAACCAGCAACCTTGCACAGGCAGATATTAAAGGCGTTATGAACCAGCTAAGTACTGCAAGTTCCAAGCTTGGATAGCGCAATGGCACAACTCAATTCGCCCAAAGGCACAGTTGGTGCTTTACTGTACGACCGACAGCTTTATAATAATTTAAACAATACCGCTATTAGTTTGCATACATTAATGGACGACCTTCGTGTTCATCCTAAACGGTATGTAAATGTTTCCCTATTTGGCAAAAAAGACAAAGGGAACTATTTAAAGTCGCCGCTAAAGCAGGATACCGTTGTCATTATTCAACAGCCATAGCAGCATGAATGGTCCTTACGGCTTACAAGCCTTTGTTTTCTTTATTCTTTTATTCGTGGTGCAATACTATTATTGCCCAGCAACCAACGGCACCTGGAGGTAGCAATGATAAGCGTATTAATATTATACAAGCCAATAAGCTCAATTTTAAAAAGCTGAATGACAGTACTGACCTGCAAATCCTGGCTGGTAATGTAGTAGTAAAGCAGCAAAATAATACTTTCTATTGTGACAGTGCGGTTCTCTATCAGAATTCGAATACGCTGGAAGCATTCGGTCATGTGCATATTAATAATGCAGACAGTGTGCATACCTATGCAGATTACCTGCGCTACATTGGTAATGATAAAAAAGCCTTTCTTAAAAATAACGTCCGCCTTACCGATGGCAGAGCTGTGCTTACTACACCCGAACTGGAATACGATACACAGAATAAAATAGGCACCTATACACAAGGTGGCAAACTGGTAAACGGGACTACTATCCTTACCAGCAAGGAAGGCTACTATTACGGACAAACACGTGATGCGTATTTTAAGAAAGATGTATTATTGAAGAACCCGGATTATGTTGTAAAGACCGACACGCTGTTATACAATACGTATAGTACGATAGCCACCTTTACCGTACCAACGGTTATTACCAGCGGAACAAAGAAAATCAATACAACCAACGGCTATTACAATCTTACTTCTAAAGAATCCTACTTTGGCAAAAGACCCATTATACAAGACAGCACTTCTACACTCATAGCCGATGAAACTGCCAGCAACGACTCTACCGGCTTTGCCGAAGCGAGAGGTAATGTAATCTTTAGGGATACGGCACAAGGGCTGGCAATATTTGCCAATAATGTAAAAAGTAGCCGCAAAGCAAGTTCGATCCTGGCTACCCAGCATCCGGTGATGATGGTAAAGCAAAACACGGACTCTTTATTTGTAGCTGCGGATACCTTGTTTTCAGGAAAGCTTTCCTTACTAAAAGGCATACGCAATGTACCCGCAGTGCGCGATTCCCTTCCTTCGCTGGACAGCATGACTTTTACTAAACAAGACAGTGCACGCGATCGCTATTTTGAAGCATATTACCACGTACGTATTTTTAGCGACTCCCTCCAAGCCACTTCCGATAGTTTGTTTTACTCCGGTATGGATTCTGTATTCAGGCTGATTACCAATCCGGTTGTCTGGTCACAAAACAGCCAAATAACAGGCGATACTATTTACTTCTTTACCAAAAATAAAAAGCCTGAACGGCTGTATGTTTTTGAGAATGCATTGGTAATTAACAATGTTGACAGCAGTAAATTCTTTAACCAGATAAGAGGCAGAACACTCAATAGTTATTTTGATAGTGGGCATATTAATTTTATTCATACACAAGGCAATGCCGAATCAGTATATTATACGCAGGACGATAACAAGAAGTTTATAGGTGTTGATAAATCAAGCTGTGATATCATAGATACCTACTTCAGAGACCAAAAGCCTTATAAAGTAATCCGGCGCAGTGATTTAAAAGGGACTTTCTACCCTATGCGGCAGGTAAATCATGAGGAACTCAAGCTCCGTGGCTTCAACTGGCAGATAGATAAACGCCCAAAAAGCAAATATGAGTTATTTGGAACATTAGACACGGTAAGCCGCCTTTAAAATATCTTACTTATATAACCTCAATCTCAATAGTGGGGTCCTGGATAAATTCAGGAGTTATTGAAGCTGCCCAATGTAGTACAGCAGCGCCTAAAACTCTCAGGACAAAGGTGGTCTGTTAAAGGAGCACAGCAAATAGCCAACCTCAGAGCCTGTAAAAAGAGTAATCCATGGAATGCTGTAGTCAAGCTGATTAATTCAGCTGCTTAGCGCAATTTGTCATGCACCTCACTGATAAGGTTTATAGACTGGTGTCTTGAACAGTAATAATTTTGGCAGAAGTCTAAAGGGCCTCAATATGAAAGCCCGTGTTAATCAATCCAGTGAAGTATTGTAATCAAACGACCAATCCGCTATCTGGCGGATTGAATTATTGAGAAGATTGAACTTCTTTGAAGTTAATAAACTATTTATAACTAATTATGGCGCGAGTCTAGAAACCTGTCAGTGTTTTCAGTAATAAACAAGACAACTATCATGCTTTTAAAACCGAAGTATATTCTTGTAACAAACTCAGTAATCTGAGTTGATTGGCAGTTCTGTCCCGGTTTTGTTCAGGATAACTTACTTTATAGTAAGTATTGTTGTTAAGATAGTCTGCTAAAAAACGGATTGCCTGCATATATACCAATACTGCACCTGCATAATGAATATCTTGCCTTTCTTCCCGTGTTAAATTAGTACCCATTGCATCCAAATAACCTTTCACAGTAGCATCATAAAAGTCTGTGCGGATATGTAAATCCTCCACATTTGCTGCATCTTCTGGGAGCGTAGGAACTATCGTACGAATCATATCACCCAGATCAGAAAAGAACAAACCAGGTTGTGTAGTATCCAAATCAATAGGGCATATCAGTGCATCTGTGTTTTTATCGAACAGGATATTGGATATTTTACAATCATGATGCATAATGTGTATGGGGTAAGCAAGCTTATTGCCTTGTATTTGATTATACCAATGGAGTAAATGTTCATTGTCGAAAACCTTCTGCAATAAGTCCTTTGCATTCTCTTTTGTTTTATCATCTGCGTTATGCAATGCCTCTACCATCTGATCATATCGGAATTGCAGATTATGGAAGTTGGGAAGAATAGTATATAATTTATGTACATCCAAATCGTGCAGCATAGCTGTAAACTGTCCAAAGCAATTAGCTACCTCATACGCCTTTTCAGGAGTATGCACTTTTTCAGGACTATAGGTATTAGGTAAGAATTCAAAACAACGCCAGGTTTCTGCACCATTTTTATACAACAACTCTTTTCTGGCAGGCACAATAGCAGGTAGCTGGAAGCCCCCTTTATTACTCAGGTGCTGGTATATCAATACATAATTCTCCTGCATCCATTCAGGCTGCTTAAAAATGCTTGTATTTACTTGCTGCACAAAGTATGACTGATTATTACTTAATATTACTTCATAGCTATGGTTAATAAGTCCTGCAGATAACGACTGAATATTACTATATGGCAATAACTGGAAAGCTGCTAAAACATTGGTATTGATCATAATACAAGAATAGAATTACAAATGTGCACAATTACCTTTTGCAATTCTATTCTATTTATCCCTTTAAAACGAATATCAATAAAGTTTTCCCTACTGGTATATTACCATAGAGGGCATAAAAAATTCCTTCATAATAGTATACGAAGGAATCAATGAATCATAAGGTAGAATACAGCCAATAATTTATGTCTACAGTTTAAACCCAACTGTTAGCAATATATTGCTCTGATTATTTTTATAGGTAGCAAATGTGTTAGCTTTATCCTGTAAACGATAAGGGAAATCAACATCTTTATGCATAACATAGGCATAACCCAAATCAATAAAAATGCCTTTATTCCTATAACCTAGCCCTCCTCCTAGTTGTGTAATATTTGAAGATATGTCGCTAGCTTTATAAGGATTGCCGTAATAAGCTCCCCCGAGTCTTACCATGATGGTATTAAACTTCAATTCACCCCCAAGCCTGAAGTTAAAAGCATTTTTATAAGTTGCCTTGATAATACTTTTCAGTTCATTATAATAGGAATTGTCATCAGAAGTTTGAGCGTCAGATGCTGAAAAGTTACTTGAATTATATGTGTTATATTCCACATCTGCCGTTACAAAACCCTTCTGCTTTGTTACATCACTTATTTCACTTATTACATATGAAGCAGAAGCAATAAACTTCCAGGGCGAATTGGACATATATTTTGTACTGCCAGTACCACCATCTATAAATCGGGTAGAACTTGATTGGTAAGGTGCTCCAGTCCCAACACTTGTAGTCATATCCGCACTTTCTCTATCAGTTAATACATACCAGGATGGTGTATGTACTGTGAAACCAAGACGTACTTGCGAAGCAGGTTTGTAAATGATTCCAACTTTAGCATTTACGCCGGCACCATCAGTGGTCAGCTTATCGTTCCATTCGGAGTAGTTAAAGCCATTATTTGTATTATCTGTCGCACCTGATTCCCTGAAATAAGTGTTGCGGGTATAGCTTACAATTGGAATCCCTAGAGAAACTCCCCAATAAAATTTATCATTAGTATTAGCTGCATATCCTAAACCTATCTCATAAATACCGCCACTTGTTTTTATGGTTCTCTGCTGGTTTAATGCTCCCCCGGAATCAAGAATAAATTCAGGGTACCCCTTGATCATACTACCGTTATTAAAAGTATCGATTAGATAGGTATCGATTGCCAACGAAGTCCCAAAAGCATATGCCGGGTCATTTAGTATAGCATCAAAATTAGAGTAACCACTACGTGCAACTTCTTCAGTAAACTGTTCAGAATAGCTGCTGAAATCATTTATTCCCTTATAAGTGAGTGTATTATTGAAGTTTGCTATTTGGCTAATACCAATGCTAAATGCTTCGCTTTTATTGCGGCTATACGGGCTACCATTGCCAAACACAGCCCCTGTTGTGCCCAACCCAAAACCAGTTTTATTACTTTTAAAACTGGTTCCTCTATAATCAGCCTTATTATTGTTAAGGGCGAAGCCAGGGCTAATTACAATTTCTTTGGTTTTATACATACCCAAACCGGCAGGATTTACATACAATGCACTTATATCCCCCCCTAATGATCCCATTGCCCCCCCGATAGCAATACTACGGGCCGTACCTTGCTGCTGAAAATAGCTGTAGCGCAAAATATCTTCGGGAGATTGGGCAAAAGAAGCTACTGCTGCCACAAAAAGCAGCATAGCCATAAACAAACACTTTTTCATGAATGGTGATTTCGTCAGTCAATCCTTCCGCTATTTGGAAAGCCGTAAAGTGTACAGCAACAATCGTACTTAATGTTTAATGGTGTGATTGCCTTGATACACCACCACCTCCGCCAGAACTGCTGCTACCAGAGGACGAAAAACTTCTTACCGGTGAAGAATTGCTATTGCTTGAACTCGGACGGCTATAACTATTATTATTGTTATTAAAGCTATTATTGCGGTTGTTGTACCTGCTGTCTCCTGTGCTCAAAGGATTATACCTGCCTGTATTTCTGCTACGATTATTAGTGTTGTTATAGCCAGCACCATTGTTTACATAGCTTCCAAGCAATGGCCTGTGAACACCAGGTGTTGTCTTTACATTTGTTAAGAACACTGGCATGTAGCTATATCCATAACCATGACCATAATAGCCGTTGTAGGGCGTATAAAAGCCATATGTAGGATAATAACTGCTGAACCAACCATATGGTTGAATGGAAGCAAACGGGCTATAATAAAAACTTAATCCCCAACTATTGGAAAGGAATGGGTTAAAGTTGTTATAGCCATAATAATTATTGAACGCATAGCTTGGGCTGTTCCAATAGCCATAATCATCTAGTGCACTCCAGCGATTGCGGTCTTGTATTTTCATACGCAGGTAAGCATCTTCACTGCTGCTGGTATAGTCCTGATAACCACTGTTGTCTCTATGGGCATAACTCTCTGTTTGCCTGTTATCGTTTGCCGAAGCATAAGTTCTTGCTTTTTCTTTAGCCGGAGAGTAATACACATCATCTGGAGTCTGTGCCTGCCTGTAAGCGGATGAGCAACTGGCAAGCAAGATAGCTAAAGCAAAAACACTAAGTATTCTACTCTTCATAACTGCTTTTCTTTTAAGACACTAAATTACTACTTTTGCGCTGCCTGAAAAACATAAAAATTTTAAGAAATATAAGAAATAATAGCTGAAGGCTGTTGCTGATTTATGAGCAAAGAAATAACATCGCGGAGCACCGACTACTCACAGTGGTATAATGATTTAGTAATTAAAGGACAGCTTGCCGACTATAGCGCAGTGCGTGGCTGCATGGTTATAAAGCCCTACGGCTACACACTTTGGGAAAATATGCAAGACGTACTGAATAGAATGTTCAAGGAAACCGGCCACACTAACGCCTACTTTCCGTTATTTGTTCCCAAGAGTTTGTTTGAGGCGGAAGAAAAGAATGCAGAAGGATTTGCAAAGGAATGTGCAGTAGTAACGCACTATAGGCTCAAAAACAATCCGGAGAAAAAAGGCTCGTTGATGGTAGATCCGGAAGCAAAACTGGAAGAAGAACTCGTGGTAAGACCAACAAGTGAAGCTATTATCTGGAGCACCTATAAAACCTGGATACAGAGCTATCGCGATTTGCCAATACTGGTAAACCAATGGGCAAATGTGGTACGTTGGGAAATGCGTACGCGATTGTTCCTCCGTACTGCAGAGTTTTTATGGCAGGAGGGGCATACCGCCCACGCTACCAAAGAAGAAGCGGTAGCCGAAGCAGAACAAATGCTGCACGTTTATGCAGATTTTGCAGAGAATTATATGGCTGTGCCGGTGATTAAAGGCGTAAAAACTGCTAATGAGCGTTTCGCAGGTGCAGAAGAAACTTATTGCATAGAAGCCCTGATGCAGGATGGTAAAGCTTTGCAGGCTGGAACTTCTCATTTCCTGGGACAAAACTTTGCCAAAGCATTTGATGTTAAATTTAGTGATAAAAACAATAAACTGGATTATGTATGGGCTACAAGCTGGGGAGTAAGCACACGGTTAATTGGTGGCCTGGTAATGGTACACAGCGATGATGATGGTTTGGTATTACCACCTAGGATTGCGCCTATACAAGTAGTTATCGTCCCAATTTTTAAAGGTGAAGAACAAAAAGCGAAACTAGATGAGAAAATAAAAGGCGAAATACTGCCTGCGCTAAAAGCATTGAATATTTCGGTGAAATATGATGATAATGAAAACAACCGCCCGGGCTGGAAGTTTGCCGAGTATGAGATGAAAGGCGTGCCGGTGCGGGTTGCAATTGGTATGCGCGATTTGGAAAATAATGTAGCGGAAGTAGCGCGCAGAGATACTAAAGAAAAGAAACAATATAGTTTAAATGGCTTGCCGGAAGTATTGAAACAGTTGCTGGAAGATATTCAGCAAAATCTATTCGATAAAGCCAAGAGTTTTCGCAATGCACGTGTTACTAAGGTAGATAGCTGGGATGAATTTACAAAAGTGTTGGATGAACAAGGAGGTTTTGTTGCTGCACATTGGGATGGCACATCCGAAACGGAAGAAAAGATAAAAGAACTTACAAAGGCTACCATCCGCTGCATCCCATTAAACAACGAAATGGAAGAAGGTAAAGATGTCTTAACCGGGCAACCTTCAATACAACGAGTATTATTTGCAAGAGCGTATTAGTACAACTTACTTCTAAAAGGGGCGGCATTTTAAGCTGCCCCTTTTTTGTTGCAACTACATTGTGTAAATACTAAACTGCCTTAACTTGTCACATAATTTTTACTATTGACCATCGGAACCTTCAGAGCTATACCTAAGTTATACCTAACATATACCTAACATATACTTAAGTTATACCCAATCTCCTTGCTATCATCTCCCTATCAACGTCTCAGTTGCACCCTATCCACGCTGTATCTTGCCCCTTTAAACCTGTCTCTTGAATCTTATAAATATTCGTCCGCTTATATTTTAGGGGACAAGTTAAGCTATAGAGCTTGTACAGCGAGGTTTCTTATTGTTTGTGTTAAAACTGTCCAACTATACTTTTGTTTTTCCTCTCTCAAATAAGGCATAAAACAACTTTCCCCCAAACGGTACATCTTTAAAATTTTCTCAGCGATATCCTGAGCGTTTGGCTCTGCTACGACACCCACCTTTTCATCAGGTACTAAAGCAGGCAAGCCACCAACATTTGTTACCAACATGGGCTTTTCAAAATGATAAGCTAGGGGCGTAACACCGCTTTGTGTAGCATTACGATACGGCTGAATTACAAAATCTGCAGCGCTTAAATAGTACTTTACTTTGCTGTCTTCAATAAAAGAGCTGTGCATGTAAATTATATCCTGAATACCAAGCTTTGCAATATGCTCCTGATAGGGCTTTTCGTCCTCATAGAATTCTCCGGCTACTAACAGCTTAACGCCAGCATTTCTATCTTTTAAGATTTTCATTGCATCAAACAGTATATCTAAGCCTTTGTATTTGCGGATAAATCCAAAGAATAGAATTATCCTTTCCATAGCAGGAAATCCTAAATATTCCCTAGCTTCTTTTTTGCTAATACCTTGTCCGAAGTTATCATACAATGGATGTACTACTTGTTGTACCGGCTTATTACTAAACTTCTTTAAATCATTCATCACTTTTGCACTCATTGTAATAAACGCATCAATAGCCTTTATAAAATATTGCGTAAATTGTTTATCTCCGAGACGATGTTCATGTGGAATAATGTTATCGGCAATACATACAACCTTAGTATGCTTGTTTTTTTTAACTATGTGCAAAATAGTACCAAGGCAAGGTCCCATAAAAGGCAACCAATATCGTACTATAACTATGTCAGGACGAAGCTTTTTCAATTCCTGACCAACCTGTATCCAATTAAAAGGATTGATAGAATTGATGCGCACTTTGATACGAATATCATTAGGTGCCGGTTCGCTGGAATATTGGGTAGTACCAGGAAAAAGAAAGTTCGGATATTGTAAGGAAAAAGTGTAAATAGAAACATCATCTTGCTCCTGCTGAAACTGCCTTGCCAACCGCTCGTTAAAGGAAGCCAGCCCCCCACGCAACGGGTGCGCAGGACCAATAATGATTACCTTTTGATTCATGATGCAAATAACTGGAAAGAAAAGGAAAAGTGAAGCTACAGACTAATCCAACTACTATAATGCAATCGTATTATCAAGTTATTTCAACCCCAATTTCTCTTCGATTAAATAATGATTTCTATCTGCAGAGTTGCGGGAAATCAGTTCTGCTAAAAAGCCAGTCAGGAACAGTTGCATGCCTAAAATCATGGTTGCTAAGGCAATGTAAAAGGATGGACGGTTAGTTAATGCAAAATCAGGATCAACAAACTTCCCTATAATCAGATAAATAAAAATAAAAGCTCCTATGAGAAAAAAGAGGGTGCCGTACATTCCAAAAAAGTGCATCGGCTTTTTGCTGAAGCGACTAACGAAGGTAATAGTGGCAAGGTCGAGAAAGCCATTTATAAAACGTTCCCAGCCAAACTTGGTAACACCATACTTGCGTGCACGATGTTCAACCACCTTCTCTCCTATCTTTTTAAACCCTGCCCATTTGGCAATCACCGGAATATAGCGGTGCATTTCACCATAAACCTCAATGCTTTTAACTACTTTCTTCCTGTACGATTTTAATCCGCAATTAAAATCATGAAGTGGTATGCCGGATATCTTACGGTTTACACCATTGTATAATTTAGACGGAAGATTTTTTGTTATGGCATTGTCATAGCGCTTTTTTTTCCAGCCACTTACCAGGTCATAACCATCTACAGTTATCATTTTATAGAGCTCTGGAATTTCATCGGGAGAGTCCTGCAAATCAGCATCCATTGTTATTACTACGTCACCCTGAGCAGCCTGAAAGCCTTCATTCAGTGCTGCAGACTTGCCATAGTTGCGCTGAAATTTAATACCTTTGAAATGCGGATCTTTACCAGCAATATTTTCTATCACCTGCCAGCTATTATCTGTACTGCCATCGTCTACCATTATAACCTCATAGGTAAGATTATCAGCTTCTACTACACGTGTTATCCATTCGCTCAATTCAGGCAAAGATTCTTCTTCATTAAAAAGAGGAATTACAATTGAAAGATTCATTACTGCGGTTCGCCAATTTTATTTACTTGTGAAAAGGATCTTGCGGATTCTTCTTTGCAACAGCAGCACCTACCAGTGAAGAGATAAGTCCTACAATTCCAAATATTAAAATAATACCCGCTATTGCAAAAGTCATGAAATTATTTTTCATAAAACCAACACCTTTATCAATTTGCTCATCTGTAACATTTGGCTGCTTGCGCATATTCTCTTTTGCCTGCTCTATAATTATATTTAACATTTCGGGAAATAATACTTTTATAGCAAGGATAGTATAAATTGTGACTAAAACGATAACCACAGCTGTTGTTTTAAAGCCATGAGCAAATACATTTCCAAAAGTAACATTCCCATTAAGCTGCCTGGCATAAGACGTACAACTCCATATAATCCCACCAATTAAAATTACATACTGCAAATAGCCCAGTGCCTGATTGGTAATTTGACCGGTAAAATAAAGCACCATACTAAATATAATAATAAGCAAGCTGATAACCAATCCTTTTACAGGAGGGTTAGTTACGGTTGTTTCCATAATTTATATATTTAAAAATAAGTCTCCTTTATTAACAACCCCTGCCACTTTACCAATTAGCTCTTTATGTAAGAAAGGTGTATTACCTGATTTACTTTTATTGTTTTGTTCTGAAAGTATTGTTTTTCCTAAACGGCTGAATAAAGTCAGTTCTGCTCTCCTACCTTCCTGTATGACAGTTACAGGCAAGTTAAATACTTTTGTAACATTTGTAGAGAAGAGCTTTACAATTTGCTCATCCGTTAATTGCGGTAATACCGTTTGCACCGCTGCAAATGCTGTTTGCAAGCCAATCATTCCTGTCTTTGCATATTCAAACTCGCAGGTTTTATCGTCCCAATGCTGCGGAATATGATGTGTTGCAATACAATCAATATATCCGTCAAGCACTGCCTGACGCAATGCAGTTCTGTCGGCTGCAGTGCGTAAAGGCGGCCTAACTTTCAGGTTGGTATCATACGACCGTAAATCTTCATCGCAGAAATATAGATGGATAAGGTGTCACACTACAAGTGATATTCAGGCCTTTTCTTTTGCTTCCTTTATCAACTCCACACTTTTGGCCGTAGAAATACCTGTAATATGCAACTTACTGTCGGTATATTTCACTAGTTCAATATCACGCTGGATCATCAGTTCCTCAGCTATTGCAGGTATGCCCGGCAATCCCAGTTGTGTGGAAACAATCCCTTCGTTCATTAAGCCATGTGCATTGATACTTTTATCCAGGGGTAATTGTATCAGCACACCATCAAATGCCTTTACATATTGTAACGCTTTTAGCATTATACCGGCTGACTGTACCGGTTGTAATCCATCACTAAAAGCCACTGCCCCGCTGTAGTACATATCATACATTTCAGCAAGTTCTTTGCCTTCGCATTCTTGAGATATTGCGCCAATAGGAAGGATGTTGACCGGCAGTATCCTTTGATTTTTGAACAATATAACTCACCTGTGTTTTACTGGACACAACAGGTTGCGTATTAGGTAACGATAAACACCTGTGTAAAACCGCCGGCTACCGCTGCGGCTGCACCAGTTTCCAATGTTTCTTTATGTTCAAAACCAGGATCGCAAAATCTGAAAATACATCTATCCAGCCTGGTGAAACGATCAGGTTTGGTTCATCTATAACATCATCAGCTTCCGCATCAATATTATCATCTACTATTCTGAATAATTCCATCTTGTATGAAAACATCTTTAACTGTATTGAAATAAGGAGAACTTGAATCAGCTATTAAAACTTTTTTCAGCAAGATATTCATGCGAAAGGACAAAATTTATCGCAAGATAGGTGGATTTTCATAAAAACACTTTTACATTTGCACCCCTTGCTGTTGATGTATAAGTGATTAGTAGTTTTCGGGATGTAGCGCAGCCCGGTAGCGCACACGTCTGGGGGGCGTGGGGTCGCAAGTTCGAATCTTGTCATCCCGACAATAACCGGTAAAGAACAACAAAAAGCCTGTAAATAATTGCATTTACAGGCTTTTTGTTTGGTATCTATATCAAATCTGTGCTAAAGCATACAAATTATTCGTGAGTACTCTCGCAGATGTTAATTTACACACGAGTCAGATCATTAAGGTCAAAATGAAAAGTAAATAGAGGTTGAGCCTCCATAGGGTTTAGTTAGCTCAGCATCAAGAACACTGACAGGCATCAAAATAGTAAGAATGGTTAAGAAGGAACAAGTAACCTCTTCTATAGCTACTTACTTCAAAACGTTCTGTTCGCTGGTTGCATAAGTTATTAGCTTAAAAACTATTTTTATTTCTTCTCAACAGATGCTACTGAGCCCCGGCAGCGGAAGGAAAACAAATTTACACCTTCAGCTACTGGCTATATACTTTTCTATCATTGATGGCCTGTACATGCCTTGCGTTATTTCCTTCCATTTTTTCAATAGTCATTATCTGGTCCTCGGAGACTTCCACAATATGTTTCATGATCACCCATTGAACGCTTTCTGTAAATGGTGGCGTGGTTAATGAACCATTATATGTGTAATAAGATTTGATGTCATTCTTTGTGAATTGAGAGAACAGATCATCAAGCTTCGCCACGCCGGTTTGTAACGTATTCTTTTCTCCCTCCTTGGTTGGAATCTTATCCAAAAACTCTTTGAGGAATTTGTTTTCCGCTCCAATCCTGAAGAGCACTGCCAGAACCAGGTAAGACGGCTTGTTTACGTTAGCAGAATCATTTAAAACATTTACTATATGCATTTCCATAGGAAAAGTTATACCATCTACCAGGTGTTCCGATGGAGTATGAAAATGAAATTGCTTTGATGCGTAATCCTTTCCATTCACAATGCATGTGCTTCCTTCTTTGAATTCAAGTTCAATAGTGTGACCGAGGTTTTCTGCAACATTGATATCTGAATGAAAGACAAATGAAATTTGTTCCTTGGTGGTTTTCTCTGCTTTACCGGAAATGATATTGATGGGTGATTGCACAAGATTGGCGGTGTGCCTGGGAAGGGCATAACCCTGTTCTGTTTTAATATTGGCATCGGGCGCTTCGGCTTTCACTTCATTATCACTTAACAAAGTATCCGCATGCGGATGATTAGTTGAAGTGCTTGAATCTGTATGTTTTCTGTTGCCCGTTGTTACTGCCGTTGCAGGCAAGCAGGAGGAGCATGGCAAAGCAAAACCCGGTACTCAATAATTTAAGGTGTTGTGTTGGTATCATAATAAAATTTCTGAGAAAAATTAAATCTGAATGAAAATTGGATTCTTGGATCGGTGGCCGTCCAGCCATCACTGAAATTTTTTCGATCAAGATATTGAAGTTGCAGTTCAAAAAACACATCCTTGTAAGGAGTATAGATAAGATTGGTTATTGCATATTCTCCCATTTTAAAAGCGCTGGGAGCCTGTCCGTCTGAATTGTCGATCTTAACAAAGGAATAACCAATAGTAGTGCTGAATTTATTATTCCAATAATGATCGTAGAAGCCTACAAAACCTGTAACGGGCAGCGCAACGCCTTTAATAGAATTTGTGCCTGTATTTTTGATTCCAATATCTGAAGGGGCATCTCTCACATAGTTCTCAATACCTTTTCCGTAAAGCAACTGCAGGTGGATCATGTCCTGCTTAAAAACTTTAATCCTGGAACTCAGGTTAAGTCCCCAGCCGGTTTGTTTTCCGCTGTAATCAATTCCGGATGTATCGAGATCTTTCCATTTGAGTTGCCTCAGAAGACCCGCCAGCTCTACATAACCCCAGGGTTTGCCGTAGCGATATTCTGCTGTAAGATCAGGTAAACTAAATTGAGGTTTAACGTTTTTTAGCGCTATCATATCTGCATACACTCCATCATCTGCTGTGCCACCGGGTTTCTCCAAAGCTATCGTCAATTTTGTATCGCCTTGTATAGGCATATAACGAATTTGGGGATTACGGATATTGGCCATTCCATTGGGTCCCCAATATTCAAGATCGTTGGGAAATACATCTATATCTACAAACGGGCTCCAGGTTTGGCCAACTCCAAATTTTCCCAGCTCTCCGTAAGCATGCCGAAGATGAAAGGTAGTTTGTCCTGCATCCACACCTGATCCAAGCAAATCAAATTCAAACAAAGTATTCAATGGACCGAATGGCGTTGAAACATAACTTTTTACTCCGAATCTTGTTTGCCGGGCACTGAAATAAACCTGTCCGTCGGGAGCAAATTGATCTTTATAGGAAGGTAACTTGGTAGGTCTCGGTACATCATACCATTTGGGATCCATTTGTTTGAAATCATAAATAACATCGGTGAGAATGAAGCCATAGAGTTCCAGGTTGGGCCGCTTTTGCACAGACTGATCTGATTTGTTTTTATTTTTTATTGAATCGGCTAATTGTGGTTGTGCTACTGCAACTATGCTAATCAGCATCACACCCAATAAGAAAGTTAACCTCCGTAAAAAGAAGATACCGGCAGAATGCTTACTTGATTTTTTAACCCCCTCTGGCATAAAGTGAGTACTATTAAAATATAAATTTAAAATTTTACGATTGCAGGAATAGATTTAACCGTTAAACACGTGCTGTTGTTGGTGTTCTTATAGCCTGGTGTGAAGGCTGAACCAATTGCTTGTTTTTTATGTCCGTGGAACTCGGCGCCTTGGCACTTTAATGCAATTCCACAGACATTACAGCTAAAGTTTGTCTACGGGACTTTCTATTCCTCCAGTATCCTTTTTACTCACATGTGTTGATAGCGCTTCTTAATGGAGGATGGTGAGCATAGCAAGGGATGTAAGCTGTGTAACCATCGGCAGTGTATCTTTATACTTCTTCACCTTCCCGCTACTGAATATCCCTTTTTAGCTGAAAATACCCCAAAATAAGGGAAGATGAAGCGAAGAACCCCTGCCTTAGGTATTAGGGAGGTATGGCTTAGATACAGCTTTATCAGGGCTTCTCATGAACTATCCATGACTTTGACAGGGCTTTACCATGGCTTTAGTACTGGTGATGTATGCCTGGTGTTTAAAGGAGGCATGGAGGAGGTACGGAGTTACTACCCATTTACTAGACTCAGATAGGAGTGATAGTACCTTCAGGAAGGCATCTGAGTAGTAGAAGATGGGAGCTTATACTAAATTCAAATAGGTTAGCTGATACCAGTTGCCGGTTGCCAGTTGCCGGATATGAGCTGAGAGCTTTGGGCAGTGCATATAAGACTACCCAACTGAAAATAGTATTATATACAGGTAAACGCTACTTATGAATAGTCGTGCATAAAACCCGTCTTTAGTTATCTTATCTATTCTTATTTAGCTGACAATTTATTATCGCTTTAAACCGGATTTTTATTCCATCGTTTCAGTAACCAAATACCACATACCTAATTAAGAAACCAAAAAGCACATAAGACTGCAGAAACGCTTTGGAAGACTGGACACATTCCAGTTCTGTTTTGGCTATGCATAGATTTTCTGCAGCCATGATAGTAAAGATATTTTACCGTAATCTCTCATCATGTAACAGTTAATAACGGTATTTAACCTAATAAACCAAGACAACTGATTTAATTTCAATTAATAAAGTTCAGGCGAGACATGGGCTTGAACGAGTGTAAACAGCGACAGCCTGCAACAACGAGTACTGCAAGTAAATAAACCTGATTTACGAACAACAAATAAACAAAGATGGCACATATAAGAAAGCCTGGCATCTACTTCATCATAGCTGATGTTAGAGCAATTTATCAATTGGCTAAACATTTATTGAAACATTAAAAAGAACCACAGAGGCTTCTGCTGTAGGATGCGGCGGAAGCTATCAAAGCTCAGGCTTGAGAGGGTTTTTGACAAAGTGTAACCAGCAACAAAGCACGCAACGAGTCCTGCAAATAAATAAACCAGATTCATAAACAATAAATAAAAACAAATATGGCAAACGAAAAGAAACCAAACATCCTCTTCATTATGGCTGATGATATCGGATGGTTCAACATCAGCGCTTATAACCACGGTATCATGGGATATCGTACGCCTAACATTGACCGTATTGCCAAAGAAGGCGCCAATGTTCACCGACTTTTATGGGCAGCAAAGCTGCACGGCAGGCCGGGCTGCATTTATTACCGGCCAATCACCTATTCGCACGGGACTAACAAAAGTTGGTACGCCGGGTGCTCCACTTGGGCTTAGCGCTGAAGATCCTACAATGGCGGAGTTTCTGAAAAACTTTGGTTACGCTACCGGGCAGTTTGGTAAAAATCACTTGGGGACCGCAATGAACATCTGCCAACAGTACATGGTTTCGATGAATTTTTCGGCAATCTCTACCATCTGAATGCGGAGGAAGAACCGGAGTATCCGAATTATCCGAAAGGACCCGGCATTTCGTAAAAAATTTGGTCCACGCGGCGTGATGAAATGCTGGGCTACAGACAAAGACGATGATACTGTTGATGAACAGTTTGGTAGAGTGGGAAAGCAGAAAATAGAAAACACCGGGCCGCTTACAAAAAAACGCATGGAAACGGTTGACGAGGAATTTATAGGCGACGCACTCGATTTTATAGACAGAAAAACAAAAGAAGGCACACCATGGTTCTGTTATTTTAACCCAACACGCATGCATGTGTTTACGCACCTGAAACCTTCATCAGTTGGTAAAACAGGGCTCGGCCTTTATCCCGACGGTATGGTGGAACTCGATGATTATGTTGGACAGTTGCTAAAAAAACTTGACGATCTCAAGGTAACCGATAATACAATTGTTGTCTTTACAACCGATAATGGAGCTGAAGTACTGTCGTGGCCAGATGGTGGCGCAACACCATTTCGCAGTGAGAAAGACACGAACTGGGAAGGTGGATGGAGAGTGCCCTGCGTTATGCGGTGGCCCGGTGTTATTGAGCCCGGCCGTGTTATCAACGATATCTGCTCCCTGCAGGATTTTATACCAACATTTGCAGCAGCTAATGGAGAACCAGACCTGGTAGAAAAAGTGAAAAAAGGATACAAGATTGGAGATAAAACATACAAAGTACACCTTGATGGCTTTAACCTTATGCCGTTTCTCTCAGGTAAAGAAGAAAAATCTCCGCGGGAAGGTTTTATTTACTGGAGCGATGATGGCGACTGTACGGCTCTACGCCTGGGAAGGTTCAAGGTCGTTTTTGCTGAACAGCGCAGTAAAGGACTTGATGTATGGCGTGAACCCTTTTCTCACCTACGACTCCCCAAGTTCTTCGATCTGCGTGCCGATCCATTCGAGCGGGGAGAAGAAAGCTATAAATACAATGAGTGGTTTGTTGAAAATATACCGCTTCAGTATGTAGTGCCCGGGCTCCTGATGAAATGGCTGGAAAGTTTTAAAGAGTTCCCCCCGCGCTCTAAACCGGCAAGTTTCAGCATTGACAAAGTAATGGAAACAATGATGCCCAAATCTTAATGTTGAGACAAATGAATTATTCATTTCAAATGAACTGATTTATAAACATTAAAAACAAACAAACATGGCAAACAAAAAAACCAAATATCCTTGTTATCTGGGGCGATGACATTGGCATTCCAACCTTAGTTGTTATACTCGTGGTTTGATGGGCTATCACACCCCAAACATTGATCGCATTGCCCACGAAGGCATGATTTTCACCGATGCTTATGCTGAACAATGCTGTACGGCGGGAAGGGCATCATTCATTACCGGCCAATGCGGCCTACGTACGGGTCTTACAAAGGTTGGACTTACCAGGTGCTGAATTGGGTCTTAAGGCAGAAGACATCACTATTGCCGAGGCATTAAAACCGCTCGGTTATCGTACGGGACAGTTCGGTAAAAACCACCTCGGTGATCGCGATGAACACCTGCCGACAATGCATGGTTTTGACGAGTTCTTCGGTAACCTATATCATCTTAACGCAGAGGAGGAGCCGGAAGAAGAAGACTATCCAAATGAAAAGGATTTTCCCGAATTCAGGAAAAGGTATGGGCCACGGGGTGTTTTGCATTGCTGGGCAGACGGTAATGGTGGGCAGAAGATCGAGAACACAGGTCCGCTGAACAAAAAGCGGATGGAGACGATCGACGAAGAATTCCTGGCTTCAGCCAAAACATTCATTAAGGCAGCCCACGATGCCGGTGAACCATTCTTTGTATGGTTTAATACAACGCATATGCATGCGTTTACGCATGTTAAACCGGAAAGCCGTGGCCAATCTGGCCGCTGGCAATCGGAGTACCACGATGTAATGATCGACCACGACAAAACCATTGGCGAGATGCTCAACTTCCTGGACGAACTGGGTATTGCAGATAATACCTTCGTACAGTATAGCACCGATAATGGCCCGCACATGAACACCTGGCCCGACGGAGGTATGACTCCGTTTCATAGTGAAAAGAACACAAGCTGGGAAGGTGCCTACCGGGTGCCATGTATGGTGCGTTTCCCTGGTCAGATTAAGGCAGGTTCGGTTTCAAACGAGATCATAAGTCACCAGGACTGGTTTCCGACCATCCTTGCTGTGGCCGGTGAGACAGATATCGCCGATAAGCTGAAGAAAGGGTATACAATCGGCAACAAAACCTTCAAGGTTTATCTTGACGGCTTCAACCTGCTGCCTCACCTCACGGGCAAAGAAGCCAAGAGCCCGCGAAAAGGCTTTATCTATTTCACTGATGATGGCGATGTTGCGGCACTCCGTTACGACAACTGGAAGATGATGTTTATGGAGCAGACCACTCCGGGCACACTCAAGATATGGATGCAACCATTCGTCACGCTTCGTTGCCCATACATCTTTAACCTGCGGACTGACCCATATGAACGCGCAGTTATTACGTCTAATACTTTTTACGACTGGATGTTCCGGCATGTCTACCTTCTTGTTCCTGCACAGGCTATGGTGGGCGAGTTCCTGCAGACCTTCAAAGATTTTCCGCCGCGCCAGAAGGCTGCCAGTTTCAGTCTCGACCAGGTCATCGAGAAGATGACAGAGGCAGCAAGCAGTGGTGGCCACTAAAGATTTTTTCACAATTAATAGCCAGAGGATGATAACTCCGGATATTAAAATCAACCGGGGTTAGTTATATAAATGAAATGACGTTGAAAAAATCACAGGCAAACCAACATTTTCATTTGTGCAGGTAAGTAATTATCGAAGACAATCATCTATAATAAAAACAGGTAGTAGGTTAGTTTGAAAGTTTCTGATAACAGAAAATAAGATTACCGCGATTTAAATAGAAAAGAGAAACAAACTGATTCACTATGCAAACGTCCCCAAATGTTAGACTCATTGAATAAAACCAACTAAATAAAAGACCTTACAGAGAATATGATTTTCATACCCGGTGGAAAATTCCTGATGGGCTCGGATAAATTTTATCCCGAAGAAAAACCCGTTCGCCAGGTAATGGTTGACAGTTTTTATATGGATAAGTATGCAGTGACAAATGCAGAATACAAAAAATTTGTTGATGAAACCGATTATATTACCGTGGCAGAACGACCGCTCAAACCAGAAGACTATCCGGATGCCCAACCCGAATTGCTTGTTCCGGTGCGCTTGTCTTTCAAAAAGCCAAAGGCCCTGTTGATTAAAAGTTATTTCAATTGGTGGGAATGGGTGCCGGGCACAAACTGGAAACATCCGAAGGGACCAGAGTACCATCGTTGGAATTGAAGACCATCCGGTTGTTCATATCGCTTATGAAGATGCGGAAGCATATGCAACATGGGCCGGCAAAGAGCTCCTACTGAAGCGGAATGGGAATTTGCAGCAAGGGGCGGACTGGAAGGTAAAAACTTTACCTGGGGTGATGAAGATGTGCAGTTGACTAAGCCGATGGCCAACACCTGGCAGGGTGAATTTCCTTATCAGAATTTATTGATTGATGGATTTGAAGGAACCTCTCCTGTAGGTTCGTTTGCCCCTAATGGTTATGGATTATATGATATGGCCGGCAATGTTTGGGAATGGACTTGTGACTGGTATGTTAATACCTGGATAAAGAGCGCAAAAAGATAAAAGCTGTTGCACACCTGCTGTTAATCCACGGGTAATCTCTCCGGTGGCAAGCTTTGACGAGCCAGCCGAATGTGAAAATACCAAGGAAAGTGATGAAGGGAGGCTCGCATTTATGTGCACCGAATTATTGCCTGCGCTACAGGCCCGCTGCAAGGCAACCGCAGATGATTGATACAGGTATGAGTCATCTTGGCTTCAGATGCATCATTCGAAAATGGAACATGCCATATCCAGGCATATGATTAAATATTAGATAATTACAAGCAAAATTAACAAAATGAAAAATCAATAGCGAACAGGGCAACTCATCCTTTTTATTATTAATCTAAAAAAACCAGTTATGAAAGAAAACGGTCAAAATAAACCGGAATCAACAGCAGGATCAACCGTACAAAACAATATGCAACGTTCTGTGCTCCCCATCCCGGACCGGAAGCCAAACGTTTTGACAACGTATGATGCGAAAGATCCGGACACAAAATATCCACCTATACCAACTTTACTTCCACCTAAGGGTGCACCCAATGTGCTGGTCATCCTGCTGGATGATGTTGGCTTCGGCGCTTCCAGTGCTTTTGGCGGACCTATCAACATGCCAACTGCTGAAAAGTTAGCGGCGAATGGTCTCAAGTACAACCGGTTTCATACCACTGCCCTGTGCTCGCCTACCCGCGCTGCATTACTCACCGGACGTAACCACCATACGATCGGCATGGGCGGCATCACTGAAATTGCGACCGGAGCACCAGGCTATAACTCTCTGATCCCCAACACCTGTGCGCCGATTGCCAAACGTTGAAGTTGAATGGCTATGCCACTGCCCAATTTGGCAAATGCCATGAGGTACCCGTCTGGCAAACAAGCCCTGCCGGGCCCTTTGATCAATGGCCAACCGGTGGCGGAGGCTTTGAATATTTCTATGGCTTTATCGGCGGTGAAGCACATCAATGGTATCCCTCGCTCTATGAAGGCACCACACCGATAGAAGTGAAAAAGACCCCCGAAGAGGGCTATCATTTCATGGCGGATATGACTGATAAGGCCATCGGATGGGTTGGGCAGCAGAAAGCTTTGATCCCCGACAAACCTTTTTTCATGTATTTCGCACCGGGAGCAGCGCATGCACCACACCACGTACCCAAAGAGTGGGCAGATAAATATAAAGGCAAGTTCGACGCAGGCTGGGACAAACTCCGGGAAGAAACTTTTGCACGGGAAAAGAAATTGGGTGTCATTCCCCAAGATTGCAAGCTTACCGAACGTCATAAAGAAATTCCCGCCTGGGACGATATGCCGGAAGCATTAAACCAGTCTTCGGCGGCAGATGGAGGTGTATGCAGGATTTTTGGAATACGCTGATCATCATATTGGCCGCCTATTGACACCCTGGAAAGGCTCACCCTGCTTAACGACACACTCATCTATTACATCATTGGCGACAATGGCGCTTCTGCCGAGGGTACGCTCAATGGCACCTACAACGAAATGATCAATTTCAATGGCGCATCGGCCATCGAGACACCCGAATTCCTGATGGAGCGGATAGACAAACTTGGGGGGCCTGAATCGTACAACCACTACGCCGTGGGCTGGGCACACGCCATGAACACGCCCTACCAGTGGACGAAACAAGTGGCCTCTCACTGGGGCGGTACCCGCAATGGCACCATTGTGCACTGGCCCAATGGCATTAAAGCAAAAGGCGAGATACGGTCGCAGTTTCATCATGTCATTGATATCGCGCCTACCATCTTGGAAGCGGCTGGTCTTCCTGAACCGATGGCGGTCAATGGCGTGCAGCAGCATCCCATTGAAGGTGTTAGTATGCTTTACTCCTTCAACGAAGCGAATGCCGCCGAGCGGCACGAGACCCAGTATTTTGAGATGTTTGGCAACCGCGGCATTTACCATAAAGGCTGGACAGCGGTGACAAGGCACAAGACACCCTGGATTCTTATGGGTGAGAAGATCCCGGCTTTTGATGATGACAACTGGGAACTCTATGACACCAATAATGACTGGAGCCAGTCAAACAACCTGGCGAAGGAAATGCCGGAAAGGCTCCACCACTTGCAGCGCCTATGGCTGATCGAAGCGGCCCTCCACAACGTGCTTCCACTTGATGACCGTGTTGCGGAAAGGTTAAATTCAGACATGGCGGGCAGACCTGTGCTGATCCATGGAAATACCCAACTCCTCTTTGGCGGTATGGGAGATTGTCGGAGAATTCGGTTCTTAACATCAAGAACAAGTCTCACGCCGTGACTGCCGAGATCAGTGTACCTGAAGCCGGAGCCAACGGTGTAATCATCGCACAGGGGGGCAATATCGGCGGCTGGAGCCTTTACGCTAACGACGGCAAACTTAAATATTGCTATAACCTGCTTGGCGTGCAATACAACTATGTGGAGGCGGGCAGTGCGCTGCCTGCGGGGGATCACCAGGTGCGTATGGAGTTTACCTATGATGGCGGTGGCCTTGGCAAGGGCGGAGCAGTGTCCCTGTTCGTTGATGGCAACAAGGTAGGCGAGGGCAGGATTGCGGCCACTGCGGCGATGATTTTCTCTGCTGACGATGGCTGTGATGTGGGACTAGACACTGGCTCACCGGTATCAGAAGATTATGGTCCACGGGGAAACGAATTCACAGGTACGGTCAAAGGCGTGCAGCTTTCAATTGATGCAAATTCAGAATCATCCGACCACATGGTTGAGCCGGAGAAAGCCATCGCTTTGGCTATGGCACGGCAGTGAGGAGCGAACCGGAAAAGTAAAAATGAAACAAAAGCGAGGAAACGTTATGGTCTGTGAGATGCATCTGGTGAGAAATGATTTTTCACTCGGTGCATTCTACTGTGCAGGCGTTCCAGGAAGGAAAAGATGTTTTGGAAAAGGAAACTGGCGCACTGTAGAGTGGTTATTAAGTTGACAGATGATAGATGACGGTTGACAGTAGGAATAAGTACCTGCGGAGGGAGTGTATGGTTAATAGGTTTACATTTTACTGTATGCATTCTCCCCAACGTTCATTTCCTTCGGTTTATGTTGAGGTTTGTAAGCAGAGCAGTATGAACAATTCACCATGTAAGGTTCTATTTTCTATGCATAGGCTATTTGAAGTAATGAATAAATGACCAAACGTGAATGAATTAATTGAACATCTAAGAGCAGTCCTGGACCGCATTGGAGAGCTAACAGAAATCATGCTGAACGCTTTGTCGCTGGTCTCTATTGTCGCCGGTGTTATCATCGCTTTAATCCGGAGCATACAGGCACGGCTGGACTCTCCGGGCATACACCCTTTACATACCAATTTCAGGATGCTGTTTGGTGGGTGGCTGGTGGTAGCACTGGAGTTGCAACTGGCGGCAGATATTGCGGGAACCATTGTTTCTCCTACCACTGCACATCTGATAGAGCTGGGTGCTATTGCGGTGATACGAACGTTCCTGAACTATTTTCTGAGCAAAGAATTGAGAGAAGAAAGAGAACTTTCCAATATCCGTAGTGAAAAAAAGAGAACAGAACCATCAGAAATACTTTCGATTACCTAATCAATAATAAAACGTCATGCCTGAAAATTATTCGAATAAAATCCTGCAAAATGTGTCTTTCCAAAATAGAGATCTCGTTAACGCAACCTTCAAGGATAGCGATCTGCGCGGCACCGATTTCAGTGGCGCTGATCTTACCGGTGCTGATTTTACAAATATCAAAACCGGCATTACCCCTTTAAATACAACCCTGATATTTGTTGCCGCTCTGATGATATCGCTACTCTCCGGTTATGTGGCGATGCTTACAGGTCGTAAGGTCCAAACAATGCTTGCTTCCTCCGACAAAAATGTAAGAATGGCGGGCATTGTATCGGTGGTTGTTCTTATCGTTTATATTTTGTACACTTATTGGAAAAGGTTTTTCACTTCTATTTCCTATCTGATCCTTCCGGCTTCTGTTATTGCTATACTTATTGGGGTTACAGGCTATGTTTCGGATTTGGGCACAGGAAGGGGAATGCTTTACCTGATTCTTTCTTTCTTTCTGCTGAGCATTATGTTTTTAATTGGTACTGTAGCGCGGGCGGGCGCCAGCACCTTATCTTCTTCTATTCTGTTCATCATCGTGGCAGTAAGCGGAGGTATGTTCGGTAAAAGCCTCGGCGGTGGCATAGTTACGGTAATTATGGCGATCAGTCGCGCATTGATCAGCAAAAGAGCCTTAAGTGGTGCCAAAGGCTTTGAACGCCTGCGAAAAACCGCATTTTCTATTACATCGAAATTTGGTACCTCTTTTCGAAACTCCAGGTTGGTGAATGCCAATTTTTCGCAATCGAAAATTCATAATACTGATTTTTCAAACGCCGATTTTTCACAGGCAATCTGGGGTGATTCCAAAAAAATCAATTGTATCATTAAATAATAAATAACATGCCCGAAGAAAAAGATACACCCGGAACGCCTTCCACGCTGAGTAACACTGATCTTGCCTTTATGCGAACGGCATTGGCGGAGGAACGCACCCTAATGGCATGGCTGCGCACGGCCATTTCTATGATCTCGTTCGGATTTACCATTTATAAATTCTTCGAGGGAACAAGCAATACCGCTGAAGGGGCAGGCCGGTGGCTGAGTCCGCGTATAGTAGGTATGATCATGATCTCGTTTGGCCTGCTCGGCCTTTTGCTGGCATTGATCCAGAACCAAACCGCAGTAAGAAAATTAAAGCAATACTACCCCGATATGCCGCGATCCCTCTCGTCTTTGCTCGGTGTTCTTGTTCTGTTATTTGGACTGCTCTTATTCTTAGGTGCGTTATTCAGGCAGTGATGGGCAAATAACAGCGAGGCAGCTACAGTTTTTTTGCATATTCAAAAAATAAAAACAATCATGAAAAATGAAACAAACGCTGCAAATACAAGTGCTGCCATTAATAAAAAGAATGTATGAAAAATGCATATTGTGATATTAAATCCGGTGTATTCCTCTTCGCTTTACTGACTGGCTTATCCGGTATTGGTATGGCGCAGGAAAAGCCCGCACCGGCAGCAGATCCTGCTGAACTAGCTAAGAAACTGGCAAATCCTGTTGCATCACTTATTAGTCTGCCCTTTCAAAATAATACGGATGTTGGTATAGGGGATTACAATGGTTCAAAAAATACATTAAACATTCAACCGGTTATTCCGATCAAACTCTCCGCCAAATTAAACCTGATATCAAGAATGGTGCTTCCTGTAGTATCACAACATAATATCACCGGCAAAGATGGCGAACAGCAGAGTGGCCTGAGTGATGCTCTTGTTAGTGCATTTTTTTCTCCTGCCGAACCAAAGAATGGCGTAGTGTGGGGTGCCGGCCCTGCCTTCCTGGTTCCTACAGCAACAAATGATTTATTAGGAACAAAAAAGTTTGGCATAGGCCCCACTGCTTTACTTCTAAAACAGGCAAATGGCTGGACATACGGTGCGCTGGTCAATCAAATATGGTCTGTTGCCGGTGATGAAAAACGGGCAGATGTAAACCAGATGTATTTACAACCTTTTCTTGTAAAGAACTGGAAAAGTGGGGCAGGGGTTGGATTGAATGCAGAGATGACACAAAACTGGGAGGCCAGTACAACTTCCATTTTTATTATTCCCTCCGTGTCTGGTGTAACCAAGTTGGGAAAGCAGATTATTTCATTAGCAGTTGGACCCCGTATACAAGTAGCAGCACCCAACGGAAACAAGGCTGATTTTGGGGTTAGGGCCGCCCTGACTTTTGTGTTTCCTACATAATGGATTTGTAAAGTCTGTTTCGAAAGAAACAGCAATGTTTGGCATCAAATAGTTCAACAATGAAGAACTTTCAAACATCTGCATTTCTCAAAAACCCGGGTATTAAAAAGCTCGTTGGAGGAAAAGCATCATAGCATCATGCAAAAGCAAACAACAATTTATAATTATTAAAACTAAAAAACATGAGACCCAATTTTTTCTTTAAAGCAGTTGCCCTGTTTTTTTTACCAGTTATAATGCTAGCATTTTGTGAAACCACATTAGCCCAGGCGCCACCCTCATTGCCTGACACTTCAAAAATGACCTATAACCAGATCTCAAGCGGGCTGAAATTATATGTGTTCCCGGCAAAAGGACAAAGCAAGCAAAAACAAAAAGAAGATGAATTTGAATGTTACAAATGGGCGATGGAACAATCGGGCATTGATCCGCTGAACCTTCCAAAAGTACAGGCTGCGCCTGCTCAGACCGGCCCTACCGGTGCGGCTGTTGGAGGTGCTGCCAAAGGTGCAGCGGCAGGGGTGGCCATCGGGGCTATTGCAGGCGACGCGGGTAAGGGAGCAGCTATTGGCGCTGTTGCAGGTGGTGCGGCTGGCAGGAGGGCCGGGAAACAGGCGCAAGCCCAACAAAACCAACAATCACAAGCTACTGCTGCCAACACAGAACAGGAAATGAAAAACAGTTTTGTAAAGATCGATCCCGATGCACGCCCGGCACTCGACTGGCCCTCGGACCCGTGGGACGCCAGCGACCAGACAGGGACGGTGGAGCGACTTCGGCGTCAGACCAGGCCGATCAAGTACATCGTGTACACCACGATGGTCATCGGCATCGTCATGATTATGATCGCCGGTGCCGTCGGTTGGTGGTACCTCGGCCAGATCAACCCGCCCGGTGCCGCGGGCGACGTGCAGAGCTTCACGGTGCTCGAGGACGACGACATCGACTCGATCTCGCAGCGCCTGCTCGACCAGGGCCTGATCAGCGACGTCAGCGTGTTCGAGTGGTACGTCGAGCGGAACGGCGGGCTCGACATCACCCCCGGCTACTACGAGATCCGACCTGACGATCACATGGGCAACGTGCTGGGTCGGCTGCGCACGCCACCGGGGCAGACCTACACGAAGGTGACGTTCCCGGAGGGATTCACGGTCGCCAAGATGGCCGAGCGGCTCGATTCGACCGTCGATCGCCTGACTGCTGCCAACTTCATCACCGCCACACAGGACCCCGAGATCCGGTCCACGTGGCAGCCGGAAGGCGTCACATCGCTCGAGGGCCTGCTGTTCCCCGATACGTACCAGGTCTCGAATGCCGAGAGCGAAGGTCAGGTCGTCGAGCGGATGATCGCCTTGATGGAGCGGGTCGGCGATCAGGAAGACATCGTCAACGGAGCCGCCGCATTCGGCCGCACGCCCTACGAGATCCTGATCATCGCTTCGATGATCGAGCGGGAGGCCGGAGTCGATGCCGACCCGGGCCAAGATCGCCCGTGTGATCTACAACCGCCTGTTCAGCCAGATGCCGTTGCAGATCGATGCGGCGGTGTATTACGGCGCGACGCAGGCCGGCCTGGACACCAGCCAACCGTTCTCCGCCCTTGCGTGAGGTTCCCGGGCCGTGGAACACGTACCTGAACACCGGGTTGCCGCTGACGCCGATCGCCAATCCGGGCCGAGCCTCCATCCAGGCCACGCTCCATCCAGCACCGAACCCGGCGCCGGGCGACCCGATCTGCCAGGACCCGTCGGTGCCGAACCCCGACGAGTGCTTCTACCTCTATTACGTGCTCGGAAACGTAGCAGATCTCCGAGGCGCGCGAGCATGGCGACCTTTCGGAGAACGCCGAGTATCACGCCGCGAAGGACGCAGAGCTTCATCGAAGGCCGCATCGCCGAGATCGAGGACAAGATCGCGCGCGCCGACGTCATCGACGTCTGCAAGCTCTCCGGCAACACCATCAAGTTCGGCGCCACCGTCACGCTGGTCGACGAAGACACCGACAAGAAGGCCGTCTGCCAGATCGTCGGCGACCGGAGGCCGACGTCAAGAAGGGCCGCATCTCCATCACCTCGCCGCTGGCGCGCGCGCTGATCGGCAAGAAGAACGGCGCCTCGTCGAGGTCATCGCCCCGGGCGGCGCGAAGGCCTACGAGATCACCAAGGTCGAGTGGCGCTAGCGTTGTTCGATTCCGGCTTCCGATTAAGGAAATCAGATTTGGAAAAAAGCCGCGTCTCGCACGCGGCTTTTTTGTTGCGCAAGCCGCGACGCGTCCGCCGATCAGCTCACGCCGACAAGAATGTGAGTGCAGCCGTGACCGGATTCATAATAAGTGGCGTATAATAATTATTATGTACCATAACAAAGGACGATGGATGCATCGATGGAGTCTCGCGCGCGTCAGCGGAAATCATCGCGCGCAAGCCTGCGACGTTTGATCGCCGTTTCGAAAACGGCGGCCGAGCTTGTTGCGCTGCAATCGCGACGCGCGGCCAGACGATCATGTGCGCCGTGGCAATGATTTGATGGACGCGGTGTTGACAGCGCACAGCAGTATCCAACATCGTGTCGCACGGCAGCACTCGATGTGTGACGCCGGATTTAACGTCTCGATCAGGGGGGTAAATGACATGGACCAGACGTTCACCAAATGGCAACCGACTGCGCTCAGCCTGTTCCGGTTCATCACCGGGCTGTTGCTGTTTCAATACGGTGTCGCGAAGCTTTTCAAGTTTCCCGCCGTACCCTATTTCGCCAATCTTCCGCCGCTGATCGTGACCGCCGGAGTGATCGAACTGGTGCTCGGCGCGCTGTTGATGATCGGCTTGTTCACGCGCATCTCCGCCTTCATCCTCGCCGGTGAAATGGCGTTCGCCTATTTCCTCGGGCACATGTTCAAGACTCCCGCCGAGCCCGTATTCCTGCCGATCATCAACGGCGGCACCGCCGCGATCCTGTTTTGCTTCGCCTGTCTGTATCTCGCGACCTCCGGCGGCGGACCGATCAGCGTCGATGAGATGCGCAAGAAGAGCTGAGAGTGCTCGCAATGACGGGTGGCAAGAAGCGC